>NZ_JAAGPI010000001.1 GCF_017104715.1 Burkholderia sp. Ac-20365
GGCGGTTACCTTGCGCGCGCCAGCGACCCTCCGCCTGGCAATACAGTGATGTGGCGCGGGATGCGACGTCTGACTGACATTCAGTTCGGCTATGAGCTCGCGCTAAAAAGAAGTGGGTAATTGCAAGGCTGCTGCCACGCTTACAGAAGATTCGCGTGTTGAGAAGTTTGTGCGGAGTGAAAAAAGCACGCCGGCACGCGCCGGCGTTTGAAAATCCTCGGAGCGTACAAATCCGAGGAGGAGGTTCAAACTGAGACAACTATTGTCTCGCAATCCTATGTGTTGCGGCACATCTTGAAATAATTCTTAAATTTCACCCGCAAGCCATTCTACGCTACTTGATTTGCGAGTCAAAGCAGTCGTTACGTTGTAACGCATGAAAGTCGATTGGCTCATTTCCGATGGTGGTGTCGGATTGCTAGAGGTAGACCGATTTCTCTAATCAGGAACTGATTCGTCGTCGCAGTCCAAATTTTTGGTGTTGATCGACCAAGTTAAAGCATTGGAGATTCCTCTGAACGCGTAGGATTGTGATGAAAACCATAGGTTGTTGGCCGGATCACAAAAGTTCGTTATAGATTCTTCGCAAATGAAGTGCGTGCTCAAGCGCGTCTTCGGCCGTGGTGATATTCGCGAACCCCATCAGCAGACCGGCGGGAGATCCGGGACATATCTGCCATTCGCTTAGAGCCATGACCGCTAGGCCGTTGGCATTTGCCTCGGTTGCCAGCACCTTATCGTTATACTTCGGCTTTAAGTATGCAAGCACGTGGATGCCGCCAGCGCGGTCCGGTATATGCAACGCGTCACCAAACACATGCTTCAGGGCCTGAACCAGGTAACTCCGCCTAGTTGGATAGAGTGACCGCATCTTTTTGATGTGGCGTGCAAAGTGTCCGAGGTCCATGAAATCCGCCACCGTGGCCTGAAAAAGGTTGGGGCTGCCGCCAAGTTGCGCCATCGTATTGCGGAACTTGCCAACCTCCCGTTCCGGAACCACCAGGTAGGCCAGGCGCAATCCAGGGTAGAGTACCTTGCTAAACGTACCCGCGTAGAGGACGCGCCCTCCATGGTCGAGGGTCTTTAGAGGGGGGAGAGGACGGCCATGATATCGGAACTCGCTGTCGTAATCATCCTCGATGATCCAGGCTCGCTGCGCTTCGGCCCATTCAAGCAATGCTAACCTACGGGCGAGTGATAGGGCGACACCCGACGGACTCTGATGCGTCGGAGTAACTACGGCGAATCGTGCGTGCTTGGCTCGTTGAAGTCCCGCTTCCACGTTTAGGCCATCTTCGTCCACGGGTATTGGAGCTAATCGCATACCGGCATCCTCAAGGAAGCGCCGAGCATGCAGATAACCGGGATCCTCGAACCAACCAGTATCGCCTTGCTTAAACAGGGTGCGTCGAGCCAGCTCCAATGCCCCCCGATATCCCGCCGTTACGAAGACCTGATCCGGTGTGCAGACGATGCCGCGAGAAACGGCCAGATATGCTGCGATCGCCCGACGTAGCGGCTCATATCCGTTTGGCTCCGCATTGACCATGTCTCCTGAGTTCATCGCGCGCAAGTTTCGCCCGGAGAGCCGCACCCAGGTTTTCCGGGGGAACGCGTCCAGTGCGGGTAAGCCCAGCTGCAGAGAGGCGAAACCAGAGGTCTTGGTCCGATTTGGCAGATGAGGTGCCGTCAACTCAATTCGCGGGGCAGCAGCAATGCGACCATCAAGTTGCGGAGAAACGACGGTGCCCGCGGGCCCGCGCCCTATCAAATATCCTTCACTGGTTAGCATTTCGTATGCAGCTTCGACAGTCCCGCGCGCCACGTTCAACTCACTCGCGAGGCTCCGAATCGAAGGGACACGGTCGCCCGGAGCCAGTTTTCCGTCCGCGATAGCATTCCGAAACCGCCAGTACAACTGTAGATAAATAGGCGATTCCCGGCTTTTGATCGATTTCAGAGGTAAGTCCATTGCAATGTCCCGACTGAAGAGAGACTTTTGGGATTTGTAGAGTAGGTCATTATTCTCGAAAATTTTCAATTGCGTAACCTGCACGTCACCATGACGTCGATCACTGCTGTGCTGCCGAGCGGGAAAAGGAGTAGAACTTGCTAGCAAGTCCATTTTGCCCAAGTACTGACGTAATCAGGGAATCTGAATCAACTACTCGCCGTATAGTCAAGGTGGCACACAATCTCCCTGCCGAGATTTCGTCTGTTTGATGAACTACTGCGGGGCGCGTTGCTTGAAGTGATGATTGAGACCGAGAGTCATCGTTTGATCTGCGCTTGATCTGGTCTGCGCGGGCATTGTTACTCGGTAACGATATGCAAGCGGGTCGACCTTGACAGCAGGCACGCGTGAACGAGACGAGTACATCGTCATCGAAATCGTTACGCAGTAACGCATTAAATGTCATGCAAAAAACTGGAAATAGTCTAGCCATCTCGATCAAGCGATCTACAATCCGGACCGCGTAGAACTCATCACCCACGAAGCTTGCGTTGTGAGGGAGCATCTGTCATTTTCACGCAGACAGGCGGCTGAGATTTACTTCGTCTTGACGCCTCTGTCGATGTGTTCGCTCAACGCTATTGATTCCGGCGTAGATGGCTAGCCGAAGAATATGTGCAACCACGGGCCTAGGATCAACACGTCATGCGATCCCAGCGTCTATGTGATGTGCCAATCGTCTCTCAGGCGAAGGCTGGGGTACAAAACTGAAGTCCACACATCGATTCGCCGCTTTCGATACCCGATAGATTTTTTCGATGTCAGCGAATTGGTGCGCTTTCCGAACCTTTACGCGCACTGCCAACATCCCACCCACTGTCTGTGGGGTGCGCCGTAAATATTTCGCTTCTCGATGAAGTTAGGTAGACGGGCTATGTGGTTTGCCTGAAGGCTTAGTTTGTATCAGAGAAGGGTCACCGCCCTTTACAGTGGAGATTATTTGAAGGGATTCCGCGAGAAGAACATTGCGCTATTCGTGGGTATGTGTGCTCTATTGTGACATCTCTCTCTTACGACAAAGACAGCTTTGAGTCACGCTCGTGCCACACCGCCTTATCTACACGTTGACTAAACGGTGTTACTGACTGGTTAGAGGTTTGAGCATAGTAAAGGCAAAACAACAATGTACATTGATGACGATGTAAGAAGCGGACCAGTGTGGCTTCGGATTATTGAGATGCTGGGAGCTGAGATCGACGAAGAATCTACCCGTAATCAGGCCAGTGCCACGTTGGCCAGGAGCTATCCTACGGCGTATCGCGCTAGTGGGAATGTGCAAATTCGCATCCTCGAGCGGCCCACCAATTCCACGCTTATCATTCACTGGCGCGATCCGGGGAGATGCTTCTATGGGCATCAATCCTGGCGTATCACCAAAGCGCGCATCGCCGGCCATTGTGTGGTCAGTCGTGTTGCCATTCAGAAAGGCGATGACGTTTTCAGGCCGGCCTACACAAATGCACCGCCACAAAACGCACAGGCTATGATTTTGGCTTCGGCTGTGTATGGGGCTGGGGATCGGATGCCGGTGTAGGAAGCGGGCGTAAAAAGTAATTGTCGATTGTTGAATGGACGAAACAATTTGAACGATGCGTGTGGCGCTTTGTAGTCGTGAAAGCAGAAAGAGTCAGCGGTTTCGGCGGAAGGTAATGGAGACCGTCTCGGTGCGCAAATCGTGTTGCGGGCGTCAGCAGGTTCTCGCTATCCCTCGTGGTGGTGCAAGGAAGCGTGCGTAACATCGGTCTTGCCAACGACCGCTTGGCCGACACCTGGAGTGGTGCGGATCGTTCCCACACCGCTATTGAGGGCATCTGCGGAACAACCGACATTCCGACCTCCGCGGGGACTTCGATGGCAGAGCGCGAAAGCATACCGCCCGATACCTTAATCCCGTTGGAGCCTGCGCGAAACAAGAAGCGTCGTGTCCGCAATCCGCATCTGATAACAGGTGACTTTCTGTCAAGTACCGTGTTCGGCCTTGCATTAGGTAAAAAGAGGTATGCGTCGATCGACTACGGGTTGTGACTAATCTTCGTTTCTGATGTCGAGAATTTGCCGGCTCGACGGCAGACGAACCCGCGATTCGTGACTTCTGACTTCGTTTGAGTTGGGGCAGGTCTTTATGATGTCCCAGTCGAACAGATACATCTTGTGCCTATCGGATGGGTCGCCAAATCCCTAAACTGGTTGCTCTACAACAAGGAATTTTCCGAGACGGACGACCTCTTGGCATCATTTCGACAATGGTCAAAGATCGCATTCCGGACAATGCCGTGATGGAAGGGGCGAACCTCGACGGGCGCGTAGCATTTGCCGGGCGTGACGACGGCTGCGCACGATTTGACTGCTCGATAGGCCTAGGAGGCCTCGGGCTGTAGCTTCGCCGGGACACATCGATTAAAGAATAACCTCGCAGTACCGGTGCGTCACCAGCAGCGATGATGTAGTGACCATTACAGACAAACCCGGTCGTGGATTGTAGTAAAGATCGATTTCATTGGTAACAATTAGGCGAAGCAAAGCAGTATGATTTTCCCGTTCGCGATAGTGTTTGAGTGAGCGCGTTTAGATTCGATAAGCATCGCTAATCAGAGGTTGAATTTCGTTCAGGTGGTTAGGTAATGAGCACGTTTCTTTTGTTGGAATGTAGCCCATACGGTGAGGAGTCGCTGGGGACTCAGTTGAATTGGGAGGCCGTTGATCAGTTCCAGTTCGGACGTCCAGAAATTCATGTGATCAGGCGAAGCCTTGCGAATAGTCGGTTGCGAGCGGTGTCGGGCGCGTATGGGCAAGCTCGCCTTGAGTCATCGATGCATACTTCGGATGACATCCTGGATTCAGACGAACTTATCGATGAACTTGAGAGGAGTACCTGCGTGCTTATCTCGACGCCGGTTCATAATTTTGCCGTCCCGTCGGTACTGAAGTTGTGGATCGATCACGTTGTACGCGAAGGCCGGACGTTCAAACGTGCACATCGGGGAAAGATTGGATTGCTCAAGGACCGACCGACGCTGGTTCTTGTGCGATCCGACAGTCCATGCGTTGGCGAAGGAGTGAGTCAACCTGACTTCGTCACACCGTATCTGCGCCATGTATTTTCCGTGATCGGCATCCATAGCACAGAGTTCATTTATCTCGCAGGGGAAAACCCGAAAGCGAATGACATTGCGGTTACTCGTGCGAAGCTAAGTGCGTCGCTTGAATTCTCATCGCGAGTGTTCCGATTGGCCGCGAATAATTACCGGGTAGGAAGTGGGGTGGTCTAAACGGATGGCTCGGATCACGTTTGTCTACCGAAAACCAGCGAAACGTCGCTTCGATCTGATGGAAGTGCTTATCCATCTGGGATATTCGTTCACGCCAAAAACGCCCGGAGATCTTCTTAGGCAATGCATGCGTGCATCCCTGTCGCAACGGGCTCGCCGAGGTTGAAATCACTCAAAACGTCTCATGGCTTCTTGGAGCAAGACGGAAGCAGGTCCTCCGGGCCGCATGAGGATGGTGAGTTGTTAGCAGGAAAAATTGAATCAAGTGAGTTTGTTTTCAACGCACTGAACCCTACGTAGTAAGGGTGTGGCGCGACTTTTTTTGCGTTCGAGTCAATACTACTTTTGACTCCGTGTCTGCAGCATTTATGCGATTGATCTGAGTCGATTTCGCGTTGCCTCGACAGATAAAGAGCAGTCGTTTTGATGAGATGTTGCATATGCACAATAGAAACGTTTTCTGTCGAAGAATGGCAGAAGTCGAGTTTATGTGCATAGACGTGTGCAGGTCTTACGTGAAGGCAATCCTGCCGTTGCGCACATCGCCCGTCCCTTATTCAACCCTGGTATTTGCAAATACGGGCGAGACTATAATCCCGTCTCCGATCCATGCGCGCGAGCTGCGCGCAAAGTTAAAAGTTGGGTCGCGCGTGAGTGCAGCGTCGAGAGCCTCGCCCAATGTGGTGCCGGTGCGAAGGTCACCCAGCGTCATGAACCCATTCGGCGTGACCGCGATCAGTTCAGGTTTCGAGCGCGGTCATGAAACAACCATCCATTGAGAGTATTCCACCTCAAGCGATTTTAGGCTTGTGCTGGAGTCGTGTACGGCAAGCCAACGATCTGCGGCGCTCGTAGACGTATGTAGAAATTGAACAGCGGAATGAAGCTGAATCGAAGAGTCGCCGAACGTTTCCGGTACGCAACTAGCTCATGGGTCGGTTGGCCAGATCGTCGCATTTCGCGCACAGCGGGCTAGTTGAATAAGCCATTCAAGGCGCGCAAGGTAGGCCAGATGGCGATAAGCGGTGGTGGGTGGCCATGCCTCTAGGAGTTCGACGATGCGGCTTCCGAACCGGCTCATGCCACCCGATGCGGCCGGATCAGCCGCGCCGTATTCTTGAGAAAGAGTCAGAAAGAAGCGTACCTGTCGAACAAATGCGCGTCGACTCAGACTCTGATTGTTCGGCGTTCGCAAACGGACCCGCTGCGCGAGCAAGCGCTAGTGTGTTTGCAATCAGGTTACGTCGCTCGTTGTCCATGCTGCGATTCTGCGGGTAGTTTCGAATATGTAGGTTAAGGATAGTCGCGCATTTCCGTATAACAACCCGCAGGAAGAGTCCCGTAATCTGCGTCGACAAGGAATCCGATGAGGTGAGTGCGATCCGTGATGATTAGAGCAATCAAAAATTGTATTGAACATATAGCTGTTCAAAGTCAATGCCAGGATTCGGTTCCTTGATGCTGGCATTCGATAGATGCTGGAAGCGAAATCCGGCCTGATATTGCTGGCGACCGCCGAAACTAGCGCCGACGCCAACCATGTCGGCAAACTGGAAAGCGCTGGACATGGTGTAGTGGCTAGATATGGAAGGATGAGAAAGCAACCGGACACCAACTCCAGCTTCGACGTAAGGACGAATCGCTCCACTGTTCTTGATGAAACGCACGACGGGTGTTAAGCCAAACTCGAAAATGTTGTTATGCGCATCTGCCGCACCTGAGTGCCAGTAAGCCGCATGCGCTTCGAACACAGCCGTGAAGTGCCAGCCGGCGATCGCCCACCATGACCACTTCGGATCCCATACTCCAGCAAGATCGACCTTATTCTCATGCACATCGTGACTGTTTGCGATGCCACCTGCGACTTGAACTCCAAAATGATCTGCACGCGCGATCCCGGGCGCACCCAGTGACAGCAAGAACAAAGAAGCAGTGGTTATACGTAAGCGAGACCTTAACCCGAGAGATGTATGCGCAGCCCGATGCTGTAGAAATCCTTTAATTAGCTTCACTTGTTCGCGTTTTGATTATGGATTGACCTTCAACGGAATCGGACGAACGGCTCCAGGATTCCGACGTTCATATTGAAGCAACGAAAATGTTATGTCGAGTGTGGCGAACAAGTGTACTAGGGTACGTGTAGTCATGGAGTATCGCATTGACTATACGTGCGTATAGGAAATTCACCCCGAAGCGGTTCGTGAAACGTATTGATGCGGGGATTTTTTAGCGAAGCAACCTTTGGGTCCAGTAACGGAATAAGGTTCTCGTGTCAGCGGCTTTCTTTACCTGAACTACGGCAGGAATGAAATTGCTGCCAATTAGGAAGATTCTTTGTCAGAGTCAGCCGCGCCGATGCCAGATTTGCTTTTAATCAGGCTCGGGCGGTAAGCTGTACATAAGATGCGCGGTTGATTTGAATCCGGCTTAATGGTGGTAGTGGACTCCGGGAGATTGTTTCGCTTTTGAACCTGACTCGGTGTTGATAGTTGCGCCGTCACCATATGATTCGCGAGTGTCAAATTTCGCGGATTCGGATGCAGGAGTCGCTGAGCTCGGACCACGTTGTGATGCGGGGGCGGCATCGGCGGGGTGATAGAAAGGTGCCGGACCGTAGCCGCTCGCGAAGGCAGGCATCGTTATAGAAAATGACGCTGCTAGCAATGTAAGTCCGATGATTTGGTAGCGCAATTTAGACTCCGTGATGATGTAAGGTTGAAAACGCAGAGCAACTTATTTCTGCATCAGGTTTGGCGTTGAAGTATGTCGGTTATTAATGATGCATTTCTCCATAAGAGGATCATCCGTGTAGCATCGAAATTTCGTTGTCTGCGACACTGGGGCTATCTGTGCACGTCGCGACTTCTGACTGTGCCGGGCGATTTCTGTATAGATGCTAGAAGGAGAGCGAGGGATGCCGCAAACAATACAAGATCCTTAAGAAGGAACTGGCCAGGCAGTGCCGAAATCGCGGGAAATCCACCTGCAGACACTTCTGTTACGCCCGGTGTGCTCAGGAGGAACGTGAGCGTGATGGCATAGGTCGCGACTGACATCGCAGCTCCCAATGCGGAGAATATCGGGCGAAAGGCGCCGAGGATAAGAGCGACCGCAGTCGATATCTCAAGTACACCTATGACATCGCTTGCGCCTTGAACTCCGAACAGAGCGTGCAAGCACCTCACGATGGGGCTGTTGGTGATGAACGGAGCGATACCGTTGGCTTCGTAGGTGGTGAATTTCAATCCACCGAACCAAAGGAAGACAATCACCAGCGTCCATCTCAGGAGGGCCATTGAGGAAAGCGATCCAACGCTTTTTTCGGCGATTTGGAGACGAGATTGATTTAAGTGACTGATCATTTTGACATTATCAATTCGAATCGAACGTGTATTTGTGTAGAGCGCAATTTCAAATGTTTAAGTCGTAGTCGCGGATTTTTACTTCGACTCGAATATATAAAACTGGAGGAAGATGCATCTGTGGACTAGATCTATTTGTATAACTACATCCCCTCTCCGATGTTTACTCTGGAGGTGGGGAGTTGTCGTTTTTATCTCTGAATCGGTTCGAGATACTTGAGACGACGGTGAATACCACGGCTAGCGAGGCGTCGGGCAGACTACCCGTGATAAACGCGCCTTCGGCGTTGAGGGTCACCAAAGAGGCTGGACCGAAGTGGCCCAACATCGCGAACATTTTTGGTGCGCGGACATCTGTGTTCTTCTTGGTCCACGCGTGTAACTTGGTGGCGGCACCAATGATTGATTCACAGGTGCGAATAGCGATTCGGGGCATAGCGTGACTCGTTCATCAACTGCTCGGAAGGCTCTACTTTAGGGCCACCGGGTAACGTTTTCGAGACGACCTTTGCTCAATTCAATGCTGGAAAGGATCAAACACGAGGCGATCTGCGGCTCAATGGATCATGGCTAACCTGGGCAGTGGGCTGAACGACCGGAAGAAAGGGTTGTAGCGTGATACTTGCTCGAAATCCTTCGGGGTCGCTTCGGCTGCAAGATGGTCGTCGTTAAGGATGGGTTGCTACGTTTCGACAGCGAATTGCTCTCTCGCAGTTGCGAGCTCTCTGACGTGGGAGTGGTTGTCCGGGATACAGTGGCGGATGCGAGCAGTGAGCAGCAACTCGCAGAAGACGTGGTTGAAGTCTTGACGATCTTTCATCCCGACCGTACGGCTCGCGTAGCCGCGCGTTGACCGTCTGATGCGGGCGACCACACAGACGCGCCTGTCGCCTTTAAACAAACAAGCACGCGTTCCGTTGCTAACACGGTATCTCCGCGCGAATATTCACTGCTATAGTCATCGACTTACAGGGGCTACTCAACGGCACGCGTGGGCCGCGCAAGGACGAGCGCAAAACCGTCGTCAAACGAATCCGCCGACTGGAGCGCCGGCTCGCCGGGCGTCGCGCCAAGCTAGGAGCGATCGCAGCAGACCATCTTCGCGACACGCGAAAGTGGGAAACGAAGCTGCCGCGAGGGGCTTACCTTTCGAGCGAGATTCAGAGTCCTGTCTGGCTAACTTATACTGGAAAGCACACCCAATACGCCTCGAAAAGCAAAGGTAGTGGACGAACTGGTGCTCCAAGCGCAGCAAGCAACAGGTCACAACCAGGATATATCCATGACGGTGACGAACCTGCAGGAAGGCGCACCGGATCAACGGTAGTGAACGAGGGCTAGGTCGTCGTGTTTACGCGGTATAGCGAGGTATCGAGCAAGTCCTCCGGCAGATGTGGGTCAGCGGGTCAGGAGAATAGTTTCCGGTACTGGACGAAATGCGATCGGTCAGCGATGCGGTCGTAAAGTTGCATTGCGTTATCGTTCGATTTGTGGGTGGTCCAGTAGACACGCGGTGCGCCGCGCTGCTTCGCGTTCTCGTAAACGTGTTCGATTAGCGCTCGACCGACTCCGCGACCACGGGCGTCGCCGGCAACATACAGATCTTGAAGGTAGCAGTAGTCTCCCTCTGTCCAGGTAGATCGATGATAGAGGGAATGCGCCAGTCCTAAAGCTTGTTCGCCCACCATGGCAAGCGCGCCATGCATCGGTTCCAATGGATCCAAGAGGCGTGTCCATGTTGTAAGCGTCACCGACTCGGGGATATCTACTTCATAAAAGCGCTGGTAGCTTTTCCATAGCGGATGCCATATATCAAAATCGTTACTTTCGATCGGCCTGATATTGACTGTTTGCATCGAATACTCCTGAAGATATGGGACAGCAATGATGTGATATTTGCGCGATGCTTCTACACCTGTCGCCGTCCATCGCTTTCAATAGTCGCGTCGAGAACTTTACACCCGTTTTCGTCGATGAGCTTGGCGGACCCACCCCACAATCGAAGCCGGACATGCGGCTCGCGGCGGAAAGTTAATGTCTTCTCTATCGCCTATTCGATCGGCAAGTTTTAGGCCGCGGTCACTTGTAGCCCTCGTAGGACTGCCGGACGGGAGAGCCCACGGTCGAACCAGCGTTGGACGCTTGTGAAGCGGTCGAAATCGACGAGGTCACGCGCTTCGTAGAAACCGATTAGATTACGCACCCAGCCGAGCAGTGAGATGTCGGCGATGCTGAAACCGTCGTCCATCACCCAATTGCGACCGGCGAGCCGTTCGTCGAGCACACCGAGGAGTCGTGCTGATTCGGCTACGTATCTGTTCAACGGTCGCTTGTCTTCATAGGCTTTGCCGGCAAACTTGTTGAAGAATCCGACTTGACCAAACATCGGACCGACTCCACCCATCTGCCACATCAACCATTGGATCGTTTCATAGCGTTTGCCCGGATCAGTAGAGAGTAACTGCCCGGTTTTCTCCGCGAGATAGATTAGGATTGCGCCAGATTCGAATAAGGCAAGCGGTCGACCGCTTGGCCCATCTGGATCGTAGATCGCTGGAATTTTGCCATTCGGATTGAGTTCAAGGAATGCAGGATCTTGGTTTTCGTTCGCCAAGATATCAATTCGGTGCGGTTCATAGGCGAGCCCCGTCTCCTCCAGCATGATTCCAATTTTCACGCCATTGGGGGTAGGCAGGGAGAAGAGCTGAAGCCGATCGGGGTACTTCGCCGGCCAGCGAGTGAAAATTGCATGATTGAGTGTCACTTTGCTTCTCCTAGACTTGTCGGCCCATACCAACAGCCCAGATGCATTCCCGGGATTCTTTCGTGGATGCGTCCGGGCTTCGGCATTACGCTCGGATTACTGCGAACATCTGCGCTCTTCGGAGCCGGTTTATAGAACCGGGAGACTTCAGATCGCGCCGGCCGGCGTAACAGCGGGGAAATCTTTCTCAGGATCAAACACGTTATTGAAAAAGTTCGTCAGAGAGTACATGGCGACGAGCGCGACAATCTCCATGACGTTTGCATCGGTGTAGCCGGCTTCGCGGACTGCTTTCAGGTCGTCGTCAGTAACCTGACCTCGGGTCTCGATGACTTTGCGTGCAAACTGAACTGCGGCATCACGCTTCGCATCGCTGGCGTGACCCTTCCGCGCGAGGATAATTTCATCGGCCGACAACTGGGCCATATGCTTTGCTGTAAAGCTGTGAACCGTAAGACAGTAGTTGCAACCATTCACTTCGGAGACGGCGAGACCGATGCTGTCGCGTGTCTTCACGTCGAGCGCCTTGCTCATAGAGCCGAGGAGAGTGGCCCATGAGTTGAATGCGATCGGGCTCTGCGCGAAGCTTGCCATCATATTCGGGGTGAATCCGATGTTCTTGGTGAAAGCGTCGAGAGTCGGTTTCGATTCCGCCGGCACTTGTTCCGGCTTCAGAGTAATAGTTCGCGACATTGTAGGTATCCTTAGATAATTGATTTCACTAATTGAATAAAATCTTGGTGAAAGTTACTCGTTGTGGTACTTCGTGTCTAAGCCTTGAGGTGTTCGATCGATGCTGGTCAACCAGCACTTAACGGCCCTTTAACTAGTTGACACGCTTACTTCCGTGGCGACAAACTCAAACCAGATCCAATACGTCCGACACGGGACGGCGTGGCTTTTGTGCCCAGTTTCCGGACCGCTCCGCGCCTACCGTCAGCAACATGACTGGTACTTCGTCTGCGGCGAGACCGAACTCGCGGTGCACGCCGTCGGCGTCGAAGCCGATCATCGGCGTGGAGCCCAGACCCATCGAGCGGGCCGCATAGATCATCGCTGCAGCGCCGAAGGTACCGGTTCGGACCGCCTCGTCGCGTTGACGTTGGGGGTGGTCCTTGTACAGGCCACGTGCGGGGGTCTCCCATTCCTGAACCATTTCTGCGGGCATGACACCGGCTTCAACCAGTGGAGCCAGACGTTCCGGTATTACGCTGGAATCGGCCAACTGCCCGCAGATAATGAAGGTGACGGCTGCATCCGTGATCGCGGGTTGATTCCAGGCGATTGGACTCAATCGAGCCTTGGCTTCGGGTGTGCGCACGGCGATGAAACGCCAGTTCTGCAAATGGAAGGACGTCGGTGCGGCGGTGCCAATTCGCACGAGTTCTCGGATTTCGTCGTCGCTCAAGGTGGCTGCGGGGTCATAGTACTTGGCGGCACTGCGGCTCAGGATACATTCGATGACGGCATTGTTCATGTTTATTCCTTTGGGTGAAGGGATAGGGCGAGGTACAAGAGTGCTATCGCTTTATCTGAAGCGGTTGTCATTCAGGATTCTGATCGCCGCCGATTTTGAGTTGCATGGCCTAAAGGCCCGCGACTGGAAGCCCAACGCGGGGACCTTGTTGGGAGCACCGCTACCCTCGATCCGTCTGGTTTGTGCGTGGATATCCGCGACGGCACGGGCGGACGAATCGATGGCGTGGATACCGCTTCGGCTCACTGTGCAAATCCTTTATCAGGTGGTTTGGAGCCTTTACTTTAGGCCTGCGCGTCAGCCATTTCGAGACTACGTGGTCTCAATAAAATGTCAGAAAGGATCAAAATGATGACCCGGTCCGTCCCGGGTTATTGCGGCTGCCAACCTTGATGCGATACGGGACGGCACGCGTCGTCTCGTCGGGATTCGGGATTCGTATCGTTGGCTCAATTGCTCGCACGCAGGATCGAAAGCCGTCCGCCGAGATGCTTGGCTCCTCATTCCGCTTGGGCTACCGAAGCGACGCGATCAGCGCCGCCATGCGCAAGACGACGCCATTGCCCCGGGGTCATCCCCATCTTATCGGTGAACGCACGCCGGAATGCGGCCACGGATCGATACCCGACAGAGTCGGCTATATCTTCAGTGCTCGTTTCTAGTTTTTTTAGTTCGTTGGCGGCCAAGCTCATCCGGATATCGGTCAACAAATCGGTAGCCGTGCGTCCCAGTTTGTCCTGAAAGTGGCGCATGAATGTCGCACGCGACATGTTGCATAATTCGGCTAGGTCAGGAAGATTCCATGGTCGCGCGGGATCGGCGAACATGGCTGAAATGGCAGGTGCCAGTCGTGGATGACCGGCAAGCGCCAACAAGCCAGCCGGGGCTTGTTTCGATTCGCTCGCGGCGCGAAGCGCCAATGTGAACAGCGCTGAGGTAAGCGAGTTAAGGATCGCGTATCCGCCTGGCTTGTCCCCGGCAGACTCCATGCGCATCAGCGCTACGAGACTGGCCAGGTGACTGGACGCGGACCCGATGGCTTCTTCGCCTTGGGGATCCATGGCTCGTACCACCAGATTCGTGGGGAGGTAATTTCGAATCAAGCGGTCATGGGGTGGCCCAATGAAAACACGCCCACACAACATATCCAAATGTTCGCCCGAGCTTTCATTCTCGCTGAACGTCCATCCAGCGGGAACTTGGCGATTCTCGGTAGGAGCCGGTGCATACCCGCTGCCATCGTGCAGTACGTGCGCCGACCCGTGCGGCAGCAGCACAATATCACCGGCCAAGAGCTCCCGGGTCGTCCCCGTCTCAGGATCCTCAATAATCGCCCGACCTTTGAGCACGACGTGGTAAGGAATCTCGTGCGCCGCTGACTTGTCCCAGGCAACACGCCAAGGGGCGCCGTATGAGCAGCGTACCTCTAGCTGGCCAGTGATGGTGATCATTTGCAGTAGATGGCTAAGCCAGTCAACTTGGGACATAGAACCTCTGAAACTCAAAGTGCTCAAGAATTGTGTGACGGTGTGAAGCGCGGGCGAACGAGCGGGTTGATGTACGACGCGTTTTCGCACACTGCATACTGTTTCTCGCGTGTGCTGGTGGGCGGTGTTTTCTCCCTCGCTGTGATGGGGTCCGCACGAATGAGTCTCATCGGGTGATGCACCGCATTTCAGTCAGCAGGCGTCGCCACACAAAAAAGATCAGCACGCGGCGCAAACCAGTCGGTCCGTGGGCCGACTGACTGCGCAGTTGGTCGGCCGCGACGGGGCGGCGACAGCCAAGCAACTTCGCATCGGTACACGATGCACTTCAGCTCTTGGCGTTGCTCTCGCACACGGAGAGCCGCACACCCGTTTTGGCAACGCTACACTGATGAATACCGTGGAAAGTATGCATGTCTAAGAAGTAATCGTAAGCATAACAAATCAACATTGCACTATAGGGTGCGACGAGCTTGTGGTAGACCGCTTGAACGGGCGAACTCCAAGAGTGCGTTGCTGTCTACGAGGAATACTGCCAACAGCTGCGTGCTTGAGGTTGCTTGCATTCTGGCTTGCACGATGTTTCGTGTCAGACGGTTCGAACTAGGCGTCGCCAGCGTGTGGCACGTCCACGGCACCGTCGTTGATCTACGATGCGACCGCGCTGGATGGCACGCACGTAATGATCAACGCGGATTTTGTGTGCACGCGAGCAACCAGTTCAGCACCTGGTGGACACTTGAGCTCTACCGCGTTCAGTGATTTGCCAGGCAGATTCCGGATCGATTGTTCAAATGGTCGCGCGTAAATGTTACCGGGCCAATACCCTGAAACGTCGACACTTACGAAGTACCCGGCCGTCGCACAAAGAGCGGCTTAAATTTGGCGAATGATCATCCTTGGTTTTCTCCATATTGACGTATAAATCTTGTACCATCGATGGCGTAAATAGAAGAACCAAGATTCTCAATTTTGTGTGTACCAAGAGTATGGACTCAGACCTACAGATTCAGCTCGACCGGACAGCGAAGCTGTCCTTGTCAGACCAGATTCATATGAGTATTAGCAGGGCGATAACGTCGGGCTTGCTCACACCAGGGGCTCGGCTGCCTTCATGGCAGGGCTTGGCCGCGCGGCTAGGCGTGGCACGCGGTACAGTCCAAGCGGCGTATGAGCGGCTATCCGACGATCAGATGATCGAGACATTCGGAGCGGCGGGCACCCGAGTCGCGCCGCGGCCCCAGGCGGCGGCCGCTCAACCCGAAGCGCCGCAGCCCGGGGACTTTATGAGAATCTATCAGGAGATGATGGCCGGGCCTGCGATCTTCCAGCTTGGTATTCCGGCGTTAGAAGGCTTTCCGGAAAAGCTTTTCGGGCGCGCGCGCGCATCAAATCTATTGAAGACAGGCTCATTCTCGTCAATCGTTTATCCAGACCCTCGAGGAGAGTTCGAACTGCGCCGTGAAATCGCGGGTTATCTCTCCATTTCCCGAAACCTTCACTGTTTCCCAGACCAGGTGTTTGTCACATCAGGATACAGTTCTGGCTTAGGTCTTGTACTAAGAGTGTTGGGTTTGGATGGGATGAAGGTCTGGATGGAAGAGCCCGGCTTCCTTCTCACACGAAAGGGATTAGAGCTCGCTCGTTTGAATATCGTTCCGGTGCCAGTGGACGCCGAAGGCCTCGACGTAGGTTACGGAATCGAGAACGCTGCGGACGCTGCGTTGGCGGTGGTGACGCCCGGTCAACAAGCTCCGTTGGGGCCGACCCTCTCTTTGAGGCGACGTCTTCAGTTGCTTGAATGGGCGGTTGCCAACGAAGCCTGGATCATCGAGGATGACTATCTCAGCGAGCTACAACTGGAGGGGCGACCGGCACCCGCCTTGGCGTCGTTAGATGAGGGCAAACGGGTGATCCACATAGGGTCGTTCAGCAAAACTATTAGCCCGGGGTTGCGCCTCGGATTTGTCGTTGCACCACCGAATCTGGTCACAGCGTTCTCGGAAGTAGCCGCTACGCTCGCCCCTGCGCCCTCACCAGTGGTTCAACTCGCCACTGCGCGTTTTATGCATGATGGACACTACCTCCGGCGCGTCCGTCGGCTCAAGCGTCTATATGCCGTTCAGCACGACGCGCTATGTGAGCAGTTACAAATGCACAACGCGGAATGGATTAATGCCGGTCTCGCGGTGCTTCTCAGGCTGCCCGACGGCGCGCCTGACGTGCAGATCGTTCGGGAGGCAATGACTGTTGGTATGGCGCCGTCACCTTTGTCTTCGTGGTTCGCGACGTCATCTCGGTCCTTACCCGGGCTTTTGCTTGGGGTTGCCACGGCGCCTGAAGAGCACGTCGCCGAATCATGCCGTCGTCTGTTCGAGATCATTGATCGATATTGCTAGAGCACGGCATGCAAACGCCGCGTTCAGATTTTCGCGACTTTGGCGTGTACCCGGTAAGAGCCCGTCAGGCCGCAATGGCTAGTGTCGCGATAGGAGTCCGCGTGAGCACACGCTCGTAAGATCGAGGCGGTGCTCAAACAGTTCAAGGTCGCTGTCAGTCATGGCGCACTCCGTCCAGCGAATATTCGATCAAAGTTGCTCTTCACTCAAAGAGCCCGCTCCAGTCTCGTAGCGATACCTTTTAGAACCGGAAGAAATTTTTCCTCTAAAGTCGTCACGCTTACTCGTCCCGAAAACACGCTAACACTGAGTGCGGCCTCGATCTTGCCGCTACGATTTCTCACCGGCACCGCCATCGCGGACATGCCGATCTCGAGTTCCTCATTACTGATTGCATAGCCGTCTTTCGCCGCGCGATCGACAGCTTGCAAAACTGCACCGGTAGTCGCGAGCGTCCGATCGGTCAGGCGCTTCATCGGCACGAGCCCGAGGTGCCTTCGGATTTCCTCTTCATCTAAATCGGACAGAAGCACGCGCCCGGTCGCCGAGCAGTAGGCGGGCAACCTCCCGCCGAGCTTGACCCCGGTCGAAACGATCCTCAGCGCCTCCGCGCGAGCGATAAACACCGAGTAGCCCTCATCCATGACCGCCAGCGACACCGACTCCTGCAATTCATCGCGGGCATTCGTGAGGAGTGGCTGCGCGATTTGTGGCAATGAGGAGGTGCTGAGGTAGGCGCTACCCAGTCGCAACATGCGCGGCAGGGGCGTAAAAAATTTGCCGTCGTGTCCGAGATATCCGAGATCAACGAGCGTCAGTAGACACCGACGCGCGGCGGGGCGGCTCAGATCAGCAAGGTGCGCGGCATCTGAAACTGTCATTCGAGTCGTCGATGCGCCGAACGCCTCGATGATCGCGAGCCCCTTGGCGAGGCCCGCCATGCCTTCCTTTGCGCGCACTTTGCCGCCCGATTCAGTGTCTTCTTCGGGCGACGACGCGCCCGCCTGGTCGTTGACAGGGTCTTTGACTGATGTCATATTTAGTCTAAATATCGAACAACGTACGGTATTCGAACACATTTAACCAGGCCTGTCAACTTTGTCGGCGCGTGAATACTGGCATCGCGATGCAGCCCAGGAATGTGTAGTGGTCCGTGCAATACATGGAGCAAGCGACTTGAACATCATTCCAATCAAGCTGGCGCGGCGCGCCAGTGTCGTCTGGCCGTCCGAGGGCATCACCCGGGTCCCTTACAGCCTGTTTCAGGATTCAGACGTTTACGCAGATGAGCAGGACGCAATTTTTCGCGGCCCGAACTGGAGCTACCTGTGTCTTGAAGCGGAGTTGACGAATCCAGGGGATTTTCGAAGTAGCTTTATCGGTGACACGCCAGTAGTGGTGACGCGCGACACCGATGGCGAACTCTATGCGTTTGAGAATCGTTGCGCGCATCGCGGCGCAATGGTGTGCTTGGAAGATCAGGGTAATGCGAAGGACTTCAGCTGCGTCTACCACGCGTGGACGTATAACCTTCAGGGCGACCTGATTGGTGTCGCTTTCAAGGACGGTATCGGCGGCAAGGGTGGCATGAAGTCGGACTTTTGCGAGGCCAATCATGGGCTGCGTAAGCTGCGGGTTGCGACGCTGCACGGCCTCGTCTTCGGTAGCTTTTCCGACGATGTCGCGCCGCTTGATGAATATCTTGGTGAGGATATCGTTGAGCGTATTGCACGTGTGCTCGAGGGGCGCACACCAGTTGTGCTCGGCCGGTTCACGCAGATGCTGCCGAACAATTGGAAACTCTACTTTGAGAACGTCAAGGATTCTTATCACGCAAGCATCCTGCATTTGTTCTTCACGACGTTCCAGTTGAACCGTTTGTCGCAACGCGGCGGCATCATCGTTGATCCAAGTGGCGGGCATCACGTCAGCTACTCTGCTGTCGACCATACCACCGAGGCGACGATCCCGGCAAAAGCTGTCAGCGATTACGCGGATCAAAAGATTCGCTCCGAAAGCGAGCACCGGCTCGAAGACACGTCAGTGCTGGCTGGCACTGACGAATTCGGCGATGGCGTAACCCTGCAGATTCTCTCCGTGTTTCCCGGCTTTGTGCTGCAACAGATCCAGAATGCGATTGCGGTTCGCCAGATCTTGCCGCGCGGAACGCAGCAGACCGAACTGAACTGGACCTACCTCGGTTTCACGGACGATACCCCCGAATTGCGTGAAATGCGTCTACGGCAAGCCAATCTCGTAGGGCCTGCCGGTTACGTGTCGATGGAAGACGGATGTGTCGGTGGCTTTGTGCAGCGGGGCATCGACGGTGCCAGCGACAGCCGCTCGGTGATTGAGATGGGCGGCGATAGCGCTGAAAGCAGCGAAAGCCGCGTGACGGAAGCATCAATCCGAGGCTTCTGGAAGGCTTACCGCAACGCAATGGGATACTAGAAATGGCGCAAGACATCCACCAACTAATCGCGCGCGCCCAAGCCGAATACGTGCGGTGCATTGATGATGGCGATCTGTCGCAATGGCCGGAGTTCTTTACCGAAGCATGCATCTACAAGATTACGACCGCTGAAAACTACAAGCGCGGCCTCGCGGGCAGCATGATTTACGCCGCGTCGCGGGGCATGTTAATCGATCGCGTCGCGTCGCTTCGAGATGCCAACATCTATGAGCGTCACGCTTACCGGCATCTATTAGGTCAGCCCTATCTCATCGCAAGTAGCGAACAGGACGTGCGCAGCGAAACCTCGTTCATGGTAGCGCGCATCATGCGTGACGGCACGACGACGCTCTTCGCCACAGGTCGTTACTGCGATTTGTACGTGGTCGTTGATGGAAACGTGAAGCTGCGCGAACGGATCGTCGTATGCGACAGCTCGCGCGTCGATACGCTTTTGGCGCTGCCGCTATGAAGCAGCCGAATAGCCACTCTCCAGTCATCGCGCTCGCGATTGGCGACCCGAACGGCATTGGCCCCGAGATCGCAGTGAAGGCCGTCACGCAGAGTGTGTTCGACGCCGCCGATGCAGGTCCACAGCGGCGTGTCGTTCTGTTCGGTGATGCGTACGTCATTCAATGGTATGCGCAACGCTGTTGTCCAGGAATGACAGTTCGACAGGTGCGCGTCGACGATTTGCCCGATGCCGAATCCGGAGCGATAGACGTGGTCGACGTTGCCTCGTTGAGCGCCTCAGCATTCTTGCCGGGCAAAGTGGCGGCCGCTGCCGGAACCGCGACGCTTGCTTACGTCGGAGCGGCTCTCGCTGCTGCGCGTGAGGGTTGCGTTGGTGCCGTGATCGCGTGCCCGCATTCGGAGACAGCAATTAATGCGAGCGGTGTGCGCTTCAGCGGATATCCCGGCTTTGTCGCACAGGAAATGGGCGTGCCGGCCGACGATGTATATCTGTTGCTCGTTGGCGGCGGCCTGCGCATTGTTCATGTCACGTTGCACGAAGGCTTGGTCTCGGCGCTCGCGCGGATTGACCAGCGTCACGTCGTGCAGGCTGCACGAGCTGCCGCGCAAACGCTGCGATGGATTGGCATCGAGCGTCCAGTCGTTGGCTTGATGGGCATTAATCCGCACGCAGGCGAAGGCGGGCTGTTCGGCCGCGACGACATCGACATCACCGAGCCCGCCGCGCGCCAATTACGGGACGATGGCATCGATGTGATCGGACCGCAAGGAGCGGATCTGTTGCTGACGAATCCCACGGTCGACGTGTTTGTCGCGATGTATCACGACCAAGGGCACATTCCCGTCAAGCTAAGGGCGGGGCGCCATAGTGCTGCGCTGTCAGTAGGAGCGGGAGTGGTGTTCTCAAGCGTCGGTCACGGCAGCGGCTTCGACATCGCTGGCACGCTGCAAGCCGATGCAGCGCCACTCCTGGGCGCGTTGCGTCTCGTGGCGACAGGAACCTTGTTCCCAGCACAGGCGGCCTGATACGTCTTAACTGCTCATTGAGGTCCCGTTTTGGATTATCAGATTTCCATCGCTGGAAGCGATGTCGCATTCTCGTGTGCCGAGGGCGAAACCCTGCTCGACGCCGCCGAGCGTTCAGGCTACAGCGTCCCGTATTCGTGTCGTAAAGGCGTGTGTTCGACCTGCGAAGGCGGCGTGATTGCTGGCGCAGGCCATTCGACTGTGCAGGGTGACGTGACGGCACCGGCTGAGCGGGTGCTGCTGTGCTGCTTGCGGCCATCATCCGACATGACGATCGCGCCGCGAAAGATCGAAAAGCGTGAGCCAGTCGTGCGCAAGACACTCGACATGTCGGTGTATCGCGTCACGCAACCCGCCGCGGACGTCAGCGTCGTCCAGTTGCGCCTGCCTACCGGCGTGCGTGCGAGGTTCCGTGCCGGTCAGTATCTGCAAATCGAGCTCGAAGACGGCAGCCGCCGCAATTATTCGATGGCGAATCCACCTCATGAAAGCGACAGTGTGCAGCTTCATGTGCGCCACGTGCCGGGCGGAAAGTTTTCCGACGGCGTGCTTCGAGGGCTCGAGAAAGGGCAGAAGCTTCGTATCGAATTGCCCTTCGGCGAATTCACCCTGCAGGATGAAGCGACCAGTCCTGCGATTTTGCTGGCAACCGGCACAGGTTTCGCTCCGATCAAGTCGATCATCGAGGATGTGATCAAACGCAAGCTTGAACGTCCGCTCCATTTGTATTGGGGCGCGCGGCGTCAGGAAGACCTGTACCAGTTCGATCTGGTGCAGAAGTGGCACAAGAGCGGCAAGCTGACGTTCGTGCCGGTGCTATCTGAGCCGCAGGCTGACTGGACTGGCCGCCGTGGGTTTGTGCACGAGGCTGTGCTCGAAGACTTCGATTCGCTCGAGGGCTATCAGGTGTACGCGTGCGGCAATCCAGCGATGACGAGTGCTGCCCAGCGTTCTTTCGTCGAAGCCGGCTTGCCTAACGAAGACTTTTTTAGCGACGCCTTCGTGCACACCGATATCCGTCCGTAGAAGACACGACGCATCCGCAGAAAATAACCAGGAGACAAACCCGTGGCATTCCCCCCCGTTGTCGACGTAGTCGACGTCATTGAACGCCAAAAGGTCGGCGCCGGACAGTGTCTGGTGGTCCTGCTTTGTGCGCTGTTAATGTTCCTTGATGGCTTCGACACGCAGGCGATCAGTTACATCGTGCCGGTGCTGTCGAAAGACTGGCATCTTCCGCGAGAGATCCTCGGCTCAATCTTCTCCGCCGCTCTGTTCGGGCTGATGATCGGCTATCTTGCCATCGCACCGTTGTCGGCGCGCTTCGGGCACAAACGCATGATGCTGACGAGCACGGTGCTGTTCGGCGTGTTCACAATGCTGACAGTCTTCGTGACGAACATAACCGAACTGATCGGCTTGCGCTTTTTGACAGGCATCGGCTTGGGCGCGGCGGCACCGAGCGCGGTCGCGCTGACCTGCGAATTTGCGCCGAAGCGGCTGCGAGCCACCTTCGTGCTGCTGGTCTATTGCGGCTTTTCGCTCGGCTTCGTCGCGGCGGGACTTACCGCCGGCGCGCTGATTCCCGCCTATGGCTGGCGATCGGTGATGCTGGTCGGAGCAATTGCGCCGCTAGTGTTGATCCTGCTGCTTGCGTGGTTGTTGCCGGAGTCGCTGGCCTTCCTCCAACTGCGTTCTCAAGGCGACGAGCATATGCGCATCATATTGCGAAGGCTCTTCCCCCACGTTGACTTGCCGTTTGGCAGTACTTTCCGGCTCGAGGATCAGAATGGAACGCGTGCGAGCGTCGCGGCCCTTGTCCGAGGTCACACGTCAATCGGCACAGTGCTGCTCTGGATGATTTTCTTTCTCAACCTCGCTGAGTTCTACTTCATGCAGAGTTGGTTGCCCACGATGATGACGGGTTTGAAGTATTCACCTTCGGCGATTGTCTGGGTAACGGCGTTGCCCACAATAGCCGGCGTGCTGTCAGCCGTACCGCTTGGCCTTGCGATGGATCGCGTAGGCCCGTATATGACGCTGACCGTGATGTACATCGCAGGCTGCGTTTTTATGTGGCTTGTCGGTAGTGCGTTCTCCGGCAGTGTCGGGTGGTTGATGGCGACGGTTTTTTGCGCCGGCTTCTGCATCAGCGGTGGGCAAAAAAGCGTGATCGCACTCGCAGCTGTCTACTACCCGCTAAATCTTCGCTCAACTGGCGTGGGTTGGGCACTCGGTGTTGGTCGGCTCGGTGGCATCGCGGGGCCGTTGATCGCGGGAATGTTGTATTCGGCGCACTGGACGCCTGCGGAGATCTTCCGCTTTTCGGCGTGGCCCGTGCTCGTCGCCGGTCTCGGCGTGTTCGTAATGGGGCGCATCTACGGTTCTCGTAACGTGTCGGTTCAAACGAGCAAAGCCGGATAGGCCGCTGATTCAGTTTTCAACCGGTTGCGTAGCTTTCCGGTTGATGCATCGAAAAACGTCTGCAAAACAATCACTCAGAAACCTGGCGATGTTTGATGTTTCCTCGCTCTCCGACGAGGAGGCGCGGACTCGCTTAGCCGGAGACACTATGAAAAAAACCGCAATCGCGATGTTGACTTTACCGCTCGTAACGGGTTCGGTTCATGCACAAAGCGCCGTTACTCTTTACGGGTTTATCGAATCTGGGCTCGTATATGTTAACAACCAGTCGGGACACGCGAATGTGCAAATGGTCAACGGGCAGACTAACGGAAGCCGCTGGGGTTTGCGCGGTAGCGAGAACCTCGGTGGCGGCCTGAGGGCGATCTTCACACTAGAAAACGGTTTCGACACGTCGAACGGCAAGCTGCTGCAAGGTGGACGCGAATTCGGCCGCCAGGCGTTCGTTGGACTTGGCAGCGAGAAGTGGGGTACCGTAACGCTCGGCCACCAATACGACCCAATGACGGAACTCATCGGCGCGATTGCCGCGACGTCAATGTGGGCGTGGCTTGGCACTCATCCGGGTGACTTCGATAATCTGAATTCGACGTTTCGCGTGAATAACGCAGTTAAATATCAATCGCCGAAGGTTTACGGTTTCGAGGCGAGCGGTATGTTTGCGCCGGGTGGCGTGGCAGGTAACTTCGGGTCGGGGCGTGTCTATGCGTTGGGGCTCAAATACACGATCGGTTCGCTAACTGCCGCGCTCGGTTACGACAACATCAATAACCCGTCTGTCTCAGTGCTCGACAGTGCCCTGTCGCCAGGCCAGTCAGGCTACCTCAGCCCGAGCAAAACTCCAGTGTACAGCGGTTACGCTTCGGCGAATGTGTGGCAGATCTTCGGCGCGGCAGCATCTTACAAGTTCGGCGAAGGCAGCGTGGGATTGGTCTATACGAACGCACGGTTCCTGGACATTCTCCATACAGTCTCTACACCGAACACAGGCAGTGCGACTTTTAATAGCTACGAGATCAACGGCCGTTATAACGTCACGCCGGCATTGTTGATCGGCGCGTCGTTCGATTACACGAAAGCGTCCCGTGCAAAATATGAGCAGTTTGATTTCGGTCCAAACTACTCACTGTCCAAGCGTACTGACATAAATCTGGTCGGCGTGTGGCAGCACGCATCGGGGATCGATTCGACAGGCCACGCTGCAGTCGCGGCGATAAGCACGTTGGGGCTATCATCGACGCAGACGCAAGTCGCGGTCAAGCTTTCGCTGCGGCATCGGTTTTAGTCCGCCGAATCAGTGCGTGTTGCGGGCTTAGGATAACGGGGCTTATTGCAATGGCGGTGGCTATTCGAGAGATCCCTGTTATCAACTGAAAAGAATGTCCGATAGATATACATCTAATATGACGTGAGCATCTATCTTCTAAGTAGTCGACACACAAGTTGGCGTGGATATTGACTTAACGTAAAAATCGTTTTCATGAACCCCGGTTCGCGTCTGAGTTTCGCTGCAGCACGACGAGCGAACTAATTGACGCGAGGGTTAATCCTCATCGAAATGGTCGACACGCCAATATTTCGTGATGGCGTGCACACAAATGTGCGCTATTTTAGAACGGGTGGACTAAAATAGTTATTTGGCGAGAACGAAGGCTCGATCATGACCAGACTCAGTAACGCCACGAATCGGTAATCGTCAGGCAAGCATGAGACGAGTCATTTCACATTCGGGTGCTTCGGTGTACAAGGAGTAGAGCCGTGCGTCTGCAGACGTCGGGTCAGTTTCTGAATATCTATGCGATATCGACGGAACATAGACAAGCAGATCGCGCGTCGTGATAGCGGCTTGGGAGATACAGTCTTTAACTTGCGCGACGAACGAGCGTGGTATATGGGATCGGGCCATGCAATGATGACAGGAGTGAGTTCGTGACGGTTGAGTTGTTTAGTGCCGGCAGCCAACTCGAAAATCAAGGGCCTTCCGTCCTTGATTTGGCGTTGACATCTCGCGTTGTCAGGTTACGTGCGGCGGCATACACGGCGGACGGAAAACCGCGAGTCGCGGTCGAACTAGGTCTTTCGTTTCTCACTGAAATTGGCATTCCCCTTTCGGATAGTCCACTCGATGAAGATCTTGAACGAGACCGTTTGCGACTAATCAGATATCTCGACGAGGGGCGGATCGATACAAGTGCAGATGTCTGGAGGACCGCAGACCCATATTGGTCCGGGGTAATGGATGTGTTGGCGGAAATTATTCTTCCGGCGCTTTTGTGTAACAACGCTAACCTGGCAATTGGCCTTGCATTCAAGTTGGCGCTGATGAGCGTAGAACATGGGTGTTGTGCCGCATCGGGATACGGATACGTTCACGCGGCTGGAATACTCGCGTCTCGCAACAGAGATGTAAAACGCGGCATTCTGCTCGGGGAAAAGGCGCTCGAACTTAGCTCCCGGGAAAAATTCCGGAGACTGGCGATACAGGTCGGGATGTGTTTTGGCTCGCTTGTAATTCCATGGACGCGGCCAATCCGCTCGGCTAAAAGCTATATCGAAGACGCCGCAAAAGCGGAATATGCCAGCTGCGATATTGCATTCGGGTCTTATTCTAAAAGGAACCTCGTTTCGAATCTACTATTCTCGGGTGCTCCGCTAGAGGAGGTCATGCGTGTGCTCGAGGACGCCGTTGACTTCACGCGAAACACTCGATCTCAGCTGTATGTCGATATGATTTTGGCCCAGTCGATGATTGTTTCGACACTAAGAGATAGCTGTGCACAGTCGTTCAAAGCGAGAGGACTTGACGCCGATTGGAACGAGGGTCTCCTTCAAGGAATGGCCAGCACCAGTATGGGAGCATTTTCGTTTTGGGTCCATCGACTTCAGATTTGCGTGCTGTTTCGCGACTGGGAATGTGCCCTTGAATCAGAGAAGAAGGCGACTGAGTTGCTTGGCGCTTCCGCAACACATATCGAGACTGCAGATCTTCTGTTCTATGGTGCTCTTTGCAGAGCAATGGCATATTCCATCACGAAAGATGAGAAATTGCAAAAGAGCCATATGAGCGCGCTGCAGAACCACTGTGCGCATTTGCAAGCACTCGCGGAAACATGTCATCATAATTTCGCGGATCGCGCTGCGCTAGCGGCTGCAGAGCTCGCCAGAGTTCACGGTAGGGAACGAGATGCACAGTCGTTGTACGAGCTCGCGATTAGACTCGCGCGCGAGCAGAATTTCGTGCAGGTCGAAGCGATCGCCCTTGAGACGGCTGCAAATTTCTATGCGTCCCTGAATCTGCCGACCATATCCGAGACGCTGCTTAGCGACGCCAGATGTGCCTATCTTCACTGGGGCGCGAACGGAAAGGCTCAAGAGGTAGAGGCTCGTATGACTCGCGTTGTCGGACGTCAGCACTCCCGGAAAGGGCTTGGATCTGAGTCTGTGCATCCTGATACCAGAGCGATTTTGACAGCATCACGTGCGCTGTCTAGTGAGACTGCCCTACCGCGACTTCTGCAGGTTCTCGCATGGAATGTTCTGAAGTACGCTGGTGCGCAACGTTGCGCTGTTGTGCTACATCAAGACGGGAAATTCCGAGTTGAAGCGGAGGTGCGAACCTCATGGGATGGCGTTGACGGCGTTATCGAATCGCGAAACATGACGGAAGCAGATATACCGTTAGGTATATTCATGACAGTTACGAGAACTCGCCGAAGGGTTTTACTCGACGATGCCTTCTGGACTGGCACATTTTCTCGAGACCCCGATGTAATCAGGCGACGACTGAGATCAGTATTGTGCATGCCCTTGCTAAAGCAATCTGAACTCGTCGGGATCTTGTACATCGAGAACAATCTGCTGTCTGGCGCATTTACGGACGAGAAGAGTAGCGTGCTGGAGGTCTTCGCCTTGCAAGCGGCTGCTTTGCTTGAGAACGCCACGCGCCATGCTGGCAGTGCGGAGAGCAACGCGCAGCGAGAAACTGTGGAACAAGAACTGCGAGACTCGAAGGACGAGCTTGCCCGAGTAGCGAGTCTTGCAACTATGGGTCAACTAGTTGCGTCCATCGCACATGAGGTGTATCAGCCACTCGCTTCGATTGCGACCAGTGCTGCTACGGCGCTGAGTGCCGTGAGGCGAGACGGCCCAAATCACCTCAAAATCGAAGAAGAATTGGAGAGAATCCAATCAGAAAGTGCGTGTGTCCGTGACGTCGTTCAAAGGCTGCGGGGCTTGGTTAAGCGTTCAGCACCGTCTTTTTGTGCATTTGACCTGCATGCCGCGATTCAGGAGGTCTTGCTAGTCACGCAGAGCCAATTTAACAGGCTGTCCGTGCGGGTTGTTGCGGACGAGATCGCGACACCTAGGTACGTTTGGGGGGACAAAGTGCAAATACAGCAGGTCGTACTCAACCTGGTAGTGAGTGGGGTCGAGGCGATGCACGACATCATCGATCACGAACGCTGTTTGACGATAAAAAGCGTAGTTGCGAAGGGGAAAGTGAAACTGTCCGTCGAGGATACAGGGGCCGGGATCATGGGCGAGCTGTCAGATGACACGTCCGAGCCGTTTGCCGCCACCAACCATACTGGAATCGGTGCGCGATTGATCATTTGCCGATCGATCGTACAAGCACACGCTGGTCGACTCACTGCCGAACGTCTGACACCACACGGAACACGCTTTGAACTGACACTCTTCGAGCCGGGACGGCAAACGGATTTGTCGCCGCCTGGGCCGATTACACGATTCAATAACGTTTTTTAGCAAGTTATCCATCTAATAACTAGCGATATCTGGCTCTGCACGGCTTCTTTCACATCACATTGAACCATTGCGTGTGCACTGGATGCCGTAGTTAGGCATCGTTCGATACGAAGCCCTGCGAAAAGAATCGTTGCTGTTCGTCCTCATCAAGCGCACTCAACACCTCATTCGTCTTATCGGTAATCAACTTCTCAATTGTGTCGGTAATGGTGCAATCGAAATGAAATGCCAAGCGTTCCAGACTTCGCTTCGTGGCGATAGATACGAGACAATAAACGCGCTCGTGCTTGCCTCCGACGCCGAGTCGACGCTTCCGATACTGACTTTGTCGTTCCGAATTAGAAAGTGCCATGGATGGTTTTGCCAATAATCATTCCGCGATCTATTGTCCAGATCGTCGTGCGCGAGATTCTATTGACTGCGGGCTGAAGACCAAATACGTTTCATGGAACTCGTTACTCAGTAACATTGAACTATTTCCAACTTCGGCCATCGACCGGGTTCTTGCATCTAGTTCAAAACAAGTATCGATTGTGGATGTACGGCTTGGGTAGTCTTCAGTTTTCGACAATGCTTCAGATTCGCAGATCGTGATTGCGGGATCTGTGAGATGTGAGATGCCGTGAGGTCAATTAGACTTTTAACGAGTCACGAGTGCAACAGAATCAAAGTCTGTCTTTTACATACGCGAGTATGTATCCGCATCAGAACGTCCTTCTCGACGCTCGCACCCCATTACCTTCAGACTATCGACCAGACGGCGATCACCAGATGTGATAGCGTTCTCACGTGACACGCTGAAAGCGAGTTTTCATGCGAAGGGGTTAAAATGCATTTCAATACTGTCGGGCCTGCACCGTATGAAACGTTTCCCCATCGCATGCGGCTGCGTTCTGAGCTGGAAATGATGATGCATTCTCAGAGCATAGAACGGAGCCGCTCATTTTCCGATCTTATCGGGGGCTCGACACCGCTCATGCTTTCTCGGCCAACACGGAGTCAGGGACGCGGCGGAAGCTGATGGCGAGCCGGTTATAGGCGTTCATCAAGCCGATGGCCATCGTGAGGTCGGCGAGCTCTTTCTCGCCGAACACTGCGGCTGCGGCATTGAAATCGTCGTCGGGCACACGAGTGATTTCCACGCGAGTTACCGATTCAGCCCATGCCAGCGCGGCTCGTTCTCGACCGCTGAACATCGGTTCTGCTTCACGCCAAGCTTGCACAAGGGCGAGCTTGGCGGGTGCGACGTTCTTTTTGAGGAGGTCGCGAGTGTGTAAATCGATGCAATATGCGCACCCATTGATTTGGCTTACCCTCAGATAAACGAGATCGATGAGAACGTCTTCAAGCCCCGACTGCACGACATAACCGTACACGTTGCCGAACGCCTTCACGCCTCCCGGCGATGCTTTGATGTAGTCCAGTCTCATTTCCATAATTTACTTTACCTTGGTCGTCAGTTGCTTGTCGTCCGAATCGACAACGAATACCGCGAGTAGCTTCGCGGGTTTGGTCTTGCTTGCATTCCGACTCACAGCATGGAGGGAGCCAGGCTCCTCGAAGAAGCTTTCCCCAGCCTTGTACACGCGTTCGGGCCCGTCGTTGACCTTGCTAACCACGCTACCCGAGACGACGTATGCATAAATGAACGCGGACTTGGCATGGGTATGAGCGGGCGAGGCGCCGCCTGGGGGATAGAGCACCTCTACGGCGATCAGCGACTTCCCTGGAATGTTTGATATCGCTCCGGAGAAATTCGGCTTAACCTTATCGCTGACATCATGAGCTGCTGTAGCCCCGGCGAAGGTCATGCTCGCGGCGGCTGCGGCTGAGAGAAGAATAGAATGAAGTTTCATGGATAGCTCCTTGGACGCTAGAATCATGATCTGTTAGAGGTTCAGAGAAAAGAACCAAGAACATAATTTTTTTATGTACCATCAACCATGACTAACTTAGATCTGAAGGTTGATCGAACTTCCACAATTTCGCTATCCGAGCAAATTCGGTACAGTATTTCCAGTGCGATTGAGAGCGGAATACTCGTTCCTGGCGCCCGATTACCGTCGTGGATAGACTTGGCCGCGCAACTCGGCGTTGCGCGCGGCACGGTAAAGACTGCGTATGAGCGGCTAACCGATGAGCAACTGATCGTTTCAGCTGGTGCAGCGGGCACCAGAGTCTCTGACCAAAAAACCGCTAGGCGAGCAACTGCGGAACGTACGCACTCTATTGAGACGAATCTGCGTTCCACGTTGTACCAACACTACCTACCCGGACCTGCAGTCTTTCAGATGGGAGTGCCGGCTTCGGACTGTTTCCCGGCTGCGTCGTTTGCTCGGCTGCGAGCGCGCGCCGCACGTGACGAAGTCGAAGCGCCTGCAGCCTATCCGGACCCACGAGGGGAACATGAACTTCGGCGAGAGATCGCAGCGCATCTGGCGTTGTCTCGCGGCATAGAATGCCAGCCGTCGCAGATATTTATTTCTGCGGGGTTCTCGGGCGCGCTTGGCGTCGTGCTGCGAGTGATGCAAGCCGAAGGCCGAAAGGCTTGGGTCGAGAATCCAGGATTTGTACCCGGCCGGATGGCATTAGAGATTTCGCGGCTGGTGACAATCCCTGTTCCCGTCGACGAGGAAGGGCTCGATGTCGGCTACGGCGAAGCGTGCGCACCGGACGCAGTGATGGCGCTCGTGACTCCCGGGCAACAGGCGCCTTTAGGCCCAACATTGTCTCTCGCCCGACGAGTTCGGCTCCTCGAATGGGCGCGACGCGCGGATGCCTGGATCATAGAAGACGACTATTTGGGCGAGTTCCACTTGCGACGCCGCGCGGCGCCGGCGCTTGCATCACTGGATCGAGCGGGTCGTGTGATACATATCGGGTCGTTCAGTAAGACCATCAGCCCGACGCTTCGGCTTGGATTTGTCGTTGCACCGGATACGTTGGTGTCCAGATTCGACGAAGCCGCCGCATGTCTTGGCAGCGCGCCTGGCCCGGCAGTACAAATAGCGACTGCTGAATTCATTCGGGACGGACACTATATGCGCCATTTACGCCGCATGAAGCGCATCTATGCCGCTCGGAGCGACGCCCTTCGGGCTACCTTGGAAGCCAAGGGGCTCGAGGTGTTTCCCGCGGGACTCTCATTGGTGCTCAGGCTCGCCGATGGGGCGGACGATAAGACGATCGCTCAAGAAGCCTATGCGTATGGGCTGGCACCAGCGCCTTTATCGGGATGGTATTGTTCCGAGTCCACCAAGCGACCGGGACTGCTCCTTGGCGTAGCGACCGCAATTGAGCAGCAACTTCCGAGTACATGTGATCGGCTGCATCATCTGATTCTAAAGCTTTCGTAGTAGCATCGACGCGGCCAGCGGGCATTCTGGCGGCGCTTTTTTTGACCACAAGGCCCATTTTTTCCGCCTGCTGTTGATGCTCGCAGCAGCGATCTGCGCGTACATGCGAAGCCGGTTCGTGGAGCATCGCTTCGACAACGGGAGAGTTCCGACCATCGCTGACGGTGCAGAGGCACATGCAATAGTCCGCCACTCAAATTGATCTGGATGGAAGGTGAGTCACGCCATGAATCACCTACGAGCAACGATCACGTACGAACAACGAGCTCACGCCTTGCGTTCCGTGCGCTGCGAGCGTCATACCGGGTCGTTGAGACGCCCCCGGAACATCCACACAGGTAATTTCGTTTCCACAATGCCGCTGTGGCGACGTTCAATCGTCGCGGAAAGCTGGGTCCACAGACTCGCCGCCCCGTATGGACGAATGCCGAATAAACCTACCAGCGTTGCGAACGCAACGGAGAGTTCAGTTACTGTTCGAGCGATCTTTTGCTTTGGGATGTGGCCCGCTGCTCCGTTGCCTTATCCCGAACACTTGAGCCAGGCAGTCCCCAGGCCGATGTTCAACGGAAAGGCGACTTGAAGCGGATGCAGGGAGCGAACCTTTAGGGGGCTCGCTAGCAATCGCCCAGACGGCTCGCTTGAACGCGATCGCGCTGTGCGCGCGACACAAGCGCTGGCTGATGGTTATCGTCCTGCGCTTTGACCGCCGTCGACGTGCAGTATTTCTCCGGTTATGAATGGTGCAGAATCAAGGAAGAGAATCGCATTCGCAACATCGCTCATCTCGCCCATGCGACCGAGTGGATGAAAGGCACCCAGTGCATCATGAGCTTCTGGTGAGTGCATGGGTGACTTGATGATTCCCGGTGCGACGGCGTTCGCGCGAATCCCTTTCGCCGCGTACTCAATCGCCAGTGACTTGGTGGCCGCGTTCAACCCTCCCTTCGTCAGGGCTGCCAAGGTGGAATAGACGCCGCTTTTCGCCGCGTCAACAATGCTGGCGGACACGCTAACCACGTGGCCGCTCCGACGCTTCTCCATTTCGGCGATTGCGAGTTGAGTGATGTGATAGAACCCCGAGAGATTTACGTTCACTACTGCGGTGTAGTCTGCCACTGTGTGTTCTGTGAAAGGTTTGCCAATGTATATGCCAGCGTTATTTACCAGCGTGTCGATTTGGCCGAAGCGCTCGAGTCCTTCAGGCATGACCCGGTGAGCCGTTGCCGGATCGCCAATATCACCCGGAACCGTCAGGATGCTCGTGTCGTCCGACGGCTTGATCGATCGAGCGTTCGCGATGACATAATAGTCAAGCATACGAAACGCTTTGACGATCTCATGGCCTATGCCTTGCGAGGCGCCGGTCACAACAACAACTTTTCGTGAAGTGCTCATAAGATGTACCTAGGAATGTTGATGGGAGGCGACCCACACTGATTCCGCAATTCTGGTCACGCCGAACGCAAACATGTCAGTTCAGCTTCTGCGTGCAATCGCAATCAACGCTTGTTTACTATGGAAAGTCAATGCTCGAACTGATGCTTTCAAAGCGCGAGTCTCCGAGCGTTAGGAGCGACTGCATGTCGACGTCGCCGGCAAATTACCGTATATCGTGATCCGTCATCACGAGGGTCGAGTCGTTGATCGACTTTGGGTAAGCCGTGTCAACCTCAATTAATGGAGGGCGGTTTGGGCCGATGATGTCGACTATATTGATTAAAGCCGCGGGAGGGGTGTACTCCGTGAGGATCACCGTGACATCGTCGGCGCCAATCGATTGGAACAATCCCGTATCAAGGCGCACCGGACGTCGCGCACCGTGCAGCAGTTCGCACTACGCCCGGTAAATTCGATGTGCAAGGTCGACCGGCCGATGCGAATATTTCAGATGATCGAGCGCCCTTTTGTTGCTCCTTGATCCGTCAGCTCATAGGAGAAGCCCGGACATATTTCCAAGACTCGCATCCTGGTGTTCCGGGCGTCGGTGTTAGGCTCGCATCAGACGCCTTCGGGCGGAAATCGAGGTGTTCGATACGAATTCATGAAGGTCAAATCGAGCCGGCAGCTGTGACGGCGGGAAAATCCTTCTCGGGATCGAACACGTTGTTGAAATAATTGGTCAGGGAGTACATGGCTACCAATGCGATGATTTCCATCACATTCGCGTCCGTGTATCCGGCGTCCCGGACCGCTTTGAGATCTGTGTCGGTGACCTGACCACGTGTCTCGATGACCTTCCGCGCGAACTGGACGGCAGCGTCGCGCTTAGGGTCGGTTGCATGGCCCTTCCGCGCAAGGATGATCTCGTCGGTTGGCAGTTTGGCCATATGCTCGGCCGTAAAGCTATGAACTGTCAGGCAGTAGTTACAACCATTCACTTCGGAGACGGCAAGACCAATGCTGTCGCGTGTCTTCACGTCGAGCGCCTTGCTCATGGAGCCGAGGAGAGTAGCCCATGAGTTGAACGCGATTGGGCTCTGCGCGAAGCTCGCCATCATATTCGGGGTGAACCCGATGTTTTTGGTGAATGCATCGAGAGTCGGTTTCGATTCGGCCGGCACTTGTTCCGGCGTTAGAACTGCAGTACGTGACATAGTAGTCATCCTTTAGGAAACGAGTTTCACTTATACGAGATTCAGCACGTCGGCGACCGGGCGACGGGGTTTTTGCGCCCAGTTTCCGGACCTCTCCGCTCCGATGGCCAGCAGCATGACGGGTACCTCGTCTTTCGACAGCCCGAACTCGCGGTGCACGCCGTCGGCGTCGAAACCGATCATCGGCGTGGAGCCTAGACCCATTGAGCGGGCCGCATAGATGATCGCTGCCGCGCCAAAGGTGCCAGTACGTACTGCCTCGTCGCGTTGACGTTGGGGGTGGTCCTTGTACAGGCCACGTGCGGGGGTCTCCCACTCCGGCACCATTGCCGCCGGCATTACACCGGCGGCAACCAGTGGTGCGAGGCGTTCCGGAATTACGCTGGAATCAGCCAACTGACCGCATATAATGAAGGTAACGGCTGCATCGGTGATCGCGGGTTGATTCCAGGCGATTGGACTCAATCGAGCCTTGGCTTCAGGTGTGCGCACGGCGATGAAGCGCCAGTTCTGCAAATGGAAGGACGTCGGCGCGGCGGTGCCGATTCTCACGAGTTCTCGGATTTCGTCGTCGCTCAAGATGGCTGCGGGGTCATAGTACTTGGCGGCGCTTCGGCTCAGGATACATTCAATGACGGAGTTGGTCATGGTCATTCCTTCGGGTTGGGTTATGGAGAAGGTCTAGGGATAAGAGTAATTGTGCGCTGTGCGTATCTCCCTTCGTTCAATATGTCGGATAGCGTTTGTTGCTCCCCTTGTTTCGGCATCGTCAAGGATTAACTTTTCTTGCAGTAGACCAGCGATACGTCAATCAACGCGTATCAGCGTATTAATCGCTGAGCAAGTTGAAAGCGAGCGTTTGGTCGCTGCCTGCTATTCGTTTGTAGAATTCTCTGAGGAAGGAACTAGAGTGGTTGACTAGCCCGGTGGGTTGCATGTTCATTGAAGCGTCGAGCCGTCGTGATTGGCTGCATCACGCTGAAGTTGTTCAAGGACACACATCGCCTCGTTGGCAGCTTCCAGTGGAACGAAAATATGGTCGTGATAGGTCGCGGCGACTACATTGCAACTTATACCGACCGCGCCGAGCGCCGCGGAGAAAGCGGCAGTGAGCCCCGCAGATGTCAGGTCCGAGCGAAGCAACAAAGTGATCCACGCAGCGCGAAACGATATCTGCAAATTAAATCGTTCTGCTATGTCGAGTTCTACGAATACAGTCAGCCCTTCTTGCTCCCGGAATGTCCCGATAATGGCACTTCCCGGAATACCAGCTGGCGCCAATTCTCCTAAAGCAAGACTCACGATCGCTACCCGTTCCCGATTGAGGACCGGAGACATAGATGCGATCAAAGCCCTAAGATTCGTAGTTCTATCGTGCATGTTCGCATGCTCCTTAGAGGCCAAATTGCATGATCCGTAGTGCAATGGCTCATATCCACAAATCATCAACCAAACGTTAGACCAATCGGTCAGATGGCCACTACATAACCGTGAAAGTGTGTTTATTCTTGATCCAATTTTGGATATTGATCGAATGCAGAATAGCCCAGAACGTCAATCGGTTTTTCTGATTAGTGTATATAGAGAAAGTGCATTGCGCGTCTATACGTGAGCATATGAAAGCGATACTACGCACACGTTGCAGAAAGCCGTGGCATGCATGAGACTATCGGGAACCGGGTCAGGTTTGTTTAGCTACGGTTGCTGAACACGATGTCCGGACGATCTGAAAAATGATGCTGTTGCGTCAAGTAGCTGAAACACGATAGCGAACTGTTTCATGCGCAGACCAAGGTCTACTACTGACTAGGTTCGCTGTCGCGACGTAGTCCACGGGACGAAAGTTCCGCTCAACCAGACGTTCTATGAATGCAGACGAGGAATCGACGTTTGACTCGGAGCGTAAGCTTTCGCCCGACATCGACGCGCAGGTGCCCGGGGTTAGCGGGCGTGACCTATCCGTGGTTCGCCCTGAGTCTGCTATTAATCAAAGCGGCGTTTCCGCTAACTATGGCCGCTACATCTCGAATGCATCGTCCGATCATGTTCAGACAAAATCCCAGCATGTGAGTGATAGACAGTCTGCAAACTACACCTCGTACCTAAACCGAAATCAAACCTCTCACGATGAGCAACTGCGGAGCACTCGCATCTCGATTGAGCAGCGGCGTTCGCAGATGTTCCCTCAGATCGGGGATGCGAGGGTCGAGCGCACGCGTCGTTTCGGCACGGTTGAGTTGTGGAAAGCTGGCGAGATTATGTTCCGCACCGGCGACCCGGGGCACGGAATAAGAGTCATATTGCAGGGCAGCGTCTTGCTTACGCGGCGGGATGGATTGGGACAATCGCATTTCTTCGCTGAATTGAGCGAAGGGCAATTCCTTGGAGAGACTGCGCAACTCACGGGGAAACCGTACCTTGTGGACGGCTATGCGATCAAGGATGTGGAAAGCCTTCTGATCTCGCCGGAGCGATTGCGGGCACTTCTCGTAGAAGAGGCGCAGCTCGGCGAAATCATCATGCGCGCCCTCATACTGCGCCGTGCGGTGCTCGTACAGGAGGGTAGCGGCCCCGTACTCATCGGATCGACGACTGATGCGAAGACCTTGGCGCTCGAAGGATTTTTTCGGCGTGTAAACCATCCCTATCGTGTGGTCGATACGGAGAGTGATGCGGAAACAGTCAGGTTTCTTGAAAAACTTCCGGACTGGCGTGAATCGATGCCAATCGTGGTGTTGGCCAACGGCGCGATCTTGCGTCATCCTGATGAAGCGACGCTTGCTGCCGAGCTCGGACTTCTGCCGGATCTGGTCCCGGAAAATGTCTACGACGTCGCGATAGTTGGGGCAGGTCCTGCAGGACTGGCTGCTGCCGTATATGCCGCTTCGGAAGGCCTGTCCGTCATCGTATTCGACGCACACGGTGCTGGCGGGCAGGCGGGCGCCAGCGCCCGTATTGAAAACTATCTGGGTTTCCCCAGCGGCATTTCGGGGCATACATTGGCCCATCGAGCATTCATGCAGGCCGTAAAGTTCGGTGCGGAAATATCGATCCCGTCTGAAATCGCGAGGCTGGAGTGTGCAGTGACGCCGTTCAAGGTCCATCTCACTGATGGCGGTCTCGTCAGCGCGCAGTCAGTTGTAATTGCGAGTGGTGCCTCGTATCGTCGTCCTAAGATCCGTGGCCTCGACGCATCCACCGCGAACGGTGTATTTCATTGGGCGTCGGCCATTGAAGCGAAGCTTTGCCAAGGGACGGAGATTGTACTCGTCGGAGGTGGAAACTCGGCGGGGCAAGCTATTGTATATCTCTCGAACTATGCGAGCCATATTCATGTGCTCGTCAGACGAGACGGGCTGGAAGAGACGATGTCCAGGTATCTTGTCGACCGCGTGATGTCGTTGCGCAATGTGACGATACATGCTCGTACCACAATTGAATCGGCGTCACGAGACGAAGACGGACTTTGCGGTCTAACAGTGAACACTGAGGGACGGACGGATTCAATCGAAACGAGGTATCTGTTTCTGTTCACAGGAGCCGACCCGAATACTCAATGGCTACGCGACTGTGATGTCGAAGTCGATGATAGGGGTTTTGTATTGACGAAATCGGCAGGCGATTCTGGGGCGTCAGGATGTCTTGAATTTCAAACCAATGTGCCTGGCATTTTCGCTATAGGCGACGTACGCTCCGCATCCGTCAAACGAGTTTCCGCTGCTGTCGGAGAAGGGGCGGCGGTTGTGTCAGAAATCCATGCGATGCTGGCGCAGATGCGAGCGTCTAGGGCACGGTGATTCGTGAAAGGATACGTATGATTCAACGGCGTATCCGCTTTACCGCCCCTGCATAGGTCCAGCAACTTCAATTTGTGTCTTTATCGCGTCGGAAGCTTCTTTGAGTTGTCAAGGCGTGGGTGGCTTACAGTGAGCCATGCCGGTTTCACGCTCTAACTGTTCGGAAGGAGTAGGCGGCATATCCGTAACGTTCCTATGTGACGTTCTACGTGAGGTGTGTGCGTCATGTGCAGAAAGAGCGTCAGTGTGTGTCTGGATCTGCGGCCAGTGCACGGCAGGGGCGCCGCTTCACAAGATGCGGTGTGGGATTGCGGACCATCACCCGGTAAGAATTTTACAAGCAAGGTCGATACGACGATGCAATCTCCTTATCTGCATCGTCGATTTCTCTCGTCGTTGATACGTCCTCGCACGACGAGCGGCCAAGGAGTGACGACGTCTTGAGCGACTATCGAGACATTACTGCTGCTTCGGGTGCGCGGCGCGGGGCAGTCTGAACGGATTTGATGAGCAGACACGCGGATGCAGCAAGAAGAACAAGATCCTTAAGCAGGAACTGTCCCACATCGCCTGATAACCAAGGGAAGCCGCCCAGCGGTGCGGCGGTCACGCCTGGAGTGCTAAACATAAACGTTAGCGTGATCGCATACGTCGCACATGACATTGCCGCCCCGAGAGCCGAAAAGAATGGGACGAACGCTCCCAATATAAGTGCCGCCGCCGTTGACAATTCCAGGACGCCGATGACGTCGCTCGCACCCTGTACACCGAGCAAAGTGTTAAGCCAGCCCATAAAGGGGCTGTGCACGATGAACGAAGAGATTCCGTGAGCCTCGTAACTTGTGAATTTCATGCAACCAAACCAGAGGAACACAACGACCAAGGCCCAACGAAGAAAGCCGAGTGGCCAATCGGACGTGTCATGCTTTTCTGCAATCCGCGGGTTCTTAAGCATATTTCGCTCCATTAGATTTCATATGAGAAGCTGGGTTGAACGAGCCTACGCCCCGATAGCGTCTATAACGATATGTCTGTCCCAAACAAGGGCGATCGGCGGTATTGATCAGGTTGTCTGGTCACGAGCGCGATTTTGCTGTCTGACCTTTATCCTGATATCGCGAATTAACTCGCGCTGAGCAAACATTCGATGCTTTACCGAACGTCAGTCAAAAAATGATATCTGGATGGATCGCCATTAACAAACATACGTAGGTATCGGCCGATCTCCTTAGGGATTGATGCACGTGCGTGTGCTTGTGTAACGACACCAATATCACAGTGTTTCAGCGTGACGATCTCCCTTGGAAAAGAAAAATGCCATCATTTTTCGAACATGCTCGGGAGGCTGTAATCAAAAAATTCTGTTCGTATGCAACGTCTACGAATGTTCTACACGGTGTTAACAGGGCGGCGAAGCGCCATCATTCCTGCATGAGATGTGTCGCGTGGGTGATTGCACCACCCGCACGAATTGCAGCTGCTACGACAGCAGCCTCTGCCAGCTGGGAATTTGTGGCGCCGGCATCTCGGGCAGCACTCGTATGAAGCTCGATGCAATACGGACACTGCGTGGTCAGCGCGATCGCCACCGCGATCAGTTGCTTAGTTTGAACGGATAAAGCGCCTGCCTCAAAGGCCGCCTTGTCGAAAGCCCAGAACGCCGCTATACCGGTGGGCGCGTGGTCTTCAAGTTTTTGAAGACGATTGAGATTTGACATGTCGTACATATTGAACTCCCGACGCAACGAAGCGTGTGTAACGAACGAGTGTAGGGCCTGCAGGTGATCGGATCATCGTCGACGAACATGAACATGCGATCGATCGTTTGCGGCCCTTTCATATCAAATGGATCATATGTGCATGCGAAGCCACTAACAAACATACGTTGGTATATCAAAACCGCCGCCGGCACAGTTTTGACGAGATGTGCATGACACGATCGAGCCGATTTCATAGTCTCGGCTTTACAGTGCTGGACCAAACTTGTGGACGTTCAATCTTGCGGATGCGAGTAATGCAAGGCCACGGCTGGGAGGTTATTCACGCGAGAATGAAGTTCTCTCGTGCTCATACTGTAAAGACTCGCGGCTCATAAGTGTTCATGTGCCGTAAGTGGTTCGTAATGCTGTGTGCTCAGGTGACTCACGGTCAGATGATGTGCTCTCTTTTTTGATGGTGTCGGGCGACGAGTGTGATGCATTTTAGAACGAATAGAATAAAATGCCTGCAAGGCGTGTAGGTACGATCACGTCCCGTACGAACGGTCGAACCGATTGCAATGGATATCAGCGAAGCTAACATGAACGAACGTGCTACCCCCAGTATGTCTCTGCTTCGCGTGGGCAATATTGAACTGTACCGTTGTTGGAATGATGACGGGGAGCCGGTCTTGCTCGCGACGGCCTCTCTCGATTCGGGCGCCGGACAGCCTTGGGTGCTGCGGTCTGAGCTAGCCCTATACACGACTCCAGGAATGCAACGTGTCGCCATCGACATTGGGCTGTCTTATCTGGCAGAACTCGGCGTTATCATTCGAAGCGAGCCACACGCTCAGGAGTTAGAGAGGGATCGCGCGAGGTTGGTCCAATACATTGATTGCGCATTGATTGATGGAGCTACGCGGAGGAGAGAAATCACGAGTCCATTGTGGGCTGGCGCGATGGATGTATTGGGTGACCTGATTCTGCCTGCGCTCTTTTGCAACATTGAGAATCTGGCGGAGAGTCTCGTGGTCACTATGACTCTCCCGACCGTAGGCAAGGGCTACTGCAGCGCTTCAGGTTACGCATTTTCTCAAGCAGTTGGAATTCCGCCTTTCCGTTTTTGCGATCTCGAGCAAAGCCTGTCGCTCGCAAAAGTAGCGCTCCGGTTAAGTTCCGAGGACGGCTCTCGCAGCTTGGCTACACGCGTGCGTATGTGCTTCGGTGTCCTGCTAATACCGTGGACTAGGCACGTACGCTTTGCTCAATCCTACATTAAAGACGCTGTCAGGAAGACATATGAAAGTTGCGACTTGCTATTTGCCGAATTTTCTCAGAGGTATCTTGTTTCTAGTATATTGTTCGGTGGTGCGCCCCTCGTAGAGACTATACGTTTGGCAGAAGACGCGGTCGATCTCGCACGCGATGCAAGATCTCAGCTTCTCGTCGATATGATACTTGCACAACCGATGCTCGTTTCTACGCTGCAGGGCACGTACGCTCAGACGTTTAAGTCAAAGGGGCTGGATTCGGGTTGGAATGAGAACCTTGTTCATGGATTTTCGCGCGAGAGCACTGCCGCGTTTGCATTCTGGATACATCGACTTCAAATCAGCGTTCTTTTTCGCGATTGGGATGGAGGACTGGAAGCTGAAGTGATGGCGACAGAACTACTTGGCGCTTCGCTCGCACACATTGAGGTTGCAGATCTTAGCTATTACGGTGCCCTCTGCAGAGCGGCAGCATTTTCAAGGGCAACGCAAGAAGATGAACGAGAATCGCACCTCATTATTTTAAAGAAACACTGCGACTATCTCCAATCGTTGGCGCAGTCGTGTCCCGATAATTTTGGCGATCGTGCCGCGCTTGCTGGGGCGTTGCTTGCAAGGGTGCAGGGCAGGAGTAGTGATGCTGAATTACTATATGAGAGAGCGATAGAGCTCGCGAGAAAGGGAGAGTTTGTTCAAAACGAGGCGGTCGCGCTCGAAGCGGCGGCCGATTACTATTTCGAACGAAATCTTCGAGTTATAGCAGAAGCATTGATCAGAAATGTTCGATACGCATACCTTCATTGGGGCGCGGAGGCGAAAGCAGAGGAGATCGAGACCCGCCCGATGCGCGTCATTGGGCGTTCGAGGGCGAAACCTGGACAAGATGTGCAAGGGATGCGTCTTGATACGAGAACGGTGGTCGCTGCATTACATGATCTTTCCGGCGAAATTACCCTACCTCGGATTCTCAAGCTATTTATTAGAAATGTTCTGGAACACGCCGGCGGGGAACGATGTGCTGTTGTGCTAATTCGGGAAGATGGGTTTCGTATAGAGGCTGAAGCGAATGTCACTCTGGACGGTCCTATATATGCGATCGAATCGCGTGTGCCTCGCGAAGCAGATCTGCCACTTGACATATTTATGACTGTAGTTAGGACTTGCCAGAAGGTTCTACTTGACGATGCATCGTGTTCCGATGAATTCTCGAATGACCGATGTGTTTCTCAACGAGGAATCCGGTCGGTGTTGTGCGTGCCTTTGTTGAGGCAATCTAAACTTGTCGGAATTCTTTATGTCGAGAACAACGTGATATCCGCCGCATTCACGGAAGAAATAGCAACACTGCTCGAGGTACTCGCTTCGCAAGCGGCAATCTCGTTTGAAAATGCACAGCTCTATGCTGATACGGTCCGGAGCAACGAACTGCGCGATGCGGCTGAACAGGAGTTGCGGGAATCGAAGAAGGAACTCGCACGAATCGGAAACCATATAACGATGGGGCAGTTCGTAGCGGCTATTGCGCACGAAGTGAGTCAGCCGCTAGTTTCGATTGCAACCGGCGCTGGTGCTGCGTTGAGGTTCATGAGGCGTGACGTGCCTGACTTGGTCGAAGTCGAGGATGCGTTAGAGAGAATCCAGTTCGACAGTGCTCGTGCGCATGACATAGTGCAAAGCTTACGGGATCTAGTCAAACGATCTGCCGCTTCCTTTTCGGCGTTCGATGTGAGCGACGTTATCGAGGAGGTGTTGAGAGCGACAAGGGAGCAGTGCGAGAGGCATGCCATCCGGCTTGATGTGAGCGCAGTTTCTGATAAAAGCGTTGTTTGGGGTAACAGGGTTCAGATCCAGCAGGTAGTTTTCATTCTGGTAGTCAACGCAATTGAGGCAATGCAGGAAATCACGGGCCGCGAACGTCGCTTGATACTTTTGACTTCGACAATTGGAGGATATGTAAGGCTCGTGATCGAGGATACCGGCATCGGCGTAGCGGAGGGTTCGGTTGAACACATATTTGCGCCATTCGTCACGACAAAGCCGCAAGGCATGGGCATGGGCCTGGCAATTTGCCGTTCCATCGTGCAGGCTCACGCAGGCCGACTTTCCGTTGAACGATTGATTCCCTATGGAACACGGTTCGAAGTAATGCTTTCCGAACCGGGGTGCCATTCGCCTTCGCCATCCAGATTGGTACCCGATCTGACGACGCCTACGTATTCCTGAATATCAAGAGGGGTGCAGATGATAATGACTTTCATCGCTCAACATAGACACATTTCATAGCGGGTTGCGTCAGAATGCGTACATGATAAAAGCAACTCGATCAATCAATCGCGTTTCGATAAGAACTGTTGCGACGGTTCGATGCCGAGAATTTCTCCGATGCGAACAAACTCTGCAAGTGTGCGACTCTCCATTTTTCGCATTGCGTGAGCTCGATGCGTTTTTATTGTGATCTCACTGAGATTCATTTCGGCTGCAATTTGTTTGTTCATAAGGCCGGCGACTACATAGCCCATGACAGCTCGCTCTTTCGCGTTCATTGAATCATACCTGTACCGGAGATCGGCCATCGAGCGTTCGTTCATCAGACGCTGCGCATCGTGACGCAAGGCTGAGGCGACGGCGTCAAGAATGTCCTGATCTCGAAACGGCTTCGCCAGAAAATCCAAAGCCCCCGCCTTCATAGCCTGAACTGTCATGGGGATATCGCCATGACCACTTATAAAAACGATGGAAGTAGGTGCACCCATCCTCGTTAGTTGCTGCTGAAGCTCAAGCCCACTCTCATGTGGCAGTCGCACGTCGAGAATGAGGCAACTCGGGATCGCGGGCCTTGAAAACGCCAGGAACTCACGTGCGGATCCGAACGTCTCTGCGCGTAGACCCACGGAACGGAGGAGGGCACTCAAAGAGTGCCTCGTCGGCTCGTCATCGTCGACGACGTATACAATCGACTCACGTTCCGTCTCTCTTTTGCTCCCGATGTCACGTTGCGATGTATGAAAATGGGTGAACATCTTTGCTCCGTTTAAAAAACAGTAGACCGTACGCGGACCATCGCACAGTATTTTCGTGGTGAGCGATCCAATCAAATCTAGGCTAGAAGTATTACACGACGACTATTCTGCTGCTATCTGAGGTCGGACCAACGTTACCGTCTCGGCTTGTGAATCAATGCCGCGCTGCAAATTTTGTCAAGCTATCGCTGACATTCGGCAGGTGGACGCACGCTGGTTGGATCACCTTCGTGACGAAGTGAATGCACCCACGTTTATAATGGGGCATTATGGCGACCTGGGTCGCTCTACGCGGAAAACTTAAGGAGGGTTGTTGGAATGGCGCGTCCCAGAGAGTTCGAGGAGACAGCCGCGCTCGACGCGGCGGTAGAGCACTTCTGGATCCATGGATATCAGTCCACTTCGGTCCGCGAACTGGCTGATGCGATGGGTATCACAGCCGCCAGTCTTTACAACGCGTTTGGGGATAAGCGCGCCCTTTTCAAGTTGGCGCTCGGGCGTTACATCGAGACAAGTATCGAAGGCCGCATCCTTCGAGAACATGACTCATCGGTCGGAGCGATCGATGCGTTTTTTAAGGATATTGTCAACTACTCACTAAAAGACAAGAATCGGAAAGGCTGTTTGCTAGTAAACTCAGCCCTTGAGTTTGGGGATGATGATTCAGAGGTGAAAGAGGTCGTCTCGGTCGTGTTTGTAGAGATTGAGTCATTTTTCAAGCGGGCAATCGCAGCAGGTCAGGAGCAGAGAGAGGTATCGGCCGAGCTCCCCGCTGCTGATTTAGCCCGTCTTTTACTAGGCGCCTTACTCGGGATCCGCGTGCTTGCCAGAGTGCGGCCGAATCGCGCCCTGCTTGAAGGGATAGCCCGCTCGGCGATCTTAATACTGAAGCAATGATCGTCTGTTGGTGCGCTGCAAATTGACCGATACTCGAGATAAGACGCCTGATAACTTGTGACGGCCGAACTGTCATCCCGTTCTATTCAATGCGTGATTAGGCAAGTGGTCTCCGGAGCAGGAGTTCCACAGATTTGATGACTTGATCCACGGTCGATCCCGAGTGTTTCGCTCGAGGCATAGCTGGGAAGGCTGCGATGTATCCGATTAGTAGATCCACGACATGTTCCGCAGGAGCCCGCGTCATACGATCATTCGCTTCCTGACTCTCAACTACGCACTCGTAGAAAAAGATTTCAAGCTTTTGCATGGCATCTGAGACGATTTGTGCGAAGGCAGAGTCATGGCCAGCGAGCCTCATTGCCGTGCTGAATAGAAGCCGCGCGCCACCACCTCCAGGGAGGGGCGGTCGTTCGCCTATTGCCCGGAAGAAGCACAGAATTGCGCTGACAGGACAGCATGTTTTTCGCAGTTGTCGAAGCATCGAATCAAAGCCGTTATCGATATACCATGTGAGGACGGCGGCTAGCAATCGCGTCTTGTCTCCGAACTCTGCTTGCAGCACCGCGGGGCGTACAACCGTGAAATCAGATATTTGATGGATGGTGACCCTTTCGAAACTGTAGGTCGAGAAACAGATCAACGCGGCTTCAAAAAAGCCGGGGTCTGCTAGCCTCAAATTCTCAATCATCAAGACAGCTCGATCTCGAAAACAATTGAGGTTTATATTGTCCTCTCCGAATCGGGTCAACCATTTCGTTACCGCGTAACGAAATGGTTGAACGTAAGAGTGTTCAAACTATTCATAGCTGAACCGATTCTCGATCGCAGAGGCGAGAATCATTGCAGAAGCATTGCGTGGTAGTGGTTTCGTTCCTGGCCTATATATACTGTCGCCTACATTGATGGCAATGCCAGTCAGCGCGCAAACTCCAGATCTGGTCGAGACCACGCGACGCCAAAGCTGAAAGCGATAGCTGCATTGTGTTGCGTCGTGCCACGAAATAATTGCGGTGGACACGGACGTCCGCTCCAGCACATCGACTTTCGCGCGGCCCGGAACAATATCGTGAGGTGAGCCAATTCCTCGGCGCGCGATAGGGCGATCGGAAGGATGTCGCTCGGAAGATCGTGCGCTCGATGTAGCGATGGATAGGACAATACTCTTCCAGACGCACTCCTTCAGTGACTGACGAGAGGGGATCGCAGCTGGGACACCTCTTAGAGATGGCGCCTCTCGCGAGCGAAAACTCGCGGTCGAAGTCGATGATTCAAGCTCTGCTCTCGCTACCGATGCTTCCATCGTTGCCTCCGGGGCGGGATTGCAACAGACAACATGAGATCTTGGTCGTGTGCAAGCTCCTATCGACACGCATGAGCACCTCGGTAGCAACGCTCGATGATTTCAAAGTCTGTCACAGACAGGAGCATTGTCACCAACGGATACGATTTCGATAAGAAAATGCTATACCGTGCGCAGGTCAGAGACAAACATGCGTTCGTATATAGGTACTACGCTGGCGAACACTTGCAAGAATCGCCCCATATATAGAGAAGTTCCCGACGTCGAAGATCGATAATCTTGCTATGAGCAGAGGCGGTCGTGACGGAAGTTAGACTGTCAAGCTCGAGCTTGCAATATCGATCAGCAATCGAGGAAGCTGGATAGCTCCTTTTGCAATTCGCCTTCGACCGCTTCCAGTGACGGAAAGTCGATCTCGGTTTGAAAAACGTTGCTCACGAAATTTGTGAAGAGGAACTGTGCGATACGCGCGATGATCTCGATGATCTGCGCATCGGTCCAACCGGCATCGCGGACTGACTTTAGGTCGGCGTCAGTCACCTTACCTCGCATCTCAGCGACCTTCTTCGCGAACTGGGCAGCCGATCCGGTCTTCGGATCGCTAGACTTGCCATCACGACTTAACTGTAGTTCAGCTGCACCGAGGTTGCTGAATCGGGCTCCGATGTAAGAGTGGACGCGGATGGAATACTCGCAACCACTGACTTCCGAGACTGCAAGCGCGATGCACTCGCGAATATTCGGATCAAGCGTTTTCTCAAGCGGAATCTGCAAACCTTTAAAAGCTTTTAGCGCATAGGGGCTTTGCGCAATCACAGCAAAAGCGTTAGGAACGAAGCCAAATAATTTGTCGAGGCTCTCAAGTGTAGCTTGCGAATCAACGGGGAGTTGGTCACGGGACGGGATAGTGGTACGGGACATATTCTCTCCAATGGCATACGAGTGCTTATCGATTGGAGAAAATCGTATCGTTCTGCGTTGGAATAGAAAAGCCATCCTGTTTGATATTCAATGTCTCAAAAGTTGAGAGGATAGAGATGGCGGTCGTCCAGCTACTTCCTGTTGCGTGAGCAGGACAAGTCGATGCAGTCTTTGGAATATCTACACGTTTTAGGTAAGATGTTCTAAAATTGGATTTCTGCTTGTATTTAGGGGTTTCATGTCTTTAAGCTGTTAGCCGATGAACCAGTCCTGAAATGGGCCCTATCGAGAGCCAAGGTTTTTCTGAGTCGCGGAACGCAGAATTCGATGAATCTTCGGATCTTGATTGGTTGTATTTTTTGTCCAGCATGCACTACGCTGACGGGAATCGGCTCGGGCTCGAAATCCCTGAGGACAAGTGTAAGAGAGCCTTTTTCGACGGCATGGGCGGCTTGGTAGGAAAGCACATGCGTAACACCGACCCCTGCGATCGCGGCATCGATGGCGGCTTCTGCTGTGTTAACTGATAGGCGTGGTCGGATGCCGACCTGGAGGTCTGGACGCTGGCCGTGAGTGGAGGCAAAAGACCATGTCGGTCCGGACGCGAGTGCGTCGAAGCTCACGCACGCGTGGTCAGTAAGATCGTCCGGCTTCTTGGGTCTGCCAGCACCTGCGAAGTACGCAGGGCTGCCGCAAAACACACGGTTTACCGTACCGACAGGTGTTGCGATGAGCGAGCTATCCGGAAGATGGCCGATACGCAGTGCGATGTCGATTCGATTGTCGATCAAATTCAGGTTTAGATCGGACAGGATCAGTTTGATGTGAATGTCCGGGAAGGCGGCAAGGAAATCATTGATGATTGGCAAAAGGTGAAGGCGGCCGAACACAATGGGCGCTGTTACGACCATATCACCTCGCGGAGTTGAATATTCGCCAGATGCGTTCCTTTCTGCGTCGCCGACCTGGTCAAGGATGGTCCTGCAGGCGGTCAGATATGCCTCGCCAGCCTCTGTGACAGTAAGCTTTCGTGTAGAGCGGACAAGCAACTGTGTATTCAGATGCTGTTCAAGTTCTGCGACTCTGCGGCTTACGGTCGGTAAAGGAATGCTGAGCTTACGCGCCGCTGCGGAGAAACTGCCCAGGTCAACAGCGGTAACGAAGAACAACATTGCCTCGAAGCGGTCCATTTATCCTCTCATTTGTTGAGACCAATCGTATGAAAATACAGGATTATCAACGAACACGGGGGCCGTTAGGTATCCCCCTCAATCAGTAACGTATAGCCGACAGGAGAAAGTCATGCCGAGATTCTCGATCCCTGATCGCGACGACGTACCTACGGAGTCGCAGGACATGCTGAATGCGGTCGCGAGACAGCTACGGTTCGTCCCAGCGGTGTTCCGTGCGGCTTCGATCAGTCCTGATGCACTTACGGCTATGACGCAGCTTCAGAGTGCAATAGCAAAAGTATTGGATGCGCGTACATTCGCGCGTATCGGCCTGGCAGTGTCGCAGGTCAATAAGTGCAAGTATTGCCTGTCGCTCCATACATATCTAGGGATGAACTACGGTGGATTGAGCCCAGCCGAGATGTTGCTTAACCGGCAAGGTGATTCTGTCGACCCAAAGGCTAGGGCACTTGTGAGGTTCGTCCAGGAAATGATCGTGAAGCGTGGAAAGATCGATGACGGTGAGTTAAGGATGATAAGGGCCGCGGGTTTCGAAGACGCCCAGATAGTCGAGATCGTCGCAGCCAGCGCGTATTGCACCTTCACAAATCTAATTAATAACGTGTTCGATACAAGAGTCGACTTTCCAGAAGTGGATGTTGAGGTGGGGGCGGTATGACTGTGAACATGATCTGTTCATGCAAGGTGACATGGGTAAGGGGGATCGATGCTGTTTTGGGAAGTTTCGGACCTAGGTAGGATGGGGCTTACAGCGGGGCGTCGGCGGCCACCGGATTTTCGGCCGCCAAAGCACGCCTCGATACTTGATAAGGCGAGTTTGTATGGAAAAGAAGCCATCTCGTCGTTGAGGGCACTCCATCGAGACTGAGCTCGCCGCTGAGTTAGATGAGGCAGTTCTTTAGCGTGTTCGTCTGAGTGCGAGGCAATCGCGCTCTGATGAAGGCGACAAGCGAGCAATCCTCCGGTCGCTCGTTGAATTGCTTGTGCCTATAGGGAGCGCCATTTGGAAAGATGTTTCACCCGAAGGTCTGAAATTTGATCGGCTTGTCAAGTTCTCATTTATTGAAATTGCGCTTCTCAAAATCAGCTGCTTATCAGGGTGCAGATGAAAGACTACGATCAGTGCTGCGCTACAAACACCCAGCGCTATCGGAGGAGAAACCATGTCGCGCATTGGAATACCAAGTCATCGTGAAACTATACCATCGACTTTAAAGTCGTTATTTCATCTTGTCAGCAGGCGTTATGGGTTCGTGCCTGATATCTACCGCATCCTGTCCATCAGCCCCACCTCGTTGACAGGTTTGATAGAAATGCAAACCGCTCTCTCGCGAACGTTGGATGTACGCATGCGCGAACGTATCTCATTAGCGGTGTCGGAGGTGAACAAATGCGAATACTGTATCTCTGAGCATTCTTACCTTGGACACCATTTCGCGAAACTCATACCAGAAGAAATCGTACTGAACCGCCAGGGGCGGTCGTTAGATCTGAAGGCTGAGGCAGCGATAAAGTTTGCGCGTGAAGTCGCTGTAACACGAGGAAAGGTCAAGGATGCAGATCTCGACATGATACGTGCGGCCGGATACTCTGATGCTCAGATCGTTGAGATCATCGCACTATGCGCGCTGTCCTTTATGACGAATCTACTAGCGAACGTATTTGATCTTCATCCAGATTTTTCGAAGATGTTCGATGAGCCTGGACCATTATCACGAGCAGATGGGTTCGATGGTATGCCAGTATAGACATTGAAAGACGGTCGGAACAGAACGATCCGATTTGTCAATTTGTTAAGCTCTTCGTGAGCGAGGTGTGTGCTTCATGTCCTCAAACTGAGCCTCGCGCAGGTGGAAGAATCCCCATTTGCGATTTTCGCCAAACTGGAGTTTATCCTTGACCGCCACATTAGCAGATTCAAGATCGGACGCCATCGAACACAGTCTGCAGCTTCGATCGGCGAGTCCAGCGCTTGATATTGCAAACTGTCCACTGACTCTCCTGAAGGCAATGGTGCCATCTGGCAGAGTATGGCTCGAGAGGAAGTTTTTATATGCGGCAGGAGCGATGTACGCATCATGAAAGGTCATCAAAACGCCGAAGTCAATCAAATTCGAGGAAGATTCGTCACTCATTTGCACATGTATCCAGTCATAGAAGTCACTGGGAAAAATGAGATCACCGTATATGGAGTATTCGAGCACGGGTTTCGGTAGTGCCGGTGGTCTTACCGGGGCCAGTAACTGGGGAAGGCAAACGATGCCCGCTAACGCTATGCAGACAGCAAGTATCTCTATCATCTCTACCGGATCATACATTGCACTTTTCGCGGTGGTTACAAGATAGTCGTAGAGTCTCGGTGGTACCGTTTTAAGGCGATTTAATCGATTTGCGCTGGGATCTTTCGGCATCGGTATGGCTGCAATAGGCGACCACAAATCTGCCGGGTCGGCTTGTGTGCATTCGCCGTCGGCGTAGGATCACTCTCCGATTCGTGCGGCGTACTCTCCAGCGCTCAACAAGTCGTCCGTAGTCGTGGCGTCTGAAGGTCGGATTTTGACCAGCCAACTTTCGTACGGCGCAGTGTTGATCGAACCGGGGGACGACCTGAGACTCTCGTTGACGCTTGCTATTTCGCCTGAAACGGGCGCGTTGATATCAGACGCCGATTTTTCAGATTCGATGGTCGCGATGGGGCTGCCTCTATGGACCGTCGTACCAGGCGTAGGCAGTTCCAGTCGAACTATCTCGCCAAGGGCGTTTTGCTCGTGATCGGTTATTCCCACTGAAAGTAGGCCGTCGCTTGCAATCCGTACCCATTCGTGGGTATCTGTGTAACGGAGTTCTGACGGGACGGGCATATAAGAGTCCTCGAAGGTGAGTTGCATGGAATATGATCTCTATTCGGCGTCGCACGAGAAGCGATCAAGGCGTCTTGGTATGCTTACTCGTTGCTTGGAGCAACATGCCGACGTCAAGATGGATTCGTAAGAAAAAGTATCAAACGAACTATGCGCTTATCGGATCTAGGCTAACCACCGGGAAGTCGATTGGCGTATCAAAGACGTTAGTAAGAAAATTTGTCAGTAGAAACTGCGTGCTAAGCGCGATGATCTCAACGATGTTTTCTTCGTCGTAACCTGCTTCCTGTACAGCGACGAGGTCCGCTTCAGTAACGTGTCCACGCGTCTCGACCGCCTTCTTTGCAAATTTCAGCGCAGCTTCTGTTTTCAAATCACTCGAAGTAGCGTGCCGGTTACGCAAAATTTCTTCCGCACAGAGCTTCGTAATGTTCTTCGCGGTAAAGGTGTGTGCCGAAAGACTATATTGGCAAGAATTCACCTGCGACACCGCCAGTGCGATCCCTTCTCTAGTCTTTATATCTAGCGTTTTAGCGAGTGCGCCCTGGAGGCCTACCCAACCCATAAGGGCGCTGGGACTGAGAGACATGATACTGAACAGGTTCGGGACAAATCCGAACTGTTTCTCAATCGCGTCAGGCATCGACTCTGAACACGCCGGTGCTTCGTCTCGAGCAGGGATTGCTATGCGGCTCAATTCACGTCTCCTGTCAAGCAATCCAATTTGGTCTGGTCGATCAATTTTAAGATAAAAGATGCAGGAATTCACGCCGCCGAACGTACATGGTTTATATATCTAGGTATAGTCAGTCAGGTCGTGACGAGAAGGCTCATCGATCCGATCTCGGCATACGTGTCTCCATTTTGACGAGTTCAACGAGCGTCTTGGCTTTCATTTTTCGCATAAGCTGACCGCGATGTACCTTAATCGTTATCTCGCTGAGGTTCATCTTTGCTGCAATTTGTTTGTTCATCAAGCCGCTTGTGACCATGGATAGAAGCGTGCGTTCGCGGACGGTTAATGACTCGTAGCGTTCTCGTAACTCGCGACGTACACGTTCGTTCTCTTGGTGTGTGCGGTCATACGTCACGGCGGAACGAACGGCATCAAGCATGTCTTGATCACGAAACGGTTTGCTGAGAAAGTTGTGGGCGCCGGACTTCATCGCTTTCACGGTCATCGCAATATCTCCGTGTGCCGTCATGAAGATGACAGGTACGGATAGTTGTAGCCTGCCAAGTCGTTCTTGCGCCTCGAGACCTCCTACCCCAGGCATTCTAACGTCCAGAATAATGCAGTTTGGTATAGGTATGGGCTTGACTGGAGTAGTCTCCAATACGTCAAACATATCGGCCGCGGATCTGAAAGATCTTGACTCAAGTCCTACTGTCGCCAACAGATCGGATACTGATTCTCTGACAGAAATATCGTCGTCGACGACATAAATCAAAGTAGAAGATTCCATGTCAAATATCCTTAGGTTTCGATTTAAACGTATACGATCCTCATTGTCTGCTCGATGTAAGTCATCGGTCAGATGCACCGTCTATATAAGGTAAAGTGAATCGGAATACAGTGTCGTCTCCACATCGCTCTGCTTGAAGTGTGCCTCCGTGCGACTCGATGATGGAGCGACACACCTTGAGCCCCATACCCATACCATTGGGTTTGGTTGTAAATAACGCAGCGAATAGCTCATCGGAAGAGTGTTGACCAAAACCGCATCCATTGTCATACACGCTCACAAGCGCAAACGCGGTATTATGTGGTTCAGAGTCGACGGTTACAAGCCTTTGTGTTCCGACGACGTGCGTTAAAGCGTCCATCGCATTACGCATGAGATTCTCGATAACTTGTTGAATCTGCGTGCGATCACCAAGTACGGGCTTCGTTGAAGTAGTTTGCAAGCGCAAACGTATGTTCGCGCGATCAAGTTCACCCTGTAAAATGAACGCGACCTCCCTGATTGCGTCGTCCAGATCTACTGGAACTTTAACAACTCCTGAGTTCGCGGCTACGGCTCGTAGCCCTCTGAACACTTCTACTGCTCGACGAGCGTCTCGGACTACCCGTCGAGCCGATTCATTTGCGCGCGTGGTCTCGGCAGGCGACTTGGACAACCACCGTAGACACACCTCCGCATTAGTGATAATCCCGGTGAGGGGTTGGTAAATCTCATGGACGATTGACGCCGTCAGCTCGCCCATCGCGGAAAGGCGATGAGCGCGTGCAAGTTCCGCGCGTGCGGCTTGCAGCGCATTTTCCGCATTTCGTCGTTCTGTGACGTCGACGGTCACTCCGACATATTGCAAGCGTCCTGTTTCATCTATTTGTGGGTGACCTTCGATCTGTATATATTTGATTTCACCAAAGCCGACCGCAATTCTGAATTCCAGCTTAAACATGCGTCGTGCTCTAACTGCTCTTTCGAGTGCGATTCGCACCGATGCGATGTCATCCGGATGCGTCAAATCTGTAAATTTAACACTCGGTGCGCGCCGTGCCGTTGGAATTGCATATATTCTGAAGCATTCCGACGAAGCTTCAATCATATCGTCGAAGGCGTACCAGACCCAACTTCCCGTACCACTCATTCGCTGTATGTGCGCCAGCTCTTTTTCGTTGGCACGTAGTGCGATCTCGACCTCCTCCCTCGTCGAACTTACGGCCTCCATACTCAAGCGAAGTCGGACGTTCTCGAATTTCACTGCTGTTTGCGCGGAGAGTATCTCGAGATAAGGAATGAGTGATGGGCGGAACGGAGGCGCATCATGATGTCTATCCAAAATAAGGATTTGCTTGTTCCGGCCGCCGTTGAACGAAGTGATACCCAACATTGGGTTCTCGACGACATATTTGCCCTGATTCGCCTGGACGTCTTTGGGATCGGAGGAAGTTATGCCAAAAATTACCGGGATGTTGGTTTGAGAAGCCGTACAGAAGATGTTCCTGATCAGCTCATCGGCTTGAACGAAGGGCTCTTCGTGGGTGACGTCAATATTGCTCTCTTGGGAGTGTCGTGCCTCGTATGTGACAAGGAGGGAACATCCTTCATCTCTCACGAGTCGAACGCGATGTGCGGCGGTCACGGACAGAACAGCCCGTAGGAAGATCGCAACGAGTTCCCGCTCATCGACATCCCGGGAGAATTGTTGCGACGTCCGGACCATCGCCAGTAATTGTGTGAGGTTCTCATCGCCGATCATGCATGTCGTACCGCTTAAGGTCGATATTATGTTTCCGGGGCTACACGATACTTGGCTGTCTCGCGCCGGTCATGGAAAGATACATCGCACCCGTTAAAGCGCAGTGCCGTTATGGGTTAAACCGATCTCAATGATTCTTAGCCCATAAAGTATTGGGCGAACGACATTCTCGAGATGCTTGCGGTCTGGCCACAACCGAAAGAGGACGATAAGGCGAAAAAACCTTGCAAGGAAGTGGTGACCGAGGTTCGCTGCGGGTTGCGTGCAGGTGATCTCGCCTTGAATCTGGCCGGTGGCGACCTGATCAGAGCGATATAGCCAGAAAGAGGTAGCCTGACGAGGTTGCGGTCCCATTATGCGAGGTTCTCCTTTTTCTACAAAGCCATATCTATTCTGGAGTCGATTTCACGATGTTGCAGAAGCCGGGATGGTTCGCTACGTTACTGGTCGACATTCTTAAGCCGCCGCGAAGACGACATCGATATTACCGGGTTAGTCGCCGCTTCCCCCATTGCGCGGGTATGAGTGAATATACCTAAGTATGTTTAAGCGAGGAATGTTGACGAGTGTGCGTCATCAACGGCATTAGTGTGACCGTGATTTTCGACCGGAAAAGTGAGGTTATGCTGCATCCAGCACGGAAGATATGTGATGTGCGAAAGGCTTTTTTGTTCTCAATCGCCAGGACGCAGGCGAGGAAATCGATTGAATCGTTTCGTTACTCGGTAACGAAGTGATGTTGCTGCCTGACCACTCCGTTGCTTCTATTGAGCATGCCTCGGCCGGGGTAATACCCCTAGAAAGAACGTGCCGAAGTGACGCCGTAGGGTGCGAGGCCTTCGTGCCAAGTCATCAATAACGTGATGGTGCCCTGGATGGCATTACACATCTGAGGTGCCGGCGGTGCATCTGATGCTGGACAGACCATACGAGGTGAGGCAGCATCGGGCGTGGATGGCGGTATCGTTGAAAACGTACAGACGCATCATGTTTTTTGTCCTGTGAGTCGAATCTATGCTTCGAGAATTGATCGTTGAGTACGGTTGTCCGCTAGTTGTTGCTAACGTACTTCTCGAGGCTCTCGGCTTGCCGGTTCCCGCAATGCCGACGCTCATCCTGACTGGTGCGATCATCGCGTCGATGGGGATGGATGGTGACGCCTGGGTGATGAGATTGTCCCTATTCAATGTGGTCCTGGTGGCGGCAATATCGGCTTTGTTGGGCGATTTGTTATGGTTCTGGTTAGGACGGCGTTACGGGCGCCGCGTCCTCGGCTTTCTTTGCAGCATTTCTATCTCACGAGACACATGTGTCAATCGGAGTGGAGAGGTATTTGGACGATTTGGCGTTCGCATTCTGACCGTGACCAAGTTCGTACCGGGTCTATCTACACTCGCTGTACCCGTTGCCGGAGCGAGTGGCGTGCCCCTCATCAATTTCCTCTTCTACGATTTCATCGGGGCCGCGCTTTGGGCGGCGGCAGGGGTGGCACTCGGATCGTTTTTCGCTGACGCGGTCGACACAATGCTCGACCTCTTGGACTGGTTTGGATGGGGTGCAGCCTTTGTGATCGCGCTCTTTTTGATTATTTACATTGGCGTTCGTTGGCGACATAGGGTGAGATTGCTGCGTCGTCTGCGCATGCCCCGGGTTGATGCTTTGCAGCTGGATGCTTTGTTATCGCAAGATCCGCCACCTTTGATCATCGATGCGCGACGAGGACTGCTACTGCAAAGGGATCCTGTCCGAATTCCGGGCGCGATTGTGCTCGATGAATCTTCGTCGCTAGTGATACTTGACGGCATCGATCGGAGTAGGAAATTTGTCGTCTATTGTGACTGCCCAAACGAAGTGAGTGCTTCATTGGTGGCGGAGAAAATGAAAAGAAAAGGATATCCAGATGTGTTTCCGCTCGTCGGAGGACTCGCTGCGTGGCGGGGGGCTGGTTTCGCTATTGAGCCTCTCCCTCTCAATTCTGCAGCGCAAGAAGCAGCAGCCCGGATCCAGCACGCATCTACGCAGTAAGACAAAAAGTTATTTTGCCCAGGCTATCGACAGACTAAGTTGTCGGCCTTACCAATAGCACTACGGAGCGGCCGGAAAGTTTCAGTTTGAGACTTAGGATGACTTTGCGTCTATACCGCAGAAACATGCCGTTGCTGTGGACAAGAACACTGAATCGGAATTGTAAGCGACGTTCCGACTTTGCAAAGAATGCCGCGGGTCGCAAACAAGAGTCTATACAGTTCGAAGCTTTTCGGCATGGATCATCAATCTACCGAAACTACATCAAAGTAGGCCAATGAGCAGCGCTATGCCGATGGAGCAAAGGAATAGCCCTATCGCTCGTTTTGTGGACACGAACCTTGGTTTCTCAACGCACAGCGGGAGAGACTGTATTCCCGTTATCATCGGCTTAATCAAGTTCTGTCGCTTCACGGTCCAGTAGATGGCAACAACGGCAATATGAATCGCGACAAACAAGGTCAGGACATTAAATAGTATTCCGTGCACGAAAACCAACGTATTCGTCGTATCACCGGAAAAAATCGCAAACAGCGGTCCAACGCGAACGACGTCGTTGCTCACAAACAGACCTGTTAATACCTGCATCCAGAGCACTACGATTAACGCAACCACCATCCATCCGCCGGCAGGGGTGTGTCCGATATGTTTTTCGCAGGTTTGCGAAAAGAGGTCGCGAATGTATGCGAAGGCGATCGAAGGACGCACTATAAACCGTCGGAAGCGGGCGGTATCGCTACCCCAAAAGCCCCACATAGTCCGGAAGCACAATAGCGTAAGAATAATTCTTCCGATATAAACGTGATAAGTCATCCAGTTGTATCGGGAAGTTAAATACGCCGCGATGACGAGAACAAGAAGTAGCCAATGAAAGATTCTCACCGGCCAGTCCCAAACTCGTACTGCCTCTTGATGTAGCCCGCAGGACCGCGATGTTGCTTCTTTATTCACAAAGAAATTCATGCGTAGTACAGACTGGTTAGTATGATTTTGGTTCAGTACGGTCTTACCTAACCGTCATCGATTGAGATAACAGAGCGGTTTCACTATGCTGAAGTCATGTGCTGAGGTACCTCGTGCGTGGCGTGCTGGGAATTGGGTCTCAGCTCGACTCGTATGTGAACAGACCCTACCTTCTGAGATTTCAATCAATTCGAATTCCGGCGTCGATCAAGCCTACCACCGATTGCATCACATCCAACTGATTAGCATGCGCGTTCGAGTAGAGGATCATTCTTCCCTTCTTGATTTTCCTTTGAAGACTTCGATCAATGACAAGGTGCATTGGAGGTTTGACGACGTATTCCCCGAGCACGTGGTCGCTGTTGGACTCAATTGCGTTCTGCGGACGCGTCGTTCGGTACCTGACGACGACTTGGTGGTGCTCACTGACACGCAGAACATGCGTCGCCGTTGCTACATGGGACGTACCTGTAATCCTCCGGCGCGTTAAAGGATTACAACAACGGTCGCGTGTGCGAGGAACGTGAAGACGTCGTGTAGACACCTTTACGATCCGCTGAGTGTACTACAGGCCTACGGTCGAATTGAGCTGACTATCCATTCTGCAGCGCTGACTACGAGCATCAGGATCCTTTCTATGCCCGGTCGAACCGGGGATAGTGCTTAGAAACATATACCGACGGATGCGCAAACGATACCGATTGGAGGTTGTCCACCAGATTGTAGCTCGCTAATATCCCTCTCAAGCGTTAACCGATTCTTGGCCGATCGACAATGAAGGTGTCAAATGAATCTAGAAGCTAGCGAAGATATTGTTGAGCGAGCGCTGCTGTCGTTGTTGACTCCAAAAGCACCGCCTATTCTTGAAGGAAAGTTTGTTAGAAAGAAGAAATTCCGGAAAACAAAAGGACGCGTTAGTCAATCGGAAAGTGAAACGATCGCGAACGAACTGATGCCTGCTCGAATCTCAATAGTCGAGCGCCTCTCATCTGTGACGCTTAGTATCTGTTGGAGTGACGCAACGTCCGGGCACTTTGCCGAACAGGTGTGGAGGATGGGGCTTGCGCACGCACGGTCGTTCTGCGCGCTGAGTGGCATGCCGATCGGAATCGGCGATTCCGTATTGCGGCCGTGGGTGTGCGAGACTCGCACACCGGCAAATAGTCATCGAATGATCCTCGCCTCTTCTGTTGGCATGTCGTTCCCGCGACGAACAGGACAGTAAGGTAAAAATTAAAAAAGCGTCTCTGAAGGGAAATCGGCAAAAAATGGAGTTGCAAGAACGCAATCAGTTGTGTTTCGCGGCAATGTCATGAGCCGCTAAGAGGCCTCAAGACAGGGGCTAAAGCCATAGAGCATCGGAGCATTTATGCATGGCATTCATCCGCGCAACGTAGAGAATCGACTGAAGTACGGACGCGACGAGGTTAATTTCACCTGCGATGGATCGTGGGGCGTTATTCGAAAATGGTTGTTTGCATTATTAAGGGTTGCGCGGCACGCGCTACCGATCTCTATTGCAGTATGGTCGATACTTGAACTACCGCTTGAGCTAATCCTGACGGAGTCTTCGGCAGAGCGTCTTGCTTCACTCATAGGGCGTGTGATTTGGGTCGCATTTGCCATCGGGACGACGTATCAGAAGCGGTTTGCGACCAATATATTCCTTTTCCTCTGCGCGGTCGGATCAGTAGTCGTAGCGCAGGCTTTACCAATGGCATATCAATCATCCGTAGTCGTGTTCAGTGTACTACTGATGGATCTTATCTTGAAGACATCGACGCTGCTTGCTTCGTTGGTTTGCAGTCTCATTGGTTTGGAGCGTTACTGATTTGTTGATGCTTGCGGAGCGAGAGGTCGGACCCGTTTTCGGAAAAATCACACCGTCTATGCGGCGGTATATCCCTGACATACCAGAGAAACATTGTTACGGATAGAACATCGCAATACCATGAATGGTGCGCGCTACAAGTCATGTTCGCTGTGGTCGCTATCGAAAGATATCGCGACGAACTCTCGTGAGTACATTCGTCATGTTATTTACGATATGTTCAGTCTACTAAGTCTCCCGAATAGCCAATATTGCGGGAAAAGCCAATCAAGGGGATTTTAAATGATGTCGTGTCGCCGTAAGTTCGTGATGGAAAGCGTTATAGGCCTCACATCGATTGTATTTCTGCCAGCGGTCGCGTATGCCGCGGCAGAGTTATCTGAGGCAGATCCAAGCGCGGAAGCGCTTGGCTATCGAACCGATGCAACGAAAGTGGACAAGACCAAGTTTCCAAAGTACGCCATTGGCCAAGAGTGCGCTAACTGTCAGTTTTATCAGGGCAGTGCATCTACGAAGGTTGCTGCTTGTCCGCTCTTCACTGGGAAGACAGTGGAAGGAGGTGGTTGGTGTAACGGATATGTGAGGAGAGGGTAGTTCACGGTGACCGGGTGTGCGCATGAAAATGCGACTCCGACAGGGAATCGCTTGGTTCTGTCATCTCCGTCCACGCGCAGCAATAGTCGGTTAGATCGCGGCCGCTCAAGATGGCGTTGAAAATAAAATATCGATTCTATCAACACGGCGTACATTAGATTGCAGAGCGAGCGCAGTGTATTCACAAAAGTGAGGTTAGAAATGGACGTGACATCTGGTGCTGCGCGTCGCTCGGCATCGCGTAGCAAGACGGTAGCGATAGCGCCTTCTGTAGGTGTTAGAGTCTGGCAGCCGAGAGTCCCCCTGCAGAGCTTGCTCCTTGATCTCTTATTCGCTGGAGCGATTGTTTGCGGAGCTGTGTTCGCATTGGTTAAGTACCATGCGCACATGAGTTATTACGATCAGCTGGTTTTAATATTTACAATCCCTGGGTGCATCGTGCTGGGATCGTACTGGAAGCCGGCGCGCGCGTTGATGGTGAATATCGCCGCACTATCTCTATTAGCGATTCATCTTTACGGCGATGACGTGGGTCGCGCCGATCATGCCATTTTTCTGAAGTATTTCTTGTCAAGCCAATCCTCGATCTTATGGATGAGCGCGCTATTTATGCTAGCGACGCTTTTTTACTGGCTTGGCATGCTGTCACGCTCGTCTTCGGCGTGGGCGATCGCGTCGAAATTCACTTGGTGCGCGGTCTTGATGGGTTTCGTCGGGATGATGGTGCGATGGTACGAGTCCTATCTGATCGGTCCCGACATTGGCCATATTCCTGTATCGAACCTTTACGAAGTCTTCATACTGTTCAATCTAATTACGGCTCTCTTCTATCTTTACTACGAGAAACACTACAACACACGCGCACTTGGTGCCTTCGTCTTGCTCATTATCAGCGCCGCGGTCAGTTTTATGATGTGGTATTCGATAACCCGAGATGCGCAGCAAATCCAACCTCTCGTTCCCGCGCTTCAGAGTTGGTGGATGAAGATTCATGTTCCCGCTAATTTCATTGGATACGGTAGCTTTGCCCTGTCAGCGATGGTTGCCGTTGCCTACCTGATGAAAGATCGAGGCATCTTTGAAGACCGACTGCCCGCGCTCGAGGTTCTCGATGACGTTATGTACAAGTCGATATCCGTGGGTTTCGCTTTTTTTACGATTGCAACGATTCTCGGTGCGCTTTGGGCTGCAGAGGCGTGGGGCGGATATTGGAGTTGGGACCCGAAAGAAACATGGGCGTTGATCGTGTGGCTGAACTACGCGGTGTGGTTACATATGCGTCTAGTTAAAGGGCTTCGCGGAACACCAGCAGCATGGTGGGCGCTGACTGGCTTGGTAGTAACTACCTTTGCCTTCATTGGCGTCAACATGTTTCTTTCCGGGTTGCACAGCTACGGAAGACTTTAACGATTCTTTTACTGTTTCGTATCAGTATGGTCAGCCATTGCTCAGTCCGCGGACGCTACTCGAGAGGAAGTCTGTGTAGCCTGGGAACCCCACGTTGCTGCTATCAAACTCTGTTTCTCCCGGAGATGCAGCGGATACCTCGCCGCGCAGTGGACGGTGTCGAACGTGCCAGCAATGGCTAGTGGCCCCGAACACATAGTCGTAGCAAGAGGTGATGCAGGCGGCAATCTGGTAACACGGTTGACCGTAACAGGTCGCGACGGTGCCGCTGTCTGATTTATGCCTTGCATGGGTGACCAAGAGAATTCCCTAGGGCATCGAGTACGTTTATACGGAAATGCCTCCAGATATTTTTGTGAATGCGTGCGTGTACGACGCGCCAACCGTGCGTGTACTTAAGCAACACCCGTCGAATCACACGGCCTTGAGGAATTGTGGTGGATCTAACGCCATCGCCGCGAACGATTTCATGCACGTTCTAGGAGGAAAGGAACGCTGAGGAACTGATTGACGCTTGGTTACCTATCGCAGTCCTGCGGTACATAAATTTCAGTGTATGACGAACCGGAGTCAGGATGCAACGTACGTGTCGCGCCATCGCACTATTTCGAAATGGCTTTTGTGCTGTCTGAGAGCGCATGCGGTCTCAGACGGCAATCAAGTGGAGTCTGAAATGTCTTTCAAGCATAAGCTGCTTGCGGCCAGCGTGATCTCGCTGGTCGTCGTTGGGGTCGCCGCGTTGGTCTATCGTGAGTATGGCGGGAGTGTCCTCGCAGAGGCTGCAGCCGCGGTTGCACCGTCATTGGCGGACGTCGATGTGGCGACTGTGATTACGGAATCGATCACCGACTATCAAAGCTATTCGGGCCGCATGGAGGCCGTCCACGATGTGGAGATCCGGCCTCTCGTTTCTGGAACAATTGTCGCCGTTCACTTCCGGGATGGAGCGACGGTCAAGAAGGGAGACCAACTCTTCACGATAGACCCGCGCCCGTATCAGGCGGAGGTCGACCGATGGGTAGCACAACTTGCTTCGGCCGAGTCACGCAGTGGCTATGCAACGACGGACTGGGCTCGCGCGCAACGGCTTCTGTCTGACAATGCCATCGCTAAGCGCGATTATGACCAGGCTCAGAACGCGAATCGTGAGGCGGCGGCAGCGGTGAAGGCTGCTAAAGCGGCGCTGGAGGCAGCGCAGATTAATCTGGGCTACACATCCATTACAGCACCTGTTTCTGGGCGAGTTTCCCGGGCAGAACTGACTGTCGGCAACATCGTTTCGAGCGGTGCGAACGCACCTGTGCTGACAACGCTAGTTTCAACTTCACCCATCTACGCGTCATTCGACGTGGACGAGCAGACATATCTGCGTTTTCTCAGTCGGGATTCCAAGATGACGGTGCCGGTCTGGGTCGGACTCGCTAACGAGACGGGCTATTCACGGCAGGGGTTGATCGATTCCGTTGACAATCGGCTTGACACGAGTTCTGGGACGATTCGCGTGCGAGCGCGATTTGAGAATGTAGACGGCGTGCTGGTGCCGGGACTTTACGTCCGGGCGCGCGTTGGTGGTGGCGCGCCGCATCAAGCCGTGCTGGTCAGCGATGCCGCTATTCAGACGGACCAGGACAAGAAGTTTGTGCTGCTGGTCGACAAGAAAAACAAGATCCAGTACCGCGAGGTTAAGCTGGGTGACCAGCATCAGAGCCTGCGCGTTATCAACGATGGACTGAAAGCCGGCGACCGCATCGTTGTAAACGGCATACAACGGGTCCGGCCGGGCGATCCCGTCAAGCCTAACCCTGTACAGATGCCGGGCGACGCAACTCCTGTGAGGGGCGCTGCTTCCTGAGTGCACCCGCCTCATCATGCCCTTCGCGCTTAGCCAGAGATTGCTATGAACCTGTCCAAATTTTTCATTGAACGCCCCATATTCGCGGCCGTGCTGTCCGCGATGATACTGTTGGCGGGTCTGATCTCGATGGTCAATCTGCCTATCTCTGAGTATCCGGGCGTTGTACCGCCATCGGTCGTCGTAACGGCCCAATATCCTGGAGCTAACCCCAAGGTCATCGCAGAAGCAGTCGCCTCACCGCTTGAAGAGCAGATCAACGGGGTCGAAAACATGTTGTACATGCAGTCGCAGGCTAACAGCGACGGCACGCTTACGTTGACGGTTACATTCAAGCTCGGAACCAATCCTGACCTTGCACAACAACAGGTTGAGACCCGGGTCAATCAAGCATTGCCTCGCTTGCCGGAGGACGTGCAGCGCCTCGGTGTGACCACGATAAAGTCTTCGCCGGCGCTTACGATGGTTGTCCATCTCGTTTCCCCCAGCGAGAAGTACAACAGTACATACCTTCGGAACTACGCTCTGATCAACGTTCGTGATCGCCTGGAGCGCATCACTGGTGTTGGTCAGGTCACTTTGTGGGGCGCTGGCGATTACTCGATGCGTATCTGGCTTGATCCAAAATTGGTGGCGGAGCATGATTTGACCGCCAACGATGTCGTGACGGCCATTCGGGAGCAGAACGTCCAGGTCGCTGCCGGTCAGGTCGGTGCGTCTCCATCTACGCCAGATGCACCCTTACAACTCAACGTGAATGCGCTGGGCCGACTTCAGTCGGAAGACCAGTTCCGCGATATTGTATTGAAGACGTCTCCGAACGGAGCCGTGACACGACTCAAGGACGTCGCACGCGTCGAAATGGGTGCGTCGGAATATGCGCGACGTTCGCTTCTGAACAACAAGTCGGCCGTTGCAATGGCGGTTTTCGAGTTGCCGGGGGCAAATTCCCTCGATATTTCGCAGCACGTTCGAGAAGCAATGAAGGATCTCGAAGCCGATATGCCCGACGGTGTGAAATATGACATTGTCTACGATCCGACCCAATTCGTGCGCGCAAGCATCCATGCTGTCATTCACACGTTGCTCGAAGCAATCGCCCTCGTGGTGCTTGTTGTCATCGTGTTTCTGCAGACGTGGCGCGCGTCGATCATTCCGCTAATTGCAGTGCCTGTGTCGATTGTCGGAACGTTCTCATTGATGCTCGCTTTCGGCTTCTCGGTAAACGCACTATCGCTCTTCGGCATGGTGCTTGCGATCGGCATCGTGGTGGACGACGCGATTGTGGTGGTGGAGAACGTTGAACGGAACATTGCTACAGGACTGTCGCCAAAAGAGGCGACCCATCAGGCCATGCAGGAGGTGAGTGGGCCGATTATCGCAATTGCTCTGACGTTGATTGCCGTGTTCGTGCCTCTCGCTTTCATGAGTGGCCTGACAGGGCAGTTTTACAAGCAGTTTGCGATGACCATTGCGATCTCGACGGTTATTTCCGCGTTCAACTCGCTGACGCTCTCGCCCGCACTTTCAGCACTTCTGCTCAAAGGACATCATGAGCCGAAGGACTGGCTCACGCGCGCAATGGATCGAATTTTCGCTCCGTTCTTCAATGCGTTCAACAAAGTCTTTCATCGTGGCTCGGAGTCGTATGGGCGCGGAGTGTCGCGGGTCGTCAACCGCAAAGTCTTTATCCTCGCGATTTATGGCGGGTTGCTAGGTCTGACGGTGCTGATGAGCAAAATTGTTCCTAGTGGGTTCGTTCCTGTTCAGGACAAGCAATATCTGGTCGCCATCGTGCAACTGCCCAATGGTGCATCGTTGGACCGAACGGAGGAGGTGGTGCGCCAGGTCGGCGAGATCGCGATGAAGACGCCGGGTGTCGAGTCAGCGGTGCAATTCCCCGGTTTGTCTGTCAATGGTTTCACCAATTCGTCGAGTTCTGCGGTCGTGTTTTTCAGCGAAAAGCCATTTGAAGAGCGCAAGGGTAAATCGATGACAGGGTTGGGTATCGCCGCAGAACTGAACAAGCGCTTTTCAGGAATTAAGGGCGCGTTTGTCGCTGTCTTCCCTCCGCCGCCGGTTCTCGGTCTAGGCACGCTTGGTGGCTTCAAGCTACAGATCGAAGACCAGCACGCCGCAGGCTATACGGCACTCGATAACGCGACCCAAGCTTTCCTCAAAGCGGCGTCGAAAGCGCCTGAACTTGGGCCGGAATTCTCCACGTATCAGATTAACGTGCCGCAGGTGAATGTCGAGGTCGACCGTGTGAAGGCAAAGCAGCTGGGAGTGTCGGTCACTGACGTTTTCAACACGATGCAGGTCTATTTGGGTTCGTTCTACGTCAATGACTTTAATCGCTTTGGACGCGTCTATCAGGTACGCGTGCAGGCAGATGCGCCGTTTCGCGCGCACATGGATGATATCGGGTTACTAAAGACCCGTAATGACAAGGGCGAAATGGTGCCGCTGTCGACGCTTGTGAAAGTCACGCCAACTTTCGGACCCGATTCCGTCGTTCGATACAACGGATACACCGCCGCCGACATCAACGGTGGTCCTGCACCCGGTTACTCGTCGGGACAGGCGCAGGCTGCCATTGAAAGGATTGCCGCGAATACGTTGCCGCGAGGCATGAAATTTGAATGGACTGATCTGACATATCAGCAGATTCTGGCCGGCAACGCCGCCCTTTGGGTATTTCCGGTCAGCGTTCTGCTCGTTTATATGGTCCTCGCGGCGATGTATGAAAGCCTGGCACTTCCGCTTGCAATTTTGATGATCGTTCCGATGAGCGTGCTGTCTGCGTTGTTGGGCGTCTGGCTAACACGCGGAGATAACAATATTTTTACGCAAATCGGCCTGATGGTGCTGGTTGGGCTATCGGCGAAGAACGCGATTCTCATCGTCGAATTTGCGCGTGAGCTCGAAATGGAAGGGCGTTCCATCGTTCAGGCGGCCATTGAGGCCAGCCGGCTGCGTTTGCGGCCGATCCTGATGACATCATTCGCTTTCATCATGGGCGTGGTTCCGCTTGTCGTTTCTGGTGGTGCGGGCTCGGAAATGCGTCACGCAATTGGTATCGCCGTATTCTTCGGGATGCTCGGCGTGACGCTGTTCGGGTTGCTTCTAACGCCTGTTTTCTACGTCGTTCTGCGAAAGCTCACGGGGACCGAGCATATCGTGGACAAGCACGGGCATCATCCACACGTTCGGGGCGTTAACGCTTCGATCGACGCGTGAGGTCAATATGTCGACAATCCGAACAAACCGTGTTTTGCTGGGTCCGCTGTCTTTGCTCGCAACGCTTGCTTTTACTGCAGGTTGCTCGCTGGCGCCGGAGTATCGGGTGCCGGCCGCTGCGAGCTCCTCCGCTTTCAAGGAAGCATCGGCCACGAAAGATACATCTGACGCGACGACTGGAAGTGAGATAGGCACCTGGAAGATCGCTCAACCTGCGGACCAAATTCCGCGTGGAGAGTGGTGGCGGATTTTTGATGACGCGACGCTCAACGACTTTGAAGAACAAGCGCTTTCCGCTAACCAGAATCTGGTTGCAGCATCGGCTCGGGTGAAGGAGGCTCGCGCTATTCAACAGGCTACTAGCGCAAACCTGTTTCCTACGATCGGCGCAGGCTTCGGACCTACCAGGGAGAAGGTCTCTCCCGGCTCGCAGTTCTCGCCTAATGGGGTAGATGTACCTGCTCAAACGTTGTGGCGTGCACAAGGCACTGTCAGTTATGAGGCAGACCTTTTTGGACGGGTATCCGATTCTGTCAAAGCGAGTCGCGCAGAAAGCGAGGAATCTGAAGCACTTCTTCGTTCGGTGCAGCTCGCGCTGCAAGCTGACGTGGCTGTGAACTACTTCTCGGTTCGAGAAGTTGACGCGCAGCTGGAAGTGTACGTGCAGAACGTTTCGCTTCGCGAACAGGCGCTGAAGCTAGTGCAGTCGAAGTTCGGCGCAGGAGACATCACCGAATTGGATCTCGCGAGGGCGCGAGCGGAGCTCGCAACTGCGCGGTCCGACGAAATGACAGCAAGGCGTGAGCGGGCGACCGCTGAACACCGTCTCGCGGTTCTTCTGGGAAAGTCAGCGTCGGAATTTTCAATGGCCTCTAATCCATTGCGACCCGTTCAGATCCGGATTCCGCCAGGACTTCCCTCGGCGTTACTGGAGCGACGGCCGGATATCGCGGCGGCCGAGCGAGCAATGGCTGCGGCCAACGCGCGGATCGGTGTCGCCAAGGCAGCGTATTTTCCTTCGCTATCCATTACGGGTTCAGCAGGATTCGAGTCGACGACACTGGGTGACCTCTTTCAGTGGTCGAGTCGGGCCTTCGTACTTGGTCCACTTTTTGGCACGGCACTGACAATGCCGATCTTCGATGGGGGGCGTCGTGCGGGGAACCTTGCGAACGCGCGAGCAGCTTTTGACGAGGACGTCGCCAATTATCGTCAACAGGTTCTGAAGGCGTTCCAGGAAGTCGAGGATAGCCTGTCCGACCTCAGGATTCTCGAGGAACAAACACAAACACAGAACGAAGCGGTACAGGCATCGACGCGCGCGGCACATATTTCACGTACGCAATACCGAGAGGGCGCCGTCAATTATCTCGACGTGATTGACGCGGACCGGACGGTGCTGGCGGCCCAAACGACTGCAGTCCAGCTTTCAGGGCTTCAGGCCGCCGCTACTGTGAATCTTGTGCGTGCATTGGGCGGCGGATGGGGGGATGGAGTTGTCGTTGGTGTAGCCGACACGCCACAGGTCCCGAGGTAGCGCTATTCTCGAAGGCGCTGCGCGCGGTTCGCGCGCAGCGTACGGATGATCGCGTTTAATATTCGGACGAGCACGTTGCTCGAGCTTCCGAGACTAAAGTGCGTAGAAAATGCTGGCAAATATCGAAGCGAAGAGAACCCACTTAACCGCGTAGTAGGTTGGTCGATGCCACGCCTTGATCCGCTTTCCCCATCGACGGACTGTATAAATGTATTTGAAAGCGTGGTTCAGAAAACCGGTACGATCGCCGGTTTCATTGGGCGAGGCGGCCGCGCGGAGTACGATATTTGAGAAAACTCTATTCAATGCCGTGACCCATCGGTAACGCATGGGGCGTTCAATATCGCAGAAGAGGACGATACGTGAAATCTCGGTTTCATTCTTTGCGTAGTGGATGTACGTTTCATCGAACATGACCACTTCTCCGTCGCGCCAGTAGTATTGCTCTCCATCGACGTCAATGTAGCAACCTGGGCTGGACGCGGTGACGAGACCGAGATGATAACGAACAGAGCCTGCGTAGGGGTCGCGATGCCGAACGAGGCTCGCGCCAGGTGGCAACTGTGCAAACATTGCCGCTCTGACAGTCGGAATCTCTTGGAGCAGGCGTGTCGTCACAGGACAAAGAGCCTGTGCAGAGGGGTGAGGATGATCGTACCACTTGAGATAGAAGCGTCGCCAACCCGTCTTGAAGAACGAGTTAAATCCGATATCGTTGTAGTTTCCCCCGGCCGAAATCTTTTGTGCGGCACTAATCGCCAGCGCCTCATCGCGGATTGTCTGCCAGTTTTCTTTGAGAGATGAGAGTTCGGGAAAGCTTGATGTATCAATGTACGCGCCGCGTTTCAGCGTCGAAAATACGTAGAAGATTGCGTTAAGAGGCGCCAGAAACGTTGAATGATCAGACAGCTGACGCCAAAACGGGAAGCGTATTTTTCCACGCATCGCGATATACGATGCGCTGGAGATAAACCAGAACAAAAACAGCACGCGCATTCGTGCACTCCTCAATGGTTCACATCATTAGTCCAGCAGATAAATCAGCAGGGCGACGCGTTGCGTGCCGGTATGCCGGGATTTTGCATTAGTGAAGAGATCAAGGCGTGGCTGCGTACGGACATTGTTACTGCGTAACGAGTAAACAAGGTGAGAGTTGTTTCCTGAATGCGGGGACAGCAGGTCGAAAGATTTCTTATCGTTAAGTGCTCAGGCTCCAACGGGGCAATATCGCCTGCTGTTATGCTGGACTGTATGAAAGAGCCGGATGATCACCTTAACTGGTTTCAATCATCTATTACGAAAGGAGTGGCATCATGCTTATTCCCCGCTAATAGCGCCCACACTTGTCCTTGAGACCTTCGGCCACGGGAGATTTGGAGGCGCCGCAGGTGACGACGCTGATCTGCTTTTATCGAGGTCTTCATTGTCCTACATGTGCGATGGATCTAAAGGAATTGGAACGCTAGACGCCGGAATTCGCAGAGCGAGGAAGCAAGACGGTTGCCATTAGTTCGGATAGTGAATCTCGCGCGCGTCGACACCCGGGCAAGTCATCCATAGGGATTGAAGAATCTGAACTATTTTCCGAACCCGGGCCGTTTTTGCTTCGACCGTACCGGACTATCTACTATCTGTCCGTCCAATCTATGCCGTTCGCACTTCCGAATTTTAAGGAGCTGCTTCAAGCGCTTGATTTTGCGATCGAGCATGATTATCCCGCGCGCGGCGAGTACGTCGGCTCCGTTTGAGCGTCGGAGACGAATATGTAGAGCATGAGCGTTTCGGTAGGAAAGGAGCGCTGTGCGCAGTAGTGGTGGTCTCGCGAAGTCCAGCATTCGAACAGATGTGTCGGTCAGCCAGTCGAAATCGGAGTATTGCGTCGGGTGGTTTGCGATGCGATGTGGGGACTACTTCGCCAATGATCGAAGGAAAAAGCGCTTTCCGTCATATTGCCCGGTTCCGGACCGGGGGGCTGAAGAACGACACGATCTGAATCTGACGAGTTCGTTTGTCTGTTTTCCTGATTACACAACGGCTGCGCACAATGGCCCGCTACCGCTCGAATGGCGGCTGTGGCTAAGTGCGGACATAGGGGAGTTCGTGGGCAAGGAAGTAGACCGCGGTCCTCGTCGAGTATTCTCACATTCACGGCTCGAAACCGAACGGTGTGGCGCGACACTACGGTACGGGGCTTCGATCATGATGATTTGTCGAAGCGAACCAGTAGGTCAAGGAGTCGTGTGGGTCGCGTACGGATATTATCTGAACCGACGGGCGCTACTGGTCGCGGCTCCCAGCAGTGCGAATACCGCGCCCGTTATCAAACACAAGATCGCGCCACGATTCTGTCCGAAGCTGAGAAGCAGTGAGACTAACGCAGATCCGAGTGACCATCCGACAAAACGCGCCGCGGCATTCATTCCGCTTGCGGCGCCGCTACGCCCTATCGCACCAGCCGTCATCATCGAGGTGTTGTTCGGGGTTTGGAAAAGACCAAAACCGATACCGCAAAGCGCGAGGCGCCATACCACATCCCATTTAGTCAGAGTCGTCGGTAAGAAGACCATCAGGAGTAAACCGGCGGACAATAACACCAAACCAATGCTACAAATAACCGAGGCAGGGTATCGAGTGGTCAAGCGACCGGCGATGGGCGCTGTTACAGCAGTCAGGAGTGGCCAGGGCGTCACAAGAATACCTGTTTCTACGGGAGAAAGATGAAGACTTACTTCGAACAAAAAGGGTAGCGAAACATACGCCAGATTCTGCGCCGCATAAGAGCAAACAGAAGTCCACACGGAAAGCGTAAAGACAGGTATGCGAAAGAGATCGAATGGCAACATCGGTGTCGGATGACGGAGTTGTTGCCGAACAAAGAGGCTAAAACAAACAAGACCGACGATGATCTCTGCTGTTGCGATGCGCCAGTCACCCATGCCGAGCGTTCCGATTCCAAGAGCGAGAAGGCCGAACGCGACTGCATTGAGGGTGATTCCAGTGAGGTCGAGAGCGCGAGGCATCCTAACGTCTCGTGGTGTGGTGGCAATAAAAAGTGGTACTGCTAGGGCAAATGGCACATTTACCAAGAATAGCCATGGCCAGTTTCCCACGGCAAGTATTGCCGCGGCGATGGTGGGACCCAATGCACCAGGTATCGCCACAGATAGCGCAACCAATGCGAGGCCTTTACTGACCATGCCGTGTGGGTAGATTATCCGGACGAATGCAACGCCGGCCACGGCGACTGCGGCCGCTCCGATACCTTGAATCAGGCGTGCGCCTACCAGAATCGATAATGTTGGCGCGAAAGCGCATCCAACCGATGCGAGAACAAAGATGCCTAAACCAGTTGTGTAAAGCCGCTTGAGGCCGAGTGATTCCGCCAGACTTGCAACGGGTAACAAGCAGACGGTGGCTGAAAGCTGATAGATGTTCACGACCCAAACCGACGCTGCTTCGCTAGTCGCGAATGACCGTGAGATGTTCGGCAATGCAATGTTCACGATCGCACTTCCGAGGGAAGTTAGACCTAGTCCGAGTAGGATTGCGAACATCGCCCAACAACGTCTGGACGCCGTTAGGGATTCAATGCCACCCATCAGCATGCAATCTCCGGAACGAACGTAGGGCGATACTGCACACGAGATGTTCTTGAACTGTGGTTATCATGCATGTTTCGAGCTCACGAAGATGGGGTCTGGAGGACCTGCGAGCGGAGTACATGCCCGTCGCGAGAAGGTGGCGCCGGGTTCAAATATTGACACGATGTCATTTTCTGTGATTACCGAGCGATCGCTTGCTTCTTCGCATCGCAATTCATGAGGACATGCACGGCGCGTAGCCATCGAGCTACCAGGTCTGATTCGATCATCTCATCGTGCTAATGAACCCTGACGCGAGCAGTCCCGCAGACGATCTGGTGAGTGTCCCGCACAAAAAGCCGATTGGCCGTGAAGTGTGTGTCGGCGGAATATCCTGGGGGCATCAGAGAGTGATGGCACCATCCGACGCAAAAAGCGTGTTCTGCGCAATTTTCTCGCGGGCGGACTCTAGCGAATTCGACACCGCTTCGTCGCCGTGTGTGAGTCCCTCCAGCAGGAGGAAATCCACACTCTTCAAGCCAATGGATGCGAGGGCATAGCGCAGGTAAGGGGTGAGGAAATCACCCTGCCATGCTCGATCGCCGCTATGAAACCCACCAGAACCCACGATCACGAACGTTGGACGATCACGCATCAAGCCAATCTTGCCTTCTGCGGCTGCGGCAAAGGTACGATGAACGCGCACTACGTAGTCGATCCACAGCTTCAGCGCGGCGGGTACCGTGAAGTTGTGCATTGGAGTGTTGATGATTAGCGCGTCCGTCGTTTCAATCTCGCGGATCAGCAGCTCCGAGACATCAAATTGTCCTGGATCTGGATCGGATGAAACGATGGCTTGCGCGTAGGATTCGCTGATTGGAGGCAATGGTCGCAAGGTAAGATCGCGTTCTGCGATTGATACATCGGCGGTCTTGCCCAACGTTGCGATCATTTCGCGCGCGAGCCCGTAGCCGTGACTCGCTTTCCCGTGCGGGCTCGCGTTAACTAGAAGGATTTTCATGGTGCACGCTCCGATCGATTCGAACTAAGGGACTCGACGAAGTGCATACCTCTCGCGAGCAGCCCGTTGCGGAAGTAGAACCGTTGTGCGAACGGCATGTGCAACCCTGTATCGAGTACGAAATGGGCACAGCCCGTATCGCGCGCGATCTCGCGAACCTCGTTAAGCAGGTCTGCCCCAATTCCGGAGCGTTGCATCCGGGCGGTCACGACGAGATCGTCAACATATATAAAGCGTCCGTAAAGCGTGTTCGTTTGTGTGCGATAACCTGCGAGGCCGAGGATGGTGCCACTGGCCTCACAGACAGCGAGCAAGCGATAATTTTCCTGCCGCTGAAGGCTTAGTTGTGCACAGAATGACTCAGCGTCCGTCAGGTGAGGTCGCAACTCCTTCATGATGTCGAAGGCGCGGGTTAGGTCTTCGCGGGAATCGAGGTGCCGGAACATCAGGGTTGTGTCCATACGAGTTTTCCGTCTTCAAGGTAGGGATGGTAGCGGTTTGAAGGGATGGGTTGTAGGGTCAAGAATTGATTGTAGGAGTAGGTCATATTCGATATTCGACAGATGATACTTTCATACCGTGCCTGAATTCGGTCACACTGAGTTCAACTTTGAAAACCGTCGCTTCAGCAAAGAGACCACACACGAGTCGGGAGTTGCTGTGATCGCGAGCTCTTGTCGCTTTCGAACTTACGTCGCCATACTGTCAGATCAGGCATCAACCTTGACGGTCTTAAGGACAGCCGGATTCGAATCGGTGATGTAGAGCTCGGATCACATGGCAAATGTCGTTCCTGCGCTTGTACGGAACAGACCTTCAACTCGGGCGGCTGTTATGGCATGTGCCTCGTGGAGAGATGATCCGGCTCTTAGCAACGATATGGCTTGTCGCGGGACTGCCTGCGGACCAACTCTGACAGGGGTGTCTACTGTGATCCGACAGGGTCCGGTATTAAAAGAGATGGAGGAAGTAATCCAGCTAGGGCCGGAAATGGGGGGGCGCGACGAAAAAGCGTCCAGCGCGTGCGATTTTGATTTCAAACTTACAGTTTAGGACACGTGGATTTTCGACGCCTGCTTTCCTTTCGGTCCCGTTCTGATATCAAAGGAGACGTGCTGATTTTCTTGGAGGGACCTGAATCCAGTCGACTGAATCTCGGAGAAATGCGCGAAAAGGTCTTCGCTGCCGTCATCTGGTTTGATGAAACCGAAGCCCTTCGTATTATTGAACCACTTCACCGTACCTGTAGCCATTTGTTCGTCCCTTAATTCGAATAAGAAATAGTTCATATGACCATGACGATGCGGGCCAATTTTTGGATCGTGACCGCCGTGAAAGAAGGCCATCACTCTCCAGGTTTTGAACATGGAAGTGTCTGCGGTTGCTTGATATTCGGTGATGGCGAAGTCGATTTTAATTTTCGTCTTAAAAACGTTCAATGAATCTCGAGTATCCGAATATCGCCTCGTGTATATGAGTTGCGTGCGCGGGCACAGCACAAGGAGCGGTGCGTCGATGACGTCCTCGAAAGTTGACGAACCGACCCTGGGCATCAGGGTGATTGGGTCGAGGATAGTCGCATTTTCGAAGTTGCAAGAATTTCGAAAAATTCTTGGTATCGAACGCATATACCGATGGAATATTGTACGGTGTTCCGAGTTCTCGTTTAATCGGGAGGGTTGTTGATGAGGATGCTGAAAAGGATCACTTCAAGTTGCAGTGACCACACGGCGATTCGAATGCCGGATAGAAACCGTAATCGATTCGCTCGACTTCGTTGAATACCTTGCTCAAACGGGTCCCGACAACCACCGCGTTGAGCTCACGCCTAAACCTTACAAATGATATGAGGTCGCCGGTAATGTCAATCCCTGGTTGGTTTGTTGTTGTGCTGGCCCTTTTTTTGGTCAACCTTCCGTTTGGTAGTGACAGAGTCTTTGGAATGTTGTCCCTTCGAAGGGGTAAGAATTTCTGGATCTACATGCTGGAGTTTGCATCGACGTATCTGATCTTAGCCGCCACGTCTTACCTCCTCGAGGCAAGGGAGGGAGCCGTGTTCGTCCAGGGCTGGCCATTTTATGTAATGACTATATTGCTGCTGATGGTGTTCTCATTTCCGAGCTTCGTCATCCGGTTTCTGCTCCCACGTGTATAGCCGTTCACTAGAGGCGCGCCGAACACGCGCCACTAGTGATACCTCGCTCGATGATCAGAAGTCGGTCAAAAAACTGAGCATTAGAGGGGTTTCACCCTTGTCCAGAGTAGTAGACTGGCAAGTCGTCCAGAGGACTTTGCCACTAACGCATGGCGATGCTATCGTCATTCAATGCGGCATTTACCGTGTCGCACGTATTTGCGAACTCGGCCTCAAAATCAAGCGTGCGACGCGCAGTGGACATTGCCATTAAGATGTCCGCTCCACCGTCTTTGGTCCTCTTGATCCAAAACCAGAGGCGGCGCTCGCGAACATAGAACATCGAGAAAATGCCGACGACGAGTAACAGGCTCCCAAGATAAACTAGCGTCTTACCTGGTGCACGGGTCAACTGGAGGGCCGACGCCTGCACCTGAGTGAACGAATCGAGTTGAAGGAGTATGGGTGTCCCATAGTAGAAGCTATCCGACAGCGCATTGATTGCAGATCGGACGAAGGACGCATGGAATTCATCCCGCGTCACCTCAGGTTCGCCAATGTTAATGCGCGAGAGCTGCCAGAGCTCCCACACCACCCCATTCAGCGTGCTCAGTAGTGCCGTTGCCGCTTTTTCCTGCTGCTGTATGGGCGCCGAATGGTCGAGCAATTCTGCGAGAGCTTGAAAGCCGCCAGCCGGTGATATGGTGGGTGTTTGTGGTTTGCCGTCAACAACGCCCGCGAAGCGATCCAGCACTCGAGAAACATCGTCTTCAGCACGATTCCGGGTCGAAGCATTAGCACTCGGGTATGAACGTCGCACGAATCGGGATACAGCTTCGCGACGCATTTCGGGAGTTTCCAAGGCGGCCCGTAAGTTCATCCAACCTGCCAGTGAATGATGTTCGTCGGCTGGAATACGAATAAAGCGGAACGGATCGTTGAGGCTTAACTTCGCGCCGGCAAGAAACATCTGCTGTCCTGCTACATCAATGGGAAGCATAAAAGTTCGGTACTCGCGGGCCTGTCCATTTGCATCACGTACTTTATATTCGATCGAAGGTCCGAGATTTCTCAGGCTGCCGGGGTGATTGCTTTTCGCGCCAGACCCGAGTCGCATGTCAATCTCGTCGGCGAAAGTGTGTGCCTTCGGAACCTGTCGCTCAATAACGTTTTCGCCGGCGTTACCGATACTTTCAACGTTGATTGACCGAAAATCGGTGAATTCTACCGTCGCACCTTTCTCCCCAAGCGTCTGAAGTCCGATATGGGTCTTACCTCCCACCACACCCTGAAGCGGCACCGTCGTAGCTTTCTGCCCCATCATAGGCCACACGGTCAACTCGACTTTCGAGCCGCCATCCTGGAAGCTCGACTGATATATTGAAATGCCGTCGTAGGCGAACGGCTTGTTCACCTGGACACGTGCCGGAACGCGCTTACCCGTTTTGTGGTCCACTATTACGATGTCACTTGCGAATAGCTTGGGCATACCTGTTGAATAATATTCGACCACGAATCTGTTTAACTGGATCGAAAACGGCAAATCCTGTATCAGTGAACCATCCTCTCGACTGAGTATTGCGGAACTGGTTTGCTGCCCTTCTGGCACCAGAGCGAACGCCCGAAAGGTTGGGTTTGAAGGCGAGAGTCGGTGAGCCGGTGGGATTGCGTCAATGTCAGTGTCCAACTCGGCCGATGTCTTGCCGAGAATCCACATCTGTAGTTCGATAGGTAGATTGCTATCCAGAAGTCCACCCACACAGATGACGACAATCGCTGCGTGAGCAAAGATGTATCCCAGTTTTGCAAGCGCTCCTCGTTTGCCCGCAATCAGAATTTCACCTGCAGCAGTCTCACGGGTGGTTAGCCGATAACCCCACTGATGACCGAGGCGCATCAGCAATTGAGCTGCATTTCCGGAATTCATCGTGGATGTGTGGAACTCGCCCTTGTGACTAAACGCCTGCAGGCTACTTTCACGCACCCGGTCTTTCCAGCTTCGCGCGTCTTTGATCATCTTCGGTGCGTTATGTATAACGCAGAGTGAGATTGATATGACGAGAAAAATCAAGATAAGCATAAACCACCAGGCCCCATAAACGTCATAGAGGCCGAGCTCACGAAAGATGCCAGCCCAGAATGGGCCGAACTGATTCACGTAGTTGGCGTATGGGTCTTCCTGTGTAAGTACCGTACCGACGGTGCTCGCTATTGCAAGTATCACCAGCAATGCGATCGCAAAGCGCATTGACTTGAGAAGGTTGATGACACGCTTTACGTCGCTTCTGCGTTTCGGCACTCGCTGGGAGATCTGGACTTCGGCCGTTCGACGTTCACTCAAGGGTGCTCCATGTGGTGAGGGTAGGCAGAGTGGAGAGTTGATATCCACGGAAACTCAGATGTGCATTGTCGAACGCACTGATTCAACTTATGCAGAAATTCGGATTTCTACACCAATTTGTGGGGAGAGAAAAGAGTAAGCGACTATACATACGTATATGACCAGGTTCGAGCGTTCGTCGTGAGCCGCATGCAACCACGGGTCCATGATTCATATACCAATGGAGCGTTGATTGATGCGGATCGAAAGTATCTAATTCGATAGCCGACACAGGCTACGGACTCGGACATCGCAAAGCGCACTGAGTCTCGGTTACTTCGCTAACGTATAGGAGAATCCGGATGTTAAAGAGACTCATGGTCATTGGTGCCGTTTTGATTGCATGCACGTCGTCGTTTAGTACCAGCGTTTGGGCAGATTCCGATGGGCAAGATCTTCCGACGGTAAAACGACAACTCCCGCAATACACGGAGGATGGGCAATTACTGCTGCCGAAGAATTTTCATCAATGGATCTATGTGGGGAGTCCGTTGACGCCGAATGCCCTTAACGGTGGAAAGGCAGGCTTTCCGGAATATCACAATGTGTACATTGAACCGGGTTCGTACGCGATCTATAAAAAAACGGGGGAGTTTCCAGAAGGAACTATCTTTGTAAAGGAACTTCAGTTGACTTCGACGCAACAGTTCCCAGATGGTTCAAGGAATGAGCCCTCGGGCCGGGGGTATTTCCCCGGCAAGTTCAATGGGGCCGATGTGACGGTGAAAGATTCGAAGCGCTTCGCCGCGACCGATGGCTGGGGATACTTCAATTTCAACCACAGCGAACCGAAGGCGAAGATGGCAAAAGTTAAGGCGAAGGAAGAGTGCGCTTTCTGCCATATCGCAAGTGCAAAGAAGGACGACGTGTGGACTCAATTCTATCGGCTTCTGGACGATGATGGTCACCTGAATCCTAACTACAAACCTTAATTTCTTCGTGGTCATGGGGCCGACTTAACGCCGTTGGACGGTAATACGGGGCATTTGATGTGCCCCGTCAGTCGCACGGTGTTTTTTCGTGAATGCGTCAACGAAATGGGCGTTAAACGCGTGCCGGCCATAGGCATATGGTAGGTCTGGTTCTCAGAATACTCGCTAGTGTCTGGAAGATGACCTTATATGAAAGACGCTGATGCGGGAATGTCATGCGGAGGTTGCTGTGGTCGACATCTATGAGCTGGCGTTATTGCAAACAGGCTCGCCGCTACTTTCCTGCCTTCAAGGGAAAGAGTGGTACACCTTGAGCAGGCGTGGCGCGATCCGAAGGCGAGCCCGTGTGTCAGATGAGATAGCAGATGATGCGCAACTAATGCGTTTCAGCGCGAACTGCAGACAAGCCAAAATTGCAAACCACGTGGGCGGATAGCGCGTTGGTGGAACTGTCACTCGCGATTTTGTCGCGAAGAAAGTACTGGTTTTGGTCATCGGCAGGAGCGCCGGTGCTCGTGTCAGGATTTCCTTAAAAGCCAGCTTCCACGGTAGCGCGTGTTTGAATTGGTCTATCGACAAGCGCCGTCGATACCAAAACGTGTTCTGTATTTCTAAATGAGGACGTCAGTGATCGCTGCAGAAGACGAGGAGCAGAACCTTGAACGCATTGTGCGGGATGGGCCGACGGGGGCGATCGTGTTGGCAGGCGCTGCGACGGGAATTGTAATGCTTGTATGGATTGCATTTTATGTACTTGTTTTTCTTCCTCGTGGCGTTATTCAATGAGCGACGATACCAAGAATGATTTGGCGATTGATGTCGTCCATAAGATCGAACGAAAGTGGGCGATTCTTATGTCGTCGCTCATTGTCATTCTGGTGTTGACCGTTGTCTTTACCGGATTGCATTGGGCGATGATGCCACCGTCAAGGGTAGAAACGGTGCTCGTCGCGTCGTTGGGAACAGGTAGCGAATTCGTCGAGAGTAATTTGGGAAGTGCGCAATCAAATGACGGATCGGTTACCGTACGAATACTCGCACAACAGTACTCGTTCACGCCTCAGTGTATCCTTATCCCAGCAAATACACCGATTACTTTCAGAGCGACAAGCGCCGATGTGATTCACGGTATGTTGGTCACGGGGACTAACATCAATTCGATGGTCGAGCCCGGTTACATATCTACGTTCAAAACCGTTTTTCCCCGGCCGGCCGAACATCTGATGCCGTGTCATGAATACTGTGGCACAGGCCATCAAGCTATGTGGGCACACGTCAAAATTATCGATAGGGCATCGTTCTTTGAAATGCTCAAGCGCAAAGGTGTGAACGGGAGACTGGATTGTGTTAACTAATAAGCGACTAGTACTGGCGCATTTCTGGCTAGCCTTCGCGAGTTTCGCTGTCGCTCTAGTGTTGGGGGCGTGGCAGATGTACGTCAGAAGTCCGTTGCATCCGTGGATCGGGAATCCGGAAATATATTACCGATCAGTTTCCGCACATGGTTCGACGATGGCTTATGTCTTTCCGACGCTTGTAGCGATGGCCTTGGGATACGCCGTCATCGAATTATCGCTCAAGCGAGAGATCGTCGGCGTGACGTGGGCATGGGTTGGATTTTTCTCTGTCTTATCGGGTTTTATGCTGGCGGTCTTTGCGATCGGGAGAGGCACTGCGTCAGTGCTATACACGTTTTACCCGCCGATGATTGGTAGCTATATCTACTACCTCGGAATCGTATTGATTGTCCTTGGTTCATGGGTGTGGGTCGCGCTAATGAGCGTGAATCTCGCGGTATGGAAGCGGGCACACCCAGGGGTCGCTGTGCCACTTCCAATGTTCGCATGTGTTGCGAGTGCATATCTCTGGGGATGGACGGCGGTGGGAGCAGCAATTGAAATCGTTTTTCAGATTCTTCCGGTCGCGTTAGGATTAAGACACGATATCGACGCTGGCCTTGCGCGCGTTTTTTATTCATGGACACTCCACGCGATCGTCTACTTCTGGTTGATGCCGGCATATATTGCGTACTACACGATCGTTCCGCGCGCAATCGGTGGACGACTATATAGCGATTTGATGGCACGCGTTTCGTTTGTGATGTTTCTTGTTTTATCGATGCCGATTGGAATGCACCATCTCTTTGCCGACCCGCAAGTAGGTTCGGGCTTCAAATTTATGCATTCGGTCTTCACGGCATTGGTCGCCATTCCTACGTTGCTTACGGTGTTCACTATTTGCGCATCTGTGGAGATCGCGGGGAGGCTACGTGGCGGGAAGGGAATCGTGGGTTGGTTGAAAGCTCTGCCGTGGGATAATCCCATGATGCTCGCCATCACGTTTTCGTTCGTCATGTTGGGTTTCGGTGGGGCAGGTGGGCTCATCAATATGAGTTATCAGCTGGATTCCACGATACACAACACACAATGGGTGACGGGACATTTCCACCTCATCTTTGCTGGCGCCGTCGTTATCATGTACTTCGCAATCGCTTACGATCTTTGGCCGCAGATCACTGGTCGAGCGATTACGGATATGAGGCTAATGCGCGTTCAACTATGGCTCTGGTTCGTTGGAATTATTGTGCTGACAATTCCGTGGCACTTTGTCGGCATCATGGGAATGCCGAGAAGAATGGCGTATTTCGATTACTCGAACAGTGAGATTTCGTCACAGATACTACCAGTTATCATTTCTGTCGTAGGAGGGTTCGTCTGTCTGATATCGGGCCTTCTTTTTTTGATCATTCTGGTTCGTGCACACCGATCGACGAAACAGACCATTGAGGAATACGACTTCAGCTTGTCGATTCATCACGCTGAGAGCGTGCCACCTTCGTTGAATGGCTTCCGACTGTGGATCGCCTTGATGATTGGTCTTACATTGTTCAACTACGGGTATCCGATTGCCTCGCTGATTTCGCGTCCCAACACGGCCGTCCCTGGCATCCCCATCGGCCAGGAGCGTTGAAATGGACGGGAGGTCAGTTTTTTCCACGACGAATCGTTGGTTTGTCGCCAGCGTGTCGGCAACTATTGCTATCGCGGTTATTTCAGCGTTGATTGGGTTTATCCTCCTTCCGTCGGCGCAAAGCGACCCTCAATTTCGAGGTGTTTGGAATGCTATCTGCAGCGCGGCCGGAGTGTCGCGTCAGTGGGCCCCGAGCGAATCAATCGTATTGCCTGGGGGCGGGGCGGTAAGCGCGGTCACTATCACTCCACAAACTCTTTCTGCTAGCAATCCGAATGTTGTGCAACGCGGCGGAGTTCTGGCCACCCGCTGCGTCGGTTGCCACAACGCATCCCAGGCAGTTGCTCCACTACTGAGCGGACAAGACGCCGCCTTCGTGTACAAGCAACTTTCTGACTTCCAGAGCGGTGCGCGGACGAATGTAATTATGACGTCGATGGTGAAGGGATTAACTGACAGAGATATGCGGGATCTTGCGCTCTACTTTGCTTCATCAGGACGTTTAATACGTGCGAGCGAGAAGGGCGTCGGAGCTGAGCCATCGATCGTTGCGCATGGCAACCCCACGAGGAACGTTGCGTCATGCGCGGTGTGCCACGGAGGCGTTGATCACAAGGCTGGTGCACCATTTCTGGAAGGTCTTTCGAAGTCGTATCTGGGGGATCAACTGGATGCGTTTTCCGCAGGCCAACGACATAATGACGCCGGCGAACAGATGCGAAACATTGCAAGGAACCTCACAAAATCAGAGATAACCGATGCGGCAGAATACTACTCTGGTTTTAACGGGTTTAACGGAGACGCGATTGGTCACTGACTCCGTCAGGTTGACTCTGCCAGCGCTCGCGGAACGGGTCAACCGACCTGGCTCGCTGAACCCAAAAAAAGTAGGCGCGCGAGTTGTTTCGCTCGACAGTAAGACCAAACCCGACTTTCTTTTGAGGACGGCACTGTAAGCGAGGTCGTCTCATGCGTGGGCCGTAACGAAGTCAAGCCGAATGGCGTTTAGATCGCTTGATTGTAGCGTTCATGGGCGTCGTGTTGCAGGCGGCAGGACGGCGTACGATTGGACTCTTTGAACGGCAAGGACTATCCCGTGAATGACGTGGTCCGCGTCGACGTGCGTGAAGCGCTGCCACTACTTTCACGAGCATACCGCTTCGGAGTGGGTGTTTCGGAAGAGGCGCTCCGTGTGACCTACGTGGGGAAATACGGTCTCCAGAAACAGAATTGAAGCCGGCCGTCACACCTAGAAATTCAATTCTTTCGCGAATCCAGCTTCTGGAGTGGATATCGGTCTTCCATGATGAAGAGACGATGAGGATTATCATCGCATCGGAGAGACCATGTACGGTGGCGTCCTGAGGTGCGGTGTTGATTGTGAGGCACTGTAACGCTTGGAGTGATCGAGGGCGAACGAACCGCGCACTGATGTCGAGGCTATAGAGAAGCGGGTGTGCCACCGATATCGATATCGGTGCCCGGGCAGGGTCATGGTCTGAATTACCCTAAGCAGGCGCGACGCGTGCGCCTGACCGCTATCCGGCGCGGCGACGATAGTGATCGTGTTAGGCGCCGGTTGGGTCCGACGCGCCGCCACAGCGATCAAGGTGCGAAACGCCTGGCGCAGAAGCCGGTCGTTTCCGCACGGTTGGTATCTTTCTGCGATACGCGGGTATATCGAAAATTCTGAAGTTGCGCGGTAACATTACCTGACCACTCCGAAGAACATCGCTATAGGCGATAGCGTACCGCGCAACACACGCTGCGAGGGAGATCCCTTCGCAGCCCGGTAGATGTGCGGTTGAACTGTTGGGAAACGGGATTTCTCGAGTGAGGTGCGGTGAGCGCTTCGGCGCGTCCCTCTGATGATCGTCGGACGGCGTACTGATTTCTTGTCCATGCGGTGGATTGCTTGCTTCGTAGGGTAGGCGATCCTTGGAATTTTTCTATCTTGGTCTGAGACGGCGCGCGAGCCTATGTGGCGAGAAAAAAGCAGGGATCTCCGTGATGACGGTGATAGCCCGCTTCATTTCTTGATATTTTTGTTTAGCCACCCAATAACGACTCGTAGAAGCAGGCGTCTGTGATCCGCTGCTTTCTTCACGAACTGTGCGCGGTCTAACGTTCAACAAAATCGTATCTAGCACGATGAAACCGATACCCAGTCCACCAGAGCTTTCGCCTCTTAAACCTGCCACTCAGCCGCTATGGTTGCGCTTCTCTCATTGGGTCAACGCTCTTGCCGCGCTCGTCATGATGTTTTCGGGGTGGCGAATTTATGACGCATCTCCGATATTTAACGGCATTGCAATACCACGGGCCCTCACGCTTGGGGGATGGCTTGGCGGAGCATTGCAATGGCATTTTGCGACGATGTGGCTACTCGTAGGTAACGGTGTGTTCTACATCGCGCTAAATCTTGGAAGTGGACGCGGTGTGAAGAAGTTGTTCCCGATCAGAGCGACCGATGTAGCGCTTGACTTGATCGCGACATTACGTGGCAAGCTTTCTCACGTGGATTTGCAGCAGTACAACTCAGTACAAAAACTCGCGTATGTGGTTGTCATCGCGGACATTATGGTGCTCGTTCTATCCGGATTCGCAATCTGGAAATCTGTTCAGTTCCCTTTATTAAGAGAAGCGCTGGTCGGGTATGACAATGCGCGTATCGTTCACTTCTGCGCGATGACAGTGATGGCAGCTTTTGTCGTCATACATACAGCAATGGTCGTCGTTGTCCCGCGCTCGCTGCTAATGATGCTGCGCGGACGTTGAGTCCCGACGAGGATAGCCATGGCGATTGGCGGAAAGAAAATTACCAAATTGGATCGCGCGTCGATTTTGGTCGACGCCAGACATGCTCTTGACATGCCGTTGCGCCGCGCGTTTGGCAAACGGATGGTGACTTTGGGAGGGCTGTCGCTTTTGACAGGTTGCTCGATCACGGACGATGAATCAATTAACGGGTTCCTGGTTGCCGTTTCGCGCCTCAATGATCGCGCACAAGCGTTCCTATTCGATGCGGATCGACTTGCACCGACATACAACGAATCACAAATCACGCGGCCGTTCCCTTTCAATGCGTTCTACGGCGTTGACGATGTGCCCAATGTGAGTAGCGGCGACTATCGATTGAAGGTTGGAGGACTCGTGACAGGACAGCGTATCTGGACGCTTTCCGAATTGTACGCGTTACCGCATGCCGAGCAGATTACGCGTCATATCTGCGTGGAGGGATGGAGCGCAATCGGGCGGTGGGGCGGGACGCCGTTCTCGGGGTTCCTGCGCCGCATTGGTGCCGACACGACAGCGAAGTACGTCGGCTTCCGTTGTGCGGATGATTACTACGAGAGTATAGACATGGCCACTGCACTACACCCTCAGACGCTTCTAACGTTCGAATACGATGGCCAGCGTCTGCCGGCGAAGTACGGTTATCCCATGAAACTGAGAATGCCGACGAAGCTCGGATACAAGAATCCTAAGCACATCGTTGAGATGTTTGTGACCAACACCTATCCCGGTGGATATTGGGTTGACCAAGGATATAACTGGTTCGGCGGGTCCTGAATTCTACTTTTCTATGACGGTTCCGATCTCACCGGATTCCGTCGTTTAACTCACCAAGGAAATGCAAATGAAACGAGTAATGCCGGCTGTGTTTGCGATCACATTGACCATCAGTACATCGGCAGCTTTCGCTCAGGCAAGCGGCGCGATGGCAAACAACGCGATGTCTCATGATGCAATGGGAAAAAGCAATACGTCGCGGGACGCGATGGGCAAGGGGAGTATGGCGCACAGCTCCATGAAGAAGGGCGAAAAAATTAAGAAGGACGGCGCGATGGGTATGAGCCGCCCAGCGCCGGCACAGTAAGCGCGGGCAAATAGCGATACTGGGCGCATCGGTGCCCAGTATCGCTTTTGCGACGAACCGCGGTCGCTTCTGTTTGCGGGTGTCGTATCTGTTGGTCAAGATAAAGCGGTTGACGATAAGCAGTGAGTTTCCCCGTGAATGTGCAGATCGATTGACATGTCGAAGCGGATGATTCCAGCTGTTGCATTACTATATTGACTGGTTACGTCCCACGATAGTCAATACGGCCTATTGATCTACAGATGCAGGGACTATATTGGTAACGCAAGGGTGATTGTGATGAGCGGCGAAAATCGAATTGCCAGCATGCACAGTGTAGCGCTATGCAGCGCGATGCATTTAGATTGCCCGCGAGAAGCTCATTAAAGTCGCAGGAAAAGAGAGTATCAGGGGCAGCAGAAGCATGTCACTCATAAAGAGGAAAGCAGCATGAACCAATCTCCAGAGATCGGCGACAGGATCAACGACAAATCTGCACCGCCCGATGAGCAGGCCGTGCGTGACTGGATTGGACCAAAGTCGTTCAAGCATTGGATCGAACTACAGAACTGGATCGAGGCATCGTATCCGGGCGTTTTCGCGCCGGATTGGCTCTATGGTGGCAAGAAACGTGGTTGGTCACTACGCTACAAACAAACTAAGGCGTTCTGCACCCTGATCCCGTCATACAGGCTATTTTCGGTTCTGGTGGTGTTGGGACGAGCGGAACAGGCGAAATTCGATGAGCGACGCTATTCCTGGAGGCCGCAGTTGGTGAAGCTCTACGACGAAGCGCGGGCATACCATGACGGGAAGTGGTTGACGATCGCGATTTCATCCGCAGACGATCGGCGTGAACTGGTTGAGCTCGTGAGTATGAAGCGCCCCCCTGTAGCCGGTGGTTGAATGTCGTGGAACTAGTCGGATGGGGGAAGTTCGACATTCGCCTCCGCGGCCCGAAGCCGGAAGCGTCTGCTTGGTGATCGAGCGACAGCGTTCAATCGGTTTGCTTGGCGGATTTGAGTGGTAGCGTATGAACTGCAACGAACTTGTTCGTCGCGTCGAGGTGCGGATGAACAGGATCGTCGACGACCTGCCTCGCTGTTCAATGGATTTGCTGCGTTAGACGCGACACGCCGGTGCTCTCATAGCGGTATGGGGTCATCGGGGACGCTGCGCTGCCTGATTTCTCAGCTGGGCCGATCATTGAAAGTTCCCGACTGCAACCGCTACTGCGGCTCTCGGGTGCTCAACGCGAGCGCTTCGTATTCGGACCTCGCGAGATCGTGGATAAACATGACGAGTCTTTCACTTCTTCATGCTCGCCTCGTGGAGGATTCTGTCCCTACCTGACGTGCTGGGCGACGTCGATTCGATAGCTCGGCTTTGGCGATAAAACGAACCGGGTAGAGTCATTTCAATACCGTCAGGGGGCCGCAGTCGTCATCCGCCACGAAGGTCGCGAGAATCGAGGCCGGCTCCGTCGCACTTGCGTTCTCTGCGAACAAATGAACGGTGCCTGGCGGTTCGAACCAGGTCTGCCCAGCTGTGTACGTCTCAACAGGGAAGCCCTCGAGTTGGGAACGGAGCGTCCCCTTCAATACGAAAGCTGTGACAGAACCGGGATGGGTATGAGCCGGTGTATAGCCATTCGGAGGAAAGTCAACGCGCGCCAACGTGATCGATTTTCCCGGCACATTGGGAAGCTTCTGGCAACTCAACGGGGTGACGGTCGTGCGTGGTTTAGCTCCCGAGTCTGCACTGTCTGCTGCAGCACTTGAGTGCATCGCGTGGCCACCATTGCCGATTGAGTCTCCGACAATCGTTGGAACACGGTTGGCATGGATCGACAAAAGCGCACCCCCACCAATGATGCTTGCAGCAACGACGACGGTACTCGAGCGAAGTCGGGTGAAAGCCGATCCTTGCACATTGAAACCGAGAATGTTGCTGAGCCTCATAAGAACCTCCTGCAGTGATTGCGATAGTCGGTGGGAATCATGGCGGCTATCCGGCATGATTCACGTCTGGTCGAGAGGTACACTGAATCCTTCCGTCGTACCTGAGACTGCGCACGGTGGCTTCCGTACCCGGAAGCTACCGACTTCTGATTAAACGAAAACTGATAACACTGTTCAATGTTCCATTGGTATATGCATTCAATACCTTGACGAGGTTTGCGGCGCGACGTCGCCGATGGCGAGAACGAACAACGCAGTCTGACTGGTGGCGACTGACACCCGCGCGTCAAGTGTCATCGGATATGACGGGTCGCCGCGGATGGATTTTCGTTACGCGGTAACGTTTCCCTCAATTTTGCTTAAGGTCTTTATCAGAATTTAATGTGCAACCTGTTCCTCTGCCTGCCAGAGCGATAGCTCGGTGCATCACAGACACTGCATAGTCTCTGAGAAAATTTTGATGAAGTGAATGAATGCGGTAGTGAATGCAGCTTTGTTTGCGATATCCCCTCATAGGGGAGACTCGGCTGGGCGGGAAATCAGAGCAATGCCGTTGGGTTAAGGAGGTAGAGCGTGAGAGGTTGTTGGACACGCTGGGGGCAACTGTCGTATCCCACGCGTTCGGGTTGAGTTTGGCTCGCGCAGCGTTCGACTCGGATGATCAACCAATGGACGAGAATGTTACGCAGTTTGTGTCCGATGTAAGTGTGACGCTCTGCAATTTTATCTTTTTGCCTCTTATGAGAGGTTCGCGTGTGGCTGTGCCAGTGTTTGATCTCCGGTACAAGTTGCATACTCCACGACGTAGAGAATCCGGTTCATCTCACAATCCGCTCGGCTACCTTACGAAGGAACGGAGCGGCTGTCACGACAACGGGAAGCATCGTGAGCCATGAAATGCCCCATGAAGTTAGCCAATGAGGGACGAACATGCCACCCTTGATGAATGGGATGCTTGCGATGCCAGCTGCGATCGCACTGGTCAATCCCGATTGCAGGACGCCAAAGACAAAGTGGCTGTGACGAGACGAGATTTTGAGCATATGCATCACCTTTGATTTATGTTTGACGCCGCACATTTCCACGTCGTCGTATCAAGAGCCTTCACTTTAGCCCAGACTCATGCAAATGATCAGGTTAGACCGAATCAACTAAATGCTCATCCGTATCATTGAACAGAGATTTGCCTTCTGATTGCCTGATGTTGGGTTCGTCATGATATGACTAAACCCGAACTCCTACCTCCCCGTGCCGCGTAGAATTCAGTGTGTGAATCGTTACGCAGTAACGCCCGGAATATCGTGGTCAAACGAATAAATCATCAACTCATCGCGACCGCATCCCCTACAATATGAACTAGCTAGTACAAACAGTAAGAACGGTTGTGTTATGCCGGATTCTGCGGAGGCGTTCATCGGGTAAGCAGGCGAAGTCGCATCTGCCCATCCGGGAACTACGATAACTTCACTCAAATACGATCAATAATTGTGTGGCCGAAAGAAGATTGCCTGAGAGTGCCCGGTTGGGTCGAGTTGGTCAGCGAGCTTGAGTCGGGCAGAGATTGCCGTGGCCCACTGTCGCGGCGAAAGTCCATCGCGTAAAGATTAATCCGGAGCTCATGCAAGCGTGCTAAAACGGCTGGCTGGTGATTGTCCAGGTGTTTGATCGTCAGGTGGCGCTAGCAAAGTTGTGGGGTGATCCGGTCGAAACGGCGGGGCGCTCATCAATCGCATTTTGAGGCGCAGTTTTGCTGGCTTGTGATGCCGTAAATGCGTCGGATCAACGTCGATTGGATGAGCGGGAAGCGGACAGAGCCGACGGTGTAGTCATGCCGTCTGCGATATGGACGTTCTGACAGAATTCACAACTCCATGTTTTGCACGCTCTCGTCCACGTGAGCGGGCTGTACGCGCTTTGCCATTCTGACTTTATATATTCGATGAACTAGCGTGGCATTGCTGTCTCATCTTGATGCGCATCAAAACATGCACGATGCGCCTTGGAGATCAGGAGCGCTTGGTTCGCTGGTTCGTCGTTCGCTATATGGTTTTCCGGCTGCGCGACGGCTTCGTCGATCAATCGGAACCGATTTTTCCTTTCACTCTCGAGGCGGACGCCCGTTCCTGGTCGCGAGTTCAAGAAAGTGTTTTGAAATACTAATTGTGTACCCCCAATAAGAGTTTCCGTTTGGGGGCGTTATCCACTGCTGATGCCGGGCAAAAGGTTACACCTTATCTGGTCAGTCAAACGTTTGCGTTCTCCCTGTCATGAGCGGGTGAGGGGCGAGCGAACGGTGTGCTGGACGAATGAACACGCGAACGAGCGTAGCGATTGATCGGGTGTTCGCGTGTCGTATGAGAGGGTGGTTCGCCCTGTTTGGGCGGCCTTGAGCGTAACGAAATGCATAAGAAAGAGAAAACTGGGGAAACTCAACATGCGAAAAAATGGTAAGCATTCCGCATGGCGGGGTGCGGGCTTGTTGCTCCTTTTGTGGGGGCTCTTCCTGCTCTCTGCGGTGCATGCGCGAGCGGCCGTGAAGCTGCCGTCGAGCAATCACATCCGGGTCAATCTGGGTGCGACACCGTGGAAATACATCAAGGACGTCGACGATCCAAATTCGAAGTGTCCGACGGCGGGCGATTCGAGCGTCGGATGCGCGCCGTTCGATGACTCCAACTGGTCGTCGGTGGGCGTGCCGCAAACACCCGCCGACGACGATACATTCATCAACATAGAATCGGGCGGCGGACAAGGCCAGTTGACGGGTAACACCAACTGGTACCGCAAGCACTTCAAGCTCGATCCGTCGTACGGACCTGACCAGCTGAATCGAAAAATCCTGGTGGAGTTCGAGGGCGCGCATACGGGCGTGCAGGTCTACATCAACGGTCACTTCATTCCTGGCAACAGCCAGGTGCAGGCGAACGTGCAGGCGACGCACGTGATCGGCTTTATTCCGTTTATCGTCGATATCACGCCGTATGTGAAGTTCAAGGATGCGAACGGCCAACCGGTCGACAACGTGCTAGCGGTGAAGGTTTCCCGCGGCGACCGCTTTTTTCAGTCTCCCAGCTTCTCTGGCGCGTTCCGCTTTGGCCAAGACGATACGGGCCTGTTCCGGCCAGTGTGGATGCACATCACGGATCGCGTACATATTCCCGAGAACATCTACGCAGTTTTGAACACTTGGGGCACGTATGTGTCGACGGTTTCGGCGAACGACTCATCGGCAACGATCCTCGTGCAGACCAACGTGCTCAACGAATATTCTACGAACCAGCCGGTGAGCTTGACGACGCAGATCGTCGACGGATCGGGCACGATCGTCGCGAGCGCACAGGATTCGAAGACCATTCCCGCAAACAGCACGGGGCTGCTTACTCCGACACTGTTCAATCAGGTGTTGACGGTCAACAATCCGACGCTCTGGTATCCGAACAACAGCATTTACGGTCACCCGTACATGTACCGCGTGATTCACTCGGTCAGCGTGAACGGAGTCGTGGTCGACACGAAGGAGAGCCCGCTCGGCATCCGGACCATCACATGGGACAACAATTTCCCAATCATCAACGGTCATTCGCACTATCTTTGGGGCGCGTCGGGCCGTTATGACTATCCGGCGCTCGGTTCCGCTGTGCCGCCGAACCTGCAATGGCAGGATTTGTACTTGCTCGCGCAGGCGGGCGGTAGCTCGTATCGTCCGGGCCATTCGAGTCAGGGTCGCGAGTGGCTCGATGCCGCTGATGAATACGGAATCATGATGCTGCAACCGAGCGGCGACGGGGAGAACGGCTTCGGTGCAATTTGCTCGGGTGTAACGCAGCAAAATTGCGCGACACCAGACAATCTGACGCTGAAGGAAGAACTGCATCGCGATATGATCATCCACGATCGTAACCATCCCTCCGTGCTTGCATGGGAAGCGAACAACGGCAAGATGGACGAAGGCATCGCGAAGCAACTCAAGCAGATTTCGCGGCAGTGGGACTTCAACAATACGCGCGCGCAGGCTGACCGTACGCCGGACCCGGCCAATGGCGACGTCCTTGGCTGTAGCGGCCAGGGTTGCGATATCAATGTCAAGCGCACCAACCCGGGTACGCCGGCCTATGGATCGGAATACTGGGGCGACGGTGTGGGACGCTGGAAGTATGACTTCGAAATCCAGTTCGCAGCCTCGTACATCCGCGACTGGGTGCACAGCGTGGCTGGCAAGTCGTTCGGTATTGCGCACTGGTATCTCGCGGATACGCCGGGTGAAATCAACACGCAGACGGACGGTACGCTGAACAGCGAAGTGCGTTCGAACGGCGCGTCGATGATGGACTGGAATCGATTTCCGCGTTTGCTCTACTACATGTACGAAGCCGTCTGGACGCCCTATCAGATCAAGCCGGTGGTCAAGCTGGCGAACACCTGGAACCGCGTGGGTAACGTACGTGTAAATGCGTTCAGCAATTGCCCAACGGTGCAATTGCGCCTGAACGGCCAACTGGTCGGTGGGGCGCAGGCGCCGAATCCGGTTAACTCGGATCCTAACGCAGACGTTACCGAAAACACGGTGTTGTTACCGGGCCAGGTTCACTGGGACAACATTGCGTTCCAGCAGGGCACGCTAGTCGCGGAGTGTCTGAATTCAAACGGCCAGGTCGCGGCCACCAACTCGCTCGTAACGGCTGGTCCGGCGGATCACCTGTTGCTGACTGTCGACCCGCAGGTGACCAAGCCGGACGGTGACCAGTTTCAGCTGACGGCGAACGGCACAGATGCGGCCACGCTGACGGCGCAGGTCGTCGATGCGAACGGCAACCTTGTGCCCGACGCTGCCCAAACCTTGACGTTCAGCGTCAGTGGTCCTGGCACCTATCGCGGTGGCTCGGATCACTACGTAGTCGACAACCAGCCGCAGGGCTATCATGCGCCGCGCGATCCGAACCTGTCAGCGGAAGGCGGGATGGCGAAAGTCGCGGTCCGCACGCAGTTCACGACAGGGACCGTGAAGGTGACGGTCACGTCGCCGAATCTCGGTAGCGCTTCGGCCTCGTTCAACGTGGTGTCGGCAGTCGACGCACAGGCGTTCGAGGGCAACGCGACGGTCGTTGGCCAGCAGGTTCCAACATCGCCAGAAATCGTCACGCAACCAGCCGACCAGCTTGTGACAGTTGGCCAGACGGCCACGTTTACCGTGCTGACGGCCGGTAGTACGCCGATCGTCTATCAGTGGTTCAAGAATGGTCAGCAGATCGCCGGCGCGAATAGCTACACCTACACGACGCCGGCATTGCAACAGGGCGACAACGGTGCGACCTTCAGCGTAGTGGTCAGCAACACAATCGGCAATGCCCCGTCGCGCAACGCGGTGGTCACCCTGGTGCAACCGGCCGCGCCGGGGATCGTCACGCCTCCGTTCGCGCAGAACATCACTGAAGGTCAGAAAGCCGAATTCATGGTGGTGGCGTCGGGTTCGCCAGTACTGTCTTATCAGTGGCTGAAGAACAACGTGCCCATCGACGGCGCTAACGCGCCGAAATACGAGACGCCGGCGATGACGGTGGCGGACAGCGGTGCGCAGTACAGCGTGACCATCAGCAACAGCGCGGGCACCTTTACGACGCCGCCGGTGACTTTGACTGTTAGCGTCGCCACCGCGCCGAAGATCACACCCGATCTCTCCGATCAGAGCGTGCCGTTCGGTCAATCTGTGACGTTCAGCGTTAACGTTACGGGCTCGAATCCGCTCAGCTATCAGTGGACCCACAATGGTTTGCCGGTCGGGGAAAACTCACCGAGCTTTCTGATTTCGCAGGCGCAAGCCAGCGACGCGGGCACCTACGCGGTGACAGTCACCAATACCGCAGGTACGGCTGACAGCAAGGCCACGCTCACCGTCAGCGGCACCGACGCGTCCAATCTCGCACTCGGCGCTATCGCGAAGTCGAGCAGCGATCAGAACGGCGGCGTGGTTGCTGCTAATGCAATCGACGGTTCCATCAACACGCGATGGTCGTCAGCGCCGGAGATCGATCCGTCATGGCTGGAAGTGGACCTCGGCACTGTGAAGACCTTCGACAAGGTTGTGCTGGCGTGGGAAAACGCGTACGCGACTCAGTACGACATTCAGGTGTCGAACGATGAAAAAACCTGGAACACCGTGTTTCCGAACGGCCAACCCGATGGGGCCGGCAATACGATTAGCCCGGTCGACGGTACAGGCGGCACGGAGACGCGCTTCTTCTCGAGCACGTCGGCGCGCTACATCCGGATGTTGGGTCTGAAGCGCGGGACGCAGTATGGCTACTCGCTGTTCGAGTTTCAGGTGCTCGACGCACCGCAGTGCGGCGCTGACACTGAGCGGTATACACCGATTGCTGCACAGCCGGGTAACTGGCACTCGACGATTCCTGGCTTGCCGGACGGTCCGTTTATCCCGACCGTGAAGGACAACCTGAGCGGCCTTACGTGGCAGCAGACTTACACGACGTTCGCGGCAGACGGTGCCCAGTTCACGCAGGAGATCGCGAACCAGTATTGCAAATCGATCGGCATGCGAGTACCTACCCTAAATGAAGCGCTGACGGTGGCACGTTCGAACTATTCGTCGTGCGCATTCCCGTCTCCGTGGCGGACTTGGACGACGACTCCGGTTCCGGATCTCGCGAACAACGCGTGGCTCGTCGATTCGTCGGGCAAGTCGTGGCCAGGCATCGTCAACAACACGCCCGCTTGGGTGATGTGTGTGTCCGGCCCCGCGATTCCGGCCCCGGTGATCTCTGCATCTCCGGCGAGTTTGACGGCCAGCGAAGGCCAAAGCGTGACGTTCACGGTTGGTGTCACCGGTACCGGTCCGTTGAGCTTTGAGTGGAAGCGTAACGGTCAACTCGTCGCGATCACGACGATACCGTCGTACACGACGCCTGTCCTCACGGTCGCGGGCGACAACGGTACGGTCTACACCGTCGACGTCACCAATGCGGGCGGCACGAGCCCGAGCCAGCCGGCGACGCTGACTGTGGTCGCGGCCACTGCGGGTAATGGCGGCGATAACGGTGGTAACGGTGGTAACGGTGGTAACGGTGGTAACGGTGGAAATGGCGGCGACGGTGGAAATGGCGGTAACGGTGGCGGTACGACTCCACCGGCTCAAGGCCCGAGTGCGAACCTTGCGCTGGGTAAGCCGACAACGTCCAGCGGTAACGAGAACGATGGCTACGGTCCGGCCAATGCAACGGACGGCAGTACGAATTCCCGCTGGTCGTCGGCGTTCGCTGATCCGCAGTGGATCGAGGTCGATCTGGGCTCGATCCAGACAGTCGATCGAGTTGTGTTGCGCTGGGAGAATTCGTACGGGGTGGATTACAAGATCCAGACCTCGACGGATAACGCTATCTGGAACGACGCGGTAACCAAGACTGGCGACACGGGTGGCACTGAGGATCTGCGTTTCGGCTCACCAGTCCAGGCTCGCTATGTCCGCATGTTGGGGACGAAGCGTGCGACGCAGTACGGCTACTCGTTGTTCGAGTTCGAGGTGTACAACACCGCGAGCACGCCGCAGTTCCCGATCACGGCCACTTCGACGGGCAGCGGCGCGCTCTCGCCGGTGGGCAATACCTCGGTGTACCAGGGCGGCGTGCAGACGTACCAGTTTGTACCGGCCACAGGCTCGGCGGTGACGGGCGTGACGGTTGACGGGAGGGATATCGGCATCGTCAATCAGTACACGTTCGACAACGTGTTGGCGGCGCATACGATCAACGTCGTGTTCAACTCGGCTTCGGCCGCGGTGAACCTGGCGCACGGTGCGACGGCAACGGCGAGCGGTCTTGAGAACGACGGATATCCGGCGTCGAATGCAATCGACGGCAACGTCAACACGCGCTGGGCGTCGAATTTTGCCGATGATGCTTGGATCACGATCGACCTCGGTAAGGAGACGACGTTCAATCGTGTGGTGCTCAATTGGGAGAACGCGTACGGCAAGCAGTACGAGATTCAAACTTCACACGACAACATTGACTGGACGCATGTCGCCTACAACCAGAGCAACGGCAAGGGCGGTATCGAGGACCTTCCGCTCAATAACACGACAGCACGCTATATCCGTCTGCAAGGCAGGTTGCGCGCGACGGGCTACGGTTACTCGCTGTTCGAGTTCGCCGTTTATAACGACCCGGCATCAGCGAGGGCGACGATGAGCAAGGGTACTGGAAGCAGCACCCAGCCTTCGTAGGCGAGCAGTCGGATTCTGCGACAACCTGCCGCGCAGACAGTACTTGTCAGGCAAGACGGTCACTACGCGGTGGTGAAGTCGGATGTGGGGGCGTACGCGTAGTAGTGGCAACCTGGCGATCAACCGATCGCCAGAGCGACGAGTACGCCCGTTTCTGACACGACACGACATCGGCGGTCCTGCATACAGCTACCCGTTAGACGACGTGAGCAGTCAGAGCTCGACGGTGCAGGTGCCGGCTCCGGAACACATGTGTCTGGTGTCGGTTGCCGATGCTGCGGCACTGATGGCGTCGCAGGACGTGCGATGTAACCAGGGCGCCCGCAGTACGGGCGCCCCCTAATTTTTTTCAGATGAGTGATCGATGAGTAACGTGACGGCTGTCCGATTTATGGATAAGCGCAATGAGCGGCTCGTATCGCGGTCCCACGCGAAGGGTTTCACGCTGCTCGAATTGCTGGTGGTGCTCGTCATCATCGGGATGCTGGCGGCGATCGTCGGGCCGCGTTATTTCGCGCAACTAGGCAAGTCACAGGTGACGGTGGCCCGTGCGCAGATCGACGTGCTGAGCAAGTCTATCGACAATTTCCGGCTCGATGTCGGCCGGTTTCCGACGGCCGAGGAAGGACTTCAGTCGCTGGTGGTGCGGCCGGCCAGCGTGGACAAGTGGAACGGCCCGTATCTGAAGAAGGAACTTCCGCTCGATCCATGGGGGCATCCGTACGTCTACCAGGTGCCAGGCACCAAGGGCGACTACGCGGTGATTTCGTACGGTCGCGATGGCCAGCCGGGCGGCGCGGGCGAGGATGTCGACATCAGCAGCGAATGAGGTTTCACAGGTCCGCCGCTGGCGGACTCTGTATGGCAATGCGCCCACGACGGACGCATCGCCATGTAGCAAGCAATAGCGAACCCAAGGTAACGCGGCACCATGCAATTTGAAGTAAGAGCAGTCTCGCCAGAGAACAGGATCATTACCCTCGTCGTCGACGCGCAGGACGAGGCAGGCGCACGTGCGCACACCGAGGTCCGTGGCCTTCACGTGACCCGTGTGGTGCCAGTGCGAGCGTTGCGCCGGCCAGCGGGCTCGCGCGGCAGGATCTCGCTGGTACTGTTCAGCCAGGAACTGCTCGCGCTGCTGAAGGCGGGTCTGTCGATTGTCGAAGGGCTTGAAGCTCTGCTCGAACGTGAGGGCGGTGCGCGACTAGGTGGCGTACTCGGGCGCCTGCTTGCCGGTCTGCGGGAGGGTAAGCGCTTCTCGAGCCTGCTCGGCGAGCAGCCCGATGTGTTTCCACCACTCTATGTGGGCATCGTGCGTGCGGCCGAAGGCACGAGCGACCTGCCGCGGGCACTGCAACGGTATGTCGATTACCAGGAGCGCATCGACACGGTCCGCAACAAGCTCATTAGCTCGGCGATCTATCCGAGCATCCTGCTGGTAGTTGGCGGTGGCGTGTCGGCGTTCCTGATCACGTACGTGGTGCCGCGCTTTGCGACCATCTACGAAGACACCGGCCGCGCATTGCCGTGGATGTCGCAAATGTTGCTGGACTGGGGCAAGTTCGCGGCGGCTCACGGTTTGCTGTTGCTTCTCGCCGGGCTTGGCATTGTGTCAGTGCTGATCATGGGTACGCGCGCTGCGATTGCACGGGCCGGCCTCGTCAGCCTGCTCGCGCGGATTCCGCTGCTCGGTACGCATTTGCGGATTTATCAGCTATCCAGACTGTATCTGACGCTCGGGATGCTGCTCGAAGGCGGCATTCCGATCGTCGCTGCGATGGAGACGGCCGGCGGCACGGTCTCGCCATCAATGCGAGATGGGCTGCTGAAGGCGCGCGCGTCGGTCACGTCAGGTGAGCCGCTTTCCGCCGCGTTTCTGGCGCAGAACCTGATCACACCAATTTCGCTGCGGATGCTGCGGGTGGGCGAACGTTCTGGCGAACTCGGCGCAATGCTGACCCAGTCGGCCGCGTTCTACGACGGTGAAATTAGCCGCTGGATCGACCGCTTCACGCGGATGTTCGAGCCTCTGCTGATGGCGGCGATCGGCGTCGTGGTCGGCACGATCGTCGTCCTGCTCTATATGCCGATTTTCGATCTCGCGGGGAGCCTGTCATGAGCGTGCCGGATGTACACGCCGCTGTGCCTGCGGTGGTGCTCACGCCTCTGTTCGACGCGGATGTCCTGTTTCGTGCTCGTGCGGCGGCGGCGGCCACACAGCGTCATCTCATCGAGGAGTTACAGGCGCTGACCGGCGCTGAGCCGTTCGAACTGCTGCGCGCGCTGGCGACGCAGCTCACAATGCCGGTGATCGAAACGGCTGGGATGCTCGCGCTCGCGCCGGCGTTCGACCGCGTCCCGCTGTCGCGTGCGATGCAGCGCCGTTGCGCGTTGCTGCGCGAAGCGGACGCCGTGCTCGTCGGCGTCGTCACGAACCCATTCGATCTCGATCTGCAGACGTGGCTCACGGCGCAGGCCGGCGCGGTCGTCGAAATACGGCTTGCGTTGCACGGCGATCTGCTGGCTTATCACACCCGCATGGAGGAAACGACTCGCGCGGTCGACAGCCTCGTGTCCGTGGACGACGGCACGCACGTAGACGGACGCACAGCGCAAGTGCTGTCATTCCAGACGGTCAACGAGGCCGCGAGCCCTGCAGTCAAGCTTGTGAACTCGACGCTTTATGATGCGCTGAAGGCCGGCGCATCCGACATTCATCTGGAAAGTACGTCGACAGGGCTTGCGTTGAAGTATCGCGTCGACGGCGTGCTCGATGCGGCTGCGACGATCCAGGGCGTTGAAACGGCCGAGCAGGTGATCTCGCGACTCAAGGTGCTTGCGGAACTCGACATTGCCGAGCGGCGCGTGCCGCAGGACGGTAGCTTTCGCGTCGCGGCGGGCGGCCGCGATATCGACCTGCGCGTGTCGATCATGCCGAGCATTCATGGCGAGGACGCAGTGATCCGGATTCTCGACAAGCGCGCGATGATCGAGGCCTACGGCTCGCTGACCCTTGAGGCGCTCGGCTATGACAGCGAATCGCTGGTTGCTCTGCGCGCGCTGGCCGAGGAGCCATATGGAATGCTGCTCGTGACCGGCCCGACGGGTTCTGGAAAAACCACCACGCTGTACGCTGCGTTGACCGAAATTCACAACGGCCGCGACAAGATCATCACGATCGAGGACCCGGTCGAATATCAACTGCCCGGTATTCTGCAGATTCCCGTCAATGAGAAAAAAGGGCTGACATTTGCGCGCGGTCTGCGCTCGATCTTGCGGCACGACCCGGACAAGATCATGGTCGGCGAGATTCGCGATCGCGAGACCGCTGAGATCGCAGTGCAATCCGCGTTGACCGGGCACCTTGTGTTGACAACCGTTCACGCGAACAACGTGTTCGACGTATTCGGCCGCTTCGGTCATATGGGCATCGATCCGTATGCGTTTGTGTCTGCGTTGAACGGGATCTGGGCGCAGCGTCTGCTGCGTGTGAACTGTCCGCGTTGCGCGGCGCCAAATGTGCCGACCGACTCTGAGCTTGCGCGTTTGGGCCTGACAAGAGAGGACGTCGCCGATTATGTGTTTCGTCAAGGCATCGGTTGCGGCGACTGTCGCGGCACCGGCTATCGTGGCCGTCGCGCGATCGCTGAAATCTTGATTCTTGACGACGAAATTCGCGATCTGGTGGTCGAAAAGCAGCCGATTCGCGTGATCAAGAATGTTGCGCGCCGTAACGGCACGCGGCAGTTGCGCGAGGTCGCGCTCGGTCTCGTGAAGCTCGGCGAGACGACGCTGGCCGAAGTGAAGCGGGTGACTCTCAATGCTTGATCGCTGGTTGAAACGGGTTGTGCGGCGTGGCTACTGCCGGCTGACGCTGTCACGCAACGCGCTGACGGTGGGGCGCGTCGGTGCATCGCGGAAGGCGCCAGGGTTACTTGTCGAACGATCGATACCGGCTGGCGCTGACGCGTCGTCGGAGACGCTCGCGGCGTGGATAGCCGCCGCGCTTGACGAGTCGGGCAGCAACGGCTTGCCGGTACACGTGACGTTCGCCGACGAACTGGTCCGCTACTTTATCGTCACGCCAGCCGACAACAGCGTGCGGATTCAGGACTTGCGCGCGGCTGCGGGCGTGCGCTTCCTGACACTCTTTGGCGAAGATCCAGCCGATTGGCAATTCGTCGCTGACTGGAAGGCGGCCGAACCGTTCCTCGCATGCGCCGTGTCGCGTCACTGGCTGGACGGGATGCAGCAGGCCGTTTCGGCCGGGCGTGGTTGTGTCGTGTCGGCGGTGCCGGAATTCGTCGCCGCGTGGAATCGCTCCTGCCGCGACCTCGGCGGCGACACGTGGCTCGCGACGTGCGACGAACACTCGTTGACGTTAGGTCTGGTCACGGTTGATCCACGTCCGAGGATAGCGGCGGTCCGCACGGTCGCTCTGCCTGATCCGGTGCCGTCCATCGCATGGCTGCGTGCGCGGGTATCGCGCACAGCGCTGCTCGACAATCTGTCACCGCCATCGACCCTGCTACTGCACGGCCGACGCTGCGACGCGTGGCTACAGGGCGCGATCGACAGTTCCGATGCAGCGATGACTGTGCGCTGGGTTGAACCCGCTGATCGCGCAACGCCGGGTGCAAACAACGCCGTTGTGGAGCCGGCCACATCATTGGCGTGGAGCGGCACTACGCAATGAGAAGGTTATCCATCGAACTCGCACCGTTCAGTATGCGGCGCGAGTGGTACCGGATTCGTCCGTCCGTGCGCCTGCTCGCGCTGGCCGGTGCGCTGCTGTGCACCGTTGGCGCATATCGGGCGCAGACGGTGCTCGTGCATTTGCACGCGCTCGAGCGCGAATCCACACAGATCGTCGATCGTAACGAGCGCGCCGCGCATGCGTCGCAACGTGTGCATAGCGAACCGATCGACGTGAAACAGGCTGCGGCCGTCAATCTCGCCGTCGCGCGACTGAACCTGCCGTGGGACAACCTGCTCGATGCAGTCGAGGCCGCGACGCCAACGCAAATCGCGCTGATGTCGATCACGCCAGAACCGGGCCGTGCGCTCATCCGCATCGAGGCCGAGTGCGCGAGCAGCAAGGACATGCTCGATTACCTCAGCTCGCTCGGCCGGCAACCGATTCTGGGACGCGTGACGCTGACCCGGCACGAACTCGTGAAAGACGGCATGGATAACGTGCTCCGGTTTCAGGTCGAAGTGCAGTGGCGGGGGACGGTATCGTGATGATGCGGTCTGTTATCCGAAGCTTGCTGCGGCTTCGTCTCGCGCTTTCAGGGTTCGCCGTAGGCACGCTGCTGGCGGTGGCGTTACTCGCCTCCGCGGCGGTATTGTGGCTTGGGGTGCTGCCCGGCATGTCGGCGCGCGTCGCCGCCGAAACTCGCTCGGTGAGTCGGTTGCGCGCAGTTCCGGTGCCGAAGCCAGTCGTGCCAGCGTCCGTGCTGGCAGCCGGCCGGCTCGCGGATTTTTACGCTGGACTCGGCGATTCCGCGCATACCGGCGAGATCGTGATGCGACTATTCGATGCCGCCGCCGCCGCGGGCGTCACGCTTGACAAGGCTGAGTACAAGCCAGGACACGATGCATCCGGTCGCTTCGACACGTACACGATTGCAATGCCCATCAAGGGCGATTACGCGCGCTTGCGGCAGTTCAGCGAGAAGGTGCTGGTGATGGTGCCGTACGCGGCGCTCGACGACATGCGATTCAAGCGCAGTTCGGCAAACGATCCAGGCGTCGAAGCGAATCTGCGGTTCACGGTTTTTCTGCGTCCGGTGACGATCGCGCCCGTGAGTGCAGCGGCTGTGGCAGCCGCCGCAGCGTCGATCACCGCAGTTTCTGCTTCTGACGCTTCGGCGATCGTGGCCTCGGGAGTTTCTGGGGCTGTGGGTGTTTCTTCAGGGATGTCTGTGGCCTCATCTGCAATTCCCGGCTCGGCGCCAACGTCCGTCAAGCCGAAGGAGCCCGTCGCGTCGAAGGGGATCGCACGATGAAACGTCAGCGCATCTTGATGGCCGTGCTGTTTGTTTCCTGTACGTTGGTGCTCGCATTCAGCAGCCATTCGCAGGACGACGCTATCGTCGAAGCCGCGCCGCACACGCCCGCCACGCCGTCGAGGCCTGCATCTATCGCGCCGCGAGCCACCCACGGCACGACCGGCGGCGTCGCGATCGCATCGGTTCGCGTGCGGGAGGATCATTCGGGTTCCGGTACGCATTCGCTGTTCAGCACACGGATGCTCGCGCCGCCGCTGCCATCCGCTGCGCCTCCGCAGGCTGAGGTGCCGCCGCTGCCGAGCACGCCGCCGATGCCCTTCACCTACATCGGCAAGCAGCAGTCGGCGGGGCATTGGGAGGTCTATCTCGCGCACGGCGACGACACGCTGATCGTGCATGACCAGATGCTGATCGACGGCGATTACCGGGTCGATTCGATCGCCCCGCCAAACATGACTCTCGTCTATCTGCCGCTAAAACTTGTTCAGACGCTGGACATCGGCAATGCCGACTGATCCGCCGGTTACCAGGAATGAACCGTTGCTCAAGCCACTCCCGATTCAAAATCCAACACCCACGATGAGCGCCATCGCGATACACCATTTGCGACGCGGCATGCTGCTCGTTGCGCTGACAGTTCCGCTGGCGGCATGCGTAGACCCGCAATCCTATCGTGACGGGCGGAAACTGCTCGCTGCTGGTCAGGTCGATCAGGGCGTCGCCAAGCTGAAAGACGCTTCAATGCAGGAGCCGCAGGACGCGAAGTACCGCGAGGTCTGGCTCGCGGAGCGCGAAAAGCAAATCAACGATCTGATGGGTCAGGGTGACCAGCTTGCGGCAAGCGTTGCCCGCGATGCAGCACGCGCGGCGTATCAGCACGTGCTCGCGATCAGCCCCGGCAACGAACGTGCGATAGCCGGGCTCGCCGCGCTCGACACTGACGCTCGGCTCAATATCATGCTGAGCCGCGCCGAGGCGCTTTTCGTGCGCCACCAGCCCGACGATGCGCGGCATTTGCTCGACGCCGTGCTGACCGAAGCGCCGACCAACCGCCGCGCACTCGAACTGCAGCGTAAGCTTGCTGCCGACTCGGGCTCCGCGCGCGTCGAGGCTGCGCTTGCCGCCGCATACCGCAAACCCATTCGTATCGATTTTCGCGATGCACCGCTTAAGCAGGTTTTCGACGTGATCTCACGTTCGTCCGGGATGAACTTTCTGTTTGACCGCGACGTGAAGACTGATCAGCGCACCACAATCTTCCTGAAGAACAGCACGATCGACGCGACAGTTCGCTACGTGCTCGCGACCAACCAGCTTGCGCAGCAGGTACTCGACGAGAACACGGTGCTGATTTACCCAAACACGGCTCCGAAGGTGAAGGACTACCAGGAGCTCGCAGTTCGCACGTTCTTCCTGTCGAACACCGACGCGAAGACGATCGCGAACACGTTGAAGACGATATTGAAGATCCAGAACGTCATCGCCGATGAGAAGCTCAACGTGGTGATCGTGCGTGATAGTCCCGACGCAATCCGGATGGCTGAGCGGCTCGTGTCGCTTGAGGACGTGCCGGAACCGGAGGTGATGCTCGAAGTGGAAGTGCTCGAGGTGCAGCGGAACCACGAGCTTAATCTCGGCATTGCGTGGCCGGCTTCGGTCAATGTAACGCCGCTGCCGATCGGTAGCGTGATCGCGCCCGTGACGGGCCAGCCTGCCACCAACACCGGCGCTTCGTCGTCGTATCCATACGGCTATGGCGGAACCGGCATGTCCAGCAGCAACGGCTCGACACCGGCGCTGACGCTGCACGATCTGCTACACCAGACTGCGCGCACCATCGGTCTGTCTTCATTGCAGGCGACCGCCAATGCGAACGTGCAGGATTCCGATGTCAAGCTGCTGACCAATCCGCGAATTCGCGTACGCAATCATGAGAAGGCGAAGATCCTGATCGGCGAGCGTGTGCCGAATATCACGTCTACAGCAACTTCGACCGGCTTCCTGTCGCAATCGGTCAACTATCTCGACATCGGTTTGACGCTAAACGTCGAGCCGACGGTCTATCTTGACGACACGGTCGGCATCAAGCTCGCTCTGGAAGTCAGCAGCCTCGGCAACTCGGTGACCACCACCACAGGGACGGCCGCGTATCAGATCGGCACACGTTCGGCCAGCACGGTGCTCCAACTGAAGAACGGGGAGACCGATGTGCTCGCGGGTTTGATCGACAACGAGGAGCGAGTGTCGGGCAACAAGCTGCCCGGCATCGGCCAATTGCCTATTCTCGACCACCTGTTCGGCGCAACCGACTCCCAGGCGAAAAACACCGAGATCGTGCTCGCGATCACCCCGCATCTGGTCCGTAACGTCCGCCGACCCGATGCCGATCTCGCGTACTTTACGTCAGGCACCGAGACGAACATGCGCAGCATGATCCAGTCGAACGGGCTGGCTTTGCCCGCCGCGTCGTCCTCGGCAGGGGCGGCGTCGAGTGGCAGCGGCAATGGGACACGTTTCGGTGCGGGTGTACAGCCGAACAACACGAACGGCGCCTCAGGTGCGGGCGTAGGAGCGGGCGCGTATAACGGCTCCGGCGCCGGTGCGTATAACGGCGGCGATGGTCTGTTCGCACCGGGCGCGCCGCCCGTGGCCGGTACGGCACAGATGACGATCGAGGGGCCACCGCAAGCCAAGACCGGCGACTCGGTGACCGTGTCGCTGTCGATGTCGGCCGATCAACCAGTCGCGAGCGCATCGTCGATCGTCAGTTTCGATGCGACGAAACTGCAGTTCGTCGGCGTGACGGAAGGCGACTTCCTGAAACAGGGCGGCGCGCCGACTTCGTTTTCGAGCCGGGTGGGTCCAGGCCAGGTGCAGTTGTCCGATTCGGTGCAGGGCGGGATGGGGGCCGGGTCGAAGGGGGCTTACGCCGTGCTGAGCTTCCGCGCGGTGGCGGCAGTCTCGCAGACCTCGGTCAAGATCACGCCTGGATCTGTCGTGGGCTTAACCGGCACGCCGATTACGCTTGCGCCCCCGTCGGCATATACGTTCACGATCATCGCAACACCATGATGCGTGTTCCCTCAACTCGTACCACCGGCACGGTTCGTGTGATTTGCGCGAATCGCTTTGGCTGTCGTGCTCCGCGCGGCTTTACGCTGATCGAACTCCTTGTCACGCTCGCGATCCTCGGGGTGCTCGCGAGTATGGCGGTACCGGTGGCGCAAGTAATTCGGCAGCACGAGCGGGAGCAGGCGTTGCGAGACGCGCTGCATCAGATCCGCGGCGCGATCGATGCGTATAAGGTGGCGGCGAAAGATGGCCGCGTTTCTGTAGATAGAGGCGTCTCAGGTTACCCGCCGAAGCTGGAGGTGCTCGTCGACGGTGTGAAGGATCAGAGCGATCCGAAGGGCGCAAAGATCTATTTCCTGCGCCGTTTGCCACGCGATCCGATGAACAATGATCCTCAACTCGACGCGGTGGACACCTGGGGCAAGCGCGCGTACGCAAGCGAGCCTGACGATCCGCAGGAGGGCGACGACGTGTACGACGTCTACTCGATGTCGAAAGGCATCGGCCTGAACGGTATTCCCTACCGGAACTGGTGAGGCGGCGATGAGAAATCCAATATGCAAACGGAGCGGCTTCACGCTGATCGAGTTGTTGATCGTGTTGTCGATCATCGCCTTGATGCTCACGGTAGCGCTGCCACAGTATTTCCATTCGATCGATGCGTCGAAGGAAAAGATCCTTGCGGAGAATCTTCGCGTGACTCGAGATGCGATCGACAAGTTCTACGGCGATCTCGGTCGTTATCCCGATTCGCTTGACGAACTCGTCGACAAGCGCTATCTGCGCGCCCCCCCGTTCGATCCGGTCACGGACAGCGCGAGCACCTGGCATATCCTGCCGCCCGACGAGCAATTTCCCGGCAAGGTTTACGACCTTCAGAGCGGCGCCGAAGGCGCGACGCGCGACGGCCGGCCTTTCAATTCGTTATGACGAAGCGGGAGGGGAAAGGGCGACACGGGACACGTCTGACACGGCGTGCGCGTCGAGAGCAACGTGGGTTGGCGTATCTTGCGTTGCTGATTGGCATCGCGATCATCGGCGCTGCGGCTGCAGGAACGATCCAGATCGGGGCACTTTATCAGCGACGTATGGCTGAGAAGGAACTGCTTTATATCGGCGATCAGTTCCAGCGCGCGCTACTCAGTTACGCCGATAACACTCCGGTCGGTCTGCCGAATCAGCCACGTACGCTCGACGAACTCGTGCGCGATCCGCGCTATCCGAATCCGATGCGCCATCTGCGCCGTGTCTACGCTGATCCGATGACCGGAAAGCCTGACTGGGTCTTAATTCTATCGCCGAACGGACAGACGATCGTAGGTATTCACAGCACGTCGCACGAGCATCCGATCCAGCTTCGCCAGTTCCCGGAACGATTTCGGGGCTTCGAGGACAAGCGCAGTTACACGCAATGGGTGTTTATCGCACGACCGCCGCAACTCGGGCCGGGGCAGCGGCCGCCGAATTCGGCAGTCAACGGGATACCGCTGTCAGTGCCGGTGCAGGACGGTTCGCAGCCGGCCCAGCTAGACGGTGACGCCCTGCATGCAGGTACTGGGGAGTCGAGAAATGTGGCGAACTCGGGGAGCGGAGAGTCCTTTAATAGCAATGGTTTTTCGAGTTCCGGAGGATTCTCGAACAACGGTAGCTTTTCGAATAGCACTGGCTTCTCGACGAATGGCGGTTCATCGGCGGGAAGCGGCTGGCCGAACGGAAACGGCTTTTCCAATAGTGGGTTTTCGTCGGGTGACTAGTGAATGCATCGACAGGAACCTCGCGGCTTCCCATTGCATTCGTACGGTTGTCGGCTTGCTCGACGAGTGCGTTCAGCGTAAATCGATGATGCACCATCACAAGGTTAGATAGCTGACCATCCGGATAGCCAGCGCTGCATCGGAGCGCTGAAGAGTACAAGGTTCTGCCCCTGCACCCGCTCAACCTATTTATTCAAAGGGTGTGAGCGATGGCAAGCCACGCCTGTGTGCCATTTGACCAGGATATTGTCTACGGCGTTGGCAAGATGTCTCGTTTTCTGTCCAGCTAGCGCATGCTGCGGCTCGACGTTACGTCTGACGAAACAGGGCGGGAACGCCCGCGAATCCAAATCACCTAGAATAGCCATTGGGTCTGGCTGGCGGCGATGCGAAACCGTCGGACGATACAAGATGACGTAAATGTTTCCGGTTTTCAATCTTGGTGCAAGCCACCCCATATCCGTGTGATGCGTTAGCCTGTACCATCATTCGAATGGGCTGTCTGTCTTGAAGCATGTCAACTGGGAGAGGGCATGAGTTCGCTTTCGACTTCGACACAGAGTCCGCATGATCGGGAGGAACCGCCGGTCGTCTATGTGGTCGATGACGACGAGTCGATGCGTGTCGCCCTTGAGAATTTGCTGCGATCAGCCGGGTTGCGCGTGAAGACCTTCGAATCGTCGAGGGACTTTCTCGCTTTTCCGAAGTGTCACGCGCCCAGTTGCCTGATTCTCGACGTCAGACTTCGCGGCGAAAGTGGCCTCGCTTTCCAGGAGCAGATTGCGAAGAGCCCGGTCCACATCCCGATCGTATTCATAACCGGCCACGGAGACATTCCGATGACAGTCCGGGCCATGAAAGCGGGGGCGGTCGACTTTCTCGCTAAGCCGTTTCGCGACCAGGACATGCTGGATGCCGTCGCTAATGCGTTGGCGCTCGACGCAGAGCGACTGAACACTGAACAATCGATCGCGGCGCTCCGTGTTGCGTATGACTCGCTCACATTGCGTGAGCGGGAAGTCATGGGGTTCGTCGTAGCCGGTCTGATGAACAAACAGATCGCCGCCCAAATGAATCTCAGTGTCATCACTGTGAAGATTCATCGTGGGCACCTCATGAAAAAGATGGCAGCTCGATCCATCGCGGATCTCGTCAGGAAATCGGAATCATTGGGCGTCAAGGCCCAGTCGCCGAAATCGTTTTGAGATCTGCAAGATAGGTAGAGCTATTTCTACCCTTTATCGAGCGGCTAGCGCACGTCGAGCGCAACGCTAAGCCAATACGAGATAGTGTCGGGATCAATTGGCTTTTCGAGTACAGCCAGCGCGCCTTTTGCCAAGGCATTTGCTTTCAGGTCGGCCGACGGGAATGCGGTAATGAAGATGGTCGGCGGGGCGTAGCCGAGCTCGATGATGCGGTCGTGCATCTCTACTCCTGACATGCCGGGCATCATAACGTCGGAGATGAGGCATGACGTCGCAGCGAGCTCGCCGGAGAGCAGGAATTCCTGCGCTGATGCGAACAGGCGTGTATGTCTGCCGAACGAGCGTACAAGACTTCCTGCCGCGAGGCGGGCTGCCTCATCGTCGTCAACGATCGAAACTACCTGAGTAGGGCACAAGATTCGCCTCGATCCACAGGAAAAGGAGTCCACGCGGCAATAACGCCACTGCATACATGCGTCTGTGTCTACGAGACCCAGCGTAATTGTCGTATCAACGACAAGAAATCATACACAGGTATTAGCGCGGATATTTGTGTCGCTTAATCCCGCTTATCGTGTCCCTAATCTGGCACACCCCGTGCCAGTTTAGTGATATGACGAACACATACCTAGGTATGTGTCGTGGCGTTTATCCATTGCAGCGCGTCAGCATGAATGAATCACTACATATCCGGACCCACGCGCGTTCGATCCATGTGTCTCTCGTCGCGGCAGTGAGTGCTCTCCATTGAACGGGGCGCGATGAGAGTTCACGATAACGTTCTATCGTTCCCGTGCGCCCCGACGACCTGCAGCGAATGTTGATTACGCAGGACATACCTAAGTATCGGCGTTCGACGCCTATGTACGTGCGACGCCACCCTTCCGTACTATGGTCTTCGCGCACCCGAGCGTCTATCTTCTGTGTCATAGATGATGCAATCGCGCAGTGCGGTCGCAACACATCTTGATCTGACGGCTGGTTTTGAGGGGAACGCGATGTCCAACACGCTGCACAACTGGATCTTTGTCGGTGTGAACGCATACGATGAGTACACGTTCGTACCATGGCTCAACCGGAACATCTATCGTCGAACCGTGGAGCTGAGCCGCATTTGTTTGCTCTAGCGGGTGCAACGTAAGCCTCGAATGGCTCAAGCATCTATGTGCCAATAGAGGGAGCCGTAAATGGATCACTTGGGTTACTTCCGAATGTGCCATTCAGGTTGCATCGTTATACGTTGATGTGGTCCTGCCGATTTGTTTCGCAAAGAACTACGCAGAGCGTCCCGTTCACGGTGGGAGCGAGGAAAGTATGCTTCGTTAAGGCAAGGAAAGATACGGTGTAAGGGAAAGTATGTGTGCGTCGGCAACGCATCCTTTGACGTTAATGAATTGTGCCGGAGGGACGATTTCTCGGAAGCAGCGTTGTTCCAATTTGCAGCGACTCCGACTGCATTGTTAGGATGCGACACCCAGCGCGCATCATCGGTCGGGAGGAGGGGTGAGATGATATCAGGTACACATTCGACTTCAATCAGGAGCGTCCAGGTTCGGAAGGAGCCCGTGGTTTACGTGGTTGACGATGAGGAGTCGATGCGCATTGCGCTTGGTAATCTGTTTCGGTCCGTCGGACTACGTGTAGAGACATTCGGATCGTCTGGGGACTTTCTCGCTTTCCCGAAGTACGACGCGCCCAGTTGCTTGATTCTCGACGTCCGGTTGCGCGGTGAAAACGGCCTCGTGTTGCAGGAGCTTGTTGCTAAGCGCGGTTTGCGCATGCCGATTGTATTCGTTACTGGCCATGGCGACATTGCGATGACCGTCCAGGCGATGAAAGCGGGGGCAGTCGACTTTTTCTCAAAGCCGTTCCGCGACCAGGAGATGCTGGACGCCGTCGCCAATGCATTGGAGCGCGACGGTGAGCGTCTTGCCGCCGAACAATCGATCGCGGCGCTCCGTGTCGCGTACGACTCGCTCACACCGCGCGAACGAGAAGTTATGGGGTTTGTTGTGGCTGGGCTGATGAACAAGCAGATTGCGTCAAGGGTGAATCTCTGTGAAATCACCGTGAAGATGCATCGTTCTCACCTCATGCGAAAGATGGCCGCGCGAACCCTCGCGGATCTCGTCAAAAAATCAGTGTCGTTGGGCGTCGATGCGCAACACGAGACATCACTTTGAAAGCAGCAAGATTGGACGCACTGTTCTAGCTTCTTGTCGATCCATTGTGCGATGTCCAGGGATGCTGAGCCAATGCGCGGGAACTTCCGGCTAACCTTCGTTCCATTTTGTCTGGCCCCAAATTTAAAAAGATCCCCGCTCTCCGGTTTGATCGGTGACAGCGCAACAATGAAGATTGGTCAGCTGGTCTACAAAGTCATAGACTCCGTTGTACTTGATCGCAGTTTTTCCGTGACACAATTCGAGGCGGCGGCACTGCGAGCCAAGCCGTGAGCGGCTTGGCTCGCAGTGCATTGTGGATTTTGGTCTGACCGGGTTACTCGGAATACTTTCTATGGCGCGGCGATCGTCGAGGTGTATCCTAATGCAATTAGGGCTTCTGTCGTGAGCGGCTGTGGGATATCAGCCTATGACAGGCGGTGGCCTTAAGGCGGAGTGCGCCAGCTGACAACCTGCACGGTTCCATCGCCGATGGGAAATAGCCTCCAGATCTTGTGGGATGATGGCGAGCGCGTCTTCTGTCGCGGGCGGCGGCCGGGCGTAGATAGCCACAACGTCCTGCTCGCACGTCCTGCCGCTGAACGACCTCTGCCGGCTAGCCTTGATCGTCTGGTTCACGAGTATGGCCTGAAGGACGAACTTGAAGATTCGTGGTCAGTGCGTCCGCTTGAGCTCACAACCGAAGAGGGGCGCACGCAGCTGATCCTGGAGGATCCCGGCGGTGAGCCGCTCGCACGGCTACTCGGCGCGCCCATGGAGACGGGTGATTTGTTGCGGCTCGCCGTCGGCATCGCGGCGACGCTAGGCAAGCTTCACCAGCGCGGTCTCGTGCATAAGGATCTCAAGCCTGCGCATATCCTCGTACATTGCGCCGACGAGCAGGTCCGGCTTACCGGATTCGGTCTCACCTCGCGGCTGCCGCGGGAGCGACAGGCGCCCGAACCGCCTGAGACGATCGCTGGAACGCTCGCCTACATGGCGCCCGAGCAGACCGGGAGGATGAATCGATCGATCGATTCGCGCAGCGACCTCTATGCGTTCGGCGTCACGCTTTACGAAATGCTGACTGGCGCGCTGCCTTTCACGGCCGCTGACGCTATGGAATGGGTTCACTGCCACATCGCCAGAAGGCCCACGCCGCCTCGCGTGCTGGTGGAGACGGTCCCAAGCGCGATATCTGACATCGTCATGAAGCTGCTCTCCAAGGCGGCCGAAGAGCGTTACCAGACGGCCGTCGGTGTTGAGCGTGATCTGCAGCATTGCCTCGCCGACTGGCAGCGTCAGCAGCGCATTGATCCCTTCCCACTGGGTGAATACGACACGCCTGACCGGTTGTTGATACCTGAGAAGCTGTATGGGCGGGAGCGCGAGGTCGGCACCCTGGTCGCCACGTTCGATCGGATAGTTAAAAGCGGCGCGCCTGAGCTGGTGCTGGTCTCCGGCTATTCCGGGATCGGCAAATCCTCGGTCGTCAATGAACTGCACAAGGTGCTGGTGCCGCCGCGCGGGCTCTTCGCGTCCGGCAAGTTCGACCAGTACAAGCGCGACATCCCCTATTCGACGCTGGTCCAGGCGTTTCAGAGCCTGGTGCGCCCGCTGCTCGGCAAGCCCGAAACGGAGCTGGCGGGCTGGCGCGACGCCTTGCTGGAAGCGCTGGAGCCCAATGCGCAGCTCTTGACTGACCTGATTCCCGAACTGAAGCTCATCATCGGTGAGCCGCCCCCAGTCCCGGCACTTGACCCGAAACAGGCGCAACGCCGTTTCATGCTCGTGTTCCGGCGTTTCATCAGTGTGTTTGCCCGGGCGGAACATCCGCTTGCACTCTTTCTCGACGACCTGCAGTGGCTCGACTCTTCGACGCTTGACCTGCTCGAAGACCTGCTGACGCACCCGGATCTGCGGCACCTGATGCTGCTCGGCGCCTACCGGGACAACGAGGTCGATGCCACGCATCCGCTGATGGTAAAGCTCCACGCCATCAAGAACGCCGGCGGCCGGATCGATGAAATCACGCTGGCGCCGCTCGCCAAGGCGCATATCGAGCAACTGATCGCGGAAGCGCTTCACTGCGAGCCGGCGCGCATCGCACCACTGGCGCAACTGGTCCATGACAAGACGGGCGGCAATCCGTTCTTCGTCATCCAGTTTCTGCATGCGCTTGCCGAAGAAGATTTGCTCACTTTCGATCATGACGCGGGGCAATGGTGCTGGGATCCCGGTCGCATCCATGCCAAGGGCTACACCGACAACGTCGTGGACCTGATGGTCGGCAAGCTAAGCCGCCTGCCGGCTGGGACGCTGCACGCGTTGGAGAAGCTTGCCTGTCTCGGGAACGTCGCCGGGATCACGACACTGTCGACTGTTCTCGACATTCCGGAGGCGCAGGTCCACGCGGAGTTGTGGGAGGCGATGCGTCAGGAACTGGTCGAGCGGCTGGAGAACTCTTACAGGTTCGTGCACGACCGGGTCCATGAAGCCGCCTATTCACTGATCCCCCACGCGTCGCGTACCGAGGCACATCTGCGGATCGGGCGGCTGCTCGCAAAAGGGACACCCCCTGAAAAGCAGGAGGAGGCGATCTTCGAGATCGTCGGTCAGCTCAATCGCGGCGCCGCGCTGATGACCGAACAAGAGGAACGGGAACAGCTCGCCGGGTTCAACCTGCTCGCTGGCCAGCGAGCCAAGGCGTCGACAGCCTATGCCTCGGCGCTCACCTATCTCGTCACCGGCGCGGAACTATTGAACGACGATTGCTGGGGGCGCCGGCATGAGCTGATGTTTGCGCTGGAACTGAACCGGGCCGAATGCGAATTTCTGACCGGGCAGTTGTCGGTTTCAGACGAGCGGTTGGCAGCGCTTTCGAAGCGCGCCGCGACAACGGTCGAAGAAGCGCTCGTCGCGTGCATGCAAATGGATGTCTACCTGGTCCTCAATCAGATCGGTCGCGCGGTCGATGTTTGTCTCTCCTACCTGCGGCATGTCGGCATCGAGTGGTCTCCGCATCCGAATGACGAGGAAGTGCGACGCGAATACGAGCGCATCGGGACACAGCTTGGGGGCCGGACAATTGAGGCACTCATCGAACTGCCGCTGATGGACGACGCGGCTTCACTCGCGACCGTCGAGGTGCTGAACAAGTGTTTCGCGTCGGCCGTGCAGACGGATATGAACCTGGTTTCGCTGACGATCTGCAAGGGGGTCAGTCTCAGCATCGAGCGAGGCAACTGTGACGCTTCATGCCTGCTCTATGCCAATCTCGGCAGGGTCGCCGGACCGCGTTTCGGTGACTACCAGACCGGATTCCGGTTCGGCCAGCTCGGCTGCGACCTCGTCGAGCGACGTGGGTTAAGACGGTTCAAGGCGGGCACGTATCTTTGCTTCGCGATTTTCGTCACGCCCTGGATGAAACACGTGCGGTCTCACCGTGATCTGATGCGCCGCGCTTTCGAAGCGGCGAACCGGATCGGAGACCTCACGTATGGCGCTTACGCGGCCGATAACCTCAACTCGGCCTTGCTCTTCGCCGGCGAACCGCTGCAAGAGGTGCAAGGCGAAGCCGAGCGTGGCCTCGCGTACGCCGAGAAGGTGCGGTACGGTCTTGTCATTGACCTCATCACCACACAACTCGCGCTGATCCGGATGCTTCGCGGTAACACGCCGACGTTCGGCTGCATGGACGATGGGCAGTTCAATGAACTTCGCACCGAAACCCATCTGTCCAGCAATCCGGCCCAGGTCATCGCTGCGAGTTTCTACTGGATCCGGAAATTGCAGGGGCGCGTTATCGCCGGTGACTATGCGGCGGCCATGGACGCTGCGTCGAAGGCGCAACCGCTGCTCTGGGTCTCTTCCACGTTCTTTGAGGAAGCCGAGTATCACTTTTACGGCGCGCTGGCCCGAGCCGCCTGGTGCGAGTGCGTCGCGGCCGAGGAGCGGCCGCAACACCTGGACGCTGTCGCTGCACATTACCGGCAGCTTCAGATCTGGGTGAAAAACTGCCCCGAGAATTTCGCGGACCGCGCCGCGCTGGTCGGTGCCGAGATCGCGCGGATTGAAGGTCGCGTAGTGGATGCCATGGATTTGTACGAGCAGGCCATCCAGTCGGCGCAGGACAGCGGCTTTCTCCACGGTGAGGCACTCGCCAATGAACTCGCATCCCGCTTTTACGCGGCGCGCGGTTTCGGGAAGATTGCCCGAGTGTATCTGCAAGACGCCCGCTACTGCTATCTGCGTTGGGGAGCTCACGGAAAGGTGCGGCAACTCGAGGAAAGGTATCCATATCTGAGGGCGGAAGAGCTTGCGCCCGGCCCCACCACCACGATTTCAACGCCGGTCGAACACCTTGACCTTGCGACGGTGATCAAGGTGTCGCAGGCCGCCTCCGGCGAGATCGTTCTGGACAGGCTGATCGAAATGGTCATGCGCACAGCGATCGAACAGGCGGGTGCTGAACGAGGCGTGCTGATCCTGTCGGACAGTGGAGAAGAGCGGATCGTGGCGGAAGCAACAACCACCGGCGACACACCGCGTTTGGAGTTGCGCGACGTTCCCGTCAGCGGAGCGATCCTTCCGGAGTCGCTCCTCTATCATGTTCTGCGTACCCGGGAGAACGTCTTTCTAGACGATGCCGCGGCAGGGTCTTCGTTCGCTGCAGATCCTTATATTCGTCAGCAACGTGCCCGTTCGATTCTCTGCTTCCCGTTGACCAATCAGGCGAAGGTCACCGGAGCGCTCTACCTCGAAAACAGCCTTACCGCGCGTGTGTTCAGCCCAGCCCGGATTGCCGTGCTGAAGATGGTGGCGTCGCAGGCGGCGATTTCACTGGAGAACGCCCGTTTGTACCGCAATCTCGCAGAGCGCGAAGCGAAGATCCGGCGCCTCGTCGTCGCGAACATCATCGGGATCATTTTCTGGAATGTCGATGGCGAGATTCTCGAGGCCAATGACGCTTTTCTCCGGATAGTAGGATACGAGCGTGAGGATCTGATCTCGGGCCGTGTGCATTGGAAGGACCTGACACCGCAAGAGTGGCGTGAGCGCGACGAGCGGGCCGTGGCAGAGATTGGAGCGACCGGGCGCGCGCAGCCGTTCGAGAAGGAGTATTTTCGTAGGGACGGGAGCCGGGTTCCCGTGCTGATCGGCGTGGCGAGCTTCGAAGCCGGAGGAGAGGGAGGTGTCGCTTTCGTACTCGATCTGAGCGAGCGCAAGCACGCGGAGCTAAAGGCCCGGGAGAGCGAGCAGCGCTATCGCGAGGTACAGACGGAATTGGCGCACGCGAACCGTGTTGCGACCATGGGGCAGCTCACGGCTTCGATTGCCCACGAAGTGAGCCAGCCGATCGCCGCGACGGTGACCAATGCCCAGGCCGCGCTGCGCTGGCTGCATGCCCAGCCTCCGAACGTCGACGAGCTCGAGTTTGTACTTGGGCGTATTGTCAAGGATACAGGCCGAGCAGGGGACGTGCTCAGCCGGATTCGCAATCTGGTCAGGAAGGTGCCGCCGCGCAAGGAGCCGGTGAACATAAACGAGGCAATCCGCGAGGTGATTGAACTCACACGCGGTGAAGCCACGAAGAGCGGTGCTTCGGTGCAGACGCAACTGTCAGACGGCTTGCCATTCATCGAAGCAGATCGCGTCGAACTGCAACAGGTGCTTCTCAATATGATAATGAACGCGCTAGAAGCGATGAGTGGCGTCAGCGATGGATTGCGACATCTGGTTGTCGGTACAGAGGCGGCCGAGTCGAATTGTGTGCTCGTGACAGTGCGCGATTCTGGGCCGGGTTTTGGCCCGGACGACGTTGAGGAGGCTTTTGCACCCTTCTACACCACGAAGCCCACTGGTCTGGGGATGGGGCTGGCGATCTGTCGTTCGATCATTGAGGGGCATCGTGGCCGGTTATGGGCGAGCGCGAACGTACCCCGCGGCGCGGTCGTTCAATTCACTGTGCCTGCCGCTCTATAAGTGGGCGCGCGAAGGCTATGTACTCAAGCAAAGGCCGGTTTTCAGGGATGCGCGCAACGCGCGTCTGAGTAGTCGAGACGTTCCGTGCACGTTTGTGAGCAAGCAAGTCGACGGGCCTCAGTGTGGTTGAAAGGGCTTCAGCCCCTACGTCATCACGGCAATCTTGGGGCGGGGCGCCGTGAAAAAGGGAAGGCGAGACGAAATTCGGCGGCTGTTCGGCCATTGCGGTCGCTGAGACGATCGCCGGCCAAGGGCCGCTATGAGCTGCCCTGCTGCGCTTGGACGACGGTTACTTCCGTATGACAGCTTTTTGGCCTGCGAAAGGACATCACCCTCCAGCCGCCGTTTGACCCAGCATCCCACCAACGGCGGCTTCCGAGGTGCACCGGCCATACGTGAGACCGTGGTCGCCACTCGAACGCCGTCGACCTTAGTGGTCGCCAACTCGTCTCACTGCTGCGACGATGTCTGCTTCGCGAGGAGTCGCGGTGCTGACACCGCCTGCGTCGCGCTTGAATATGACTTGCTACACCCCTTCAAATTGCGCCGAGGCGCGAAGCGCTGTTCATTTGGGCGTGCGGCGCAACCATCTCAAGTCAGTTCAACTCGTGCTCGCGGGCGCACCGTGGAATAGACATGTTCCCGTGGACCACGACCGATGCGATCTCACATTCGCCTCGCACCTCCCAATAATGCAAGTGATATTCGTGGCCAATGTCGCGCCTCCACGCTACTGCCTCTCCGTCTGTCTGTGCTGGCGAATTGCCACCTGCGTTTTTCCTTAGATGGTGCGTCTGCGCCAAATTTGTCCGCAACACCGTATCTACAATTGCGTCGACGAGGCATCGAATCGCCGTGGCGTCATTCTCCAAGTGAAGAGCGATCATGCTGTCGAAGAATGATGGCCCCAGCCGCCAATCCCGAATCTCCAGTCTCCCTCCGGCGACTTGAGCCATGGCGATGGATAGAACTGTCGTCAGCTGTTCGGTGTTTCGGCAATGACTGGCTTCAACCGCTGCGTCGATTTCGTTCGGCAGACTTGCAAGCCTTCGAACCAATGGAAACAGTTCAGCGAACGCAATCGGAAAACAAATGTCGCCATTAGACCAATTGTCGTGAAACTCCGCCTCCTGCATGATCCCGCGTACGTCGGTCAGAGGCTTTTCGACGTGCTCCTCGACAATGAAATCGCCGAAGATAACGAGATCCTCTGCTTTCAACCATCCGGATCGCTTTGACGCCGCGGCCTTTCCTAGCTCAAGAATCTGCTTTTCCTTCAACTCGTCACTCTCAAGGTGATTGAGGGAGGGGTTGACCGAAAGGTCAGTGAAGGTTGCTTCGCCCACAACAGGAAGGGGTGAAAAAGGCATTTTCTTGAATAATAAATCAAACAACCGATTAACATCCCTAGCCTGATAAACATTTTCCAGGCCTGTAACCTGAAGCATATGTTTGATATCGTTAAGAAGAGGATACAGTCCAGTATTATATAAAGTTTCAGGCAGATCGGCAGCACTGAAAAATCGGTATAACTGTGAATCTAAATTGTCTTTAACGAAAACCAGATCATTGATATATCGCTCAAGCTCGACTACCATCTCATCCCCAGCAAGAGTTGCCATTGGGCAAGCCAATGAGGACACGTCCACATAGACATTTATCGGCATTTCTATTGTTATTTGTTGTTATTTTTTCGCTTGTTCATTGCAGCACGAATGATCTCGGCGGCGAGATCTTCACTCTCATCGAAAAATCCGTCCGGCCAATTTGAAATTGTTCCAAATTCATTAAATCTAAGTGGTTCATAAATCGAACCATCCACACCTTTTTCCACGAAATAAACTGTTGCCAGTTTTGAGACAGAATCGTCTGGCGCAAGCGCCGACAGAAATCTCAACTCGTTGATCATATACTCGCTGTGCGTTTCAATAATGCACTGCTTTCCTAGAATCGCTACAGACAGAAAAAAATCTGCGAGCTTCGTTTGCACTTTCGGGTGTAAATGGAGCTCAGGCTGTTCAAAGATCAGACACGAGCCCGGTTCGACAAGCAATGCTTGAATCAGGATAGGCAATACTTGGCTAACGCCAACGCCAACGTGAGTGAGGTCGTGAAGTGCCGAGGAGTTTGCGGTGGACACGCGCAACTCATGTCCTAGCTTTCCCTGATCGTTGGTATGCAAATGATTTGCTACCCCCATATATTGGAGCCAGTCCGAGACTGCCACCAACAACGATGCTTTAATCGGCGTTGGTGCGGCTAATGTATTTTTGATCGAAGCACTGGGTATGTAAAAAATCTCCGTATCGCGATGGAGATCGAGTACGGCGGCAGTTGATTCTCCTTTTGTACCCACATCGAGTGCGTCGATTGAGCCGCCATATGGATAAATCGGCTTGGGTTCATCCCGAAGTGGCCCGAGGTAGCGAATGCGTTCCGAAAAAAACGAATGAACGTAACTTGCAGAAAAATCCAATTCACCTGGTAGCGGTCCGCCGCTGATCCGCCGCTCGTCTTTCTTTCCGCGCTTCAGCGTTGCGAAAAGAGTAGATTTTACTGTGGGTTCCGCGAAAGCGGTCCATATAGCCTGTCGATAAAAAGTTGGAATAGCAGAGAAGAACGCGTCTAGACCATCGATCGTAAATTCATCATCAATTGTCTCAAATTGGCGGGCCACCCTTTGAGATACCGCGGTGTCGCCGCGCTCATTCGCGAGTCTTTCAATCTGCGCATGCATTATCTTTAGGATAAATCCACACGCTTCTGGATTGGAAAGTAAAAGATCTCGCGCACCGTCCACCGCTTGCTGCGCGGCCTGACCTGTTGCGGTGAAGATTCGATAAATACTTTCGCATTGCGCGTCCACGATGTCGTAAGTAAAGCTCATATACCGTGGAAGAAAATGCTGCAGGTGAACTCCAAGAGCCTTTGGATTCTGAGCCTGCGGCGCACCCCAACGTGGCTTATATGATGTCGGTTGCTCTACTTCGAAGGCAAACGATGCTCTTTCCTGGAGGGAGATTGCGCCGACGCTGACTTTTTCGCGCTTGAAGAAATCATCAAGTTCGCCGCGACGTCGCCGCAGCGAAATCTCGGACTTGGCTGTCCCACTTGGCTCCGCTTTGGGAGTGTAGCGAAGAGTCACTCGATCAAGTTCGGGCTGAAGTTGTGCCACTCCCGACCCCGGCCCGCCTCCAGAAAACTTCATCTCGAAGTGAACGCAATTAGCGCGACTCAGTTGTTCCTCGGAGAAGTAAATATTCCGATGGTTTGAAAGGTAAAGGCTTTCTTCGGGCCGCGGTTGAAGGTCAAAGCCGATGCTGATTTGCGAAGAATCCGCCTTCGCGGAGAGAATATCGCTAAACGTGCCTAAGCGCGTTAATGAACCATTCAGAACAACAGGGCGCCGGAAGACGTTGCTTTGGACCGTTTGTGCGAGAAGAAGCACACTCTGCAAAAGGGTGCTCTTCCCGGAGCTATTTGACCCTGCGAAGACGGTCAGTGGGGTCAATTCGACTGCGGTACGCTGGCCGATAGATTTGAAATTCTCAACGTAAAGATTCTTGAGCATAGGGCGAATTGAGATAATTTTGGTGGACTTCGATCGGTTTTTCTAAATGTCGCGCACCAGCTTGCGCCGAACCACGCAGCAATTTGAGCTTCTAATCACGCTGCCAGAATTCGCAAAACTCCTCGGCATGAGCGCCTTGCGAGCATTGCTTCAAAGATATGACCGTGCTTCTCGTTGCCCACGACTTTTTCTTTAAGAGCGGCGGCGAGAAAGCTCGATTGACGTCTCCTCGAATATAACGACACCGTTGAACGAAACTTTAGCCAACATTTCCACCCTCGGAGTTGTGTTGGGAAAGCTGATTGAACGGATAGGCTGTACGGGTATATTTTTAAGTCGATAGAGGGCTGTACAGAAGGTCGGCAGCGCCGCTCTGCGGCCAGAGGATTGGCCCTGCCGGCTAAGGTGCGCTTGAGTTGCATGACTGTTTACCGGGTCCCAAGCAGACGTTTGGATGACTACGTCGGGTGTTCGGAAGCGGCTGGAATTGGCCCGGGTGCCGACTCATGCAATGTGCATTACAGCTTCGGCCTCCCAAGGCTGTGATCGGGAGCACGCGACCCTTCACAGCCGCTCATTGACTCTGTTACCGAATGGCCGAATTTGGGGTTTAATACGCCTGCGGTGGGCAAACGTCGGCTTGATGTCCCTATCGTTGGCTGACGAATACCGGATGAAGTCGCGATGACGAAGGTGATCGCCTGCCCCGGTTAAGCGCTGGAAAGCGCCCGCGCTGCCCACCTTGTTTCGCTACGAGCGAGTCAGGCCGGGGGGCGCAGTTGGTGTTGCACAGGGACGTCAGGGTCAGTTCTGCATATGTCGACGAATGAGTGAATGGACAGGGGGAAGGGGATATGTCGGAACTCGAGGGCATTGACATTGCGACGTGTGCCACGGTTTGCAAGATCAAGCAGAGGCTAATTGACCCGGTCGCAGCTTTGGCAGATAAACATTGATCTCTGTAAGTCCGTGTGTGAAGCCGCGGCTCACCGGGCCGATCCACGGATAGATGACGCTTTGGTGGATGATTTTGTCGAGGAACACGCACAGCGCATCAAGGACCTATTGACGGCTATTCCTTCCGCGTTTCACCACGTCACATTGAAGACCCAGAGCGGCGAAATCATGCTGTTCGATTTAGGCGTGCCCGAGATGCTTGAAGCGGCCAAAGCCGTGACCGAGACCGAGCCGGAGAAGGTCATTAAATCCTATGGGGCGGTCTGGGTACACACGCGGGCATTGAGCGAACTGCGACCCGAGAGCGCATCTAAGAGTAGGCAAGACCTTCTCCTGAACATCAGGAAAGATGGCGTTGAATATATCGCGCAACTCTACCTAGACGCCGATGACTTCGTTTCACCACTGCTGGAGTGGGCCATTGTGGATGCCTTGGTATTCGACAGGGTGACGGAATTCGCGTCGGCTTGCGCGTTCACAGGCAACTTGCCGGATACGCCCCCTGGTCAGTTGGTGGACGGCCCCCTGCTGCCTGGAACGGGGGCATTTCAGATGGGAGCCAAGCTGCCAAGCTGGTTTTCTGTTTTCGGAGGCGGGATCGCGCAAGCGACTGGGAAACTCGTCGTGGAACTCATCGCGCTCGGCGTAACGTGGGGAATCTCAGATTGGATCACGAGCGGCGATGGCTCGGCCAAGTGGACGCTGTTCACTGGGCTCACTGCCGCACGCTGGGTGTGCGGCGCGATCAAGGCGCGTAGTTCGGAGGGTACCGATATCAAGGGGGCAACGAACTTGCAGATGCTATGGGACATGGGTATTGCCCATGAACGGGTGCCGGCGATGAACGTCGGGCTATTGCGGCACCTGCTCTATAGTCTCGAAGAGCGTGGTGCAGCGTTCAATGGGCGGCGACAATTATCTTGGCCGGTCGTTGACGATTGTTTTGGCCGGTGGTGAGGAGTCGCAGGCGGCGTAGCCGCCGGAGACGACGAGCCACCGGCAGCGCTGTGTCGGCGGGGCTTTAGGATGGGCTGATCGAAGCTTAAAGAAGAAGCGGTCAGCTCATGTCTGGAACCCGCATCACCGACCAACAGGTTCGTCTCTACATGAACAAGCGCAAACATCATTCGCAGGAAGTGGCGGCCGCCAAGACCGGCATCAGCGTGCGTACGGCACGCCGCATCGAACGTGATGCAACCTTGCCATCCCAGAAGCCACGGCATTCGTGGCGGACCCGTCCCGATCCGTTCGCCGAGGTCTGGGATAGCGAAGTCGTGCCGTTGCTGCGCAACGCGCCCCACCTGATGGGCATCACAATCCTGCGCAAACTGCAGGATGATCATCCGGATCGTTATCCCGATAGCATGCGACGTACGCTAGAACGGCGTATTCGCCAGTGGCGGGCTCTTGAGGGCCCCACCCAGGAAGTGTTCTTCCCTCAGGAGCATCAGCCCGGCGTGCGCGGACTGTCGGACTTCACCGATATGAGCAAGCTGTGCGTGACGATCGGCGGCGCCCCGTTTGGCCACCGGCTGTATCACTTCGTGCTGGCGTTCTCACGCTGGGAGTATGCAAACGTAGTCGAGGGTGGTGAGAGTTTCGAAGCCCTCGCGACCGGATTGCAGAACGCGCTATGGCAGGCGGGAGGCTGCCCGCGTGAACATCGCACTGACAGTCTGTCGGCCGCCTTCAGGAATCTGACCGAACAGGAGGACTTCACGACGCGTTACGCAGCTCTGCTCGATCATTACGGCATGGAGGGCACGCGTAACAATCGCGGTCTGGGTCACGAGAACGGGAGTGTGGAGTCCTCGCATCGGTATCTGAAGGATGCTGTCGACCAGGCCTTGATGCTTCGAGGCCATCGCGACTTCGCTGACCGGCCCGCCTACGATGAATTCGTACGTGAGGTGGTAATGCGTCGAAACCGGCGCAACGCCGCTGCGTTTCGCATTGAGCGCGAACAACTGCGGGATCTGCCTGAACGTCGTACCACTGAATTCGTTGAGGACGAAGCACTCGTGACCCGCTGCAGCACATTTACCGTGCGCGGCATCCTCTACAGTGCACCGTCGCGCCTGATCGGCCACCGGCTGAAGGTGCGGATCTATGGTGACCGGCTCGACTGCTATCTGTCTGGCGCACTGGTGCACAGCACCTCACGAGGCACCCGTGCTGCCGACAACCGCCACGCACTTGATTACCGCCACTTCATCGACTCGCTCAGGCGCAAACCTCAGGCGTTCAAGGGGCTCGCGTTTCGTGACGCACTGTTTCCCCGCGAGGCTTACCGTCGAACCTGGGAGCGGCTGGAGGCGCAACTGACGCAACGCCAGGCCTGCAAGATCATGGTAGGCCTGCTTGAACTCGCGGGCCGCCACGGCGTAGAGGCCGTACTCGCTGAGCGGCTCGACGCGTTGTTCGAAGCAGGCGAACTGCCCGATCTGAAGCAGTTGCGCGACGAATTCGCGCCACGCCAAACCTTGTGTCCCGAAGTGGTCGTTCAGATGCCACCTGTCGCAGTCTATGACGCATTGCTCCACAAGGTGGCGGCATGAATGCACCCGCCCATGACAACGGCCGCATGGCCCTGATGCTCAACGAGTTGCGTTTGCCAACAATCGGCAGGTTGTGGCCCGAGTTCGCCGAGCGTTCAGACAAGGAAGGATGGCAGGCCGCGCGCCTGCTCAGCGCGCTGCTCGAGCACGAACTGGCCGAACGTGCCAAACGACGCATCGAGCGGCACCGTGCTGAGTCGCATCTGGATCCGACCAAAACGCTCGCCACCTTCGACTTCGGTATGGTGCCAATGGTCTCGAAAGCACATGTCACGGCGCTGGCAACTGGGGAGTCCTGGCTGGAGAAAGGCGCCACAATTCTCCTGTTCGGGCCGCCTGGCGCCGGCAAGAGTCATCTGGGATCGGCCATCGGCCATGCGTTGATCGACGCCGGTTACCGGGTGCTGTTCACGCGCACCAGTGAACTCGTCCAGAAGTTGCAGGCTGCGCGCCAAAGCCTGCAATTGCCGTCCGCACTTGCGAAGCTCGATCGCTTCGATCTCATCATCCTTGATGATCTGTCGTACGCGCGCAAGGACCAGGCCGAAACCAGCGTGCTGTTCGAACTGATCGCCGAGAGGTATGAGCGCAAAAGCCTTCTGATTACAGCTAACCAGCCCTTCTCGGGCTGGAACGATGTCTTCCCCGACCCCGGCATGACCATCGCCGCTATCGATCGGCTCGTGCATCACTCGACGATCTTCGAACTGAACGTTGAGAGCTATCGCCGCCGTAAGGCCAGCGACAAACAGAGCGTGCGCCGACGACAATTACCCAGCGACAACTACGAAGAAGGAGCGACAACTATGGCCTCTTAACCAGCGACAACTACACCCGTCGACCGGCCAAGATAGTTGTCGCTGACCGGCCGTGCTGCTTGACGCCGTCTAGTTCAATCCCGCTGTGTATTCGATCCTAGACAAGCGGGCGCGACGCGAAGCTAGTTTCAGGTGATGCGTGCGACCGCCTGACCACCTGCGAGCCGTTGATCGTCAGTTGCTGCAAATCATCGGGGGAGCGTGAGCGCGGTAGGTTGATTCTGATCGATCAACGCGTGTAAGTCCGTTGTCTAGGGTGAAGCCGTCATCCAAAGGCCCAGTCGCCGGCCGACGCGAACGGCGCTTCATGGCCGAGAGCACCAGTTCCGCGCGCGTCCCACAGAGCTGACGTTCGAGTCTCAACGACAACTTTCATGCGACGTGGATGTACGCGTACTCCCGGCCAGTATCTGCCGTTCAGCGTGCGGAGAAGCCTGCCATTGGAACGGATGTGTTACTCCGGAACCTGACGTACGAGCTATGCGCAGAATTCGGCCAAAGCCGACGCTCGCCGATCAGCCGCGGTGCGGCGGCTGAAGGTTGCTTCACTGACATTCGGAAGCCCGTGCTGACGAATGTCCCCTCTCTCTATCGGCGAATGATCCTTCACGTGACCTATAGCGACCCTTGGCCCCAAAGACCGCAATCGCTAAGTAGCTCGGAATTCGAATCTCTCATGTGCGCGGAGCGCACCGGCCATTGCAATGACAACTTTGCATGTCACACGTGTGACGACAACTATTGGCCGAAGCGGAAGCAGTCGCACGACATTGAATCAAGCGCGAGCGCATTGGGGTTATCGGATTAGGAGTTCCAATTCGCGCGGCCCGCAACGATGAATCTGCCCTCGGTGGGCCTTAATTTGGAGAACATGAGCCTTACTGGATAAGGGTTTGCCGGTTTCGTACGTATTCTGTACGTATTTCGGAGCCGGTGCGGTCTATTCGTACGTATTCTTCGGAAGCGCCAAGGCACCGTGCCGGGGGCGCAAAAAAGCCAGCCCGGAGTCTACCTCAGTGGACTGACGCTGTAACAGAAGTGTCATTTTAGACGCACACGCCAGAAATTGCGCTTGCGCTACCGGCGTTCCTTCCTGCGGCGGATGCGTGGTCCGGTGGTCTTGCGGATGGGACCGTTCGAATTCGTGCCAGATGCTGGGACCGCGCCAGATGCGCGCCGCTACGCGAAGGCGTGCCTAGTCTCCCAAAAAGATGGCCTGGCACATTGGGGCCAAAGCAGCAGATAATATTCACGAACAACACATGCATTCTTGCGGGGCACCACCGATGGATAACCAAGTAGTCAAGTTCGTGCGGCAGAAGGACTTCGTGCTGGAGAAACGCCTTGGGCAAGGCGCAACGGGTAATACCGTCCTACTCCACGATCCGGTTATCAACGAACGCTTTGCCTGCAAAAAATATGAACCCGCGAATCCAGCACATGCTTCGCAATATTTTGACGCGTTTGTCAGAGAGATAAAACTTCTCCACCTCATAAATCACCCGAATATTGTGCGGGTGTTTAACTACTATCTCTTTCCCAAGCAGAATACGGGTTATATTCTGATGGAATATGTGAGCGGCATGGATATTGGCACCCACACATTGATTTCATCGGATGGCATCAACGATATCTTCACGCAAACCGTAGACGGCTTCGCCTATCTTGAGAAAAATGGAATATTGCATCGTGATATTCGCGAAAGCAACATTCTTGTCACGACTGATAATGTTGTTAAAATTATCGATTTTGGATTTGGCAAACAAACGGCACCGGATAGTAGCTACAACAAAAGCATTTCCCTGAATTGGTGGTGCGACTTGCCTGCCGAGTTCAAAAATTCGATCTATGATTTCCGCACCGAAGTCTATTTTGTCGGGAAGCTGTTCGAGAAAGTCATAAATGAACTGCAAGTAGAATCTTTCAAACACAGCGATCTTCTAGAACGCATGTGCCGAATCGAACCGGATGGACGAATCGGTTCATTCGCTGAAGCGAAAAGTGCAATCCTTGACACCGATTTTGGTACTGATTTCACAGATGACGAGCGGCGAACCTATCGGCAGTTCGCGGACAGTTTATCTAATCTGCTTCGATCTATTGAAAACGATGCCAAGTACAATTCCTCAGCTTCGGTCATATCGACCAAGCTTGAAGAAATTTATCGCAGGGTCATGCTTGAAGATTTCATACCCGATCCAACAGTAGTCTCAAGCTGCTTCATTAATGGGGCGTACAGATATGGTACCAACGCATATTTCGAAGTCGATGTTTTGAAGAGCTTTATAGCCCTTCTCAGAAAAACTTCGCGCGAAAAGCAAGAAATCATAATCGCGAATTTGCACAGCCGACTTGATGCAAAGCCGCGCCATACGGTAGAGGCGCCAGAAATGGATGACGATATCCCGTTTTAGCGCCCCGTCATCTTCCTATGCTCTTTTAAACTGTTGACGCGGCCGGCCAGAGATTCGAGAAGAAAATCAAAAGTGCGTATTTCGATCTTCGCATCGCGCCCCATCTGCCGACGAAGCCGCCGCGTGTCGTCTGATTCGGTGGCGCGTCGCCCCATGATAATCAGCCCTTCCACGTCCGGATGGATATCAGTGAGGCCCAGCCCGTCTTCGCCTCTGTCGCGCGCAGCGTAGTTCTGGTTCGCCGTAAGCCACATGCGCCAGTCCTGTATCTGGCGGATGGCGTGTGTTAACTGGGCGGTCGGATTCCCGGCCTTCGTGAACATCTTTGCCAACGGGCTTTCAAGCTCCACTGCTTGCCAGCGGAATCCCATCGAATCCCGCTGTCCGATCATAAAATCCGTCACATGCTGAGCGCCCAAGCGCTGCTTAGGGATGACCCAGCGGCCATGTCCCCCGCCAAGGTGTTGAATGAGGTATTTGGGGTTTGCCTGAAGGAACTGCTGGATATCTTCTTCCCGGTTCGCCGTGTCTAGTGCGTTACGCAACGCGTCAACGTCGGATTCGTCCACAGCATCCCAGAAACTATGGAAGTCGCGAAGAGGGTCACGCGCGTGCATCTCTTCCCAAACCTCGGAAGCGGGCCTTAGCTTCATCGAAATACCCCGAGTGGAGCCCTACGGGCGCAGTATTACTTCTTGCTCTGAGGCGTACTGCCTGTTTGCGGCTGCGATGCAGGTTGCTTCGAAGTACCTTGATTTACTGGCTGCAATTTCCCTCCAGTGACACCTCTTTCAACCCGCTGCATCTTCGTGCCGATTGCCGCGTCTTGGGCAAAGGCCACGTTTCCAACCTTCTCGTTTTTGTTCGCCATGTTGGCACCGTTCAAGTTGACTGATACAAAAAGAATCGTCAGTGACAGCCCGATTCCAAACGCTACAGCGTATATCCACCCGTTCAAATGCTTAGCAACCAGATCGATTGTCTTGCACTCGTCCAAGGCATCTTCTTCGTGCTTATCGTAGTAGCGATGCGCACGGTCAAGCTGAAGTTCAAGCACTATCTGGCTGACAACGTACGAGAATATAACCAGCACCATCGCGGCACCCAAAGCGATCCATGAGCCATACAGCGCCCAAGATAGCTTGGCTTCCCGAATCGGAATGAAATCCTTGAGGAACCCTAGCGACAAGGCCAGCCCCGCACCGGAGTACGTCAGGACTGATTTATCAAGGTTCTCCGCGTTCGAGATATGCCGCTTTCTTAGGTCGTCACGTTCTCGTTCGTGGACCCGCGTACGTTCCTTCGCGTGCTTTTCGGTGGACGACTCGCGAATTTCGCCCCGTACCCGTCGCGTTGCCAAGCTCGAATCTACTTCTTCTCGCTACCGGATTTGCCGCCGCCATTTCCATTGCCATTCCCTTTCGGGATAGGTTGCATACGCTGGCCAGTGACGCCAGCCGTTGCCTTGCTACCAGGTGTAACGATTGTTGGCCCAGATTCCGGCTTTGCGATACCGCCGGGGAGTCGGCCAATCGGCAAAGGAGAGGTAAAACCCGGCTTTTTGATAGGCATTTTGGATCGAGTGTAGTTTTTACGAGCCTACTTTACCAGAACGGCGGTCGGGGGAGCTAGTATGGCGGTTCACAACCGAAGACCCACATGAAAAAGGTCGAAATTGCCGATTTCGTGATTCGTCTCTTGACGCTCGCGGCACTTGTCTGCGGCGGCGTTTGGGCGTGGTATCAATACACTGAAAGCGGTTCGACAGACTGGCAAAACAACATCACGCTCAAAACGGAAGTGCTGCCATATCACGACGATTTCCGGCTACTCGTTGTGCATATTCAGTCTAAGAACCCGCGTCCAAGCAAGTTCGAACTTCAAAGCGCCCAGCACGATTCATTCGAACTACGCGTGCGTCGGCTCGCGCCCGATGCCGTGGAGGGTAAAGCATTCCATGAAGACGAAGGCGACATCATCGCGCGCGCAGACCTTCTGAAACTGGCTGGGGGCGATTACGAGTTTTTGCCACAGGCCGAAATGGACGACATGCAAGCCGTTGTTGTGAAGGCAAACACTTAGGTTTCGATAATCGCCGAAATGAAGATTCACACAGGCACGCATGACGCACACGGTCAGCCCGATATTGACGAAAACTCAACGTCCGCGGTTGTGTACATCCCGAAATGAACCGACGTTGTGACGTTCTTTAACTCCCGCCAACGAAAACATCAAGCTGCGGTTTCTGATGCGATCACTGATGACGCCTCGTTGGGCCACGGCGCCCGGATGGATTTGCTGGCTGGGTTGAGTGGTTCGACTGCTTGTGATGTGCTTCGATTCGAGCGATATGTTTCTCCAACATTTCTTTCGCAAACGACAGTGAGCGTTCGATACGAGACGTCAACGTGCCCCAAGCCGCATAGGGTGGCGGGCACAGCTTCTCCAGATCAAACCGCTGAATGCACACTAACGCAAACGTAAGGCTCCTTTCACTAAGGTGGAGCATCTGATTGAAGATGTTCAATGGCAACTGACCTTCCCTCTGCCACCAGTTCGTCACGAAGCTCTCCAGCGCATGGAGCGAATCATAGAAGGCGATAAGTGCAGTCGCGTCGTCGCCGGACAGTTCACGGAATTGTGGGGCGCTCGGATACAGTACGGGCATTTCCGGAAGGAAATCGGCCTGAAGGTCGTTCGGTTTGGCCTTGTTCTCGACCGAAATATACTCGTCTACTGCGGCCATGTAGTTCGGGCACGCTCGCTCGTGAATATACAGAACCCGCTGGATGGTGCGGTTTAGTTCTGCCGCGAAGTATCGCCGCGCGTCGGATTCAGTCCGCGCTTTTTCCTCGGCCTTGGAGCGTCGCGCGTTCAGCTCGTTTATCCAAGCCCCCAACAGGGAAGCCCCCGCTCCAAACAAAGCTCCTGAAATTATCGCGAGCTTCGTTGGAAGAGCAACGATTCCGACCATAAAGAGCAGCACGGCCAACCCCATATGCGGATTTTTTCGAACGAAGTTCCATGCCAATTTCGGAAGCGGCCCAAACTCATCCATTACTAACTCGCTCGTCAAAAATAGTTGGAATAGATTCCCATGCCATTACTCGATTCCCGGTACGGTTAGCGGGCTTTCGGGACAGTCAGCGGGCAAGGCCAACCGCCAGCCGATCAGTCACAGCTAGGGTTGCCAGGGAAGTAACAAAGGCGCTGTTTTAAAGCGCCCAAATCGTCTCATTGGGCGAAGCGTACGGCGGTCTTCGAAGCGAAATTGTACGACAACCGGATTTGCTGATCTTCCCTCATGCGGTGTTCCACTCGCCAATGAATCGCTCTATTATCGTCTCCGCAGTAAATGCGTCTGATGCCAGCACAGAATCCAGGCAACTGAAACGCATAGACGATCAGGTTGTTCATCTCGATGTTGGACGTTTACGGAAGCCGCACATGAGCGAACCGCAGTCAGAAAAGCACGACCCTACCTGGTCTCAAATTACCGAGGAAGGACAGAAAATAAGGTTCGAGTGGTATGAAAGCAGGCACGGAATGCTGCTTGATTTAACGCAACGCCAAGTGGAAAGCATCAGCAAATTCCTGCTTTTAATAAATTCGGGAGGTGCGGCTGCCGTCTTAGCCGCCTTAGCGCAAAAGCCGGAACTGCATCTTCAATGGACGTTATTTTTTTATGTGGTCGGCATCGTTGCCACGGGTTTGGCACTCGCCGCCACATACTATCGGTTCATGTTCACTGTTGACCGACTGACAGAGTCATTCTCCGATCACATCGATGATAAAACCGGATGGAACGGACTTATGGCTCAGATTGACGAAAAATCCTGGAAGCGATGGCCGCGCTACATCGCGAAATGCACAGACGCACTTTATTGGCTGTCTTTTGTTCTTTTCATCATCGGCTCGGTGAAAGGTTGGTTGATACTGCCGCATTGACCCAATCTAAATCAGAGCAAAGATCGCGTCTCATTGTCAGCAACGTCCTTCGGTTTGCGCGGCGGCAGCGGAAACGGCTCTGCGTGCATCGCCTCGACCGGATACAGTCGCAGGAAGGACCGAGCCTCGTCTATCGAACTGCACGACAGCCAATCACCATACTCCGTAGGCGGCACGATTACGACGGAGCGCTTTTCGTCGCCAGGCTTGTGGAATCGCTTCATCAGCGGATGCTCGTCAGAGTTGACCGTCAACATCGTGAACGCGAGCGACGGCGAGCCGTCCATTTCCTTCCACTGACGCCACAGCCCAGCGATTGCGAGCGGCGCACCATCCGCCATACCGATCTTCCACCGTACCGCCTTCCCTGTCTCGTAATTCGGCTCAAAAAACATCTGGCACGGAATCAGGCAGAGTTGCAGGTTCTTCCAAGCACCGCTGAAGCTGCGTTTCTGCTCGACCGACTCCGACCGCGCATTCATCGTGTCGAAAACCTTCACGCCTGGCGGGATGTGTCGGCGCGGCACGATGCCGAACGACGCAGGAACCGTTTCGAATGCTTCACCGCCGCGTCGGAAGATCGGCGCGAAATAGTCTTTGTAGATTTCGGGTTTGTAGTCGAAGTCCGGGCGCGGGAACAGGCTGAACGTGTCCCAGCGGGCATCGTTCGGATTCGCTTCGTATGACGTGCACATCGCAGCCTCCTTGAGACGCCATCTTAGCCCGCCGCACTTGCGAATAGCGATCCGCTAAACTACTGTATATTTATACAGCATTAGCTCACTATGTCACATCTGACAAATCCCTACGGAAGCACGCATCCGTGTTGCGAATGCGAGCATTGGGGAGGCCCCGTGTACGGGACCAATCACGCTGTATGCCTCCGGGACTGCCGCGTAGCCATTCAGGCAGACGCGAAGCGAGGCTGTGTTTTTTGGGTGCGGTCTGTTGGCTCTGACGATGAACCGACACAGGGCGGGAATGACCGCCGTTGGAAATGATGCTCACTTTTTATGCACGACGCATAAGCGCGGTGAGACAATGACGACGGCGCGAGGTTGACATGTACCTTATGCTCAGGATTACTTGATTAAATAAATCTAACGCTCTCGACCTGAACGCGGCCTGACTGTAAGGACATTGTATTGATCGACGCGAGTCCGAAGGCTTCGGCGTCAAAGGCTAATGGCCACTGACGACGCTTCGCGCGCCGAGGCGAGCCAACTCGGCCCACCCGCATACCGAATACGCGAGTGACCGCGCTTGGGCACTATCACCCACGCCCGCTACTGGCTGATAGCATCAGTTCGATGAACCCCCACGCGGGAGCTTGCGGTGCTTTGTGTGAACGAGTACTGCCGGCCAATGTTGCCGTTGGCAGTCAAACGAAAGCCGTAATTCGAGCGGCTGGTACGCTCGGGAACCAGCCCGATTCCCCATACGAGCATATCAAGCTCAGTTTCAGGCCGCGTCAGCTATGGCTGGAGTCTATGTGGAAACGCGTAAACAAGCAGCTATGTCGAAACGGAATCTAACGTCTGCGCGGTCGAAGTTCCGGATTCACGGTCGGACGCAACAACAAGATCAATAAAAAGCTCCTCTGGAGAATTGCCTTCATCAGCCCCCGGCTCCAATGATTTTGATGGCGCGATCCATCGCGCCGGTCCCGTGTCTGTGTGTGAAGCAGCACGACGAGCGAAGAATTCCAAGAAGCCATTGGAATGGCGACTCGCAGCGTTTCGCAAATGGAAACTCTGCCGTTACTCATGAAACTCAGTTGGGCATTCCCGACGTCGCTCGAATGCGAGTTCATCGGCGGCTCTAGCTCACTCGACTGTTAAGGATTTGGTGGACGGTCGCTCCGCTGCCTTTTTCCGACTGTGTTCGACGAGGCTCTGCTGCTCGACGTAAGACAGCAATTTCACGGTCGCATCTCAAGGTGGTACAACCATTTTCCCTACTTCCATCCGACAGGCTGCCCTGTCCAGCGATCTAAATTGTCACTCCATTGAGAATGGCTGCACAGGTACTATTCTCTAATGCACAACATTATTTGGGCGGTGGATCGACGATATTTGTCTGGATGGGCTACCGGCTATTCGATTACAGAACGCTTGATCAGCCGACACTTGCGTGACGATGGAGTTGTTAAATGCACAAGAGAGCTCGTGCTGCTTCTCACGGATTGCGTACTTTAGTCTGGAATGATTCGGAGTATCGAGGTGCAGGCCGGTGTTACTGGCGTGCATGCCAGCAGGCTATGACATGAGCTTGTTACTCTGATTAAGGACACTGCGCCAACCAACTTATCCAATTGCGACCTGCACGATTCACAGCATATTGACCGCGCCCATAAGACTTTGCTCGCCTCTCTAGAGGAACAGGGAGATTTGGAATACTATTGATGACGACGAGTCTGCCGTCGTGTCCATGGAAATTTGAAGACGTAGGTCGTCAAACATTGTGTCGTTCCGTTGCTAGTCCAAAGTAAGCGTTCACAAAACGCGTTTAGAGGTGTTACCGGCTTTATTGACGCGATTGGCAAGGTTGAACCTGCACCGGTACAAGTGGCAAATGGGAAGCTATCGTTTCAGATGCCAGACGAAATTCTGCGATAAGTCAGAGCCGATGATTCCGTTGCCTGCGGCTTAGGGGCTTGAAGTAGTTTTCCGGGAGTCAGCAGTGTAAACCTAGCTCTCCGGGGAAACTGTGACCTGTCATCTGTTGCTCGGATGTGGATCTTTCGAGCGCAATGAAGCAGTGCATACGCCGAATTGCTTATTCGAAGGCGCACTAGAGGTCCGTCGCTCCGAGCTAGAAGTTTTTAGAGATTTACCTGCACCCGCTTATGTTTCGAAGAACTGCCACTGGTGCGGCGCAAATGTTCTGGTCTGCGGCTTAGGGTGATGTCGGCGAGCGCGCACAATCGGCCAATAGTTGCCATTCGCGCAACACCTAGAGCCGCAATTTCAACGGCCGGTTCAATTCGGTAACCTGCCGGAGGGCCGATGGAAACATGTCGACGTTGTCACCCATTCGGCAATCGAGGCTCAGACGATTGATTCAGTGAAAGATACGACGCTGATATCCGTATCTAAAAAGGTTCGAAGCATACCTATCACCGATTCGGCAAAGGTCGCTCCATGATCCACATCAACGGCGCGTACTCCGCCTGATTGCGCCATGTCGGGCCGCAGCAACGAGCAGTGTTCGATTCCTCTCACATGTGGATCGTTTTACATAGGTCAACGACACGTCATCACCTACAGTTCGAAGCCGCAGTCAACGCACTGGCGAAAGTGAACCGTTCGTAAAATGTTTAGGTTACCTTGATGAAGTTTCAGGCGGGAGGAGACCGTGGCATCTCATTCGACCAGTCTGTACAGCAGCAAAGTCAATTTTCCTGACGGCATCGCCTTCAAAGATCTTCCTCCCTTGCTCGCTTTCGGTAGTCCCGATGTGCGCGGTCCGATGGCCAGCGACGGCCTGCCCGATCTGTTGCGTGACGTCGATTTCATAAGGGATGAAGCGTTTCAGTTGCGCCTCGAGGACGGTGGCGCGCCGATCAATGTGGATTCCGTTTCAGTCGACGTTCCGGTGATGCCCGACGAGCATGCCGTCGTGCTCGTCGAGCGCGACGGAGCGTACACCTGGCGCTATCCGCGCGACGACGGTGGGCCGCTCGGCACGCGTAGCGGAGCGCACCTACGCTTCGATCTCGACCCGGCGTCGGCGTCCGAACCAGACGCTCCCGCGCCCGGCACGCGCGGCATTGCTCAGGACATGATCGCGGACTGGCTCGGCAAAGCCGTGCGTGTCTACATCCTGCGCTTCGCGGCGCGCATCGCCGTTAAGCACGCGGCAAGCTTGCTGGAACCGGATGTCCCGCAGGCGCTCGTCCCGATCACGGGAATGGAAGCGGCGGACTGGGTCCCTAGGCCAGTGCACGCGACCGACAAACCCTTGCGCAGGATTCTCCTTCTGCTGCACGGAACGTTCTCCAGCACGCGAGGCAGCTTCGGTGCGCTGGCGGTCACGGAGAGCGGCCGGGGTTTTCTAGCGGCGGCGCAGGCCCGCTACGACCTCGTGCTCGGTTTCGATCATCGGACGCTCACGCAGGATCCGTTGCAGAATGCCGAGGCTCTGGCGCAGGCTCTCGGGACGCTGGCGCTCAGTCCGGACGCGGAGTTTGACGCGATTGCCTTCAGCCGCGGCGGACTGGTACTACGCTGCTTCATCGAACAGGTGATGTCCGCGCGGCTGCCGGAACTAAGGGCGCGCCGCGCCGTGTTCATCGGCTGCACCAATGGCGGGACTAACCTCGCGCAACCGCGGAACTGGAAGCGGATGCTCGATCTCTATACGAATTTGACTCTGGCTGGAACTCGTGCGCTCGGCATGCTTCCGGGACTGGGGACCGGCGCGGCGATCGTCGGCCAAACGATGAAGTGCATCAGCGCCTTCGTTCAGGATATCGCAACGATGGCTATCGATGAATCGCGCGTACCCGGCATTGCGGCCATGCGGCCGGACGGCCAACTGGTGCGCCAGCTCAATGATGCGGCCGTGGGTAACACCGATAGCGAACATCCGAAGTACTTCTGGGCAGGAGTGTCTTTCGATGTTCAGCAGGGGGGCGCGCCCGGCATCGTCTCCGGATTCCACGACTATCTGATGTACCACGCCGCGAGCCAGATGTTCCAGGAGCCGAACGATCTAGTGGTCGATTGCGCGATGATGCGCAACTTCGGCAGCCACATGGACTGGGTGACCGACCAACGCGATCTATCGTCGATGGATCGTCTCTATCACACGATCTATTTCACGTCGCCCGAGCTGCATGACTGTCTTGGCGAATGGCTACTCGATCGTAGCGATGTGTTCCTCCGGTTGCGTAGCAGTTTTCTGCTCGTTGACGGAGAGTCGCGCATCGGCGACACCCTGGGGCAGTTGGGCGACGATCCGCTCGCACCGGTCGTTGTGCTGGAGCGCCGCGGCGTCAGCATTCACTATCATCTGCGACGCGCCGACGAGCTGCGAGCTGCCTTGGCGGCGCTCGATCCGAATTCCGACGAGGATATCAACGCAGCGCTTAGGCTGACCTCGAATATCGACACGCAGGTCGACGCCGACGAATTCGAGATATCGCATCGTGGCGACTTATGGAAAATCAGCAATGAGAGCACGCCCCGCGCGAGCAAGAGCGCCTCGGTCGCGCGCGCCGTCGTGCTCGAGCACGGCGAGCTGATCGGCGTCGTTCCCGATCCCCACTGGTCGGACGCGTTGCGGACTTATAGGCAATCGTTTGCGTTGGTGAGGGGCGTGCCGTTGGGAGCGTCAGATGTCTTTGTTGCGGGCGCACAAGTCGGCGCGATGGGTCACACCGGCGCTGACGAACTCTTTGGCGACGACGATGCTGAGGTTACGCAACGTCGCGCGCCCGCGCTCGCGGCTCCTGCGCCCGCTGCGCGTACTGATTCGTTCCAATGTCACTTCGAGGCGGAAATGCCGTCTCGGCCGCAGCTCGGCGATACGGTGAACGTGGTATTTCAGCTGTCCCGCGAAGAGCGCAGCTTTCAACCAGGCACGGCGCACCGCGGAGGGCAGGCACCGGTCGAGGCAGATGTGCCGATCTGCGTCACGGCGCGTGCTATTCACAACTGCAAGATCGAAGGTGAAGCGCTGCATGAAGTGTCGGCACCCGAACCGGGGCAACCGCGCATCGTACAGTTTCAGGTGCGCGGACTGACCGAAGGACCGGCGGAGGTGTGGCTTTCGGCGGCGCAGGACAATCGCAAGCTCATCACCATTCCGCTCAATCCGAGCTTCGTCGCCGATACCGAAGTCATGGCGGTGCAGGCCGATGCGAACCTCGGCGGAGACGAAGGCGGCTTGATCGACCTGCGCATTCGCGATACGAGCGCGAACGACGATGGCAATGTGAGGCTCGAGTACGATCTCAGCTCCGACGATCTCCAGTTCATGCTGTTCGGGCAGTCTGTCGAACTGAACTCGCAGAAGCGCTCCGCTTATATCAAGGGCATTTACAGGGACATCGAAAGCTTTCTACAGCAAGCCGCCTATTCGAGCCAGGCAGATCCGTCACGGGCCGCAGAGTTCATGAGGAATTTCGAGCAAAACCTGCGCCTAAGGGGCGCGGCCTTGTGCGATCAGTTGGTCCCCAAGGAGGTGCGCAAGGAACTCTGGACCGCCCACATGCAAAAGAAGATCGGCGCTGTGCGCGTGTTCACGAAGGAGCCGTCGATCCCCTGGGAGATGCTCTATCTGCGCGACCCCGAGCAGCATGCGCCGATCACGGACGGATGCTTTCTCGCTGAACTCGGATTGCTGCGCTGGAGCGCACCGCTCGGCTATCCGCCCTCGCACGTACCGATCGATTGCGATCTCGCGTATTACTTGATTCCCGAGTATGACGGTGCATGGAACCTTCCGGGGACCTCGAACGACCGGCAACTGCTGACGCATCACTTCGATGCAAAGCCGCTCGAAGCGACCACCGCGCGCATGCTCGAACTGTTCGGGTCGGGGCGCTTCGATCTGTTCCATGCCGGCTGTCACGGCGAGGCGATTCAGGGCAGCCCATGGGAAGGAGGACTGTTGCTTAATCCGAGAGGCTTGGGGGGGGCGCCCGAGTACTTGCGTGAATTCCACTTGCAGGGACATACAGGAAATCGCCCGTTGGTCTTCCTGAACGCATGCCAGATAGGTGTTCCCAACGAGGGCATGACGGGAGCGGCCGGTCTCGGCATCGCTTTTTTGAGCGCCTGCAAGGCGGCGATTCTGGTTGCTCCAATGTGGTCCGTGCGCGACGGTACCGCATCGCTGTTTGCGCATCGTTTCTATGACAGGCTGGTCGCTGGGGAGTCGCTCGTGGCCGCCGTTCGGCACGCTCGCAAGGCAGCCAAGGAAGCGGGAGATCCCAGTTGGCTGGCGTACTCCGTGTGGGGTCACCCTTACGCGCGCATCAAGTTGAAACGTGCCTGGACCGCACGCGCGCCGGCGCTGGAGACGATGCGCCCGGACCTTACCTGAAGCACGTCTTGCGTGGCGCGACGCGCTTTCTTGCCCGGCCAAGCCGGGCGACACGTCGCAGCTTTGTACGCGTGAAAGCGTGGTCCCGATCGAATCCGGAGATAGACATGTCCACGATAGTCAACGAAGGTTCCGCGGGTGTGCGGGAGCCGGGCAGCGGCGACGCCAGTACCGCGACAGCGTTCATGGCGTCGGATCTGCCCTGTGCGCGGGTCGACGCGCAGGGCGTCGTCATCGAGGCCAATACCTCACTCAGGCAGATGATGCCGGATCTCGTCGGTAGCACGCTGAGCGATTCCTTCGATATCGACCACGACTTCTTGCAGAGCCTCGACACGGGTGCGGCTGGCGCTTGCGGCGCTTATCGAATCCCCACCGGCGAGCCGATGCCTGTGATCATGCAGGTCGTCTGCAGGGTGCAGGAGACCGGCGCCTCGCTTGTCACGGTCACGGACTGCGCGCCGCTCCGGAAAGCCGAGTCGGTGCGTTTCAACAAGACGCCCTACACCGTCATGCGCGTAAGCGGCGACGGCATTATCCGCTTCGCAAACGACGAAGGATTGAAGGCGCTGGGCCGGGACGTCTCCGAAGTCATAGGGCATCCTTTGCAGGAGTTCGTTGTCGCAGCGGACAAATCGTCCGTCGCGTCGACGCTCGCGGCATGTATTCGCGAGACGAGTCCCAAAACCTTGAACACGCAGATCTTGAAGCCACCCGGTAGTCAGGTCGAGATGGAAAACGCGGCGCTGGTCTTCACGCCCGACATGACGCTTTCGCGGCAGAGCGTCGGCGCGGTGGTGGTCATTGAGGCGTCGATCATCAAGCGCGTGCGTGCAGACATCGCGAAGATTGCACTCGATCCGTGCAACAAGGACTGGCGCAGCCGTCTTGGCATGATCCTCGATGCGATCCAGCCCGCGATTAAGTTCGATCATGCGATCTTCGGGGTCTATGCCAAGAACCTCGAGCTGTTCAAGGCCGTCGCGGTCTATCCGCACGACGACACACTGTGGCCCGAGCGCTGGCTTGAGCTCGAGCCAGGCTTTGTAAAGAAGTTCATCGACGAGGGCGAGTACGCGATCGGCCGGATTTCGGAGTGGGTCGAGAAGCATCCGGCTCTGCTGCACAACGAGGTGACCAAGGCTTATACGGACGCAAAGATTGAGTCCTCGGTCACGCTTGTCGTGAACGGACCGGATGGCGCGACCTCGGCGCTGTCTCTGTGCGCGAAGGAACTTGACCGGTACACGATGGCGGATTACAACGTACTGCACGATCTCAACCTTGACCCGATCCTGCTGCGCTGCGAAGACCAGCTCAGGCAGGAGTCCGTTTCGTTTGCCGAGGAGATCAAGCTCATCGTCGCAAAGTCCACAGACTTGATACAGGGGGCGCAGCGGGTGGTAGAAAGGATCAGGGGGCGGCTGAACTGGGATCTCGCGGCGGTCTATCAGGTCGACCGGCTGAAAAAATGCTTCCATCTAATCGCGCAATCGCCGAAGGTCGACGAGACCGGCAAGCCGATCGAACTCGAAGAAGACCGGCCGTTCGGCGACGGCGGCATACTCGACAGCACCCTTTCGAAGAACGAAATGCGGATCGTCAACGGCGTGGGCAAGCTCGGCGTCGAGCAGTATCGCTACCGCCCCCGGCACTCGTCGGTGCAATCAGTGATGACCATTCCAATTTCGTTGAGCGGGCGTGTCGGGTGGATATTCCTCGTTGAGTCGAACAAGATGAAGGCGTTCCTCGGTCCGGACCGTACCTCGCTCGAGCAACTCAAGAACGACCTCGAAAGCGGATTGCAGGACCGCCTACATTCGGATCTGAATGATGAACTTATGCGTGCTTCGGAGCGCGGCATCGTACTGGTGGGCGCGGATGGCGTGATACTCGACCGCAATCCCGCCGCGGAGCAGATGCTCGCACTCGTCGATACTCCTCTCGGCGATCCCACGCCGCTTTGGGACTACGCGTACAACGATCATGCTCGCTCCGTTTTGAAGGGTTCGGTAAACACGTTGCACCGGCGCATCGAACTGATCGCGAACGACGGGTCGTCGCGACTCGTGCTCGCTTCGCGTTCGGAGTTTCACGATAGCTTCAACACGTTCATCTGGTTCTTCACGGACCTGAGGAAGCTCGCATGGAGCAGGGACCTGCGCTTCCTGCGCGAGACCGTCACGGAAATCGCGCAGCAGACGCGCGCGCCGATCTCGATCGCGTCGACCCTGTTCAGGGAACTCGTGAAGCGTCCCACGACCGAAGGCGCGCCAACGTCCGACGGCAGCGCCGAGGAGCGCTTCCTGACGCTGTGCAAGCGGCTTTCCTCGGAGTTATGCAAGGCCGACATCACCTACGAGCGCCTCGCCGAAGCGGTGTCGGTGCGCCAGAATCCTATGCGAATGTGCGAGCCGGTCGACCTCATGACATGTGTCGACAACATCGTCGAGTCATTGCCAGAGCGCGACCGGCGCGTGATAGAACGCTCCGGGGACGATGGCCCGTTCATGGTTCAGGGCGACGAGGAGCGGCTCTCCTTCATCATCCGCTCGATTCTCGGCTATCTGCTTTTGACACGGCCAATCGACGACACCCGAGTTCATCTTTCGCTGCGCCTGCAGACATCCAGCCGCTACGAAGGACCCGTGGTGCGCATCAAGCTGTCCTTTTCCAAGGAATCGCAAGCGCTGCGTCCGGGCGTGGAGAGCGCAGGCAACAGCGCGGATCCGTTGCAGTTCGTGTTCGACAGCGCGCGCGACGATGCACGTCTCGCGATGTCGACCATTCGCGCCGTGATCAACGCGCACAAGGGCGTGTTCGTCACCGAGCCGAAGGACATCCGCGACGGCGACATGTCGCGTCCGGTGACTTCCTTCAAGATCCAGCTCCTCAGCGCGTAGGAAGACGATCATGCCGACTTCCAAACTCCTGCTGCTGACGAACGACGGCTCGCTCATGGAGCTGATCGACTCCCGCGTAGAAGCGCTGAAGAACCTGAAGGACAGCTTCCCGGAAGTCGGCGAATATTCCGATGGAACGATCGACATCCGAGCTTCGCTCCAGGATGGGAAGGCATATCTGTGTAGCGCTGCACGCAACGATGCCTTGCCGGTGCTGATCATTATCGATCCGCGCGTGTCCATTGCCGACGATCTCCTGATGCAGAGTCGTGGCGACAACGTCAACGCCTTTCTCGCCTCGCTAAGTGAGGACTATCCTCACATACCCGTTCTAGTTGCCGCTGCCGCTCCCCCGGAAGAGGTGCAGCGCAAGGTGTTGAGCCGGTCACGGACGGGCCTCTGGCTGCTGGGATCCGTGGATCCCGATGATCCTCACGGCGATGGTTTTGCCGAGACGCTCGCGGGAATTGCCACGGCGAGCGTGCAGATTCCGCTGCGCTATACGATCGCGGTAGGAGACCAGGCGGCGCGCTATTTCGTGGAGCGTGGGAAATACCGCGTCGCAAGGTCGACGGCGATCGCGTATGAAAGCAAGGACGAGATCCAGTATGTGCTCGGCACTATCCGGCGATACTCGTCGATCAACGACAGGACGAGTTTCGGTAACGATTGGGAGCTCTTGCTTAATCTGGGAAAGACCCTGTACGGGCTTCTCATCAAGAATACAGTCGGCCCGCAAATCTCGGAGATCCTAAAGCTGCGCCGAGGCGCTGCGAGATCGCAGTCGCCGAAGATCGATCTTCGTTTCGAGATCAAGGTCGGAAGCCCGGAACAAGAAGAGATGTTCAACCTGCCGTTCGAGTTTATCAACGATGTCTCGGACAGAAAATGTTTCTGTTCCCGCATTCCCATGGCGAGGCGCCTCAACCTCGGATTCCGGTCGCAGCCGAAAGCCGCCTTGTCTGATGGGGCAGGATCCGGCTTAGACGGCCGGACCGACTACCGCGTGCTGTTCATGCGCAGCGAGGTTCACGGCACGACCACGGTGAAGCTCGATTCCGGAAACAAGTTACGTGAGTTCGCTTTTGCCAAGTTGCGCAGCCCGAAAAAAGAGCTAGATTCTCTGAACGCGTGCACGCAGCCCGGCGGAGAGCGCCGCATTTCGACGCTGACGGTCGTGGGATCCGAGAATTATCTGTCGGGCGGCGCGGCGCTCGCGGAAGAACTACGTCAGCGTCTGACGAAGGGCGGTTTCGATATCTTTCACTTCTCGGGGCACTCTATTGTTTATCCGCAGGAGGGCGTGCCCTATCTGATATTGCCTGACAGACCGCATTCCGCGCTGGCGGTTCCGATTACTTGCGTCGCCGGATGGCTCAACGAAGGGGGCTGCAAGTTCATGGTGCTGTCTTCTTGCGAAGGCGTCTCGATTGTAACGGCAATCGAGACGATGAAGGGCGGCGCCGAGGGTGTGGTGGGATTCCGCTGGAAAGTCGACGACGAACTTTGCGCCGGATTCTTTGATCGCTTCTATCAGGCTTATTTCCGGCAGGGCAATTCGTTTGCCGAATCGTTCCGCGAAGCGTGCACCGATGTTAAATCAGAACAAATGTTGATTCCGACGCTGGCTTCCGCGATGGCGGTGTTGCGTGACTGATTTACTGCGGGCTTCGTACGGCTTCCCTATTTAGACGGACGACCGGAAGACACCCGAGAGAGAAGGATGGCGGCGCTCAGCATTATCGATGTTCTTATGCGCGTCTTAGCGAGGCCGGCGCGACATGGCTTATCGCGACAGTGCCGGTTCGCGTTTGTTGCGTTCTCCAAGCGGCACTGCATTGGTCACGAAACGCAGGGCAACGACTAGACCCGACTATTTCGACTGGGGCACCGACGTAGGAAGCAACGACGGCGAAATCCATGTCATGTCGACCGCTGAGGATCGAATCTTTCAAAGTGACCATGCCCCAGAAACGGCTCCTTCGTCGTCAACTTCTCTGTCATTCGCTGAAGCTCAACGAGACATTCGCGGGCGCGTAGGTCCGAACGTCAGGAAAGCAATGTGAACCTGCCTCACAATCAGCGATGACTGAACGTCAGCTCAGGCCGAACTGTACTCGACAGTCCTCGCGCGGATCTCCGATGCGCTACCGTCAATCGGATGACGGCTCTGCGGAGCGGGCTGGCGGAAACAACTCGGCCGCTCCGCCAGAAAGAGACGCGACGGAAAGTGGCCGCACGAATGCGCATGCAACATCATGTCGTGCGGCCAGCCTTGACTGCGCTAGAGTTCAGTCTGTTCCGAAATCTCAAGCGCGTCATCGACTTCGATACCAAGGTATTTGATTGTGCTTTCAATCTTGCTATGGCCGAGCAGCAACTGGACGGCCCGCAGTTTCTTCGTGCGTTTGTAGATCAACGTCGCCTTCGTCCGGCGCATCGAATGTGTGCCGTAGACTGTCGGATCAAGCCCTGCTGCGCCCACCCATCGACTTATCATCCGGGCGTATTGCCGGGTAGAAAGATGCGGAGACGTCGACAGTCGACTCGGGAAGAGGTACTGCTCCGACCGTAGCGCGGCCTTGTCGAGCCACGCGCGGACTGCAGAGCGGGTCGGCTCAGTCAGTTCGAATTGCACGGGACGCTGTGTCTTTCGCTGAACGACTTGCGCCCGCGGTAAGACCTGATTGACGTGGGTGACATCGCGAACTCGCAGACTCACGAGATCGCAGCCACGGAGTTTGCAGTCGATCGCGAGGTTGAACAAGGCAAGATCGCGGACAGCATGAGCGTTCTGAAGGTGGATCCGAATGGCCCAAACGTCTTTAGGCCTGAGGGGTGGTTTCTGGCCTACCAGCTTGCCTTTGTTCCACGCTTCACGCGATTGTTCGGTCTTCATGGCAGACTCCCACAGGAAGGATGGGAGTTTCATTGTGAAGCTGCTGCACTCTCGCGAATGTTCACAATCGTGGCGATTGTTGCAGTCGGCGCCTTCTCAACCATCGTGACTCGGTGGCCCATTCAGGTCGAAGTTTGACCAAATGACCGGCGGAGGCGTTTCGGCCATGGTCGGTGCTCGCCGTTCAGCCGCCATGCGGCTGTACTACGCCGCTTTGCTGACGTTCGCGATGACATGCGGTCGAACGTCGGCTTGCCGTAACGGCGGATGAGTCTTGACGGCCATAAGCGGTCGTTCGACATCTGTATAGGAATCGTCGACAATCGCCGCAAAGACACTCTCGCCTCAGCTTAAGGACGTTGATCGATGTTGTTCGGTACGAAATCTGAGTTTGCGATAGAGGCCATGATCGAGCCCGGTCTGGTACCTCCCTCCGCGGTCTATGGACGAATGCGCGTATGGTGTGAAAATACGTCGCTCGGGGATTTTTCTAATCCGCGGTGCTCTTTGTATCCGGCCTATCTCGGCTTTAAACGACTCGGAGAAGTACTTCCGAATCTATGGTTGGACGACCTGAGCGATCTGAGCGATGAGGGAATGGTAGATTGTCTGGATCGGCTCCTGTATGGCGCACGAGGCCATCATGTTCTTGAAGAGGATGATCGTACGGCCGTAGAGTGCGAACTCGATTGGGATAAGTATGGGATTTTCAACTTCTTAACGAATTGGGGCGAGCAGTTCGATCGCGAGCCCAAGTCGTTTATCGTTTGCCCACCCGGACAACACGTAAAGGTTCTCGTCCGCACATACGATGTGGACAAGGTTTTATCGTTACGCGCATCGGTTTCAGCCACCACAGATGCTATTCGCCTGTACCTTAAATGGTTCGACGATTCGGCGGTGTCCCTTTTTGGTGCGGCGGGCTAAAGCTGAAAGCAGCGAATGACCGCATTGAAGCCTGCGGAAGGACCGCTCAGGGTCGGGATATGCTTCCTGCATAATACGCACACCCGACACAACTTCTGTAGAAGGCTCTCATGCAGATCGGAAAATAGAACGCACGTCGTGGGCAATGCGATCAAGGCTGCCAGCCTCAAGTTTCAATGTTGCTTTGAGAGTGTCGTCGCCAGAATTTGCGCTCATCTCTACGTAAGCGCGCAGAAATGGACGTCTGGAACTCTTTGATCTGAGCGTGCAGGCTATGTCCACTGTTTTCGAATCAGTGGACACCTTTCATGACAGAAGAACACTCAGAAACGACTGGGCTGAAGGTCGTCAACGTCGGTCGGGACGGCAAGCGCAGATATGACCGGCAAACCAAACAGAAGTTGGTGGAAGCGTGTCTTGAGCCGAGTGCTTCGGTCGCCGGGCTCGCACTCAAGCACGGGGTCAACGCCAACTTGCTGCGCAAGTGGATCAAGCTGCATCAGCAGCGAGTGGCTGGCACATCCTTACAGCCGGCGCCGATCGGCACAGCTTTCGTTCCGGTAGTCGAAGTCGATAGTCACGAAACCGTGGTTGCACCCGAATCCGCGAAGGCACATCGGCGCACCCCCGCAGCAAGGGCGTCGTCGCCCGCGATGACTTCGGCGCGGTTGATGGTGCAGATGCCCAACGGCGTCACACTCCGGTTTGAATGCAGCGGCAATGACGCGCCGTTGCTATCGGCCATGATCGAGACGCTGGGACGGTGCGATGTTCCGCCTGGACGATGAACTGAAGGTCTATGTGCATCGTGACGCCGTTGACTTCCGCAAGAGCATCAACGGTCTCGCCGCCATCGTCGAGCAGTCAATGAAGCTCGATCCATTCGCGCGTGCGGTTTATGTGTTCAGCAATCAGCGGCGCGACCGCATCAAGATGCTACTGTGGGACGGTAACGGCTTCTGGCTTCTCATGAAGCGGCTCGAGCAGGACCGCTTCGTATGGCCGCGCAAGGAGGCGGTGCTCATGCTGCGAACAGAGCAACTTCACTGGCTACTGGAGGGCATCGACATCGAAGCGATGCGCGCGCATCCGAGGCGCTATTATCAGCGCGTGACCTGAAACGCGAACCAGCATCGCTGGTCTAATTCAGTGATGCCGCCACCATCCTCATCCTCTACCGACGAACTGCAGGCGCTGCGCGCAGAACTCGCTGCCATGAAGAGCGAGTTGCGTGTGGTGACAGTCGAACGCGATTTGCTGCGAGAGAAGCTTAAGGCCTATCAGCGGCAACTGTTTGCCTCCAGGAGCGAAGTGCGCGGTGCTGAGCAACGGGACCTCTTCCTGAATGAAGCAGAAGCGCTCGCAACAGGATGCGAACCAGCGCAAGAGACCGGAACGGAACATAGCGTCGAAGTCGGCGCGCATGAACGCAAGAAGCGTGGGCGTAAACCGTTGGACCCAATGCTGCCTCGCGAGGTCGTGCGCCATGAGTTGCCCGAATCAGAACGCGTCTGCTCACACGACGGCCACGCACTGGTCGAGATCGGCGCCGAGATCAGCGAGCAACTCGATATCGTGCCGCAGCAGGTCCGCGTCATTCAGCACCAGCGGATCAAATACGCATGCCCTTGCTGCGACCTTGGCATCAAGGTGACGCCGGCACCTTCGCGCATCATCCCGAAGGGCTTACTCACTGAATCAGCGCTTGCATGGGTGGTTGTGAGTAAGTTCGCTGACGCGCTGCCGCTGTACCGGATTGCCGCGTTGCTGCACCGTTTCGGTGGCGATCTCTCGCGCGGCACGCTGGCAGCAAGCGTAGTGCGCGTCGGCATGGCAGTGCAGCCGCTGATTAACCTGATGCGCGACCACCTCCTCGAGGCCGACATCGTCTACGGCGATGAAACGACGGTGCAGGTACTAAAAGAACCAGGCCGTGCTGCACAACGCAAGAGCTACATGTGGGCGCAGATGAACGGTACGGGACCACCAGTGCGAATGTTCAGCTACAGTCCCACGCGCAGCGCGGCGCAGGCCGCCGTGCTCTATGCTGGCATCAAACCCGGCGCGGTATTGATGAGCGACGGCTACGAGCCGTACAACGAAATCGCCCGAACAAACCAGCTGGTACACATCGGATGTTGGGCGCACGCGCGACGTTATATGATTGAGGCCGAAGAGGACCTTCCGAAGGTACAGCGCGGCGGCAATCATCCGGTGAGCGAATTCATTCGCCTGATCGGCCAGCTGTTTGCCGTTGAGGCACGATCTGAAGACATGACGCCGGAGCAGCGCCAGCAACTCAGACAGGCCAAAAGTCAGCCAGTTCTTGATCAGATCGAGGCACTGTTATCGCGTCATCTGAACACGGTGCTGCCGCAAAGCGGGTTCGGCAAAGCGCTTCAATATCTGCGAGGCCAGTGGCCCAAGCTCGTTCGCTACGTCGGCAACGGAGCGTGGCCCATCTCGAACAACCCGTGTGAGAACGCGATCAGACCGTTCACGGTTGGACGCCGGAACTGGCTCTTCAGTGACACCGTCGCCGGCGCAAACGCCGCCGCCAACCTGTATTCGCTCGTGCAAACATGCAAAGCCAACAGCATTGAGCCGTACCAATACCTCATCGCGTTGTTCAAAGGTCTGCCGCACGCACACACCGCCGACGACTACGAGGCTTTGCTGCCCTGGCGACTGAATCCAAGCGTGGCCTGACGCATGTCGCATGGCAATGCGCAAGGGACGCCGTCTAATGCGCGCTTACATCTCTACAACTAACGTCACATTCCCTAGAGAAGTGATTGTTGCTCCAAATGACAGGTCACCGTCGATCGCATGCCAATCCTTCGAGCCGCTCCAGCCAGTCCACGACGTTGCCATGTCATCAAACAGCGTTGTCGGCGGACCGATAACGTAAGTGGACGCAAGAACTTCGCCTGAAAACGGGGCCGCCGAAATCTTGGCCAGAAACAGAACCTCGTCGGCGTTCCGGCTATGCGGTGACAACGTCAGCACTGTCTGGGAGTCGCAAGATTTAATTTCGATGACGTTCATTTACATCGCCCCGTCGATAAGTGGCGTTACCCTAGCATGAACGGCTGTTTCCGGAGAATCTCAAGGTCCGCTCAGGGTCGAGAGTTCGCGTTCGCTGAACGCCTCCTGAGTTTTTCGCGGTCGTGCACGTCCGAACGACAAGAAAGCAACCTGAAGCGGCCTTACAAACGGTGAGCCTGAATGTCAGCTAAGGCCGAAGACAAGTCCATAGACGAAGGCTCGGTATGGCCGTTCCACTCGGATACCCGCCGTTGGAATCGCGACCATCCGACCGTCAGCAACGGGTCGAGACTACGCGTCCGCTGACGCTAATTGAGTCATTCGCGGTCATGCACGTCCGAACGACAAGAAAGTGACCTGGAGCGGCCTTACGAGCGGTGAGCTTGAATGTCAGCTGAGGCCGATCAGCGAACATAGCTTGCGACGGCGGAAAGGGCGGCGGAACGAGTCGAGATACGACCGCTGGACATAAAATCCGTTGCGGGCACACATGCCTCGACCTTGCGGCCAACGCCTTCGTGGGTTGCCGCGAAAGTACCGGCGAAAGTGTGACACAGGGGTGAGCCTTTTCGTGGACGCTTGGGACGTCGATACGTTAAAAGGGGGACGTTGTGTTTTGCGAAACCTTTCTTGTGCTCCTGCGAACAGCTTTTTTTCGCTTCCGATTGACTCGCTCGGCCGTATTCTCGATTGCTCTTTGTGGCAGCCGCATGCGTGCGTTAAGGTCGCTACTGAAGGGGCGATAGGTCCCAAACTTGTGGTGCGTGTTGAGGCCGACCGCTCGAATCAAGTGGTCAGCCATTTTTGCTTCCTGCGAGCAGACGCTGGCCAAGGATCAGTACTAGGTAGTGTGTCAACAGTGTTCGACGCGCCACGTTCGCGATTTTGAGTGAGTGACAAGTCGTGGTACAACAAGATTTCGTGTCAGGCATCGTGTCGTTGACGCGTAACATCAAACTAGGACAATCAGGAAATGGCAACAGGCATCGTGAAGTGGTTCAATGACGCAAAAGGATTTGGCTTTATTACGCCGGACGGCGGTGGGGAAGACCTGTTCGCACACTTCTCGGAAATCCAGTCGAGCGGTTTCAAGTCGCTTCAGGAGAATCAGAAGGTGTCGTTCGAAGTGAAGCAAGGCCCGAAGGGCAAGCAGGCAGCGAACATCCAGCCACAATAAGGTTTTCAGGCGGTGCGGAGGAACAAATGGCCTGTTTGAGGCCATTTTTTTAAGCGGCCGATAGTGGGTAACATAAATGTCGTCGCAACGACGATGCGGCTTGAATCGCCGTGGCATGAGTCCCCCCGCGCGCCGAGACGAGAGTCGACCGTCAATTGTACTAGTGCGTCGCGGTTTGAGGCCCGGCTAGCATCGAAACGGTCTCTTCTAAGACTTGCGCAAATCGGATCTATCGGGTGTTATACGCGATACGCCATGCTTCGAGTTTGGTGTTGATTGTGTCTAGAGAACTGTGCGACGGCATTAGCTCATTCAGAATATCCACAAGTGAGTGGATGCACTGTGAGATCGCAGGCATCAGTGTGATCGGTTTATGGAGATATGCCGTCGCCGGCTTCTTGAAGCTCGCGCCCGCGTTCACCAGCGACGACTGTAAGCGCGTGTGGTCCGTAATCAGTACGTCGGGTGAGGTATGCTGTGCTGCGAGACTTGATAACGCTTGAAATTCCCAGCCGGCGGTAGGCGGGAACAGGCGAATGCACAGGCAATGCGATCGGGGTATTTCAACCACGAATAGCAATTCTGCGTCGGGCGTTCCCGCAAACTTGCCGGGAAACGTGGTGACAAACCATGCCCGACTGTCGTTCCGGAGCAATGACGAGTCCCATTGCGGCGACGCGCCTCGAATCATAACGGCCTCCCAAACTCAAGAGTTCCTCAACGCCGATCTTCGCATCCGTCTGTCACGAGGTGTGGTGCTGCGGGTGCTCGGCGGGGATTGAAAAGACCGCCGCTTGCGGAAAGGCTGCAGCGTCCAAGATCCGGGTTGACCTTACATGCGTGAACCATCTGTTCGTCTGATTTAATACTAGGAAAGATTTGCAATTCCATCGAGCTAGTTTGGCTTTTAGTTTCATGCTTAACGTCCCGATTAATTGAGGTAAAAAATTAAGGAAATTTCTTAATTATAAATATAGTTTGTAGAACGTCGCGCAGCGTTCCGTGAAACTCTCGGATTTGGGCGCAATGTTCATGGCGAGTCTCCCGGTTGGTGACGTCATTCGGCTTAGGCGAGAGCAGAAGGGGCTCAGTCAGGTCGCGCTCGCCGATGCATCGGGTCTGTCGAGCCAATACATTTCGCTGGTAGAACTAGGGCGGAATCCGTCTCTCGACACTCTCTCATCGATTGCAGCGTCATTGGGATGCAAAGTATCTGACCTCGTCCTCGACGCAGAAGCACGTTTGATCCGACAGGAGCATTCCAATGCACGGGATGACTGACTCGTGTCTGGAGGGCTGCGCTGCACCTGCCCATTATTGTGCTGTCGTAACGCGCGAAGGAGCATGGCGCCTACCCGTGGTTACGTATTTTCAATCAGAACTATCGATTGATTTGACGATCAACGTTCAAAATCCGCGGTTTATGGATTCCATTTAATTCAACGTTATATTGCAGCGTAGGGTCCAGTTTTAATTGGTGTACGTCACGGGACCATTCGTATTCTCAAGTGGATCGCCTGAGTTTTACTATCAGCCGATAGTGGTCGTCCCGGGCGTTCTCGCTTTCGAGCACAGTCTTGAACGTAGGGTCGAGTTAGCATCTGAAGTTTTGTTCCACTGTCTCTCCTACCGGCGACAATGGCACTGTTTGGCCCAGTCACGTTGTTTGTCTCCACCTCCTATCTTAGGGCGGTCGACTCGCTCTGCGTAGAGCTCACTCACATGCGCCCGTCTATACTGGACAACGGCGCTTAGGCACGCCTTCAGCCGCGGGGAACAGAATTGTTTGTCCGGGAACGTTCGGACATCAGATGTATTTGTTCTGCCCTGCCTCGGAAGCCGTAACTACGGTGATTGACCCGTGCTGTCACTCCGACGGTTCCCTGGCGGTAAATTTTTCAACGCTTGCCATTGGTGTTTCGCCGACCAAGGAGATATTGAAAAAATCATTAAAAACAACAGGATGTGCATAGGCCAGTTTTATTTGTAGTACCACTTGCGCACAGAAGTTGGCCGTAGATCAGTTCCATATGTCTATTTTTGCCATGTCAGATTTGTTTGTCTCGGATCAGGCCGCATTTGTACGTCACCAGCGCCCTCTCCAGACTTGACACCGACCCTCATCTCTCATGATATATTACATATCAACACATAACCCGTCCCGCTAACCCAGCAGGACGGGCAGCACAGCCCGCTACCGGCGTCGGTCATCCCCCGCCCACGCAGGTCGTACCCACAAGTGGCAGGAATGTTCATCCGTGCGCGCGGCGCGCGCTCAATCCGGGTTCCACCATGTTCGATCCATCGCTGCTTGGCCGGCTGTCCTTCGTTCCTGCCGGTCCGTCCCAGGCGCCGTTAACGCCAGGCCGCAACCGGCTCGGCATCGCAGACGAGCGCGACGCCGTCCTGTTCGTCCCTTCTGGTCTCGACACGCACAAGCCCGTGCCTCTCTTCGTGATGTTCCATGGCGCAGGCGGTTTCCCTGAAAAGGTTCTACCCTTCATCGAAGAACACGCGGAGCGCGACAAGTTTCTGGTCCTCGCGCCGCATTCGCTGTATCCCACGTGGGACATCGTGATCGGTGGCAGTGGACCGGACCTGGAGCGGCTCGATCGCGCGCTCGCCGAGGTGAGCGCACACTACCCGATCGATCTCGCGCGGCTCGCGTTCGCGGGCTTCTCGGACGGCGCGAGCTACGCATTGTCCATCGGCATCACGAACGGCGATATCGCGAGTCATGTGATCGCGTTCTCAGGCGGTTTCATGTCGGTCTTCACGCAGGAAGGCGCGCCTAAAGTCTTCATTGCGCACGGACTGCGCGACGAGCAGTTGCCCATCGAAACCAGCGGCCGCGCGAACGCGGCCAAGCTGAAAGCCGCGGGCTACGACGTGCACTACATCGAATTCAACGGACTTCACGCGATCCAGCCTGCTATCGTCGGCATGGCGATCGAATTCTTTCTCGGCTAACAGGCGCGCTGCGCACAGCCGCGCCGACATCAAACAACGAGTGCGTCCATGGACTTTGAGATTCCAGAATCACTGGTGCATCCTCTGCTTGCGATGATCGAATCGGAATCGCCGCTCGCAAGACAGCTCAATCAGCACGGCGCATGTCACGGCAGCATGGTGGTATCGAGCGCGCTATTCGATTCGCGATCGCTCAATACGCTGTATTCGCTGAGCAAGGCGAACAACGAGCGCGCATTGATGTTCCAGATGCTCGCGCTCGACAACATCTACAACGCGCCGCAAGCGCGCGTCATTCCAGGCCTCGATCAACTCGTGTCGGGTCTCGTTGCATACCTGTCGCGCGATGCGATCGACGGCTGGCTATATAGCCGCGCGAAGGACGGCACGCTGCTGCCGTGGCTGGTGCGCCGCATGCGCGTGGTCGAACCGGATCAGGGCATGCCGTACGTCGTCGTCGATCTGCTCGCGAACACGATGCAGTCCGCGAACTCGGAGCGTACCGAGCATCATCTGCGGCTCTCCGGCATGACGACATCGCTCGTGATCAACCGGCACGACATCGTGAACCGCACGATTCCCGAGCTGCTCGCGGAGTTCGGTTTCTACAAGGAATGCCCTGAATTCAAGCTCGAATACGAGCGGCACGCGCAACGCTTCCTCGAATTCCAGCCGCGCTTCGGCGCGCAGTTCGTCATTTCAAAAGCCGCCTATTCCGTCGATGCAAAAGGCGGCGCCGAGTTGATCCGCATTCCCGAGGGCGTGAGCGCGAAGTGCGTGAACGATGAAGAGACGCTCGAGCGCCGCTTCCAGATGACAGCCGACGCGGAGTTCTGGCGCGGCGTGGACATCGACAGTGGTTTCGACAAGGTGCCGCTGCATGGCTACGTTTGCCTGTTTCATATGGAATGGCACCGCAATATCTGGGTGCATGTGCAGCACATGAGCGCGTATCGCTATCAGCCCGAACTGCGCGACAAGCTGGTTCTGCCCGCGCATCATCGCGATCTGATCGATATCCTGACGTCGAAGACGAATGTGTTCGTGCAGGACTTCGTGCCGGGCAAGTCGGGCGGCACGACGATACTCTGCCAGGGCGCGCCGGGCCTCGGCAAAACATTGACCGCTGAGGTCTATTCGGAAGTGGTTGGCAAGCCGTTGTATCGCGTGCATTCGGGGCAACTCGGGACCACGGCGGCGTCGGTCGGCGCAGCGCTGTCGGGCATCCTGCAGCGCGCGACGCGCTGGAACGCGATCATGCTGCTCGATGAAGCTGACGTGTACATTCGCCGGCGCGACAACGATCTCGAGCACAACGCAATCGTTGCGGAGTTTCTGCGTACGCTGGAGTACTTCAACGGCTTGCTGTTCATGACGACCAACCGGATCGACGATGTCGACGACGCGATCCTGTCGCGCTGCATCGCGAAGATTCACTACGAGACGCCGCCGCGCGCAGACGCGATCCACCTGTGGAAACTGCTTGCGACGCAACTGGGCGCCGATCTCGATGACGCGCTGATCGAAGCGCTCACCGACGCATGGCCGCAATCGAGCGGACGCGACATCAAGGAACTGCTGAAGCTGACCACCCGCTATTGCCGCGCGAAGCAGATCCCGCTTTCGGAGAATGCGTTCAGGGTTTGCGCGCTGTTTCGCGGACATGCGTGAACGGCATGTTCACGACGACGTGTCCATGTCGTCGTCGCGATTGCTCACTGGAGCCGGTGCATTCTGCTGACGCGTTCTGATCAGTTCGTCGAGCATCGGCTTGCCAGCGATGTTCTGCCGATACCACATGTTCATCATCTGTTGGCCGATCATCGGATCGACGCCTGCCTTTGACTTGTGCAGGCTCGCACCGCCTACGTTTTGCGCATGAACGTTGGTCTTCGGCAGTTCGACGCTGCCTCTCGACGGCTCGCCTTGCGCGTTATAGGGCGAATAGGCCCGAGCCGTGGCGTCAAGCAGCGAGTCCATATTCGCATGCGCGCTTTGTTCGCCTACGCCGTGCATCTCGCGCAACGACGTGAACGCGCTGTGCGCGGCGGAATCGGCTTGCGTCGCGTGCTTGTCGTTCGCGGTCTTGAAGCGGTCGTTGGTGAACTGCAGCGTCGGTACATTCCGCTCGCCGATGTTGAAGGCGCCCGGCATATTCGCCGCGCCGCGGCCGAGTACCTTGGCTTCGTCTGCTTGCGTCCGGTTGACGGATGAAATCGACGGTGAGTGGTCGCCAGCCTTTGGTGCCGCCGTTTTCTTGATCAGATCGTCGGGCTTTGCTGCGGCGAGCGCGCCCGTCGGCGATACCGAAGGGTCGCGCAGCGCGGCCCTGCCATGTGTTTCGAGCGCGTCGCTCTTGCCGCCTTGCGTCTGTGCAATACCGCTTCCAGAGATGCCGAAGCGGGTCGCCTCCGTGTGCCAGTCGGCGGGTGCGTGGCTGGTCGCCGCCGCCGTTTTCATCTGCTTCGCGGACGGCGGCATCCCCGGTGGCGGGCTGGATGCGCGGCGCTTGACCCCTGTCGTCGTCGATGGCGTGTTGGGCTGGCTCGTACTGGTAGTCGGCGGCGCAGCGACGTGAGAGGGAGAACTGCTGGTGACTTTGGGCATGACGAATCGACCTCCCGATGACGATCGGAACATTGAGCGTCTGCCAAGTCTGGCTCGAATCGTCGCATCAATTCGAGCGCACGCGCATGGATGTCGCGCGATGCGAAGCGCCCGGTCAGCCGCGCTCGCGCACGGCGATCACCCGGTTCTGTGCGACGGCATAGATCGCTGCGTCGCCTGCGGATCGATTGACGACGAAGCCGCCCGTGAACGCGCCGAACGCGGGCAGCACGCCGTATCGTTCGGCAAAACGGAAGCAGGGCACGCGCACGGCATCCGCACGGCTCGCGATCACATAGACGGGATGCTGATGGCCCGCGAGCACGTACGCGCCGTCGACCGTCTGCGGGTAGTGGCACAGCGCCCACGGTCCATGCAGCCACGGCTCGAATACCGTTTCGACGCCAAGCGACGGCGGCAGCAATCCAGCATGCCGATCGTGATTGCCTTCCACCATCACGACGCGCACACAGGCATGCCGCGCGCGCCATTCGCCGAGCGCACGCATCGTTTCGCTGCCAAGCGATTCACGCCCATGCAGCAGATCGCCGAGAAACACGATCGTCCCGGGCCGATACGCAGCGATCAGCGCATCGAGCCGCGCGAGATCATCCATCGTCGCGCCGGCCGGCACGGGCACGCCATGCGCGCGAAACACGGCGTCCTTGCCGAAATGCGCATCGGCGATGAACAGGGTTTTCAGATGCGGATCGAACGCGGCGCGCTGTGCGGACAGTTGCAGCGGATAACCACCCGCGTCGACGGTCAGTGTGTCGAAGTTCATCGGCGCGCGGCCTTGTCGAGTTCCGCCAGCATCCGTTCGATACGATCCGCGAGCTTCTCGGTGCTGACCTTTTCGCGGATGCGCCCGACGATCAGCGGAAACGCAAACGGCGTCGGCTTTTTCGGGTGCATCAATGCGAGCCGGTTCGCGCGCATGGAATCGAGCGCGCGCCGCATGCGGTCGAGTTCGAGTTCCTGCAACCGCACTTCGCTGTCGGCCTGCGCGAGCAGCAGATTGTCATTGTCGTGCTTGCGGAACACCTCGTAAAAGAGGCCACTCGACGCCTGCAATTGCCGCGCGCTTTTCTGTTGTCCCGGATGAGCCTGATAAACAAGACCCGCAACGCGGGCGATTTCACGAAAACGCCGCATTGCGAGTTCGGATGCGTTGAGGCTGTCCATGATGTCGTCGGCGAGACGTGTCGAAGAAAAGAGCCCTTCGGCAATCAGCGTCGCCCAATCGAATGGTTGCGACGACAACAACTCGAAGCCGTAATCGTTGGCGGAGATGGAGAACGTGCCAGGCTGATGCCGTGCCGCGCGCCAGCCAAGTAACGATGCAAGGCCGATATGTGCGATACGTCCCGCAAACGGATAGCAGAAGAAGTGATGACCTTCGCGCGTGCGCAGCACTTCGGCGACGAGCAGGCCCGACTCCGGCAACGCAGACCAGTTAGCCTGCAGTTCCAGCAAAGGCCGCACCGCAATCATTTCCGGCTCGACATAGACACCGCGTTCGGCCTCGGCCAGCATCGCGAGGGTCGCGTCCGCCAGTTCGGACGACAACGGCATCTTGCTGCCCGCCCACTGCGGCATCGCGCCACGCGCTGACGACGCTTTGCGCACATAGGCCGTCATGTCGCGCACGCGCACCAGTTCGAGCGCGCGGCCGCCGAACGTGAACACGTCGCCGGGCTTGAGCCGCGAAATAAACGATTCTTCCATCGAGCCGATCCGCCCGCCCGCGAGCCACGCAATATGCAGCGTCGCATTGGCGACGATCGTGCCGACGTTGCTGCGGTGTCGCCGGATAAGATCGTCGCGCATCACGCGATACACGCCATCCTCGTCGCGCACCACGCGATGAAAGTCCGGGTAAGCGCGCAGCGACGGTCCGCCGCGCTCCACGAACGCCAGCGCCCAGTCGAATTCCTGCTGCGTCAGATCGTGATAGGCGAAGGTGGTGCGCACTTCGTCGATCAGTTCGGGCGCGGTGAAGCCGCCGCCGATCGCCACCGTGACGAGATGCTGGACGAGCACGTCGAACGGCTTGCGCGGCGTTTCGCGGCCTTCGATGCGTCTTGCTTCGACCGCGCGCCGCGCCGCCGCCGCTTCCACGAGTTCGAGCGCGTGCGTCGGCACGATCGTGATGCGCGACGCGCGGCCAGGCGCGTGCCCCGAGCGCCCCGCGCGCTGCATCAGACGCGCGACGCCTTTCGGCGAGCCGATCTGGAACACACGCTCGACGGGCAGGAAATCGACGCCGAGATCGAGGCTCGACGTGCAGACGACAGCCTTCAGCTTGCCCGTTTTCAGGCCATCCTCGACCCATTCGCGCACTTCCTGCGCGAGCGACCCGTGATGCAGCGCGATCAGTCCGGCCCAGTCGGGCCGCAGCGTCAGCAGCGCCTGATACCAGATCTCCGCCTGCGAGCGCGTATTGGTGAACACGAGCGACGTGCGCGCTTTGTCGATACCATCGGCAACCGGTTCGACTTGCCGCGTGCCGAGATGCCCGCCCCACGGAAAGCGCTCGATCGTATCGGGAATCAGCGTGTCGATGACGAGTGTCTTCGGCTGCATACCGCTCACCGACACGCGCGGCGTCTTCACGGGCGCGAGCAGCACGTCGGCGGCGAAGTTGAGATTGCCGAGCGTCGCGGAGAGTCCCCACACCTGAAGGTCCGCGCGCCATCGGGCGAGATGCGCGAGCGCGAGCTGGGTCTGCGTGCCGCGCTTGTTGCCGAGCAGTTCGTGCCATTCGTCGACGACCACGAGGCGCACATGCTTCAACGCTTCGCGGGCGTCGCTGCGCGTGAGCATCAGCGAGAGGCTTTCGGGCGTCGTGACGAGCGCACTCGGCATGCGCCGGCTCTGGCGCGCGCGTTCTGTCGAGCTGGTGTCGCCCGTACGCAGGCCGATGGTCCACGGCACGGCGAGTTCGTGCGCGGCGCTTTGCAGGGCGCGGGCGGTGTCGGCGGCGAGCGCGCGCATCGGCGTGATCCAAAGCACCGTCAACGGATCGGCGAGTGCGCGAGGCGCGTGATCGCCATATGCGGCCATCGCGCCGAACCAGACGGCCCATGTCTTGCCCGCGCCCGTGGTCGCGTGCAGCAGGCCGCTCGAACCGTCCGCGATCGCGCGCCATACCTCGCGCTGGAACTCGAACGGCCGCCACTCGCGCGCGTCGAACCACTGCTGGACGCGCGTGGCGAAAGGTATCGCGGCTTTGTCAGGGGCGGGCGCGTAGGCGGCGGAGGTGAACGCGTCCGGTGCCGGAGCAGCAGGGGCTTTGGGAATGCGGCGTGGACGAGGCGCGCGGCGGCGCGCCGCCGGACCGGCCGCATCGTCTATGCCCGATGCATCGACGGGATCGCGATCGGAATCAGAACCGGCGTCGGCCGCGGCTCGCACTGCGTTGCGCTCGGGATCGATCGGATCGGTCATAGGGTGACGGAACTCGAGGACGCTCGATGGCGCCCGATGCCAGGCAATAAGCATCGAATAGCATCGCGCATGCCCACGCTGGCAGCCGTAATGAAGCGCGGCCATACCATCATGATGCAGGCTTATTTTCAGCGTAAAATGCGACTGCCGCCGCGATGTACCGGCGTAGTGCCCTTACGTCAGCGATGCATGTCGATCTTAATACGCTTTATCTCCTTCTGATCGGGACTCTCACCGCCAGTGCGCTCATGACGCTCTGGGAGCGGCGCGTCCATCCGAAGCGCAGCAAGGAACTGGGAATCCTCGCGGCGGGCTTCGCCACGCTGGCCATCGGCTGCACGGCGGCTTCCTGGCGTCATACGCTTCCCGGCGCGCTCGGCTCCGCGCTGAGCAATCTCGTCATTGTTTCCGGTTATCTGGTGGTTCTGCACGGCGTGGCTGCGCTGAACGGCCGCAAGTACGTGCGGCTTTCGCTCGCCGTGCTCGTGTTGCTTGCGCTTGCATGGGTCATTGCCGGCGCGAAATGGCAGGACGTGATGTGGATGTATCCGAGCGCGATTCCGATCTCGTTCGCGAGCGGCATGACGGCATTCGAACTCGCGCGCGGCGACGGCAGGAAGCGCTTGCAGGGGCAGCAGATCGCGATGCTGGTAACGGGCACGCATGCCGTCCTGTACGCATTCAGGGCGTTGATCCTGCCGTGGCTCGTCGCGAAATTCGGCTTCGACTTCCTGATGACCGCGAGCAAGATCACGATGTACGAGGGCGTGCTGTATTCCGTCGTTCTCCCCATGACCTTGCTGCGGCTGGTGCGCGACGAATCGCACGTGCAACTGTTGCAGGAATCGCAGACCGATTTCCTGACGGGCCTCGGCAACCGCCGGTGGTTCTTCGAGCAGGGCGCGCGCGTGATCCGCGGCAGCGATGCGTCGCGGCCCGTTGCGCTGCTCGCTATCGACCTCGACCATTTCAAGAAGGTCAACGACCGCTACGGTCACGAAACAGGCGACCGCGTCCTGAAGTCTTTCGCCGATATCGCCCGCAGTGTGCTCGGGCCGCAAGCGCTGCTCGCGCGTATTGGCGGAGAAGAATTCGCGGCCTTGCTGCCCGGCTACGATGCTTTGCAGGCGAAGGAAGCGGGTGAAGCGCTGGTGACCGCTTTTGGCGAGACGACTACCCTTAGCGGCAACGGTCTGGGCATCCAGGCCACGCTGAGCATCGGACTCGTGCAGTCGGAGAGCGCCGCGTCCGTACTCGGCGACCTGCTCGCAACCGCCGATCAGGCGCTGTATCGCGCGAAGTCGCTCGGCGGCAACCGGCTCGAACTGTCGCACGTCGACGCGAGCTCGGCCGCCGCGTAACGGGCGTCTTGCCGTATCACGGTCCCCCCAGTTCCCCGGACAGAAACTCGATCAATGCCGTTATCCGACGATGCGGCGTCGTGGCGGGATAAACCGCAAACAGATCGACGTGCTCCGTGACGTAATCGTCCAGCGCGGTTTCGAGCGTTCCCTCCGCCAGCTCCGCACGGATGTCCCAACGGTTCTTGATGATGACGCCAAGACCCGCCACCGCCCATTCGCGCAGTACGCCGCCGTCGCTGGCCTGACGGTCGCCGGACACCTTCACGTTGATCGGCTTGCCTGCCACGCGAAAGCGCCATGCGGCGAGCGGCGCGCCGGGCCGCGCCAGAATCAGGCAATTGTGGTGCGCGAGGTCGCCGGGCAAGCTGGGCTTGCCGTGAGTACGCCAGTAATCGGGCGACGCACACACCACGCGCTCGCCGCGCACCAGCAGACGCGCGTGCAGGTTCGAATCCGCGAGCGGGCCGTTGCGCAGCGCTACGTCGATATGCTCGTCGATCAGGTCGACGGTGCTGTCGCTCAGCAACAGGCTCATGTGAATGGCGGGATGCAGTGCCTGAAAGCGGTCGAGCAGGGGCCGCAACTGGACGCGGCCGAAGTCGTTGGTCGCCGTCACGCGGATCGGGCCCGTCAGCGGGCCTTCCTGCTTGAGGCCCGCGAGCGTCGAATCCCATTCCGCGATGATGCGCCGCGCGCTGTCCAGCAGCGCCAGGCCTTCGTGCGTGAAGACGAGCCGGCGCGTGGTGCGCGTGATCAGCGTGGCGCCGACTTCCTGCTCGAGCTGGTTCACCGCCAGCGTCACCGACGACGTCGCCACCGTTCGCTGTCTCGCCACAGCGGAAAAGCTGCCGATCTCGGCGACATCGATCAGCAGACGCAGCGCGTCGATCCGGTCCATCTTTTGAGTTACTCGAAAGGTGAATTGGACTGTGCCCGGTTTATCCCGCAGTGGGCCACTCAGTATAGTCGTCGCATGCCCTTCGAGGCGCGGTTCGGTGTGTGAAGCCGTACCTGCCTCGATTCGAATCTATTTGCGTCTAGCTGCAGGAGCCGACATGAAAACCCTCGTCATCATCGCCCATCCCGACATCGAACACTCGCGTGGCAACAAGGCCCTGCGCGATGCCATCGTGCAGGAACCGGACGTCACCGTCCGCGAGCTGTACAAGCTGTATCCCGACTTCAATATCGACGCCGCCCGAGAGCAGCAGTTGATCCGCGAGCACGAGCATATCGTGCTGCAGTTTCCCTTGTACTGGTATAGCTGCCCGCCGCTCCTGAAGAAATGGCTCGACGATGTGATCAACGACACGCTGTTCGGTAGCGCGCCGGAAAAATCGCTGGCGCTCGACGGGCGCACGTTGCAACTGGCCGTTACGATCGGCCGGATCCGTGAGCGCTATTTCCCTGAAGCGAGCGACCACGTATGGGCTGACGATGTGCTGCGGCCATATCTGAAGCCCGAACTCGTCGAACAGCATGGCACGCAGATCGTCGATGCGCTGCTGATGCCGTTCGAGCAATCGGCGCATCTCGCGGGCATGAACTACGGCAAGCCGTTCATCACGTATAACGTGGGGCCGCTGAGCCGGCGCGGATCGATCGGCGAAGAGGAGATGGCGGCGCGCGGCGATCAGTATCGTCAGCTGATCCGCAACCTCGACGAAGTGTCGCAAGAGGTTGCGGCGTGACGCACGCCCAACGCGCTCGATACGCTCAGTGCACGAACAGAAGCGCGGCCGCATAAATCACGAGCGACACAGCGAACGTGACAGCCGTATAGCCCATCACGCGCTGAATGCGGATGCCCGCAATCGCGACAATCGGCACGGCCCAGAACGGTTGCAGCATGTTCGACACGTTCTCGGCCATTGCCACGCCCATCGCGGTGCGCGGCACCGATGCATGCAGGCTGATCGCCGCGGGCAGCACGAACGGCCCTTGCACGGCCCAGTGACCACCCGCGCTCGGCACGAGCAGCGTGATGATCAGCGAGCTCAGATAGCTCCACAGCGGCAACGTAGAAGCCGTAGCGATCGTCACGAATGCTTTGGCAATCATCGACGCGAGGCCCGTGCCTTTCATGATGCCCATGATGCCGCCGTACACCGGGTATTGCAGCAGCATCGAACCCGTTTGACGTGCGGCGCGGCGGATCGCGTTTGCATACGCGATCGGCGTGCGCTGCAGCGCGAGGCCGATCAGCAGGAAGATCAGGATCGTGTTGTTGATGTCGAGATCGAACTTGTTCTCGCGCCATTCCATCGCGAGATAACCGACGCCGAGCGCGAGCAGGAGCAGCGTGCCGAGCATCGAATTTTCGAGGCGCGATGCGAACGTCGGCGTGCCGTCGCCGATGCGTGCGTGCGGGTCGGCGCTGGTGGCGTCGTCGGACGCTTCGCCGGAATCGCGGAACGCGACCACGTTCTCCGCTTTCGGATGCATCTTGATGAAGATCACCGTCATCACGACGACCACCAGCACGGTCGGAATGAACACGAACGGCGCGAAGATCGTATCGGCGAGCGGCACGACGTGGCCCGTCGCTTTCTCGACGAGATTGAGCGCATTGCCATGCGATGCCTGCGACAGTGCGATCGAACTCGACAGCCCGCTATTGCACACCGACCACGCCGAATAGCTGCCCGCGACGAGCCACGCGAAATCGACGTTGACGCGCTTTGCAATTTCGCGCGACAGCAGCGCGCCGACGATCAGACCAAGCCCCCAGTTGAGCCACGCAGCAATCCCGACTACCGGGAACACGAGCAGCGCTGCGCGCGCAGGTGTTTGCGCATGCGCCGCGAGCGCACGCAAGCCGCGCTGAACGACCGGCGCTTCGGCGATCGCGTAACCCGTTGCGAGGATCAGGATCATCTGCAACGCGAACGCGAGAATGCCGAACGTGCCGGTGTACCAGGAGTCGAGTAGCGTCGGCAGGTTGCCCGTCGGCGCGATCAGCAGCGCGAGCACGGCAACGACGAAAGTCAGGCAGATGGACAGCATGAACGGGTCCGGCATGACCCGTTCGAAAACATAGACAAGGCCTTCGACGATTCCGCGCGGCGCGGCAGGCTGAAGGGTGGCGGAGGGGGAGGTGTCTCGCTTCATGGTTCTCGCTCGGTGTGGCGTCGTCCGCCTGTGGGCGGCGCGGACTGAACCGACGCGCGGCGTGTGAGTGCATGTGCATGCACCGCCGGCAAGCTTGACGTCATCCGATTGTCGGGCGACTGTTGGGACAGGATTTCCGGGGTGAAGCTCAGACCTGGACACGGCAAATGGCTGTCATGTCCACGCGTTGCGTGCGATTCGTCTTTTGTGGCAGATGTTCGTTATTCGAACATCGTTTCGTTAAACGAACGTTTCATTATTCGTCCTATGCGCGATGGATGTCAAGGCAGCGCGCGTTCGTTTGATGTGAAAAGCGCCGCAAAAGCGGCGCTTACTTTCATGCTGGTTACGGATGCCTGACGTCGAGCGAACGTTGGCAGCGATTCGCGTCACATCATGCGTGAGCCATCGAGCGATCGACGCGGAACACCGACACCGCGTCTTTCAATGCCACCGTCTGCTCTTCGAGCGCAAGCGCAGCCGCGGACGCCTGCTCGACCAGCGCAGCGTTCTGCTGCGTGACCTGATCCATCTGCGTGATCGCGCGATTCACCTGCTCGATGCCTTCCGATTGTTCTTCCGATGCCGCTGCGATTTCGCCCATCAGATCGCTGACACGGTTCACGGAAGTGAGGATTTCGGCCATCACTTCGCTGGCTTTTCCGACTTGCTGCGCGCCCTGCTCAACGCGGCCGAGCGAATCGGTGATGCGATCCTTGATTTCCTTCGCGGCATTCGCGCTGCGCTGCGCGAGCGAGCGCACTTCACTCGCCACCACTGCGAAGCCGCGCCCTTCGTCGCCGGCGCGTGCGGCTTCCACGGCTGCGTTCAGCGACAGAATGTTGGTCTGGAACGCGATGCCTTCGATCACGTTCGTAATGTCGGCGATCCGGCCCGACAGATCGGACAAACCTTGCATCGTCACCACGACTTCCTTCGCGGCGCGGTTGCCTTGCTCGGTGATCATCGCGGTGCTCATCACGAGTTGCGTGGCCTGCTTCGCGTTGTCGGCGTTCTGGCGCACCGTGCTCGTGAGCTGCTCCATCGACGACGCCGTTTCCTGCAACGCCGCCGCCTGTTCTTCCGTGCGCTGCGACAGATCGGTGTTGCCGCTTGCCATCTGATGCACGCCTGTCGCGATGGTGTCCGTGCCGCCGTAAACCGCGTGCACGATGCCGGCGAGACTGCGCTTCATCTCCTTCATCGATTCGAACAGCTTGCCGATCTCGTTCGTGGATTCATGATGGATCGGCACGGTCAGATCGCCGCGCGCGACATGCTGGAGCACATTGCTCGCTTCCTTGAGCGGCAGCACGACCGTGTGCTCGAGCGTGTAATACACGAGCAGGATCAGTGCGCACGACAACACCAGCAGGCCGATCGCGACACCCATCAGCAGCGATTTGGCGCGTGCCTTTTCATCTTTCAGTTGGTTCGTTTCATCCGCGGCCACGGTGAAGAATGCATCCGCCGATTTGCCGAATGCCGCGCTTGTCTGCGTCATTGGCCCTTCGTTCGTCGCGGCATACGCCTTCACGTCGCCCGCGCTGATTGCGGCGAACGACTGGTCGATCGCGCCGGCGTGCGCATGGAACGTGTCGGCAACCTGTTTTGCCGCGTCCTGCTGGGCCGCGGTTTCCTTCGGGATGTTTTCGAATGCGGCGAACGACTTCTTCGCGAGGTTGTAGTAGGTGGTTGCGGCTGCGACGGCGGCGTCCTTGTCAGCCGGGTTCGTCGACAGCGCGATGAAGGCCCGGCTCAACGCGCTACGGGCTTTCAGGTTGTTGATGTAGACGTCCTTGAGGTCGACCGTTCCGGCGTTGAGCGTACTGATCTGCTCCGACAGGCCGTTGTTCTTCGAGAGGGAGTAGATCCCGAGCAACGCGGTGACGAGGACGAGCATGCCAAACAGCGAGAGAACCGCGATAAAGCCCGTTCGCACGGGCAGATTCTTCAGTTTCATAGTTTTCGTTTTCAAAGTGAGCCACGATGTCGTCCCCACGCGGCCAGGCGCGAGAGCAATGGCCGCAGGACGTTGCTGCGGCTGTGTTAACGGTCACATGAAGGAGAACCTGAAGGTCGCGGAGCGCGGAAAGCGCGATGTCACGCAGTATTCACATTCGCACCGGCATGACTGAGGCGTGTGAGCACGAATGCGCGGCGCAGTTCGAATCCGAGGCGCTCATACAGTCCGATCGCCGTCGTGTTGTGGCTGAAGACGTGGAGAAAAGGCGTTTCGCCGCGCTGTGCGATTTCCTTGCGCAGGATGTTCATCAGCCGGCCTGCGAGGCCTTTGCCGCGCCATTCATCGTCCACGCAGACCGCGCTGATTTCGACAAAGCCGTCGATGCGCATCCGTTCGCCCGCCATCGCGATCAGACGGCCCTGATCGCGAATGCCGATGTAGTTGCCCATCTCGTACGTTCGAGTGCCAAACGGACCTGGCTTGGCTTTTTGCACGAGCGCGAGCATGTCCTGTACGTCGGCGCTATCCAGGCGGATCACGTCCCGAACATCGGGTTGGGCCGTCTCGTCACGTATGTCGACCATCTGATGGATCGTGCCGACCTGAATTGCCTGAAGCGTATCTGTGCCGCTCAATGGTTCGATCGACAGCAACGCGGCCTGGTCATCCGGTTGCAGAAGCTGGCGCAGCGCCTCGTACGCGTCGGGCGTTTCCGAAGCCAAAGCCGCGAATGGCGCGACGTCGCGGTGATAGCGACGCGCGAGCGCATCGCCTTGTCCGAGATGCGCCTGGCGCGTCGTGAGGGCGGTCCAGATCGGGCGGTCGAGAGTGGCGTGGGTCGGACGTTGCGCCGTGTTGCTCATGCTGGCTCCAGCTGCGAGGATTGATCGGATGTCGGCGGCAACACGCGCGCGCGTCGCTGCCGGACAGGATCAATGTAGTCTGGCACGCAGGTTCGGGCTATTGCGGTAAATGACATTTTTGGCGTCATTTGCGCCAGGCCGTCCGCGTGAGCGATGCGTCACTCGGCTGGCCGCGAGCCGAGCAGCAGAATATCCACCAGCCTGCGCGCGCTTTGCTGCCAGTCCGGCGCCGACGCGACATTCGACACCCCGACAAGCGCGCGCAACAGATCCAGTGGATCGAGATCGGCGCGGATGTCGCCGCTTTCGATCGCGCGGCTAACGAGCGAGTTGATCGCGTCCATGATCAGCGCGCCGGAAGACTCGAACAGCTTCGACGGGCCGCCGACGATCGAATTGAGCGCCGGCGCGATGATCTTCTTCGTCGCGATGTAATCGACGAACAGCAGCATCCACGCTCTCAGCGCTTCGGCGGGCGGCATCGTCTCGCTCAGCCGGCGCTCTTCCTTCGCGAGTTTCTCGACTTCGGCGCGGTAGACGCTTTCCAGCAGCGCGTCGCGGGTCGGAAAGTGCCGGTACAGCGTGCCCGGCCCAACGCCCGCCTGACGGGCGACTTCTTCGAGACTGATATCGGCGCCTTCGCGGGTGAACGCCTTTTTCGCCTCGTCGAGAATGCGCTCGCGATTGCGCGCTGCATCGGCTCTGGGCTTCCGTTCTTTGGGCGTCGGGTGATTCATTTATACCTTTGTCTTATCGATTGGTGCTTGCAAGCGGAGGCTGTCTCCGTTTAGGATATAAAAACGGAGAGGGACTCCGTTTTATCCCTCGTGAGGCGAAACGTCAACCTTACTGCAAACAGAGAGGCGGAAATGGCTGAACAATTTGGTGCAACTTCGACGACAGATGAGGTGCTCGCGGGCGTCGATCTGCGCGGCAAGCGGATTCTCGTAACAGGCGTGTCAGCGGGACTCGGTGTGGAGACGGCGCGCTCGCTGGCCGCGCATGGCGCGAGCGTGGTCGGCGCGGCGCGGGATCTGGACAAGGCGGCGCGGGCAGTCGAGGCCGCACGCCGCGACGCGGCTGCGGGCGGCGGCGGCATCGATCTGGTTGCGCTCGATCTCGCGAGTCTTGCGAGCGTGCGCGCGTGTGCCGACAGGTTGCTGGACGAAGGCAAGCCGTTCGACATCGTCATCGCGAATGCGGGCGTCATGGCGACACCGTTCGGCAAGACCGTGGATGGTTTCGAAACGCAGTTCGGCACAAACCATATCGGGCATTTCGTGTTCGTGAACCGGATCGCGTCGCTGTTGCAATCTGGTGGACGCGTGGTTGCGCTGGCGTCGTCGGGACATCGCTTTGCGAACGTCGATCTCGACGATCCGAACTTCGAGCGCACGGCGTACGATCCGTTCGTCGCATACGGACGCTCGAAGACGGCCAACATCCTGTTCGCAGTCGCGTTCGACAAACGCCATCAGTCGCGTGGCGTGCGCGCAGCGGCCGTGCATCCGGGCGGCATTCACACCGAACTGGCGCGTCATATGGACGAAGGGCAGATGGCGGGGCTGCTCGACACAATCAACAGTCAGCTGGCGTCCGAAGGCAAGCCGCCGTTCGAGTTCAAGAGCGTGCCGCAGGGCGCGGCGACTTCGGTGTGGGTGGCCGCGAAGGCATCGGCACAAGAGATTGGCGGCCGCTACTGCGAAAACTGCCACGTGAGCGAAGTTGTCGCCGACGACGTCGTCATTACGCCCATCAGCGAAGGCGTCCGGCAGTACGCGCTCGACCCGGCAAATGCCGAGGCACTGTGGCGCAAGACGGAAGAATGGGTCGGCGAATCGTTCTGACGCGCAACGCAATCAGATTGCGGGCGCAACCAGTTCGAATGACCATGCGCCCACATGTTCACGCGATGACCTGATCGACACGCTCTTCGTTCAACAACGAAATGCTGGCTATCGCAGCCGGCATTTCGCATTTTGGCGTCAGCCGGTAACCGCGTCCCGGTATGTTCTGGATCAGGCGCCTGTCTTCGCCCAGTGCCTTTCGTAACGCGCACACTTGCACGCGTATGTTCGATTCCTCGACGACGGTATCGGGCCACACCTTGCGAAGAATGGTTTCAATCGACACTACCTGGCCGCGCGCCGCCATCAGCACGGCAAGAATGTCGAATGCGCGGCTGCCCACCGGCACGGAAAGCCCGCGTACCTGAATCTCACGGGTCGACAGATCGACGTCGATGCTACTGACCTTCATGTTCGTTTCTCACGATCGTTTCTCACGAGCAGGCAAATGCTTCTGGAATGATCCGCATCAGTTCAGAAAGCGCGATGGCCGCAGGCACGAGCCACATATCGTCGTGTCGAAACGGCCTCATGGATGATGAAACCGCAAGTGGTCCAGCGAGTCGATAGCACGTACGTATCGGTCACTATACTTTGGTATTAGCACGTGTCCGTTCCTTTGTCGCGGCTACGGGCAGCGACTATATTGCACTTGCCACTTTAAGTGGATCGTCCCGTCCAATCGGCAAGTACACAGTTCTTTCATCATGCGAGTGCGACAATGAAGATTCTGATGGTGTTGACGTCTCACGATCAACTCGGCAATACCGGGAAGAAAACGGGTTTCTGGTTAGAAGAATTTGCGGCACCGTATTTCACGTTTCTCGATGCCGGCGCGACCATAACAGTCAGCTCACCTAAGGGTGGACAACCGCCGCTCGATCCGAAGAGCGACACACCCGAAGGAAAAACCGAGCTGACGGAGCGTTTCAAGAACGATCCCGCTGCGCAGAAGGTGCTCGCCACCACGGTGAAGCTCGATAGCGTCAAGGCAGATGACTACGACGCGGTGTTCTATCCCGGCGGGCATGGCCCGATGTGGGATCTGGCGGAAGACCCGCTATCCATTGCGCTGATCGAAAACTTCTACAACTCGGGCAAGCCCGTTGCCGCCGTGTGTCACGCGCCCGGCGTGCTGCGTCATGTGAAGGTGAATGGCGAACCGCTCGTCAAGGGCAAGCGCGTGACAGGGTTCACGAACTCCGAAGAAGAAGCAGTCCAGCTCACGAAGGTCGTGCCGTTTCTCGTCGAAGACGAACTGAAGCGGCTTGGCGGGCTGTTCGAGAAAGTCGATGACTGGCAGAGCTTTTCGATCATCGATGGCCGGCTCGTCACGGGGCAGAATCCCGCATCGTCGACTGCGGGCGCACGCGATCTGCTCAAGGTGCTCAAACAACTGCAATAAAGCTCACGCGCATTCACTCATCGAATCTGGCCGCCCCGGAGATTGATATGACCAACGCCAGCACGAACCAGCAGTTTCGCATTGAACGACGCAGCCAGGCCTACTGGCGCGTCATTATCGATAACCCGCCGTTCAATATTTACGGACCGGAGTCGATGCCGCAACTGAACGCCGTCGTATCGGCGCTCGAAACCGATCCTGACGTGAAGGTGGCGGTATTCGAAAGCGCGGTACCGGGCTTTTTCCTCACACATTACGACTTCATTCCGCCATTGCAGGAGACCACCAGCATGCCGCCGGGGCCGACGGGCATGCCGCCGCTGCCGGACATGCTGGCGCGGCTTGGGCGCGCGCCCGTCGTGTCGATCGCGTCGATCCGCGGGCGCGCGACGGGCGTCGGCAGCGAACTGGCGCTTGCCAGCGACATGCGCTTCGCCAGCCGCGAAAAAGCGCTGCTGTCGCAGTGGGAAGTGGGCGCCGCGCTGGTGCCGGGCGGCGGCCCGATGAACCGTCTGTCGCGTCTGGTCGGACGCGGCCGCGCATTGGAAGTGCTGTTGAGCGGCAGCGACATCGACGGCGAACTGGCCGAGCGCTACGGCTATGTCAACCGCGCCTTCGCGGACAGCGAACTCGATGCCTTCGTCGACGGACTTGCAACGCGGATCGCGTCATTCGACAAGGAGGCGATCGTCGCGATCAAGCGTCAGGTGAATGCCGTGACCTTGCCGGCAGACAAGGACGTCGCGCCCGAATGGGATGCGTTCATTGCGTCGGTGGGCCGCCCGCAGGCGCAGGAGAAGATCGCGCAGCTCATGCAACTCGGGCTGCAGAAGAATCACGATGTGGAAGCACGGCTTGGCTACTACACAGGCACGCTGGGACACTAGCCTCGCACGAGGTTCCCGAGAGAGACGATGGTTGCGCGCAGCACGTTGCAGTGACAACCGTCGTTTCCAGCGGCACGGCCCTTGCGGCGCGAGGTCGTTTGCTAGCGTGTTAGGCTATTCCCGATACGTCAAGTGAGGCGAAATCGGGAGCGTCGTCATGGACTTCACCGGGTTTCAGCTGGAGCTGCTCCATGACGACGGTGATCTATCGCTGTGCCGCGCCACGCGGCCCGATACGCCTGTCTCGCTGCTTGCGCTGGTTGCCGCACGCCCGGCATCGCAAAGCGTCACACGGCTCGAACGCGAATACCAGCTGGCCTCGCTGCTCGATTCGCGCTGGGCCGCGCAGCCGGTCGCGCTCGATCTCGGCAGAGTGCCGCCAATGCTGCTTCTCGACGACGACGGCGGCAACCCGCTCGCGCGCCTGCTCGGCAGGCCGCTCGAACTTGGACGCTGCCTGCGCATCGCCGCGAATCTGGCACGCGCGCTCGGCCAGATGCATGGCCGCGGCCTCATACACAAGGACATCAAGCCAGCCAACGTGCTCGTCGATGGCGACGACAGCGTGCGGCTGACTGGCTTCGGTATTGCATCGCAACTGCCGCACGAGCATCAGTCGCCCGCGCCGCCGGAGATCATCGCGGGCACGTTTGCGTATATGGCGCCGGAGCAGACGGGCCGCATGAACCGGTCGATCGACGCGCGCAGCGATCTCTATTCGTTCGGCGTCACGCTCTACGAGATGCTGACGGGCGCGCTTCCCTTCACCGCCGCCGATGCGATGGAGTGGATTCATTGCCATATTGCGCGCCGGCCGGCGCCGCCCGACGAACGTGTCAGCGGCATTCCGGCGCCTGTCGCGCAGATCGTCCTCAAGCTGCTCGCGAAGACGGCGGAAAACCGTTATCAAACAGCGGCGGGCGTCGAAGCCGATCTTCGCTCGTGCGCGGCGCAATGGGACTTGAGCGCGGACATTGCGCCTTTCACGCCCGGCGCACGCGACGCATCCGACCGCTTGCTGATTCCCGAAAAGCTGTACGGGCGCGAAGCGCAGATCGCCGGAATCGTGGCGGCGTTCAACGGAATCGTCGCGGGCGGTCCGGCTGGGCTCGTGCTGATTTCGGGCTATTCGGGTATCGGCAAATCGTCGGTGGTCAATGAACTGCACAAGGTGCTGGTGCCGCCGCGCGGCCTGTTCGCTTCCGGCAAGTTCGATCAGTACAAGCGCGACATTCCGTATGTGCCGCTCGCGCAGGCGTTCCAGTCGCTAGTGCGCGATCTGCTGAGCAAGAGCGACGCGGAGATCGAGCCATGGCGGCGCGTCTTGCTGGATGCGCTCGCGCCCAACGGCCAGTTGATCGTCAATCTGATTCCCGAGCTTGCGCTGATCATCGGCGAGCAGCCGGGCGTTCCCGCGCTGCCGCCGCAAGAGACGCAGAACCGTTTTCAGATCGTGTTTCGGCGGTTTCTCGGCGTGTTCGCGCAGCACGCGCATCCGCTCGCGCTCTTTATCGACGACCTGCAATGGCTCGATACGGCGACGCTCGATCTGCTCGAACACCTCGTCACGCATCCCGACGTGAAGCATGTGCTGCTGGTGGGCGCGTATCGCGACAACGAGGTCGACGACGCGCATCCGCTGGCGCGCACGCTGCGCGCGATCGAACGCGCGGGCGGCAACGTGCACCGCATCGAACTTGCGCCGTTGATGCCCGCAAGCGTCGCGCAACTCGTCGCCGATGCGCTGCACTGTCCAACCGCGCTGGCGGCTCCGCTCGCGCAACTGGTACACGAGAAGACGGGCGGCAATCCGTTCTTTGTGATCCAGTTCCTGACCACGCTCGCCGACGAATCGCTGCTCGTGTTCGACCGTGACGTATCGCACTGGACGTGGGACCTTCCGCGCATCCGCGCGAAAGGGTTCACTGAAAACGTCGCCGACCTGATGGCGGCCAGGCTGACGCGGTTGCCCGAAGCAACCCGCGAAGCGCTGGGACAGCTTGCGAGCCTCGGTAACGCCGCTGACTTCGCGACGCTGACGCTCGTGCACGGCGAGCCGGAAGCGTCGATACATGCGCGGCTGTGGCTCGCCGTGCAGGCCGGTCTCGTGTTTCGTCAGGATGGGGCTTACGCGTTCGCGCACGACCGCGTGCAGGAGGCGGCCTACGCCCTGATTCCGCTGGAGAAGCGTGCCGCGACGCACGCGCGGATCGGCAGGGCGCTCGCGTTGCGAGCGGCGCCTGAAGCGCTCGAAGAGTCGATCTTCGATATCGTCAATCATCTGAATCGTGGCGTCGCCCTGATCGATACGGATGAAGAGCGCGAACGGACAGTCGCGCTGAATCTGATCGCGGGACGGCGCGCGATGCGCTCGACCGCGTATGCGTCGGCGCGCGGCTATCTGGCGCAAGGTGTGGCGCTGCTGTCGCCCGATGCGTGGACGCAGCGCTACGAAAGCACGTTCGACCTGTATCTTGCCTACTCTGAATGCGAGTATCTTGCCGGTGACTACACCGAGGCCGATGCGCTGCTCGACATGCTGCTGGCGCGCGCCCGCTCGAATCTGGACCGCGCGAAAGTGTTCATTCTGCGCATGTCGCTCTATCAGGTGGCGGGCCGCTTCGCCGAAAGCTTCGATGCCGCGCGGCTTGCGCTGCGCGATTTCGGTGTGTTGCTGCCCGATGACGAGCGCGACCTGGCGCCAGCCGCCGATGCCGTCTTGCAGCAGATTCCCGAGCGTCTCGCGGGACGTGCGATCGCTGAACTCGTCGATGCGCCCGTCGCTGACGATCCCTCAATCCGCACAGTCGTCGATCTGCTCGTCGAAGCGATGCCGTGCGCATTCGTCGCGCGGCCTGCGTACTATCCGCTCATCACGCTCACGGCGGTTGTGCTGTCGCTGCAGCACGGCAATACCGACAAATCGAGTTTTGCATACGGCAATTACGCGCTGATGCTGGTGTCGAGCCTTGGCGACATTCCGTCTGCCGTGCAGTTTTCCGACATGTCGCTGCGCCTGAACGAGAAGTTCGACAACCGGCGCTTCTACGGCAAGCTGCTGCATCTGCACGGCAATCACGTCAATTTCTGGCGGCGCCACATCGTGACCGATCTGCCGATACTCGAGCGCGCGAGCGTCGCGTGTCTCGAAGTGGGCGACCTGGTATTCGCCGGCTATCTGGCTTTCACGACGGTCTGGCAGATCATCGAGAAAGGCTCGGCGCTCGACGAGATCCAGCCGCTGTCCGAAAAGCACGCCGCGCTTGCACGCCAGAGTCACAACGACGCCATTCTCGAAACGATCCGGCTCGAACAGCAATTCGTCGCCAGCCTGCGGGGCGTGACGACGGATCCGCTCAAACTCGGTGACACGGTGTTCGATGACGCTGCATCCTTCGATACGATCGAGAAAGCGAACTTCGGCTGCGGCATCGTCTTCTATCACGTGATGAAGCTGATTCTGGCGTACTTCGACGGGCGTTTTGCCGACGCGTCGAACGCCGCGCGCGAGGCCGCAACGATGCTGGCCGCCGCGATGGCGTTGCCCATCGAGCCGACCTTCCACTTCTTCGACGCGCTGACGCTCGCGGCGCGCTATCCCGCCGCGACAAACGACGAGCAGCACGCGTGGCGCAGCCTGCTCGCGGAAAAGCTCACGAAGTTCGAGACGTGGAGCACACATTGCCCCGAGAACTTCCGTCACCGGCATGCGCTGCTCGCGGCGGAAGTGGCGCGCATCGAAGGCCGCGACGCCGATGCAATGCGTTTCTACGAGCAAGCGATACGCGCGGCGCGCGAGCACGGCTTCATCCAGTATCAGGCGCTCGCGTACGAACTCGCTGCGCAGTTTCATGCGGCGCGCGGCCTCGAAACGGTCGCCGACACGTATCTGTTCAATGCGCGTTCCTGTTACGAACGCTGGGGCGCGAAAGGCAAAGCCCGTCAACTGGCACGAACGTACGCGCAGTTGCGCCACGATTCGACGAGCCTCGAAGGCACGATTGCGACGTCGAACGAACAGCTCGATCTGGCGACCGTGGTCAACGTGTCGCGCGCCATCTTCAGCGGCATCGATCTGAACGAGCTGATTCACACGCTGATGGTGCTGGCGCTCGAACACGCGGGCGCGAATCGCGGCCTGCTGATTTTCCGTCGCGGCGACGAATTGCGCATTGAAGCGGAAGCGTCGACCGTGCACGACGGTGTGGATGTGCGTATGCCGAAAATTCGCGCGACGGCCGATTCGCTGCCCGAGTCGGTGCTGCGCTATGTGATTCGCACTGGGGATAGCGTGCTGCTCGACGATGCGTCCGCGCGCAGCCCGTTTTCAGCCGATGAGTACGTTCGCCGTCACGACTGCCGGTCCATCTTGTGCCTGCCGCTCGTCAAGCAGACGCGGCTGATCGGCGTGCTTTATCTCGAGAACAACCTGACTTCGGACGCGTTCACGCCAGCCCGTACCGCCATGCTGCGGCTGCTGGCCTCGCAGGCCGCGCTGTCGCTCGAAACGGCGCGTCTCTATGCCGATCTGCAGGACGCGGAAGCGCTGCTCGCCGACGCACAGCAATTGAGCCAAACAGGCAGCTTCGACTGGCAGGTATCGGGCGGCGAGCTGATCTGGTCGAAAGAGAGCTTCCGCATTTTCGGCTACCCGCATGGCGCTGCGCCGACCATCGAGATGATGTTCAGCCGCGTGCATCCCGACGACGTCACGTTCGTGCGTCTCGCGTTCGACCGCGCGACGCGCGACCGGCAACCGTTCGATATCGAACACCGGCTGCAGATGCCCGACGGATCGATCCGGCATCTGCAGATCGTCGCGCATGTCGTGGTCGATTCACAAAGCCGCTTGCGCGTGCTTGGCGCGCTCAAGGACATCACCGTGCGCAAGCAGGCGCATGACGCGCTGGAGCGCAGCGAGCACCGCTACCGCAGCCTCTTCTTCGACATGCCCGTCGGCCTGTGGCAGATCGAAGCGCAGCCGTTGATCGCGCTGCTGACGGACTTGCGGGCACAAGGCGTCGAGGATCTGTCGGCCTATATCGACGCGCATCCCGGCTGGCTCGACCGGGCGATGGAAATGCTGATCGTCGAAGAGGTCAACCACCACGCGGCGCAGATGTTCGGCGCGAAAGACCGCAGCGCGCTGCTCGGTCCGCTGCCTTGGGTCTGGCGGGAAAGCCCCGGCACATTCCGGCGGGCGCTCGAAAGCCGTTATAGCGGCGAGGCGATCTTTCAGGAAACCACGAAACTGCCCACGCTGGACGGGCGGATTATCGACGTTCTCTTTACGGTCGCGCGGCCGAACTCCGCCGAAGATCTGGGCATTGCGCTCATCAGCCTCGTCGATCTGACCGAGCGGGTGCGCGCGCAGGACATGCTGCAACGGCTTCAGGCCGACTTCGCGCACGCCGCGCGCATTTCGATGCTGGGCGAACTGACGGCTTCCGTCGCGCATGAACTGAACCAGCCGCTATCCGCCATTGCGATGAATAGTTCGATCGGCAACCGCTGGCTCGATCGGCCCGTGCCCGATGTCGCCGAGGCCCGTCACATCAACGTGCGGATTGCGGCCGACGCGCGGCGCGCAGTGGATATCGTCGATCGCATCCGCGGCATGGCGCTGCGGCGCACGCCGAAGCGCGCCGTCGCGCAACTCGACGAGCTAACCGACGAAGCCCTCATATTTCTGACGCACGAACTCCAGTCGCGTGGGGTCATCGTATTGCGGCAACGCGCGGCCGTCGCGCCGATGGTGCTCGCCGATCGCATCCAGTTGCAGCAGGTGATCGTCAATCTGCTGGTCAACGCGATGCAGGCGATGGAGCAGGCGGGCAGCCCCGAACGCAAGATCACGATCCGCACCGAGACTTGCGCAGACGGCACGGTGTTGTGCGCGACCGAAGACAGCGGACCGGGCATTCCGCCGGAGGCGCTCAACCGGCTGTTCCAGAGCTTTTACACGACCAAGGAAAACGGCATGGGCATGGGACTTCCCATTTGCCGCTCGATCATCGAAGCGCACGGCGGACGCATCGCCGCCGATAACAATTCGGTGCACGGCGGCGCGCGTTTTCATTTCAGACTGCCGTCTGCCGCCGACGGCAGTTGATGTCCCACGCACGGATCGTGTTTTCGCGGCACATACGATGGTATGACGCCGTCATGCGATGGTGGGACGAATGCCAAGCAATAGTAGGCTGGTGCGCGCGTTGTCCGCCCGATACGCTAGTTCTGTTGGATCAGCGAAGTGATCGAACGGAAACATATCGACGCGAGCTATTCGGCTCGATGGCGATTCATCGGGGTGCACATCATGGACGTGGCGGATCTGAAAGTATTCGACGCCGTTGCTCGCCTCGGAAGCATGAGCCGCGCAGCGCTGGAGTTGCATACGGTGCAGTCTAACGTCACGGGACGAATCCGGTCCCTTGAGGGCGAGGTAGGTGTCGCGCTGTTCGAGCGGCATGTGCGCGGCGTGAAGATGACGCCCGCCGGGCAGCGCATGCTGCCCTACGCGGCGCGCGCCGCAAGGCTGGTCGCCGATGCGCGGCTTGCTGCACTCGATGACGGCCCGCCGTGCGGCACGCTCGCCATCGGCGCGCTGTGGACGACAGGCGCGCTGCAACTGAGCCATGCGCTGAGCCGCTTTGCGAGCCTTTATCCGCAAGTCGGCCTGTCGCTGACGACGGGCACGAGCGACGGGCTGACGACGGCTGTCGCCGACTGCCGTCTAGATGGCGCATTCGTGGCCGGGCCGCAGGAAGATCCCGGCCTCGACGTCGAAGCGGTATTCAGCGAAGAACTCGTGCTCGTCACGCCCGCCGCGATGCAATCGCTGAACGAAGTGAGCGCCGTCGAAAACCTGAAGACGATTGTGTTCAGCCAGGGCTGTTCGTATCGCGAGCGCCTTGACTTGCTGCTCGCCGAAATGGGCGTGCTGTCGGTTGCCGCGCTGGCATTCGGTTCGATTGAAGCGATTCTTTCGTGCGTAGCGGCCGGCATCGGTATTACGCTGCTGCCGCGTGCGATTGTCTCGGATGCAGCGCAGAAGAATCGCGTCGCGGTGCACGCACTCGATTCCAATACGGCGCGAATGGAAACGCTATTTGTCCGGCGGCGCGATGCGTATCTGTCCAACGCCATGCGCGCGTTTCTCGATGTTGCGAGATCGGAGGCCGCACCCGTCTGATTTCGTGAAGGCCGATGAAGTCACCCAACTGCTATGCGTATTCTTCGGCGTAGAAAACAAATAAAGCGAATATTGGTTTTTCGATGCGCGCACTTTGCCACAATCGCAGCGCGTAATGCGATAGCTTCAGATCGAAGCTAGCTAGACGTCTGTTCCGCTTCAACACTTCATGTAGTAATCCCTACGCGACTTTGCTTTGCGCTCGTCGCCGTTTGGGACAACAATGGAGTGTCTTGCCGAATCTGCATCAGCCAATCCACGGTTTGCGAAAGGGATCTCTCACTCATTCATAAGGAGGCGAAATGGTCTCAGGACCGAGTTCGACTTCGATCACAAGAAATAATGGAGAAATCAAGCCGCACGGCGCACTGTCCGGTGTGTCTTCCGTCGTTTATGTCATCGACGACGATGAATCGATCAGGTTTGTTTTGAATGGCCTTGTGCGCTCGGTCGGTCTGCATGTAGAGACGTTCGAGTCGCCGAAGGATTTCCTCGCTTTTCCAAAGTACGACGTGCCCAGTTGCCTGATTCTCGATGTCAGGCTGCGTGGCGAAAGCGGCCTTGCGTTTCAGCAGGAGGCGCAGCGTTGCGGCGTACGCATGCCGATCCTGTTCATCACCGCACATGGTGACATCGAGATGACAGTCAAGGCGATGAAGGCAGGCGCGCTGGACTTCTTCGCCAAACCGTTTCGCGATCAGGACATGCTCGATGCAATCGCGCACGCGCTCAAGCGCGATGCCGAGCGTCGCGAATCGGAACACGCGCTGGCGACGCTGCGCGATTCGTATGAATCGCTGACGCAACGCGAGCGTGAAGTGATGAAGTTCGTGGTGGCGGGAATGCTGAACAAGCAGATTGCCTACGAACTGAACCTGAGCGAAATCACGGTGAAGATTCATCGCGGTCAGGTAATGAAGAAAATGGGTTCCCGCTCGCTGCCCGACCTCGTTCGAAAAGCCGAGGCGCTTGGAATCGATCAGAAGCAAACGGGTTCGAACTGATTCGCGGCGGGCGCGTCATGCTTCGCGCCCGCTCATTCGGGCTGATTTGCTCGTTGTATCCGCACTTATTTCCATCTGTTCAAAAGACAGTTTCGCCTCTTTCGTCAAATACCGATCTACAAATGCCGTAAACGGAGCAATCAGTTTGTACTCCGTTGAAACTACGCCTGACCGGCATTTGAAGAGGTTTGAAAAAGCATGAGACTGTCGTTTGCTCAAAAGTTGTGGCTCCCGTTGATTCTGAGCCTGGTGTGCGTGGTGGGCCTGTCGGTATCGGACGCCCTGCGCATCCGGAATATCAGCGTTCAGGAGCGAAAAGAAGATCTGGTTCATGCGACCGAGCTTGCGCTCGCGGTCGTGAAGACGTTCGCCGATCAGGCGGCAGCGGGCACGATCACCGTCGACGACGCCAGAAAGAAGGCGATGGAAACGGTGCGGAAGATGCGCTACGGCGCCGACGGCACGGGCTATTTCACCGTGCTCGACTCCAATGTGACGATGCTCGTGCAACCCACACGGCCTGAACTCGAAGGCAAATATGCCGGCGATCTGAAGGACGCGAACGGGATTCGCGTCGCGAAAGTCAGTGTCGATATCGTCAAGCAGAATGGCAATGGCTTCGTGAGCTACTCGTTCACGAAACCGGGCACGAGCGATCTTGTGCCGAAGATCGTCTATTGCGACGGTTATCGGCCGTGGGATTGGGTCGTGCAGACCGGCCTCTATACCGATGACATCGATGCCGCCTTTCATCAGACGCTGCTGCGCAGCCTTGGCGTGCTCGTGTTGATCGCGGCGCTTCTCGGCGGCGCAGTCGTCATGCTGAACCGCGGCATTCTGCGTCTGCTCGGCGGCGAACCTGCACGCGCGGCAGAAATCGCGAGTCGTATTGCAAGCAATGATCTGACCGTTGTCGTCGAGACCGCGCCGCGCGATCAGAGCAGCCTGCTGTATTCGATGCGACGCATGCAGGAGCAGTTGACGGACGCACTCGGCACCATCCGCGCTTCCAGCGATTCGATTGCAACCGCCACGAGCGAGATCGCCTCGGGCAATCAGGAATTGTCGCAACGTACCGAAGAGCAGGCGGCTTCGCTCGAAGAAACGGCTGCGAGCATGGAACAGCTGACGTCGACGGTCAATCAGAACGCCGACAACGCGCGTCAGGCGAGCCAGATCGCCGTGCAGGCGACGCAGGTTGCGCAACGCGGCAGCGGTGTCGTGTCGAAGGTGATCGAGACGATGGACGGCATCAACGCCAGTTCCAGTGAGATCGCCAATATCGTCGGCATTATCGAAGGCATTGCTTTTCAGACCAATATTCTCGCGCTCAATGCAGCCGTCGAAGCGGCGCGCGCAGGCGAACAGGGGCGCGGCTTCGCCGTGGTTGCGGGCGAAGTGCGCTCGCTCGCGCAACGCTCGTCGTCGGCTTCGAAGGAAGTGAAGACGCTGATTGAAGATTCGGCGCAACGCGTGAAGGCCGGCATGGATTTCGTCAACGTGGCCGGCTCGACGATGAGCGAGATCGTGCAATCCGTGCAGCGCGTGACGGACATCATGAGCGAGATTGCAGCGGCATCGGTTGAGCAGAGCAAAGGTATCGGGCAGGTGAACGAAGCAGTGGGGCAAATGGATTCGGTGACGCAGCAGAATGCCGCGCTCGTCGAACAGGTCGCGGCGGCTGCGAGTGCGCTCGAATCGCAGGCGGGTGAACTCAAGACCACAGTTGGCGTATTCAGGCTTGCGTAGTGTGTGTAATGGAAAGCGGCTACGGCCGCTTTCGTCGTTTTAACGCGCGTTGTTTGTATCACTCATGCTGGAGGATCGTATGAAATTTTCCCTGTTAGCCGCGCTCGTCTGCGGCCTGTCGCTTACGAATAGTCCCGCGCGTGCGCAGCAGGCGCCGCCGCCCGGCTATCACTATTCGTTGCCGCTCAATCTTGCCATCGAAGCAGCGGAAGAAGCCATGCGCGTGTGTGAAGAAAAGCGCTACTGGGTGACGGCGACCGTCGTCGATATGGACGGCATCCCGCAGGTCGTCATGCGCGGCGATCATGCGACGGTGCACACGGGCGAGTCGAGTTTCAGAAAGGCTTTTACGGTTGTCACGCTTGGGCCTGAATTCGGCTTCGACCGTTCGAGCGGGTTCTTCGAACTGATGAAAACGAGCCCTTACGCGCCGCAACTCGCGACAGTGCACAACGTGATGGCACTGCCGGGTGCCGTCGCGTTCAAGGCGGGCAGCGAGATGGTGGGCGCGTTGGGAATCGGTGGAGCGCCGGGTGGCGACAAGGATGAAGTCTGTGCGGCAGCGGGTGTCGCCAAGGTCGCGAACCGGCTGCCGCACTGAGCGCGATGTCGAGGCGTGTGCCTCGACATACGCGTCGTCATGCAGCGGCGAGGCCGTTATCGACGAGATAGATGGCTGCCGAGAACGTGATGATCGACAGCACCGTGCTGATGAGGATCGACGTCGCGGCTTCGCTTTGGTAAGCACCTGCCTCGTTGGCGAACATCGCCGGAATGGTCGCGGAGGGCAGCGCGCACAGAAGAATCATCTGTTGCGCGTACAGCCCATGCACGCCGAGCAGCACGGTGGCCGCGAACATCAGCGCAGGATGGATCAGCAGCTTGAGCCCGAGGTTGGCCCACACTTCGTTCGACAACTTTAGCTTGACCGACGACATGATCAGCCCAAGGCACAGCAGCGAAACGCCTGGCGTCGCCTTGCCGAGCAGGTTGAAGGCTTCGGCGAGCACGGGCGGAAACTTGATCTGCAACAGCGAGCAGAGGATACCGAGCGCGGGTGCCCACATCAACGGACGGCGCACGGCGCTTTTGATGCTCGACAGGAACGCTTGCGTGCCGCTTCCGGTGCCACTCGCAATGGTCAGCAGCATGGTGGTCAGCGGAATCATCACGAGGCTTGCGATCAGGTTCAGGATCAGCACCGAATAGATGTTGCCCGCACCGAACATCGCCTGAAGAATGGGAATGCCCATGAATGCAGCGTCGGGATAACCGTTGACGAAGCCCTTGAGCGTCGCCGCCTTCAGTTCGCGATAACGCCACCAGCCGAGCAGCAGCGCAACCGTGTACATCCCCATGATGCCGATGAACGTCGCGACGATCAGCCGGAAGTCGAACAGTTGCGAGCGCGGTGTGCTCGCCATGCCGACCAGCAGCAGCGCCGGAAAAATCCAGCCGAGCACGAGCCGGCTGATAAGCAGACTGTCCGAATGATTGAGGCGCCCGCGCTTGCCGGCGATAAAGCCGAGCACGATCACGAACGCGACGGGTAAAAGCGGACCAACAATCCTGTCTAACATCTCCTGACTCCAAGTTTTGTTATGCGTTGCCGTAGCGGTGCTTGTTTAAAGAGCGATGCGATAGTCGCGAATCACGTCGGGGTTCGGCTCGATACCGAGGCCTGGGCCTTGCGGCACATCGATGCGGCCATTGCGCGGGATGATCGCGTCGCCATAGAGCTGCGCTTCGAGATCGAAGTAGCGCCATTCGACCAGCGACTTCGGGCCGCCCAGCGCCGCGCTCGCGTGCACGCTCGCGAGCAGGCCGGGGCCGTCGTAGAAGGTGTGGACCATCACGGTGACGTTGTGCGCGTTCGCCAGCGCAAAGACCTTTTGCAGTTCCGTGATGCCGCCCATCTTCGCGGGGCTGGGCTGAATGAAATCGACGGAACCGGCTTCGAGCAGATGCTGGAAGTCCATCAGCGTCGATGCGTTTTCGCCTGCCGCGACGGGGATGCCGCCGTGCTGGCGAACGGCGGCGAGGCCCGCGTAGTTCTCGGGCGGCCACACGGGCTCTTCGATCCAGCGCAGATTGAAGGGGCGAAACCGCTCGGTCATGTCGAGTGCTTCGCGGACTGTCCACGGGCAATTGACGTCGAGCGTGATCTCGATGTCGGGGCCGGCTGCTTCGCGCGCCGCGCGCACGGTTTCGACCGTGACCTCATGCAGCTTCAGATGCCGGTAGCCGCTTTCCACCGCACGCCGCACGTTGCGCGCGACCAGTTCCGGATCGGCATATCGGATCAGGCTCGCATAACACGCGAGCGAAGTGGCTTCCGCGCCGCCGAGCAGCGTATGAACCGGCTGGTTCGCCGCCTTGCCCGCGATGTCCCACAGCGCGATGTCGATAGCCGACAGGCCGTAGATAAACGCGCCGCTGCGGCCGAACACGTGGAATTTCTTCTGCAGCTCGAACATCGACTTTTCGCGCAACGCGACGTCACGGCCAATCAACTCCGGTGCGAGGATGTTGTCGATCACGAGCTTGACGGCGGGAATCGCCGTGAAGCCGAAGGTTTCGCCCCAGCCGACTGTGCCGTCGTCCGTGGTGACCTTGACGACGAGCGAGTCGACCACCTGCAGGTCTTTCGGGCCCCACACGCCGCCCGCCGACGGTCCGCCCGTCGTGAAGGGAATGCGCAGGGGAATGGTTTCGATACTGGCGATTTTCATCTGGACGTACCTCAGATCAGGTTGCGAGCGAGCCGATCGAAAGCCCGCCGTATGCTCTGCATGGTATGAGACATCCTCTTGTCCTTCAAGTGAACAACTTGTTCTTTTCAGGCAATTCAATTGAGCGCGATGTGCAACATGGGCGCCCTCGAGACGCCCATGAGAAAGGCATTTCATGGATGACAAACGCGAAGGGCTGCACGCCTGCGTCGGATCGCATTCGCTCTGGATGTAGAATAAGAAGACAAGTCCACAGCCCAGAAACGACCATGAGCGAACTGAACGTGCGGCCCGTCGAACGGCGGCCTCATCTCGCGGAACACATCACCCGCTCGCTGAGCGACGAGATCGCGTCCGGGAGGCTGAAGCCCGGCGACCGCCTGCCCACCGAGCACTTTTTGTCCGAGAACTTCGGCGTCAGCCGCAACGTGGTGCGCGAGGCGATCGCGAGCCTGCGCGCGCAAGGGCTGATCGAGTCGCGCCAGGGCGTCGGCGCATTCGTCGCGGCGTCGCGCCAGCCGTCTGAGCCGCTGCAGCAGGTGAGTTCGCAACTGCTCGAAGGGGACGACACGATCCGCAATATGTTCGAAGTCCGCGCCGTGCTCGAAAGCCAGGCCGCCGCGCTCGCCGCCGTGCACATGACGCCGCGCCGGCTCAAGCCGATCCAGGCCGCCGTCGAACGCATGCGCTACGAAGGCGCGCCGACGTCGGACACCGTCAACGCGGATCTCGACTTTCATCGCGCGGTGGCGGCCGCGTCGGGCAACGACTATCTCGCCGCGATGATCCGCATCGTGCTCGAACCGATGCGCCCACTGATCGCGGCCAATTTCTCGCGGCAAGGGCCGATGTTCGGCAACATTCCCAACGCCGCGCGCGGCGAGCACGAGACGCTGATTCAGGCATTCATCGACAAGGACGCCGTTGCTGCGCGTCAACTGATGGGCCAGCACATCGTCAGCGCCGCGTCGCGCTTCGGTTACGACATCGCGTTTTTCTGAGGCCGGGCCGTTACATCGTGTAAAGACTGATATGCGTCGTACGCCGTTCATCTCGTTCTGAGGCAACCGTATAGTCGGCCCGTGCGTCGGCTTGACATAGCCGGCAGATTCGCGCGACTCCCGGGTCGCGCTTCATCAGATGAAGATGGAATAGCGTATGAAACTGATATTTGTCGGTGATCCGATGTGTTCGTGGTGCTATGGCTTCGGCAAGGAAATGAGCGCGATTGCGCAGAGCATGCCGGATCTCGAAGTGCAGGTGGTGGTGGGCGGCATGGCGGCGGGTTCGACCCAGGTGCTCGACGATGCGGGCAAGCAGTTCAGGCTCACGCACTGGGCGCGCGTCGAGCAGATGAGCGGCGCCGAGTTCAACCGTGAAGCGCTGATGGCGCGCCAGAACTTCGTCTACGATACCGAGCCCGTTTGCCGCGCGGTGGTGACGGCGCGAATGCTCGCGCCTGAGGTGGATCTGCTGAAAGTGTTCCGTGCGTTCCAGCGCGCGTTCTATGTGGACGGACTCGATACGACGGATGGCGAGGTGCTCTCCCAAGTCGGCGCGAAGGCTTTGTCGGAGCAAGGTATCGCGGCGACCGTCGATGCGTTTTTCGAGATCTTCAGTTCGGACGAAGCGATCGATGCCGCGCAGCGTGATTTCGAATTGACCCGCCGCCTGGGCGTCAGAGGCTTCCCGACCTTGTTCGTCGAAGCGGATGGAAAGATCGGCCAGCTCAGCTCCGGCTACGCGACGGCTGCGCAGATCACGCGGGCGCTTCAGTCGCTTGCAGCGTAACGGCGTCTACAGACCATCTACAGCCAGTAGAGCCAGGCGAGCAGCGTCACGATCGAGAAGAGCGTCGTCATCGAAATGGCGGCGCCTGTCGATGTCTTTTCGACGTCATACTCGCTCGCCAGGACATACGCGCTCTTGGCCGTCGGCACGGCGGCGCAGATCACAGCCGCGAGCGTCAGCGTGCGGTCCAGCCCGGCGGCAACGCACAATCCATACACGACGAACGGCATCGCGACCAGCTTGAGCGCTGCGAGCAGCGCATAGCGGTTCAGATGACCGCGCAATTCGTCGACAGACAGATCGAGGCCGATCGCAAACAGCGCGCAGGGCGTGAGCGCTTCGCCGAGGATGCCGAGGTACGTCGCGACCGGTGCAGGCAACGCGAGACCACCAACCGACCACAGCAAGCCCAGGATCGTGGCGAGAATCACCGGGTTCGTGCCGATCTGTTTCGCGAGCGCGCTTGCGCGCATCTTCTTGTGCGAATCGCTCTGCTGATCGACTTCCAGAAGAATCACGAGCGCCGGAAACATGATTGCGCCGACAAACACCGTCGCGACGGCGGCCGCAAGCACGCCATGCTGACCTTGCAGCGCCCGCAGAATGGGAAGCGCGACAAAACCCGTGTTCGTCATCGAAACGATCGCGCCCAGCATTGCGCTTTTGCCGAGGCTCGCGCGCAACACGATGCGTGAAGCGAGCAGCACGGCGGCAAAGCAGATCAGCGAGCTGCCGCCGAATGCGGCGAGAAAGCGCCATTCCAGCAGCGACGCCAACGGCTCTTTGGCGACGGTCAGGAACACGAGCGCGGGCATCGCGACGTAGTAGGCGAACTGCATCAGCGCGCCCGCGACCGTGCGCGGCAAGTAGCCCGATACGCCGGCGAGCCAGCCCGTCAGGATGATCGCGAAGATCGGCAGTATCAGGCTCCCGATGTGCATGATGGCGCTCCATGAGCAGATGGGACGTCCGGATGCAATGGCATGCGAGAGCGCGCGGATGACGTGCCGGGCCAATCCTTAACCGTACGATGAATGGCAAGCGTTCACCGGCGCGATCTCGTCAGTGAAGAGTAGTCGATATAGCCGTGGACGCTATCTCAAGTCAGTTGGAGCGTGACGGCGCCGGACAGGATTGCGAAGGCTGCGATGGCGCGACCGTCGGAAGAGAATCGCTGCCTCGCGTGGGCAGCGACCGTGGGAATTGGCGAGCGACATCGCCCATCAGCACAAGAGAACAGGCGACGAACGTGCATGCGTCGCCCGTTGGCGGTAATCAGACCGAACGCCGGATCGCCTCGCCCAGCAACTCCAGGCCCAGATCGACCTCTTCCTCGCTGACCGTCAGCGGCGGCGCGATGCGGAACACGCCGCCCATGCCAGGCAATTGCACGATATTCATGCTGAGCCCGAGCTTCATGCACTCGCGCGTGATCTTCGCGCCGAGTCCGTCAGCGGGTTCCTTCGTGCGGCGATCCTTGACGATTTCCATGCCGAGCAGCAAGCCACGCCCGCGCACGTCGCCGATGCATTCGAAGCGCTCCATCAGATCCAGCAAGCCGCGCCTGAGCCGATCGCCAATCACGTTTGCCCGCGCAACCAGCCCTTCGCGCTGAACCACGTCGAGCACGCGCAGACCGACGGCGGCAGGCAACGGATCGGATACATGCGTCGTGTAGAACAGGTAACCGAGTTCATGCGCGCGCTCTTCGATCTGCGCGGACGTCACGATAGCGGCGAGCGGCAGGCCCGCGCCGAGCGTCTTCGACAGCGTGAGGATGTCGGGCGTGACGCCATCGCGCTGGCACGCGAACATCGTGCCCGTGCGGCCGACGCCCGTTTGCGCTTCGTCGAGAATCAGCAGCATGCCGCGCTCTTCGCACTTGCGCTTGAGCGCCGCCATATACCCTTCGGGCAGTTCGATGATGCCGCCCGAACTCAGGATCGGCTCCGCGATGAACGCCGCGAGGTTGCCGCTCGACTGACGGTCGATCAGATCGAATGCGTAGTCCAGTTCCGCGAGGTAATCGTAATGGCCGTCGCGTTCGAAGCGCGGCCGGTACGTGAACGGCGCGGGTATCGCAAACGAGCCGACGGCCGCAGGGCCGACGCCCCTGCGGCCCGCGCTATACGTGGCCGATGCGGCTGCGCCCGTCATGCCGTGCCACGACTGCGCAAAACCGACCACTTCGTATTTCCCGGTAACCAGCTTCGCCATGCGAATCGCGGCCTCGTTCGATTCCGCGCCGGTGCTGAGCAACAGCGCGCGGTCGAGCCCGTCGGGCGTGATGTCGGCGAGCCGTTTTGCCAGATCGACCACCGGGCGCGACAGCATGCCGCTGAACAGATGGTCCAGCTTGCCCGCGTATTCGCTGATGACGGAAACGATGTCCGGATGGCTGTGCCCGAGCACCGCGCTCATCTGGCCCGACGTGAAATCGAGGATCGCGCGGCCATCCGCGTCGTAGACGAAACTGCCCTGCGCGCGCTCGATGATCATCGGCTCGAACGTGCCGCCGTAGCGGATCAGATGCTGCCTGGCGTTCTGCCAGAAGACTGCGTCGTCGTTTTTGGACACCGTGCTTCTCCTCGCGGATGGTAGGAATAGCTTGCAGTCTAGGCGCCTCTCTGGTTTTATAGAATCGAATAGTTTTAATGTGAGATAGAAGAGGGGCTAATACCTTGAGTGTTTCGCTCGAGATCGAACTGCTGCGATCGTTCGCGGTAATCGCCGAGGTGCGGGCGTTCAGCCGCGCGGCCAGCCGCGTCGACCGCACGCAGTCCGCGCTGAGCCAGCAGATGAAGCGGCTCGAAGAAATCGTCGATCAGCCGCTGTTTCAGCGCACCGGCCGGGGTGTGGTGCTGACCAATCCCGGCGAGCGTCTGCTGGTTCATGCGCAGCGCATTCTGCGGCTGCATGACGAGGCGATGGCCGATCTGTCCGGCAAGGGGTTATCGGGAACGATCCGCTTCGGTTGCCCCGACGATTACGCCGCCGTGTTTTTGCCGCCGCTGCTGAGGCAGTTTTCGAGCCAGCATCCGCATGCGCTCGTCGAGGTCGTGTGCGGACCGACGCCGCGCCTGCTGGAGCGGCTGGACAAGCGGGCGGTTGACCTCGCGATGATTTCCTTGCCTGATGCCAGCGCACATGACGACATCATTCGCCGTGAGCAACTGGTGTGGATCGGCTATCCGGGGCTCGATTCCGCGCACTTCGACCCTTTGCCGCTGGCGCTGTCCGACCCGGACACGCTCGATCACATCGCCGCCTGCGAAGCGTTGCAGCGCGCGGGCAGGGCGTATCGCATCGCGTATGCGAGCAGCAGTCTTTCGGGTCTCACCGCGCTGGTGCGTTCCGGACAGGCATTCGCCGTGATGACGCAAACGGCCGTTCCCGCAGACCTGAGCGTGCTCACCGCCGATGCCGGGTTGCCGCTGCTGCCTGCCGTCGGCGTGACGCTGAAGTTCGCGAGGGCGAGGCCGTCGCTGTTGACGACGGCGTTTGCGGAGCATATTCGCTCGATGCTGCCCATGTTGTGAGTGATCGCGCGCTGCCGCCGCGCCGCGAGAACGACGCTTATTCGAAGCCCACGACGCTGTGCGGCACGTACGGCGCCTCGAGCGACGCCACTTCATCCGCAGTGAGCTTCACGTCGAGCGCCGCGATCGCATCGCTCAGATGCTGCGGCTTCGACGCGCCGATAATCGGCGCGCTCACGCCTGCTTTCCCGATCACCCATGCCAACGCGACCTGCGCGCGCGGAATGCCGCGCGCCTGCGCGATCTTCGCGACGGCTTCGACCACGCGGCGATCGGCGTCCGCCGTCTTGTCGTAGAGACTGTTGCCGTATCCGTCGGTCTGCTGGCGTTCAGTGGTCTGCTCCCAGTCGCGCGTGAGACGACCGCGCGCGAGCGGGCTCCACGGAATCACGCCGATGCCTTCGTCCGCGCACAGCGGCAGCATCTCGCGCTCTTCCTCGCGATACAGCAGGTTCAAATGATTCTGCATCGTCACGAAGCGCGTCCAGCCGTTTCGTTCGGCCACATGCAAGGCCTTCGCGAACTGCCACGCGAACATCGACGATGCACCGATATAGCGCGCCTTGCCCGCCTTCACGACGTCATGCAGCGCTTCCAGTGTTTCCTCGATCGGCGTCGCGTAGTCCCAGCGGTGGATCTGATACAGATCGACGTAGTCGGTGCCCAGCCGCGCGAGACTCGCATCGATCGACTGGAAAATCGCCTTGCGCGACAGGCCCGGGCCGTTCGGCCGCTTCGCATCCGCGCGATTGCCCATCGGGAAGAACACCTTGGTCGCGAGCACAATTTCATCGCGTTTTGCGAAGTCCTTCAACGCGCGCCCGACGATCTCTTCCGACGTGCCATCCGAATAGGTGTTGGCGGTGTCGAAGAAATTGATGCCGGCTTCCACAGCCTGGCGGATCAGCGGGCGGCTCGCGTCCTCGTTCAGCGTCCACGGATGCGGGCCGCGCTCGGGCACGCCGTAGGTCATGCAACCCAGGCAGAGCGGGGAGATATCGAGTCCGGTGCGGCCCAGCTTCACATAGTCCATCTCATCCTCCGTGCGGTTCGGCCTTCGATTATGGAGCAAATGCCTCAAAGTCTGCTGCCGCAGCGACGTGCGGGATGATCGCGTGCGTCATGCCGCCGATCGGGAAAGCCGTGCAAATATGAAATTACCGGGTGGAACAAGGAGGCTGCGTCGATGGCGGCTCAGATAATGGATTCCATGCAGGCTGTCGATATCGACAGCGACAATCCATTGAGTCGCGCGCCGGATGCCCGAGCGGAAATAGACGGGCCAGGCGGCGCGCGGCGCTTCAAAGTTGAAGGGCCGTGTCGTGTGCAACAACCCGATTGTCTCCATCATCGACGACGACGAATCCGTTCGCGTCGCGACCTCCAGCCTCGTGCGCTCGCTCGGCTGGAAAGCCCGGCTCTATGAGTCGGCCGAGCAGTTCATGGCATGCGGCAATCTCTGCGACGTGACCTGCATCATCTCCGACGTGCAGATGCCCGGCATCTCCGGCATCGACATGTACCGGCGGCTCGTCTGCCAGGGCGTGCAGACGCCGATCATCTTCATCTCCGCCTTCGCCTCGGACAAGGTCCGCAAGCAGGCCTTCGACGCGGGCGCCGTCTGCATGCTCAGCAAACCGGTCGACGTGTCGGACGTGACACGCTGCCTCGAATCGGTGCGCACGCATACTTCCCGCGCATCGTCGGCGCAACCTCCAGCGGGAGCGCGATGATATTCGGTGCGTTGCAGGTCGGCCGTGTCAGGAGCACGCGCGCGCTCTATCTGGTGGCTGCCGTGGTTGCGCTGGCCGTGTTCGTCATCGACGCATTCACGATGATCGATATCGCCGTCGCCGTGCTGTATGCGACGGTAGTGTTGCTGGTTGCATCGGCGGGAACGCGCGCGACGACGACCAATGTCGCGTGGGGTTGCGTCGCGTTGACGCTGCTCGGCTACATCGTGGCCCACAACGGGCACTACTCCGATGGTTCGATGGCGCGCTGCGTGGTCAGCCTGCTCGCCATCGCCACGACGGCGATGCTCGCGCTCAGGAACCAGGCCAGCAACGACATGCTGCGCAAGCAGCTCGACATGCTCGACCTCACGCACGACGCGATCATCGTCTACGACATGGCCGACCGCATCACGTTCTGGAACCAGGGCGCGGAGCGCCTGTACGGCTGGACGGCGGCGCAAGCGCTGGGCAGGCCCTTGCACGGTCTCACGCAAACGAAGGCGTCGGCGATGAGCATCGACGATATCCGACGTGAGACGGCATTGCATGGCGGCTGGCAAGGCGAACTGCAACGCATCCGCAAGGACGGCGAGACCGTGTTCATTTCCAGCCGTTGCACACTGTGGCGTGACGACAGAGGCAAGCCGCTTGCAGTGCTCGCCACCAGCAACGACATCACCGCGCGCAAGCAGATGGAAGCGGAACTGCGTCGCCAGCAGGACGAACTGCGCGCGACCATCGACGCGATTCCCGGCATGGTCTGGAGTTCGTCGCGCGACGGCTGCCCCGATTACATGAACCGTCGCTGGAACGAATACGGCGTGAAGCTTGCCGACGACATTCCCGATATCTGGCAGTCGATCGTTCATCCCGACGATCTGCTCGCGATGCAGGCCGCGTGGCGCGACGCCGTCGCGACGGGCAGTGCGCTCGAAACGACGGCGCGCATCCGGCGCACGGACGGCGTGTACCGCTGGATGCATATCGGCGCCGAGCCGCTGCGCGACGCGCACGGCGAGATCGTGCGCTGGTACGGCGTGAATACGGATATCGAAGAGCACAAGCAGACACAGCAGGCGCTTCAGCGCAGTGAGGCGTTTCTTTCGGATGCACAGCGCCTGAGCCGCACCGGGAGCATCGGCACGCGCGTGCCGGAGTGCGACATGTGGTGGTCGGAAGAGACGTACCGGATTCTCGACGTGCCTCGTTACGTGACACCTACCATCGACCTGATCGCGGCGCGCGCGCATCCCGACGATATCGAAGAAGTGAAGCGCACGCATGAACGGGCAATGCAGGGCGAGTCGCATATCGATAGTGAATTCCGCTTGCTGCTGACGGATGGCACCGTCAGGCACGTTCATTATGTTGCGCATCTGTCGGCGCCGGATTCGGGGAAAGTCGAGTATGTCGGCGCATTGATGGACGTCACCGATCGCGTCACCGCGCAGCAAGCGCTCGATCGTTCGACAGCGGAACTCGCGCATATCACGCGTGTGACGATGCTCGGCGAAATGGCGGCATCGATTGCGCACGAAGTGACGCAGCCGCTCGCGGCGATCGTCACGGCCGGCGACGCGGCCACACGCTGGCTCAACCGGCCGCGCCCCGATCTCGACGAAGTCGGCCTGTCGATCGGCAACATGACACGCGACGCCAAACGTGCAACCGACATCATCCGGCAGATACGCGCGATGGCGCAAAAGCGCGATCCGGCGCCGATGCCGCTCGATCTGAATGCGCTCGCGCGCGAGGCGATCGAACTGTTGCGGCGCGAACTGGAAGCACACGCGATCGAAGTCGAAACGCGCAATCTGCAACACGTGATGCGTGTTTGTGTCGATCGCGTGCAGATCCAGCAGGTCATCATCAACCTGATGATGAACGCCGTGCAGGCGATGTCCTTAGTGAAGGACCGCGCGCGGCGGCTCAAGGTCGTCACGCACAGAGTGGATGAGCAGCATGCGCAATTGCGCGTCGAAGACTCGGGCACGGGCATCAGCGAAGAGAACAGCCGGCGTCTGTTCAGCCCGTTCTTTACGACGCGGAAAGAAGGCATGGGCATCGGGCTGTCGATCTGCCGCTCGATTGTCGAAGCGCATGGCGGGCGCATCTGGGCCGAATCGCAGGAAGGACGCGGCACGACGATGCAGTTCATCCTGCCGCTCGACGAGGTCGTAACAGTCGAAAGTTGAACTACCGACAGCCCGGCCATGCATATCGGCAAAAGCCTGGGCGACACACAAACGCGTATTACATTGCATGCCACCGGAAAGGCCGCGCCGTCGTGCAAGGCGCGGCTTTTTCATTTTCTGGGTGACAGACCGTGAAGCTATACGAGAAGCTGGCTGACGCAATCGAGGAACAGATCCGGCGCGGCGTGCTGCTGCCTGGTGAGCGCATTCCATCCGTGCGGCAGACGAGCCAGAACCATCAGTTGAGCATTACGACGGTGATTCGCGCGTATCTGCTGCTCGAAAGCCGCGGGATGATCGAAAGCCGGCCGCAATCCGGCTATTTCGTGCGCGTGCGCAGCGCCGCAGGGACCAAGCCTGCACTGACGCATGCCGCCGCAGCCGATGCGGGAACTGAGCCTTCGCAGATCGACATCAGCGGTCTCGTGCTGTCCACATTGCATTCGATCGGTGTAAATGGCGCGGTTCCGCTTGGCTCGCCGTATCCGGATACCGCGCTCTTTCCGCTGCAAAGGATCAACCGCTATGCGCATGCGATTGCGCGTCAGCAGACCTTCTGGGGCGTGCCGTCCGAATTGCCGCCCGGCAAGCCCGAACTGATCCGGCAGATCGCGCGCCGTTATCTGGAGAATGGCGCAGCAATCGATCCCGCCGAGATCGTCGTCACGCTCGGTGCAACGGAAGCGATCAATCTGAGCCTGCAGGCCGTGGCGCGACCAGGCGATGCGATTGCCGTCGAATCGCCCACGTTCTACGCGATATCTCACACCATCGAGCGAATGGGCATGCGCGTGGTCGAAGTACCGACCGACCAGACAACGGGCATCGATGTCGACGCACTCGCGAAGCTGATCGAAACGAAACAGGTCGATGCCTGCCTGCTGATGCCGAACTTCCACAATCCACTCGGCTATCAGATGCCTGACGAGCGCAAGCGGGCGCTGATCGAGCTGACGAACCGGCATCAGGTGCCTGTCATCGAGAACGCCGTGTACAACGAGTTGTACTTCGGCGACGCGCCGCCTGGCACCTTGAAACAATACGACACGCAGGGACTGGTTTTACAGTGCGCTTCGTTCTCGAAGAGTCTCACGCCTGCATTACGCATCGGCTGGGTGTTGGCGGGCCGCTATCGCGCGCAGATCGAACGGTTAAAGCTGCTCAATACGCTGACGACGCCATCCAGCGCGCAGCTTGCGATTGCGGAGTTTTTGGAGAACGACGGTTACGACCATCATTTGCGACGCGTGAGGCGCACGCTGATGCAGCATGTCAGTCTGATGCGCAGCGCTGTCGAACGCTTCTTTCCTGAAGGTACGAAGATGACCAACCCGGCGGGCGGTTATCTGTTGTGGGTCGAGCTACCGCATTCGACGGATTCGATGCGACTCTACCGAAACGCGATTGATAACGGCATCACAATTGGACCGGGCTGCATGTTTTCGCGTTCGAGCCAGTACGGCAATGCGTTCCGCCTGAACTACAGCTATGCATGGTCGCCGGAAATCGAGGGTTCGATCGTTACGCTTGGCAAGATTGCGGCGCGCGTTGTTTCGTTTCAACGCAGAGAGGCGAGCACGGAAGAGGACGTGATGGCGCGTTGAGTGACGCGATAGCGCAGTGAACAGAAAGGCAGCGTGTGAGGCAAATCAGCGGCAGCTTCGAAACAAAGCCAACCGCTGATGTAAAGGGCGATTCAGGTGCGATGCGAAATCACGCATAGGCACTTAGCTGCCGAAGTAGGTGTTGCAGTAGCTGACGGGACCGACGCACGAATTATCGCCGGTGCGCTTGTGGAACAGGCTGTGCGAACCGGATTGCGATGCACCTGCAGCCACGCCGCCGTACGACGTCGAACCCGTGTCGCCGCCTTGCGCGACCGAGGCGGACGGACCCTGTTGCGAAGCGGGCGCGCCAACAGCCGGATTGTAGTAAGGCGCCGGACCATAGCCGCTGGCGAACACAGGAGCGGATACGAGTGCAGTAGCGGCAAGAAGGGCGGCGGCAATGAGGCGGGTTTTCATGGCTGGTACTCCAATAATGATCAGGGATCGAAAGTTCGTTGAACAGATGTGCGTCAACGTTGAAACAAGTCTATAAGGCGAAGCGGCGGAGAATAAGGCCATAGTCGGGAACGCTTACTTGCCGGATTCGTGAGTAATCGGCGAACCGGATCGATACGCGACATGTTGTCGCGTCAGGTGCCTGCAAGCGTTTCCACGCACGCCGATACCGCTGAAACCGAGCAATTCTCCTTACCCGCCCGACCCCTTATTCATGTCCGTTCTGGCTCTTAGACTTCATACCTGTGACTGACGGATCATCGTCGCAACCCGTGCAGGAGCCAGCCTTATGAATGCCCTTCGTCGAGCCATCGTTCTTTCCATCGCACTCGCGGTGCCCGCTGTAGCCTTTGCGCAAGCGCCGTGTGCGCTGACGCGCGCGCAGGTTCGCGCCCAACTGGTCGAACTGGAGCATGCGGGCTATCACCTGTGGGACGGCGACGCGGAGGATTATCCGGACCGGATCCAGGCGGCCGAGGCAAGGCTCGCGGCGCAGAAGGCGAAACAGAAAGCCGAGGGTCATGTCGCTGTCAGCTCGCAACCCGGCAGTTGCGCAGCGGGATAGGTCGCGAAAGAAAGGCAGCGTGCATTTTCAATGCGCGCGGAAGGATTCCGAAAGTGAGCGGATGGGATACCCCGTATCGTCATTCCGTGTCTGACATGGTTCGCGCAAGCATCGAAAGCAAGCGATAACGCGGGTCATCGTTTCATCGCGGCAAGACATCCAGTGAAGTATTCGAATGTCGGGAGAATGCGAATCTGTTCGCACTCTCCGGGTGCCGCATTGTTTGGCGCAATGGCAAAAACATAACTCGCCATGCGTCGGGTTTCTTTGGAGAGGTTGAACTGTGTTGGCGCCGATATGGAAGCGAGCGGCCATGGCTACGGTTCTCGGCGTTTCATTGACATTAGTCGGATGCGCGAGTACGGGTGGCATCCACGCTCAGGCAGAACAATCCGATCCCGCATCGCTCGATGCGGGCAAGGCAATACGCGCGGCCGATACCGACGCGCAATGGCCCGCATCCGACTGGTGGACCGTTTATGACGATCCGCAATTGAATGACTGGGTCGCGATGGCGGTGAGCGGCAGTCCGTCGCTGGCGGCTGCGCAGGCGAGAATCCGCGAGGCGCAGGCGGTGATGGGCATCGCCCGTTCGGCGCTCGCGCCGCAAGTGAACGGCAACATGTCCGTGCAGCGTCATGGCTGGCCCGACAACGTGTTTTATGGCCCCGGTCCGCTCGCGGATGCGACGACGTGGGACAACACAGCCGCGCTGCAATTCTCGTATCACCTCGATGTGTGGAGCAAGGACAGGAACGGCGCGCTCAAGGCACTCGATTTCGCGCACGCGACAGCCGCCGATGAACGAGCTGCACAACTCGAACTCGAAGCGAACGTGGTGCGCACGTATGTGGATCTCTCGCTGAACTATCAGTTGCTCGACATTGCGAACGCCACGCTCGATCAACAGAAGAAGATCGCGGAAATCGCCGTGAAGCGCTTCAAGGGCGGTCTCGGCACGGAACTCGAAGTCACGCAGGCACAAACGCCGATTCCCGACTACGAGCGGCGCGTGGATGCCGTTGAAGAATCGATTGCGCTGAACCGGAACCGGCTCGCCGCGCTGGCAGGAAAAGGTCCGGGCGCAGGCGATGCATTGAAGCGCCCGAGCCTCGCGATGAGTGCGCCGACAGCATTGCCGTCGACGATTCCCGCCGACCTGATCGGCCATCGTCCCGATGTGGTTGCCGCGCGATGGACGGTTGCCGCGCAGGCACGCGGCATCGACGTGGCGAAAGCCGAGTTCTATCCGGACATCAATCTGCTGGCATCGGTGGGCGGTTACGCGGCGGCCGGTCCATTGTTCCAGTTCCTCAAATCGATGAGCGGCGGGTGGACTGCGGGGCCCGCATTGTCGCTGCCCATCTTCAACGGTGGCCGCCTGCGCTCGCAACTGGGCGCAGCATCGGCGAGCTACGACGAAGCGGTGGACGACTACAACCAGAGCATCGTCAACGCGCTGAAAGAGATATCCGACGAAGTGGTGCACATGCGCTCGCTGCAAACGCAGCAGGACGATGCGGAGCGTTCCGTTTCGATCGCGCAGAGGAACTATGACCTCGCGAAAAAGGGCTTTACGCAGGGCCTCACCGACTACGTCAATGTGCTGATCGCGCAGACACAACTGCTGCACGCACAGGAGAGTCTCGCGAAAGTGCAGGCGGAACGGCTGAACAACCGCGCATCGCTGGTTGTCGCGCTGGGCGGTGGGCTCGCACAGCCTTCGGATGGTCCTTCATCCGATCAGACCTTGCCGAAAGCAAGCCTGCATCCGTTTGGCCTCGGCGAAAAGCCTGCTGAACCGAAGGCGAGTCAATGACGGCCGCCGAACTCCATTCAAGCTTCGTACTGGAACCCGACCATGCCGCGTGAGATTGCATTCTTCGACACCTACATGCCGAGCCTGATTCTGATCTGTCTCGGCGGCGCGGGGCTGACGTGGTTGCTCGACCGCGTGCTTGCCTACGTGTCGCTCTACAAGGTCGTGTGGCATCCGGCGCTCTTTCGCGCGAGTCTGCTCGTGATCGTGTGCGGCGGCTTGAGTCTGTTCGTGTACCGGTGACAAGAGAACGAAACAAGAGAACGAAACAAGAGGACGAAATGAAAGGCAAGCAGATCGTAGGGGCGCTCGCGACGACGTTGTTCGTTCTGATCGCCGCGATAGTGGGCCGCGTGCTGTGGGTGCACTACATGTACGCACCGTGGACGCGCGACGGGCGCGTCCACGCTGAAATCGTGACCGTTGCGCCGGACGTGTCGGGCATCATCGTCGGGCTGCCTGTGCACGACAACCAGTTCGTCAAGAAGGGCGATCTGTTGATGCAGATCGATCCGTCGCACTACGAGATCGCGGTCCAGCAGGCGGAGGCCACGGTGGCTGCGCGCAAGGCAGAACTGGCGTTGCGGCGCGACAACGCGAAACGCCGTGCGGCGCTCGATAACGAGGTGGTATCGACGGAAACGAAGGAAGACTCGCAGCATTCGGCCGACGCCGCGCAGGCCGCGTATGAGGAAGCCGTCGCCGCGCTCGATGCCGCGAAGCTCAATCTGTCGAGAACGCGGGTCGTGTCGCCCGTGGACGGCTATGTGACGAATCTGACCACATGGCAAGGCGACTACGCGACGATCTCCACCGCGAAGCTTGCTGTCGTGGATGCACATTCGTTCTGGGTGTACGGCTACTTCGAAGAAACCAAGCTGCCGCATGTGAAAGTCGGCGACAAGGCCGAGATGCGTCTTCTTGGCGGCGGTGAGCTGCAAGGTCACGTGGAGAGCCTCGCGCGCGGCATCTACGACCAGGACAACCCCGAGAGCAAGGAACTGATCGCCAATGTCGACCCCGTGTTCAACTGGGTGCGGCTCGCGCAGCGCGTGCCGGTGCGCATCAAGATCGATTCGGTGCCGGATGGCGTCGAGCTTGCCGCGGGCACCACGTGCACCGTCGTCGTCAAAAGTGACGACAGGACACACCCGCTCTCGCTGCGCGGCACGACGTCGTGAGATCAGGACTCCGTTTGCAGGATCTCCTGGCCGAAGCGCGTGATCCGTACCGACGTGTCGCGCCGTCCGCAAGATTCGAGTTCGACGGCCTCGGCGTCGGCGAGGCCAAAGATGAAACGGGTGGCGAGTTCCAGTGGCAAACCGGTTTGCTTTGCGATGGTTTTCGTGGTGACGAGATTCCCTTCTGGATCGGTTGCCTGCGCGATGACGCGCAACAGGTTGAGCAGGGTTGCTTCGGTGACGGTGTCGTGTTCCATATGTCGATGCCATGTGTAGCGGGCAACCGGAAGAAAGCGGCTGCCTCATGTCTACACCATACCGGCGTGCGCGACGCGTGGGATACACAGTTGAACGACGTCCCGCAGTGGACAGTTGAAGATTGCGTGATACCCGCCGGCAGCGGGCGATACAGAAACTTCCGTTCGTGCAGGGCAGCGCGGGCGGGCCAGAAAGATCAACATGGATGCGCGTCACACGGAACCCGTTTTCGTGCTTCGCAAGGCCATTTGACCCGTATCGTAGACCCTCTCCATCAACCCTGATGGATTCGCCCAAGCCCCTGCGGCTTGGGTATTTTTTTAGCCGCTGCGTTCGCGTTCGAAAAATGCGTTACGCGGGCAATGAACATCGAAGAAAGGTTTCTGCATGGAAATGACGGTCTCGCGGGCCGAACGCGCATGGCTCAGATCGATGCGCATGCATGTGTCGCATTGGGGTGCGACCAACGGCTTGATCTGGCTGCATCTGGCGAAGACGCTGATCGCTGCGTTCCTTGCAATGGGCATCGCGATGAAGCTGGAAATACCCGCGCCTCGCACGGCGATGGCGACCGTCTTCGTGCTGATGCAGCCGCTCAGCGGCATGGTGTTGTCGAAGAGCTTCTACCGCGTGCTCGGCACGCTTGCGGGCGCAATTGCAGCCGTCGCGCTTGGTGCGTTGTTTCCGCAGCAGGCGTCGCTGTATGTCGTAGGTATGAGCCTGTGGGTGGCGCTGTGCACGGCTGCCGCAATTCGCTACCGGAGTTTCCAGTGGTACGCATTCGTGCTGGCGGGCTACACGGCTGCGCTGATCGGCATTCCGACTGTGCTCAATCCTGACGGGCTGTTCATCGCGGCGCTCAATCGGGGCGCAGAGGTCTTGCTCGGCATTCTCTGCTCGGGTCTCGTCAGCGCAATCGTGTTTCCGCAATGGTCGGGCACACGGCTCAAACATATGCGGCGCGAACGCTTCGCCAACTTTTCGACCTTCGCCGCGCGCTCGTTGACCGAGGATATCGACGCGACTGCTTTTCGGGCCAGGTACGGCGAGTTCGTCGACAGCGTGGTGGGATTCGAAACGACGCGCGCGTTCGCGTCGTTCGAAGATCCGGATATCCGCGCCAGGACGAAGCGCCTTGCGCGGCTCAATAGCGACTTCATGGATCTCTGCACGCGGCTGCATGCGCTGCATCGTTTCATGTCACGAGTCGGCATGTCTGACCGGGCGCGTATCGTTGGAATCGTCACGCCGTTCGCGCAGGAACTGGCGCATCTGATCGCCGTGCATAGCGATCCCGCAATGGTGGACGATATCTACGTCGGTGAAAAGGCGGCTAGCGTCGCGACGTTTCGCAACATGCTGTCCGCGCAGGCACGCGCGGCGCTGAACGACACAGGCGAACTGCTGAATGAAGAGGAGCAGCTCGACTTCGACACGGCGATCGAATTGCTCGAAGCGTTTGCATCAGGCTATGTCCGCTATGCGCAGACGTATGTGTCGCTCGCCTATCAACGGCACGCGCTGGAAGACACGGAAGTGAAGTATGTCGTAAAGACCAATCGCTACGTGGTCTTGCTCACGTTCGTCACGACAGCTGTGATACTCGGTACGATCGGCGCGTTCTGGCTGTCGAGTGACTGGCCGAGCGGTGGCTACGCGATCATTGGCGCGGCGGCGACTGCTGCACTGAGTTCGAACTCGCCGAAGCCGGCCAGGTTCTGCATGCAGATGGCGGGCGGCGCGGTGGCAGCCACGGCAATGGGTTATCTCGCACTCGCGTTTCTGTATCCGAACATCACAGGGTTTCCGCTGCTGTGCTATGTGCTTGCGCCATTGCTTGGATTCGGCGCATTCCTCGCCACGCGTCCGAAACTGACGGGCTACGGCGTGAGCTTCTGCATCTTCTTCTGCGTGCTGGCCGGCCCCGACAACGTGATCCACTATATGCCGCAGCAATTGCTGAACAATGGACTCGCATTGACGATCTCGATGCTGGCTTGTGCGCTTGCGTTCGCTGTTGTGTTCCCGGTCGAAATTCCATGGCGGCTGGCTGCGCTGACACGCGACTTGCGTGGACAGGTCAGACTGACATGCACGGCGTTACCCGACGGTTTGAAGGAGATATTCCAGTCGAGCACGCACGACATGATGTCTCAGCTTCGCGCACTCGCGCCGCAACACCCGAAAGGCTATGACGACGCGTTGCTATGGATGCTTGCCGTGCTCGAAATCGGCCATGCGGCAATCGATCTGAGAACCGAAAACCGCGACGCGCATTTCGTGACGATCATTCGTCCGGAATGGTTGGCGTTGACGGACAGGACGATGGGCAAGCTCTCGCGACTTTTCGACGACCCGACCAAGGCGAACCTCACGCAATGCATCGCGGCAATCGATGCGCAAATCGGCGTGGCGGGAAACATGCTCGATGAGCTGTATGGCGCGACGCATAAGATCCAGCAGGTGCGACGCATGCGAGCGTGCCTGCGGTTCATGCGCAGCACGCTGATCGACAAGGAAGCGCCGTTCCACTTCCGTTAGAAAAGGGGCCGCGATGGCACGGCCCGACGTGGGATCAGATCGAGATGAAGTTCTCGACGACAGGCAGCTCAAGCGCCGCTTCATCGCGCGTAATCAGTTCAGAAACGTAATCTCGCACGAACGATACCCAGGTCTTCGTGCGCGCGTCGATGAATTTGCCTGCGGGATACAGCACATAGATGTTCATCTTGTGCAGCGAGTATTGCGGCAGCACGCGCACAAGGCTGCCGTCCTTCAACGCGGGAACCGCGGCATACGAAGGCAGTGCGCCGATCCCCATGCCATTGCGCATCGCGACGATCAGCGATTCGGCGATATTCGCCTGCAACAGGCTGTCGACGTGCACCGCTTCCGTTTTGCCGTCCTTTTCGAACATCCACTCGCAGGTCGGAAAGCCGGGCATGCTCAGCGTCAGGCAATCGTGCGCTGCGAGTTCGGACGGTGTGTCGGGCAGCCCGCGAGCACGCGCATATTCCGGCGACGCGCACAGCACGTTATGCGTCGAGCCGAGCGTGTGCGAAATCATTTCCGAGTCCGACAGCGACGAGGCCGGGAAAATGGCGACGTCCGCGCCCATTGCATACAGCGCGGGCGTGTTTTGCGTCAGCGTCAGTTCAACGCGCACATCGGGATAGATCGTGCGGTACTTCGAGATCGCGGGAAGAATGTAGTGCTGGCCAATGCTCGCATAGCTGACGATACGCAGCGTGCCTGCCGGGCGTTGGTGCGCTTCGTTCACCGCTTCTTCGGCGCTCGCGAGGTCGGACAGGATCTGCTTGCAGCGTTCCAGATAGACCTGCCCGGCGGGCGTCAGCGCGAGACTGCGCGTGGAGCGCGTAAGCAGCCGTGCGCGCAGATGGGTTTCCAGTTCGGTGACGGCGCGCGACATGGCGCTGGGCGCCGCATCGAATGTCAGCGCGGCCGCCGTAAAGCTGCCGCTTTCAACGACACGCGTAAAGACGCGCATGTTCTGAATCATGTCCATAAGACTGGGATATCGGATTTGATTGATTGGTACAGGCTGGGTACGGCCAATGGCTCGATGTTGCGGCGCCGCGCGCGAATCTGCTTGTGTATTCGCACGCTGCCGCTGATGGGGTAGTGCCGCGTCAGGCAAGCCAGGTGTCGAAGTCGTAGTACTCGACGCGTTCGCCTTCATTGGCGCTGCCGCCTGCCCGAATGCGCGCGAGACCCGTCGCGGCAGCCAGCGTATTGAGCGAGCCGGGGCTTTGCTGATCGAACGGATGCAATTGCTGCGTGCCGTCGGATGCAACGCGCAGCTCGACGCGGATGAACTCGTCGCGATGTCCCGCCACGCGGGTGCGGCCAACCAGCGGCAGACGCGGCGTGCGAGGAAGTACCGCGCTGCGTCCCTGAAGCTGCCGCAACATCGGGCTGACCATCAACGCAAACACCACATACGCCGCGCCAGGATTGCCCGGCAGGCACACGAGCTTCTTGCCCGCTACGGTGCCGACCGAAAACGGCTTGCCAGGCTTCATGCGCACCTTGCAGACTTCCAGTTCGCCGCCGAGCGAATCGAGAACCGAGTGCAGCAGGTCTTTCTCGCCCGTCGAAATGCCGCCCGCGCTGATGACGAGGTCGGAATGCGCGAGCAGATGCGCGATTGCAGCGCGCGTTTGCGTGAAATCGTCCTTCGCATGCAGGCGCGCCGTGACGGACGCACCCATGCCGCGCACGAGCGCGGAGAGCATCGGTCCGTTGCTGTCGTAGCTTTGTTCCGCGCGCAACGGTTCACCAACGCGCACGAGTTCGTCGCCCGTCGTCAGAATGCCGACGCGCAGCTTGCGCTGCACGCGGACCCAGCCGATGCCCTGCATCGCAAGCAGGCCGGTGTGCGCGGCATTCAGAAGCGTGCTTCTGGCGATCAGTGTATCGCCGTGCCGGGCGAACTCGCCGCGGCGCCGCACATGCTGCCCCGCGCGTATTGGCTTGTTGATCCGGATGCACTCGCCGTCCGAGGAGACATGTTCCTGCATGACGACTGTGTCTGCGCCTTCCGGCAGCAGGCTGCCCGTGAAAAGCCGCGTCGCCTTGCCGGGCTGCAGCGGCGGCGGCATGTCGCCCGCGTAATGGCAGTCCTGAACGGGAAACGTAGCGCCGTCGGCATAGTCCGCGTAGCGGATCGCGTAGCCGTCCATCGCGCTGTTGTCGGCATGCGGCATGTCGTGAGCGGCGATCACGTCGTCGAGCAGGACGCGCCCGGCGCATTCCTCGAGTGAAAGCTGTTCGCCCAGATCGAGCGTGGGGGTAGCGGCAAGCAGCGACTGCTGCACGGAATCAAAATCGGCCAGCAGATCCGGCTTTTCAGCGACGCCCGTTTCCAAACCCTGATTCATTGTGTATGACCTCATGCCTTTTGCAGCAGAGGCGCTGCGCAATATTCGACGAATCCGTCCTTACGGCAAAAGCTTACCAGCCGCATGTGGGCCTGCTGGGCGATGCGTATCGCGAGTGACGTGGGCGCGGAAATGGTCGCGATCATCGGAATATCGAGTCTCGCCGCCTTGCGCACGAGTTCATAGCTGGCTCGGCTGGACATGAAAACGAAGCCGTGCGTCAGATCGACATCGCGCTCCACGAGCTTGCCGATCAGCTTGTCGAGCGCGTTGTGGCGCCCGACATCTTCCATCACGGCGAGCACCGCACCGTTCAGCGAGCACCAGCCGGCTGCGTGCGCGGCGCCTGTGCTGCGCATCAGATTCTGCCATTCGGGAAACTCGCGCGCCGCGCGCCCGATCGCGGCTGCACTCACGTCGCGCGCTGCGCTGGAATCGCGAACGGGGTGCGGCTGCATGTCGAGCAGATCGATACTTTCGATTCCACATACGCCGCAGCCCGTGCGGCCCGCGAGCGTTCGCCGCATCTGTCTGACGCGCGTCAAGGCTTCGGAGGTGATCGTGATGTCGACAACGGCACTGTCCGCATGACGTTCGACTGACACGTCGAGAATATCGGCGGCGCGGTCGACAAGACCTTCTGTCAGCGAAAATCCGACGGCAAATGCTTCGAGGTCGCAGGGCGTGCACATCATCACCGCGTGTGACGTGCCGTTGAACGCGAGTGAAACGGGCATTTCCTGCACGACGAGGTCGTCGGACGTGCTGATTGCGCCGTCGCGCACACGGGTCACATGCTGTAGCACAGTACCGTCGCACACGGTCAGGTTCATAAGTCAAATCCAGTTGCAGTGGGCCGCCTGTCCGGCGCACACAGGTGTGCGGCCTCAGGCCGCGGGTCTCATGCAAACGCCGGTGCGGCGTCGAGCGCGCGCACCGGCGTCATGTCGCGAAGCCGACGATCAGTGCTTGACGGGCACGACCTTGCCACGGAAGAGGTGATACTGGAACAGGTTGTAGCCGATCATGATCGGAAACACGATGCCGATGCCGAACAGCATGAACACGAGCGTCGTGCCATCCGAGGCTGCAGACGCGATCGACAGCTGCCCTGGCACGATGTACGGGAACAGGCTGATCGCGAGGCCCGCGAACGACACCACGAACAGCACCATCGACGCAACGAACGGGCTATGTTCGCCGCGCATCCGGATCGCGTAGAGGATATACGCGAACGCGCCGGCAGCCAGCACGGCCAGCGCGAGCAGCACGTGGAAGACACCAATGTCGTCCCAGCGCGTCACGCCAACCGGGCTGATCTTCACGGTACCGAGCGACACGACGATCGCAGCGATCACCGTTGTGAACACGGCATAAGTCGCGTAACGGCGTGAGGCGTCTTCGATCGCGCCCGTCGTCTTCTTGATGAGCCACGTCGCGCCGAGCAGCGAATAGCCGGACACCACGCCGATGGCGGTGACGGCGACGAAGGCCGCGTTGTCGATGCCGGGCACGAGACCCGTCAGCACCTTGCCGAGCACGATGCCCTGGCAGATGGCAGTGAGCAGGCTGCCGATGCCGAACACGGCATCCCACACGGGCTTGCTGCGATGCGCCGCATGGCGGAACTCGATGGACGCGCCGCGCATGATGAGGCTCGCGATCAGCAGCATCACGGGCACGTACAGTTGCGTGAGCAGCAGCGAGTACGCCGCCGGGAACGCGCCGAACAGCGCGCCGCCGAGAGCGACCAGCCACGTTTCATTGGCGTCCCAGACGTGGCCGATCGACTGGATCATCACGTCGCGGTCAGACTCTTTACGGCGGAATAGCGTAAGGATGCCGACGCCAAGGTCGAATCCGTCCGTTATCACGTAGAAGACGAGCATGAGTCCGATGATGCCGAACCATGCGTTACTGAGTAATTCCTGTGTTGTCACGGCGTTCATTTTTCAGCCTGTCGATAAGAGCATTGAATGGGCAGACGGGCGAATCAGTATTCGATTGCCTGTTGCGTCGTGCGCGGCGCGGGCTCGACGGGCGGTTGCAGCGTCAGGTCGGGACCGTTTTTCAGCCAGCGGCGCGCGAAGATGAAGAACGACGTGATCAGCACCACATAGAACGCAGCGAACATCAGCATGCTGCCGCTGATCGCCGTCGAAGACACGGCAGACGCCGCATGCTCGGTGCGCAGCAGTCCATACACGACCCACGGCTGGCGGCCGACTTCACGCACGATCCAGCCGCATTCCACCGCGATATACGGCAGCGGAATCGCCAGCACCCACGCGAGGAACAGCTTCTTCTGCGCGAGCAGCGCTTCGAAATTGCCGCGCGTCTTGCGGAACACGTAGATCGTCCAGAACGCGAGCACCATGAACAGGAAGCCGATACCCGCCATCGCGCGGAATGCGTAGTAGAGGAGCGGCAGCATCGGCGGCTGGTCAGCCACGGGGATGTCCTTCAGACCCTTGACCTGGCCGTGCAGGCTGTGTGTGCCGAGCACGCTCAGCAAGCCGGGGACTTCGAGCGACCAGTCGTTGCCTTGCTTCGCCTTGTCCGGCCATGCAATCAGCGACCACGACGCGCCCGTGCCCGGTGCGTTGGTTTCCCAGTGGCCTTCGATGGCCGCGCCCTTGGCAGGCTGCGTTTCGAACACATCGACACCGCTCGAATCGCCGAGCCAGATCTGCACAGGCGCGACGAACGCGAGCAACAGCAGCGCGACCTTGAACGAGCGGATGAAAAATTCGGGGTTGCGGCGCTTGAACAGGTAATACGCGGAGATACCCGCGACGACGACGAGGCCGGTTTCGAGCGCGGCGAACCACATATGGCTGACGCCCCAGAACATGTCCGGATTGAAAATGGCCTTCATATAGCTCGTCACGACCAGCTTGCCGTTCTCGACGGTCACGCCAGCGGGCGTCTGCATCCACGAATTCGCGACCATGATCCAGAACGCGGAGAGCGTCGAGCCGAGCGCGACCATGGCGGTTGCGAACAGATGCACGCCCTTGGGCACGCGGCCCCAGCCGAGCATCATGATGCCGACAAAGCCCGCCTCGAGCATGAACGCCATCGCGCCTTCAAAGCCGAGAATGTTGCCGAAGAATTGCCCCGTGTAGTTTGAGAACGGCCCCCAGTTGGTGCCGAACTGAAACTCCATCGGAATGCCGCTGACCACGCCGACGGCGAAGTTCAGCAACAGCAGCTTGCTCCAGAAGCGCGCCTGCCGGTACCAGACGACTTCGTTGGTCTTGACCCACAGCGTTTCCACGACGAGCAGGAATGCGGAAAGGCTGATCGTGAGAATCGGCCACAGTATGTGAAAGATGGCGGTCATCGCGAACTGACCGCGTGCCAGGTGGAGGGCTTCCAGAGACATGACAGATACCATTTCCAGGTTGACGCCGGGCGCGAAGGGGAGCGCGCCCGGTGGGATACAAAGTGACGGGTCAGAACGGATGAGCGACTTCCGGCTCGGCGGAGTGATGCAGCAATACGGGAATCGATTTGGAAGTCGGCGTATTGCAGACATCGCCCACGCTGTGCAGCGGCACGAGCGGATTGGTCTCCGGGTAATATGCGCCGATGCAGCCGCGCGGAATGTCGTATTCGACGAGCCGGAACGAATTCGCACGACGTTCGACGCCGTCATCCCAGACGGTTGTCATGTCGACCCAGTCGCCATTCTTGAAGCCGAGCATTTCGATGTCGGCGGGATTGATGAACACGACGCGGCGCTGGCCGAACACGCCGCGATAGCGGTCGTCGAGTGCGTAGATGGTCGTGTTGTACTGATCGTGCGAGCGTGTGGTCATTAGCGTCATCAGGCGTTCGCCGTGAATCTTCTGTGCGCGCTTGATCGGCGTGTCTTCCTGGACAGCGTGAACGACGAAGTTCGCCTTGCCCGTCGAGGTCTGCCAGTCCAGTTCGCGCGATGCGACGCGCAGATGGAAGCCGCCCGGATGCTTGATGCGTTCGTTGTAGTTGGCGAAGTCGTCGAACACCTTGGCGATGTCGTCGCGGATCAGCGAGTAGTCGTCGGCAAAGGCGAGCCATTTGACCTTGCTGTCGCCAAGCGTCGCATGCGCGATGTTCGCGACGATGGCTGTCTCCGACATCAGGTGCTTCGACGCGGGCGTATTCATGCCGTACGAAATGTGCACCATGCTCATCGAATCCTCGACGGTCACGCCTTGCGAGACGCCGTTGCGAATGTCGATTTCCGTGCGGCCCATCGTCGGCAGAATGAGGGCGTGCTTGCCGTGCACGAGGTGGCTGCGATTGAGCTTGGTGGTGATGTGCACCGTCAGGTCGCAGGAACGCAGGCCGTCCCACGTGCGGAACGTGTCGGGCGTCGCCATCGCGAAGTTGCCGCCCAGGCCGATAAACACCTTCACGTGACCTTCGAGCATGCCTTCCACTGTTTCCACGACGTCGAGTCCTTGCCCGCGCGGCGGTTCGAAGTTGTAGACCTGTGCGAGACGATCGAGGAACTCCGTAGAAGGTCTTTCTTCGATGCCGACCGTGCGGTTGCCCTGCACGTTCGAGTGTCCGCGCACGGGACACAGACCCGCACCGAGCCGGCCGATATTGCCCTTCATCATCATCAGGTTCGACAGGATGTGAACGGTCTGATGCGAATGCTTGTGCTGCGTGATACCCATGCCCCACGTGGCGATGGTGCGCTTGCCGTTCGCGTAGATTCGGCCGAGCGCTTCGATGTCTTCGCGTGCGACGCCCGATTCGCGTTCCAGCAGCGACCAGTCTTCATTGCGCAGATCTTCTGCGAATGCTTCGAAGCCCAGCGTATGACGCGCGATGAAGTCGAGATCGAGAACACGCTCCGTGCCGTTTTCGACCGCAATATCGTCGAGTTCAAGGATATGTTTTGCGACGCCCTTGATCAGCGCAAAGTCGCCGCCGAGTTTCGGCTGGATGAACAGCGAGGCGATCTTCGTGCTGCCCATCGTCAGCATTTCGATGGGGTGTTGCGGGCTTGAGAAACGTTCGAGCCCGCGTTCGCGCAGCGGATTCACCGACACGATGGTCGCGCCGCGACGCGCGGCTTCGCGCAGTTCGCCGAGCATGCGCGGGTGATTCGTAGCCGGGTTCTGACCGAAGATGATGATCGTGTCGGCGTGCTCGAAGTCGTCGAGCGTCACCGTGCCTTTGCCGATACCCACCGTGCCCGGCAGACCACGGCTCGTCGCTTCGTGGCACATGTTCGAGCAGTCGGGGAAATTGTTGGTGCCGAACATGCGCACGAACAGCTGATACACATAGGCAGCTTCATTGCTCGCGCGGCCCGATGTGTAGAACGCGGCTTCATGCGGCGACTCCAGCTTGTTCAGATGCGCAGCGATCAACGCGAACGCATCGTTCCAGTCGATCGGCTTGTACGTGTCGGTCATCGGATCGTAGACCATCGGTTCCGTGAGACGACCGTGCTGCTCGAGTTCGTAGTCGGTCTGCTTCATCAGTGCTTCGGTCGTATTCGCCGCGAGAAACTCGCGCGTGACGCGCTTGGTCGTCGCTTCGGCGGCGACGGCCTTCACACCGTTTTCGCAGAATTCGAACGTGGAAGCATGTTCGCGATCGGGCCACGCGCAGCCCGGGCAATCGAAACCGTCAGGCTGGTTCTGCTTGAAGAGCGTGCGGTAGTTGCCGCCGGACACGCGTTCCTTGATCAGATTGATCGCGACGTACTTCAATGCGCCCCAGCCCGCTGCGGGGTGATGGTATGGCTCGATACGGCCCTGCTGTTTCGGTTTGTCCATGAGTTCGGCTCCCGTTGACTGTGCTGCGCTGAAGCCTGGAGACAGGTTCTTCATTCACGCATCCGACTGGTGAGCAGAATAGAATCAAATACAGTTGGCCGGAGCGCACAAATCGATGGGGCGGTTAAGAGTACAGTTTGAAAAGCGCCTGTTTTCAGGTTGATTTTGCGGAGAAAACGCCTGATATAGCGCCTGTTTTCATAAATGCACGCTCGGTTCTTCTGTGCGACGCAGTGCATCGGATAAAGAGCACAGTGGGTGTTCGTGACTACAATCGCGCCATCGTGACGAACTGTGATGGTGATGAAAATGGAAAACGAAACCGAAACCGTGCCGGCAAGCGTCGAATTCGATCCGGTGTTTGTCGATGTGCTCGAACAGTTGTGGATCGCCTTCAACGAAGCGCGGGAACAACCGTGGTCCCTGGCGAAGTTGTCAAAGCGCAGCGCGCTGCCGATGAGCACGTTGCGCAGGGCATTGACCGATCTCAGGTCGGCCGGGCTGCTTCAGTTTGAAGTGTTCGAAGACGGACGCGGCTATGCAGCGCTATCCGAAGAAGGCGCGCTGTTGAGCGAGGAACTGTTTGGGTTTGTCGTTGCGAAGCAGTCGCAGTGATTGCGATGCGGGCGGGGAGAAAGTGGACTGCAGAAGGAGTGTGGTTCGCCAATGCCGGTTGATCCGTCACGAAGGCGGAGCAACCGGCAATACGGTCTCAGTGATGGTCATAGACGGGACTCGACGACAGCGCAAAAGCGTCCGTTGAACGATGGCCCGACTGCGAAACACCGGCAGTAGACGGTCCGTATCCGCCGTCTTGTGCCTTCTGGTTTTGCGCGGCAACTTTGGCCTCGGCGGCGAGGATGTTATCCGGGTAGTTGGTGTCGCTGAAATCGGTGGGACGGTAGCCTGCCTTCTCCAGTTGCACCAGTTCCGCTTTCACCTGTGCACGCGTGACGGGCTGAGCGGTTTGTGCGAACGAAACCAGCGGCATTGCCATTGCTGCGACCAGCGCAGCAGCCTTGATCAAAGTCTTCATGATTCATACCTCGTGTCTGGGTCAGTCAGGCCGAGAAACGTTTGTTCGCGACCTTGGTGATCAGTCTAGGAACCCGGCACGCAGGGATAAATACGATTACTGCAAAGTCTGCTTTCCCAAACGTTGCGGAATCAGCGGATTACAGGCTATCGGACAAAGCAATATTGCTGGAATACCGTGCAATAACGTGAGTTCTTCATGCAAGAATCCAGTGCAGATGAACATTGAAGAGCTTCACGATGGACACTTTCAACAACATGCGCATGTTCATGCGCGTGATCGAAACAGGCAGCTTTACGGCGGCTGCACGCGATATCGGGGCGACAGTCGCGCACGCATCGAGAGCGGTGAGCGATCTTGAATCGCGCCTTGGCACGCGCTTGCTGGATCGCACGACCCGCCGTATTTCACCAACTGAAGCAGGCCAGCGCTATCTGCAGCAATGCGAGCATATTCTTGCCAGCGTCGATGAGGCTGAGTCCGAAGCGGAAGACGGTGCGCCGCACCCATCTGGAAGATTGAAGATTCACTCCGTCACGAGCTTCGGGCAGCACTGCGTGGTGCCCGTTATCTCGCGTTACCGCGAGCGATTTCCCGATGTACAGATCGATCTGACACTCGGTCAGCGAATGCCGGATCTGATCGAAGAAGGGTACGACGTATCGATCGTACAGGGTACGGAACTCGGCGACTGCGGTTTGTTGTCGCAACGCGTGGGCAGTGCGCATAGCATCCTGTGCGCTTCGCGGGAGTATGTCGAGCGGCGTGGCTTGCTGACTTCGCTCAATCAACTATCACAGCATGCGTGCCTCGAATTGCGCTCGCCGCTTGCCGCACACGGCGAATGGCTGTTCGACGGGCCGGACGGCGAGGAATCGGCGGTACCGGGACGGATCGTATTCTCCGTCAATCTGGCCGATGCAATGGCAGTGGCGTTATGTCGCGGGATGGGTGTGGGCATTTTGCCGATTGCCGATGCATTGCCGCATCTTCGGACGGGAAAGCTCGTTCATCTGCTACCCGCGTACAGCACGCAACAGGTGCAGTACTTCGCGATCTATCCGCCGCGACATTCATTCAATATCAAGCTGAAGACGTGGATTCAGTTCTTGCGCGAGCAACTGCCGAATCTGCCTGTCGCACAGGGATCGCTAGCGTAGTGCTGTGCTGCTGTGCTGCTGTGCTGCACGCGAAACAGCCGGTTTGTACGCCATTCATACGTATTCGACACGATAACCTCTCTCTCATTGCATGCTGAGACGTCCAGGTTGTCGATATGAAGAATTGTCCCGAACAGAATATGACGGAGAACATCCGGCGCCGATTCGATCGCTTTATCAATGTGGTCGAACTGGCGGGCCTGATACTTATCGGCCTGGCGACTGCATACGCGATGGCGATCGAAGCGTGGCGCGTGCTGATGGCCGGTCAGGTTTCGCTCACGGACCTGCTGCTGATGTTCCTTTATCTGGAAGTACTGGCGATGGACGCGCGTTATCTGCGTCTCGGTCAAATGCCGGTTCGCTTCCCGCTTTACATTGCGATGGCGTCGCTTGCGCGGGATCTGATCCTGCGTGCCGGCGATACCGCCGATCAGCATGTTCTGTTCACGACGCTAGGAATAGCCGTGCTCGCGATCAGCGTGTACATCCTGCGGTTTGGCCAGCATCGCTATCCTGCGCGCGACGACGAAGGGCGCGAGGAACTGCGGCGCGCGGAGCCCGCGGACAGAACCAGGGTGTTCTGAGACAAGCGTCGCCGTTCATATCGACAATTTCCCGAACGAACCTGAGAGAGCGCGCAAAGCCATCCATGGATACTCGGTGAGATTGATTCACTCGCCATGTATCGAAGGAGGTGGCCATGCGTGCTGAACCCCACGACAGCCGGATAACGCCATCGCCGGGTATTGCTTGCAGGGCATCCATCGTCGCGATGCTGTTGTGGTCGCTTCTTGAAACGCGCTGGGATCTGCTCTATCCGATGGGCAAGCTCCATGTTGCGATCATCGTGTTCGTCAAGCTGGTTATCGCGGGCATTGCATTGGCCGCGCTGTGCGGCTCGTTCGCAGCGCTTGCCGCGTGCGCGTTCTGCTGCGTAGTGAGTATCGTCGTGACTGGCGCGACGCTGCCCGAGTTGTACACGTTGTCGCGCACGTTCTTCTATCTGTCGCTGGTGGAAGTCGTGGTCAAGACGATGGCGGCCGTGTCGATCTCGTTTTACTGTGCCGAGGATCACGCGGCGCGTGATGTCGAGCAAGGCGGTTGGCAAATGCGGTAGCAGTTCGAAAGGAATTCGCCATGAAGAATACGATCGGACTCGCTGCCTTGTTGATCGCTGCGTCACTCCTTGCCGCGTGTACGAGTGTCGGAGACGAGGCACATGCAACGGAAGCACTGCTGTCCAATGCAGGCTTTAAAACTGTACCGCTTGGTAATCTGAAAGCACATGAATTGAATAGCCTGACACCTGGCCGCATTGTGAAGATCGGGAACGGCGATGTGTTTGTCTACGAAGGGCCGACCGCATGCGGTTGTGTACTGGAAGGCGACCGTCAGGCTTTTGAACGCTATCAGAGCGAGAAATTCGAGCGGGACTTTCATCCGGCTGGCGCGGTTCCCGCGGCGTTCTAGGCCTCCAGGCGCGCGGCACAAGCCCCCGTGGGTGACGTCGCACGGGGCGAATTGCCATATATATAGCTGCTGCCCTGGTACATTCCCTACGAGGCAGCCAAAGGCGCGCCGTCCCGCAACCCCCAAATCCCCCGACGCACAACCCGTCAATCGCCCGCAAACCCCCGCCCCGCCTCGAACCGCGCATCATCCGCACGACGAAAGCACACGCTCACACCCATTGCCCCAATACCTTGCATTACCAGAGGTATGGAAAAGCGCGTAGAAAATGTAGCTGGTTGAAGCAAATTGGCTTGATACGCTGCAACTCATGCATTAAGCCCGATGTTCGCCGGATGTGACGCACAAATCTTCTGCAAACAGGAAGACAAGCGACATTTTGCGCGAACGAACCGCGGGTTCGCAGTCGAGTGATGCCACGCAACGACACACGCGGGACATACGCGACACGCGACGCCAATTTCTTGAACTTGCCAGTTGGGATGACCGAATGACCCCAAACCTGACATTTGCGCCGGACAGCGTGATCCATCCGGGCGCGATCGGAGCGGAAGACTTCTCCGCAGCGGCGAAGTCTGTCGCGATCTCCGGGACCGACATTCTTACGGTCAAGAACCTGTCGAAGATCTTCGGCCCCAAGCCCGAGCGTGCTGCCGAGCTGGTCCGGCAAGGTCTCGGCCGCAACGAGATCTTCGAACAGACGGGCAACATGGTTGCCGTGAATAACGTGAGCCTCAGCGTCAAGGCCGGCGAGATTTTCGTCGTCATGGGCCTGTCCGGTTCCGGCAAATCGACGCTCGTGCGCCTGCTCAACCGGCTGATCGAGCCGACCTCGGGCCAGGTGATACTCGAAGACCGCGACATCGCGCCCATGTCGACGCTCGAACTGCGTGAGGTGCGCCGCAAGAAGATGGCGATGGTGTTCCAGTCGTTCGCGTTGCTGCCGAACCGCACGGTGATCGACAACATCGCGTATGGACTGGAAGTGTCGGGTCTGAAGAAAGCGCAACGCTACGAGATCGCACGCGCTGCGTTGACGCGGGTCGGCCTCGGTTCGTATGAAAAGCTGCTGCCGGGCGAATTGTCTGGCGGCATGCAGCAACGGGTTGGTCTTGCCCGCGCGCTCGCGGTGAACCCTTCCGTGCTGCTGATGGACGAAGCGTTCTCCGCGCTCGATCCGCTGATCCGCTTTGAAATGCAAAACGAACTGCTGCGCCTTCAGAAAGAAGAGCAACGCACCATCGTGTTCATTTCGCACGATATCGAAGAAGCGATCAAGATTGGCGGCCGTATCGGCATCATGAAAGACGGTTGTCTGATTCAGGTCGGCACGCCCGCCGAACTGATCCAGTCGCCCGCCGATGCCTATGTGCGCGACTTCTTCCGCAATGTCGACGTGTCGCGTTTCCTGAAAGCGTCGAGCCTGATGACGAGCGTCGATCGCGGTCTGATTTCCTGCGATGTCGCCGCGCCGTCCGAACGCTACCTGAATCAGCTGATCGATAGTGGCGTCGAATGCGGCTACGTCTGCGACGAAGCCGGCCGGTATCAAGGCTGCGTCACGCCCGCTTCGCTGCATAAGTCTGGCGCCCATCCGATTCGCGACGCCTTCGTGAAGGACATGAATGCCGTATCGCTGGATGCGGATCTGCATCAGCTCGCGACGATCGCGTTGAACCAGGAACACGACGTACCCGTCACCGACACCGCCGGCAAGCTCGCAGGCGTCGTGTCATGCCGGACGATTCTCAAGCAGGTCATGGAACGGAGAGCAGCATGAACTCGTCAGTCATCGGGAAGTTTGCGGAAAACGCGGTCAATTTTCTGTTTCAGCATTTCCGCGGCGGCTTCGACGCTTTCTCCGCTGCGTTGGGTGCTGTTATCAAGCTGCTGGAAGACGGGCTTGCTGCCGTTCCGTTCGCCGCCATGCTCGTATTTCTCGTCGCCTTTGCGCTGTGGCGGCGCGGTGTCGTGTTCTCCATCTTCGTCGGCATTGCATTGCTTGCCATTCACTACATGGGCCTCTGGGCGCAGACCGTTTCGACGCTCGCGCTGGTGGTGGCGGCAACCGTGTTCAGTCTCGTGATCGGCGTGCCATTGGGCATCTGGGGCGCGCGAAACCGGCGCGTCGAAGTGGTGCTGCGCTCGCTGCTCGACTTCATGCAGACGATGCCCGCCTTCGTCTATCTGATCCCTGCTGTCATTCTGTTCGGGCTGGGCCGCGTGCCCGCCGTGATTGCGACCATCGTGTTTTCGATGCCGCCCGTCGTGCGTCTCACCACGCTCGGCATTCGCCAGGTGCGCGAAGAATTGCTGGAAGCAGGGCGCTCGTTCGGCAGCACGGATTCGCAACTGTTGTGGAAGATCCAGTTGCCCAATGCGCTGCCTTCGATCATGGCGGGCGTGAATCAGACCATCATGATGGCGCTGTCGATGGTCGTGGTTGCGTCGATGATCGGCGCAGGCGGTCTCGGCGAATACGTGTTGAGCGGCATCCAGCGCCTCGACATCGGGATTGGCTTCGAGGGCGGATTGGGCGTCGTGCTGCTTGCGATCGTGCTGGACCGTCTCACGGAAAGCTTCGGCGTAAAGGCAAAGAAGACGAAACGCAGCAGCGTGCGGACCGCAAAGCCGGGCGCGAGCGCAGCAGCGCGCACCTGAATACTGGCTGCATCGGCATCTCGTAGTAAAGCAGAAACACACCACACCGCTATGTTTGTCCATTTTCGAAAACTTTCATAATCGCGTAGGAGTACTGTATGAAGACCAATCTGTTCAAGTCGCTGGTTGCGAAACTGACTGTCTCGACAGTCGTGGCGATGAGCGTCGGCGCGGGCCACGCACTCGCCGCCGAGCCGATCAAGATGGCAGTCACCAACTGGGCAGACGTTCTCGCTGTCGCCAACGTGGCCAAGTACGCGCTCGAAACGAGCCTCAAGCAGCCCGTGCAGTTCGTGCAGGCGGATATCGGCATCCAGTACCAGGGCGTTGCGCGCGGCGACCTCGACATCATGGTGGGCGGATGGCTGCCCGTCACGCACGGCGCCTACTACGCGAAGTACAAGAACGACATGGACGATGTCGGCGTGATCTACACGGGCGGCAAGAACGGTTGGGCGGTGCCTGCCTATATTCCCGAGTCGCAGGTCGCGACGATTTCCGACCTCGAAAAGCCGGATGTGAAGAGCAAGCTGAACGGCACGATTCAGGGTATCGAACCTGGCGGCGGTCTGATGCAGGCTTCAGAGAAGGCCATCAAGGCTTATGACCTGAACGGCTACAACCTGCAATCGTCGAGCGAGGCGGGCATGCTGGCTGGCGTGTCGCGTGCCTATCAGTCGAAGCAGTGGATTGTCGCGACGGTGTGGAGCCCGCACTGGCTGTTCCAGAAGTGGCAGATGCGCTACCTGAAAGATCCGAAGGGCACGCTCGGCGGCGAGGAACAGGTGCACGCATTCGCATCGAAGCAGTTCGCTACCAAATTTCCCCGTGCTGACGTGTTCTTCAAGCACTTCAAGCTGACGCTCGCCGACGTCGAAGCGATCGAATTTGAAGGCAACAGTACGAACGACTACGCGACGGCTGCCAAGAAATTCGTCGATGCACACCCGGAAAAGCTGAAGGCCTGGCTGCAGCAGTAAGCCTTACAGCATTGCGCATCGCATCAACTGGTTTGTGCCGTCTTGCACTACATGCTTCACGAATTTTCCCGGAGTAACCACGTGAACGAGAACTCGCGCTTTTTTGCAGAAACGCTCCAGAGCCGCGACCCTGTCATCGCATCGGAGATTGCGCTGGAATTGCGCCGCCAGCAAACGCAGATCGAATTGATCGCTTCCGAAAACATAGTCTCAGCGGCCGTGATGGAAGCACAAGGCACGGTGCTGACCAACAAGTACGCGGAAGGTTATCCGTCGAAGCGGTATTACGGCGGCTGCGAACATGTGGATCGCGTCGAGGCGCTCGCCATCGATCGCGTGAAAGCGCTGTTCGAAGCGGAATTCGCCAACGTGCAGCCGCATTCGGGTGCACAGGCGAATGGCGCGGTCATGCTCGCGCTGGTCAAGCCAGGCGAAACGGTGATGGGCATGTCGCTCGATGCGGGCGGGCATCTGACGCACGGCGCGCGCCCCGCGCTGTCCGGCAAGTGGTTCAACGCAGTGCAATATGGCGTGAGCCCGGACACGTATCGCATCGACTATGACCAGGTGCGCCGTCTTGCCGAAGAGCATCGGCCGAAGCTGATTATCGCGGGCTATTCGGCGTATCCGCGTGCGCTGGACTTCGCCGCGTTCCGCGATATCGCCGATAGCGTGGGCGCGCTGCTGATGGTCGATATGGCGCACATCGCCGGCATCGTCGCGGCAGGCCGGCACGAGAACCCGGTTCAATACGCAGACGTCGTGACGTCGACGACGCACAAAACGCTGCGCGGGCCGCGCGGCGGCTTCATCCTCACCAACAACGGCGACATCGCGAAGAAGATCAATTCGGCTGTGTTTCCCGGCTTGCAGGGCGGCCCGCTGATGCATGTGATCGCGGGCAAGGCGGTTGCGTTCGGCGAAGCACTGCGCCCTGAATTCACGGCGTATATTGATCAGGTGCTGCGCAACGCGCAGGCGCTCGGCAATGTGCTCAAGTCGGGCGGCGTGAACCTCGTGACGGGCGGAACGGACAACCATCTGCTGCTGGTCGATCTGCGCTCGAAAGGTCTGACGGGAACGCAGACGGAGAAAGCACTGGAGCGCGCGGGTATCACCTGCAACAAGAACGGCATCCCGTTCGATACGGAAAACCCGACGGTCACGTCCGGCATTCGCCTCGGCACGCCGGCAGGTACGACACGCGGCTTCGGCACTGCGCAGTTCGAGCAGATCGGCCAGATGATTCTGGAAGTGCTGACTTCACTGGAACGGGAGCCCAGCGGCGATGAACAGGTGGAACGCGCCGTACGCAGCCGCGTGCGGGACCTGTGCAACCAGTTCCCGATCTATTCGCATGCGGAAGCGCTTGTCTAAGCGACGCCGCTGATTCAACCGACCGCGGCACGCAGTTTCGCGCGCCGCAAGTGCAATTACTCAAGAGAGAACCGACATGAGCTTCGAGGGAGTCCACACACCGCTCGTCACCCCGTTCAAGGCCGATGGCGAGATCGATCACGTTCTGCTCGGCAAGCACGCCGCGAATCTCGCGGGCCGCGTTTCCGGCCTCGGCATTGGCGGCACGACGGGCGAATACTACGCGCTGAGTTTCGACGAGCGCGTGGAGACCTTCAACACTGTCGCCGAAGCAGCGGGCGGCAAGTCGTATCTGACGGCGGGCATCAACGCCACGACGACGAAAGAGGTGATCCGCCTCGGTCAGGAAGCGAAGCGTGCGGGCCTCAACGCGCTGCTGCTCGCCGCGCCGTATTACGCGCAGCCGACGCAGGAAGAACTGCTGGCCCATCTGCTGAAGGTGGACGACGCGCTCGACATGCCCGTGATGCTGTACAACTTCCCGGCGCGCACCGGCACGGCAATCGGCGACGACGTGCTGTCGAAACTGCTCGAACGCTCCAACTTCATCGCGATGAAGGAAAGCACCGGCGACATTTCGCATCTGCATCACCTCGCCACGCACTTCAAGGACCGTCTGGTGCTGAGCTGCGGCATGGACGATCAGGCACTCGAATTCTTCGTGTGGGGCGCAAAGAGCTGGGTGGGCGGCGCGTCCAATTTCCTGCCGGAAGCACATACCGCGCTGTTCGATGCCTGCGTAAAGCAAGGCGATTTCACGACCGGCCGACAGTTGATGGCGCAATTGCTGCCCGTGCTCGAGCTGCTGGAGCGCAGCGGCAAGTTCATCCAGTACGTTCGATACGGCTGCGAACTGGCGGGCACGCCCGTCGGTGCGGCACGCGCGCCGCTCGGCACGCTCGATGAAGAAGAACGCAGCACGTTTGCAAAGCTCGTTCGCCCATTGTTGCGCAACGCTCAGTAAATCTGCATGGCCTCGAAACTGGAATTCGCGCGGTTTCCCGCTCCCGACGGCGTCAACGGATGGTGGGAAAGCCTGCCGCCGCCCAAGCCTGCCGTCGCGGTGTCGTCGGAACGCCGCTATGACTGGGTCGTGGTCGGTGGCGGCATTACGGGCTTGTGCGCGGCCCGGCGGCTTGCCGAGCTTGCACCCGATGCGTCGATTGCGCTTGTCGAGGCGGATCGCATCGGGCGCACGACGGCTGGGCGCAATTCCGGCTTTTTCGTCGATCTGCCGCACGACATCAGCAGCGAGAGCTATTCGCGCAGCGTGGAAGCGGACAAGGCGGATGTGCGCTTCCAGCGTCACGGTATCGACTATGTGCGCTCGGCGGTGAAGGCGCACAAGATCGAGTGTGACTGGCGCGACGACGGGAAATTTCATGCGTCGGTGAATCGCAAGGGACACGCGGCGCTCGCGCATTTTGCCGAAGGGCTGGAGCGCATCGACGAAGCCTTCGAATGGCTGGACAAAGCCGCTATTACGAAGGTCACGGGCACGGACTTCTATGAAGGCGCGCTGTTCACGCCCGGATGCAGCACGGTGCAGCCCGCGGCTTTGATGCGCGGTCTTGCTGCGTCCTTGCCCGCCAATGTGCAGGTTTTCGAACTCAGCGCAGTCAAGCGTATCGAGGACGAAGGGCTAACGAAGGTGCTGACTTTCGCGGACGGCAAGATCGTCGCGAAGCGCGTGATTCTCTGCACGAATGCGTACGCTGCGACGTTCGGCGGTCATCCGAACGGATTGTTGCCCGTGTACACGTTCGCATCGATGACGCGCGTGATGAACCCTGACGAAGTCAAACGGTTGGGCGGCACGCGTTCATGGTCGCTGATTCCCGCCGACCCGATGGGCTCGACCGTGCGCCGTCTGGCTACCGACCGCATCTGCGTGCGCAATCACTTCGCGTTCCGGCCGAACCTCGAAGTATCGCAAGCCGATCTGGCAAAAGCGAAGAGTCTGCATCAACGCTCCTTCGACCGGCGCTTTCCGATGCTGAAGGACGTCGAACTCGAATACACGTGGGGCGGTCCGCTGTGCCTGTCGGCGAATAACGGCGCGCTTTTCGGGCGCAGGGCCGATGGCGTGTTCGAAGCGGTCGGATGCAATGGTCTGGGTCTTAGCCGCGGTTCGGCGTCCGGCAAGCTGATTGCCGAATACGCGCTTGGTCAGTCAAGCGATCTCGTGCGCCAGCTTCTGAACCAGCCGCATCCGCGTTCGCTGCCCGTGCGGCCAATTGCCGATGTCGCCGTGTCGGCGGCCATCTGGGTCAAGGAATTTTCGGCGGGAGCCGAGCTTTAAATCTGTGAGGACAGGACATGACGACGTATCAGGAATGGAAGCAGAAAGCGGACGCCTTGTCGCTCGACGGCAGAGCCTTTATCGCGGGTGAACGCGCAAACGCGGCGTCGAATGAGACCTTCGCGACGCTCAATCCTTCGACAGGCAAAGTACTCGCCGATATCGCCAAGTGCGATGCGAAAGATATCGATCGCGCTGTGACGGCGGCGCGAGACGCGTTCGAATCGGGCGTGTGGTCGAAGGCCGCGCCTGCGCAGCGCAAGGCGGTGCTGCTGCGCCTCGCGCAACTGATCGACGAGAACGCCGACGAACTGGCGCTGCTCGAAGCACTCGAAGCCGGCAAGCCGATCAGCGAATGCATGGGACTGGACATCCCCGAGTCGGCGGCGTGCATCCGCTGGCATGCGGAAGTGACCGACAAGCGTTACGACGCGCTGTCGCCGTCGGGCGCGAGTGTCGTCAGCATGATTACGCGCGAGCCGATTGGCGTTGTCGGCGCGGTGCTGCCGTGGAATTTTCCGGCGCTGATGCTTGCGTGGAAAATCGGACCGGCGCTGTCGGTCGGCAATAGCGTGATCGTGAAGCCGGCCGAACAGACCTCGCTATCGACGCTGCGTATCGCCGATCTCGCGCAGGAAGCGGGCGTGCCGGCCGGTGTGTTCAGCGTGGTGACGGGCTTCGGCGAAAGCGCGGGGCAGGCGTTGGGCCGCCACGCCGATGTCGATCTCGTGGCGTTCACCGGCTCGACGGAAACGGGCAAACGGTTCTTGCATTACTCGGCGGACACCAACCTGAAGCGCGTGGTGCTCGAATGCGGCGGCAAGAATCCGCAAGTCGTGTTGCCGGACGTTGCGAATCTCGATGCCGTTGCCGAGCAGGCCGTTGCCGCTGCATTCTGGAACATGGGCGAGAACTGTAGCGCGGGCTCGCGAATCCTGGTGCCTGCTTCTCTGAAAGCAAGCCTGCTCGAAAAAGTACTGGCGGTACTCGAAGGCTGGAAGACGGGCGATCCGCTCGACCCCGACGTCAAGCTCGGTTCGCTGATCGAGCAGAAGCACTTTGAAAAGGTGCTCGCGCACATCGAAAAGGCGAAGGCGGAAGGGGCACGCCTCGTGTGCGGCGGCAAGGCGACGCGCGCGGAGTCGGGCGGCTGGTTCGTCGAGCCGACCATCTTCGATAACGTGACGCCGGAAATGAGCATCGCGCGCGACGAAGTGTTCGGCCCCGTGGTGTGCTTCGTCGAATATGCGGACGTGGATGAAGCCGTGCGGATCGCCAACGACACCTGCTATGGCCTCGCGGCTTCGCTGTGGACCGACAACGTGAACAACGCGCACAAGGTCGCGGCGCGGATTCGCGCGGGCACCGTTACGGTGAACTGCTTCGGCGAGGGCGACCTGTCGACGCCGTTCGGCGGGTTCAAGCAATCGGGCTTCGGCGGACGCGACAAATCGGTTTACGCGCACGACCAGTACTGCGAGCTGAAGACCACCTGGTTGAAGCTCGACTAGACTGGTTGAATGTGCAACGCCAACCCGGCCGCTCAGGCCGGGTTTTTCCACAACTCAACGCGGAACACCATGCGACTAGGATTCATCGGAACGGGCACGATCACACAGGCAGTCGTGACGGGCATGCTGAAATTCGGCGTGCCGTTCGACCAGATATCGCTGTCGCCTCGCAACGCGAAAACGGCCGCTGAACTGGCCGCGCGTGACGGGCGTATTCACGTCTGCTCGAGCAATCAGGAAGTGCTTCAGCATTCGGACGTCGTGTGTCTTGCGGTGGTGCCGCAGATCGCGTCGGAAGTATTGCGCGAACTCGATTTCGACGCGCGTCATCATGTGATCAGCTTCATGGCGGGCGTTTCGCTGGAACAGTTGCGCGGCCTTGTTCGTACGGGCGGCAAGATTGCGCGTGCCGTGCCGCTGCCCGCCGTGGCGGAGGGTAAGGGCAGCACGGCAATCTGTCCCGCCGACGAGGTCGCCCGCGCGATTTTCGCGCCGCTGGGCAAAGCCGTCGAAGTGGACAGTGAAGACAAGTTCGATGCGCTATCGGCCGTGACGGCGACGATGGCGAGCTTCTACGCGGTACTCGAAACGCAGGCATCGTGGCTTGTGCAACAAGGGCTCGACTATGCCGACGCGCGTGCATTTTTGTCCGGCTACTGTGTGGGCCTCGCTCACGACACGACACGCACCGACGCGCCGTTCGCAGCGATGGTGCAGCACTCCATGACACCGGGCGGCATCAATGAACAGGTGCACGCCGAGCTTTCGCGCCGCGGCGCTTACGCGTGTTACAGCGACGCGCTCGACGGCGTGCTGCGGCGAATCAGCGGACGCGCGTGACGAGCGGCGTCGAAGGCACAATGCGAGCACCGGCGGCGGATAATCATCAGATGCAGCACAGCGGTAAAGAAGGCGTCAGCGCACCCGGGTTGCCCGCCATTGCCAGTTGCCGGGAAGAATCGCACACTATTTTTAGCGCGGGCAACAAGAACCCGACGCATCGCGGCCGCATTGCGCATCCGCTTCACAGGTGAAAGCCATGCAAAAGAAACAGTTGTTCGCCGACCGGCTGCTCGCGCAGATGCCATCTTTGCGCGCGTTGCGCTGCTTCGTCACGGCCGCCCGCTACGAAAGCTTCACGCAGGCCGCCGAGGTGCTGTGCGTCACCCAGGCTGCGATCAGCCGCCAGATCAAGGAACTGGAAGATTCGCTGGAAGTCGCGCTGTTCGAGCGCACGGGCAGACATATCGCGCTGACCGACGCGGGGCGCATTCTGTACAACGCGTCCTATCTGTCGATCATGAACATCGCCGAAGCGGCCGAAGCCGTGCGCCGCACCGACCGGCATGCGCTGACGATCTGCGTGTCGCATACGTTCTCGGCGCTGTGGCTGTCGCTCCGGCTGCCGGCCTTTCGCAAGCGCTTTCCGGACATCCGTTTGCATGTGATGGTCACCGAGCATTTCATGGAGCTGGACGAGCTCATGGAACCCGACATCATCATCACGAAGAATCCGCCGCGCCAGCCGGAGTACGAGATCGAGCCGCTCTTTCATGACGTGGTGTATCCCGTGTGCAGTCCGTCGTTTCATGAGCGGCATTTCCACGCGAGACAGCTAAAGCCGCTGGATCTGCTGTCGCATCCGACCTTGAACCTGTCGCTGCTGGGACGCGCGCAGGTTTGCGAGCACGTGGACTGGCGCGTATGGCGCAACTGGTTCCAGCAGGGCGACGGCTCGGACCGGCTGGTCGAAAACGATCATCTGGAGAGCAACGACTACCGGCTGCTGGTCGCGCAGGCGGAAGCCGGCGAAGGCACGCTGCTCGGCTGGCATCACCTCGTGCATCGCCAGGTCGAACAGGGGCGGCTGTTGCGGCCCGTGCAGGATGCGCTCGAATTCAACGACCGTCATCACTACCTGATCACGCACAAGAATGCGAAGCTGCGGCCCGAGTATCTGCAGTTCCGTGAATGGCTCGGCGAAGAAGTCGCCTCGATGATGGGCGAATGGCGCAGCGTCGAAGCCGAAGCGGCGACGAAATAGCGTATTGGCGCAAACGACATGAGCGGCCACGAGTCCCACAGCGTCGACGCAGGCAGCGCCATGTTGAGCGACGTCATGCACAACAGGGCCGGAACGGCGCGCCCATTGCGCTTTGGCATCGTGCTGTTGCCGAACTTCACGTTGACGGCGTTTTCGGGTTTCGTCGATCTGCTCCGACTGGCCAGCGACGAAGGCGATATGAGCCGCCCCGTGCGCTGTTCGTGGACGATCGTTGGCGAGTCGCTCGTGCCGGTGCGGGCGAGTTGCGGCATTCAGGTCACGCCGTGGATGACCTTCGACCAGGCGGGCGAGTTCGATTATGTCGTGGTCGTGGGCGGGCTGCTGCATTCGGGGCCGTCGGCAAGCAAGGCCACGTTGCAGTTCATCCAGCATGCCGCGAAAACGTCGGCGACGCTGGTCGGCATATGCACGGGCGTATTCGCGCTGATGCGTGCCGAAGTGATGGAAGGCTATCGCATCTGCGTGAGCTGGTTTCACTATTGGGATTTTGTCGAGCGCTTTCCGGGCGTGGATGAACGCACGCTGGTCGCAGACCGCCTGTTCGTGATCGACCGGCGACGCATTACGTGTTCTGGCGGACGCGCGTCGATCGACGTGGCGGCCGCGATTCTGCTGCGGCATGTCGAAGCGACGATCGTGCAGAAGGCGCTGCGCATCATGCTGGTCGACGACGCGCAAAAGGGCAACGCGCCGCAGCCGCATCCGCCTGGACTCGAACCGGCCACGCATCCGAAGGTGCGGCGCGCGATCCTGCTGATGGAGCAGCACATCGGCCAGCCGTTGAGCCTCGCCGAACTCGCGCGTCGGCTGGAGATGTCGGTCAGGCAACTGGAGCGTCTGTTTGCCGCCGAGACGGGCAAGTCGCCGCATGCGTATGGGCGGCAGATTCGCATCCGCATGGCGTCGTGGCTGCTGACGAGCTCGGACCGCACGGTGGCCGATATCGCCACGTCTTGCGGCTTTTCCGATGCATCGCACCTGGGCCGCGAGTTCAGGAAGGAATTCGGCGAGTCGCCCGTGGCTTATCGCGTGGCGCGTCCGCAAAGCCACTCGCCTGTGATGGCCGAAAGCTGAACCGCGCGCGGCGATCACGCACAACACGACTACAGGAACGATACGACATGACGGCAACACAACTGACTGATGAAATGGTGCTCTTCGGTCTGAACGTCAAAGGCGCGCGCCGCTGGTATTCGATCGACGAGCGCGACTGGCGCCCGATGAAAATCGGCGAGACGGTGCTGTCTGGCTTCTTCTGGATCCCCGTCGCCGACGACGAAGGCGGCGCGTGGAGCAGCTACTGGATGCGCCTGCAGCCGGGCGCGCGTTCGTTCGAGCATCAGCATGATTCGACGGAACTCATCATGATCCTCGACGGCGTATTCACCGACGAAGACGGCACCGATTTCCTTCCGGGAAACACGGTGTGCTACGCGGCGGGCTCGCGGCATAGCACGTCATCGGCGGAAGGCTGCACGGTGCTGGTGGTCGCTCACACTGGCTCGACGATCGTTTCTCGCGCACCGGTTTGACAACCCGGCAACGCGTGACACGCTGGTAACAAGGAGTAAAACGATGCTCAATACTTCACGCAGGTTTTGCGTCTTCGCGCTGACTGCCGTCGCGCTGACGCTCGCGAGTCACGTCTGCAGTGCGCAGCAGGTCGTGAAGATAGGCGTGTCCGCGCCCCTGACGGGCAATGGCGCGGCCAACGGAAAGGACATCGAGAACGGCGTGCGTCTGGCGATTGAAGAGGCGAACGCGCAGCATATCAAGCTGGGTGGCCAGGACGTGCAGTTCGAACTCGATTCTGTCGACGATCAGGGCGATCCGCGCATTGGCGTGCAGGTCGCGCAAAAGCTGGTCGACGATGGCGTGGTGGCGGTGGTCGGCTACTACAACTCGGGCGTCGCGTTACCCTCGTCGCCGATCTTCGCCAAGGCGGGCATACCGCTGATCGACCCGGCCGCAACGAATCCGGCGATCACGCGGCAAGGCTTGAAGAATGTATTCCGTATCATCGCCACGGATGCGCAGAACTCCGGCAATGCCGGGAAGTATGCGGTGAACGTCACGAAGGCGAAGCGCATTGCAGTGATGGATGACCGTACTGCATTCGGCCAGGGTGCAGCGGACGAGTTCAAGAAGGCGGTGCAGGCGGCGGGCGGTCAGATCGCGGCATCGGAATTCACGAATGACAAGGCCGTCGAATTCAACGCGCAACTCACGAGTATCAAGGCGGCCAATGCCGATCTGCTGTATTTTGCCGGGCTCAACAATCAGGCGGCGTTGTTGACGAAGCGCATGAGGCAGCTTGGCATGCGGGCGCAGTTTGTCGGTAGCGGCGGGATTGCCGATAGTATTTTCCTGAGTGTCGCGGGTAGTGCTGCCGAAGGCGCGATGGCATGGGAGTATGGGCGCCCTGTCGAGTCGCTGCCTCAGGGCAAGGCTTTTGCCGAGAAGTTCAAGAAGCGATTTGGTGCGGACACGCTGACTTATGCGCCTTTTGCGTATGACTGCGCGTGGGTGGCGATCAATGCGATGAAGCAGGCCAATTCGGCGAAGCCGGATGTTTTTATGCCGGTGCTGCGTACTACCAGATACGATGGGATTACGGGGAAGATTGAGTTTGATGAATATGGAGATCTTAAGCATCCGACGTCGACGCTTTATCAGGTTAAGGGTGGGAAGTGGGTTCCTGTGACTACGATTAGCGCTGAATAGTGGTTTTGGTTTTGGTTGGTTTGCCTGGGTTTTCGCTGGCATCCGCGATGTGACTTACCACTTCAAGCGTCGCCCCTGTGCGGGGCGGCACCTACTTTTCTTTGCCGCGGCAAAGAAAAGTAGGCAAAAGAAAGCCGCTAACACCACCAGCCCTCGTTCCCGCCTGAGGGCCCCCAACGGGTCCTCCACTTCACACGGCGTCCTGCCTTTCACTGCCCGTTGCCAACGCTTCGAATTGGCTCATCACCCGCTCCACACTCCCACGTCGCCACACGCGCGATCGCATCGCCCACGTTCTATAGCGGCAAACTGTGTGTAGGCTTTCGCGCCGTACGCGCTCCACTCCAGACTGAAAACCAAGGTCACGGCTCGAAAGCACGATCGGTGTCGTAGAAGCGCCGACGTGTGGAGCACTACGACCTACACACAGTTTGCCACCTGGGCGGCCGTAACCAATCGCTGCCGTTCGCTGCGCTACGGGTGATTGAAGTGGGTGAGGCGCCTGTTCGAAGCGCTGGCAACGGGCAGTGAAAGGCAGAACGCCGATTGAGGCGGAGGAACTGTTGGGGGCCCTCAGGCAGCGGTCAAGAGCGGGCGGTGTTAGCCCGCTTTCTTTGCTTACTTTCTTTGCGGCGGCAAAGAAAGTAAGTGCCGCCCCGCACAGGGGCAACGCCTGAAGCAGGCAAGACAAATCGCGGATGCCAGCGCGAAGGCAAGCCGCGAAGCCAACCAAAACCAAAACCAAAACCAAAACATTTCCAATGTCGTACCATGCAAAAACCTCCGTCCCGACCGGGACCCACCCCATGTACACCACATTCCTGCGCGCTCTGCGCAACACACTCACCGCCTTCAAGACCGACCTTTCCAGGCATACATTCATCACACGCCTGCGCCGTTGCACGGAAGCAGTGCTGGCAACCATCATCGCCATATGCGCGAGCCGCTACTTCGGTTTACCAGAAGCCTGGTGGGCAGCAATCTGCGCGTTCTCACTAACGGGCCTCGCGTTTAGCGCCGCACTCGATCTCGGTGTCCAGCAGATCATCGGCACATTCGCCGGTACGGTCATTGGTTTGCTGCTGTCGCGCTTCGCCGCACACGATGTCGCGCAGTTCGTGGTCTTGATGGCGCTGCTATCAGCAAGCGGACTCTATCTGGCGACGAAGCGTTCGGCGGGCTACATGTGGATTCTTTCCACCGCGCTCGCCATTTTCATCGTAACGACCACGCATGCTTCACCCGACGCAGACACGCGCGGTGTCGCACAGGCCATGTGGATCAACGCACTGATCGGCACCACCGCCTATCTGGGCGTGACGCTGGCCGGGGCAGCCGTCATGCTGCTACGGAATGCACACGAACCCGCTCCCGATGAAGCGCGTCCCTCCGTCGCGCATGCATTGACCGATCGCACGCTTGGACGGGTGCCGCATACGATGATCGGCACAATCACGCTTTCGGTGCTCGCGTATCTGGCGTGGCGTTATCCCGTGGAGGGCTTTCCGCAGGCGATGACGACGGCGCTCGTCGTTCTGATGGTCCCCGTCGATGCACAGGGCACGTGGTCACCCTATGGTGTCGTTCAGCGGATGTGTCATCGGCTGCTGGGTTGCGCATTGGGCTGCGCGATTGTGCTCGTCGTGCTGCCGCTGACGGCTGGGAGCATCGTCTACTGTTTGCTGGCCGTGTGCGTGTTCGTGTGGCTGTCGTGCTATCTGCGCTTTGGGCATTCGGATATCAGCTACGTCGGCACGCAATGCGGCGCGGTCGTGATCCTGACGTTCGTTCATGACCGCGTGTGGCTCAGCGACGATGTTGCGGTTGCCTATCATCGGCTGATTGGCATCGCGGCAGGGAATGTCGCGCTCGCTGTCGTGCTGCTCCTGGTGACGGCAGGCTGTGCAGTGTGGGCGAAGAATCGTGCGAATGAACGGGCGAGGTAACGAAGCATCACGCACAGTGGCCGCTCGCCATCTTGATCGCGAGTTGCACATGTCCGTTGCCTGGACCCATGAGCAACCGGCGGGTAGACTGCTTTCGACGATTCCCCCTTGGTAGTCGGCTGGATTGTTTTTGCCCCTGCATCGGCCATTCATGAGGAGCGTGACATGAGCAATGGACAGACGCGCAGCGAAGCTTCGCCGGCGACCGGGAAAGCGAGAACGGTCGACATGCGGCTGGAGGTCGTCGTCATCCCCGTTTCGGATGTGGATCGCGCGAAGCAGTTCTATTCGAGCCTTGGCTGGCGGCTCGACGTCGATATCGTCAAGGACGATCAGTTTCGCGTGGTGCATTTCACGCCAACGGGCTCGCAATGCTCGCTTCTGTTCGGCAACGGCGTCACGACGGAGAAGCCAGGCTCGGTGCAAGGCCTCCATCTGATCGTGTCCGACGTCGAGGCGGCGCGCGCGGAACTGATCGAACGCGGCGTTGAAGTGAGCGAGATCTTCCATGACGTCGGCGGCGTGTTTCATCATGCCGGCGAAGTCGGACGATTGAGCGGTCTGCATCCCGTGCGTGCCAGCTATGGGTCGTTCGCTGCGTTCAGCGATCCCGACGGTAACGGCTGGGTTTTCCAGGAAGTGACGACGCGGCTGCCCGGAAGAGTCGAGCCAGGCGATACGACATTTGCTTCGTCGAAAGAACTCGCGGGCGCGCTGCGCCGTGCCGCCGCCGCGCATGGCGAACACGAGAAAACCACCGGCCAGCATGATGAAAACTGGCCCGACTGGTACGCCGAATACATCGTGCGCGAGCAGGCGGGCGGATAGTTGCTGACGGGTTCTACGCTGATGACCGGCCGGCACCCCGGTTCTATTCGGAACATATTCCGCGCAGCGATTTGTCGTACATATACCGGCGCGCGTCGAGTCGCTAACGCGACCCGATCTCGGCGAGCAGCCATTCCCTGAAGGCGACCACGGGTGCCGAGTTTTGCTTTTGTCTCGGTGACTCAACTATCGGTGTTGGCATGCCGTGCGGCAAATGAGAAGATCTGCTGGGGTGGGATAGAAAAACTATCTGGGTTTTGGGTTTGGGTTTGGGTTTGCTTTTGCTTTCGCTGGCATCCGCGTTTTGTTATCGGTGCTTCAGACGTTGCCCCTGTGCGGGGCGGCACTTACTTTCTTTGCCGCCGCAAAGAAAGTAAGCAAAGAAAGCGGGCTAACACCGCCCGTTCTTGACCACCGCCTGAGGGCCCCCAACGGGTCTTCCACTTCACCCGGCAACCGCTCAGTTTGATGCCCGTTGCCAGCGCTCCGAATTGGCGCCTCACCCGCTTCAATCACCCGTAGCGCAGCCAGCGGCTGCGAATGGTTGATGCCGCCCAGGTGGCAAACTGTGTGTAGGTCGTAGTGCCTCACACGTCAGCGTTCCTACGACACCGATCGTGGTTTCGAGCCGCCCACCTTGTTTTTCAGTCCGGAGTGAAGCGCATAAGCCGCGACAGCCTACACACAGTTTGCCGCTATAGAACGTGGGCGATTTGATCGCGTGTATGGCGACGCGGGAGCATGAAGCGGGTGAGGCGCCAATTCGGAGCGCTGGCAACGGGCAGTGAAAGGCAGGTTGCCGTTTGAAGCGGAGGACCCGTTGGGGGCCCTCAGGCGGAAAGAAGAACTGGCGGTGTTCAGCGGCTTTCTTTTGCCTACTTTTCTTTGCCGCGGCAAAGAAAAGTAGGTGCCGCCCCGCACAGGGGCGACGCTTGAAGCACCGATATCAAAACGCGGATGCCAGCTAAATCGCGGATGCCAGCTAAAACGCGGATGCCAGCGAAATCGCAGATGCCAGCGAAAACCTAAACCGCGACAGCAACAACAGAACATCACCCCCCCACAACCCGTTTCCTTGAAAGCGCCCTGGCAATCAACAACCCCCCCACCATCACCGCAAGGGAAATCAAGGTCGTCATCGTCCCGAGCGCATAAATCACAGGCGTCGTCACCGACGTAGTCAACCCTTGCAACTCAAGCGGCAGCGTATTCTGATCCCCGATCGCCTGAGAGGTGCGTGCAATCTCATCCCACGAGAGCGTAAACCCAAACATCGCGACACCAATAACAGAAGGCCCGATGATAGGCAGCACGACATGCTTGAACGACTGCCACGGCGATGCGCCAAGGTCACGCGCGGCCTCTTCAAACGCAGGATTAAATCGATTAAAAACAGCAAACATCACGAGCAAACCAAACGGCAAGGTCCACGTAAGATGAGCACCAAGCGCCGACGTATAAAGACCCATCGAGGTAGTCCACGTATCCGCAACCGACTGAAAGCCCCACGCGCCAGCGAGATACTTGATCAACGTATCGAGCAACCGGAACGTCAACCCAATACCAAGCGACACGATGATCGACGGCATGATCAGACTCGCCACCGACACATAAAACACCGCCGTATCGCCCCGGAACCGCCTTCTGAACGCGAGCCCCGCGCTCACAGAGAACAGCACCGTCAGCACGGTAACAGCAAGCGCGAGCTTGACCGAGCGCCCGAACGCCGCCCAGATATCGATATCCCCAACTCCATCGCGCAGCACCTGAAACCAGTGCAGCGACACGCCTCGCATCGGGAACGTCAAACCGCCCTCGGGTCCCTGAAACGACAGAATAAAGATCGTGATCACTGGCCCATACAAAAACAGCACGAACAGCCCGAACAGCAGCGCAAGCCAGTAAAAGCTAGCAGGCCGCCGCTCGCGATGTCTGAGCGAAACACTCATGTCACAGCTCCTTCCGGATGTCGACGGCACGTGTGAGTGCCCAGACGATCATGAGCACCACCGCGAGCAGAATGATCGCGTTGGCGGCGGCAGCGGGGAACTGCAGATAACCCGTCTGCACCTGGATGATCTTGCCCACCGACGCAATCTGCTGTCCGCCCATCACGCCAACCGTGAGGAAATCGCCCATCACGATCGTGACCACGAAAATCGAACCGATCACGATGCCAGTCTTCGACAACGGCAGCACGACGTCGCGAATCACCTGCCAGCCGCTTGCGCCGCCATCACGCGCGGCTTCGAGCAGTGAGCGGTCGATGCGCATCATCGCGTTGAAAATCGGCACGATCATGAAGAACGTGTAGAGATGCACGAACGCCAGCACGACGGAGAAGTTCGAATACAGCAACCATTCGAGCGGCTGATCGACCAGATGCGCCGACATCAATGCCTGATTGACGAGCCCGTTGCGGCCGAGCAGCGGAATCCACGAAATCATGCGGATCACGTTGGACGTCCAGAACGGAATCGTGCAGACGAGGAACAGCACCGTCTGCATCGCCGTCGTGCGCACATGGAACGCAAGGAAGTACGCGATCGTAAAGCCGAGTACGAGCGTCACGGCCCACACGATCGCGCAGAACTTCAGTGTCGACCAGTACGTCTTGAACGTCACGCAGACGTCCGTGAACGAGCCGCAGCCGTCGAATATCGCCGCGTAGTTCTTCAGCGTGAACGCCGGGATGATCTGATACTCGTTGAAGTCCCAGAAGCTGACGATCAACGTGATCACGAGCGGCACGATAAAGAAGAACGCAAACGTCAGCGTGAGCGGCGTGGCTTGCAGCCACGCGCTCACGCGCCGATGGCGCACGGCTGTCTGCTTCGCTTGCTGGAGATATTCGACCGAGGCCATCGTCAGACTCCGCGCGTTGTCGTGAGCACCGTCATGCTGCGATGAACTCGTTCCACTTCTGCACCATGTAGATGTTCTCGTCCATCACCGCGTTCCAGCAGGCAATCGCGCCCATGCGCTGGTTGTACGAGCCGCCGTCGCGCACGGCACCGGCTTTTTCGAGCAGCTGGCCGTCGGGCGCCTTGATGTCCTGCGCGGCTGCCTTGCCTTCCATCCAGTAGTCCCATTCGTACGCCTGCATGTGCGTGCGCGCCGTTTCCGTCACGCCGGGGTAATAGCCCTGACGCATCAGATACGCGCCTGCCCAGCCGTCCTGGAACCAGTTGACGAACTCGTACGCGGCATCGAGCTTCTTGCCCTGCAGCGAGCGCGGAAAGCCGAAGCCCGACGCCCACGAGCGATAGCCTTCTTTCAGCGGCTGGAACTTGCACGCAATGCCCATCGTGCGGACCTTCGTGACGGCGGGCGACCACATCGACTGGATCACCACTTCACCCGACGCCATCAGGTTCACGCTCTCGTTGAAGTCACGCCAGAACGCGCGGAACTGGCCGGCGCGTTTGGCTTCGATCAGGATCTTGATGGTCTGATCGATCTCGGCCTTCGTCATGTTGCCCTTGTCGCCGTACTTCACGCGGCCCATTGCTTCGATCGCCATGGCGGCATCCATGATGCCGATTGCGGGAATGTTCAGCAGCGCCGCCTTGCCCTTGAACTGCGGATTGAGCAGGTCTGCCCACGTCGTTACGGGGCGCGGGATCAGGTCCGGGCGAATGCCGAGCGTGTCGGCGTTGTACGTGGTGGGAATCAGCGTCATCCACTCGGTCGGCGTTGCGGAGAATTCCGTCGAACGTGCGCCCTTGAGGAACATGACCTTCTTCGGTGCCGTGCCTTGATCGCCGATCTTCTTGCCGTCCACTTCGCCCTTCGTCAGTACGGGCGTGATCTTGTCGGCAAGCTTGATACGCTTTGCGTCCATGCCCGCGAGCGTGCCCGCCGGGATGAGTTTCTTCAGCGAGAAATATTCGGTGTCGACGATATCGAATGAATTGGGCTGCGTGATGATGCGTTTCGTGACGTCGTCGGTGGTCACGGGGATGTATTGAATCTCGATGCCCGTGTCTTCCTTGAATTTCTTCGCGATGTCCGAGCTCTGGTTAACGGCGGTGCCGAGGTAGCGCAACGTGATCTTCTCTTGCGCGTGCACATACGGGAAACCGGCGATACCCGCAGCCGCGACTGCGCCCTTGATGAACGTTCGACGCGAGATGCCCTTGTTGACGGTCTCTTCTTCAGTTTGCTGCACGCCTGCGACTGCCTTGTCGTCGTTCATTGCTTTCTCCTCTTAAGAAATTGTCGTTGAGTGCATCAAGCTGCGAGTGGATGTGCGTTCTGTTCGTCCCACCAGACGGTCACGCGTGCATCGGGTCCGAGACGTTGCGGGTCGTATTCGGCGTCGCTCATCAGCGAGACAAGGGAAGGCGAGCCGTCCTGCGGATCGAGCGTGATACGCAGATGCGTGCCTTGATACTCGGCTTCGCGCACCGTGCAGGCGAGCCCGCCGATGCGGCTCAGGCCGCTGTCGCCCGCGCTCGTGCCCGGCGTCACACCTTGCGGCGCAATGCGCAGACGGTCGGCGCGTACGGTAAAGAGCCGGCCATTCGCACCAAGCACGTTATGGCCGCCGAGAAAGCGCGCAACGAATTCCGTGCGCGGCTGGTTGAAGACTTCGAACGGCGTGCCTGTCTGTTCGATATGACCGTGACTCATCACCACGACGAGATCGGCGAGCGCCATCGCTTCTTCCTGCGAGTGGGTGACGTGCACGAACGTGATGCCGAGTTCCTTCTGCCAGCGCTTGAGTTCGGCACGCATCTGCACGCGCAGGAACGGGTCGAGCGCGGAGAGCGGCTCGTCGAGCAACAGGCAGCGCGGTTCGTTGAGCAACGCACGCGCAAGCGCGACGCGCTGCTGCTGGCCGCCCGAAAGCTGCGCGGGCCGGCGGTTCGCATACGCCGACATCGCGACGAGTTCGAGCAGTTCGCCCGCGCGCTTTCTGCGCGTCTCCCTGGCGACGCCGCGCATCTTCAGGCTGAACGCGACGTTGTCGAGTGCGGAAAGATGCGGGAACAGCGCGTAGCTCTGAAACACCATCGCGGTGCCGCGCGCGGCGGGCTGCTCATGCGTGACGTTGCGTCCGCCGATCAGCACGTCGCCTTCGGAGACCCATTCGTGCCCCGCGATCATCCGCAACGTCGAGGTCTTGCCGCAGCCCGAAGGGCCCAGCAGGCAGCAGTATGCGCCGCCGGGAATGCGCAGGTCGATCGCGTCGACGGCGAGCGAATCGGCGTAGCGCTTCGAGACGTGCACAAGCTCGATGTCGGCGGGGCTTGCATGAACCACGGTTGATGCCTGCTGAACCATGAAGGTTGTCCTGTAAGAAGACACGATCGGATGACGGCAAATGCGCAATGTGCGAGGCACGCGGCCGGGAGCGTTTGCAATTCATATGCCATTCGTGGCTTCGAGGGCCTTCGAGGGCGACGGCATGTCTGCCGCGACGCGTGCCAGCGGCGCGTGTCGACAGGTTGGCGCGCATATTGCACACGATCCGTAACGCCGATCGTCAGCACTTGCAGGCGCATTACGTGTGCAATCGCAGTGCAGGTTTCGTTCGGAATGGGGCACAAACTAACCAAACCGGGTCATTGACCTTTGACAATGAACGACTTCAAGCGCGAGCCGGGCGGCGCATTCGGTCCACTGACGACGCACGGCCGCTTCGACTATCAGCCGGTCCACGAGGGCGACGCGTACTGCTGGCCAAACGACACGCGGCTCGCCGTCTACCTTGGTTTCAACCTCGAGCACTTCGCCTTCGGCGAGGGACTGGGTGCCGCACTGGGCCCGTTGTCGCCGCAACCGGACGTGCTGAACTACAGCTGGCGCGAGTACGGCAATCGCGTCGGCGCGTGGCGTTGCATCGAATTGTTCGACTCGCTCGATATGCCCGCGGGCACGCTCATCAATACGTCGCTATACGACCACTGCCCGGCGCTGATCGAAGCCTGCGTCGCGCGCGGCGACGAGCTGATCGCTCACGGTTACACCAACGCGCAGCGCCAGAGCGATCTGGATGAAGACGGCGAGCGTGCCTTGCTGGCCCATTGCCGCGAACGCATGCTCGGGCAGTCGGGCGCGGAGCCGGCCGGATGGCTGTCGCCGTGGATATCGGAGTCGCACCGCACGCCGGACCTGCTCGCCGAGACGGGTTATCGCTATACGCTGAACTGGTGTCACGACGATCGTCCCGTGCGGATGACGACGAAGCACGGCCCGCTCTGGTCGATTCCCTACCCGCAAGAACTGAACGATCTGCCGATGATCATGGCGCGGCAGATGGACATGCGCGACTTCACCGACATGATCATCGACCAGTTCGAAGAGATGCTCGAGCAGACCCAACGCGGGTCGCAGGCGCTCGTGATGGGCATTGCGCTGCATCCGTATATCGTCGGGCAGCCGTACCGGTTGCGGCATCTGCGCCGAGCGCTCGCGCATATCGCCAGAATGCGCGACGACATCTGGCTCACGACGCCTGGCGAGATTGCGCGCCATGTGGAAGAGACCGTGCCCACTGCGGTGCAAGCGGCATGAGTACCGTGCGAGCAGGTGCCAAGCAGGAGAAGATCGCCAAGGTGAGCACGGACGAACGCATCTATCAGTCGATCTTCGAGGGCGTGCTGAATCGCAGGCTCACGCCGGGCATGAAGCTGCCGGAACCGGAGCTATGTTCGCTGTTCGGCGTCGGGCGCGCGGTGGTGCGGCGCGCGCTGGAGAAGCTCGCGCATGACGGCATCGTTGTATTGCGGCCGAACAAGGGCGCGGTGATTGCGCAGCCGACGCGCGAAGAAACACGCGAGATCTTCGAAACCCGGCGGGCAGTCGAACGCGCGCTGGTCGAGCTTGCCGCGCAGCGTGCGAGTGTCGACGATATTGCCGCGCTTCGCAAACAGCTCGCCGATGAGCACGAGGCCATGCATCGCTTCGATCAGCCTTCGTGGGCGCGGCTTGCAAGCGAGTTCCATCTGCGCATCGCCGCGCTTGCGGGCAACTCGATTCTCGAACGCTATCTGGTCGAACTGATCTCGCGTTGTTCGCTGATCGTCGGTGCATACGAACCCGTGGGCAATGCGCCGTGCGAACACGACGAGCACACGGCAATTCTCGATTGTCTCGAAGCACGCGATGCACAAGGCGCGATCGGTCATATGATGGCGCATCTTCAAAGTCTGGAAGCACGCATCGAAACATCGCGCATGCCGGGCAAGAAGCGGCTTGCGCAACTGCTCGGCATCGAACCCGATCGACAAACCGCGATGGAGTGACATGGAAATCGACTTCGAAGCGATCACCGAATACCAGCGTTACAAGCTGATGGCGAGTCTGATCGTGCCGCGGCCCATTGCGCTCGTGACGACGCTCGGCGCGGACGGCACAGTGAATGCCGCACCGTTCTCGATGTTCAACATGCTGGGCGAGGAACCGCCTATCGTGATGATCAGCATCAATCGTCTCGCGGACGGCACACTGAAAGACACGGCCGTGAACATTCCGCGTGAGAGAGAGTTTGTTGTGCATCTCGCCGACGAGGCGATTGCGCAGCAGATGCATCGTTGTGGCGAGCGCTTTGCGCCGGATGTCAGCGAACTCGACGAAGTGGGTTTTACCGCGCTGCCTTCGACGCGCGTCAAGCCGCCGCGTATTGCACAGGCACCGGTTGCGTTTGAATGCGAGCTTTGGGAAACGCTCGAAACGGCGAGCCGTCATATCTTCATCGGCAAGGTGCTGGTGTTGCATGCGCGGGACGAACTGATCGACCGCGATGCATGGCGCGTGAGGTTGCAACATTACTTTCCCGTCGGGCGTTTCGGTGCGAGTGATTATGTGACGACGCGGGACCGGTTCGAACTGTGAGTGGTTTGACGTCGGGGTATATGCTTGCGCGTATGTTTTTGATTTTGCTGGCATCCGCGATTTGTTATTGGTTTGCCTGGGTTGCCCCTGTGCGGGGCGGCACCTACTTTTCTTTGCCGCGGCAAAGAAAAGTAGGCAAAAGAAAGCTGCTGAACACCGCCAGTTCCTGTAATTGCCCACGGGCCCCCAACAGCCCCGTCCTGCCCGCGGCATCTCCCTTCTTGATGCCCGCTGCCAACGCTCTTATTGAGCGCCTCACCCGCTTCGTGCTCCCGCATCACCACACGCGCGATCAAATCTCCCACGTTCTATGGCGGCAAACTGTGTGTCGGCTTTCGCGACGTATGCGCTCCACTCCAGACTGAAAAGCGCGATCGGTGTCGTAAGAGCGCTGACTTGTGAAGCACTACGACCTACACACAGTTTGCCACCTGGGCGGCCCAAACCATTCGCTGCCGCTGGCTGCGCAACGGGTACTTGAAGTGGGTGAGGCGCAGGTTCGGAGCGCTGGCAACGGGCAGTGAATGGCAGGTTGCCGTGTGAAGTGGAGGAACTGTTGGGGGCCCTCAGGCGGAGGTCAAGAACGGGCGGTGTTAGCCCGCTTTCTTTGCTTACTTTCTTTGCGGCGGCAAAGAAAGTAAGTGCCGCCCCGCACAGGGGCAACACTAATAAACCAATAACATCACGCGGATGCCAGCACAAACCCAGCCAAACCCCCAACCGCACACAGCCACCCTCATTCTCCACTAACACTCTCCCCACAAACTAACTCCTGCCAGGAAAAAAACCGTCACAACCCCACGACAGGAGCAACTCATGAACCGCAAACACATTGCATCATTTGCCATAGCAGCAACAGCACTGGCACTTTCAATCGGTACGGCAGAAGCCGCGCAAGGCTGCGGACCGGGAGGCTGGCGCAACGCATGGGGACAATGCCGGTATGCGGCACCCGTTATCTATACGCCGCCGCCGGCGCCTGTTTCCACTTATGCGTGCCCGCCGGGATACTGGCTCGGACCGTGGGGACACTGCCGGGATACGCCCTATCATGGCCGGTTGCCAAACGGGATGTATCAGTGAGAATTCATTGACCGGCAGAACCGGCGATAATTTCAAGGAGCAGCAAACGTCCTCCAATTCATCGACGGAAAATGTCAAATGACAGATCGTGAAGTTATCGTTCCATCATCGATGCAGCGCATCGTTGAGCGCGCTGGCTATGTCCCTGCGGTCAAAGTCGGCGCGACCGTTTTTTGCGCCGGACAGGTCGGGCGCACGGCGGACCTTGAAGTCATCATCGACCCGCAATCGCAGTTTCTCGCCTGTTGGGAGAACCTGCGCGTAGTCCTCGAGGAAGCGGACTGCACGTTCGAGGATATCGTCGATATGACGACCTATCACGTTCAGATGAGTCAGCACATGGCCGTCTTTCGCGAAGTAAAGAACCGGGTGTTCCCGCGCGCAACGTGTGCGTGGACCGCGATCGGCGTGTCCGAGCTCGCGCATCCCGGCTTGCTCGTGGAGATCAAGTGCGTGGCCGTGAAGCGGGACGGCTGACAGAGATCGATCAGCTTCGTGGCGATAGCGCGAGCCGCTTTGTTTCAAGTTGCGTGATGACACGTTGCAGCGTGCGTTCCGCAGCACCCGGCAAGCCGAGAAACCGGCAGCCGAGAACAGTATGCAGTTCGCCGCCTGGCGTCATCGATCTGCGCGGCGCGACGATTTCCAGATCGAGTTGCAGCGTGCCGAAACTGCCGAGCTTCAATATGACGTCGTGGAGGATATGACCGGTTGCGACGTCGTCGAAGCGGGAATCGGTGGCCCGCAATGCTACGCCACCCAATGAGAGATCCTTTACCACCAGTTTGAACGGAGCGTCACCCGGCCGCGTGCCTGTCGCCGTGAATGGATCGAGCAAAGGCGTCTCGACACGGAAGTACTCGCGGCGCTGCACGTAGTAAAGCACGGCAGGGAAGGTTGCTTCGAACGCGGGGCGGCCATCGAAAATGATCGGCGTAGCGGCGCTCGTCGTGAATTCGGTGCGGATGCCTGAAGGCGTGCCGTGGAATTTCAGTTCTCTTGCGCGGGGCAGCGCGCGATTATCGGTGTCGACGCTGCCGAGGTCGAATACGAACCGTGCATTACGCGAATCGACTTCGATAATCTGCGTCACCAGCTGACGGCCATCGAACTCGACGGCGATGAAATCCTGACGCGTCGCGAGGCCGCGCAGGCACACGGCTATCTGCAATGGATGACGTTGCGCGTAGTCGTCGAGCGTGGTGGTCAGGGGCGGGGCGCCGGTGGCGGCGACTGCGGTCAGCGGGAGGTCGGCGATCATTGTTTTGTCCGGGCGTGGGTTGTCGTTTGTGTGCTGATTCGTGGCGCGCTGGGCGGATGTGCCCCGTTGCGTGTTGAATTGCAGGGACTGTGCCAGGCGGGGACAGCGTGGCCGGGATGCGGCGTGGCAGGCTGGGAGCCTCGTGCAGCAAGGCGGCGAGGGTTTGCCTCGAAGGCCTACGGGGGGATGTGGCGGGGAACGGGAGGACGTTGCTACGTAACGTCGGCAGCCGTGTTACGGCCACGTTCGGGAAACCTGGCGGCTTCCCGCGGAACCAGGCAAATGCTGCAAGGTGTTCTTGCGGGCGAAGACGGCGGCGTCAGCTGCTCAGTGTCAATTCCGTGCGTTCAGATTAAACGTAAGCACATACTGGCCGCTGCTTAGCCAGCCGCCAGTGAGTATCGCTGTGCCATCGAATACAACATGTAGCGCTGCCGCCCCGTTCGTTAATTGAGCGGCCGTATCGGGCGTCGACGGATGAAGGGCTCGTCTGCCATCTTCGAGATTTCCCGTTTCATCGGCTTTGCTTGTCGCGCGCATATCGCCAGTGGCGCTCACATAACTTACCGATCTTTCCAGTCTGGCCGGAGCAACCTGTTCGGTGGGACGGAACGAATCCTGTGAAAGAGCGGTGTCGACGCCCGCTTCCTTCCTGTCATCGACAGTCGCAATCGCCGCATATGAACTCGCCGCGTAGTTGTCGTAGTTCTCACCAAAGGGAGCGTTCTCGATGTTCGGATGAGCGAGTGCGTTTCCGCCCAGCGCAAGTGCCACTAGCATGGCGCCCGTCTGTAGAGGCATGCGCATGGACTTCTCCTGTCACTTGAACATTGCGTGCCCAATGATCGGACCAGAGGTGAAGGATCGCCCTTCACGATGCAGAACGCACCAACCAGCATAATCGCTGCGAATACGGTAGGCAATTTAACTGGACGCTTTTCACACAGGCGGATGAAAACGTTTCAGATGGATGTGCATGTCGTCGTAATCAGACGAAAGGCATTGTCAATAATTATCCGGAATTGATTACCAACAGGTCGATCTCCCTTCCGCGCAATTACAAAACATCAAGTCTCGTGCGACGGTCCCGATAACCCGCTTGCACGTCGTAACCGTGCAACCGATTTTCGACCGTCCACTGAAGCGCTGAACAAAGGAAGCGTCGGCCCCATGTCGCCAGATCCAATCAACACGAATACGTCGGTCACCACACCGCCGCCGCCCGAGCCGCCCGCATCGAAGGATGCATCGTCGGTGGCAAGCACGCCCGACCGCAGTAACGATGCATTGATGGCTGCACTCAAGCTCACGCTGACGCGCCTCGGCATCGATGCATCGACGGGCCTGACCATCAGCGACGGCATCGGCGGTGAGAACGCCGACGAGTTGTCGTTGCCCAGGCGCGTGAGTGCGTCGAGTGCATCGCTGATCGCGGCGCTCTACCAGGCACTCGAACTGCAGCAGTCGATCGCGTTGGCCAATGGTCTGAACACATCGGGCAATGGCCCGAGCGACGCACTGTCGGCGGTGACAGATACGCATCCTGCCGTGCATGGCTACCGCGATCTCGGCGGCCAGATTGCCGATCTGGCGAAGATGTCCGGCACGCTCGCAAGCACCGACGATACCGATACCGACGAATGGGATTTCGGTCTCGACGATACCAGCAGTGCGTCGAGCGCCGACACGGGGTCCGACGATCCGATGACCGCCGCGATCGGACAATTGAATCAGGCGTTACAGGATCACGTCGCGAACCTCGTGCAGGGCGTCGACAAGAAAGTGTCGCTGGCTGCCGTGCTCGACGGAATATCAGGCGAGACGAAGGGCGTTCAGTGGAGGCCGCTCGGCGTGTTGATCGACGTGCAGGCGTAGCGCCTGATCGAATCGTTGCCGCTCGCCATGGCCAGGCGGTTCGGCGGGCGGCATGACGGCGCGTCGGATCGCGAACGGCATCAGCCGTCTACCGGTTGCGCGGGCGTGTCGAGCAGCAATTGATAAAAGGCCAGATCCAGCCAGCGGCCGAACTTGAAACCGACTTGCGGCAATGTGCCGACGTGCCGGAAGCCGAGCCGCTCGTGCAGCGCAATGCTTCCGCTATTCGTCGCGTCGATTCCGCCCATCATCGCGTGCATGTCGTTCTGCCTCGCAGCAGCGATGAGTTCCTGCATCACGACACGGCCCAGCCCTTTCCCGCGATGATCCTCGTGGATGTACACGGAGTGCTCCACCGTGTACTTGTATGCCGGCCACGCCCGGAACGAGCCGTAGCTGCCGAAGCCGAGGAGCACGCCATCAGGATCTTCAATCCCGATTACCGGGAAGCCGCCCGCATGTTTAGCCTCGAACCAGCCAACCATGTTTTGCGATGTTCGCGGCTTGTAGTCGTAGAGCGCCGTTGAATTGACGATCGCTTCGTTGAAAATTTCCAGTATCGCGTCGGCGTGGCGTTCGAACGTGCAATGGACGATGGTGTAGTCGCTCATCAGGTGTTTCCTGTCGTTTCGCTGTTCATGATTTCCAGTATAGTGGAATTATGTCCAGAAAAATAACATTTCGAGGCGTGGCCGCGGGCCTGATGGACGGACGGTTCAGATCTTCTCTGCGTGGCCGGCGGCGAGCACCGGTCCAGTGGGTTGCCCGGTTGGCGATCCGCCGTGCGGCTCGAGGGACACCGCCAGCGTCGTCTGCGGCCCGAGTATCTGGAGCTGTGCCTCTGCCACGTGCAGGATGGTCGGGCGCTGCGTGTCGATCACGCCAAGCGAGATCGGTTTCGCGCCTGGCGGAATCATCCACATCTCGGTCGACTGGTTCGCCGCAATTGCGATGTCGCGCGGCGGCACGACGACAATCTGCGCATGTTGCGCATCGACGGTCGCCGTCCAGCCTGCGCCCGCGCCCTGACGTTGAAGCGTCGCGACGAGATATTGCGTACCCGCTGTCGGTACGGCGGCGTTTTCCAATGACACGGTGCGCGTCAGCACGATGGCGAGCGCGCATGCCGCGACCACCGACATCAATCCCATCCAGCGCCAGAACGACAGACTGTTCCATAAGCCCGGCGGACGCGCAGCCTGTGTCCAGCCGAGTTGGACTTGCACCCGGTTCCAGACGTGGGACGGCGGCATCACGTCAGCAAGATCGTCGATCAACGGCATCAGACGCGTTTGCCAGCGTGCGAGCGATTCCGCTGTGCCCGCATCGTGCTGCATTGCGCGTTCGATTTCCCGGCGCTCGTCGTCGCCGAGCACGCCTAGTACGTACTCCGCGCAGCGCAGATCGTTTTCGTCGGAAGAGGCGGGCGTATTCATCTTTCCAGACAGCTTTTCAGTTGCATCAGACTGCGCCGGATCCAGCTTTTCATCGTCCCTAAAGGAACGCTCATGCGTGCCGCGAGTTCGGCGTAGGAAGAACCCGTGAAGAACGCTTCGCGGACAGCGTGTCTCTGTGTGTCCGGCAGCGCTTGCAGGCAGTGTTCAAGCCGTTGTCTTTCCTCGCTGAGTTGCGCGAGGGCAGCGGGTGTCGGTGCTTCGTCGACGATCTCTTCAGTGGCGGCTTCATCGAGCGGCTGCGTGCGACGGCGCCTGATGCGATCGATCGCCCGGTTGCGCGCGATGGTGCCGAGCCATGTCATTGCGCTGGAGAGTTGCGGATTGAACGTGGCCGCCTGATTCCATGCCGTGACGTACACGTCCTGAAGCGTGTCCTCGGCTTCGGACCGGTCGCGCAGTACTTTGAGGCAAATGGCGAATAGCTTTGGAGAGGTCCGGCGATACAGCGTTTCAAACGCAGCGCGGTCGCGCAAGGCGACGGCTGACAGCATGGCGTTCAGATCGTCGTGTGCGGAAGAATCCGATGAGATGGACGTACCCACTGTTTCGCTTGAACCCTTTTGCGGCCGTGAGGACATATGACACCCGGGCTGGCTATTCGAGGTGCGCCTTCGTGCGAGTAGTGTATCAGCGCGAAGCGTTTCCAGTGGCCTGTTACCAGCGAATGGTTGCGAGGACATCAGCATCTCCCGGATCGCGGCGAATGGCGAAACGCTTTCCTTCTTTCCTTTTTACGTGGATGGACGCGTTGCGGATGCATGAAGCAAGCATTACCGGTTTTCGCTTCATCACCGGATTGTTCGGCGCAACACGCTCTCGCGAACTGATTCAAATTCGCGACATGTCCCCTTCAAAGGTACGTCGTTTGCACGCTCTCCGGTCGCGATGCATCCGTGCGATGGTGTTGCGCGTATATCCTGCAGACAGTGCATTCGTTGAATCACGCCAGAAGGAAACGTCGATGTCGCCAGCCGTTGCCGTGCCGATTGCGTTCGTGGTGCTCGTCGTACTGTTCGCGGCCTTCTGGGTGTGGCAATTGAGAAGCGAGAACGCCGGCATGATCGATCCGATCTGGGCGTTCTCGCTGGGCGCGATCGCGGTGTTCTATGGCATGGCGAGCGACGGCGATCCGCTTGCGCGTGCGCTCGTCGCGGCCGGAGGCGGTCTATGGGGCGTGCGCCTCGGCTGGCATTTGTGGCGTCGCAACGCGGGCAAACGGGAAGATCCGCGCTATCACCGTTTTCGTGAGCAATGGGGCGCGGATGCAGGGCGCAAGATGTTCTGGTTCCTCGAACTGCAAACGGTGATTTCGATGGTGCTGTCGATTGCTTTCGCCGTGCCTGCGTGGCATACCGGCACACCTTCGTCCGTGTGCGTCGCAATTGCAATCGTGATCTGGTTCGCGTCGGTAAGCGGCGAAACGATTGCGGACGGGCAACTCGCGCGCTTCGTCGCCGATCCTGCGAACAAGGGCAAGGTGTGTCGCGTTGGGTTGTGGCGCTACTCGCGGCATCCGAACTATTTCTTCGAGTGCCTGCATTGGGTCGCGTATATCGCGCTGTCAATCGGTACAGCCTGGGCGTGGCTGACGCTGATTCCTCCCGTGCTGATGGGATGGCTGTTGATGAAGTTGTCCGGCGTGCCGATGCTGGAAGCACACCTGGTGCATTCCCGTCCCGGCTACGCCGAGTACATGCGCGAGACCAGTGCATTGATACCGTGGCCACCGCGCCGTGGCTGAACCCGATACGCTTTGAATCCATTCGAACGGTGCATGCAATGACTTTCACGGCAACCCAATCTTCCATCGATCACGCGAAGCACGCTGGCGAAGACTGGCTGATCCATGCATGCGAACACGGCTGGTTGCCGGATCGTCTGATCCGGTTCGGCATGCGCCGAGTGATGCGGCAGCGGCTGATAGAAGAAGGGGCACTGGATCATGAACTGCATTCGCAGCGCTTCAACGCACTGATCGACGAGTTGCGCGCGAGTCCCATTGCGATTGAAACCGACGCCGCGAATGCACAACACTACGAGTTACCACCGTCGTTCTTCAAGGAACATCTTGGGCCGCATCTGAAGTATTCGTGCTGTTTTTATCCACGTGGCGACGAGACGCTCGAACGGGCAGAGCAGTCGATGCTCGAACTTTACGCGGAGCGCGCACAGATCGAAGATGGTCAGACCATCCTCGACCTCGGTTGCGGCTGGGGAGCACTCGCGGTGTGGTTGGCCGCGCGTTACCCGCGAGCACAGATCGTGGCGCTATCGAACTCACGCAGCCAGCGCGAATTTATCGAGGCGCGGGCGGCGTCGGCGGGCATCACGAATCTGCGAGTCGTGACGGGTAACGTCGTGCAGTTCGAATTCTCCGATCCCTTCAAGGCGCGAGCGCCATTTGGCGCAGGTGACTTCGACCGTGTGCTGTCCATTGAGATGTTCGAGCACATGAAGAACTATGACGCATTGCTCGAACGTATTGCGCGCTGGATGCGGCCCGACGGAAAGCTCTTTGTCCATATCTTTGCGCATCGTACGCTGGCGTATCACTTTCAGACACACGACACGTCGGACTGGATGTCGAAGTACTTTTTCACCGGCGGCACGATGCCGTCAGAAGCGTTGCTGCGGCATTTTCAGCGCAATCTGCGCATCGACAGGCAATGGTGGATAGACGGCACGCATTACGCACGTACGGCAGAGCACTGGCTGATGAATCTCGACCGGGCGCGTGGGCGCGTCATGCCCGAACTTGCACTTGTGTACGGCGTGGAGAATGCGGCGATCTGGTTTCAGCGCTGGCGAATGTTCTACATGGCCGTGGCTGAACTCTTCGGCTACGCGCGGGGCAACGAATGGGGCATTGCGCACTATCTGTTCGACAAGCGGTGATGTGATGAAAATGCCGACATTGCGTACGCATATTGCGTTGACGCTGATCACGCTCGTTGCGGCGGCGTTCATGATATCGGCATGTTCGCAGGCGCCTGCCAATTCCAATCCGCGTGCGGATCTGCCGCTTACGCCCGCAAGCGTCGATCTTTCGCGCTATATGGGCCGCTGGTACGTGATCGCGATCATTCCGTATTTCCTCGAAAACAAATACGTAGGCAGTTATACGGATTGGTCGTTGCGCGAAGACGGCAAGATCGACGACCGTTACACCGCGCACCCGAAAACCTTCGACGCTCCGCCGTCGCAGTTCCATTTCGTCGACAGCGTCGTGCCGGGTAGCGGCAATGGCAAGTGGAAAGTGCGCATCTTCTGGCCAGTTCACGTCACGCAACTGACGCTATATGTCGACGACGAATACCGCTACACACTGCTCAGTCTCACAGACAAGAGCCTCGGCTGGATCTTCGCGCGCGAGCCCGATATCAGCGACGACGTTTATCGATCACTGCTCGCGCGCTTCGATGCGATGGGATTCGACGCATCGCGCTTTCGCCGTGTACCGCAGCATCCTGAGCAGATCGGCAAGCCTGGCTTTCTGTCGCAAGACGAATGACGCGTGCATCGCTTGGCAAATCCAGAACATCTCACGCGCCGGCGGTAAGGACGAATTGCCTGACGTCCGTGCGCCGTTCTACAAAACCCGCCTCGCAAAACGCGAAATACAGCCGCCACGTGCGGATAAACAGATCATCGAAGCCAAGTGCCCGTACGGCGTCGATGTTTGCCTCGAAGCGCTCGTGCCAGCACCGTATCGTCCGGGCATAGTCGAGCCCGAACGATAGCGACTCGACGGACTCCATGCCTGCATGTCGCGCCGCCGCTCGAAAGCGTTCGACGCCCGGCAGCATGCCGCCAGGAAAAATGTACTCGCGGATGAAGTCACTCGAAGCGCGATACGCGGCAAAGCGCGAGTCGTCGATCGTGATCGACTGGACGAGTGCGCGTGCGCCCGGCGCCAGCATGCGTTTCACTACCGTGAAGAACGTGTGCCAGTAGCGCTCTCCCACGGCTTCGAACATCTCGACGGAAACAACCGCGTCATAGTTGCCGCGCAGATCACGATAGTCACGCAACTCGATGGTGACGAGATCGCCGAGTCGTTCTTGTGCCACCCGCTCGCTTGCCCATTCGAATTGCGCCGGAGAAATCGTCACGCCGTGCACGCGGATGCCGAGACGGCCCGCGTGCAGCGCAAAGCCGCCCCAACCGCAACCGATCTCCAGCACGCGCATGCCGGCGCGCAACTGGAGTACATCGACGATGCGTTGATACTTGGCTGTCTGCGCCTCTTCCAGGCTGCGGTTGTCGTCGTCCTCGAACAGCGCACTCGAGTAGGTCATGGATGGATCGAGCCAGAGCGCGTAGAACGGATTGCCGAGATCGTAGTGCGCGTGCACGTTGCGCTGGCTGCCGCGCCTCGTGTTCGGACGCAGCCAGTGCCGCAATCCATAGAACCACCGTGCCGGGGCGCTGCCGGATACCGTGCGCGCCACCGCAGCTTCGTTGCGGATCGCGAGCCGTAGCAGCGCCACGATGTCGGGCGTATCGAGCCATTGCGCGCGATATGCTTCCGCAAAACCGATGTCGCCCGCCTGAAGGATCGCGCGGCACGCGCGCCAGTCGTGCAGGACGAGTTGAGCGCCCGGTTGCGCGTGCGGGTCGCCGAACACGCGTTGCTGGCCGCCGGGCGTGGTCAGAATAAGATGGCCGACGCGCACGCGGCCAAGCAGCGCGAGAAAAAGACGGGCGAAAGCGGGCGGTTCGCCCGCGGCATAGAAGGCGCGCAGAAACGTCATGGTCACGATTCCTCGTTGATTGTTGTTGGACGCGAGTGAGGCGGAGGTGGCTGTTTGCCGTAGAAAGGTACTTTTCTGAGCCACAGGCGCAATGCCTGCCAGTAAATGCGCACGATGACGCCGACCGTGAGCAGCGGCTGGCGCAGCAGTGCGCGCAATGCGAGCGCGCGTGTGAGAGGGCGCTTGTCGAGCGAAATGGCCGTGCGGATCAGCAGCCCTTGCGCATCGTGATAGTCGATAAGAACCGAAGCGCCACGCTCGCTCTCGCGGATACGGAATGTGTATTGCCCTTCGACGCTGCAAAACGGCGACACGTGAAGCTTCTTCGCGCAGAAGAGATTAGTCGTTGTGTCGATAGGTCCGTTGTCGGCTGCCTTGAGCAGATACGAATGGCGCTCTCCGAATGTGTTGCGCACTTCGGCGAGCAATGCACGCAGAGCGCCATCGCGGTCATGACAGAACCAGAAACTGACCGGATTGAACGCGTAGCCGAATACGCGGGGAAACGTCTGCAACCAGATCGAGCCGCCATCGAGGTTCAGGCCCGTGTCTGCGAGCTTGCTGCGTATCCACGCGAGCGGATCGGTGCCGTCGCACGCGCCGTAGTCGTGCATCATCAGGCTCAAAGGCCCTGGACGATCGATGCCCAGCCACCAGCGTTGCAATTCCGGAAGCCTTGCGAGATCACAGCGAATGCAGAACACGGGGTACACAAAGCGGTGACGCACGGGGCGCAGCCGCTCGTGCATCACATGCCCGCGCATCAACCATGCGGCGCGTTCGGACGATGTCCCGTTCATCGCACGGACCACGCGGGTTCGACACCGAAGTCGCGGGCGACGCGCAGCGCCGACTTCAGGCCGTCTTCGTGAAAGCCATAACCGGTCCATGCGCCCGCAAACCAGGTGCGCCGTGTGCCCTGTATCGAAGGAATATGGGTTTGGGCGGCAACGGCCGCGCTGTCGAGCAATGGATGATCGTAGTCAAACCGCTTCAGCACCGCTTCGCGTAAAGGTGGCCGCGAAGGGTTGAGCGTCACGATCACGGGCCTTTTGAACGGCAGCGGCTGAAGCCGGTTGATCAGATAGCTCACGCACACCGGGCGTACACCGCCCACGCCGTGGGGCGACACGTAATTCCACGCGGACCACACCCGCTCGCGGCGCGGAAGCAATGCCGCATCAGTGTGCAGCCATGCGACATTCGGCTGATAGCGGATCGCGCCGAGTACATCGCGTTCATTCTGATCGGGGTCTTCCAGCAGGCGCAGCGTGTCGGGTGCGTGGGTCGCGAAGATCACTGCGTCGAAGCGTTCCCACCCCGATCCACTTGCGATAAAAATGCCATCGCGCTCGCGCCGAACCGCAAACACGGGCGCGTTCGTTCGCACGTCGTCGAGCGTGGCGACGATCCGGCGCACGTACTCGCGCGCGCCGCCCGCGACGGTTCGCCAGCGCGGCCGGCGATTCACCTGCAACAGCGCGTGGTTCAGACAGAAGCGCAGAAAGGTCGCGGCAGGAAAGCGCAGCACGTCGGACGTTGCGCACGACCAGATCGCGGCTGCCATCGGCAGCAGGTAATGTTGTCGAAAGGGCGTGCCGTATCGGCCCGCCGTCAACAGGTCGCCAACCGAGCAACCGCTGGCGGATGCCGCCGCGAGATGCGTTTCAGCCGCCGAATTGAAACGCAGGATGTCGCGCAACATGCCGAGAAAGCTGGGCGAGATCATGTTGCGCCGCTGGGCGAACACGGTGTTCAGATTGGTGCCCGCCCATTCGAGGCGGCCGTGATCGAGCGAAACCGAAAACGTCATGTCGCTTTCGTGCGATGCCACGCCAAGCTCGCCGAAGAGTGCGATCAGGTTCGGATAGGTGCGGTCGTTGAAAACGATAAAGCCGGTATCGACAGGATGGGTGAGGCCATCCAGTTCGACATCGACCGTATTCGTGTGACCGCCGGCGTAGTCCGAAGCCTCGAAAAGGGTCACGCGATGGCGTCGAGCGAGCAGATAGGCACTCGCCAGCCCGGCGATGCCGGCGCCGACCACCGCGATGCGGCTGCCAGCCGAAACGGGACAGCTTGCCGTCTGCACATCCATTGGGTGTTCTCCGTCAGCGACGGGCCGATAGCGGATGCCGGAAACAGCGGCGCGTCAGTCCCTTCTACGCACGACGACAGCAGACGGATGCAGTCATGCGGCAAAGGCCTCCCTGATTCCCGCGAACGCATGCACGCGCGCGGTTGCATCGATGCAGGCGGCATCGAAAGCAATGCTGTGCACTAACGTCCGGATTTTCCAGCCTGTGAAAAATATAGCCGGATATGAGGGGCAGAAATGGAACAGGAATGGGACGCGCATTGACAGATCGCAGGGAGCGCTCAATACGCGGCCCGCAAGGCTTCGTTGGCAACGGCAAGGCGTGACGCAATCGTCTTGATCAGAAAGCGGTGAAACTGCTGCGCCGTAAGTGGATCTTCCAGTTCGAGCGCAAGCAGCGTGGACAAGGACAGACGATGCACTCGCGTCGCGGTTTCAGCGATCACATCAGCGCTGCGCACAGTCTGCGTGTACACCGCCATTTCACCGACGACGGTGCCGGGCCCGAACGAGCGCAGCCTGACTAACCGACCGTCGGCCAGCGGCAGCGACACCGCAACGCGTCCACGTTCGACGATATAGAGTGCATCGCCCGGCTCGCCGCGCAAAAAAAGCGGTTGACCGGCGTCGACATCGCGTACTTCGAGACACGCACACAACTTCTCCAGCGCGGCCGGTGTGAAATGCGGCGCGAGCGTCGCACGAAAGTCCTGTTCTCCCGGCAGATGCATGCCGGCATCCGTTTCGAGCAAGCGCTCCTCGATCCATTCGAGTCCGGCATCGAGCGTTGCGAATTCGTGGATGCGCAAATTCAGCGTGCCTGTCTTCACGAGCAGACTGCGCGAACGTGCGGGCAACGCGGTGAGCACGAGGTCCGCGCCCGCCGTCGCGCAGAGTTGCCGCAACTTGACGAACGCAATCGATACCGATGCGTCCATTCCGTTCGTCGCCGCAAAATCGAGCACGACGTAGCGCACGGGCAAACGGTCGTTTGCATCCAGCCGCTGGCGCACCCGCTGCAGAATCGAATTGGCGGTGCCGAAAAACAGAAAGCCTTGCAGGCTGATGCCGAAGAGCCGCGCGCCGGCTTCGCGCAGACGCGTCGAATCTTCGATACTTCGCTCGACCGTCGACGTACGCGTGGTCGCATCGAATTCCATGCGCACGCAACTGACGCGTCCGTATAGCAGCGCGAACATCACGCACGCGGCGATCACGCCCGCAATCACACCCGCGACCACGCCATAAAACGCGACCACAGCGAGCATGCCGGGCACGAGCGCGTACTCGTACCAGTTGAGCCGTGCATACGCGCCGACCAGCCATTGCATCATCAAGCGCAGTCCCATGAAGAGCTGCAGCCCGACCAGCACCGGCACCGGAAAGAGCGCGACCAGATCGGGCGATGCCGAGAGCACGACAAGACATGCAATGGCCGCGAACAGGCCGGCCATGCGGCTCGTCGCGCCGGCGCGTGCATTGAGCATCGAACGGTTGTACGACTGATAGCCGACCATGCCGCCCAGCAAACCGCTTGCAATGTTCGCGAGACCGGCGGCGCGCATCTCGCGGTTCAGGTCGATGTCTTCTCCGGTCGCTGCGCCGATGGCCGTCGAGTTCATCAGAATCGTGATTGCCGACGCGGACGTCACGACGAGTGTCTCCGGCAGATGCGCGCCAATCGCGGCCCAGTCGATTGCGCCGTGTGCAAGCGGTGCGGGCACGCGTAGATCCGGGAAAAGGTGAAGCTTCACGTGCGGCAGCAGCAGGCCCATGTTGCGCGCATCGTCGACGGACAGTCCCGCGACACGCAGCATCAGATAGAACAGCGCGACGCCGCAGACGAGCACGAGCGGCAACGCGGCGATGTGTTGCGATCTACGCGTGAGAACCGTCGTCAACACGCCGATAAACAGCGCAGGCATCCACGCGAGCCAGTGCAGATGCGTGAGCAGGCCGAGCGTGTGCCACTGTGGCGACGCGCCCGTCAGCACGCGAAATGCGCCTGCCAGCAACAGATAACCGGTGCCCGCCAGAAATCCGCCGACAACGGGATACGGCAGAAATTGCAGCGAGCGGCTGCGCTTCGACGAACCGATTGCGAACAGCACGATGCCCGTCAACACCGAACACAGCGCGATCGAAATCAGTACTGTCAGGAGAATGGTTTGGGGGGAACCGCCGTCGGCGCGCACGCTACTCGCGACCCCTGCCGCGACGCCCGCGAGAAACGCTGTCGCATTGCTGTCCGGTCCGGCGATGTTCAGGCGCATCGAACTGGTCAGCGCGATAACCAGTGCAGTGACGATGCAACTGATCAGCGCAGTCGGTACGCCAAGCTCTGCGTAGCGCGCGAGGTCTGCGCTGAAGATCAGCGTGCCCAGACTCATCGCGTAGCAGAGCATCACCAGCGTCGAGACGGCGCCCGCCGTCAGGTCGCCGAGCAGTCCATGAACGCGCAGCGCAGGGGTAGATTCGGACACAGAGCCTGTAGCACCTGGCTTCACGGCGCTCTCCCGGAACGCGGCGCCTGGCATAGGCCAGCAACCGCGCCCCAGTATCCGCCGCCGTTCTCACGCCTGTCAAACAGCCGGGGCGGCGGCCGCCGCATTCATCTATCGAGGTACGCCAGCGTATTTCTTAAGCGCTCAACGGAAAGCAGACCAGCGAGCGCCGCCTCGCATGCGCAGCAACCACCAGATCGATAAGATGACAGGCTGCTTCCATCTGATAGCCCGCGCTCTTTGCGGCACCTGGCAGCGTTTGACGCTAACACCCGAGGAGTCAGGCCTTGTAGGAGAACGCGTGATGAGCAAAGAGTCGAAACCAGACGACGATATCCCGCCTGATCAATCTGTCGATGCCGGCCACCGTGCCGACGATGACGCGGAGCTCGATGCACCGTTCGTGCGCAGTCATCCACGCCTTCAGCAGCTGTTTCCCATCCTCGACGAAGCTGAAATCAGCAGAGTGCGGCGCTTTGGCAGAGTGTCGCGCTATCCGGCAGGCACCATGCTTTATCGTGTTGGCGAGCGCACGCCCGGCATGTTCGTGCTGCTGTCGGGCAAGATTCGCGCGGTTGCCCGCGATGGTCTCGGCCGCGAGCAGATCATCCACACTTTCACGCGGCGCGGCGAATTCACGTCTGATGTGAACCAGTTTTCGAACAAGCCCTCGTTCGTGGATTCGTGCGTGATCGAAGACGTCGAAGCTGTGCTGGTTCGGCCCGATGATCTCAGTCCGTTGCTGATCAGCGAAGCCGAGCTTGGCGAGAAGATCATGCGCGCGCTGATTCTCAGGCGCTTCGTCGCGATGGAACGCGTGAACGGCGCCGTGCTGGTCGGCGCGGCCGGTAATGCCCGGCTGCTCGCGTTGCAGAACTTCCTGCGCCGGAACACGTATCCCAACGTCACACTCGATACGGAGCAGGATGCCGAGGCCATCGCGCTGCTCGAAAGACTCACACCGCGGCAGGATGATTTTCCGCTTGCCATCTGTCCAAACGGGACGGTGTTGCGCAACCCCGATGAAGGGCAACTTGCGTCATGCCTCGGAATCATTCCCGACTTCGACCCGACCCATACCTACGATGTGGCGATCGTCGGCGCGGGCCCGGCGGGACTGGCAGCAGCCGTTTATGCAGCGTCCGAGGGGCTATCGGTCGCGGTGCTCGACTGCCGTGCACCCGGTGGGCAGGCCGGTGCAAGCGCGCGCATCGAGAACTTTTTTGGATTTCCCACGGGTATCACGGGTCACGCTCTCGCGGATCGCGCGTTCGTGCAGGCGCAGAAGTTCGGTGCGCATATCGGCATCCCGTGCGAGGTCGAGGCGTTGTATTGCGACAGGCAGCCACCCGTTGTCGCGTTGACCAACGGCCGCCGGATTACCGCGCGTACCGTCGTCATCGCGACGGGCGCGGAGTACCGGCGGCCCGTCGTCGAGAATCTCGAGCGTTTCGAGGGCCGTGGTGTGTACTACTGGGCGACGCCGATCGAAGCGAAGCTATGTCGCAAGGAACCCGTGTTGCTGATTGGCGGCGGTAATTCGGCGGGACAGGCCATCGTGTTTCTCGCATCGCACGCCGAGCATGTGCACATGTTCATTCGCGGCGCGAGGCTCGAGGACAGCATGTCGCACTATCTGATCGAGCGCGTCACGTCGTTGCCGAACGTGACGGTTCATACGCGGGTCGAGTTGACTGCGCTTGAAGGCGCGGCGCGGCTCGAGCGGGTGCGTTACCGTGGCGCCGGCGGGATAGAAGGGAACATGACCATGCATCACCTGTTCGTGTTCATCGGCGCGGATCCCAACACGCGCTGGCTCGACACCTGCGGTATCGCGCTCGATAGCAAAGGTTTCGTGCGGACAGACATCGATCTTCCCGATGCGAACATGCTGTCGATATCGTTGCAGACGAGTGTGGAAGGTGTGTTCGCAATCGGCGATGTCCGCTCGGGGTCGACCAAACGTGTGGCTTCGGCAGTCGGCGAAGGCGCGGGAGTTGTCGCGCAGATTCAGGGGTTTCTGTCGCGGGTTTATTGAACGGCCCCGTAGGGCGAATACGAGTGGCTCTCTTCAAACCACTTGTGTTTCATTTTTGGAGATTCGCATCTTCGCTGTTGCGAATATAGATTCTATTCATTAGCCGGCGTGACATCTGATTTGACGAATAGCCTTAATCTCCATTAATTGATTACGGCGATACCCATTCATATACTCCACGCACTGCGAGTGAGTAAAGTGAGGCAGCGCGAATGGGAATCTGGCCTCACAACAAGCGTTCGCGCTGCTCGCTCACTTCCATCACAGGAGATAAGCGATGAATAGAACCTTGTTGTACTTCGGCAAATGCAGCTTCTTCGCGCTGTTTTCGCTTGTCGCTCTAGATCCCGCACTCGCTCAGGACAAACTCGTCGAAGATGCGAATACAGTCTGGAATTCGTACTTCAACAAAGGCGATGCTCACGGGCTCGCAGCGCTATACGACGAGAAAGCCATCGTTTCGCCGGGTAACGGCAAGACGGTGCAAGGGCGCGAGGACATAGAAATGCTTTTCAAGGGCTACTTCGATGCGGGTGTTCACGACCACACGACTGATGTTGTACGCGCGAACCGCATCGGCAATGTGATGTACGAGACGGCCAACTGGAGTGCTGTTCTGGAAAAGGACGGCAAGAAGACGCAATTCAAGGGCGTACTGCTAAAAGTAATGATGAAGGGCACGGACGGAAAGTGGCGAACGACTGCGCACACATGGAATGCGGAAGAGAACAAGTGAAAGATATCGGGCAGCGCCTGGTAGTTTTTATCCGTACCTTCGAGTTTCGTTTAAAAAGTGAATTCAGGCGCGTCCTATAGTGACAGGCATGTGCCTGTGACGCGGGAAGGAGGAGCGCCCGCGGACCGGAATGCTTACCGGTATGATTTTTCGGGGCAACAGTATGCCGCCAACCTGCGTATCCTCCGCGCGAACTGTCGCGCAGCTTCCGGGCCCCAGAGGGATTGCTTTCCTGGGCAATACCTTTCAGGTCAAGCCTGCGAGACTCCACCTCATATTGGAACAGTGGTGCCGCGAATATGGGCCCATATACACGTTCAGGGTGGTGGGCCGCACGTTCGTCGCGATTGCTGATCCCGTTCTGATCAATCAGGTTCTGCGTGACCGGCCAGGCACCTACCGCCGCTGGGACGTGATCGAGACCGTCTTCGATGAACTGGGCATCAATGGCGTATTTTCGACCGAGGGCGATAGCTGGCGGCGCCAACGGCAATTCGTCGCGAAGGCGCTTGATCCTGTCCATCTGCGCGCGTTCTCTTCATCGATGTGCGAAATGACGCGGCGTTTGCTGAAGCGCTGGGTGATCGCCGCTCGCGATCAGCAGCCCTTTGATATCCGTCATGATCTGATGCGCTACACAGTGGACGTGACGACAAACCTTGCGTTTGGATATGACATGGACACGCTCGAGAGCGAGGGAGAGGTGATCCAGCGGCACCTTGAAGTGGTTTTCCCGATGGTCAACCGTCGAGTCAACACGCCTTTTCCCTATTGGCACTATTTCAGACTTCCGGCGGATAGAGAACTGGATCGTGCGGTAAAGGTCGTCCACCGGCTAACGAAGGAAATCATTGCCGTCACTCGCGCACGCCTCGCGAAGCGGTCAGACGGCGACCTTATTCCCACCAATCTGCTCGAGGCGCTGCTCATGGCGCAGCACGAAGGAGAGGCACCACTAACCGATGACGAAGTGCTTGCGAACGTATTCACGATACTGTTGGCCGGGGAAGACACCACCGCGAACACAATTGCGTGGATCGTATATTTCATGTGCCGTCATCCGGACGTGCAGCGAAGAATGCAGGAGGAAGTCGATTCCGTGCTCGGTGGGGAGACAGTACTCGAAGATTACGACAAGGCTGATGCACTCACCTATCTGGACGCGGTGATGAACGAGACCATGCGGCTCAAATCTGTGGCTCCCGTCCAGGCGGTTCAGCCGAACCACGACGTCCAGGTAGGTGATATGGAGATCCCGAAAGGGACGGTCTTGTCGCTATTGATGCGCCAGGCCGGACTGCAGCAGGGTGGCGAACCGGATGCCCAGAAATTCGATCCGGACCGTTGGCTCACAGGTGCCAGTGCCGCCAGTCACCATCAGGCGGGGTTCACTCCGTTTGGCTCGGGACCACGCTTGTGCCCGGGACGCCGGCTCGCCGTGATGGAAGTGAGGTCGGCAGTCGCAATGCTGTGCCGAAACTTCAACGTGTTGCCCGTCGAAGGTGCATCCGAGGTGAATGAAGTCTTTGCATTTTCAATGGTGCCGGAGAACCTGCGCATTGCGCTCAGTCCACGGTGCTACTGAACGGCTCTCGCATCCGGATCTGCCCACTCGCGACGATCTGGGCAAGCGGAACCGGTTTCCCAAACAGAAACCCCTGCACCTCATCGCAACGCTCTTCGATCAGCGGGAGCAACTGATCATGCGTCTCGATCCCTTCTGCCAGAACGGGAACACTAAGACTTTTTCCTAGTGCAAGCACCGCGCGAATAATTGCCTTTGCCTGATCGCTTCTGGCCAATTCACACACGAAGCTCCGGTCCAGCTTGATACGGTCAAAGGAAAAAGACTGCAAGGTGCCCAGAGACGAATAACCAGTGCCGAAATCGTCCAGCGCAATGCTGACTCCCAGCGCCTTGATTTCCCCAAGCGTCTGCAGCGCCCGCTCACGGTCCGCGAATATGATCGATTCTGTCAATTCGAGTTCGAGCCGATCGGGACTCAGCCCGGACTCCCGCAATGCATCGACGACGATCCTTGGCAGATCACCACTCGATAATTGCGCGGCAGAAAGATTGACCGCGACCCGGTACGGCGGATCCCACGTCGCAGCATGTTTGCATGCTTCAAACAGAACCCACTCGCCAATCGTGTTGATGAGACCATTTTCTTCCGCCAGCGGAATGAACTCGGAAGGCGGGATGAAGCCCCGCTCAGGATGCTGCCATCGCAACAACGCCTCATACCCGACGATCTCACCCGTCAACAGGGAGGTCTGTACCTGATAGTAAATTTGCAGTTGCCTGTTCGTCACAGCGTCGCGCAACGCGGCGACCAGAGCACGACGCGCGCGGACCAGTTCGTCCATGACGGGTTCATAAAAGCAGATCGCGTGGTGCGGGTCGGCTTTCGAGCGATACATCGCGAGATCGGCATTGTTCTGAAGCGCATCGAGGTTCTGCGCATTGTCCGGGTACATGGCCACACCGATGCTTGCACCGGGTGTCACTTCCCAGTCATCGTACTGAACCGGCCGGCTCGTTGCGCTTTCTATTCGTGCAAGGAAATCAGTCAGCTGATCCGGGTCAGTGTAGCGACGAACCCCGACGAACTCGTCGCCACCCACACGTGCCACGAATTCGCCGGGGCGCAGTACTTTGGTTATTCGCGACGCAATGATCCGGAGTACTTCGTCGCCGGCCTGATGCCCTTTCGAATCGTTGATTTCCTTGAAGCGGTTAAGGTCGATCGCGACGAGCGCAAGCCGGTCCCTGCCCTGTTTGAGTTGCGCGACTTCGACATGGAGAAAGTCGATAAGCCTCGCGCGATTCGGCAATCCCGTCAGAACATCGCTCAAGGCCATCTGCCGAAGGCGTTCGACTGAATCATTGCGCGTGCGGTCTTCGATCATATAGCTGACGACGCCCGTTCCGACGATCACGAAGGCCATGCAGCTCACGGCAAGCGCCAGCGCACTGAAGTGAGCAAAATCGCCAGCGGTCACCGCGTTCTGAAGCGGCTCGACCTTGAACGCAGTCATGCCGATGAAATGAAGCGACGCGATAGCGAGAACCAGCAGCGCTGTACTGCCTGTTTTTGCGCGCGTTCCATCGAGGCCTGACACGTGAAGCGCGGCGGCTGAAAAGACAACTGCGCAAATACCGGACACCACTACATAGGTTGCATTCCAGAAAGCAATGCCACGTACTTCATACGCGGCCATTCCGGTGTAGTGCATCGCCGTAATCGTCAGGCCGAGTACCATCCCGGCGAATAGCGGCGCCTTGCAGAGCCGTCTGTATCCGGCAAGATTGAAAGCGGCGAGGCTGCCGATCAACGCGATCAGTAGTGAGGCGATCGTCATCACGGGGTCGAAGTCGACGGGAACCCTCGGCCGAAACCCGAGCATGGCGACGAAATGGGTACACCATATAGCCGCGCTCGCGCACACAGCCGTCAGGAATTGCCAGCCCAGACGTTGAGGCAATAGCGCTTCGCTTGACGCGCGGAGATACAACCGGATCGTGATCCACGATCCGACAACGCAAATAAGTACTGCCAGCAGCACGAACCAGGGGTTGTGTTCGAACGCGATGCATCCAAGGAGGGAGATCATGTTGTTAGCCTTTCATTCTTCCCGCTTGCGCGAAGTACTTTCTGAATTGATTTCCGATCATGCTTCGGCGCGATAGAACATGGACTGCAGGTGCTGCCAGTCCAGGGTGCAGCCCAACCGGTCGCCAAGTTCGGCAAGCCATTCAGCCGGCCCCGTTTGCGCCGATTCGAGATTCTGTGCGATAGACAGCAACGCGCCGAGGCGTCCTCCACAATGCAGGATCGCAGTGCGCAGGGTTGTACTCAGCGGCAGTCGCTCAATAAAGTCGCGGGCTTCGACGCCATGGGGTACATGTACGAGCGACAGCAAAGCCGTGAGATACGCATGCTGCTGGAATTCACGATCGCCAGGGTCGACGTCTCGCGCCAGGCGCTCGGCAAAACGGGCACGCGTCAATACCATCTGGATGAGCGGATCGCTCTCGAAGCTGGCCAGCGTGGTGCCGCCATACAACAGCACACAGCACCAGCGCGTCAATTGCCTGAGACCGACCAGAGAGAGCGCGTGTCTGATCGAAGAAATGCCCTGGCGCTGTGCGCGAGGCTGATGCGCCGCATTCGCGAGTCGCAGGATCTGCACGGTCAACGCAGGTGACGCGCGCAATTCTCTTTCGATCTCCTCGATCCGGCTATCCCGCATTGCGAGGTCCAGGAGCCTGATGATGACGGCTGTCGGCGCGCAGAGTTGCCGTCCCGCGAGCGGTTCGGGATGAAGAAAGTAGAACCCCTGGAACAGATCGCAGCCGGCTGTCTGCGCGTCATCGAAACTATCGCGTGTTTCGATTTTCTCCGCGACCACGATCTTTCCAGCCCGCCTGAAACCCGCCACAAGCTCGCGCCGCTCGCCCGCCGTCAACGCACGCCAGTCGAGTTTGACGATATCGATGTGCGGCAGAAAGCCGGCGACGGACTGCGACTGCATGTGAACATCGGTGAGTGCGACCCGAAAGCCCTGCTTGCGCAAGACGTCGCATCGGTGGCCGAGCGCATCGGAGTGCTGCGTGCAGGCGGACAGTTCGAGTACGGTCTGTTGCGCCGGCAAGATATCGAGGAGGTCGCTATCCAGGAACGAGTCCGTGCAGTTCAGATAGCCATCCATGCCTTCCAGCACATTGTCCAGGCCGATCGCTCCGAGCGCGCGCTGAACGACGGATACGGTCCAGAAGAAACCCCGATCCGTAGCCACATTGCTGGCAATCGGAGCGGGGCGGAACAGGAGTTCATGACCTACCCGCTCGCCGTTCCGATTCATGATCGGTTGCCGGGCGAGAAGGGTGTCAGGTTCGGGCGTGTGTGCTTGTGCCGTTGCCGTCATAGCGGATTCTTGAGTCAGATCAGGGTCTCTGCCGGCGACGCCAGAATGAATCGATCGACGACACGCTTCAGGCGCGCCGTCTGATCCTTCAGGCTATCCGTCGCGGCGGCGCTCTGTTCGACGAGCGCGGCGTTTTGCTGGGTGACTTCATCGAGTTGCTGGACAGCAGCACAGACCTGCGAAATGCCACCCGTCTGCTGCCCACTGGCGAGCGAAATCGTCGCAATCAGATCGCTGACCTGTTGTGCACGCGTGACGACTTCTTCGATGCTGCTCTTCGTGTCCGCTACGAGATTCACACCCGCATCGACCCGCCCCGCGCTGTCCTGAATGAGCTTTTCGATTTCCTTGGCTGCGTTCGCCGAGCGCTGTGCGAGCAGACGAACTTCCGTCGCGACCACCGCGAAGCCACGGCCCTGTTCGCCCGCGCGTGCCGCTTCGACGGCTGCATTCAGGGCGAGCAGGTTGGTCTGGAAGGCAATGTTGTCGACCACGGAACTGATGATGGCGATCCGCTCCGAAGCCTGAGAGATGTCCTTGATGGTTTCGACCACGCGTCCCACCGCATTACCGCTTGCGGCAGCAACCGATGAAGCCGTGTGAGCCAGATGCGTCGCCTGCTCGGCGGTGTGCGAGGTGTCCCGGACGGAATCCGTGATCTGCGCAATCGACGATGCCGTCTGTTGCAGACTCGTCGCCTGCTGTTCGGTGCGCTGGCTGAGGTAACCGTTGCCCAACGCGATTTCCGCCGACGCACTCGCGATCGACGTGGCGACTGCGCGGACCTCTTCCATCGCCGACGCCGTCTTCAGCACGGCCTGCTGGAGTGCACGAGCGGTCGGCGCGCTCACGGGAAGATGCCGGACGTCTAGGCAGATCACGCCATTGCGGTCCATGTTTCTGACGATCGACAGCAGGTCCGATGCTTCGATAGCAGCCTGCCTGAGCCGCAACGCCATATAGATTTCCGTCCCGGTCTGCGCAGCGACGTAGCCGGCATGCACGACCATCATCCAGAGGCTGGGCCTGGTCGTGCAATAGACGTTGTAGCTGAGCGCCTGCAGCCGGTCGAATACGAAGTGATGCACGACGAACAACGCCGCGCACAGTATCAGCACGGTGTAGTCGCGATAGACCAGCAGCAGACCGAGCAGTACGAACACGCCGAAGTGATACTCGACGGTCCCGCGTCCGAGCTGGATATGCAGGGCGACGAGGCACACATTGACGACCGTCAGCGTCACGCGCGAAGCAAGCGTGGCCCGCGCCGCGAAAAAGGCGATCGACGCGACGACGAGTGCGATGGCAGCGACGGGCAGCGCGAGATCGAGCGACCCGTAGTATTCGCCGATCACGAGCGCCGCGATACAGGAGGCGAAGGTGGTCGCGTACATCACGACATCGCCGGTTCTGGAAATGCCCAGAAGGACAGGATCATTCTGGCGATGATCGGGAGAAGCAACCATCTTTAACTCACGTAGAAATTGCCGGAAATACGGGCAGGTCTGAGGGCTATTGCAGCGTATGTGTATACGGTTCCCCAGCATACTGACGCCGTAAATGTTTTATCGGCAGATTTAAGTTGTTTCTTAAGGGACGAATTGAAGTAAGGTTTCGTAATGAATAATCGGAAGGATTAACGGCGTCTACCGGACATGGTTAATGCTGGCGTGGGGTTCAGGGATGTTGTTTTGTCTTGTAAATGAATCACTTATTTTTAAATAGGTAGTATTGAAGCCACATTTAATGCGGTGATCGGTTACCGGATGAAGCGGGATCGGACTGGAACAAAACCGTCACGCGAGTTTTAAAACTCTGCTCACGAAAACGCGCAAACGTTTGAATTGGGGTAATCCCGCGCAAGTTACGTCTAAATCGGCATTCGGAATAAAGTTTCGCGCGATCTGTCGATTTCCGGTCAGGCCGACCGTCGTTTCAGTGAAGCCAGGCAACAGGCCTGTTCATACTCCGTCACGCGAGCAAGGAGACACCATGACTCAGTATCTGGTTGCGATTCACCACCCCGACGACTACGACCCGTCCATTGCAGAAGACGAAGCGATGCACCGCGATATCGACGTGCTCAACGATGAAATGGTGGCCGCTGGTATCAGGGTTTTCGTCGGCGGCCTGCACCCGGCGAGCAGCGCGAAGTCGCTGCGAGCACAACCGGATGGCGGCGTAAGCGTCACCGACGGGCCGTACCTGAAGACCAAAGAGCATGTAGGCGGTTTCTGGGTGCTGGAAGCCGCTGATCTGGACGAGGCGCTGGCGTGGGGCCGCAAGGCCGCCATCGCGTGCCGGGCGCCCGTCGAGGTGCGCGAGTTTCATCCACCTGTCTAGCGTCACTCACGCGAAGACATGCTCCGATTCCCGAGATAACCGGAAGTTATCGCCCTTAAAGCAGCTTTCATTATTCAAGCGCGCCCCGTTTCCCTACATTGTGCGGCAGACGCAATGTAGCTCAGTCAACTGGAAACGAGGAATCACGATGAAATTGCTGCGATATGGCGCGCCAGGTCACGAAAAGCCCGGCATTCTGGACCGTAACCGTTTGATCCGCGATCTGTCGGGCGTCATCGACGACGTCGCGGGCGCGGTGCTGTTGCCCGAGTCGCTGGAGCGGCTGCGCCAGATCGATATCGAGTCGCTGCCCATCGTCTCGTCAGAAGAGCGCATCGGCGCGTGCGTGGGCCGTATCGGCAAGTTCATTTGCATTGGCCTGAACTACGCGGACCACGCGGCCGAATCGAATCTGGCCGTGCCCAGCGAGCCCGTCGTGTTCGGCAAATGGACGTCGGCCGTCGTCGGCCCGAATGACGACGTGCGCATTCCGCGCGGCTCGCAAAAGACCGATTGGGAAGTCGAACTCGGCGTGGTGATCGGCAAGGGCGGCACGTATATCGAAGAAGCCGACGCATTGAGCCACGTCGCGGGTTATTGCGTTGTCAACGATGTCTCCGAGCGCGAATATCAGATCGAACGCGGCGGCACGTGGGACAAAGGCAAGGGTTGCGACACGTTCGGCCCGATCGGCCCGTGGCTCGTCACCGCCGACGAAGTGCCCGACCCGCAGCGCCTTTCCCTCTGGCTCGACGTGGACGGCAAGCGTTATCAGAACGGCAATACGAGCACGATGATCTTCAACGTCGCGCAGATCGTGTCGTATCTGAGCCGCTTCATGAGCCTGCAACCCGGTGACGTGATCTCGACGGGCACGCCGCCTGGCGTCGGCATGGGGCATAAGCCGGAGCCCGTGTATCTGCGCGCGGGACAGGTGATGCGCCTTGGCATCGAAGGTCTTGGCGAGCAGCAGCAACGCACCGTCGCTGCATAACAGGAGCGCGCGCATGAACCAGTACGACTTCACGCAGCGCGCCGCCGTCGTCACGGGCGGCGCGCAAGGCATCGGCTACGCGGTTGCGGAGCGGTTGTTGCAGGGCAAGGCGCGCGTTGCGCTATGGGATCGCGACGAAGCGGCGTTGGCTGTTGCAAAGGCAAGCCTCGCGCGCTATGGCGACGTGCACACTGTGCTGGTCGACCTCACGCAGCGCGACGACGTGCAGGCGGCCACGCAGACCAGCATCGCGCAACTCGGCGCGATCGATATTCTCGTGCACAGCGCGGGTATCGCAGGTGCCAATGCGCCCGTCGCCGACTACGCACCCGAAGAATGGACACGCGTGATCGACGTCGACCTGAACGCGGCCTTTCATGTGAATCAGGCGGTCGTGAAGACGATGATCGAGCGCGGTTACGGGCGCATCGTCAATATCGCGTCGATTGCGGGCAAGGAAGGCAATCCGAACGCGAGCGCGTATAGCGCGGCAAAAGCCGGTGTGATCGCGCTGACGAAGAGTCTCGGCAAGGAAACCGCGCAGCACGACATCGCCGTCAACGCGATCACGCCCGCTGCGGCGCGCACGCGCATCTTCGAGCAGATGTCGCAGCAGCATATCGACTACATGCTGTCTAAGATTCCGCGCGGGCGCTTTGTCGAAGTGAAGGAAATCGCCGCGATGGTCGCGTGGCTCGTATCGGCGGAAAATTCGTTCACGACGGGCGCGGTGTTCGATCTGTCGGGCGGCCGCGCGACGTATTGAGCGCGCGTTTATCGGCTTACGTCACCGAGCCGTAAAGCTCGCCCGCGACCTGCTTCAACGCGCGCACCACTTGTGTGGAAGCCGGCGACAGCAATTGCCCCGTGCGCGTGATGATGCCGAAATCGTCCATGTGCAGCGGCATATCGAGCGGCAGGATCGACAGCAGGCCGTGTGCTGCGTAGTAATGCGCGACCTCGGCGGCGAGCACGGCGAGCATGTCGCTCTGCGACAGCAGGCTCGTGACGAACAGCAGTTCCGCGCTTTCGACCACGTTGGACGGCGGCGCGAGGCTTTGACGCTGGAACATCAGCTCGAAGCGATGGCGCAGCACGCTTTGCGCGGGCGGCACGACCCATGACGCGTCGACGACATCGGTGAGCGTCAGCGATTGTTCCGCCAGCAACGGATGACCCGGACGGGCGACGGCGAGCGCCTGTTCCTCAGCGAGAGGCTCGTAGCGCAGATGGAGCTTGTCATGTTCCGCGGACAACCGGCCGATCACGAGATCGAGCTTGTCCTGCGCGAGGCTTTCGAGCAGCACGTTGCTGCTGTCGATCTCGACGCTCACGCTCAGGCCGGGATGATGCTGCTTGACCTGCGCGATCGCAGCGGGCAGCAAACTGACTGCGGGCGACGTGATCGTGCCTACCGCCACACGCCCGAGTTGCCCCGACTTCAGCGCGAGCACTTCCTCACGCGCCTGATCGAGACTGCCGACCACGGCGCGCGCGTGGCGAATCATCACTTCGCCGTAGAGCGTGGGCCGCATGCCGCGCGGCATCCGTTCGAACAGCGGCGCATCCAGCATTTCTTCGAGTTCGCGCAGCAGTTTCGATGCGGCGGGTTGCGACATGCTGAGCGCGTCGGCGGCGCGGTGGATGTTGCCTTCTTCGTCGAGCGCGACGAGCAGCAGCAGTTGGCGCGTCTTCAGCCGCGTGCGGACGTACCAAGGATTCGAATCGAGCATAAGGGTTAATACCAATAATTAAAGCGATATCAGTTCGACGCCAATTTTCATTAGAAAGATATCAGAGCGCTTCGTACACTTTTCTTTTTTCGATGATCCGCGACCACATTTCCTCCTTGCCCAGACCGTTGCGCATGCATCGTTGTTCGGGCCTGTGCGTCGGCGGCTCTGCACACCAGCACTTGCCCTCAGGAAGTAAGCATGTCGGATAAGAAAACGAAGCTGCGCTCCGCCCAATGGTTCGGCACCGCCGACAAGAACGGCTTCATGTATCGAAGCTGGATGAAGAATCAGGGCATTCCTGATCACGAGTTCGATGGCCGCCCCGTGATCGGCATCTGCAATACGTGGTCGGAACTCACGCCTTGCAACGCGCACTTTCGCAAGATCGCCGAGCACGTGAAGCGGGGCATCTACGAAGCGGGCGGCTTTCCGGTCGAATTCCCCGTGTTTTCCAATGGCGAATCGAATCTGCGTCCCACCGCGATGCTGACGCGCAATCTCGCGGCGATGGATGTCGAAGAAGCGATTCGCGGCAATCCGATCGATGCCGTCGTGTTGCTCACCGGTTGCGACAAGACCACGCCCGCGCTGCTGATGGGCGCGGCAAGCTGCGATGTGCCCGCTATCGTCGTGACAGGCGGCCCGATGCTGAACGGCAAGCTCGACGGCAAGGACATCGGCTCGGGCACGGCCGTGTGGCAACTGCACGAATCGCTGAAGGCCGGCGAAATCGATCTGCACAAGTTCCTGTCGGCGGAAGCGGGCATGTCGCGCTCGGCGGGCACCTGCAACACGATGGGCACGGCCTCGACGATGGCGTGCATGGCCGAAGCGCTCGGCACGTCGCTGCCGCACAACGCGGCGATTCCCGCCGTCGACGCGCGCCGCTACGTGCTCGCGCACATGTCGGGCATGCGCATCGTCGAGATGGCGCACGAAGGACTCACGCTGTCGAAGATCCTCACGCGCGAAGCGTTCCTGAACGCGATCCGCGTGAATGCGGCGATTGGCGGCTCGACCAATGCGGTGATTCACCTGAAGGCGATTGCGGGCCGCATCGGCGTGAAGCTCGATCTGGACGACTGGGTGCGCATCGGCCGCAACACGCCGACTATCGTCGATCTGATGCCGTCGGGCCGCTTCCTGATGGAAGAGTTCTATTACGCGGGCGGTCTGCCTGCCGTGCTGCGGCGTCTTGGCGAAGCGGATCTGCTGCCGCATCCGGGCGCGCTGACGGCGAACGGCAAGGCGCTCTGGCACAACGTGATGGATGCGCCCATCTACAACGACGAAGTGATCCGCACGCTCGATAAGCCGCTTGTGAAGGACGGCGGCATCCGCGTGCTGCGCGGCAATCTCGCGCCGCGCGGCGCGGTGCTGAAGCCGTCGGCGGCGACGCCTGAATTGCTGAAACATCGTGGCCGCGCCGTCGTGTTCGAGAACTTCGAGCACTACAAGGCGCGCATCGTCGATGAATCGCTCGACGTCGACGCGAACTCGGTGCTCGTGATGAAGAACTGCGGACCGAAGGGTTATCCGGGCATGGCCGAAGTCGGCAACATGGGCTTGCCGCCGAAGCTGCTGCGTCAGGGCGTGAAAGACATGGTGCGGATCTCCGATGCACGCATGAGCGGCACCGCTTACGGCACGGTTGTGCTGCACGTGACGCCGGAAGCGGCCGACGGCGGTCCGCTCGCCGCCGTGCAGGACGGCGACTGGATCGAGCTGGATTGCGATGCAGGCACGTTGCGCGTCGATATCAGCGACGAAGAACTGGCGCGCCGTCTCGAAGGCCATACGCCGCCCGAGCGGCCCGCTGGCGGCGGTTATCAGCGCTTGTATGTCGATCACGTGTTGCAGGCCGACGAAGGCTGCGATTTCGACTTTCTGGTTGGTTGCCGCGGCGCCGGCGTGCCGCGCCATTCGCATTGAGGAGACTACGAATGAACCTGACGGGTGAACTGCTGATTGGCGCGAAAGCACGGCGCGGACAAGGTGCTAAATTTTATGCGGTCGATGCCGCAACGGAGCAACCGTTGCAAGCACCGGTTTATCACAGCGCAAATGCAGACGATGTCGACGAAGCCTGCACGCTGGCAGAAAACGCATTCGACACATACCGCACGCTGCCCGCCGAACAACGGGCGCGCTTTCTCGACGATATCGCCGCGCGCATCGAAGCACTCGGCGATGCATTGATTGAACGCGCGATGCAGGAATCCGGCTTGCCGCGGCCGCGTCTGGAAGGCGAACGTGCGCGCACGGCGAACCAGTTGCGCATGTTCGCCGCGCTCGTGCGCAGCGGCGATGCACTCGACGCGCGCATCGAACCCGCGTTGCCCGAACGGCAACCGCCGCGCACCGATCTGCGTTTTCAGCGCATCGGTATTGGTCCTGTGGCCGTGTTCGGTGCGAGTAACTTTCCGCTCGCGTTTTCTGTCGCGGGCGGCGATACGGCAGCGGCGCTCGCAGCCGGTTGCCCTGTCGTCGTGAAGGCGCATCCGGCGCATCCGGGCACGTCGGAACTCGTTGGTCGTGCGATTCAGGAAGCCGTGCGACACGCGGAATTGCCCGAAGGCGTGTTCTCGATGTTGTTCGACTCGGGTTATGAAGTGGGCGCGGCGCTCGTCGCGCATCCGGCGATCAGGGCTGTTGGATTCACCGGTTCGCGTGCAGGCGGCCGCGCGCTGATGGCGATTGGCAACGCGCGCGCCGAGCCGATTCCCGTGTACGCGGAAATGAGCAGCGTGAATCCGAACCTGTTGATGCCCGCAGCGCTTGCTGCTCGCGCCGAAACGCTCGCACGCGATTTCGTTGCGTCGGTGACGCTGGGCTGCGGCCAGTTCTGCACGAATCCGGGCTTGATGCTCGGCATTACCGGCGAAGGCTTCGAGCGCTTCGCGACAACGGCGGCGCAAACCCTCAGCGACGCGCAAGCAGGCGTGATGCTCACAAGCGGCATTCTGCGCGCGTACGAAGCAGGCATCGAACGGTTCGCAACGAATCCCGCTGTGACGACGCTCGCGCGCGGCAAGGCGCCAGAAGCGGGCAGCCGTCGCGCGCAAGCTGCGCTGTTCCGCGTGAGTGCAAAGAGCCTGCTCGCCGATCACACGCTCGCCGACGAAGTGTTCGGCCCTTGCAGCGTGCTGGTCGAATGCGCGGACGCCGACGAACTGCGCACGGTGTTGAACCGTATCGAAGGGCAACTGACGATCACGCTGCATCTCGATGCCGCCGATCAAGCCGCTGCGCAAGCGCTGCTGCCCATTCTGGAACGCAAGGCAGGCCGCATTCTGGCGAACGGTTTTCCGACGGGCGTCGAAGTGTGCGACGCGATGGTTCACGGCGGCCCGTTCCCCGCGACTTCCGATGGACGCAGCACGTCCGTCGGTACGGCGGCGATCGAACGTTATATGCGGCCCGTGTGCTACCAGAACCTGCCTTCCGCGCTGTTGCCTGAAGCATTGCGCGATATGAACCCGCTCGGCGTGCATCGTCGGGTAGCAGGGCGGCACGAGCGGACAACCGTCTGACATGCAGTACGCCGGCTATCGAAACGAGTGGTCATAGCCGGCACATAACGATATCAATGGAGACATTGCAATGACCACACCTTACGCCAGCGCGCAGCAGGCTGTGCCCGCAGCCGATGCGGGCACAGGCGCGGCGCTCGCCGACGAACAGCGGATCATGAGCCTGCTGGTTCGCAAGCTGATTCCGTTTCTCGCGCTGATCTACGTCGTTGCGTATATCGACCGCTCGGTGGTCGGCTTCGCGAAGCTGCACATGAACGCGGCCGTCGGTATCAGCGATGCCGCGTATGGCCTCGGTGCGGGCCTCTTCTTCATCGGCTATTTTCTGTGCGAAGTGCCGAGCAACCTCGCGCTCGAACGCTTCGGCGCACGCGTGTGGTTCGCGCGGATTCTGTTCACGTGGGGCGTCATCACGATGCTGATGTCGCTCGTGAGCGGCCCGACGAGCTTCTATGTTCTGCGCTTTCTGCTCGGTGCAGCGGAAGCGGGTCTGTATCCGGGCATTCTGTACTTCCTCACGAAGTGGTTTCCGATGCGGCATCGCGCGCGCATCATCGGCTTGCTGGTGCTCGCGCAACCGCTCGCGGGGATTCTGACGGGGCCGATTGCGGGCCTGGTGCTGTCGACGCACGGCGTGTTCGGCCTGTCGAACTGGCAGACGCTGTTCGTGCTGAGCGGTCTGCCTGCCGTGCTGTTGTGCGTGCCGACGTTGCGCGTGTTACCCGAGTCGCCCGCAAATGCAAAGTGGCTCGCATCGGCGGACCGTGCGTGGATCGAACGCGAGCTTGCCGCCGATAGCGCGTCGTACGGCCTGAAATCGCACGGCAATCCGCTCGCTGCGCTGAAGGACAAGCGCGTGCTGTTGCTCGCATTGCTGTTCCTGCCGTTTCCGTTGAGCATCTACGGTTTGTCGCTCTGGCTGCCGACCATCATCAAGGCGTTCGGCGTCAGCGATGCCGTGACGGGTTTGCTGTCGGCCGTGCCGTATCTGTTCGCCGTAGTGGGTCTGTGCGTCGTGCCGCGTCATTCGGATCGCAAGCGCGAACGGTACTGGCATATCGCGGTCGTGTCCGCCTTCGCGGCGCTGACGATGGCGCTCAGCGCATGGACGCACACGCCCGCGCTGCAATTCCTGTTCATCTGCCTGACGGCGTTTTCGCTGTACTCGATCCAGGCAGTGGTGTGGGCGCTGCCGGGCCAGTTCCTGTCGGGCGCGCGTGCCGCGGTCGGCATCGCGACGATTAACTCGCTCGCGAATCTGGGCGGCTACGTCGGGCCGTACGGTATCGGTCTCATCAAGGATGCGACGGGCAGCCTCGCGTCCGGCCTCTATTTCCTGTCGGCGACGCTGCTGTTCGCCGTCGTGATTACGTTCGTCGTGCGGGCATCGTTGCCCGAACCGAAGGCGCATGCGCGTTGATGCGCGCGTGACGCGTTCAACACATTTCTAGCGGAACCCAAGTCATGAACTCACCACGCACTCCACGTTATCGCGGCATCTTCCCGGTGGTGCCGACCACGTTCACCGAAACAGGCGCGCTCGATCTGGACAGCCAGAAGCGCGTCGTCGATTTCATGATCGACGCGGGCTCGGACGGCCTGTGCATTCTGGCGAACTTCTCCGAGCAGTTCGCGCTTTCCGACGACGAACGCGAAACGCTGACGCGCGTGATGCTCGAGCACGTCGCGGGCCGTGTGCCCGTGATCGTGACGACGAGCCACTACAGCAGCGCCGTGTGCACCGAGCGTAGCCGCCGCGCGCAGGAGCAGGGCGCATCGATGGTGATGGTGATGCCGCCATATCACGGCGCGACGTTCCGCGTGCCGGAGACGCAGATCTACGAGTTCTACGCGCGGCTGTCGGATGGCATCGACATTCCCATCATGATTCAGGATGCACCTGCGAGCGGCACGGTGTTGTCGGCTCCGTTTCTTGCACGCATGGCGCGTGAGATCGAACAGGTGTCGTACTTCAAGATCGAAACGCCGGGTGCGGCCGCGAAGCTGCGCGAGCTGATCCGTCTGGGCGGCGACGCAGTGGAAGGCCCATGGGACGGCGAAGAAGCGATCACCCTGTTCGCGGATCTGAATGCGGGCGCAACGGGCTCGATGACAGGCGGCGGCTATCCCGACGGTATCCGGCCGATTCTCGAAGCGTTCCGCGAAGGCAAGCGCGACGACGCGTTTGCGCACTATCAACGCTGGCTGCCCCTGATCAATCACGAGAACCGTCAGACGGGCTTGCTCGCTGCGAAGGCGCTGATGAAAGAAGGCGGCGTGATCGCGTGCGAAGCGCCGCGCCATCCGCTGCCGCCGATGCATCCCGATACGCGTGCCGAACTGATCGACATCGCGCGCAGGCTCGATCCGCTGGTGCTGCGCTGGGGGAAGTAATCGCATAGCGTGAAGCGCTTCGGCGCAGAAAAAACAGAAGGCACCGAAGCGCTGAACACTCCAGCCAGCATCAAACAGGACCACACAGAGTTCACAGCAGGCAACGAAAGGAGGAGACACGATGGATGAGAAGCTCGCGACAACCCATGCGTCCGCCGCAGGCGCGACGCGCATGAATTTTCGCTGGCATGTGCTGATCTGGCTGCTGCTTGGCGGGATCATCAACTATATGGACCGCGCAAGCCTGTCGATTGCCGCGCCCGGCATGATTCAGGATCTCGGGCTCACGCGCACGCAGATCGGCCTGCTCGGCACTGTGTTCGCGTGGACGTATGCGGTGATGCAATTGCCCGCAGGCTGGATCATCGACCGTTTCGGCGCGAAGAAAGCGTATGCGATCGGGATGATCTGGTGGAGTGTCGCGACGTGGCTGACGGGCGTGGTCGGCTCGATCTCGGGCCTGATCGTGATGCGCGCGTTGCTTGCTGTCGGCGAAGCGCCGTGCTGGCCGACCTCGGCAAAGATTACAGCGGCGTGGTTTCCGGGCAAGGAGCGCGGCTTTGCGACGGGCATCTGGGACTCGTCGTCGAAATGGGGACCGGCGCTCGCGCCCGCGTTGCTGGTCGCGCTGATGATCGCGTTCGGCTGGCGCTCGCTGTTCCATGTGACGGGCGCGGTGGGCATCGCGTTCGCGATCCTGTTTCTGTTCCTCTATCGCAACCCTGCGCAAAGCAAGCGGTTGTCGCGCGAAGAGTTCGCGTATATCGAAGCGGGCGGCGGCGGACATGAGCATTCGCTCGCAACGTCGTCGATCAAATGGCGCTCGCTGTTCGGCCATCGCAGCGTGTGGGGCATGATTCTCGGCTACTTCTGCGCGATCTGGCTGTGGAATCTGTTCCTCGTGTTCCTGCCGCTCTATCTGCTCGACCGCTTTCACATTTCGCTTGCGCAGCTTGGCGTGTATGCGAGCATTCCGTGGTTCGGCGGCGCGTTGGGCGAAATCGTTGCGGGCTGGTTCGCGACGAAGCTGGTCGATCGTGGCGTCGCGTCGTCGTTGGGCGCGAAGCGGATCATCATTGCATGCTGCTCGGTGGGCGCCGCCGTCTGCGCAATTGCGTTGCCGTTCACGCAATCGATCACGATGACGATCGTGTTGATGACGATTGGCCTGGCGTTCATTGCAGCGACGATCGGCAATGCATGGGCGCTCGCAGCGGATATCGCACCGCCTTCGCTGGTGGCGTCGGTGAGTTCGATCCAGAACTTCGGCGGTTATTTTGGCGGCGCGTTTTCGCCGGTGGCGGCGGGCTTTATCGTCGATCGAACGGGGTCGTATTCGCTGGCGTTCGTGATTGGTGGCGCAATTGCGGGGTGCGCGGCGCTGTTTTACTGGTTCATGGCGCGGCAGCGTATCGTCGAAGCGCCGCTCGAACAGCGCGCCGTCTGATATAGCCGACGACGCAGCGGTGAACCCATACGCGTGGAAGATGACAACACCCTGTCATCATCGACTGCGCATTGCGTTTTGGTGCAATTGAAACGCCGGAATATTGAGCACTTTGCAAACGGACGGTCCGCCGTATAACCTTGCTCGTGCCCCGTTGATCCGGAGACGCGATGAACGATCCGTCCGTTGCCCGTCACGCATCAGGTCACGACAGCGCCTTGCCCGTCGATCTTGCATTGCAGGGTGGCGGCTCGCATGGCGCGTTCACGTGGGGTGTGCTCGACAGGCTGCTGGAAGAATCGGGCTTGCAGATCGAAGGCGTGTCGGGCACGTCGGCGGGCGCGATGAATGCGGCCGTGCTGGCGAGCGGCTTCGAGCACGACGGCCGCGCGGGCGCGCGCAAGGCACTCGAGCATTTCTGGCGGCGCGTATCCGATGCCGCCGTCTTCAGTCCGTTCCGGCGCAGTCCGCTCGACATGCTTTCCGGCCGATGGACACTCGATCACTCGCCGCTGTTTCTCGCGATGGACATGATCGCGCGTCTTGTTTCGCCCTACGATCTCAATCCGACTTCGTTCAATCCGCTGCGCGGCATACTGGCTGAAAGCATCGACTTCGATGCGGTGCGTGCTTCGCGCATCAAGCTGTTTATCACCGCGACACACGTGCGCACGGGGCAGGGCCGCGTGTTCCGCAACGCCGATCTGAGGCCGGAGGTACTGCTTGCGTCGGCATGTTTGCCGACCTTGTTCAAGGCGGTCGAGATCGACGGCGAAGCGTACTGGGATGGCGGCTACGCGGGCAATCCGACCATCACGCCGCTGATCCGCGAGACGCGGTCGTCGGATACCCTCCTCGTGCAGGTCAATCCTGTCGAGCGCGCCGAGGCGCCGCGTTCGGCGCGTGACATCATCAGCCGGCTCAACGAAGTCGCATTCAACGCGCCCTTGCTCAAGGAGATGCGCATGATCGCGCTGCTGCACAAGGTTGCCGATCCGGGTCACGACGAAGGGCGTCGGTGGGCGACGATGCGCATGCACCGGATAGCGAGTCCGATGATGACCACGCTGGGTTATTCGTCGAAGCTCAACGCCGAATGGCGCTTTCTGACGATGCTGCGCGACGAAGGACGCCGCACCGCGCAGGCGTTTCTCGACGAACACGGCAGTGCGCTCGGCGAGCGTTCGTCGCTGGATCTCGACGCACTGCTCGACGGAATCCTGCGATGAGCGGCGTGGCGTTGTCATCGACGGCACTTGGCGTGGGCCTCTTCGGGATGCTCGCGAGTCTCGGTCTGCTGATCTGGTTCGCGTATCGCGGCTGGAGCGTGCTGCTGCTCGCGCCGATCGCAGCGATGCTGGCCGCGCTCGTGTCGGGCGAGCCAGTGCTTGCGCACTGGACGCAGACGTTCATGTCGAGCACCGCGCGCTTTCTCGCGCAGTTCTTTCCGCTGTTTCTGCTTGGCGCGTTGTTCGGCAAGCTGATGGAGGACAGCGGTTCTGTCGATGCAATCGCACAGTTCATGACCGACAAACTTGGGCCGAGGCGCGCGATACTCGCCGTGGTGATCGGCGGCGCGGTGGTCACGTATGGCGGCGTGAGTCTCTTCGTGGCGTTCTTCGTGCTCGCGCCGATGGCGCAGGCGCTGTTCCGAGCCGCGAACATTCCGCGCCGGTTGATGCCGGCCGCGATTACGCTCGGCACGTCCACGTTCACGATGTCCGCGTTGCCCGGCACACCTGCCATCCAGAATGCGATACCGATGCCCTTCTTCGGCACGACGCCATTTGCCGCGCCGGGTCTTGGGATTATCGCGAGCGTCGTGATGATCGTGTTTGGCTTGTGGTGGCTCACGCGTCAGGAGGTGACGGCGCGGCGCGCGGGCGAGGGGTTTGGCGATGATCTGCCTGCCGCTGGCGCTACCGATTCGACGCTGGTGCGGGAGCGCGCGACGGTGTCGCAGTCTTTCGATCCTGCTGAGATCGAACGTGGTGCGATCAGCGAGCGGCTGCCGCCGTTTGGCATTGCGATTGCGCCGCTCGTGGTCGTGGTGTGCGCGAACTTTGCGATGAATATGCTGGTGCTGCCGCGTATCGATGCTTCGTATCTTGCTGAAGCGCGATGGGGTGGCACGACGTTGTCGGCGGTGAGTGGGGTGTGGGGTGTATCGGTGGCGCTGGCGCTTGCCGTGGTGCTGCTTGTTGTGATGAACCGGTCACGGCTCGGGACGCTGCGTGAGAGCGTCGATGCCGGCGCGAATGCTTCTGTGTTGCCTGTGTTGAGTGTGGGTAGTCTGGTTGGGTATGGTGCGGTGATTGCGGCGCTGCCTGCTTTTGAAGTGGTGCGGGCGTGGGTGTTGGGGATTGGTGGCGGGCCGTTGGTGTCGCTTGCTGTTGCTACCAATCTGCTTGCTGCGCTGACCGGATCTGCCTCCGGCGGGTTGACTATTGCACTCGATGCGCTCGGTGGGACTTATCTTCAACTGGCTGCGCAGCATCATATCGATCCTTCGTTGTTGCATCGGGTGGCTGTGATGTCCTCCGGGACGCTGGATAGTTTGCCCCATAACGGGGCGGTTGTGACTCTGTTGTCCGTGTGCGGGACTTCGCATAAGCAGAGCTATCGGGATATGGTCGTCGTCGGGGTTGTGGGGGCGCTTGCAGCGCTGGCTGTTGTGGTTTTGCTTGGATCAGTTTTTGGGAGTTTTTAAAAGGGTTTTTTTGTCCTGCGACGCTTTGGTTTTGGTTTGCTGGTGGTGTCGGTGGCATCCGCGTGATGTTTTGCCTGGTCCACGCGTTGCCCCTGTGCGGGGCGGCACTTACTTTCTTTGCCGCCGCAAAGAAAGTAAGCAAAGAAAGCGGGCTAACACCGCCCGTTCTTGACCGCTGCCTGAGGGCCCCCAACGGGTCCTCCACTTCGCACGGCAATCTCTCAGTCACCGCGCCGTTGCCAACGCTTCGAATTGGCGCCTCACCCACTTCAAGCACCCGTAGCGCTGCCAGCGTCAGCGAATGGTTACGGCCGCCCAGGTGGCAAACTGTGTGTCGGTCGCAGTACTTCACACGTCAGCGTTCCTACGACACCGATCGTGCTTTTCAGTCCAGGGTGAAGCGCATACGCCGCGAAAGCCGACACACAGTTTGCTGCTATAGAACGCGGGCTAATTGATCGCGCGTGTGGCGACACGGGAGCATGAAGCGGGTGAGGCGAATATTCGAAGCGTTAGCAGCGAGCGGTGACTGAGAAATTGCCGCGTGCAGGAGAGGACTCGTTGGGCGCGCTCAGACATGAACAAGTGCCGGTGGTGTTCAGCGGCTTTCTTTTGCCTACTTTTTAAAAATTGCATGATGCGCCCTGAGATCATATGCATTCCTGAATGCGCGGTACAAGGACTTCCATGGACTTCCGACCTTGACGTGGATTTCATCGACGCACCAGCTCCTGCCCGCCGGGCGCCTGCAGCGGCGAAATGCCTTTTCAAATACTGGCTTCAGCTTAATGACCCAGCGATGTACGCTCGAGTGATCCACCTCGACTCCACACTTCAGCCGTATGCGGCCACTTTCGATGCCATCTCACGGGGCATAGACGAACTCCCACTGGTCATAGCTTCTTGACTTCGCGAACGCTGCCGACTCCTCACCGAACCCTGAGACCTTCACCGGCGTATTCGACGACGCACTGCGCACGCCCATGATTCCGCCTTCGGCGGACAGTATAGGAACTAAAGGTTTTCCTGTGACAGGATCAGGATACAGCTGGCGCAGATAACGACGTGTGACGGGATAGCGCGGATCCCGCAGCAGGTCGTTCAGCCTCTCGGGATAGCGCCTGCCATCGAGGGGGGTGCTTTGCCAATATTGCTGGATTGCGCGCCGGTAGAGGCCACCGACATATAGTAACTCATGCTCCCTCTCGCGCTGGGTGGACATACGCACGTCCTCCAGCAGTTTGCCGAGTCCGAGCGAGATGAGCGCCAGAAGCAGCAGCACCCAGAAGTACGTGACGCCTTTCTGGCGCGGGGCGAATGCGGGTCTGCTTACCACGATCTGTACTCGGTGCCGTCGGACGCTTTGCCTTGCGCGCCGCTCTTCACATCGACAACCGATTTTTCGTTTTCGTCGGTACCCGGTACCGGAACCCAGCTCCCAGTGGTGTTCGTCACCGGGTCGAGTGGCATCGCACGCAGATAGTGACGTTCGGTGAGCTGGGTGAGCTTGTCCGGATATGCGCCTGTGTCGCTGTAGTACTCGTCCAGCGCCCTGCGCAGCACGGACAGGTTCTCCCTCAGCACGGCTTCTTTCGCACGGTCTGTCTGATGAACATAGCGTGGGGCGACGATGGACAGGAGCGTTGCAACGATGGCCAGCACCACCAGAAGCTCGATCAGGGTAAAACCATCTGTCCGCGAACGCATTACCATCGTCCGCTTACCAGTCTCGATAGGGGATGCCATTGAGCCCTTTCCGGTTGCTCTGCGAATAGACGTCATAGATATCGGCGCCTTCCTGCGGGTCGGAGGGTTCGCTCGCGTAGTTGCGTTTGCCCCATGTGTCCTGCGCCGGGCCGGACGACACGGGGTTCATCGGATCGCGCGGTATCTGACGCAGAAAGAAGATCTTCTTGCCTTTTGGCAACCGCCTGTCGATCACGCCGTTCACCAGTATTTCCAGCGTCGGCGGGTATCCCGTCGAGTCAGCCGTCCGGTCGATCCGGCCTTCATCGCCAGCCTGTTTATAGGCGTCGATTGCTGCGCGGATCTCACGTAACGCCTGCTTCAGTTCATGCTCCTTCTGCCGCTGTACCTGAATCTGGGCGAGCGGCGTCGCGACCGAGGCGACGATCGCTACGAGTGCAACCGTGACGATCATCTCGATCAGGGTAAAGCCGGAATCGCGGCGCGCTGGCTTCATCTCACTGCGCGACCGTGATCTGTTTAGGCAGAGCAACGGCGGCAGCCATGGGTACATGGTCATTTCTTTCGACTTTCACGTTCTGCAGGGAAAGGTTGAGTGGACCATTCGACTGACGAGCCGCCTCCAGAGTCAGGGTTGCGAGCGGGCCGTCAGCGATTGCTACCTTGCCGACCGAGATATGGAATGTGCCGCCCGACTGTTTTGCATCGAACGCGACACCCGCGCGCGGCTCGGTCCTAACCAGTTTCACATCCGGTTGATCCACGATGAGATCAAATTCGGCCGTTTCGAAACCGGGCCCGTTCGCCAGCAGATTGACGCCGAAACCTGTTTTAGCCAGCGCTTGCGTGGGCGCGCTCACATCAAACAGGACCACGTCCTTGCGTGGCAGATTCCCCTCTGGCGAGCCCAGCGCCCGTTGCACGGCGGACGAAACAGTGCGAGCCGCATCAGTCGTGACAGGCGCGCTGGCCAGCGTCGCGTCGTTATCGCTGTACTGTGCCGCTGACGTAAGGCGCAGCGGTCGGGTCGACACCTGTTCAGCAGTTCCGCTCGGAAAGACCTGTGCATAAGCACTGGGCATGGCCAGGGAACGCGTGATGTGCGGTGTGATTAGCAACACGATTTCGGAGCGGGTGTTGCTGTCGCTATCGTTCGAGAAGAGCCGACCAAGCAGGGGAATTTTTCCGAGACCCGGAATATGGCTTCCCGAGAACTGACTGTCACTCTTGATCAGACCCGCCAGGGCCTGTGTTTCGCCTTCATGAAGGCGCAGCAGCGTACTCGCGTTGCGCGTGCCGATCTGGTAGGCCAGCAGACCGGTCGTCGATGACCGAACCTCCTTGACGATGTTGCTGACTTCGAGTGCGACGCGCATGGTCACATCATTGTCGACGTGAATCTCGGGTTCGACTTCGAGCTTCAGACCCACGTCGAGGTAGTTCACGGATTCCGTGATGGCGCTGGAGGTCTGGTTCACCGTCGAGGTGATAACAGGCACTTTGTCGCCAATAAGCACGCTCGCCTTTTCGCGATTGATGACGCGAATGCGCGGGTTCGCCAGCGTGCGCGTGCTCCCGCTCGTTTGCCGCAGGTTCAGGACGGCGATGGGGTCGGGAAAGGACAACGAGAAGTTGTTGCGATTCACGCCTCTCAGCTGATCAATGGTCATGGCCGATGGCACACCGGCAGGTCCGAGCAGGCTCGCGCTGACACTGGTCGGATACTGGATGCCGACATTCAGAAGGTCGTTCGAGTTGACTTCGAGCACTTCAACATCAAGGATGACCTCGGGGCTGGCGATGTCGTAAAGATCGAGCAGCCGGACGATGGCGTCCTGTACCTGCTCCGTATCGCGTACCACGAGCATCTTCAGGCGCTCGTCGACGTACATCGACTTCGGCACCACCAGGGTGCGCAGCATCTCCTGCAGCTTCTTCGGATCCGCGCTGTTCAGGTAGTACGAACGCAAGACGAGATCGTCGTAACGCTTTCTCTTTTCCTCGGTTCCCGGATAGATGAGGATGGTCGTGTTGTTGAGTATCTTTCTGTCTAGCTGCGACGTCTGCAGAATGAGGTTCAGGGCGTCGGTGACAGTGGTATTGCGCGCATAGATGGTGGTGCGTAGATCGGCACCGACATCCTTGTCGAGTACAAAGCTGATACCTGACGTCTGGGTGAGTATCGACAGAACCGACCGGATATCGACATCCTTGAATTCAAGCGTGACCGGCTTTTGCAGCGCTGCGTTCAGCGCAGGTAGCAGCATGGTATTGCGATGGTACTGGGCGTCGAGTTGGGCCAGCATGTTCCGCCCGTCCGGATTGCCGGGGTTTTCGGAGAGGATGGTGTTCAGCAATTGCCGTGCGGTTGCGATATCGCCCTTGCCGGCTGCAGTTTTCGCTTCGTCGAGTTCCGCCGTTTCACGCCGCTCGCGGCCGATCAGGTCGATTCCACGCAATGCTTCCACGTTCTGTGCATCGAACTGCAGGATTTCCCGATAGGTGGTGAGCGCTTCGTCCGGGTGACCTTCTCTGCGTGCAACAGCCGCTTTCTGCATCAACGTTCGCGCCTGGCGCTCGCGCTGATCGATGTACTTCATGCGGTACTGCTCGGGATTTTCCTGCGACGCCTGCTGCATCTGGTCGAGGCCTTCCCTAATCTTGCCGTTGCTGACCAGATCCGTTCCTTTTCGCCACTGCATGTATCCCGAGCATCCCGCCACACAGACTGTGATGATGCAAATGCCGAGTGCTCGCACGAGCCGCTGACCGCGCCTCGCCCCTCTGGTAAATACGTCCTGCTGCGAATACTGCTCTTTCATGCAAATGCCCGTTATTCGTCTTGTTGTCGTTCTTTGTTTTCGCTGAGCGGGTGGCTGGCGAGGAAGCGCTGCCCCACCTGCACCGATGCAACGCCGCCAGAACCTGCCGCCAGATTCCCGCCCATTGCGACGATACGGCTTTCACCTGTCTGCGGGTTCTGCAGAGCGACGTCGGTCGGCGAAATCGATTCAACCCGCCAGGTACTGTCGAAAAGATCCCCTTCATGCAGAACTACGGGATTGCCGCTTCCCGATGCAAGAAACACTTGCACTTTCCCGTCCTGGACCATGCGGCCGAGATACGTCACACCGGATTCCGCCTGGGCTGCCGGTAACGGCGGCAATGGTGGTGTCGAATCCAGCGCCGGACCTGCACCCGGAGGCGGCAAAGGGGGCGTTCCGGCCAGCAGCACATCAGCCTGCTTCGGAAGCTCGACTTCGGGCAGCACAGGCCGGCTCCATGGGCGATCCGGCTGCCCGGCAATGTCCTGCGGACGCCTGTCGGGCGTCGCTTCACCCGTCGCCACACCGGACGACATGGGATGCTCGACGGGCTCGGGAATCAGCATCGAGACGATAGTGATCGCTATGGTGACCGCCAGTACGAGCTGCACAGGCGCAGAGAGAGTCGATCTCATGCCGTGGTCCCGGCGCGCGACTGCAAGTACATGTCCAGATCAAGCTTGAGCTTCACGAGCTTCGTTCCGTCAGCCACCTTCGTATACACGAGACGGGCGACGGCAAGGTTCGGCATCGCGTTGAGCGTCGTTTGCAGGAGCCTGCGCTGGTTCGCGGCGCCGCCGCGTGCGACCACGCCCAGCCTGACTTTCGTGACGGGCAAGCCCGGCACGGGTTCATAGCGATAATTAATGCTCGCCAAAACAACGCCACTTTGCTCAGCCAGCACGCCAAGCTCGCGGAGCTGTTCCGTGCATTTGTCGAATGGCGGCAGCGATTCGACGAACGCCAGCCGCGGATCGCTACTTGCAGGCGGGGGCGAGGCTGCGCGCAGCCTGTCCGGGTGCCGCTTGCCTTCATGAGCCAGCTGGGCCGCCAGTTGCCGGGTTTCATTTCGCAGAGGCAGGTCGATGGTGAGCATCAACGCGATCCAGGTGGCTGCCAGCCCCGCCGCCGTTGTGTGTCGCCACGTCGTACGGTCGTCGACGCAGGTGAGATACCAGCTGGCGACCTTCAGTATTTTACCGAGGTTCACGGTTGCTTCCATTCGGCTACCAGTACAAACGCGACAGTGCGTGCGCTGATGGACGGGAGTTGCGGAGTGACGGAGCCTCCCGGTTGAGACGTCCCGTCCGCGTCCGACCTTATCTGGCTGATCAGTTGGACGGACGTCCACGAAGGGTCGGCCTGCAGCTTCGTGATCAGGTCGAAAACGTTCTGCGCATGATCGGCGAGCCCCTGGACACGCACGCGCCGCACGTCTGCGGCGTCCGGCGCGAGTTCGACCAGGTCCAGTCCTGGATTGGAAGCCCGTTGCAGACTGTCCAGCACTTCGGTCCACGGATAGCGTAACTCTTCGAACACGTGTGCCAGCACCGGAGAAGGCTTCGCAGGTGCCTGATGGCCACGCGCCATCGGGCGATGGATGTCCTGTACTTGCCCGACCAGCCGCTCACGTTGTTGCAGCAATTCTTCACGCCAGTAGACGGCGTGTGCGCTCCCTGCCAGTGCGACAATGCATGCGAACGTCCACGCATCCAGACGGAAGCGGGCAACAGCAAAATTCCAGCGCAGACGCGTCATTCAGACCACCCCGCAAGACGCATACGCAAGCCGCGCGTCAACGCACGGTGCGAGTCCGGCTGGTGTCGGCATGTCCGTGACTGACGACGTCATGCCGGGCGTCGGGAACTGATGCGTTGCGCCTGTCGCGGCGATCTCATCCGGATTGCCCGAGTACGGACGCAGCTGTATTGACGTGATGTGTCCGCGCTCATGGCCCGCGAGCAGCACTCTTTGCCCTTCGACGAGTGCGAGCAGGCCGCGACCTGCTCTGGCGCTGGCGCCAAGATGGTTCCACACGACCGTGAGCATGGGTGCGATGAATCCCGTGCGGCAACCGTGCGCGGGTGCAAATGCCGTGAGCTGGGTGAGCACATCGCGAGCGATTAGCGCTGCGACACGTGATCGCCCGTAGGAGAGCGGACCGAGGCGCATGTCGTATGCGGCGAAATCGCGCTCGCCTGCTGCGTCAGCAAACTGTTGTGCAAAAAGTGCCGACGCCAGGCTGCGGCAAAACGCGCTGTCGGAAAGACGTTCGTCCCATGGCAGTACCAGATAGCGGACGTGCTGCAGACCGGTTATCCATTCCATCTTGCCGCGTACGGGATGGGTGCGCAGCCAGGCATGCAGCGTCGCTAGCTGTGCATCAAGGTGCTGATTCGCGCCGGTATCCGGCAAGGAGCACGACAGAACCGCCGTCGCGCGCATGTGCATGCGGGTCCGCAAGCGTCCCTCGATGACGCAGACAGCGAGCCAACCCTGGCCGAGATAGACGCGCAGCCGCTCGCGGCGGCCGATACGGGCGCACAGGGCGCGTATGCGACCGGCAAGCGTCGCCAGCCACCTAGCCGGTGAATGTGACACGATTAATCTCCTCCAGCGTTGTGTGACCCAGCCGCACGGCATCGACGGCCTGTTCGCGCATGGAACGCATGCCGCGCTGGCGCGCCATCTCCTTGAGCTGCGTGGCCGGCGTTATCTGCAAGATCGCCTCGCGCAGTACGTCATCGAGGACTAGCACCTCCGTCAGCGCCCGGCGCCCGCGAAAACCACTACCACGGCAGTTTGCGCAGCCCGTTCCCTTCATTGGCGTGCCGTCGGCCAGGGTGTCGCGCGCTACATGCGACTCCCGTAGCAGTTCGTCGTCCGGCATGAATGACACCGCGCACTGAGTGCAGACGAGTCGCACGAGGCGCTGCGCAACGACGCCGTTGAGTGCGGTCACGAAGCTGTATCCGTCAACTTGCATATGCCGGAAGCGACTGAGCACATCGAATACATTGTTCGCATGTACGGAGGTGTAGACAAGGTGGCCCGTCAGGGCCGCCTGAATGGCGATCTCCGCCGTCTCCCGGTCACGGATTTCCCCCACGAGGATACGATCAGGATCGTGCCGCAGAATCGAGCGCAGACCGCGTGCGAACGTGAGACCTTTCTTCTCGTTGACAGGAATCTGCAGGATGTCTTCGAGCTGGTATTCGACCGGATCTTCGATGGTGATGATCTTGTCGTCGCCCCGTTTGATCTCCGAGAGCGTCGCATAGAGCGTCGTCGTCTTGCCGGACCCGGTTGGGCCCGTCACGAGCAGCATGCCGTACGGCTGGTTAGCAAGTCTGCGTATCGTCTGCCGCGTGCCTGCGTCGATACCGAGCACGTCGAGGTTGAGCTGGGCCATATCGATCGTCAGCGACTGTCGATCGAGAATACGGAGCACGGCATCCTCACCGAACAGGCCGGGCATGATCGATACACGGAAGTCGACTTCGCGGCCCTGGATCGACACCGAGAAGCGCCCGTCCTGCGGGATGCGCTTTTCGCCAATATCCAGTTCAGCCATGACTTTCAGGCGAGAGACAACCTGCTCCGCAAGGCCCGGGTCGGGCAAGGTACGCGCAGTGGATATCACACCGTCGATCCGATACTTGATGGTCAGCCCGTGCGGTGAATTTTCGAAATGGATATCGGAAACACGGTTACGGCGCGCATCGTAAAGTGTGGAATTGACGAGGCGTACGACCTGACTTTCGCTGCTGGCAATCGACGTCAGGGAGATTTCTTCGACGTCCTGTGCAGCGGCATCGGTTGTATCGAGCCGGATCAGTTGCGCCAGCGCTTCTTGCTGGCCCTCGAAGCGCGCGAGGAGCGCTTTCAGTTCGACGGGATGGGCAAAGGCCAGATCGAAGTAGCCGCTGATGCGATAGCTCGCCACCGAGATCAATGCGTCATTCCACGGGTCATCGCAAACGAAAACCACGGGCGCAGCATGAACGTCGTCGCCGGGCGCTTGTGAATCGACAATCCGCTGCAGGACAACGCAGTTTCTGCTGATGCACTCCGCGTACGCAAAAACCGAAAACGTCGGCCTCATGGCTTCCATCTCGGGCAGCCTGAGCGCCCGCATGCCACTTCTATCCGATGCAAGCCGGAGTGCCTCATCGGGCGTCAGGTCACCCAGATTCTCGAGTGCCGTCAGGACCGGCGAGCCTTCACGACCGGCCAGCGTCCGCGCACGCGCCACGAATTCTTGCTGACGGTCTGCATCCGGCTGAGGGTTACGCTCACTCATTGCAGGCTCCCCGCAAGGTCAAAAATGGGGAGATACAAGAGGACGACAATCAGGCCGATCCCGATACCCATCACGAGCATCAGCGTCGGTTCGACCAGCCGGACAAAGCGCTCGACCCACTGCGCGATCTCGCGCTCGTGAAAGAGCGCGGCCTGTTCGAGCATGCCGGCAATCTGACCGTTACGTTCACCCGCCTTGAGGAGCCGCAACGCAATGGGCGTTAGCAGCGCTTCCCGATGAAGACTTTCGCTCAGCGCTTTTCCCTCTGAAATTCTTAGCATTGAGCGTGCGAGTGCCGTCTGGCGCTCCGCAGGCAAAAGATCTCGTGTCATCTCCAGAGATGTCAAAACGGGGACTCCGCCCTGAAGAAGCATGGCCGTCGAACGATAAAAGCGTCCCATCTGCATCAGCTTCATCACATCACCTATCCACGCGACACTTGCAATCCATCCAAGGCATTGTTGCCGGGTGGCAGGACGCACTGCTACCGCAAAGCTTCCGGCTATGCACGCAGTCAGGAAAACTGTCGACGCAATGATGTGATCGCTGACGAAAAGACCTAGGGCGATCAGCCCGCGCGACATCGTCGGCAGTTCCGCATTCGTCATTCCCTCATAGACATGCCCAAAGCGCGGCGCAAGAAAACAGATCAGAAAGAGCGCGACAGTCCCACCGGTGAGCAGAAGCATTCCTGGGTAGAGTGAAGCGGATATCAGTTTCTGACGCACGAGGCTTATCTGCTCGTGGTAGTGCAGATAGCGCGCAAGAGCTTCTGACATTTCGCCAGTCTGTTCGCTGGCCGCCATCATTGCGACGAAAAGTGTGGGGAACTGCTCCGGGTAGGCAGCCAGGGCGGACGAGAATGATTTTCCTTGCTGCATGAAGCGCAACAGTCCGGAGAGGACGTGTCGACTGCCGTCGGAAATAGTCACCGACGTTGCCTCCCGTTGTCGTTCCACAAGCGTGTCGAGTACTTCCGTGAGCGCCAGTCCGGCACGCAACAGCGCCAGAAGTTCGGCCGCAAACAGCGACAGGTTGAAGCTGGTTTTGCGAAAAAGACCCGTAAACGACATGCGCTGCCGGAGAGTTTGTGTGGCAGCACGGCCAGTCTTGCGAATTTCCACCAGTTGAACGCCCATGGTGGCAGCCTGTTGCCTCGCCTCCTGCGTTGCGTCTGTGCGCTGCGTGGCAATCAGATCGTACTGCCGTAGTTCGCCTCGGGCGTTTAACCCCAACCACATGAATTTCGCCATAGCCCTGTTCACACGCTTCGCTTTGCCAGATACATCGTTTCTGGGCATCAGTAGTGAGTCTGAGTACTTTGCTTATCGTTCGCCGAAGTTTGATCAATGCCGTCGGAAACAATGTCGAAATCGCTGTTGTGTGTCCCAGGGAAAACGTATCGATATGGCTTGCCCCACGGATCCACAGGAACCGGCTTGCTGAGATAAGGACCGTTCCATCCAGTGGTTCCGTCCGACGGCGGTGACATAAGCAACGTCAACCCTTCCTGTGCGGATGGATAGCGACCAATGTCGAGTCGAAGTTGATCGACCGCTTTGCCCAATACATTGATCTGTGCTTTTGCGGTTGTGACCTTTGACTTGTCGACGTTCGCGAACAACCGTGGGCCGACGATGCCCGCCAGCAAGCCAATGATGACCAGAACAACCAGCAATTCGAGCAGTGTGAAGCCGCGTTCAATCCCCGCTCTGGTAGTTCTCATTGTTTTTCATTAATTTTCTACAGTTTTTAGTATTGGATGCTCATGTCATCCAGTCGAATTCTTTGGCTCGAATAAGTCTTTCGAATTGAAGGTTAGTGTATCAAACATATATTTTAAGATGAGAGGGAAAAATCCTACATTATTCGTGCGATATTCTGTAGGAAATTTATTGAAATTAATAAATTGGATTGCATTCTTCGGTTTTCTTTTTGGGATATCGATTAACCCATTGATCGATCGAAAGGCTGTTTGTAATATGGGCGTAATGGATGTAAAGAGCAGGGCCTAAATAACTAAAGCCATAAACAGGATTGCTATGTTAGATAGTAGGGAGATTTTTTCGTTTGAAGAGGTGGGCCGTAAATGTGGGAGGCGATGGGCAAGATGGAAATCGTCGATCACGATTGCAGCTTCCGTCATCATAGTAGTGGCCTCTGCGCCGGCGGTTGCCGCCAGTGCGTCTTATACATACGACGCGCTGGGGCGACTGACCAAAGTGGTCTATAGCGACGGAGCCAAAACGTCCACCGTCACGTACAACTATGACGCGGCGGGAAACCGCACAAGCGTTACCAGCACTTCCCCGTCCTGAGCGGCGAAACTCGACGTCTGCGCCAGACGCGTATCTGAATTCCGAGTATCCATGCTAGTCTCGCACGCATCACACGCTGTCCGGCGTGTGATGAACGCTGAATAGTGGTTTCACTGCGCATCGAGATTCTCCTGTGTCTTAATGATCCGTCGAATACGGAGGGGGATTCACGCGCATGACAAATGGAATTCAGGATTAAAAAATCAAACTTCCTGAGGATATTTCATGCCTGAGGTAACACCGCAATATATTGAACTGATCCGTAGTCGAATTGGTCACAAGGGCGCTTTGCGCCGACCGGTTGTGCTTTCGGCACTGATTGGAGTACTTGCGACGCTTATAAGTCCAGCGGAGGCTGGCAATGTGCAATTCTCTACGACTACGCCGGCTGTTGTCGCAAGCGACGCGGCCGTCAATGCAACAGCAAACCAGCAGACGCAGCCAGCAATACGCCGTGGTCACGAAAAGCGGTTGCTACGAGCTGTAACGTCTGAGACCCCGGGAGAGTTCGCACCGCAGCCCAACAGCATTCGTGCACTCATGGCGCCGGTATCGGGCGAGCTGGCAGCTGCACATGACGAACAGGTCATGCGCGAGATGCCTGCTGACATCAACCTGAATGGCACGATCGCGACGCTACCCAAGCTTGGACCGAAGCGTTCCGGTGAAGCCCTTGATAGCGTTCATATTCAGAACCTTGCTCAACCGAAGCAGGGGCTGCTGCGTGGCGCGGGCGTCTCGGGCGCGAACAACATCGTCACGAACGAGGCGCCGCCGGGGCCTGCTTCCATCGAGGAACTGGCCCGTGCATTGCGCTATCACCCGGACCTGATTTACCAGTACGTACGCAACAATATCGAGATCGATCCCGTACGCGGTATTCACAAAGGTGCGCTCGGTGCTGTGCTTGACAACCAGGGCAGTGCGTTCGACCAGGCGCAACTGATGGTGTCTTTGCTTCGTACGTCTGGTTATGACGCACGTTTTGTGCGCGGTGTGATCAAGCTTACGGCGCAACAATTTACCGACTGGTATGGGGTTCCAACCAGTAATGCATGCGCGGTCTTGAATCTGATGGGGCAGACGCAGATTCCGGTCTACAGCATCAACGCAACGCAGGCGGGTAATTGTCCTGGTGTGAATGCGGCGATGACGGATATCTCGATCGAGCATCTGTGGGTCAAGGCGAATATCGGTGGAACCTGGTATACCTTCGACCCGAGCTATAAACCACACACGCTCAGTTCAGGTGTGGACTTGAGCGCAGCTGCAGGCTATAACGCGGCCTCGTTTCAGTCCACTGCGGTGACGGGTGCGACCGTTACGGCCGATTCCGTTCGCGGATTGAACCGAAATGGCATACGCTCAAATCTGCAGACGGCTGCAACTAATCTCGCGAACTGGATCCGCAAGAACAGGCCGACTGCTACCCTTAGCGACATAGTTGGGGGGAAGGCGATCATTCCATTCTTCGGCGGTACTGTCCGTCAGACCCAGAACCCATTGCTCGACACAGGGTGGGCCACGGAGGAATGGACTGACATTGCGGTCGGGTTCAAGCCGACCGTGCGCGTGATGTATCGCGGCATTGACCAGACGTTTACTTCTGACGCAATCTACGGAAAACGTCTCACCATCACTTTCAACTCGTCAAATCAGCCATTGCTGAAACTGGATGGTGTGCAGATAGGAGCGGCGGGCAGCGCGGTTACGCCGGGCGCAGATAGCGTCATCAGTTTCGTTGTATGGCACAACGCGTACGCCACCACCGGCTCCGACCATGCATTTGATCAGCACATCAGCGGAGGTGGTACCTATTTAGTCGTAAACGGCTGGGGACCAACTGGGCGTGGGCTGTCGCAAAGCTATCTGAAGTACCTGGAAAACGTTCGAGCGTCGGGAAATGCCGACACCAGCGAGCCCGTGCTTGGTGCGAGCCTCGGCGTAATGGGTGCACAGTGGATCTCACAGACGACGCGGAGCGCATCCATTACGGATCACCTCGCCAATACATATAGTGTTCAGCAACATCAGGTCGGTATCGCTGGTTATCAAAGTTCGCCGTATGTGGATCTTCCGAGCAATGTGAGCTCCACGGTTCACATGGCAGGTAACGCAGCGCTGGAAAAGGCCGTGTTCGACAGCAACGCGATGCATTTGTCTATCCTAGAATCGACTGCTGTGAAGCAGACGTCGAGTGTGTCGGCTGTGTCGACGGTGAAGCTGCTCGACCTCGCGATGAGTCAAGGTCTGCCCATCTACAACAGCGGTGGTGGCCGCTATACGAGCGTTATTCAGCCCGCATTGGTGAACTGTCAGGCTCATCTCACCAACTTCCAGAACTATGTTAACCAGGGTTACCGGTTGCTGATACCCGGTAATTGTCAGTTGACTGAAGATAGCTGGAAGGGAGTCGGGTACTTCGTGCTTGGCACGGGAAGCACGCGTCTGCTTGGATCGACAATCAGCGGCGGGCTGTCGGGCGGGTATAGCTCCTCGGCTGTGGCCGCGGCTACGTACAACGTGTCGACAATAAATAATTCGAAATCGGCGGTGACGCTCAACAATGTCTTCGGATCGCAGAACATAGCGGGCGATCCTATTGATATGGTGCACGGAAATTTCCTGTACGAACATCGCGATATCAAAACGGGCCATGGTGATGCGCCTGACAGTCTGGAGTTCCAGCGTCTCTACAGCAGCGGGATGAAAAATCAGAGCGGCGCACTCGGTAAGGGATGGACGCACAATTACGACAATCGCATTCGAGCGGCTTCTGACGGTTTTTTGGGAATGGGAGACCGCCTCGCGCTTGATGCAGTGGGGACGATCATCGAGCACAAAGCTTCGCTCGATCTGTTGAGCGATCCTGCCGCGCCGACCGAAAAGTATCTGGGCGCGGTCATAGCGCAACGCTGGTTTGGCGATCAGATCGTTGACAACACTCAGATTGCAACCTTCGGCATGAACAGCGATGTCTTCGTGCGCTTGCCGGATGGTAGCTACAATGCGCCGCCGGGCAAAGCCGTGCGGCTAGACGTTAATGGTAGCGCTGCGTCGTACACGACCTTAACGGGTGCCACGTACGTATTTGATCTCGGCACAGGTAAGGCAAATCGGTTCACTCAGCCGGACGGTAAAGCGCTCACCTTCACGTGGTCTGGTGATTTCGTCACCAAGGTGGACAACAGCGTAGGCCGCAGCCTGACGCTGAGCTATACCAACAATCGTCTGCAAAGCGTCAGCAGTCCGCAGCAGACCGTGCGCTATACGTATGACGGCAACGACAATCTGGTCACTACGACGGACGCGGATAGCTACACGACACGCTTCGAGTACGACCAGCCGGGTCGGATGACGAAGTTCTATCAGCCGGGCTTTCCGAGCACGCCTGTGGTTACTAACGCCTATGACACGCTGGGTCGTGTGCAGACTCAGACCAGTGCGGCGGGCAATCTCTACAACTACTACTTTGCAGGCTATCGCAGCGAAGAGGTGGGGCCGGGCGGCTCGAGTCGCACGAATTACAACGACGGCGAGGCCAATCTGCTGCAAGTGGGTGACCCCGTTGGCAACTGGACGCTGAAAGACTACGACGGACAGAACCGGCTCGTGCGTGAAACCCGTCCTGAGGGAAATCGCATCGAGTATGCCTATGATGACGCGAGCTGTACGGCTACCGCGGGTTATCTGAAGGGCTGCACGCACAATGTCTTGACGGTCACGCGCTATCCCCGCTCGGGCACGAGCGACCCCGTGTTGACGCAGCGTTTCACCTATAACCCGTCCAATGGCAAGGTTGCGACGGCGACGGACGCCAAAGGGCAGATCACCACGACGACGTATACGAACGAGGGTCTCGTCAGTTCGATCACGCGGCCAGCGGTGAACGGCACATCTCCGATGACGACTTACACGTACGAATCGGTCAAACCGGCGGGCACTAGCAGTCTCAATGTGATTCGCCCGGTGCGCGTCACGGAGAAGATCGATGCGACGCGCAGTACTGCGACGACGATTAGCTATGCCGCCGACTTCACGCCGTCGACGACGATTCAGGATGTGGATGGCCTGGCGGTGAAAACGATTACGACCTTCAATACCGAGGGGCGTCTTTACACGAGTAAGCGTGATGGCGTCGCTCTGGTTACGAACGCGTATGACATGCGTGGCAACGTGACCCGTACGAACGCGAACCTGTTGGCGAGCGACGAGGTGATCGGCTATGACGCGGATAGCCGCGAGACGAGCCGCGGCGTGGCCGTCGCGGGTGGAGCAATGGTGACCTGCAAGCGCTACAACGCGATGGGCGATGTGGTGCGCGTGTGGGGACCGGCGAAGACGTCGGGCGTGAGCACATGTCCTGCTGAGACTGCACCGACGCCGATCACGGATACCGCGTACGACGATCACCATCGTCCGTCGCGGGTCACCCGTTATCTTGCGGCATCCGATGGCGGCAACCGCGTAACAGACACCGTGTACAACGCGGACGACAGCGTGAAGAGCGTACGCAAGGCGGTCGGCACGAGCGTCGAGCAGAGCTACGTGACCTACACGTACAACCCGAACGGCACGGTTGCGCTGATCAGCGATGCGAAAGGCAACACGACGGTCAACCTGTACGACGGGCACGACCGACTGTACCGTACGCACTATCCGCTGGACGGCCAGCCGGGCATGGGTGACTCGAACAACTACGAGCAGTACACGTGGGACGCGAACGGGAACCTGACGGCGCTCAGAAAGCGCGACGGGCAGACCATCACGCAGGGCTTTGACGCGCTGGACCGGCTGTCGACCCGCACGTTCCCGGGCAGCGTGGGCGACGTGCAGTACAGCTATGACCTGCGTGGCCTGAAGACAGCGTCGCAGTACAGCGACGGCAGCCACACGATCACGAACAGCTACGACGGACTCGGACAGCTCACGCAGACAAGCGCGGCAGGCCGCACGATGCGCTACACGCGCGACGCGGCGGGTAACGTGACGGACATCGCGTGGCCGGACGGTTTCCATGTGGGGACGACCTTCGACAGCTACCGTCGTCCGTTGCAACTCCTCGAGAACGGCACGACGAATCTGGCGAAGTACACGTATGACGCGCTGAACCGCCGCACGCAGGTGGATCTGGGCAACGGCACGCGTACGGAACTTGCGTATGACGACCAGGGCGGCCTGTCGACGCTGAATCATCGCTTCACGAGCAGCACGGAAGACTGGCTGGCGACGTTCACGCGCAACCAGCTTGGAGATATCAGACAGGCGAATGTGACCAACAGCCGGTATGTGTGGACGTCACCGGTGTGGGTCGGCGGCTACTCGACCAATGCATTGAACCAGTACACGACGATGGTGGGAAAGGTGCCGAAGTCGGACCTGAACGGCAACCTGACCAACGACGGGACGTGGACGTACAGTTACGATCGGGAGAACCATCTGCGGACTGCGGCAGACCGCTTCGGCACGACGAATGCGACGCTGGCGTATGACCCGGAAGGGCGGCTGCTGAAGACGACGGTGAACGGAACGGACACGACGCTGCTGTATGACGGACAGAAAGTGGCGGCCGAATATGACGCAGCGGGGACGATGACGCGTCGGTACGTGTTTGGTCCGGGTGTGGATGCGCCGCTGGTGCAGTACGAGGGTTCAGGTACAGGCTTCAGGAGCTGGCTGTATGCGAACCAGCAAGGCAGCGTGGTGGTGCAGGCCAATGCGGCGGGCGCGACGACGGGCAGCCGCGCGTATGGACCGTTCGGTGAGACGTCGGGGACGCTGGATTCGCGCTTCGGGTACACGGGGCAGCAGTATCTGGCGTCGCTGGGGCTGTACTATTACAAGGCGCGGATGTATTCGCCGGGACCGGCGCTCGGGCGATTCCTGCAGACGGATCCGGTGGGGTACAAGGATGACCTGAACTGGTATGCGTATGTGGGGAATAATCCGGTTAATCTGACGGACCCGAGTGGGATGATTGCGTCGGCGTCGGGGAACTTCGCGAGTACCTTGTCGCCGGCTGCGGCAAATGTTGTGGCTCAGTCGTCCGCGAGTGGGTTAAAGCTTGACGCGCCGACCATCAGCATGCCCCCGACATCTGTGGGCAATCAGGCCGCTGTTCAGGTTGCGGGCATGCCATTTCAAGGTGCCGCGGGATCGTGGGTTTCATCAATGCCGGGCAAAATGCCGCAACTTCGTATGTATGGACCGAACGGAAGTGCTTTAGTTGACATCGATATGGAAGCCCATCACGGAAACGCTAACCCACATGCGCACAATTGGGAAGGTACCAACCGTGACAACGGGTGGCCCGTTTCGATACTACCTTGGTAATGCGAATGGAAAATTCAATGCTGATCGGATGGAATAATTTCCACGACTGGTATCTTGATCGTGTAACGATCGGACCGAATGAAGAACCTCGTGAACTGATCCTTGGTTTATATTTTGGAGATGAGCGCGCGGAGGTGACCTTCGAAGGCGTCACTTGTTTTAACCTTGAATGCCTTGGTCTGTTGAACATTGTGTACTGCATAAAAATAATGGAGGAAAGTGACAAAAACTACGGGACCGTGATTGACGCTTTAAAAAAAGGTGAACGGCTTTCCACAAGGAAAGGCACGAAGGTCGCTTTTATGTTCTCCAGCCTTGGTGCCGAACTCGCGATCGAGTTTGATTCTTTGAGGATCAAATCGGCTTGATACGGTACGACCTTGCAACGGTCAGGAATAGGTGATGAAAAGACAAAGGGCCGCGCACGCGGCCCTTTTGGGCGAAGTACACGTATGACGCGCTGAACCGCCGCACGCAGGTGGATCTGGGCAACGGCACGCGTACGGAACTTGCGTATGACGACCAGGGCGGCCTGTCGACGCTGAATCATCGCTTCACGAGCAGCACGGAAGACTGGCTGGCGACGTTCACGCGCAACCAGCTTGGAGATATCAGACAGGCGAATGTGACCAACAGCCGGTATGTGTGGACGTCACCGGTGTGGGTCGGCGGCTACTCGACCAATGCATTGAACCAGTACACGACGATGGTGGGAAAGGTGCCGAAGTCGGACCTGAACGGCAACCTGACCAACGACGGGACGTGGACGTACAGTTACGATCGGGAGAACCATCTGCGGACTGCGGCAGACCGCTTCGGCACGACGAATGCGACGCTGGCGTATGACCCGGAAGGGCGGCTGCTGAAGACGACGGTGAACGGAACGGACACGACGCTGCTGTATGACGGACAGAAAGTGGCGGCCGAATATGACGCAGCGGGGACGATGACGCGTCGGTACGTGTTTGGTCCGGGTGTGGATGCGCCGCTGGTGCAGTACGAGGGATCAGGCACGGGTACGAAGAGCTGGCTGTATGCGAACCAGCAAGGCAGCGTGGTGGTGCAGGCCAATGCGGCGGGCGCGACGACGGGCAGCCGCGCGTATGGACCGTTCGGTGAGACGTCGGGGGCGCTGGATTCGCGCTTCGGGTATACGGGGCAGCAGTATCTGGCGTCGCTGGGGCTGTACTATTACAAGGCGCGGATGTATTCGCCGGGACCGGCGCTCGGGCGATTCCTGCAGACGGATCCGGTGGGGTACAGGGATGATCTGAACTGGTATGCGTATGTGGGGAATAATCCGGTTAATCTGACGGATCCGAGTGGGATGATTGCGGCATTCGGGTTTGCGTCGACGACAAACTATCCATCAAGTAGCGCCGCAAACGTTTCGGCTCAGGCGTGCATCAGTGCGCCGAAGCTAGTGGTGCCGACGTTCATGATGCCAGCGACAGCGACGGTAAATCAGGCGGCGGTTCAGGTTGCGGCTGGCAGTGTCCCGATGACGGGCAATCCGCCTGGTGGCTTCCGGTTGAATCCGAACGGCCTTAATACAGATTACTGCGACGGCACCGGCAATCTGACTGCTCAATATCATGAAAGTCACGGTGAATCCCACGGGCACAATTTTTTTTGGACGGTAAACGTGACCCGAATCACCTACCGATGTCGCCCATACCCAATCGATGAACGGATCTAGAGAGTAGCGATAAACCCATCAAAGAACACATTTGGCTGGGAGTTTGCACGGAATGGGAAACTGCTCCAGAACGTGCTCGGTGAATATCCCTCATTCCACGACTCGTCAGTTCGAAGCTTTTGTATGCGACGAGCGAGACGTTCCTTTTTTTGATGACGAAGGCAAGCCGCTGCCACCGGGTTGTGATCGAGATCTTGTCGATTTGACGCTGGAGATCGCCCACAATTGCTTTGGGCCACGCCCGCCTGAAGGCGGTTCGGATTACATCGTAACCGTGGATCTACTGAATATTACGAAAACAGATATCGACATTAACGCAATGATCGAGGAAGCCTGGATCAGGGATGTCAACCTCACGAAGATGGATAATGGCCTGATTAGGTTTGATCTCAACCCCAACATTGGACTAGATATCGTCGTGGCATGTCACGAAGTCACCGTTGAGTCGATTCGGCCTTATGATCGGGACGCGCTCGTCGTTCCGAGCTAAACGATGCCGACATCTAGAATCCTTTAACCGTATACACGAAGCGCGATTGACGAAAGCGCTTGCGCAAATTAGATCTTGGTGGTGATGAAGACGAAGGGCCGGTGATGCGGTCCATCGTTGTTTGAGTTGAGGTAATGATAAACCGTTGGTGCTCGATGGCAATGCGTACGCGGGCTCGAAAAGCGCTAAAGATTCTCAATGGTAATCGTTTCAAGAGATAGAAATTTGGACTATGGATTCGCTATTTGATCTGCTTGGAAAGCATCGATGATGCAAAGATTTACTATACGTTGAGCCGTAATCGACCCGATACGGTGCTCGTCTCGGTGACCGTGGTGGGGATGCGTATTGAGATCGACGTGTTCCGCGATGGACACACAGAGGTTTGTACATTCTCCGGTTCAGAGGGTGAGGCAGTTGGCTTCGACCTATTGGACGAGATCATTCGTAATAACCGTGATTAGATGTTGCCGCAACACCTCGGGGATAGCGCGTTGCATGGTGATCCAGCTATAGGGTCCCGTAGGTGATGGAAAGCAAAGAAGGGCCGCTTGCGCGGCCCTTCTTTGTTTCAGCTTCGGTAATGATGAATCGATCGTGCGTCACGCGTCACCCGTTACCTCGCAGCATCTGATGGCGGCAACCGCGTAGCAAACACGGTGTACAACGCGGACGACAGCGTGAGGAGCGTACGCAAGGCGGTCCGCACGAGCGTCGGCGACGCTTGAAGTGATAAGTCATATCGCGGATGCCAGCGAAACCACGAGCAACCCACTCAAGCCGTCGCAAGACAACAAACCTCACCCTGGCACTCTAACCCATCCCTCCATCAAAACCCGAGCACTGCGACTCATCGCAGCCTTTTTAACAGCCCATTCACCGTTTTCAAAAGAAGCCAAAGCCCCGACCCGCAAAGTCCCCGAGGGATGCCCAAACCGCACGGCTTCGCGCTCCCCACCGCCAGCGGCAAGATTAACCAGCGTACCAGGAATAGCAGCAGCAGTCCCAATAGCTACAGCTGCGGTCCCCATCATCGCGTGATGGAGCTTCCCCATCGACATAGCCCGAACGAGCAGATCAACATCTTCAGCACCAACAGCCTTGCCGCTGGAAGCGGTATACCCGGAAGGCCGTGCAACAAAAGCAATCTTAGGCGTGTGCTGCCGCGTCGCAATCTCATCGAGACTCTTGATCAACCCCATCCGCAGCGCGCCATGCGCACGAATCGTCTCGAACTTCTTCAAGGCAGCATCGTCGCTATTGATCGCGTCCTGCAACTCGGTCCCCGTATAACCAATCGCCTCGGCATTGACGAAGATCGTCGGAATCCCCGCGTTGATCATCGTCGCCTTTAGCGTGCCGACACCAGGTACTTCGAGATCGTCGACGAGATTGCCCGTCGGGAACATCGCCCCCCCAGCACCTTCTTCCTCGGCAGCCGGATCCATAAACTCGAGCTGCACTTCAGCAGCCGGAAAAGTCACGCCGTCGAGTTCGAAATCGCCCGTTTCCTGAACGGAACCCGCGCTCATCGGCACGTGCGCAATGATCGTCTTGCCGATGTTCGCCTGCCAGATCCGCACGACAGCCACGCCGTTATCCGGCACGCGCTCGGGATCGATCAGCCCGCCGCTGATCGCGAACGGTCCAACGGCCGCCGACAGGTTGCCGCAATTGCCGCTCCAGTCGACGAACGGCTTGTCGATCGATACCTGACCGAACAGATAATCGACATCGTGATCCGGCCGGCTGCTCTTCGCGACGATCACCGTCTTGCTCGTGCTCGACGTCGCGCCGCCCATGCCGTCGATCTGCTTGCCATACGGATCGGGGCTGCCGATCACGCGCAGCAGCAACGCATCGCGCGCCGCGCCCGGCACCTGCGCCGCTTCGGGCAAGTCCTTCAGGCGAAAGAACACGCCTTTGCTGGTGCCGCCGCGCATATACGTGGCGGGAATCTTGATCTGAGGTGCGTGTGCCATATGTGTTGATCCTGATTTGAACGATCGGTCCGTCTCAGGCCGCTGCCTTCGACGACTCCAGGAAATCCTGCGCAAAGCGCTGCAGCACGCCGCCCGCTTCGTAGATCGAGACCTCTTCCGCCGTGTCGAGCCGGCACGTGACCGTCGCTTCGATGCGCTCGCCGTTCTGGCGGTGAATCACCAGCGTCAGATCCGCGCGCGGCCTGCGCTCGCCGATCACGTCATACGTCTCGGTGCCGTCGATGCCCAGCGTCAACCGGTTCACGCCCGGCTTGAACTCGAGCGGCAACACACCCATGCCGATCAGGTTCGTGCGGTGAATGCGCTCGAAGCCTTCCGCCGCGATCGCCTCGACACCAGCGAGCCGTACGCCTTTCGCGGCCCAGTCACGCGACGAACCTTGTCCATAGTCCGCGCCCGCAATGATGATGAGCGGCTGCTTGCGCTCCATGTAGGTTTCGATGGCTTCCCACATGCGCGTGACCTTGCCCTCCGGCTCGATACGCGCGAGCGATCCCTTCTTCTGCTGGCCATCGACGACAGCCATCTCGTTGATCAACGTCGGATTCGCGAAGGTTGCGCGCTGGGCCGTGAGGTGATCGCCGCGATGGGTTGCATACGAATTGAAGTCCTCTTCGGGCAAGCCCATTTTCGTGAGGTATTCGCCCGCAGCGCTGTTCGCCAGAATCGCATTCGACGGCGACAGGTGATCGGTCGTGATGTTGTCGCCGAGCACGGCGAGCGGGCGCATACCTTGCAACGTGCGCGCGCCAGCCAGCGCGCCTTCCCAATACGGCGGACGGCGAATGTACGTGCTCTGTCCGCGCCAGTCGTAAAGCGGGCTGATCGGCTCGCCGCTCGTCGCCGTGACGGCGAACATCGGCTCGTAGACCTTGCGGAACTGCTCGGGCTTCACGCTCTGCGCGACGATCGCGTCGATCTCTTCATCGCTCGGCCAGATGTCCTTCAGATACACGGGCGCGCCGTTCTGATCGGTGCCGAGCACATCGCGTTCGATATCGAAGCGGATCGTCCCCGCAATCGCATACGCGACGACGAGCGGCGGCGATGCAAGAAACGCCTGCTTCGCATACGGATGAATGCGGCCATCGAAGTTGCGATTGCCCGACAGCACAGCCGTCGCGTACAGATCGCGGTCGATGATCTCCTGCTGGATCTTCGGATCGAGCGCACCCGACATGCCGTTGCACGTCGTGCACGCAAACGCGACGATGCCAAAGCCGAGCTTCTCCAGATCGGGCAGCAGGTTCGCTTCCTGCAAATACAGTTCGACAGCCTTCGATCCCGGCGCCAGCGACGACTTCACCCACGGCTTGCGCGTCAAGCCGCGTACATTCGCGTTGCGCGCGAGCAAAGCCGCTGCAATGACGTTGCGCGGATTGCTCGTGTTCGTGCAGCTCGTGATTGCCGCGATGATGACGGCACCATCGGGCATCTGGCCGGGCACTTCTTCCCACTTGCCCGCGATGCCGCGCTCGGCGAGATCCGACGTCGGCAGACGCTTGTGCGGATTCGATGGACCGGCCATATTGCGCACGACCGTCGACAGATCGAATCTGAGCACGCGCTCATATTCGGCGTTGGCCAGCGTATCGGCCCACAGGCCCGCTGTTTTCGCATACGTTTCGACCAGCTTCACCTGCGCGTCGTCGCGACCCGTGAGGCGCAGATAGTCGATGGTCTGCTCGTCGATGAAGAACATCGCGGCGGTTGCGCCGTACTCCGGCGCCATGTTCGAAATCGTTGCGCGATCGCCGAGCGTGAGGCTCGACGCGCCTACGCCGCGAAACTCCAGATAGGCGCCGACCACTTTTTCCTTGCGCAGGAATTCGGTCAGCGCGAGCACGATATCCGTTGCGGTGATGCCCGGCTGGCGCTTGCCCGACAGCTCGACGCCGACGATATCGGGCAGACGCATCCACGATGCGCGCCCCAGCATCACGTTTTCTGCTTCGAGGCCACCCACGCCGACAGCGATCACGCCGAGTGCATCCACATGCGGCGTATGGCTGTCCGTGCCGACCAGCGTGTCGGGATACGCAATGCCATCCGCCGCATGAATCACCGGCGACATCCGCTCCAGATTGATCTGGTGCATGATGCCGTTGCCCGGCGGAATCACGTCGACATTCTTGAACGCCTTCTTGGTCCAGTTGATGAAGTCGAAGCGGTCTTCGTTGCGCCGGTCTTCGATTGCGCGGTTCTTCGTGAACGCATCGGGATCGAAGCCGCCGCATTCCACCGCCAGTGAGTGATCGACGATCAGCTGCACCGGCACGACGGGGTTGACCTTGGCCGGGTCGCCGCCCTGATCGGCGATCGCATCGCGCAGGCCGGCGAGATCGACGAGCGCGGTCTGCCCGAGAATGTCATGGCATACGACGCGCGCCGGAAACCACGGAAAATCCAGCTCGCGTTTGCGTTCGATGATCTGTCGCAGCGAATCGGTCAGCGTCGCGGGATCGCAACGGCGCACCAGGTTTTCGGCGTGCACGCGCGACGTGTACGGCAGTTTGTCGTAAGCGCCGGGCTGGATCGCGTCGATGGCGGCGCGCGTGTCGAAGTAATCCAGCGAGGTGCCGGGCAGCGGTTTGCGGTAAGCAGTATTCATGGCGTAGGGACACAGGCGGTCATAATCGGGAGCGGTCTTGCGCGAAAGGCGCCGGCTCGCATCCACACTGTTATCGCGAAGTTTAGCGCGTCGACGCTCGCGCGGTGCAGCAATGAGGCTTCGATAAAAAGCAGCCTTGGCTCGCGGGTATCGACGAGCCAAGGCCGAACCAGGATAAACAGAAAGCCTGCTTGCCGTCAGACGCGCTTCGCGAGCGGCACGAACGCGAGATCGTCCGGTCCGGTGTAATTCGCGCTGGGCCGAATGATCTTGTTGTCGACGCGTTGCTCGATGATGTGCGCGGCCCAGCCGGCGGTGCGCGAAATCACGAACAGCGGCGTGAACATGGCCGTCGGCACGCCCATCATGTGGTACGACACGGCGCTGAACCAGTCCAGATTCGGGAACATCTTCTTCGCGTCCCACATCACGCTTTCGAGCCGCTCGGCGATGTCGAACATCTTCGTGTTCGACGCTTCTTTCGACAGCTTCTTCGCCACGTCCTTGATGACCTTGTTGCGCGGATCGGAAATCGTGTACACCGGGTGGCCGAAGCCGATCACGACTTCCTTGTTTTCCACGCGGCGGCGGATGTCGGCTTCCGCTTCATCGGGCGTCTGGTAGCGCGACTGGATTTCGAACGCGACTTCGTTGGCGCCGCCGTGTTTCGGGCCGCGCAGCGCGCCGATGGCGCCGGTAATGGCCGAATAGATGTCCGAGCCCGTGCCCGCGATCACGCGGCCCGTGAACGTCGATGCATTGAATTCATGTTCGGCATACAGGTTCAGCGACACATGCATCGCGTCGACCCACGCCTTCGACGGCTCCACGCCATGCAGCAGATGCAGGAAATGGCCGCCGATCGAATCGTCGTCGGTTTCGACTTCGATCCGCTTGCCGTTGTGCGAGTAGTGGTACCAGTAGAGCAGCATCGAACCGAGCGAGGCCATCAGCTTGTCGGCGATATCGCGCGCGCCCGGCAGGTTGTGATCGTCTTTTTCCGGCAGAACGGTGCCCAGCACCGATACACCCGTGCGCATCACGTCCATCGGATGCGCGGCGGCGGGAATCCATTCGAGCGCGGCCTTCACGTTCGCGGGCAGGCCGCGCATGGCTTTGAGCTTGGTCTTGTAAGCGGCGAGTTCGGCGACGTTGGGCAGCTTGCCGTGCACCAGCAGATAGGCGATTTCCTCGAATTCACAGGCGCTGGCGATATCGAGAATGTCGTAGCCGCGGTAGTGCAGGTCGTTGCCCGTCTTGCCGACCGTGCACAGGGCCGTGTTGCCCGCCGTCACGCCCGACAGCGCCACGGATTTCTTCGGCTTGAATGCGCCAGCGTTCGGCGTGCCGTTGTCTGCTTCGCTCATGTGTCTTCCTCCAGGAATGCGATTACTTGTGTGAGGCAAACAGCGCGTCGAGTTTGTCCTCGTACGCGTGATAGCCCAGGTATTGGTAGAGATCGTTGCGTGTCTGCATGGTCGGCACAGCCGCCTTTTGCGTGCCGTCGCGCAGCACCGTCTCGTAGAAATTCAGCGCCGCCGCGTTCATCGCGCGATAGGCGCCGCAGCAGTACAGCGCGATATCGACGTTGGCTTCGCGCAGTTCCGTCGTCGTGAAAAACGGTGTCGCGCCGAACTCGGTCAGGTTCGCGAGAATCGGCACCTTCACGGCGGCCTTGAAGCGGCGATAGTCGTCGAGCGTTTTCATCGCTTCCGGGAAGATCATGTCCGCGCCCGCTTCCACGTACGCGACGGCGCGCTCGATCGCGGAATCGATGCCTTCGGCGCCGGCTGCATCGGTGCGGGCCATGATGACGAACTGGTCGTCGGTGCGTGCGTCGACGGCGGCCTTTACGCGGTCCACCATCTCTTCCGTCGCGACGACTTCCTTGTTCGGACGATGCCCGCAGCGTTTCTGCCCGACCTGATCTTCGAGGTGAACGGCCGCGACGCCCGCCTTGATGAACGAGCGGACCGTGCGCGCGATGTTGAAGGCGCCGCCCCAGCCTGTGTCGATATCGACGAGCAGCGGCAGGTTGGTCGCGTCGGTGATGCGGCGCGCGTCGGTCAGCACGTCGTCCATCGTGCTGATGCCGAGGTCGGGCATGCCGAGCGAGTTGGCAGCGACGCCACCGCCCGACAGATACAGCGCCTTGAAGCCGACGGCTTCGGCCATCTTCGCGACGTACGCGTTGATCGCGCCGACGACCTGCAGCGGTTGTCCTTCTGCGACGGCCTGGCGGAATGCTGCGCCGGCGCTGGTGGGTTGTTTGGCTGAATTCACTGTGAGGCTCCGTTGATTTGCGCGGTCTTATCTGCAAGTGGCGTGCCATGTACGCGCATGCCGCTAAGTCTCTGATTTTACGAGTGGTGTGTTCATGCGATTGGTCGCGTGGATTTCAAAAGTGAAATCGTCGGTTTCTATTGTGAAATTCGAGGTGCATAATGGAGGCTGCCCCGCATCACACGGAATCGCTTCGATGAGCACGCCCTCCGCCGTTTCGACCATCCGCCCGCGCATCTGGGCGATGGGTATCAGCCGTCTGCGCGACCTGTTCGTCGATATCGCCAGCGAATACGCGGGCCGTGCCGAACTGCGCGTGGTGGCGCGCGGCTTCGACGATGCCGCGCAGGAGATCGACGCTGCGGGCGTGGAGCGTCCCGACGTGATCGTCGCGGGCGGCTCGAACGCGGCTTATCTGAAGGCGCGCGTCAGCGTGCCCGTGGTGGCCATTACGCCGACGGGCTTCGACGTGATGCAGGCGCTGGCGCGCGCGCGGCGTGATGGCGCATCGGTGGCGCTCGTCACGCACGGCGAGACGCCCGATGAAGTGAAGCGTTTCACGGCCGCTTACGGCATCGACGTGATTTTCGCGTCGTATCGCTCAACGGAAGATGCCGAGCAGTGCGTGCGTGATCTGCAGGAACGCGGCGTGGAAGCCGTGGTTGGGCCCGGCCATGTGACCGATCTCGCGGAGCGCGCGGGCATGGGCGCCGTGTTTCTGTACTCGCGCACGTCGGTGCGCAGTGCATTCGATACCGCGCTCGACGTCGCGCAGGCGACGCGCGCCGAAGGCGTGCGCCGTCAACGGCTCGATAACCTGCTGCAGCACTTGCGCGACGGCGTTGTTGCGCTCGATGCGCAAGGACGCGTCGAAGCGATTAACCAGCGCCTTGCGGGCGTGCTCGGCATCGATGCAGCAAGCGCGGCCGGCATGCCGCTGCAACAGCTCGCACCGGACATCGCAGGCGCGCTGCCCGACGCCGACGGCGATACGCTCGTCTCCGTGCGCGGCACGAGCTATCTCGTGCACCGCGGGCCGCTGGCGGGCGCGGGCCACGCGGCGGGCACGGTGTTGACGTTCCAGGAATCGCGCGCCGTCGAGCGCCTGGACCGCACGTTGCGCTCGCGACAACGCGGGCAGCAATTCACCGCTCGCTACCGGCTCGACGATCTGGTGGGCGAATGTCCATCGATCGAACGCGTGCGCACGCTGGTGCGGCGCTACGCGAAGTCCGACGCGACCGTGCTGATACTCGGCGAGAGCGGCACTGGCAAGGAAATGGTCGCGCAGAGCATGCATCAGTTGAGCGCGCGGCGCGACTTTGCGTTCGTGGCGATCAACTGCGGCGCGTTTCCAGAAGCCCTGCTTGAGAGCGAACTGTTCGGCTACGAGGAGGGTGCGTTCACGGGTGCGCGCAGAGGCGGCAAGGCGGGTCTGATCGAGGCCGCACATCGCGGCACGCTGTTTCTCGATGAAATCGCCGAGATGCCGCTGCCGCTGCAAAGCCGGCTGCTGCGCGTGCTGCAGGAGCGGGAAGTGGTGCGGCTCGGTTCGACGGAGCCGACGCGCGTGGACATCCGCGTGGTGGCTGCAACGCATCGTGCGCTGACGGAAGGTATCGAGGCCGAGACGTTCCGGGCGGACCTTTATTACCGCCTGAACATCCTCAGCATCGCGCTGCCGCCATTGCGCGAACGCACGACAGACGTGCTGCCGCTCGCAGCGGAACTGCTGCTTCAGGCCGCGGCACGCGAGCCGAGGCTTGCGCTGCGCGTCCCTGATCTGCAGGCCGCGACGCGTGCGCTCGCGGAGATTGGCGAGCCGCTGCGCGGGTACGTATGGCCCGGCAACGTACGCGAATTGCAGAATGTGATCGAGCGGATTGCCGTCGAGCTTGCCGACACGGAGGGCGGCGTGGGCAACGTGTTCACGCGCAAGATGCTCGACGTCGTCGCGCCCGAACTGTTTGCGTCAGCCGCGTCGCAGCAGAAGGGCGCGTTGACGTTGCGCGAGCGCAGCCGTCATATCGAAGCGGACGAAATACGCGCGATGCTTGCCGCGTGTGGCGGCGATCGCGATGCCGCGAGCAAGGCACTCGGCATCAGCAAGACCACGCTTTGGCGCAAGTTGAGTGCGGCGCAGTGAGCGACGCATGGGCTTCGCGATTACACGCCTATTAATGCAGTAACGAACAGGCCGACTGATACGACGGCCATGCCGATAGTCAGCTTTTGCAGCCAGCGCTTCTTCGTGAGCAGCGTAATTGCGGCGAGTGCAATGGATATCTGCACGAGTGTTGTTGCCTGTGCCCAGCGGTGATGTTGATGTTGTAGCGATTCGCTGACTTCATTGTCCTTCTTCACCTGCTCTTCGAGCGCCTCCGCCTTCTGTCGAATGGGCTCTTTCTCGGTCTTGTAGCGCTGCGTATCGGCGATGAATTTCGCGTGTGCGGAAGATGCCGGATCGCTGAGCGCCGCGCCCAGTTCGGCGAGGTTCTGCTTTTCGCCTTTAGCCTGGTAGTAGGCCCACTGGTTGGCGGCTTCTGTTTTGAGGATCGCGGCTTCGTTCTTGAAGAAAAGCGCCTGATTTTCGTTCGCACCGCTCTGGTAGGCGGCGATTGCGCCGACGCTTGCCAGGATAGCCGTCATCACGGCGAGGCGCGAAGCGTTCGTGTCGCCGCCGTGGCTGCCTGCGTGTTCGATTGCGTGATCGTGGGGGCCGTGGACTTCGTAGTCGTCTGACATTGGTTTTTGGGGTGGGCGAAAGTCGCCAGCATACCGTAGTGGGGTTTGTTTTTTGGTTTTTGGTTTTGTTGTTGCTGTTGATTTTTTCTTCTGGGCTGGCATCCGCGTTTTGTTACTGGTGCTTCAAGCGTTGCCCCTGTGCGGGGCGGCACTTACTTTCTTTGCCGCCGCAAAGAAAGTAAGCAAAGAAAGCGGGCTAACACCGCCCGTTTTTGACCACCGCCTGAGGGCCCCCAACGGGTCCTCCACTTCGCACGGCAATCTCTCAGTCACCGCCCGTTGCCAACGCTTCGAATCGGCGTCTCACCCACTTCAAGTACCCGTTGCGCAGCCAGCGGCAGCGAACGGTTTGCGCCGCCCAGGTGGAAAACTGTGTGTAGGTCGTAGTGCTCCACACCTCAGCGATCCTACGACACCGATCGTGCTTTTCAGTCCGGAGTGAAGCGCATGCGGCGCGAAAGCCGACACACAGTTTGCCGCCATAGAACGTGGGCAAATTGATCGCGCATGTGGTGACGCGGGAGTGTGAAGTGGGTGAGGCGCTCAATAAGCGCGTTCGCAACGGGCATCGAATAGCAGGTTGCCGTGTGAAGCGGAGGACCCGTTGGGGGCCCTCAGGCAGAAACAAGAACTGGCGGTGTTCAGCGGCTTTCTTTTGCCTACTTTTCTTTGCCGCGGCAAAGAAAAGTAGGTGCCGCCCCGCACAGGGGCAACGCCAGCAAACCAGATACATATCGCGGATGCCAGAAAAACCACTAGCAAACCACATCAGCGTCGCAAGACAACCAAAAACCCCAGCTCACTGCATTCTCCGCTGCGCCCGATACTCCGTAGGAGAAGTTTTCATATGCCGCCGAAAACTCCTCGCAAGATGATCACCACTGGTCAGGCCGGCCCGCTTGGCCACCTTGTCAACAGGAAGGTCAGTCTCAACAAGCAGACTACACACGACCTGAAGCCGCGCATGCATCAGATAGTCAGACGGCGTCATCCCAAGCTCACTTCTAAAGTGCCGCAAGAGACTACGTTCACTCATCGCAGCAACCTGAGCAGCATCTTCAATAGTGACCTGCCGCCGGCAGTTATCCTGCAACCAGTGCGCGGCGGCACGCACCTTTTCGGCGGGCGTATTGCCAACCACATCCTCGAAAATCGCGTTGAGCATATCGCGCGAGCAGATCGACAGGCGCTCGGCGACGCGCCGCGCCATGTTGTCGCCCATGTCGCGGCGAATGAGCTTCAGCGCTCCCGTGAGCGCATCATTGAGGCTCTGTGATTTCGTTCTGCAGTCGCCAGACCGATGCGACGTGTTCAGTTGCGAATCGTGCTCATCGTCATGCAACTCGTCGCAAGCGTGACCATCCAGTCCCGGCAGCGGCGCACCGACTAGCCGCACGTCAGCCGCCTTCGAGCGTGCGCGGTTGATCCATGCGATCAGCGGCACGGCACGCGAGTCGATACACGCATCGGCGCCGACAATCGCGAAGATCGCATCGAATTCATGTCCGGCGTGTGCATCGAATGTCTCCGCGCTGACCAGCAGCGCAGCAGAACTGGCGACGTAGCCGTCGTGATCGGAAAGCGTGGTGATCCTGTACGTCCATTGAATCGGTCCGCAGGCAGACAACTCGGTGGCGATTTCGAGCACATTGGCGATGACGCTCGCGCTCAGCAGATCGAAGCCGTCGAACAGCACGACGGCAACATGTCTTAATCGCCCGGGAATGACGTCCGTGCCCTCGGAATCCTTGATCTCGAATCTTTGAGGCGCATGTGTGGAAATCATGTTCTTCCCCAACCTGAATGAACCAGACCAGAAGCTCGAAGACCGGGTCCGATGCGGGAAGCGTGCCGCGCAACATGACCGCGCGAAACTCCGCGGATATCCCGTAGCTACTCATGCTGCCTCTATGAATCGCACAACGAATGTGGGCGAGCGCACGCAACGCAGTGTGTTTTCGATGAAGTGTAGTACTTCGTCATTGACAGTCCGGCGTGTATCCGCTTAGGCGAACTATGTGCAGATCACCCACTGACAGATGGCTGACGGTTCTTCAGCCTTCACGCGGAATCATCCTTCACGTTGCGTCGCCATGATCTCGGTGAGCACTGCGCGATAGGTCGAATGACATCGTTCTGCGGTGCGAGAGATCTCGGCCAACGCGGCGCGCGCGGATGCGGCGTCGTGGCGGTGCGACGTATCCGATAACGCGAGTATCGTTTGCAGTGCATCGCGCTGCTGGCTCAGCAGCAATTGCAGCGCGCTGCCGAAGCTGTTCTGATCGTGGCTCGTGGTGCTCATGTCGATCCCGTCTGGCGTGTGCGTAATGGCAAAACGAATGAAGTACGGATGTTCTTCCACTTGTTACATCGATGATTCGTTACTCTTCAATCCGGATATCGACGAACCCGTGGCGATGCCCCGTACGTCGGAAACGGCCTGCGCGATCTTCAGATAGCTCTCCGCCGTGTCGCGCAAGGTATAGCCGTCAAGCGCGCGTTGCGCGCGAGGTGCGCGCAGAGCATGCAGCAAGGCACGCGCATACGTGGAAGCGTCTTGCGTGTCGACCAGTGATACGCCCGGAAAATCACCCGCAAACTCGAATGCTGCAATGCGGCTTGCGACAACCGGAATACCCGATGCCAATGCCTCCAGAAAACCGATGCTATGCGCCTCTCTGAGCGACGGCATGGCAAAGACCTGCGAGGCCTGCAGAATTGCAGGGACATTCGACGCCGGACCGCAGAGCGTGACTCGCTCGTTCAGATTCAGACGTTGCACGAGATTCATGGCCATCTCGTGATAGGCGCGATCTTCGATGACGCCGTACAACACGAGACGCGCATCAGGTTCCTGTTGCAGCACGATGTCGAACGCGTGAATCGTGTCGAGTTGCCCTTTATCCACGACATAGCGACCCAGTTGCACGATCTGTTGCGATGCAGTGCGATAGACTGGCGTCGATTCAGATGCTTCTCGCTGGAAGCGCGGCAGATCGACACCGTTGGGTATCACGGTGACGAGCGGATGCGGTCCGACTTCGCGCAGATAGTCGCGCGTGTTTTGTGCCGAGACACCGACAACAGCTTTTGCGCGGTGCGACAACATGCGCTCCGCCCACTTGAGCTTCGGATTGGCGAAGTCATTCGAGCCTGAATGCATCACGTAGACGACGGGCGCGCCAACGGGAAGAAGCCGCACGTAGAGCGCGGCGAGCGTCGCGTGCGCGATGATCACATCCGGGCGAAATTCCCGGATGCTGCGCCATAGATGTGTGAGACGTCCGATACGGCCCTGTGGGGATTGTGGGAAATCGCACAGTACGCCAGCCGCCGCAAGTTCGCTGCGGCTATGGTCGAAGTCGGCGAGTTGGGGGAGCATCGACGTGATGCAGACTTCGTGGCCACTCTCCCTGTGCTGGATCGCGAGACCCTTGGCCAGAATCTCGGCACCAGACAAACGTGGCGCATGTACAACCTGTAGTATCCGCACGTGTCACCGTTTTGAATTGGCGTGATATTAGAGAGGCGGCTCGCTAAAGCATGTAGCTCTTGTTTGTTCAAGCGTACGGTTGCGTGCTTCAACCGTCAATTGTGGCGATCGATATGTGTTGTGGCTATACGATAGACAATCGACACATCGACTTTCGGTCAAGCACTAGTTTTTACTCGACACTCGTACGCGTCAAAGCACTTCTTCGATTGCTTCGGCGATTGAGCCTCACCTCAATCATCATCTGAATGAGATCGCACTGTCTCTACTGAAACAGGCGATCGGGCCAGAGCGTTTCCGAGTAAACGAATGGCAGCGGAAAAGCTTCCATCGATGTGCCCAGCAGGCCGTCCGTGTGCAGTGAGTATCGGGAAAGTACTGAATTGCCTGACGAAAACTGCGTGTTGTTCAGTATCGCGTCGGCACGTTCATAGAAGAGCAGCGCGGTTCCGGTTCCATCGCTGAGCATGGACGGCATCGCGTCTTGCCACTGTATATCGCGTCGATACCCGATTAGAACGGGCGCCATCTCCTGTCGCGCGGTGTTCAGTTTCCAGATGTCCACGCCACCGGGTTCAGCGTAATGCGGCACCGTCATGACGATCGATGCTTCATCGCGCGGGTCGCCCGTTACACGTGTCGTGTCCGTTTTGAATTGTTCAGGCAGCAGATAGGGCACGCCGACGCTCCAGCGTCCTCTTTCGACACTCAGCGGCGTGACGGAGAGGTGACGGTTATCGTCGGTTGACTGAATTGCGACGAACGAAGCCATGTCCTTGCGAATGCTTCTCAAGGCAAGCAGATGAGCATTGGATTTGAACCGATGCGTGATGCCGGCTTTCGACTGCTGGATCTTTCCTGATCGATCCGAACCTATCGTCCAGAGCTCCAGTTCATTGTCTGGTTTTTTAGCGGAAACAAGAAGTTTGTCATCCGATGTATCTCCCGTGGAATAGGGTAGGTACTGCTGCGCGAGCTCAGCGGGTAGGGCTCCGTCGCTTTGAAACCATAAGACAGGGGCGGAAAAATGATTGCCGCTGCTGTGCAACATCCAGAAAGCAGAGCCGCCGTTTCCTGGCGTGACGATCATCAGGTCCGTGCGGCCGTCGCCATCGAAGTCGCCGGCAACAAAGCGGGCGCTGTCGAAACACAAGCGCTCGCCTCCGCATGTCGGCTTCGTTGCACGACTGTCGAAGCGAACGGCATCCGAGTACCAGACCTCAGGCGCTTCAGGTTTTCCTAAGACGTTGGTCTGAACATAAATGTCGAAGCCTGGGCCGTCGGGACGTCTTTGCACATAGATCGCCGACGGTGTGCCGTGCCCGGTAACGTCGCCGTACATCACACCCGAAAGTCGCAGATCGGTTGACCACGTTGGACGTGCGGTCGACCATCTGTAGCGCGTCGTCAACGAAGTACACCCTCTGATATTCAGGCGATTGTTCTCTTCTCCGAGGCACCGCCGTGAGGGCGTAAATATCAGACCAAAGTCCCACGGGGTCCAACGCTGTGAAGCATTCCATTCTTCGCAAGGTTCTTCAGTAAGTGCCCCATCGTGCTCGGCAACACATTGTCCTGTCGAGGCCGAGACAAGCGCGGCATTGTGCTGGTTACCTGCATAGGTAGTGCGCGGTTCCCATCGCCATTGCTGGTTCATTGAATCGTCACAGGGAGCGAGTTGCGGGCCGCGCGAGTTGCCTTGCGAAGTCAGGCATTGACTGGACCCCGTATTGAACAGTACGGACGGAATGGCCACGAAGTCGGGCTTCTTATGTAGCGTCGTGTCGCTGCGGGAATAGTTGCGTAAAACCCAATTGCCGTCCCACTGATACTCGCCGAATACATGTGCGAAGTCGCCGCCGTCAATAGAGAAGTAACTCGCCGCTGCGTCCCGCTTGCGTTGAGCAGGTTCTCCGAAAAGCGTTGCCGGCCAGTTTCCGGTTGGATAGGTGGTGTAGAACACAATGGGAATCGGGCGAGCGATATTCTGCGCGACATGTCGTGTTATACGGGCAGCGTAGATATGATCGGGATGCTCGATGAACGGCACAGTATCCGGGTTGAGCGTGGCGATACGCGTAGCGTCCTTCAATATCGTCTGAAGGACAGCGGACAACGACGCACGTGTGTACCGCGCTGCGGCAAGTTCGCCATGTCCCATCGGATACGTTGTGAGCGTCGCGCCCTGGTCCCAGAGCAGGGCAAGCGGCACGCGTCCACCGCGGACCGCGCCGCCGGGAAGCCGCAATTCCAGAAGCCGCACGCGTGGCTGTGCTTTTAAGGTGAGCTGGTAGACGGGTTTGCCCTCGATTCGCAGTGTCGTTTCATCCCATGTATTAGCGACTCCGGCGAGACGCGCATACGCGAGCCGTGACGCTTCCTCGCGCTTTTGCACGTAGGCGAAGTTCGTGCCGTTGGCGCCGCCGATCAGATGTACTACCGTCACGCACCAACCCGCGCGCAACTGGTCGCTTATCGCGGGTTCAACGAACAGCAGATCATCGTCAAGATGGGCTACTACCGTTACGAGCGTGCCCGCGCTGCAATCGACAGTCGCTGCGCGGGCAGAGCCAGTGAACATGAAGCAGAGGCAAAGAACATAAAGGATACGCAATGGAAACCATAAAAACGCGATTCGCGGCGTGTTCATAGGATGGCGGCCGTCCCTTTTCTTCTTGGTGTAGTTCCCGAGAGTCGTTATCGGTCGAATCAAGTAGCCTCGACCTGTTGATTGCGCGTGTTATTGCTGGTTCTGTTTGCTTACGATATGAAAGGCTATTGCCGTAGTCAGATCACGATTGAAGAGGCTGCGACTAATCAGGCGTAGAGACGAGTCTATATTTGTGAGCCGTCTTTTAATAGAGCGGAGTTCTCCCGGTTTAAAGCCTGGATTGTGTCGAGGAGATCAGCCTTTAATAGACAGAGTGCAGTCATCAGTGGCAACGCATACAAATGTCACCGGGCGAGCGTAATAAAGTAAGTGGCGGCTGGTGCAACGTTCGCCAGTGGTCTGAACAATGAGAGCAACTTATAAGTGGCATCCCGACGGGTTAGCGCGTCGTGCGTTTCTGCCAATAGCAGTGTATTGAGGACGTCATGCGGATGCTGTTCGTAATCGGTCACCTGGGTGACTATCATGTGCCGCGCTATGAAGCGCTGATGCGGCTTGCGACGAGGCGCAACGACGAAGTGTGCCTCGTCGAGGTATTCGGGCGTTCGGGGTTCTATTCATTTCCGCAAACGCGGCGCGCATCGTTTTTCGAGCAACGTCATGAGCGCGTCACCACGCTCGAGAAAGATGTCAGCGATGCGGGTGGGCGCTGGCTGAGCGTATTCACGCGTCTGACTTCGATCGTCCGCCGTATCCAGCCGGATGTCGTCGTCACGTTGGGTTACGACACACCGTACTCGTTATGGCTGTGTTTCGTCAGAAGGTTCACGCGGCCGTTCGCGCTGATCTACATGTCGGACTCCAAAGCCGATGACGGCGCGCGCAGCAGTATCAAGGAATGGTTCAAGCGGCGGCTGGTGAGGCGTTTCGACGCCGCGCTGGTGGCAGGAGAGCGGCACCGCGACTATGCGGAGTTTCTCGGCATTCCGCGCTGGCGTTCGCGCGTGGGTTTCGACGTGATCGATGTCGATCAGTTTTCGCGCCGCGCGGCGGTCGCACATGCCAATGCCGGCGACGTTCGCCGTCAGCGCGGCTTGCCGGAGCGCTATGTGCTTTGCGTCAGCCGGTTCGTCGCACGCAAGAACGTCGACGTCGTTATCCACGCATTCGAGCGTTCCGGGCTCGCGAATCATGCTATCGAACTGGTTCTCGTCGGGCAGGGGAGCGACGAGCCAATGCTGAGAACACTGGTGTCGCAGCTCGATCTGGGGAACAGCGTGCGTTTTCTCGATGCGTTGCCCAATGCAGAAATGCCCGCGATCTACGGTCTTGCCGATTTCGTGGTGCTTGCCAGCGAATTCGATCAGTGGGGCTTGTGCATCAACGAGGCCTTTGCGGCGTCGCGTACGGCGATCGTCACGCACACGTGCGGCGTTGCGCGCGAGCTGGTCGCGAATGGCGTGAACGGCTATGTAATCGAGCCGGGTAATGCGGAAATGCTGGCGGCGCGCATGCGAACGCTGGCGCTGGACGACGCGCTGCGCGACCGGCTGTCGGCACGCGCGCGTCTCGCTGTCGAGCAATGGAAGCCTTCCGTGTTCGCGAGCAATCTGATGGAGCTTGCCGACTGCGTGCTGGATGGCGATCCCGTTATTTCGAGAGCCGAACATGAGTAACGCACATCGACGTGCCATGAGTGCGGGGAGAGGATCATGAACGAGCCGGGCAGCATCTCGGGGAAGACGCCGTTTGCCATGTGCATGATGGCCGAAGAGCAGGACGAAGCGCTCGCGGATGTCATCGAGCTAGCAAATGAAAATAGCGGGTTGGAACTGAATGCGGCCGTCGGTGCGCTCGCTGACATCCACGAACTGGTACGAAGTTATCTCGACGCCTCAGTTGAGAACTGAGTTGAGAACTAAGTTGATGACTGAGTCGAGAACATCCGGCAGATCGCTTCGCGTAGCCACGCAACGCCGGGGTCGGCGGAAAACTGCATGTGCGTGTGCACCTGGATTTCAATCGGCGGTAGTGAGAACGGCAATGGCAAAATTCGAAACGCCTTGTTGCGGTTGAACCGCTGCGCAATGCTTTTCGGAAAGATTACGGCGAGATTGGTGTTCTGAACGATCTCCGGCGCCACCACGAAATGCGGCAGGCGCAGCACGATATCGCGACGCAGATTTAATTCCTCCAGCCATTGCTCGACCATCCGGTGTCCCGTCGCATTCGTGCTCGCATATACGTAGCGCAGCGCGGCGAGATCCTCTCTGGTCGGATTGCGCTTGCGCAGCGGATGCCCCGCACGCACCACGCACACATGTTCGTCGACGAACAGCGTCGTGCTGATACAGCCGGGATCCAGTCCCGGCACATAGCCAAGCGCGAGATCGATCTCGCCGCTTCGCATCGCGGCGCTCACGGAGTCCACCGAAATATTGACGGCTTCGATCCGTATGCCGGGCGCAGTGCTGTCGATCATCGCGAGCAGCGGTGGCAGAAAAAAGAACTCTGACATGTCCGACATCGACACGCGAAACACGCGCTGCGCCGTCGCGGGATCGAACTTGGCGAGCTGTTGAACCGCGAGATTGATGATGCTGAACGCCTGCGTGAGCGGTGCCTGCAAGCGGAGTGCGGCGTCGGTGGGGACCATGCCCGTCGGCGTACGGACGAACAGCGGATCGTCGAAGAGGGTGCGCAGACGTCGCAACGCATGACTGACGGCAGGTTGCGTGAGCCCGAGCCGCTCGCCCGCTGCCGTCAGGCTGCGCAGGTCGGAGATGGCCAGAAACACACGCAGGAGATTCAAGTCCGTGATGCCGGGAGGCGTCTTTGTCATGTCGTTCGGAACCTGGCCGTATTGGTGTCCGGCCGATGTGCTGCCGGACACCGCTCGCTGTTGGACCGGGCGCACATGCTCGCGCCCGCCGTTAATGCTCGCGCGTCAGATTACCGTAAATGCTGTGCATCGGGTAATGCGGCGTGGCTCCCGTGTACGGTGGAAATGCGTCGAAATCTTCTTTCATGCGCGCACGCACGGCCGACGCGAGTGCGGCACCAAGTGACTCGGCATCGTCGAATACGACCTTGTTACGTTGCATGGCCGTTGAGCGTGCGTGCTTCAGGCCCGAACGGTAATCGATACGCGTATAGATTTCCAGTTCGCGAATGCCGGGAAGCTGCCTCATCAGTGGCGGATGATGCGTCAGATAGTGCGTGAGCCACGCATTGAAATCATCGGCTTCGCCTTCATAGCTGACGAGATAAGTGCAACGTTCTTCGCGTGTATCGAATGCATGCTGATGCGGCGTGCGGAATTTTCGTACGGCCATCGCCTGTTGAAGCAGCGTGCATTGGTCGATGCGCGCCGAGATGAAATCAACCGCGGTCTGCATCGCGCCGCCCGGTTGCAACGCGGCCTCGAGCAGCTCGAGATCGTCGAAATACCATTGGGTGACGCAGCAAGGACCGGGCGGTGTGTGCCCGTTGTGCACGGCGGGAACATGGAACACGAAGCGCCGCAATCCAGCCACGTCATCGGCAATGGATCGCAAATGCGCCATGTCCGATCGATCGAGCCCGCTACACGCACGAGCGCTTTCGCCAATCAGGAAGAAGCAGAGTTCCACGTTCACCCCGCGCGTTGCGCAACAGAAGACACCGGCCTCGCCAGCCGATGAAACTGCCGCGCGAAATAGATCAGTCCATCGCCATCGTCGCGCACGGAAATATCGTCGATCTGCACGAACATCACGGAGTGCGACCCGACAGTCTTGAATTCGACGATCGTGCCTTCCAGGTTCGCAATCGCATGTGAAAGCACGGGCGCCGCGGAACGTCCCGGCTTCCACGGATGCCGCGCGAAGCGTTCGTCCATCGGGCACGCTGTCATGCCCGCGAAGTCGCGCGCAAGATCCTGATACTCGCCGGCAAGCACGTTGATGCACACACTGCGGTTTTCGCGCAGCACGTCATGCACGTAGCTGGTCTGGTTGATACAGACGAGCATCGTCGGCGGCGAGTCCGTTACCGAGCAGACAGCGCTCGCCGTGAGCCCGCAGCGTCCGCTTGGGCCATCGGTAGTGATCACGTTGACGGCTGCGGGCAGGCAGGCCATCGCGTCGCGAAAGCGGCGCTTCATGTCTTCGTTCGTCATCGCTTGCTCCTCGTGTTCGATTGCGCGTTGCATCACGGATACGGCGTGACGGGCGGAATGCCCGCGAACAGCGCGCCCGATGCGTCATACGTGCCTTCGCCGAGAAACGCGTGCTGGGTCACGACGATCGAATCGCGCACCAGACGTTGCAGGCGGCTCTCGCGATAGATCGCCGCGATGCCTGCCATCTGATACGCCTGCATCACGACTTCCGCGCAGACGTGCGCCGCATGCGTGGCGCTCAGGCGCATCAGGTTCGCCTGATCCTGCGTGACGGGGTCGCCGGCGACAATCGTGTCCCACGCGGCTTGCGCGGACTCATAGAAGAACGCACGCGCGCTGCGCCACTGTGCCTCGGCTTTCGCGAGACCCGAGCGGTAGTAGCCGCGATCCGCGAGGCGAGGCGCGCCCGTGGTGGTCTTCGTTGCGCCCGACATGTCCGTCACGAGATCGAGCGCGGCGCGTGCGAGGCCGACGTTGACGGCGGCATGCACCTGCGCCTGGTACGCGACGGCGGGGTAGCGGTACAGCGGTTCGTCGATCAGCGCGTGGCCGCCGCGCACGAAGGTCCATTGCGCATCGACGAATTTGTCGCGCAGGCGCAGGTCGTGACTGCCCGTGCCTTGCATGCCGACTACGTTCCAGTTGTCGACGATCTCGACATCGCTGGCGGGAAACACGGCTGTGAAGGGCTTGCCGGCGCCGGTGTCGCCGGAACTCGCGGGCGTGCCGCCGATGCCCACTCCGATCCAGTCCGCGCCCTTGCAGCCGCTCGCAAAACGCCACTGGCCGCTGACCTGATAGCCGCCGGGTACCTTGATCGCCGGTTGCAGAGGATAGAGGCCGCCCGCGAAAACCTGATCCGGACCTTTCGCGTAGATGTGCTGCTGCGTTTCGATGGGCAGCGCCGCGAGGTAGGTGTTCGCAGATCCGAATGCGGCAACCCACGCTGTCGAGCCATCGGCGATCGCGATGCGTTCAAGTATCGCGAGAAACTGCGGCGGTGGCAGCGCGTCGCCGCCAAAGCGTCGCGGCGTGCTCGCGCGATAGATGCCCGCGCGTTTCATCTTCGCGATCATGTCGCGCGGCACATGAGAGAGCTGATCGAAGTCGTCGCGGCGTCGTTCGATCTCTTCGATCAGAACATCGAGCGAAATGGGACCGGCATACTCGGGATACGGGTCGCTGGCGCCGACGAGGTGCGGTTCGCGGGCGTAGGTCGAAATGCTATGAAGGCTTTGCATGATGAATACGTGTCAGGTTGATTGAATCAGCCGCTCAGGCCACGACGGGTTCGGCATCCAGTTTTGCCTGCTGTCGTGCCGCGCGCGGAAAGGTTTCGGGCGCGATGCAGGTCGCGACGACCGTGACCATCGCAAGCGCGACGAGATAGATCGCGACGGGCGTGGGGCTGCGATAGTGGGCGAGCAACGCGGTGGCGATCATCGGTGAGAGGCCGCCGCCAAGTACGGAAGACAGTTCGCGTCCGATGCCGAGTCCGGAGAAACGCAGATGCACGGGCAGCAGTTCGCTGATGAAGGCGGGCTGTGCGCCTTCCAGAATGCCGAGCGTGATGCTGTTGGCGAGAATCAGCGCGGCGATCACTTTCCACAGCACGCCGGAACCGAGCAGCGTGAAATACGGATACGCGACCAGCACCATCGCAATTGCGCCCGCAAGATAGACGGGCTTGCGGCCGATCTTGTCGGTGAGGTGTCCCATCAGGAGCGAGACGGGAATCATCAACAGCATCGACACGGTGAGCCCGCTGAGAATCCACGTCGACTTCAGGCCGAGAAACTGCCCATACGCAATCGAGAACGCGAAGAAGATGTACGACGCACCGCCTTCGCCAAAGCGCAGGCCGAACACGGTCAGCACCTGGCGCGGGCAACGGCGCAGCACTTCGACAACCGGCATGCGGCTTTCGCGGTGCGTCGTTTTCACTTGCGCGAAGTCCGCGCTTTCTTCAACCGAGCGGCGCATCCACAGTCCGAGCACGACGAGCACGACGCTGCACAGAAACGGCACGCGCCAGCCCCAGCTCAGGAAGTCGGAGGGTGTCAGCGTTTGCGCAAGCAGGAACGCGGCCGTCGACAAAACGAAGCCGAACGCCGCGCCGCACGGACTCCATGCAGCGAGCGCGCCGCGTTTCGATGCGGGTGCGCTCTCGTGAATCAGCAGGATGCTGCCGCTCCATTCGCCGCCTGCCGCCAGCCCCTGAAGAATGCGCAGCAGCACGAGGCCGATGGGCGCGGCAATGCCGATCTGCTGATACGTGGGCAATAAACCCATGCAGACGGTTGCCGTGCCCATTGTCAGCAGCGTGAGCATCATCACCGTCTTGCGCCCATAGCGGTCACCGATATGGCCGCACAGCACGCCGCCGACAGGACGCGCAATGAAACCCACCGTGAAGCCGCCGAACGCGGCGATGGTGCCCGTCAACGGATCGCTGCCGACGGGAAAGAACAGCTTGCCGAATACGAGCGCGGCTGCGGTGCCATAAAGAAAGAAGTCGTACCACTCGAGTATCTGGCCGAGCACGGCCGTCGTCACTGCGCGGCGGACGGTGCCTGTGCTGCGTATCGAGGGAGAAGGGGAAAGCGTGGCTGTCGCGTGAGGATTCATGGCATTGGCTGAGCAAGACGTTTAAGTTTCCGCTTCCCGATCGTCGTGACGGGCAGGGCGACCTGGCAAACCGGACAGACATGGGTGAACCATGAGCGAACGATAGGAGCGCGAGAAAAGACCGTCAAATTCAGGCCAAAAATGCGCGACATAAATGGCATTCATGTCGGTTTCCAACTCGCTCGCGTGTGTGAATGCGCAAATAAAACACGCTTATTGCCAGGGTTCTATTTGACTGATTTGACCGTGCATAACGGCGAACTTAGATTGCGATCCTCGTAAGAGCCGCGGCGCAGCCTTCGTTCGCTGCGTCATCCAATCGAAGCAGCGATATGAATGGGATGATGAATCAATGAGAATCAGATCCGCGGCCGCACTGGCCGCATTGACGTCGGTCGGGTGTGCTTTCGCTGGTGCTGCACACGCGCAGAGTTCGGTGACGATGTACGGCATCGTCGACGACGGTTTCAACTGGACCTCGAATGCGGGAGGCCACAATCAGTACAACGTGTCGAGCGGCGTGATGCAGGCGAGCCGCTGGGGTCTGCGCGGCAAGGAAGATCTGGGCGGCGGGCTCGCTGCGCTCTTCGTGCTGGAGAACGGCTTCGATCTGAATAGCGGCTCGCTCGGCCAGAAGAATCGCGGCAGCACACAAGGGCTGATGTTCGGGCGTCAGGCGTATGTGGGGCTATCGAGCGCGTATGGCTCGATGCTCGTTGGGCGCCAATACGATTCGGTCGTCGATTATGTCGGCCCGTTCGAAGCAGGCGATCAGTGGGGCGGTTATATCGCCGCGCATCCCGGCGATCTCGACAATATCAACAACGCGTATCGCGTGAACAATGCGCTGAAGTACACCAGCGCCAATTACGCGGGCCTCACGTTCGGTGGCGTCTATAGCCTCGGCGGTGTGGCGGGTGAGGCAACGCGCAATCAGGTGTGGTCGCTCGGCGCAGGCTATGCGAATGGTCCGCTGTCGCTTGGCGTCGGTTATCTGAATGCGCGCAATCCGAATGTCGGTTTCTTCGGCGATAACGGCGCGAGTACCGCGGCGACGGCCGGCAGCAACTTCATTTCGTCGCCTGTTTATAGCGGTTATGCGTCGGCGCGCACGTATCAGGTCATCGCGGCGGGTGCGGCCTACACGTTCGGCGCGGCGACGCTCGGCGCAACGTATTCGAATACGCAGTTCAGGAATCTCGGCGACACGGCGGAGTCTGGTCCGAATCCGCGCGGCTATCGCGGCAATGCGACGTTCAACAACGCGGAAGTGAACTTCAAGTATCAGGTAACGCCTGCTTTCCTGCTCGGCGCGGCATTCGACTATACGCGCGGTGGCAGTGTCGATTCGGCTACGGGTGAGAATCCCGGAGCACGCTATTATCAAGGCGCAATTGGCGCGGATTATTTTCTGTCGAAACGCACGGACGTTTATCTGATTGGCGTTTATCAGAAGGCGTCGGGTACGGATTCGACGGGCACGGCAGCCGTCGCGGCGATCAACAATCTCACGCCTTCTACCAGCGACCGGCAAAGTACTGTGCGCGTCGGTATCCGGCACAAGTTCTGATCGCATCGTTCATTGCCGCCGCGTTCGTGTGAAGCGGCGGCTTTGTCGTTTAGAAGCGGTGCCGCATGCCAACGGCAACCACGACCTGCTGATCATTCGACGAAGGGCTTTGTCCGCTGATATCGGCGGTCAAACCTGAACCGTCGCTGGCGATATGCTGATAGCTCGCCTGTACGTAAAGGTCGGTACGCTTTGACAGGAAGTAATCGGTCTGCACCGATACTTCATGCCACTTCGGATGATGCTGGCCCGTGGCATTGGACATCGAGCCCGACGTGTACGTGTATTCGCCGTTCAGCGCGAGCGCCGGTGTGAACTGGTAGCTTGCGTTGAGCTCGTAGTTGCTGAAGCTCATGCCTTCGCCATTCGCAACGAGACCGAGGCTGTTCGCACCGTTGATCGTTGCGAGGCCGCCGAGTTGCGTGCGCGTCCAGACTGCGCCGAACGTTGCTGCGCCGATCGAGTAGTTGGCGCCCGCGCCATACGTGCGCTGACGTGCAGCGATGAAGGTGCGATCGGTCAGCGTCAACGCGCCGTTCGTATTGCTGCTGCCGCCGTTGTTCGCCTGGAAGTAGCCTGCGCCGATACGCAGCGGGCCAGCGTCATAGGATGTGCCGAAGCTGTACAGACGGTTATCGTCGAATCCGCCTGCTTCGTTCGAGAAACCATACAGCGCGCCGAATTTCACGCCTGCATAGCTGTTGCTCGCGAACTTCACCGAGTTGTTCACGCGGAAGGAGTTGTTCAGATTGTCGTTATCGTACGGGTGCGCGGACAGGTTGTTGCCGCCGGGATGATGGCCCGTGAAGCTGAGCGACGCGAGATAGTCGACGACGGAATCGTACTGACGTCCGAGCGTGAACGTGCCGAACCTGTCGTTCGACAGCCCTGCGTATGCCTGATACCCGAACAGGCGGCCGCCCTGGCGCAGCGTGCCGTTCATTACGCTGAAGCCGTTTTCCAGCTGGAAGATCGCCTTCGTGCCGCCGCCGAGATCTTCGCGGCCGAGCATGCCCCAGTGACTGCCCGTTACGTTGCCGCTGCCCGCTTGCCACGCGCTGCTGCCCTTCTGGTTATTGGTGTACGACAGGCCCGCGTCGATCACGCCATACAGCGTCACCGAGTTCTGCGCCTGCGCGTGGCACGCATAGCTCGCCACGATGGCAGCCATGATGAGTGTCTTTTTCATTTTTTCCCCTGTTTGTTGATTTGAACGACGTGATGACGCACGCAGCAGCGCGGCGCCTGCCGGGTGGCAGGCGTCGTGCGTTAAAACGGATGCAGCGTGGTGAGGTGGCTGGCTGGGCCGCTAGACGAACGTCTGGAACGTCTAGCGACTGGCGATGCCGTCCTGAACCGACAGACCGTCGATCAGAACTTGATGCTGGCCGCGCGAGCAGGGCTCGATGCGCGCGGTGACTCCGAATACTTCGGCGAGGCTTGCCTGCGTGACGACTTCGGCGCTGGGGCCAAAGCCTGCAATGCGGCCTGCGTGCAGCAGCATCGCCTGATGGCAGGCGCGCATGGCTGCGTTGATGTCGTGCAGCACGACCACACTGACGATGCCGCGTTCGCGCGTGATGTCGCGCAGCACGCGCATCACATGGAACTGGTAATTGAGGTCGAGCGCGGACAACGGTTCGTCGAGCAGCAACACTTGCGGATTGCGCACCAGCGCCTGGGCGATGCCAACGAGTTGCCGCTGGCCGCCCGACAGTTCATCGAGCGATCGCGACGCAAGCGCTTCGATGCCCAGACGTTCGAGCACATTGCGCGCATTCGCGAGATCGTCGGTGCGTGCCGAATGCGCGCGAAACGCGCCACGCGTCGCGCAACTCGCGACCAGAATGGACTCGAGCACCTGCAGCTTGACGCCCGCCGGCAGCGATTGCGGCAGATACACGACGCTATGCGAACGCGCACTCGCCGCCGACAGTTCGAGCGGTGCGCCATCCAGCGTCAGTTGCCCTGCGTGCGCACGCGTGAGCCCCGCCAATGCGCGCAACAGCGTCGACTTGCCGCTGCCGTTCGGACCGAGCAGCGCGGTGATCTGGCCGCGCGGCAGCGGGCCGGCATCGAGCGATCTGAGCACCGCGCGCTTGCCGTATTGCACGCTGAGACCGTGAATCGACAGGCCGTTCATTGCGCGGCTCCTTGCGAGCGCACGACGATCCCGAGGAAAAGGGGAATGCCAACCAGCGCCGTCACGATGCCCACAGGAATCAGCACGCCCGGCACGATGGTCTTCGATGCAATCGATGCGAGCGACAGCATCAGCGCGCCGATCAGCGTGCTGCCGGGCAGATAGAAGCGGTGATCTTCGCCGAACAGCGTGCGCGCGATATGCGGCGCGATCAGTCCGACAAAGCCGATGGTGCCGACGAAGGACACCGCGAGCGCCGACAGCACCGACACGCGTAACAGTGTGCCGAGACGCAGGCGCCGCACATCGATGCCGAAGCTTGCCGCGCGGTCTTCGCCGAGTCGCAAGGCGGTGAGCGTCCAGGCGTTGCGCATCGACAGCGGCAATGCAATCAGGAGCGCGACAGCCAGCACGCCGATCTTCGGCCAGTCCGCGCGCGCGAGCGAGCCGAGCGTCCAGAACACGAGGCCTTGCAGCGCGTCGGCGGAAGCGATGAATTGCATCAGCGACACGAGCGCATGAAACGCGAACACCAGCGCGATGCCAAGCAGCACGACGCCGGACGTATTCATGCCACGCCAGCGCGCGATGCCGTCGAGCATCAGCGCCGACATGAACGCAAACAGAAATGCGTTCGCCGATACGAGCCAGCTCTGTGCGATGCCGGGCAGCGTGATATCGAGCACGATCGCAAGCGATGCGCCGAACGCGGCAGCCGCCGACACACCGAGCGTATATGGGCTAGCGAGCGGATTATTGAGGATAGTCTGCATTTCCGCGCCCGACAGACCCAGCGACGCGCCGACCAGCAGCGCCATCACCGCGTACGGCATGCGGATCTGCCACACGATCACATTGGTCGCGGCATCGGCGGATGCAGGATGAAACACGGCGCGCAGCAGCGTCGCAACGGGCAGGCCGGATGGACCCGAGCGCAGATCGAGCAGCAGCGAGCCGACGATCAGCAGCGCCACTGCGAACAGGCACAGCACGCGCAGGCGTGTCATACGCCGATACGTTTGAACGCCTGTATCGACGTCGTCGTGCTGCGCGCGCACGGAACGGTTCAGCGAAACGGAGTCGGACATTGCTGCGCCCGTTCAATGCGAAGCGTCAGCCGTCGATTGCGCGAGCGGCGCATCGACCCATTCGGCACCCTGCGGCGGCACGGCGAGGAAGCGCCGGTACAACTCAGCCTGCGTCGCATGCACGTCGAGATCCTTGAATTGCGCCGGATAGAACCACTTCGCAAAGGCTTCGATCGCGAGAATGTTGTACGGCGAGTCGTAATAGTTGTGCGAGATGCCGTGCGCGTTGCCGTCGTGGATCGCCTTGATCGTATCGAAGCCGGGGCGCGCGACCAGTTGCGCGAGGCTCGCGCGGGCATCGTGTTCGCTCGTCAATGCGCCAACGCGCAGCGATGCGAGGCCCGGTTTCGTGCGGCTGCCCGTCGCGATGTAGACGTCGGGTTGCGCGGCGATCACCTGTTCCATGCTGATGTCGCCGAGCACGCCCGGCACGAGACCTTGCGCGATATTGCGCCCGCCCGCGGCCTGCACGAACTCGCCGAAGTTGCCGTTGCCCGCTGTGTGGCAGCAACCGGCGTCCCAGACACCCGCGAGCAGATCGACGAACACCTTCGGGCGCTGCGCTTCGGGTACACGGTTGACGACGTTCTCGACGCGCGCGAGATGCTGCTGATAGAACTGGATGTACGCATTCGCCTGCTGGTCGCGATGCAGCACGGCGCCGAGCAGTTTGATACTCGGCAGCGTGTTCTGCATCGGATGCAGGCGGAAGTCGACGAATACCACCGTCGTTCCCGTTGCTTCCAGTTGCTTCACCAGCGCGTTATAGCGGCTTGGCCCGTGGCCGGCGATGCTGAAGATCGCAAGATCGGGCTTGAGGCTCAACGCCTTCTCGTCGCTGATGCTGTCTTCCGTTGCCTTGCCGATCAGCGGAATGGTCTTGATGTCGGGGAATTTCTGCGCGTACGCGTTGTAGGTCTGCGGATCCATCATCGGCAGATCGCCCTGCCAGCCGACGATGCGCGAGAGCGGCTTCTGGCCTTCGAGCAGTGCGACAGCCGACAGCAGGCGGCTTTCACCGAGCAGAATGCGCTGCGGTTCGGCGGCGGGCACGCGGACCGTACGGCCGGCGAGATCGGTGAACGTGGCGGGCGCTGGCGCTGCGGCGTTCGCCGTCTGTGCTGCGAACACGGGCGTGCTGGCAACCAGCGCGCAGCCCGCTGCGAGAACGAGCGCCGAAGAAGCAGCGGCATGCGCCGCTGTCGAAACGGCCCGCCGGCAGGCCGAGGAAAGCACGGAAATCGACATGATATAGTTGCTGGATGAGAATTATTTGCATTTACGGGCGCAACTTTAGCGGCGCGATGTAATGGCGATGTGTTGAAACGGCGCAGTTTTGTAATGGAATGTGTTGAGCGGCTTTTCGTCCGCCACAGCGCCGACAATGCGGGCTGCGCCGCGCGCCAGTTATCGGCGCCACGAAGAAAAGAAGAGTTTTGATGGACCACATACTTGTCGTCGACGACGACCCGAACATCCGCCAGCTGCTCGGCGACTATCTGCGCAGCATGGGCTATCAGGCGACGACGGCCACGAACGGCGCGCAGATGAAGCAGGCCATCGCGAGCTCGCAGATCGATCTCGTCGTGCTGGACCTGATGCTCGACGGCGAGGACGGACTCGACCTCACGCGCGAACTGCGCCGCGAGCGCGGCATGCCGATCGTGATTCTGAGCGCGCGCGGCGGTTTGCTCGACCGCATACTCGGCCTCGAAATGGGCGCCGACGACTATCTGCCGAAACCGTTCGATCCGCGCGAACTGGTCGCGAAGATCAAATCGGTGCTGCGCCGTGCGCGCAGCATGCCGGGCTCGCGCCCCGCCGATGCCGCCGCGTTCGTGACTTTCGCCGGCTGGAAGCTCGATACGCGGATGAAGCAGATGCTGTCGCCCGAAGGCGTGGTCGTGTCGCTTGGCGGCTCCGATTACCGGGCGCTGCGTACGCTGCTCGATCATCCGAACCGGCCGCTGTCGCGCGAATTTCTGCTCGATCATGTGTTCGGCAAGGAGCACACGCCACTCGACCGTTCGATCGACGTCTGCATCAGCCGCCTGCGGCATCATCTGAAAGACGCCGCGCGCAGTGCCGCGCTGATCCGCACCGTGCGCAACGAGGGCTACATGCTGGTCGCCGACGTCGCGTTCGAAGCATGAGGTGGCGCGCGATGAAACTGCGTGCGTGGCCCGATTCGCTGTTCGGACGGCTCGTGATGATTCTTGCTGTCGGCATGTTTGCCGGGCAATTGCTCACGAGCACGATCTGGTTCGAAACGCACGACAACCGCACGCTTGAAATACCCGCGCGCCTGTTCGCGAGCCGTCTCGCGGACACAGTGCGGCTGTTGCAGCATGCGCCCGATGCTGCGGCGCGCGATGCGATCGTCAGGCAACTGGCGGACGCGCGTTACCGGATGCAATGGGTCGACACGCCGCAGCCTGCGCACGAGACGTCGCTAGCGAAGCGCTCGGTCAGCGATCTGATTACGGGTGTGATTGGCAGGCGGCTTGGCGAGCCTGTCGATGTGCGTCTGATCGACGCCGAACTGCGCGACGAAGAACGCAAGCACAAGGGCATCCTGAGCCTCTTCAACTCGCGCATGCCGACCGGCGATTTTCACGTGCAGATGAAAGTGCCGAGCGGTCCAGGTGGGCCGTGGCTCGACGTGCAGGCCAATGAAGGCCAGGCGGGCATGCAAAGCGAGCCGGGCTCGCTCGTGTTCGACTATCTGGTGCGGATCTATCTGATCCGCTTCGTCGCGATCTGCGTGCTCGCGTTCGTCGCCGTGCGTTTTGCCGTGCAGCCGTTGCGCGATCTCGCGCGCGCGGCCGAGGCGCTGGGACGCAATATCTATCGGCCGCCGCTGCCTGTGAGCGGTCCGCTTGAAGTGCGCAGCGCGGCGATGTCGTTCAACTCGATGCAACGTCAGCTAACGGAAAGCATGTCGGAGCGCACGCGCTTTCTAACGGCTGTCTCGCACGATCTGCGCTCGCCGTTGACGAGGCTGCGTCTGCGCACGGAGATGCTGCCCGATCCGCAATGGCGCGAACGCCTGCGCGGCGATCTCGACGAAATGGAAGCGATGGTGCGCGCGACGCTCGATGCCGTGCAGGGCATCGAAGTGACGGAAGAGCGTCGCGAGATCGATCTCGATTCGATGCTGGAAGGTCTGGCGGAGGACGCGCGCGAAGCGGGGCATGCCGTTTCCGTCGATGGACGAGCGGTGCGGCCGGTTGCCGGTTATCCGCGCAATCTCAAGCGCTGCCTGCAGAATCTGCTTGATAACGCGATCCGGTATGGTGGCGACGCGTCCATTCATATTGCCGACGATGGCCGCGCGGTGCGCGTGGCCATTCGTGACAACGGGCCGGGTATCCCGGATCAAACGACACTGGCACGTGTATTCGAGCCTTATTTTCGCGGGAATTCCGCGGGCAAGGATGAATCAACGGGCACGGGCCTTGGTTTGACGATTGCGCAAAGCATTGCCGCCACGCATGGCGGTGCGTTGACGTTGCGAAATCGTTCGGGTGGAGGGCTCGAGGCTGAACTCGTGTTGCCGCGAGAAGGATGAGCGTGCACGCATACACATGTCACACATGCACGGCCCTGAACTGATTACGAATTGCCCAGTGAATCAGTGAGCGGACGGCTTGATGTCGAACTTGTCGACTGCAACGCCGAGGTTGATACCTTCGCCCGAACCCGACAGTGCCATCGACACGGTCCCTTTGGTGACCACCTGCGCCGTGCCGCTCTCGACCACACCCGCCGATGCACCCGCTTGCGCGTAGCTGCCGTAGACTTCCTTGATGCTATAGACGTTGCTGATATCGCCCTTGCCGGTGACGCGGAACTTGCCGGCTGTCAGGCCGCCGCCGTGCATCTGGATGGTGACGTTCGCGTGCTGGCCGTTGTCGCACGTCACGCGGCCATGACCTGAGGCGTGCTGATAGATTGCAGACCATCCTGCGAGGCTATATGTCAGATGGCATTTCACTGGTGCCGAGCCGGCGTGTGCACTGGTCGCATACAGCGCGGTCATCACGGCGAAACACTGCAGTACAGCGGCTGTCATGCGAAAGGTTCGTTTGCCCATTAAAGGTCTCCGTAAGTACAGAAAGCGGCTTTGATGATTCCGATGTTGGCGATGTGGCCGGGCAAATCATAAACGAACCACCGTTCTGCCGCCTGCCAGGGGTGCACCGGTTCCACCGTGAGGGAATATTGGCGTGATAGCATTTTGGCGCGCGCCAGATCACAGGTCAGATCACAGGTAATAGCAGGCACATCGGGCACTGTGACATGTCAACGATTCATCAAACCGCCGATAACCCCGTAACGATCGATGAGATCGTTCACGTGCTCTCGCATCGGCCTACCGCGACGACTCGCGAGCGCGAGTGGTCGGGGGTGACGGTGGACATGTATGCCCCGCTCCACGATATCTCCGAAAGATATCCCGCTCTCGATCATCATCTGATCTGTTACTGCCCGTCGGGCAGTGCCCGCCTCGTTCAGGGGCGAGATGGGAGCGTTCACGAAAGTCTTATTTCCCCCGGCGTCTCGATGCTCATGCCGGCCGGGTACGATTCGCTTTGGGAGGGAAGTGCTTCCGCGACGGCGCGATTGCGTATTCCCACCGCGCTTGTTGTGTCCGCAGGCGAGCAGATTGGGCGCCAAGGCACGACGCAGATAGAAATCAGGAATGTGTTCGCGACGCGAGATCCCGTGATCGAGCACTTCGCGCAAGTGCTTATCGCAGAACTCGACCGCACGGCTCATCCCGCGCAAACGCTGATCGTCGATCATGTGTCAATCGCGCTGGCGGCGCATCTGCTGCGAAGCTACAACGCGTATGACCCGGTCATTCCACGGGAACATCCCGCGTTGAGCAAAGTGGAAATTGCGCGGATTACCGAGTACATCGAAGACAATCTCGACAGGTCGATCGGACTCGCGGAACTGGCCGGCATCGTGAATGTGGGCCGTTTCCACTTCACGCGTCTGTTCAAACGCAGCACGGGTATGACGGCGATCGGTTTTGTCGAGCAATGCCGGATTCGTCGAGCGCAGACGTTGCTGCTTGAAACGAACATTGCGCTGTCGGAAATTGCGCTCATGACGGGCTTTTCAGACCAGAGTCATTTCACCCGTCGCTTTCATCGTCACGTTGGCTGTACGCCGGCTGCGTTCGCACGGGAGCACGGGCGACGACGACGCGTGCCGAAAGCGGAATGACTACCGGTCTGACGCGTGGTTTCGTGTCTGCATGCTGCGTACTAACAGATGATCCAGCGACAGTGGGCCAGGACCCAAGGCCATGATGCCCACGGCGAGCGACGCCCAATAGAGATGGAAATTTGCCCAGCCGTCCGGGAACACAAGCTGGATGACGCCTGTCATCACGAATAGCGCAAGGCCGACGAAGCGCGTTGCAAATCCCAACACGAGCAAAACGGGGAGCGTGACTTCTGCTATCGCAACGAGAAGAGCAACCGTGTCAGGGGCGGGAAACGGGTACGCGCCACCCAGAATATGCAACCTGAACTGATTTTCGAACAGATACAGCGTGACGGGCGAAATGGACAGCACGCCATCCCACCGGGTCAAACCTGAGCGAAAGAAAGGGAGCGATAAAGCAATCCGCAGCATGGGCGGTGCAACGAGCCAGCCGAACTTCTGGATCAAGCCGGCTGCCCGGCGCACCGTTGGTTCGAGACGCCCCTTTGTTGACGCGCTAAGCTGATTCATCGATGCCTCCCGGTTGGTCGGAACCCGAGGCCCGCGGATTCAATCCGGTAATCGCATCGATTGCGAACAAGTCTCGCAGCGTACCTGTCAGATCGAAACCGGCATTCTCGTCGAGCGCGCGGGTTGTCGCTTCAGTCATCGTTTGATTGGCCGCAATCGCGTTGATAAACGCGGCTGCGCCAACCGGCAGCGTGCGAATCTCGACCTCTGCGTGCGGACGCAGGACGAGCGCATCTTCGCCACCGATCGTGAAGTCAACCGCGCTCGTGTCGCCGCCGTCTATGTTCATCGACCATATCTGTACGACGGGGAAGCGGGATCGAATGACGCGTGCCGACGGATGCAGCGTGAGGCGCAGATGCGGAAGATCATCGGGCTCGATCCTGGCAAGAAGAGCATGATCCACCGCAGACGCCTCGGCGGCGTGGTAGGCCTGCGTCCACGCGCGCTCGAGTCGTGCGACGTCACTCAGATATGGCACGCTGCTCGCCGGTCCGAACGCCGCGATGAAATCCGAAAACGTCTCGCCATAGTCGAGCATCACTGGGGATTCCGGCGGTTCGTGCGCGGCGTAAATGCGAGCCATCGCCGCAAAGAACTCGTCGCCGACAATGCGACGCACAGCGGGAAACGCAGCCTTCAATGCGTCGACGAGTCCGGTGACAACATTGTTGCGGTACACATTGAAGCGCTTTTCGCCAGGTTGCAGATCGGGGCCGACGAGGCCAGCAGGAACGCGCATACCGGGATCCAGCAATGCCGACGCGAAGTGCTTTTGCCGCTCAAACAGGGAAACGATGGCCATTGCGCGCTCAACTCCGGGTCGATCGTTGAACCACGTTCGTCCACAAGTTGCGCAGACTGTCGACACCACCCGCCGTCGAACTCCAGAGCGTCGTGTCGCTGACCAGAAGGGTGCCGGCAAACGCGTCTGGCCGCGATTGCAGGAGCGCGTCGAAAGTCGCGCGATCACGTGCAAAAGGGTGCGGCGGCGCGTTCGTGTCGATACGCTGACGGGCGAGGACATCGAGTTTGTCGAACGCTTCGCCAACGCGCTCGAGGTGCGGCAGATGTGCATGCAGATTGAACGTGGTGACTCCGAGAAGCAGGCCGAGACGGTCAAGTTTTGCATCGGCTTCGACGGGCGCGGGCGTGCCGTCCGCTTCTGCCGCAGGCCGTAGACCGAAGCGGTTTTCCACGGGTACGCCAAGTCCTGCGAGAAGCGAGCGCGCGAAGCCGCCGAATCGTTGCCGTGGTGGGATTGTCCTGTCGCCGTGATGCTCGAACTCCGCGATCTGACGTGGCAACTGCTCGCCTGCGGGAAGATTCGCGACGTCGCCAATGTCGTGATGCGGGCAAACAAAGGCGAGATGATCGGGATGAGCCAGGAAAGCGCGGACCGCTTCGATCTCGTCGCTGTGCGCAGCTTGGGCTGTCCGCTGCGAATCGAAACTGATGACGATCAGCGTGTCGATTCCATCCAGGAGACGCGTGTCGAGTGGCGTGATGGCTCCATCGTTCGCAACACGCTCGATTTCCACTGCACGCTTGCCGGTCAGCGCCGCCGTCAGATCGGTGAACGCGGTGAAGTTGCGCTTCATGATGTGATCGAGAAAGCCCGCGATGCTCTGGTCGAACTGATGCGTGTCCGCGAGTTCATGAAATCTCGGGAAGACCATTCTGCGGCTTTCGAAAAGCGTCGGGAATCGATCCTCGATCACATGAAGCGGTGCACCCGTTTCGCCGGGGCGGCTCCAGGCGTAATAGACCAGGATGTGACGTTCGATCATGACGTCGTTACCTCCGCTAAATTGTGCTGCCGCGCAGTGACCGTTGCTGGGCGTGTGGCAGCTTTGAGGAGCCTGTCGGCCTGCTCTGCCTGCGCTTCGAGGGTAGACCAGTCCGGCACGTTCGCGTCCCATTCGATCAGCGTCGGTATTGGACCGGTTCTGCTCAACGCGTATTCGAAGAGATCCCATACGGCGCGAGCGACGTGACGGTCGTGCGTATCGATGAGCAGCGGGCGGCGCGTTTCGTCCTCCTCGTGCGCGTGGCCGGCGAGATGAATCTCCTGCACGGCTGCGAGCGGATAGGCATCGATATACGCGAGCGGATCCCACCGCTGATTGATCGACGCAACATATACGTTGTTGACGTCGAGCAGCAGTCCGCATCCCGTTCGTCGCGCGACCTCGGCAATGAAGTCCGTCTCCCGATATGTGCTTTCCTCGAATGCCAGGTAGGTCGACGGATTCTCGAGCAGGATCTGTCGTCCGAGCACGTCCTGTAGTTCGTCGATGTGATCGGCTACGCAAGCGAGGCTTCGCGCTGTGTAGGGAACGGGGAGCAGATCGTTGAGAAAACCGCAGTCGTGACTGGACCACGCAAGGTGCTCGGAAAACTGTGCGGGCTGATAGCGGGCAACGAGTGCTTTCAGCCGTTGCAGGTGATCGCAATCGAGAGGACGGTCCGCGCCAATCGACAAACCGACGCCATGAATGGATAACGGGTACGACTCGCGTATCGCCGAGAGGAATCGATGCGGCGGGCCGCCTGCACCCATGTAGTTTTCCGCGTGCACCTCGAAAAAGCCGATATCGGGCCGTGATTCAAGGACCGTCCGGTAATGTTCGGCCTTGAGCCCAACTCCGGCGCGCGACGGTAGTTGGTGTTGGGCATCGGGCGAGAGCGACTCTGACATAGCCTGGCGTTGTTTCGGATAAAACGGTGTAGCCGGGCTGGCGTCGCCCGGCGCATGTCGATATCAGGCCTTGGGAGACAGGCTCCCCGGTCCGTTCGGCGTAGACATGGTCGTGCAGGTTCCCTTGGGCACCAGCTTGAATGCGTTGCCCTGATAGTCGGTCGTGCTGGTTCCGGCGCAAGTCGTGCCCGCGCCCGCATAGCAATCGTTTTGCCCCTTGAGCGCCGTGCCGAAACAGGGTTCGACCTTGCCCGACTTAACGAGCGTCGTGTGCTCTGCCTGAATCTTCTTCTGGGCGGCCGTGAATTCTTCTGCGCTCGCGGAGGCGGCCGTCAGCGTGGCGAGGGCGGTGGCAAATGCACCGACGATAAGAGTAGTGGTTTTGTAATCGCTCATACGGTTTCTCCAGCATTAAGAGGGAGCAGCGATCACAAACATCGCGAGCCACTGGATGCCGTTGCGTGCGATCTGGACACGGGTCGCGGCCAGCCCCATTCGACCGGCAAGTGATGACGTGTCGCTGCATGAACAGCATACGGAGGGGCATCGCTGGAAGATTGCACGGAATTGATCCGTTTGGTACGGGATTGCGTGCAGAACCGGTTCGTCGCGAACGCGACGCCCGAGCCGGCTGAGCGGCGAATAGGCGAGCGGATTCGAACGCATTCAACGGATGCGCATGGAGCGTCGATTACGCGATTCAAGCAGCCGCTATTTCAGGAATAGGTACCGTGCGAAGTACGGTGAACTGCCAACCTGATGTTCTTGCGAACAGGTGTCGGACGGTGGCGTGCCGCCCACTGTATCGAGTCGCTGGACAAATCTCACGACCGACAAACTGCCTTCGGCCGTGCTATGGGTCTCGAGCAGCAGTTGTGGGATGCTGTTCGGACTCCTGGCGGGTGCTTGAGCAATCATGCGGCCGACAATCCTGCTGCCATCGGTAGCCTGCCAGGACGGTCCCGCATCGTGCTGGATGATCGCTTGACCGGCGCTATCGTAGAGCGTTGCTTTCGGCCTTTGGAAGACCCAGCCGAGACGATGTGCACTATCGAATTCGCACGCGTAGACCTGCACGCCTGTTGCGGTTGTGACTACGAATGGCTCAGTACCAGGAGGCACCAGCGAGGGTGGAGTTGCATCGGCCGCGTTTGCTGCGAATGGTGACGTCAAAGCGACGCAGCCGGCCACGGCTCGGACGACACTCTGCCGTTGCAACCCGGCGCAGAACCGGCGAACGGCGTTGAAAGCGTGATAGGCGCGGGGGAGCATATTGGATCCAGTTCAGATTTGTCGGCGACGTCTTCTCGGTCGCCTTACCAGAACATCTGGCTCTTCCGACTTATTCCATCACGACCATCGTCGAGCGGCGCATTCGACCGGCGAATTTCAAACCCAGTCGTGCAAATCATCAATTAAGTAGATAAATTCGTTGGATGAATTTGCGGGAAAACCCTATATTAGGTGCTCCCCCGTCCCATCGAGCTACGCCGTCATGCCGTCCCCCATCACATTCGAGCGCAAATCGCTGATCCGCCTTGCCGTCGTCACCGTGCTGACGGGCGTCGGCGCGGGGCTCGGCGGCATGCTCCTCGCGTTGCTGCTGCATGCCGTCCAGCACATCGCGTACGGCTACAGCCTCGATGCGATCGTCGGCGGACAAAGCTTTTTGCAAGGCGTCGACGGCGCGTCGCCCGAACGGCGCGTGCTAGTGATGACAGTCTGCGGGCTGGTCGCAGGGTTCGGCTGGTGGGCCGTGCGCCGTTTCGGCCGACCGCTCGTCAGCATCAAGCAGGCGGTGAAATCCCCTGACACGCCAATGCCGATGCTGAGCACGCTCGCCCATGCGCTGCTGCAGATCGTCACAGTCGCGCTCGGCTCGCCGTTGGGCCGTGAGGTCGCGCCGCGCGAAGTCGGCTCGCTGGTGGCGGGATGGCTTGCGCGTGTCGCGGGTCTGTCGGCGAACGAAACGCGCGTGATGATTGCCTGCGGCGCGGGTGCGGGCCTCGCCGCCGTGTACAACGTGCCGCTCGGCGGCGCGGTGTTCGTGCTCGAAGTGCTGCTCGTCACATTCGATGCAACCACCGTCGCGATCGCGCTCGTCACGTCGGTGATTGCCGCTGTGGTCGCGTGGATCGGACTCGGCGACGAGTCGCAATACGCGATTCCGGCGTTTGCACTGAGCGGCAGTCTCGTCGCGTGGTCGGCGGCGGCTGGCCCTGTGTTCGGCATCGCGGCCTACGCGTTCTCGCGCTTCACGGACCGCGCGCGCAATGCGGCGCCGGTCGCAGGCTGGCTGATGATCGTGCTCAATGTGCTCAACTTCGCGGCGATCGGCGTGCTCGCCGTGCATTTTCCGCAACTGCTCGGCAACGGCAAGGGCACCGCGCAACTGGGCTTCGATGGTCAGTTGAGCATCGGACTCGCGGCTGCGTTGCTGGTGTTGAAGGTGGTCATCAGCGCGAGCAGTCTGCGCGTCGGCGCGCATGGCGGTCTGCTGACTCCGGGGCTGACGGTGGGCGCGTTGCTCGCTGTCGTGCTCGGTGGCGCGTGGAATCTGGTCGGCGCGAGCGTGCCGACAGGCGCGTTTGCGCTCGTCGGCGCCACGGCATTTCTCGCTTCGTCGATGAACATGCCGATCACGGCAATTGTGCTGGTCGCCGAGTTCACGCACCTCGGGCACGACATGCTGTTCCCGGTGGTGTTCGCTGTTGCCGGCTCAGTCGGAGCGAGCCGTGTGTGCGCGATGCTGGCAAGCCGCGCTGCGGCTCATGGGGCGGCGAATGGACCGGCAGCCGTCACGGTCAATGCAGCGCAAGAACGTCCCGCTGCGATCAAGCTTCTGCCCGTCACACACAAGTGAAGACTGAACGGCGCATCGCATCCCATGCGAGCGACGCGCCGTAGTTCAGAACGTCTCCCAATCGGCTTCGGCGGCGCGGCTTGCGGTCGCTTCGACCTTCGATGACTGAGCGACGCCCGGCCTTGCAGCCACCGCGCGTGCAGCTTTAGCCGGCGCAACGGCAGCGGCTCGCATAACGGGCTTCGGCACAGCGGCACCCATGGCCGTCATCGCGCCTGCCTGTTGCCCGCCCGGCAGCCTGAACGTCGATACCACTTCACGCAACGTCGTAGCCTGCGACGCCATCGACTGCGCCGCAGCCGAAGCCTCCTCGACGAGCGCCGCGTTCTGCTGCGTCACCTCATCCATCTGCGAGATCGCGACATTGACCTGCTCGATGCCGCGCGACTGTTCGCCGGACGCGGCGCTGATCTCGCCCATCAGATCCGACACCTGACGCACCGACTGCACGATCTCGCTCATCGTGCGGCCCGCTTCGTCGACGAGCGCAGTGCCGCTATTCACGCGGGTCACCGATTCGTCGATCAGATCCTTGATCTCCTTTGCCGCCGACGCGCTGCGCTGCGCGAGCGTGCGCACTTCGCCCGCGACGACCGCGAAGCCGCGTCCCTGTTCGCCTGCGCGCGCTGCTTCGACGGCCGCGTTCAACGCGAGAATGTTGGTCTGGAACGCGATCCCTTCGATCACGGAGATGATCTGCGCAACCTGTTGCGAACTGTTCGAGATCCCGCGCATCGTATCGACTACGCGATTCACGACTTCGCCGCCGCGCGCCGCCGTTTCCGACGCACGCGTGGCGAGCGCATTGCCCTGGCTTGCGTTCTCCGCGTTCTGCCTGACGGTGGAGGTCAGCTCTTCCATGCTCGCTGCCGTTTCTTCGAGCGACGCGGCCTGTTCTTCCGTGCGCTGGCTCAGATCGGTGTTGCCGGCCGCGATCTGCGACGAACCTGTCGCGATGCTTTCGCTGCTCGAACGCACGCGGCTCACGGCATCGAGCAGACCTTCGTTCATGTGGCGCAACGCGCCGAGCAACTGGCTCAGTTCGTCCTTGCCGTCCACACGAATCGCAGCGGTCAGATCGCCGCGCGCGACCGTTTCGGCCACGTCGACGCAACGACGCAGCGGCGCGACGATCGAGCGCGTAATGACGACGGCGATGAACGCGCCCGCGACCAACGCGAGCGCCGACAGCACGATGGTCCAGATGCGCGCGCTCTGAAACGCGGCGGCGGCTCTCGCCACTTCATCGACGGAACCCTGATGATTCAGCTTGATGTCGCTGTCGATCAGATCGAGTGTCGCGGTGAAGCGCGTCGACGCTTCGCCTGCTGCAAGCTGGCGCGCTTCCGCTGCGCTGGATTCGCCCGCGTCGATCAGCTTTTCGATCTTCGCGTCGACGTCGAGATAACTGGCCCACGACGATTTGATGTTGTCGAAAATCTGCTGTTCTTCCGGCGACGAAACCAGCTTCGTATAGGCGTTCATCGATGCCGCGAATGCATTCATCGCGTCCGCGTGCTGACTGCGCACGGCACGCAACTGATTCGGGTCCGCGCTCAGCAGTTCGCGCAGCGAAAAGCGGCGTACATCATCCGCATCGCTGCGCATCTTGCCGAGCGTCTCGACGCTGGGCAGCCAGTCATTGCCGATCCGGTAAGTGCCGTCATAGATGTGTGACGACTCCAGCAGGGAGATGCCGCTGACCGCACAAAGCAGCACCAGAACGATTGCAAAGCCCGCGCCGAGACGCGGACCGATCTTGAGAGTGTTGAGAAAAGCCATTGACCGTCGTTTTTGCAGGTTGAACGAAATACGCCTGTCTTATCGACCGACGGATATCGCTTCTGCAATTAAGTTTCAAATATGACGAAGAGCCAACAGCGATGCTACTAGGGCATTACGGCGCGGCGTCGCGCGAAAGCTTGCGGTGTTGAGGTCGAAGCCGAATGACTTCAGGCGTCGATGGCTTCTGCGCCATTCGCGAACATCGACATGCTGCGCAAGATCCATTCGAGCAGTTCATTCGCCGCAGCGGCGAGCGGCCGTCCCGACTTCACGAGCAAACGCGCCTTTGCGCCCTGAAACAGCGGGTGATCGATCGGCACGATGGCGAGTTCCTGCGACTCCAGTTCGCGATAGGCCGCGAACTCGCCGATCAGTGTGACGCCGTCGCCATGCGCGACGAAGCGCTTGAGGGCCGTCAGAGAATTGCTGGTCAATGTGGCGCGGATTTTGATGTTCTCGGCGAATTCCAGCATCTTCGCCGCGTGGCCGATGCCGAACGTGGCCGGCATCAGCGCGAGCGGCCATTCGAGCAGATCCTTCACGCCAGCGGGCGTGCCGCGCAGCGACAGCGGATGATCGCGCCGCACCAGCAGGACGACGGGCTGCGCGGAACTCGCGCGATATTCGACGCGCGGATGCGGCGGCGGATTGTACGCAAGCCCGATATGCGCGCGGCTTTCGGCGACCTGATTGAGCAGATCGTCGACGGCGAGGCTTTCGATCACGACGTCCAGCTTCGGATACTTCGCGCAGAACGGCGCGATCACCTCTTCGATCAGCGGATCGACATAACCCTCGCTGACGGCCAGTTGCACTTCGCCTTGCTGAAGCCCTTTGAGCAGATGCAGTTGATCTTCGAGCTTTTCCTGCTGCGAGCGATAGCCGCGCCAGAACTCCAGCAGATGCGCGGCCGCTTCGGTCGGCTTGACGCCGCGCGCTTCACGCTCGAACAGCGTCGCATCGAGTTCCTCTTCGAGCAGCCTGATCTGGCGCGTGATGACGGAAGGCGATGTGTTGAGGCTGTCCGCCGCGCCGCGGATGGTCCCGTGCGACAGCACTTCATGAAAGTAGCGCAGCCGCTGCTGGTTGATTTCGCGCATGTCGGGCTTCTCCGGGTGCGTGCGTTGCCTTGTGGGCAACGAAGTGTGAACTTAGTTGCTCTTGCTCGCGTATTTTTACCCCGACAACATGGCGGAACGCAAGCACGGGACACAAACCCGACACACCGGAGACGAACATGACAGCGATACAGACCCTGAGGGAGAGCGACGCGGTTCGAGCCCTCTACAACCGGCTCAACTGGCGGTTGCTGCCGTTTCTGCTCGCCTGTTACATGTTTGCGTATCTGGATCGCGTGAATGTCGGCTTTGCGAAGCTGCAGATGCAGAGCGATCTCGGTTTCTCGGATGCCGCATATGGCGTGGGCGCGGGGATCTTCTTTCTTGGCTATGTGCTGTTCGAATTGCCGAGCAATCTGCTGCTGCCGAAAATCGGCGCGCGCAAGACCTTCAGCCGCATCCTCGTACTGTGGGGCCTGACGTCGGCGAGCATGCTGTTCGTGCACAACGTGCCGATGTTCTACGGCATGCGTTTCCTGCTCGGTATTTTCGAAGCGGGCTTCGCACCGGGCATGATCTATTACCTGTCGTGCTGGTACGGACCGACGCGCATGGCGCGGGCGATTGCGATCGTGTTTCTTGCAGGACCGCTGGGCGGGATCGTTGGCGGGCCGTTGTCGGCGTGGCTGATTTCGGCGCTCTCGGGTGTGCATGGACTGGCCGGCTGGCAATGGATGTTTCTCGTCGAAGGCCTGCCGTGCATTGCGCTCGGCGTGCTCACGCTGTTCGTGCTGTCGAACCGTCCCGCCGACGCCCGCTGGCTGAATGCCGACGAAAAGCAGCTGCTCGAAAGCGAAACGGGCGCGGCGCAGGCGCACAACCATTCGTTCAAGGCGGTTGCACGCGACCCGCGTGTCTACGTGCTGGCGCTCGCGTACTTCTCGATCATCTTCCCGATCTACGCGATCAGCTTCTGGCTGCCGACATTCATCAAGGAGCAGGGCGTCACCGACACGCTGCGTCTGGGCTGGTATGCGGCGATTCCGTACGTCGCGGCGGGCATCGGCATGTATGTCGCGGGGCGAAGGTCGGACCGCACGGGCGAGCGGCGTCTTCACTGCGCGATTCCCGCGCTGACGGGCGCGCTGTTGCTGGTCGCGTCGATTTTCACGCAAGGGCATCTGTTCGCGACGCTTGCTTTGCTGACCGCCGCGACCGCCATGATGTGGATGGCCTACACCGTGTTCTGGGCAATGCCCGCCGAGTACATCAAGGGACCGGCAGCTGCGGGCGGCATTGCGCTGATCAACACGATTGGGCTGTCGGGTGGCTTCTGGGGACCGGCTGCCATCGGCTGGGCGCGCACGGCGACGGGCAATTCGAGTCTCGCGCTGCTCGTGATGGCCTGCATGCCCGTGATTGCAGGCGTGCTGATTCTCGCCAGCAGCCGGGCTCGCAAGCCTGCACATGAAGCGGCGGAACTGACGTTCAGCCCTGAATCGAACTGAGTTCATCCCGCTTAAGCACTGACAGCACGAGGACGAAACGCATCATGAAGATCCTGATCGCCGGTTTTCAGCACGAGACCAACACGTTTGCGCCGACAAAGGCGTCGTATCAGAGCTTTGTTCAGGGCGAAGGGTTTCCGCCTTTGACGCGCGGTGCCGACGTGATGACGCTGCGCGACGTGAATGTGCCGATTGGCGGTTTTATCAAGGCGGCGGAGGCGGCGGGCCATGAATTGATTCCCGTGATCTGGGCGGGCGCGAGCGCGTCGGCGCATGTGACTGAAGATGCCTATGAACGCATCGCAGGCGAGACCGTCGATGCCGCGCGAGCGGGCGGGTTCGATGCGATCTATCTGGATCTGCATGGCGCGATGGTCGCCGAGCATATCGACGATGGCGAAGGCGAGTTGCTTGCGCGTGTGCGCGGCGTCGTGGGCGATGCGATGCCGCTCGTCGTGTCGCTCGATCTTCACGCGAATGTGACCGACAGGATGCTGCGGCTCGCGGATGCGATCGTTGCGTACCGAACCTATCCGCATGTCGATATGGCGGAGACGGGCGAGCGTGCGGCCGCGCTGCTGTTCAGGTTGATCGACGATACGCGAGTGTTGAAATGCGTGTCGCGGCGCATTCCGTTTCTGATTCCGGTGAATTCGATGTGCACGCTCGTCGAACCCGCGCTCGGTATATACGACGTGCTGGGTACGCTCGAAGCGGATTCGATTGCGTCGCTGTCTTTTGCGCCGGGTTTCCCGGCCGCGGATTTTCCGGAATGCGGGCCGGTGATATGGGGCTATGGCTACGACGAAGCCGCGCTCACGAAGACGATCGATTCTCTCTACTCGCGCATGCTCGCCGACGAATCGAAATGGGACGTGCAGTTTCTGTCGCCCGACGAAGCCGTCGTTGAAGCATCGCGCCTCGCGCAGCATGCGGATAAGCCCGTAATCATCGCCGATACGCAGGACAACCCCGGCGTGGGTGGCGATTCGAACACGATGGGGATGGTGCGCGCGCTGTTGCGCCATCGGGTGCAGGATGCGGCCGTCGGCGTGATTTGGGACGCGGAGGCGGCGGCAGCGGCGCATCGTGCAGGCGTGGGCGCGCGTATCGAACTTGCGCTGGCCGGACGCTCGGGCGTGCCGGGCGATGAACCGCTACATGGCGTGTTCGAAGTGGAGCATCTGTCGGCTGGGCGCTTTCGCTTCGACGGTCCGATGATGAACGGCATGCAGGGCGATCTCGGACCGGTGGCGTGCCTGCGCATCGATGGCGTGCGGATCGTGGTCAGCACGATCAAGATGCAGATTTTCGAGCGCAACTTCTTTCGTGTGGCGGGTGTGGAGCCTGAGCGGATGAAGGTCCTCGTGGTGAAAAGCTCGGTGCATTTCCGCGCGGATTTTCAGGCGGCTGCGCATGCGGTTCTGGTGGCGAAAGCGCCAGGGCCGATGGCGGCGGATCCGGCAGATTTGCGTTGGAAGCGGCTAGCCGGGCATATGCGTGTGCGGCCGATGGGGCGGGTGTTTGGGGAATTGAGCGGGAACCAGGCAAGTGAAAGTCATGCCGGGTGCCATTCCTCTGGCAGCGTCGCTGAACAGATATGACGTACGCGATGTTATCCAACGTCGTAAATTGATGAACGTGCAATGACGCGATTCGTGCCGCGCTGACAGCGGCACATAACGATATCGCCGTCGCGCACGCCACGCGTGCCTCCCATTCCCCAGTTCTGCGCAGTGCCATAGATCGGGCCGTTTTGTCCGCAGCGCGGGCAAGATGCAAGCCCCATGTGCTGGGCGAGCGGTTGCCCGTTGTCCAGCATCGTCGCATCACCTTCCAGCACTCGACCACGCGTCGTGGTCATATTTCCTTTGAGCGCAATTAATTTCGTCATATGCTTTCTCCCTATTTGATGCAGATTAATTATTTTATTTAACGTCCATATCACGCAGTGCGAACTGATGTTGTAAAGGTTTGCAAAACGTGAGGGGTGTCAATTTAAATTAAAACTGTAGGATAACTATGCTTTTCAAAAAGATTTACTAACCGTAATCTGTTGGCTCGAAAGGATTTCGACGTGCGCGCATCGACTGTACTGTCACTGCACTCCTGATCCATTCGTGACACAGGTTAAGGCGAGGGAGTACGAATGGTAAGTCTGTTGGAGGAAAGCAGCGCACGCATGCAGGATTTGATGGCCGTGACAGGACGCCAGGCATATTTTCTCGACGTGCCGGGGGCCATCAGCGCAGCGGAACTTTCAGTTGTATCGTTCGAAGCCAGCGAACGCATGGGTGCGCCTACGGAGGTTCGCATCCAGCTCACTCACCCGGGCACGATCCGACGTCAGGATTATCTGAACCGGGACGCGACATTTCTGATCGAGCCAACCGCTGGTGTAACGCGCCGCTTCTCCGGGTTCATAGCGTCGTTCTCGACGCTCAAGACCACAAAAGACTTCACCGCCTATGAAGTCGTTGTGAAATCCCACTTTGCCCGCCTGGGTGCTGTCGTCACAAGTCAGATCTATCAGCATCAGACAACGCCTGAAATCGTCGAGGCTGTGTTGCGACGTCATGGGCTGAAAGGCCATCAGTTCGTCTTCCGCTTACGTCGGACCTATCCGCAGCATCTGTTCCGCTTCCAGTATCGGATGAGCGATCTCGACTTTGTCCAGATGATGATGCAAAAGGCGGGTATTTACTGCTATACGCTCGATACCGAGCACGGCGATCAGATTGTGTTCGGAGATGACATTGACCACTACATCTATGAGCCGCTGATCGAGGTGTTACATCGCGAGAACGCGGGTCTCGAAGCAGCGATCGAGTCGGTGTTTGCGTTGCGGAGCCACGCATGGACTGTACCGCAGTCGTTCACGGTAGCCGACTATAACCCCGAGCAGGCCTGGGAACGCCTCAGGGGCGACGCGAACGTCGCGCCTCAGGATCCAACCACCTACGGGCAGCCCTATATCTACGGTACGCATCACCTCGATCAGGCGAGCGCGAAATGGGAAGCACAGCTTCGTCATGAAGCGGCGATTGCATGGCAGGTCGTCTATGAAGGCGAAAGCAATGTACTCGCACTACAGCCGGCGCGGATTCTCCATATCGACCAGCCTCTGCCCGATGCACCTGACGGTCAGGTCGTAATCGCGGTGACGCATCGCGGCGCGCGCGATACGGCGTACGCCAATATCTACCAGGCTATTCCGTCCGACCGGCGCTTCCGGTTGAGGCTCGAGGAATCGACATGGGCAAGAATTCCCGGGTCGCTGTCGGCACGAGTGACTTCACCCGATCAATACAAATATGCGTACCTGACTTCCGCCGGTTACTACACCGTGCGGTTCGACCTGGATTTTGCACCTTGGCCTGCTGGCGGCGAGAGCGTGCCGCTGCGTCTCGCGAAGCCGTTCGCGGGCGCGCTACAGACGGGCTTCCACTTTCCGGCATTGGACGGCACAGAGGCGGTGGTCGAGTTCAGGGACGGAGATCCTGACAAGCCATATATCGCGGCATTTCATCACCACAGTCAGGCTGTGGATCACGTTACGAGCGATCGGCGCTGGCTTTCGCGCAACGTGATTCGCACGCAGAGCAACAACAAGTTGCGAATGGAAGATTGGGAAGGGCAGGAAGGTATCAAGCTGTCGACCGAACATTCGGGCAAGTCGCAGTTGAATCTCGGCTATCTCGTCAACCAGAAGCTCGAACCACGAGGCGAAGGCTTCGAACTGCGCACATCCGGCTATGGCGCGATTCGCGCGGGGAAAGGGCAGTACATCACGGCGTATGACCGACCCGGTGCAAATGGTCAGCAACGGGATATGCAGGAGACCATCGCGCAACTTGAAAATGCGCTGGAACTGGCCAAAGCGCTCGCAGACTCCGCTCGTAGTGCGAAAGCCATTCCCGCCGACACTGATGCGCAGCGGCAGAGCAATGAGGAACTCGACGGCCTGAACAAGCCGGGCTTGCTCGCGAGCGCGCCGGCATCGGTGGGTATCGTGTCGGGCAGCGGCATTCAGATGGCAGCAAAGGGAAGTGTGAGCGCGGTGGCGGGCCAGAACACCGACATTAGCGTCGCGAGGCGTTTTACCGTGGCCGCGGGTGAACTCGTATCGATGTTCGCGCAGAAGCTTGGGATGAAACTGATTGCGTCGAAAGGTCCGATCGACGTGCAGGCGCAGAGCGATGCAATGTCGTTGCTGGCCGACAAGGACGTGACGATGACAAGCGTCAACGGAACGTTGAGGATCGCCGCCGCCAAGGAACTGATTGTCGAATGTGGCGGCGCCTTCATCCAGTTGAAGGACGGCAATATCACGCTAGGCGGCCCTTTGGACCTGCTTCTGAAGGTCGTCACGGTGCAGAAACAGGGTGCGCAGTCGATGAATAACAATCCGACGCTGCCTCAGGGCGACGGCTCGATTCCTCAAAGCCGCGCGGACCATTACTCCAACTGACATCGACGGACACAATCAATGGTCAGGCATAGCAATCATCCCGCTCGTCCAGCCCCGCCTGCTGCGCCGGCGGCACCGCCGCAGTGGCAACCGCTGAACTGGAGCTTTCCGTTCGCCCCCGCACATGGCAATCCGGCCGATCCGCATACATGGCTCAGGGCGCTGGCGAGCGGCGACGGCGGGTTCTATCCGCTCGGGGCGAACGGCATGTTTCATGGCGGAATTCACTTCGACGCGGGGACAGGGAGTGCGCTTACCCAGGGCAACGGTGTTCAGGCCATTGCCGATGGCGAAGTTGTGGCTTATCGGCTGGATGCTGTGTATCCCGAACTGACCTACCCGACCACGCCGCCGCGCTACGCACTGTATTCGACGGGATTCGTGCTGATACGTCATCGGCTCGTGCTGCCGCCGGCGCCGGATGCGCCGGGCACATCATTGGCTGCGGGCTCATCTGCATCGAGCGCATCCGCAACGGCCACCAGCGGCCCGCAGGAATATCAGCTGCCGGCCGATGAGGTGCTGGAGTTCTACAGTCTCTATATGCACCAGCTCGATTGGGCGGGTTATCAGGCAGCGCAGCGCGATGGCGGCAGTCAGTCCGTGTCGTCAGTCCATCCGCTTCCGTTCTGGAAAGGCGACCGGCATTTTCGTGTCGGTGGTAAGGCTGCTGATCGTCAGGCACAAGCTCCTCAACGCAATACTCCGTTTCGCTTCGATCTGTCTACGGCTGATACAGACGCTGCCGAACTCAACGATGAAACGTGGCCAGCAAGTGCGGCGGCAGTTCCTTCTTTCGATGGCCTATACGCCCTGGCGCCCTATGCCGACAGCAAGGTGCGATATACCCCGCCGCAAAGCTCTGCGACTGACGACAAGGACTCCGCACAAAGTGCCCAGGGCATCCGCATCTTCGATCGTGCTAATGGCAAGGTCATCGGTCTGTTGCCACGAGGCTGCGAACTTGGTGTCGTGGGCGATGGTGCGAAAGGATGGGCGCAGATCGCACGGGTGATCAAAGGCGCGCCCGTTGCCGGCATGGTTGGCGGGACGCCCGACCCTCATGCATCCACTGGCTGGGTGAATCTGGATCTCCTGGATGTTGTCATCGACCCGAAGCCGCCTGATGCGGTGGTCGTGCTTGATAAACCGTATCCGGTCAAGGCCGGCGACGTGGTGGGGTATCTGGGTGAATATCAAAGCTCCACGCAATCGCAAGTGATGCCACCGAAACCGACGCGCGCGCTGCTGCATGTCGAGGTGTTTACCGGAACCGCCATCGAAAGTTTCATCGTCAAGAGTCGAGACCGGGCGAAGAAGCTTCCGGATAGCGGGAAAACGTTGCTGGTGATCCAGACGGGGACGAAGCTCGTCAAATGTCCCGATCCACAGAGCAATACGCAGTTGGCAGGTCTCACGCTTGTGCTCGCGAAGGGCGATCCGGGCAAAGGCTGTTGGGCCAAGGTGCAGCCGACCCGGGTTACGTCGAAGTCCGCTTCGCGCGGACAGGGTCGTTCATCGCACGTTAGCAAGACGCCTGTGGGTGATCCACTTTGGGTCGAGCGGCAGTACGCAGGCAAGGTGGCCGGCGCCGTGGTCAACAGCTGGTCGGATTTCCCGCTGAGGATTGCCAATGCGCAGGGACCGGCAGTCGGATATCAGCAGGTACTTTCGCGCGCGCAACTCGACCAGTCGCCGGAGAGTGGCAAGGCGACCGATGATCAGGGCAGCGGCGGCACGCAATGGTGGTCGGTCGCGGCGGGTAACGCTGACGGTACGACGATCGTCGGCTGGTTGTGCGAGAAGGATCATCCCGATACGCAGTGGCAGAGCCCGTGGGCATGGCCGGGATTCGATACGGTCGACACGACCAGTGTTCCATTGCTCGACATGTACCGGCGCAATCTTTTCGAGGCAAGACAGTTGCTTGATGGCGAGGACGAGGAGTTTAGCGTTGTTGCCGCGACGGTGAATGCCGGGGCGTTGATTGGGAAGTTGGAAAAGGCGGCCAAGCGTCAGCGCGATAACAAAGACACCGTGACGCCTGCTGACTTGAAAAATGCGCTGACCGTTCCTTGGCTTGCTCAAGCTATCTCACATTTGATCGTCCGCTATGAGAGTGAATGGGGCGGTGAGATGAGCAAGTGGGACGGACTGTCGAGGTTGATGGGCAAGGGCAAATACATCTGGCAGGCGGAGTTGGAGCGGATCGGAAGGTTGCGGTGGTGGGAAGGGGTGAAGGTGGTGAAGGGGTTTCCTGTTGATGCCTCTGTTTGGCATATACATCCGATTGGGCTCGTGGGGAATTTTGCCGGGGCTAACAGCTCTACGCTAACAATTGAGGAAGCCAGAGTCCGCGCCTTTTTGCGAATGATCAGAGTTGGCGAGGGAACGGAAAGACCGATAGGTTACGAGCGTCTATTTGGCGGGCAATCGTTTATTAAAGATTTTAGTCGTGATTTCAGTGATCACCCTCGAATCCTTGTAACTCGCACAAATAGTAAAGGTAAGACTTTGCGATCGACTGCTGCCGGTGCATATCAGGTAATGGGATATACCTGGGACGATTCTGCCTACGTGGCCTATCGTGCGCAGCACAGAATTTCAGATTTCACTCCGATCTCGCAGGATAGATATTGCGTTATTTTGCTGAAATATAAACGGCATGCGTTGGAAGATGTGAAAAAGGGAGAGATACAAAGAGCTGTCAGCACAGATGGCTGCAATCTTGAATGGGCAAGTCTGCCTGGTAATAGTTATGGTCAAGGCGGTGTCGATATGAGTACAGTCAACGACAAATTTCGAGAATATTTGAATGATGAATTAAACGGGAAGACCGATTTAGCAGTGCCGATTGGTGGGCTTGATGATTTGATTAAGTAAAATTGTTATGAAAAAGTTATTTATTTTTTTGCTAACTCTCGTTGTGATTTGGAGTGCTGGTGTCTATGCGGGTGATGATTCTTTGTTGCCGCGATTTTCAGACCTTCCAGTGGAGATTTATCGCGGAAAATTAAAGGTGCCAGCTTACTACGCGAAAGTTAATGATCATTGGATTGATGATATGGGAAAATTGGTGTCGGCGCCGGTGATAAATTTTGCAGGTAAGTATCATATTGGACTTCACAGCTGCGGAGCCGATTGTCGCTACTTCACTCTTTCGGATTTGGCAACCGGCTTTGAATCGAATGAACTTGATATGTTTTCGGCCGACTCAGACCATCCAAAAAGAACATTGGACGGCCGCGCATATATAACTGATCTCATCAGCCGCAACGACAGCAAGATTCTAATTGCACAATATCATATCGAAGCGACGACAGCACATGACAGGGAATGCCGCGAGAGGCTCTTCTCATGGAAAGAGCGCGAAAAAAAGCTTAAGGCAATTACGGAAACGATCAATCATTGTGAAATTTTTCATTAAGATTGAGTAGTTAATGTGTGGCTGCTCTATTGGATTTAACAAAGATCAATTCATCGAATGTCAAGCCTGTATGTAAGCAGAATGAGGAGGTTCGGTGCCAATGCAACAGGAATATTCTCGCAAAAATTCGCACCGTTACGCGTCGACGAAGTGACTTCATTGGGTGTGAAAAGTGTGGCAATTTTATTTGTCTCGTTTGTTGGCTCGATTTGCGTCGCGACTGAAGTCTCCGCTCCCCTTTGTACAGCGCAAGAATCAGTGGTTTTCTCATGTACGACCGATAAACTGAAAGTCATCGCGTTATGTCTGAATGAGACTAATCCGCTGCTTTTCTATCGATATGGAAAGCTTGGGCGTGTTGAGTTCTCGTATTCAAGAAGGCCGGATAGCAAAAGCGGATTTTTGTTTAATCAATATTTTCGATATAGGTTTGACTATAAGAGAATATATTTCGTAATGGGAGGGTATGAATATTCGGTCTATAGACGCTATGATGCTGATCAAAAACCTAATCCAGATTACGGCTTAATCGTTTCTGAAAATGGAGATGAGAAGGCAAAAGTAGCATGTCAATCTCATGTGATTGATAATATGTCAAAAGCTATCAATATTTTGAGATGCGATGAAAATAGTGCGCTCGGATGCAATTGATGTTTCTCGATGTATCGCTGTTATGGTTTGCTTCGTCTCATTTTCAGTCGGTGCGCAAGAGGAGGTTTATTTAAAACAGTTTAACAAATGCAGTAAAATTTATCTCAGTCAGGAGGTAAGTGACGAGTGCGTTAACTCCGAGATTTCTTTTCAGAAGAAAAGATTAAATTTTGCTTATGCAAGATTGATGGAAAGACTTGGTCCGGCAGACAAGATATATTTCGACAGGGTCCAGCGCGCATGGATTTCCTGGAGAGATGCCAATTATAGTTTTCTCGCGGAGCACGTCGCGGGAGAGTTTTCCACGACAAGAACGACCAGTCTCCAGTTCTTGCTGAAATCAATCTTCGATAGGGCAAATGAGATCGAAATGATTTTGGACGAAGCAGGGGCTAACCTATCTCACGTTAAATGATATCATTTTTCCAGCAAGTCAAGTTTTTCGGATCGAGAATGATTGTCTATATAAACATTAGTTATGCATACCAAGTTGAACAGCATGCGATATTCTGAGGGTAGTGAAAAGACGTGAATCTTGACAATCACAAACTGCGTCGACGATCTAATCATCGTGAATCTCTGCATTTTTCTGTTATGGGAAGGACGGGTTTTTTGTACCTGGCTCGCACGCTTGCGTTGGCAGTTGCATTCATTATTTGCTCAAAGAATCTTCAAGTATCATCCTTGATGGCGCCATCTAATCACTCGTTTGATCAAGTTAAAATCGCGTACGCTCATGAAGGCTGTTCATTTTTATTTTCGCCAGTAGATTTTTGTGATGAGAGACATATTCGAGAAATTAAAAGCGCCATTCGTAATGGTACGGTCAATTTTAATAATCACTATATGTTATTAACAATTAATGAATGGAATCTTTCCAATATATATGGAAATAGTGTGGTCGCGATCGATCTGCGTTCTGGGATGGCATATCCTATGCCATTTGACTATTTTTCGAGCAAGACTAATGCGAGAAAACTACCTCTGAAAAATAAGCCTCAATTGATATTTTCCAAAGAAAGTGATCAGGTCTGTATCGACGGGTCCATTCTTGTTTACCGCGCAACTTCAAGCGGATTGTTTTGCTTCCGTTTCGTTGGAGATAAATTTGTCGGTTATCGCACGGAATACATGAATTGAGTCAATTTATTTAAACATGGCAGCGTGGTGAAGAATTCAATTCGAAAGAAAATTGAATTTTTTTCGAGCCAAGGATTGATGAAATTACGCATGAAAATTGAACATGAGTGCATTCTTCTCCGATTTCTTGCAATCGCGATGGTAAATATTTCTTGTGGTGTACTTGCATCAATTTCAGCTAGCACTGTTGCGTATGCCCATTCATTTGAAGGTGCCTGGGACTGGAACGGTGCTCCAAGTACAAAAGCGTTTTCAATTGAATTAACTCAGCGCGGTAATGTGCTTCAAGGTCAATATTGTGCAATAGCAAGGAATGGCAACAGAGTGGATTGTGATAATGAAAGAATGCCAAATATAGACGGAGTTGTTGATCGCGCAGGGAAATCGGCGGAAATCAACTTTTCTTCGTTTTTTGGAGGAGAAGGCGGGAAAGCGAAAATTAGAATCCAAAATGACAAGCTGATCTGGCACGTTACAAAAAATCCCGAAAATGGCGAATTTTTTGCGCCTATAGATGCGATTTTGGATCGTCACTAGGCTCGCCGCGAACCGGTGTCGTGGTACGCCAAAGATTTCGTTTTAACCACGACCAAATCTTCGTGGACCCGGAGATGACCGACCAGAAACAGCGGCCGGATAGTGTTAGCAATAGCTTGTCGAACGACGACCTTCATGCCCTGGCCAATCCCAACATACAAACAAATCCAGCGCCCCAAACCGATCTCCGCACGCACGTGGCTACCTGCGCTGACAGCGATCGCGCTCGGACTCGCGAGCTCCATCCTGCTGCTATGGCCGCACGGCAAACCAACACAAGGCATTCAGTTCTGGGCACTGCTCATCGGCCTCCCGCTCGTGACCTGCGCGCTTGCGTTCGGTATCCGACTCGATCGCTGGGAGCGCGAGCAGACCATTGCTGATGAGGCCGAGCGTGAGCAAGCCCGCATCAGGGCGCTTTGGCGGGACTGGTGCGCCCGACACATTCGAGTTGTATCCGCGCTGGCGATACTGCCGATTCCGGCTCGCACGGCAACCCTGAACGACGCCAACACCAGTTTGCCGGTGAACACTGGCCGCGCGAAATCATTCCCATGGACGAGCGACAAAACCGATGCATCGCGACGTATGGCATTGCTAAGCCGTATCGCTGCCGATTTGCGGACATCGCTCGCCAACAGGCAAGCGATGTCGATCAGACTGATGCTCGACGACGCTTCGCTCGCATTCGCAGACGCGTGGAAGGACGCAGCGAGAAGCACTTTCAGCGCGATCATGCCCGGCTGCAATCTGAACATCGAAGTCGAGCAGGCGACAGGATGCGCGCAGTGGCTTACGGAGCAGGTTGATATCGCCGATGCAGCGCCACAACTCGTCATCGCCGCACAGATCTGGACGGATGGCGAACCGCAGCACAACTTCAGCGAGAGCGCTGCCGCCTTGCTGATTGATCCCGCTGCGACACCGGCGAGTGGGATCTTCCGCCCGATCATCGTCGGAAATGACACGCTTGAAGCGGACCTGTCCCAGCTACAAGAGATGCAGATCGCGCCCGCTGAACTGACGCACGTATGGTTCAGCAGATGCGACGACGAATCCGCGGCGATGACCGCATCGCTGGCATCCGGTTCGAACGTAATAGAACGACAGATCGACAACATCGTGGGTATACCAGGACCGGCGACCAGCTGGGTTGCGCTCGCCACGGCACTCGAAGCGGCACAGGGTACCGGCGTACATCTGGTCGCCTGGCGCGAGTCGGGCGACGATCGATTGAACCTGTGCATGATCGCGCCCAGCAAAGCCTCGCCCGCTGTTTGAGGAAATTCACACTTGATTCTGCGAAAACACATTCTCGGCCGGTGTCTGATCTCCGCGGCGATCGTCGCCATCATCGGCGCGCTAATTCTCTTCACGGTCGATTCGAAGGAGTTGTCCGTATGGTACGCGCGAAACGGGAAAATACTCATTGGCCCGCTGGTTCTCGTTGTCGGCGCACTGATGTACGTATTTCAACGTCGCCAATCCATTCGGCTCGACATGCAACTGGCGTCGAGAGAGCAGGGCATCGAACCGCCAATGCCAATCGACGAGGCCGTTCAGGCTGGCGAATCACGCGTCGAACGCGCTCGCGCATGGGCAAACGATCTGCGCTTCGAATTGCGACAGAATCGCCGGTTTGGCTGGGCATATGCTCAATCGTGGCTACTCGTCACTGGCGACACCGCCACCGTTCGCCGATTACTGCCAGACCTTGCCGAAAAAGGTTGGCTCATGACTGACGAGTTCGTGTTGCTATGGGGGGGCTTCGCAACCGATGACCGGCCAGATGAAGCATGGCTGCGCCAGATTCGCCGGCTTCGTCGAGTCCGGCCGATCGATGCAACCGTGCTCGTGGTTGACAGTGCCGTGGGGGCGTCCGACGTCGCGCGAGACGCGGCGAAATGGCGTTTGAACCTCGCGCGGATCATGGAGATGTTGCAATGGTCCGCTCCCGTTTACCTGCTCGACGATATCGATATCGCAAACAACCCGGGTGCCGGGACGCCGTTGATCGGCTGTGAACTACCGAACGCCGCCAATGCGCGCGCTGTCGAGTCAGCACTTGTCGAATTGAACGCGCGCCTGACGAATCTCGGTACCGTACAGATCGCTCGTGACACCGCAGACAACCAGACGGGGCGCATCTCCGCATATTTCGACGGCCGCATCACATCGCTGGCGAACTGGATCGCAGGCATCAATGCGCAAGCGCGTCGTCCGGTTGGTGTGCGCGGCGTCTTCTTCGCTTCACGTCAGGAAGCGGGCAGTACTAAAGTCAATGCTGCCCTCTGGTCCCATCTCGCCACCGACGCCCTCCGCAGCGGCGGCCACCGCATCGGCCTGCACCCCATCACTGTTTTCTCGGCGATCGCTTTCGTCGCACTCGCGCTCTGGACCACCGGCATGCTGGCCTCCGCCGCCACCAACGCTCACGACCTCGTCCTCACGAGCAGCGCAGTAAAAGACCTGAACACCGCACAAGATTCCACAACCCGCCTGCGCACCTTGCTCACCCTCCAGCAGCGCATCGATCTCTACGAATCCCGCGTAAAAGCTCATGCTCCGCTCTTCACCCGCTTCGGCCTGAACCACGACGCGCAAACGCTCGCCGCCATCTGGAAGCCCTACTCACGCGCCGCCCGCGACACGCTGATCACACCCGTGCAGCAAAATCTCGAAGCGCAACTCATCGATCTGAACCAGATACAGACCACGCAACTCGACGACCGCACGAACCAGCTTGCACAAGACGGCCACAAGGCACTCAAAACGTACCTGATGATGGCCGAACCCGCGCGTGCCGATCCAGCGTTCATGACGCCGCTGTTGCCGCACTACTGGAACACTCGCGCGGACTTGCCCGCAGGCGAAAAGCTCGACCTCTCGCAACGCCTGCTCGCCTTCTACGCAGACCACCTGAAACAGCACCCGGAATGGCGCATCGAATCCCGCGATGACCTCGTCGGCAGTTCGCGTCAAACCCTGCTCGCGGTGATCGGCGTAAAGAATTCCGAAGACACGATCTACCAGGAGCTTCTCTCGTCGACAGGCAGGAAGTACCCGGACCAGACACTCGCCACCCTGACGGAAGGCACGGACACACGCGGCCTGTTCCGCACCTCGGCCTCGGTGCCTGGCGTCTTCACTCGCGAAGCGTGGGAGGGCTCGATCGAGGCAGCCATCGACGACGCCGCGAAACACAACGACACCGCCAGCGACTGGGTCCTCGCGAGCGCGGGCCACGCAAGCGCGTCAAAGACATCGTCGCCCGAAGCGCTCAAGACCGCGCTCACGTCACGCTACTTCGCCGACTACGCCGAGCACTGGCAGGCGTTCATGAACACGATCCAGTGGGAAAGCGCGCCATCGATGCCCGCCGCCATCGGCCAGTTGAAGGCCATGGCCGACGCACGCCAGTCGCCATTGATCGCACTGATGAAATCGCTCGAATATCAGGGCGGCGCCGGCGCGCAGAGAACATCGCTATCCGACACGCTCGTCACGAAAGCGCAGAACATCTTCGGCGGGAACAAGGCAGATGTGCCACTGGCCGCGCGGCCCGACCCGGCCGGACCGCTTGGCCCTTCGTTCGGCCCCGTGCTGCGGCTCGTTGCGCAAGGTACCGGCAGCGACGCGCCATCAAGCAACAACGCAGCGGCCAGCTACGGCGACCTGAGCCTGCAACGCTACCTCGAGCGCGTCACCACGCTACGCCTACGACTGCAGCAGATCGGCGACAGTCCCGACGCCGACGCGCAGGCCCGCCAGGTCGCGCAAACCCTTTTCCAGGGCAAAGGCTCGGAACTGGCCGATACACAATCCTATGCGCGCCTGATCGCCGCAAGCCTCGGCGCACAATGGGCCGGAATGGGCGACGCGCTGTTCGTGCGTCCCGTCGCGCAGGCCCTGCAAACCGTCCTGCAACCCGCGCAGGCGAGCCTCAACGAAGCCTGGCAACAGAGCATCATCTCGGCGTGGAACCGCTCGTTTGCCGGCCGCTATCCGTTCGCCGACACCGCCAACGACGCCTCGCTGCCTGAACTCGCCCGTTTCCTGCGCCCGCAAGGCGGGCTGATTCCGGCGTTTCTCGCCAGCCAGCTCGCGGGCGTGCTGGAATTGCAGGGCGATCAATGGGTGCCCGTCAGCACGGCCACCTCGTCGCTCGTCGTCGATCCGTCTTTTCTCACGGCCGTCAACACGCTGCAGCGTATCGCCGGGCATCTGCTGGTGCAGGGCGAGCCGCAGTATCGCTTCGAGTTCAAGCCGGTGCCGTCGGCGGGTATCACGGATACGCTGCTCACCGTCGATGGCCAGAAGCTGCACTACTTCAACCAGCAGGAAATCTGGCAACCGCTGAACTGGCCATCCAGCGATCCGCTGAAAACCGGCACGCGCCTCGAATGGCAGACGGAAAAGGCGGGTACGAACCGCAGCCTCGAATACGAGGGCCGGTGGGCGTTCGTGCGCATGCTCGAGCGCGCGCGGGTCGAACCCATCGACAGCGCGACGTACATGCTGACCTGGCAGGCATCGCCGCTCGTGCGCGAAATAAGACCCGTTGCCGCCAGATCCGCAAGCGATCCGGCCTACGACATCGACACGCTCATCGCGCAGGAGCCAGGCAAGCTGGCGCCGGGCAGCGAGACGCACCCTCTGGGTTACGTGATGCGCACCGACGTAGGCAAGGGGCCGCTCGAACTGCTCGCGCTGAGAGGTTTCGTGTTGCCTTCGCGCATCTTCGTGAGCCGGATGCCTGGCAAGACGAATGTGGCGAAAGACAATGGCCCGCCGCCGCTGCCGAAGGCAGCGCTCGAAGCTGCGAAGCGCGCCGCCACGCCGCTGCCGCAAAGCTGAACCGAAGAGCATTTAAATCCAGGTTCAATGCGCGCAGTGAAAACCACCGTGCAAACATTTACCCTTCTTTTCAAACCCTTCGGTTCCGTTTGCTAAATTCCGACCTGCAATAGCGCCCGCATAACAAGCCGGTGTCAAATATTCCGCCATTTGAATCATTATTCGTGCGCGAAATACGGGTCAGTAAAAGAAAGGGAAGAAATGAAGCAGGCCACGAATCCAGTCAGCAAAAAGCGTCGCTCAGGCCTCCTCGTCGCGCTCGCATGTGCCATCGCGCAGGTTGCGTGCACGTCCAGTCGCGATCTGGTGAAAGACGAAGTCGAACTGGTCGTCCCCATCACAGGCGCAATGCGCACGGCATCGACACCACGCGACGATCATTGCACGACGGATGCCGTCGCGATCTTGCCGTTCGGCTGGTATCACGGCCTGCCGCAGACTGCGATCGAGATCAATCACCGCAATCTGATGATGATCGTGGACACAGGCGCGATGACGACAACGCTGTCTCCCAGAGCCGTTGCCGCGCTCGATGCGCACGAGGTGAACCGGCGAGGTGCCGCGACGGTCGACGCGACGGGCCGCGTCGATTATCAACCGTGGGCGATGTTGCGTTCGATCCGGTTCGGCAAATACGAGTTCATCAACCACAAGGCGCTGATCGGCGGAATCGCGCTTCCCGGACATGACGCCGATGCCGACGCACCGCAAGGATTGATCGGCGCCGATCTGCTTGCACGCTATGACGTGGAGTTCGACTTCCCGGGGCGCGTGATACGCCTGTATGACGAGCGTGCATGTCGTGGCCACATTCCGGCGTGGACGGAGCAGTATGAAACGCTCGTGCCCGACAGAATCATCGGCAATACGTTCGTGATCAGACTGGGTCTCGACGGACACCCGGTAGACGCCGTGATCGACACGGGTGCATCTATATCCGTGATGAGCGAATCCGCCGCCGCGCGGGCGGGCGTGGCCACGAATGCTTTGGCAAACGATGTCCGGACGTCCAGCTTCGGCGTCCACGACAGGGCTGCCACGTCGCATCTGCATCCGTTCAACACGCTGGAAATCGGCTCGGTGATGTACAGCCGTCCGTTGCTGTCCGTAATGAATGCGGCGGGGCCAGGCGAGGATGTCCTGCTGGGTACCGACGTTCTGCGTCGTGGAAGGCTCTGGATGTCGTACAGCACGAAGCGCGTGTTCATCGAGGGACTGAGCAGCGACCAGCGACCGTTCTGGGTTGGTCGCCCCAAAATCTGACGGGCGCTTTGTCGCACTCTGCCACTTGCGCGCCCGCACGCTTTCCCGCGAAATGGCGAACATTCCTTTCAGCGCGCGCACGCCCATGATCTCCTTCGACACCACCAGTCACCGCTTCAACCTCCGCGCTGTCGCCGTCATCAAGACGCAAGATCACGTCCTCCTTCACAAGCTGGATGGCGATGACTACTGGTCGCTGCCGGGCGGCCGCGTCGAGGCGGGCGAAGACGCGGCCACGGCCGTCGCGCGAGAAATGCGCGAGGAACTCGACCTTTCCGTGAAAGTCGGTCCGCTCCTGTGGATCGTCGAAAACTTCTTCACGGGCAGCGGTCGCCCGCATCACGAAGTCGGCCTGTACTTCGCCACCGAAATCCCAGCCGACGCCCGCATTCTCGACGTCGAAGCGCGCCACGAAGGCCGCGAACAGGGCCGCAGGCTCGAATTCGTGTGGTTCAAGCGGAAAGAACTGGCCAGTCACGACGTACGCCCGGCTTTCCTGCGCGATGCGCTCGCGCAAAACTCTCTCCAGTTCGCGCATGTCGTCAACCGCGACGGCGTTCATCCGGCACCGGGCGCGGCATAACCGCATAACCATCGCCATTACGCACCGTAAGCCGGGCACGTTCCCTATCGGCAAAAACCCCGCCGTCTTAAAGAACCAACGGTCATTGTCGTTAACCGGAAAGTCAAGGTAGTCTCGATATCAGGCACCCGAGGCTCCATCCTTGTATCCGCCACAGTCGCGTCGAGTGCTTTTCAGCGATTGCTACGCAAAAACAGGAAAAAATTGCTGGCAGGCCACCTTCAAACGATGCGGTAAGCATGTCGGAGACTTCGCTTGGCCAGTCGGATTTTCAGTCGTATCTCGCTTCCCATCCGGGTGACGCTGTTCATCGTCGTGGTGTGCGCGCTGCTGATCGGCAGCGACGCATGGCGCAGCGTCACGTCGCGCCAGGACCAGATGGAAGAGATGTCGGTCGCGGCCGCGAACCTCGCGCGCGCGATGGCGCAGCACGCCGACGACACCATCAAGCAGGCCGACACCACGCTGGTCGGCGTGGTCGAGCGTGTCGAGCATGACGGCGTCGGCCCGGCGGCGCTCGACCGGCTGCATCGGATCTTCATGCAGCGGGTCACGGAACTGCCGCAACTGAACGGCCTGTATCTGTACGACCGCGACGGCAACTGGCTCGCCAATTCGCAGCCGGTGCTGGTCAAGACCTTCAACAACGCCGACCGCGAATATTTCGTCTATCACCGCACGCACACGGACCGCAGCCCGCATGTCGGCATGCCCGTGCAAAGCCGCTCGACGGGCAAGTGGATTATCCCCGTATCGCGCCGCATCGACGGCCCGGACGGGCAGTTTGCCGGCGTCGTGCTGGCGACCATCGACATCGACTTCTTCTCGCGCTTCTACGACAGCCTCGATATCGGCCGATACGGCGCCGTCGCGCTCGTCGCGGACAACGGCATCATGATCGTGCGCCGTCCGTTCGAAACGCGCTTCATCGGCAAGAACATCACCGATACGATGCTATTCAAAACGCATCAGAAATCGGATGAGCCGGGCGGAGCGGGCCGCTTCGTGTCGAAGTCGGCGCAGGACGGCGTGACCCGCCTGAACAGCTTGCGTAATCTGAGCCAGTACCCGCTGTTCGTCGCTGCCGCGCTCGCGCAGGACGAAATCCTCGCGCCGTGGTGGTCCGATACGCTGTGGCACGCGGCGGGCACGACGGTGCTCGTGGTGATGCTCGCGGTGTTCGGCTGGCGGCTGGTGCGCAACGCCAATGCGCGCACACGGATCGAGCGCAAGCTGGCTGCCAGCCTCGAAACGCGGCGCGCGATTCTGGACACGGCCGTCAATCCGATCATCACGCTCGACCGCTCGGGCGTGATCCTGTCGCTCAATCCGGCGGGCGAGAAGGCCTTCGGCTATGCCGAACACGAGATTGCGGGCAAGGATGTGCGCGTGCTCGTGTCGGGCACAGTCAACGAACTGTTCGACCGCTACGCAGCGCAATTCACCGACAAGAACAATCCGGACGCACGCGAGATCGCCGGTGAGTGCGAGCTGGCGGGCCTGCGCAAGGACGGCAGCGTATTTCCCGTGCATGTGTCGACGGGCACGATGGTGACTGGCGGCGAGCGCCGCTTCGTCTGCGTGATCACCGACATGACGGTGCAGATCCGCGAGCGCGCCGAACTGTCCGAAGCGCGCGACCAGTTGCTGCTGGCTGCGGATATTGCCGAACTCGGCATCTGGGCGTGGGAGTTCTCGAGCGACGCGCTGCGCTGGAACACGCGCATGTTCGAGATTTTCGGCTACACATCCACGCCCGCCGAAGGTCTGCGCTTCGAGCACTGGCTGTCGCGCGTGCACGAAGACGACCGCTCGTCGGCCGTCGAACAGCTGGAAGCGGCGTTTGCGGGTGAACTGACGTCGAAGCACATTCATTTGCCGCTTTACCGCATCGTGCTGCCCGACGGCGAAGTTCGCCACATCCAGACCACCTTCACGGTCCAGCGCGACGTGTCAGGCAACCCGACCGGCATGACGGGCGTGAATCACGACGTCACCGAACAGCGCAATATCGAACTGCGGTTGCGCGACGCCAAGCAGCAGGCCGACGCAGCGAACGAGGCGAAGTCGGCGTTTCTCGCCAACATGAGTCATGAAATCCGCACGCCGCTGAACGCGGTGCTCGGCATGCTCGACCTCGTGCAATCGACGGGACTGAACGAGCGGCAGGCCGGCTATGTCGTCAAGGCGGAAAAGGCGGCGAAATCGCTGCTCGGCCTGCTGAACGACATTCTCGATTATTCGAAGATCGAAGCGGGCAAGCTCCAGCTCGACACGCATACGTTCGAAATCGAGCCGCTGATGCAGGATCTCGGTGTCGTGCTGTCGGGCAACCAGTACGACAAGGAAGTCGAAGTCCTGTTCGATATCAGCCCGGATTTGCCGCCCGTGGTGATTGGCGACAGCTTGCGCCTGCAACAGGTGCTCGTGAATCTCGCGGGCAATGCGCTCAAGTTCACGATCAAAGGTCAGGTGGTTGTCAGCTTCACGCTGCTGTCGCGGCTCGATAGCGGCGTGCGCGTGCGTATCGCGGTGACGGATAGCGGCATCGGCATCAGCGCGGCGCAACTCGGCCAGATTTTCGAAGGCTTCAGTCAGGCGGAAGTGTCGACTACGCGCCGTTTCGGCGGCACGGGACTTGGCCTTGCGATCAGCCGGCGGCTGGTCGAAATGATGGGCGGCAAGCTCGAAGTGGCGAGCGAACTCGGCAAGGGCAGCCGCTTCTGGTTCGACATCAATCTCGGCGTGAGCCAAGACGTGCCCACAGAAGATTTCGATCCCTACCTGCCGCGCGATCGCCGCTTGCGCGTGCTGGTCGCCGACGACAACGGCATCGCCCGGGAAGTGCTGTCGCGCACGGCGCGCGCGCTCGGCTGGGAAGCGGACGTGGTGCCGGGCGGCATTTCCGCCGTCAAGCTGATGAGCGCCGCCGAACGCGAGCACGAAGGTTACGACGTGATCCTGCTCGACTGGCGCATGCCCGATCTCGACGGTCTCGCGGCGGCGCGACGCATCGACGAAGCGCGCGCGGGCCGCACCACGCCCGCGATCGTGATGATTACGGCCTACGGCCAGGAAGTGCTTGCCGCCGCGCAGGAATCCGACGACATGCCGTTCGATGCGTTCGTCACCAAGCCCGTCACGCCGAAGCAACTCGCGCAGACCGTGCAGCGCGTGCTGACAGGGCAAAAGACGACGCACGCAAGGCGCACGGTGCATGCGCCCGCCGGCGCGGGGCGACTGGCGGGCCTCACGTTGCTCGTCGTCGAAGACAATCCGCTGAACCGCGAAGTCGCGGAGGGATTGTTGAGTCGCGAAGGCGCGCAGGTCGCGCTTGCCGAAAGCGGGCTCGAAGGCGTCGAGAAGGTGCTGACGGGCACGCGTGTGTTCGATGCCGTGCTGATGGACATGCAGATGCCCGACGTCGACGGTCTCGAAGCGACGCGGCTGATCCGCGTGCACGAGCGCTTCGCCGCGCTGCCGATCATCGCGATGACCGCGAACGCGACGCGCGCGGACCGTGATGCGTGTCTTGCTGCGGGCATGAACGATCATGTCGGCAAGCCGATCGACGTCACGCAACTCGTCGATACGCTGCTGGCGCACACGCGTGCGGGCGTGCCGCCTGCGTCGACGGCAAGTGCGCGCGCGAGCGAACCACCCGCCGCGAACGATCTTCTGGAGCGCAAGGAATCGATCGTCGGACGCTTTGGCGGCAGCGAAGATCTGATCCGCAAGGCGCTCGGCGTGTTCGTCGGCGAAATGGAACGGCATCTCGACGGCTTGCGCACGGAAGCCGGGCCGGACGGCACGCGACGCAGCGCCGCGCTGCTGCATGCGATCAAGGGCAGCGCGGGCACGATGGGCGCGAAGGCGCTTGCGGGTCATGCAGCGGCGCTCGAACATCGCGTGATCGAGGCGGACGGCGAAGACACAGCGGCCAGTGTTTCGTCCGCCGAAGTGGACAGCCTCGAACGTCTGCTGCTCGATAGCGTCGCGCAGTTGCGCATCGTATTCGGCGGCAAGCAGAATGTGCATGCGGCGAGCGCCGCGCAGATGCAGGCCGACGAATACCGTGAGCGGCTCGGCCGGCTGCTCGAACGTCTGGAGGCGTCCAATCTGGAAGCGCTCGATCTCGCCGAAACACTTGCGCCGCATGTGCCGTCCGAATTGCAGCCGCGCTTCGGCCAGTTGCTGGCCGAGATCGAAGCGCTCGATTTCGTCACGGCCGCCGCAAGTACGCGCGAAATGCTGGATCAATTGACATGCTAGAACACATCCCCGGAGACTGGGCTCACACGTTCACACTGCGTCCGAAGCTGCTGATCGCGGACGATCAGCCCGTGAACGTGCGCGCGTTGCACGCGCTGTTCAAGGACGACTGCGACGTGTTCATGGCGACCAACGGCGCGCAGACACTCGAACTGTGCCGCAAGGTGATGCCGGACCTGATCCTGCTCGACGTCGTGATGGATGGCATGGATGGCCATGAAGTGTGTCGCCGCCTGAAGGCCGATCCGCTGACGCACACCATTCCCGTCATCTTCGTGACAGCGCAGACCAATGAGGCCGATGAAGAGTATGGGCTCTCGCTCGGTGCCGTCGATTTCATCACCAAGCCGATCAAGCCGGCCATCGTGCGTGCGCGGGTGCGCGCGCATCTGTCGCTGAAGATGCAAGGCGACGTGCTGCGCTCGATCGCGCTCGTCGACGGTTTGACGGGCGTGGGCAACCGGCGCAAGTTCGAAGAAGATCTCGACGCAAGCTGGCGGCACTGTCTGCGCGAATCGGCGCCGCTGTCGCTCGTGATGGTCGATGTCGACTACTTCAAGCGCTACAACGACCGCTATGGACATCAGGCTGGCGACCGCTGCCTTCAGACTGTCGCGAAGCGCCTGACGGAAATCCTGCGCCGGCCTTACGACACGGTGGGCCGCTACGGCGGCGAAGAGTTCGCCTGCCTGCTGCCGAACACGCCGCTCGAAGCCGCGACGCGCATCGCGTTGCGCATGGAAGAGGGCGTGCGTGCGCTCAAGCTCGAACATCTGGATTCGGGCTGCGCGGAGACGGTCACGCTGTCAGCGGGTGTCGCGACGCTGATACCGACAGCAGAAGCGCGTCCCGCCGAACTGATCGATGCCGCCGACCAGCAACTCTACGAAGCGAAGCACGCAGGGCGCGGCCGCGTGTCGTCGCCGATGCGGATGATGGAACGCTAAGCGGCTCACGCCCTGTCGCGCGGCATCGCCTGCAAGGTATCGACGATTTCACGCATCAGCGCCTTGCGATCATCCGACGCGCGCTGCACCATGCCGACCGTGCGCAGCGTCGGCGGACTGGAGATCGGGATCACGCGCAGCAGCGGATCGTTGAGCCAGTTCCCGCGTATCAGCAGCGGCAGCACGGCCACGCCAACCTTCTCGCGCACCAGCGCGACGATCGTTTCGATCGAATTCAGTTCGAGATACTCGTTGACCATCAAGCCGGCTTTTTGCAGCGCCTGCTCGACCACCTGTCCCGTGCGCACGCGCCGGTCGAAGCGCAGAAAGCCGTGACTGCGCAAGATGCGTTGCGGGTCGTTGTCGGTGACATCGCGGTTGACGACAAGCATCATCGGCTCGGTGTAGAGCGTGGTCCATTTGAGCGTGTCGGCGAGCGTCTCGTCGGCACGTGCGACCACGGCGGCGACATCCACTTCACCCGCTTCGACCATGTTAGCCAGTTCGTCCGAACGGGCCGACAGCAGCCGCACGTCGAGTCGCGGATGCGTCGCCTTGAGCCGCGCCACGGCCAGCGACAGCGCGCCGATCACCGACACCACCGCGCCGATCGTCACGGGCCCTTCCATTGCGTCCGTCGGCTTTGCTTCGAGTTCGGCGAGCAGATCGAGAATCTGCTCGATCTTTGGCCAGATCGTATGGCCGTGCTGCGTCAGGATGATCTGCCGGCCACGGCGATCGAATAGCTGACGCCCCAACGCTTCTTCGAGCCCGCGCATCTGCAGGCTGACGGCCGCCTGCGTGAGCGCGACTTTATCGGCGGCGGCCGAGAACGAGCCCGTCTGGGCCACGGCCTTGAAGGTCTTCAGCATGCGAAGGGTCGGCATGGGCGATTCCTGATCAGAATTCGTGACTCGACCACGACAATCGAATCATGAGAAAAACTTAAGTATCGAAAAGAAAGTTTAATATTTTTTGTACGACGGCCGCCAGTATGATCGTTCGATGACGATATGTAAGGACGAGCGACACGATGCGGAGTACCCAGGCATGACCGGTGCTGAACGCCAGCCGGTTCTCGATGTACGCGGCTTCTCGTTGAAGTTTTCGAACGCGCCCGAAGTGCCTAACGTCGTCGATAACGTCTCTTTCCCTGTTCACGCCGGCGAAACGCTGTGCATGGTCGGCGAGTCGGGTTGCGGCAAGAGCGTGACGTCGCTGGCGCTGATGGGCCTGCTCGCGAGTCCGCCCGCGCGGCGCGTGGCGGGCAGTGCGCTGTTCGAAGGCGTCGATCTGTTCGCGCTGTCCGAGCGTGAACTGGCCGACATTCGCGGCAACCGCATGTCGATGATTTTCCAGGAGCCGATGACCTCGCTCAATCCCGCCTATACGATCGGCGAGCAGATTGGCGAAAGCATCCGGCGGCATCGGGGCGTCAGCCGCGCCCAAGCGCGTGAAGAAGCGCTGAAGATGCTGCGCCTCGTCCATATTCCCGCTCCCGAAACGCGGCTCGATGCGTTTCCGCATCAACTGTCGGGCGGCATGCGCCAGCGCGTGATGATCGCAATGGCGCTGGCGAACAGCCCGCGTCTCCTGATCGCCGACGAACCGACCACCGCACTCGACGTAACCATCCAGGCGCAGGTGCTGTCGCTCGTGCGCGCGCTGCAGAAGGAAACGGGCACGGCGATGCTGCTGATCACGCACGATCTCGGCGTGGTCGCCGAAGTCGCGGATCACGTGGCTGTGATGTATGCCGGTCGAATTGTCGAATACGGCACGGTTACCGATCTTTTCGACGATCCGCAGCATCCGTACACGATCGGGCTGATGGGCGCGATTCCTTCTGTCGGCAAGCGCGAAGGGTCGCTCGCGACGATTCGCGGCTCGGTGCCGTCGCCCGAGCAGATGCCGAACGGCTGCCGCTTTGCGCCGCGTTGTCCGTTTGCGGAGCAACGTTGCTTCGATGCCGCGCCGCCCGATAGAACGCTGTCCGGCGAGCATCGCGTCGCATGCTGGCTCGCGCCCGTCGAGCAACTCGTCCAGCCGCTGCAGCAGAAGGAGCTGACATGACGAGCTTCAACAACATCGCGACGCCCATTCTCGAAGCGGGCGCGCTCACCAAACGCTTCGGCGGCGAGCGCCAGATGTTCGCGCGCACGCCGACCGTGCATGCGGTCAATGAAGTGTCGTTTGCTGTGAAGACGGGCGAGACCTTTGCGATCGTCGGCGAATCGGGTTGCGGCAAGTCGACGCTCGGGCGTCTGCTGCTGCGCCTGATCGATGCGACGCAAGGTCGCGTGCTATATCAGGGCGAAGACATCACGCATTGGCAGGGCGCGAAGCTGCGTCGCTTGCGCCGCGAGATGCAGATCATTTTTCAGGATCCGTTTGCGTCGCTGAATCCGGGCATGACGGTTGGGCAGATCATCGGCGAGCCGGTGGCGTTTCATGGCCTCGCGCGCAATGCGTCGGAGCGGCGTGAGCGCGTGGCGCAACTGCTGACCAAAGTCGGCTTGCAGCCCGCGTACGCTGAACGCTATCCGCACGAGTTTTCGGGCGGACAGCGGCAGCGCATCGGCATTGCGCGCGCGCTGGCGGGCGAGCCGAAGCTGATCGTCGGCGATGAGCCGGTGTCGGCGCTCGATGTGTCCGTGCAGGCGCAAGTGATCAATCTGCTCGAATCGCTGAAGGCGGAACTCGGCCTGACGCTCGTGATGGTCGCGCATGATCTCGCCGTGATCCGCCATATGAGCGATCGCGTCGCGGTGATGTACCTCGGCGAAATCGTCGAACTGGCGCAAGTCGACGAACTGTTCGACGCGCCGCTGCATCCGTACACGCAGGCGCTGTTGCGCGCGATTCCCGCCAGCAGTCCGCACGAGCGACGCACGAAGCCCGCGCTGCAAGGCGATCTGCCGAGCCCGACCGCACCGCCGGCCGGCTGCCGCTTTCATACGCGCTGTCCGCACGCGAAGCCGCGCTGTTCACAGGAACGTCCGCTTGCCGAGACGCTGCCCGGTGGGAGGCAAGTCGCCTGCCACTTCTGGCGCGAAGTCCAGAACGCGGGCGGCGGCGCGCCGCTCGTCGCGAGCGTCAGCGCGAAGCTGAACGAGCGTCTGGCGATCTATCGCGAGAAGCAGGCGGCGTTGAGCGCGAATTCATAGCAAAACCTCCGATATCAGATAGCAAGCTGAACCGAACCAGGGACACGACACATGCGAAGAATCATGATTGCCGCCGCGCTCGCAATGAGCGCTTCCGCCGCGATGGCGCAAAGCACTATCCGCATCGGCCTGCAGGACGATATCGGCACGCTCGATCCGGCGCGCAGCGTGCAGTTCGTCGATCGCATCGTGTTTGCGTCGCTGTGTAATTCGCTCGTCGATGTGTCGCCCGATCTGAAAATCGTGCCGATGCTGGCCACCTCGTGGACGACGAGTCCCGACGGCAAGACGTTGACGTTCAAGCTGCGCCAGGGCGTGAAGTTCCAGAACGACGAGCCGTTCAACGCGGCCGCCGTGAAGGCGAATCTCGACCGCTATCGCAGCCTGCCGACCAGCAATCGCAAGAGCGAGTTGTCGTCGATCGATCATGTCGATGTGGTGGACGACAGCACCGTGAAGATCGTGCTGAAGCAGCCGGATGCCGCGCTGCTCGCCACGCTGTCCGATCGCGCGGGCATGATGCTCGCGCCGAAGACGTTCGCCGACGCGGCCGGTGTCGCATCGCATCCGGTGTGCTCGGGGCCGTACAAGTTCGTGCAGCGCGTGCAGAACGATCGCGTCGTGCTGGAGAAATTCGCGGGCTACTGGGACGCGGACAAGTACCCGATCCAGCGCGTCGTGTTCCAGCCGATTCCCGATAGCACCGTGCGTCTTGCCAACCTGCGCTCGGGCTCGCTCGACATGCTCGAACGTCTCGCGCCTTCCGATGTGACGGCGGTGAAGAGCGACGGCAATCTGCAATTCAAGCCGGTGACAGGCCTCGGCTTTTACTACGTCACGTTCAACATCAACAACGGCCCGCGCGGCAACAATCCGCTGAAGGACAAGCGCGTGCGCCAGGCGTTCGAACTGTCGATCGATCGCGATGCCATCGATCAGGTGATCGGCGCGGGCATCTTCTCGCCCGCCAACCAGGGCATTCCGAAGTCGAGCCCGTACTACAACACATCGCTGCCGACCACGAAGCGCGACGTCGCGAAAGCGAAGGCGTTGTTGAAAGCGGCAGGGCAAGAGCATCCAACCGTTGAGTTCGCGTATCCGAACAACACGGTCGCAAGCCAGATCACGCAGATGTTGCAGGCGATGCTGAGCGAATCCGGCATCACGCTGAAGCTGCGCCCGAGCGATTACGCAACGGAACTGAATGCCGGTCATAGCGGCGATTTCGAAGCGATGTACACGGGCTGGTCGGGCCGCGTCGATCCGGATGGCAATCTGCATCAGTTCAACACGTGCTCGGGCAACCTGAACTACGCGCACTACTGCAACCAGCAGGTCGACTCGCTGCTCGACGCGGCGCGCACGAAGCAGAGTTCGACCGAGCGTAAAGCGGACTACGACGCCGCCGGCAAGATCCTCGCCGACGACGACCCGATCGTCTATCTGTACGCGCAGCCGTGGCCGTTCGTGCTGTCGAAGAAAGTGCAGGGCTTCACGCCTTCCGCCGACGGCCTCGTGCGTCTGCGCGGTGTATCGGTGAAGGGCTGAGCGTCATGCTGCGGATCATCGCGAATCGCCTGCTGGTGGCCGTGCCGACGCTGATTCTGGTGTCGATGCTGATCTTCGGCCTGCAGAAGCTGCTGCCGGGCGACCCGGTGCTGGCGATGGCGGGCGAGGATCAGGACGCGCAGGTCATCGCGACTTTGCGCGTGAAGTATCACCTCGATCAACCCGTGCCGAAGCAATACGCGCTGTGGATGCGCGACGTTGCGCATGGCGACTTCGGTTCGTCTCTGCGCACGGACGTGCCCGTGCGCGAGCTGATCGCGCAGAAGCTGCCGGTGACGATCCAGCTCGCGGTGATGGCGATGATCCTCGCAATCGGCATCGGCATTCCTGCGGGTGTGATTTCGGCGGCGAGCCGCGGCGGGCCGCTCGATTACGCGGCGAACATTTTCGCGCTGTCGGGCATGTCGATACCGAACTTCTGGCTCGGCATCATGCTGATCTTCATCGTGTCGGTGCGCTGGCATCTGTTGCCGTCGTCGGGCTACGTATCGCCGGGCGAGGACTTCTGGCTCAGCATCAAGACGATGCTGATGCCCGCGTTCGTGCTGGGCGCGGCGCTCGGCGCGCAACTGATGCGCCACACGCGCAGCGCGATGCTCGGCGTATTGCGCACCGATTACATTCGCACGGCGCGAGCAAAAGGCTTGTTGCGCGGGGCGGTCGTCGTCAAGCACGCATTCCGCAACGCGCTGATTCCGATCGTCACGGTGCTCGCGCTGCTGTTCGGCGAACTGCTGGCGGGCGCCGTACTGACCGAACAGGTGTTCACGATTCCCGGCTTCGGCAAGCTCGTCGTCGATGCCGTGTTCAATCGCGATTACCCCGTCGTGCAAGGCGTCGTGCTGGTGACGGCGCTGGCGTTCATCGTCGTGAATCTGTGCGCCGACGTGCTGTATATCCTGCTCAATCCCCGACTGAGGCGCGGCTGATGGCTACTTCAATCGATGCACGATCCGCAGCGGCGGCCACGCTCCCGCGCCGCAAGCGCCGCGGTCTCGTGCGCTTCATGCGCAACAGGGCGGCGGTGTTCGGCGCGTTTCTCGTTGCGCTGATCGTCGTGATGGCGGTGTTCGCGCCGTGGCTCACGCAGTACGACCCGGTGCAGGCGAGCTTCATGACCGTGCGCCAGGCGCCGTCGGCTGTTCACTGGTTCGGCACTGACGAACTCGGCCGCGATGTGTTGAGCCGCCTGCTGTACGGCGCGCGGGCTTCGCTGCTGGCGGGCGTGGTGTCGGTCGGGATCGCGGTTGTACTCGGCGTGCCGCTCGGCTTGCTGGCGGGCTATTTCGGCAAGCTGGTCGACGGCGTGATCTCGCGTATCGCCGATGCCTTGCTGTCCATTCCCTTCCTGATTCTCGCAATCGCACTGAGCGCGTTCCTCGGCCCGAGCCTCACGAACGCGATGGCCGCGATCGGCATTTCGGCGATGCCGCGCTTCATCCGCCTGACACGCGGACAGGCGATCAGCGTCAAAGCCGAAGAGTACGTGGAAGGCGCGCGCGCGATCGGCCTCGATCACGCGCGCATCATTCTGCGCTACATTCTGCCCAACGTGCTGCCGCCCATCATCGTGCAGGCAAGCCTGACGGTGGCGAGCGCGATCATCGCGGAAGCGAGCCTGTCGTTTCTCGGGCTCGGGCAATTGCCGCCTTCGCCGTCGTGGGGATCGATGCTCAACACCGCGAAGGACTTCGTCAGCCAGGCGCCGTGGATGTCGATCTTCCCCGGCATCGCGATTTTCCTGGCTGTGCTCGGCTTCAACCTGCTCGGCGACGGCCTGCGCGACGCGCTCGATCCGCGCGAGTCCTGATTCTCTGCAGCGCCGTTGTTCGGGACGGCGCTGTCGTCGTACTGGCAAAACCATAAGAGTGACAACATGACAAGCTTCAACTGGCAGAACCCGTATCCCACGCTGCGCATGCCCGTGTTTGCGCGCAACATCGTCTCGACGTCGCAGCCGCTCGCCGCGCAGGCCGGCTTGCGCATGCTGTGGAAAGGCGGCAATGCCGTCGATGCCGCCATCGCAGCCGCAGCGGCCATCACGGTCGTCGAGCCGGTATCGAACGGTCTGGGCAGCGACGCATTCGCGCTCGTGTGGGACGGTAAGAAACTGCATGGGCTGAATGCATCGGGCGTGTCACCCGCTGCGTGGAATGTCGATTACTTCAAGCGCAAATACGGCGAGAACAACGGCCTTGCCGTTCAACCGGTGCGCGGCTGGGACACGGTGACAGTGCCGGGCGCGGTCGCCGGCTGGGAAGCGCTGCACAAGAAATTCGGCTCGCTGCCGTTCGCGGACCTGATGGAGCCCGCCATCGAAATCGCCGAGCGCGGCCACGCGGTGGCAAGCGTCGTCGCGCGCAAGTGGGCGGCTGCCGTGCCGGAACTGAAGAACCAGCCCGGTTTTGCCGATACTTTCATGCCGCATGGCCGAGCGCCCGAAGTCAGCGAACTGATCCGCATGCCGGGCCACGCGAAGACCTTGCGCCTGCTCGCCGAAAAAGGCCCGCGCGCTTACTACGAAGGCGAAATCGCCGAGCGCATCGCCGCGTTTGCGCGCGAACACGGCGGCGCGATGACGTTCGACGATCTGCGCAACTATCAGCCCGACTGGGTCGAGCCGATCGGCAAGGACTATCGCGGCTACACGGTGCACGAGATTCCGCCGAACGGGCAGGGCATCGCCGCGCTGATCGCGCTGGGCATTCTCGAACAGTTCGATGTGGCGTCGCTGAAGCTCGACGGCATCGAATCGCAGCATCTGCAGATCGAAGCGATGAAGCTCGCTTTTGCCGACGTGTATCGCTATGTCGCCGATCCGCGTTCGATGGACGTCACGCCCGAACAGATGCTCGACGACGCGTATCTGAAATCGCGCGCGAAGCTGATCGACCCGAAGCGCGCGACGCAGTTCGGCTTCGGCATGCCGAAGACGGGCGGCACGATCTACATGTCGGCAGCGGACGAGCGCGGCATGATGGTCAGCTTCATCCAGTCGAACTACATGGGCTTCGGTTCGGGCTGCGTGGTGCCGGGCATGGGCATTTCGCTGCAAAACCGCGGCTGCGGTTTCTCGATGGATCCGAAGTCGCCGAACGTGGTCGAGGGCGGCAAGCGGCCGTTCCACACGATCATCCCGGCGTTCCTCACGCAGCAGGTGAACGGCCAGCAGGAAGCGGTAATGAGCTTCGGCGTGATGGGCGGCGACATGCAGCCGCAAGGCCATTTGCAGACCGTCGTGCGGATGCTCGACTACGGCCAGCAGCCGCAGGCCGCGTGCGACGCGCCGCGCTGGAAGGTCAACCGCGACTTTTCGATCGATATCGAATCGACGCTCGACCCGCAGACCGCGCGTCAACTCAAGGATCTCGGTCACACGATCAAATCGATCGACGATCCGTATATGGACTTCGGGTCCGGCCAGTTCATCTGGAAGCTCGACCGCAACGAACCGGACCGCGGCTATGTCGCCGCAAGCGACAGCCGTCGCGACGGTCTCGCAGCAGGTTTCTGATCGGACACAGAACGCAGTCTGAAGAGCGGCGAAGCGCCTTCGCCGCTCATTCAGGCAAGGTGCCTTCGCCGTTCTTCCGTTCGACGCGCCGTCCAGCCTTTTCCACCGCGAGCCAATACTCGCGCATTGCGCCGATGCGCTTCTGGTCCGCATGCACGGACGCCATCGCGTTCTTCACGCGGGCCTTGAGCACGGTGGGTTGCGCGTGATTCAGCACGCTATCGGCGATACCGTTCAGCAGCGCCTGCTCGTAATCGGCGTTGCTGCTGTCCGCGTCGTCCGTCATTAGTAGAAGCGGCACGCCTTCGAGTCGCGGCTCCTTCTTCAACGCCGCGCACAACTGCAAGCCGCTCGTGTCGGGCAACGCGGCGTCCACCAGAATCACCGTCGGCAGGCTGTGCAGCGCGCGTTCCAGACCTTGCGCGCCCGTCGTCGCCGACGTGCAGCGGCCAAGATCGTGCAGCAGGTCTTGCAGCCGGTTCAACCGCACCGCATCGCTTTCGACGATCAGAATGTTGTCGGGCAACGCGCCGAGTGTCGGCGGCAAAAAGGAGCCGGCGCGAAAGCTCTCCGACTGATCCAGTATCTTGACCCGCTTGCGCAACTGCGTTTCGACGCGCGCGCGCAACTGGGTCGCATTCAGCGGCTTCGTCACATAATCGGATGCACCAAGGCGGAACGCGTCGATTTCGAGCGCCGGCGCGTCGTGGCTCGTGACGAAGATCACCGGGATTTTCGCAAGCTCGCTGTCCGCCTTCAGGATTTCACAGAAGTCGAAGCCCGTCATGCCGGGCATGCTCGCGTCGAGCAGAATCAGATCCGGCGTGGATTGCCGCGCGAGCAGCAGACCCATTTCGCCCGATAGCGCAAAGCGCCTTTCCCCGTAATCAGAAAGCATATCGCTCATGATGCGCACCGTCGCGACATCGTCGTCGATGATCAGGAGCTTGAACTTGTACGCTGACATGTGATGCGTCACGCCTCGGATTGAAATGCTAAACGCGGCTCAGGCGGGCAAACGCAGCGTTCGTCGACGCCGTTTCAAATGCCGGATACTGCCACTGGCCGCACTCAAGATTAGGACGAGATGCGCGCGCCCGGCAATAGCGATTTCCCGATATTCGTTGCAAATACACATGCGTCCATTCGACTCACGCCGCATTGTGACGGGCGAATGTCAAAGTGTTCGGGTTTTTCCGGCTATCACTTCATGCGTTTCGCAATCAGTGTCACGAACTCTTCGGCGACGCGCGGCAAGGTGCGGCCGCGTTTTTTGATCAGCGCGATGGGCCGCACGAACGAAGGATCGTCGATGGGCCGTGCAACCAGGTCCGGCTCGGCGAGCACTTCGCGGGCGCTGGCGGGCAGGATCGTCACGCCGAGTCCGCCGCGCACCATCGCGACGGCCGTCATCATGTAGGTCGGCTCGCAGGCGATCTCGGGCGCACAGCCGGCCTCGACGAGCGCGGCATCGACGACACTGCGAACGCTCGTGCCTTGCGCCGTCAGCACGAGCGGCGACGCGGCGACGTCGCTGACCGACACGCGCCGCTTGCGGGCCAGCGCGTGATCTTTCGGGCACACCACCACGAGCCGGTCGGCGCCTTCGTGAAGCACTTCCAGCGCAGGGTCGAAAGTATCGCCGCCTGTCAGCCCGATATCGGCTTCTTCATTGCGCACGAGCGCATTCACAGCACTTGCGACGACATCGCGAATCTGGAACTGCGCCTGCGGCACGCGCTTTCTGAACGCCTGGATCAGATCAGGCAGCGCACTCGCGGCGAAAGTCGGCAGACACGCGAGACGCACGGTGCCGCTCGATCCATCGCCGAGCGCGCGGGCGTCGCGCAACACGCGCTCCATATCGTCGAGCGAGCGCTGCAGCAGCGGGAGCAACTCGCGCCCTGTTTGCGTGAGCGCGACGGTGCGGCTATTGCGGTCGAACAGGCGCGCGCCGACGGTCTCTTCGAGCCGCCTGATCTGCACCGTCAGCGCCGGCTGCGACAGATGCAGCCGCGCGGCGGCGCGCGTGAAATTGCCCGCATTCGCCACCGTGACGAAGGCGCGGATATCGCGAAGGTTCAGATCCATAACAGTTCGTGATTGCTGCGATCAAATCATTTCAATTGCGTTATCGCTGCGCCGAACTTACGCTCGAAGCCATTAAAAGACAAGATCTGGAGACATGCACATGCTGCCTTTACTGGGGCTCATCACCATCGCCGTCCTGCTCGGCGCCATTCTTTCGAAGCGCATGTCGCCGCTCGTCGCGCTGATCATCGTGCCGATCGAGGCGTCGCTGATCGGCGGGTTCGGGTTGCAGACCAGCAAGTTCGTGGTCGACGGGTTGAAGAGCCTTGCGCCCGTGGTCGGCATGTTCGTGTTCGCGATCCTGTACTTCGGCACGATCACCGACGCGGGCACGCTCGACCCGATCATCGACCGGATTCTGCGCGCGGTCGGCACGCGACCGACGCGCATCGTGATGGGCACCACGCTGCTGGCGCTGCTGATCCATCTGGACGGCTCGGGCGCCGTCTGCTTCCTCGTCACGATTCCGGCGATGCTGCCGCTCTACGAGCGCCTGAAAATGGACAAGCGTGTGCTTGCGGCGGCGGTGTCGATGGCGGCGGGCATCAACTTCCTGCCGTGGACGGGGCCGATGATCCGCGCGTCCGCGTCGCTGCATCTGCCCGTGTCGGCGCTGTTCAATCCGCTGATTCCCGTGCAGGCGATCGGCCTCGTCTTCGTGTTCGGCGCGGCGTACTGGCTCGGGCGGCGCGAAGAAAAGCGGCTCGGCGTGTCGGGCACGGACGGCGCGATTCCGATGCCGCAGCGCGAGCTGACGCCCGAAGAACAGGCGCTGCGCCGCCCGCAGAACTTCTGGTTCAACATCGTGCTGACGGTGATCGTGCTCGGCACGATGGTCGTGATGGGCGAGAAGATCCCGCCCGCGATCATGTTCATGGTCGGCCTGTGCATCGCGCTGATGGTGAACTATCCGAATGTCGAGATGCAGCGCAAGCGCATCGACGCCCATGCGCGCGCCGCGCTGATGATGGCGGGCATTCTGCTCGCGGCGGGCGTGTTCACAGGCGTCATGCAGGGCAGCGGCATGCTCAAGGCGATGGCGCAGGCGGCCGTCGGTTTCGTGCCACCGGCAATGGCGGGTCACATTCCCGTCGTGCTCGGCCTGCTGTCGATGCCGCTCAGCATGCTGTTCGATCCCGATTCGTTCTATTTCGGCGTGCTGCCTGTGATCGCAGAAGTGGCAGGGCAGCTTGGCGTGCCCGCCGTGCATGTCGGCCAGGCGGCACTGCTCGGGCAGATGACCACGGGCTTTCCCGTCAGCCCGCTGACGCCGGCGACGTTTCTCGTCGTCGGGTTATGCGGAATCGATCTCGCCGAGCATCAGAAATTCACGTTCCCGCTGCTGTTCGGCGCGTCGGTCGTGATGACGCTCGCGTGCGTCGCGCTGGGTATTTTTTCGTTGTGAGTTTGAGCAGAGGATGGTGCGGCAATGACAGCAAATCAGCACGAACGACGCGTGCGGCTCGGCGCGGGCGCAGGTTACTCGGGCGATCGTATCGAGCCCGCCGTCGAACTGGCGGAGCATGGGCAGCTCGACTATCTCGTGTTCGAGTGTCTGGCTGAGCGGACCATCGCGATCGCGCAGCAGGCGAAGCGCAAAGATCCGCAGCATGGTTACGATCCGCTGCTCGAGGCGCGTATGCGCGCCGTGTTGCCGGTGGCCGCCCGCAACGGCGTGCGGATCATCTCGAACATGGGCGCGGCCAATGCGCAGGCCGCCGCGCGCAAGACGGCGCAGATCGCGCAGTCGCTTGGGCTGGGCGGGCTGAAGATCGCGGCGGTGAGCGGCGACGACGTGCTCGACGTCGTGCTGCGAGGCCAGTTCCGGTTCGAGGAATCGGGCGATGACGTCGCGGCGTATCGCGAGCGCATCGTGTCGGCGAATGCGTATCTCGGTGCTGCGCCCATCGTCGCCGCACTCGATGCGGGCGCCGATATCGTGCTGACGGGACGTGTCGCCGATCCGTCCTTGTTCACCGCGCCGTTGATCCACGAGTTCGGCTGGCGCATGGACGACTGGACGATGCTCGGCCAGGCGACCGTGGTCGGGCATCTGCTCGAATGCGCGGGGCAGATTACGGGCGGCTATTTCGCCGATCCCGGCTACAAGGACGTGCCGGTTCTTGCGCGGCTTGGGTTTCCGATCGGCGAGGTCGCGGCGGATGGCTCGGTCACGATCACGAAAGTGCCGCACGCGGGCGGACGCGTCAGCGCGGCGACCTGCAAGGAACAGCTGATCTACGAGATTCACGATCCTGCGCGTTATCTGCAACCGGACGTCGTCGCCGATTTCACGGAAGTGGCGATCGCCGAAGAAACATCGGACCGCGTGCGCGTGACGGGCGGCAAAGGCACAGCGCGCACGGACACGCTGAAGGTGTCGGTGGCTTACACGGACGGCTATATCGGTGAAGGGCAGATTTCGTACGGCGGGCCGGGCGCCGTCGCGCGCGGACGGCTCGCGCTCGAGATCGTGCGCGAGCGGCTGGCGCTGACGGGCGTCGCCGCGAGCGAACTGCGCTTCGATCTGATCGGCGTCGATTCGCTCTACGGCGACACGGCCGCCGATCAGCGCGGCGAGCCGTACGAAGTGCGCGTGCGCGTCGCCGGACGCACGGCGACGCTGGAAGAAGCGCTGCGCATCGGCAACGAGGTCGAAACGCTTTATACGAACGGACCGGCGGGCGGCGGCGGCGTGACGAAATCGACCCGAGAAGTGCTCGCGGTGCAATCGGTGCTGCTGCCGCGCGACGCCGTAAAGCCGTCTTTTGCTTTTGTGGAGGCCTGACATGCAACTACGCGAACTCGCGCATTCGCGCACGGGCGACAAGGGCAACACGCTGAATGTGTCGGTGATCTGCCACGATACGCGTCATTACGAGCATTTGCGCCAGCATCTGAGCGAAGCGCGCGTGAAAGCGTGGCTTGCCGATTTCGTGCACGGCGAAGTGACCCGATACGAATTGCCGCGGCTCGCGGCGTTCAATTTCGTGTTGCGCGATGCGCTCGGCGGCGGCGTCACGCGATCGCTCGCGCTCGATGCGCACGGCAAGTCGGTCAGCTCGGCCTTGCTCGGCATTACGCTTCCCGATCCGGACTGACCCGGGCATCTGACGCCGTTTCACGGAAATGACCGTGAACTCCGGTACTTTTCGCATGGAATGACGGGCGCCGCGTTGTACGGCAGGAACACGTGCTTTCGCGATCCCGTCTAGAATCCCCGGGCGTTGCTTGCCGGCCGGGTTCGGCGTTTGCGGCGCGCAATACCGTTTCGACGGGCGGCGTTCGGCGCGGACGCCCTCGCTCCATGCCTTAAAGGACCGCTGTCGTGTGGCATTTCCCCACCGCTATTCCCGCTTCGCTCGGCCCGTGGGCCGTGTTTCTCAGCGTGCTGGTCACGCAACTCGGCGTGCCCGTACCGGCCGCGCCGATGCTGATGCTCGCCGGAACGATGGCGGCGATGGGGCAGGTGTCGTACGCGGGCGTGTTTCTCGCGGCCGTCGGCGCGACGCTGATCGCCGATTCGCTTTGGTTCTTCGTCGGCCGGGTCAAAGGGCGGCGCCTGCTGAACGGCCTCGTGCGCTTTTCGCTGTCGCTCGATACGACGCTGCGGATGGCACGCGGCGTCTTCGAGCGTCACGGCGCGCCCATTCTCACGCTCGCCAAGTTCCTGCCCGGCCTCGGCCTGATTTTCGCGCCGCTGCTCGGCACGACGGCAATCGCGCCCGCCGTGTTCCTGCTGTGGGATGCCGTCGGCGCGTCGTTGTGGACGGGCGTGTATCTGATTGGCGGCGCGGCGCTGCATGACCAGATCGTGCAGGCGATGCTGCTGGTTCGGCACAACGGCGGCACGATCTTCGACGCCTTCGCGGCGATCGCCGTAACGGTGTTGCTGTATCGCTGGGTGCGCCGAACGCAGTTCCGCCGCTGGCTCGCGAAGATGCGCATCAACCCGGACCAGCTCGACTCGATGATGCGGTCGGACGCGCCGCCTTTGATCTTCGACGCAAGGCCGCGCGCCGTGCGGGAGAAGGAGGCGTACCGGATCGCGGGCGCGTATCCGCTCGATCTCGACTCGCCGGAGAAGCTCGATGCCGTGCTGCTCGCGCATCCTATCGTCGTGTATTGCGTGTGTCCGAGCGAGGCGACGGCGCGGCGCATCATCGCGCAGTTGCATCGCAAGGGCATTCGCCACGCGCATGCGCTCAAGGGCGGGCTGGACGCGTGGGAAAAGCGCGGCTATCCCGTCGAACCGTTGCCCGCGGATTTCTACACGTCGCTGGAGCGGCTCGGGGTGGAAGTGCCCGAAGGCGAATTCACGGTGCGCGCGACGCTGGCGAGTTGAGGCGGGTCGCGTGTTCTGATTCCCCTCGCACGATCGTTCGAAAGCCGGCGAGCGGTGACATTTTTTGCGCTCGGCGGGCGTTTTCCGCGCTTTCGGAAAACGCCCGAAAGCCTTGTCGCATAAGGCGCTCCGCCCCGTGACATAGGGTGAAATAACTTCTGCATAGCCTGTAACGGCTGCCATCACTACAGTGCGCATATCGGATGCGATGCACTGATCGAAACAACCACCGCAGACGATACCTCCCGCCACAAACCGATATGGCATCGTCATGGAACAGTTCGCAAAAATTTCTCTTTACGCTTCGGCCGCCGTCGTCGTCGTGTCATTGATCGAAGCGGCCGTACTCACCCGCAAAAATCGCAACACGGCCACGCCATTCGCGTGGTACGAAGTCTGGATCTCGCTGTTCGACCTGGTCGCACGCAAGCTGCTCGCGCTGTTGCCGCTGTCGCTCGCAGCGCCCGTCTTCGCACTCGCCTGGGATCATCGCTTTTTCACTGTGTCGATCAATAGCGCGGTGATGGTGTTCGCGCTCTTCATCGGCCAGGAGTTCTGCTACTACTGGTATCACCGCGCGTCGCACCGTATGCGCTTCTTCTGGGCCACGCATGCCGTGCATCACTCCCCGAACCAGTTGACGCTGTCCACCGCCTTCCGGCTCGGCGTAACGGGCAAGCTGACGGGCTCGGCCATCTTCTTCACGCCGCTGGTCCTGCTCGGTGTGCGCCCTGAAGTCGTGCTGCTGACGCTCTATATGAACCTGCTGTACCAGTTCTGGCTGCATACGACGTGGGTGCCGAAGCTCGGCTGGCTCGAATATGTGTTCAACACGCCGTCCGCGCACCGTGTGCACCATGCATCGAATGTCGATTATCTGGATGCGAACTACGGCGGCGTGCTGATCATCTTCGACCGTCTGTTCGGTACGTATGTCGAAGAACGCGCCGACGAACCCTGCCGCTACGGTCTCGTCACGCCGACCACGTCGCGTAACCCGTTCGTCGTCGAGTTCGAGCACTGGGCCACGCTGATTCGCGATGTGTTCACGGCGAAGAGCGTGTGGATCGCGATCAATCACGTGATCCAGCCGCCGGGCTGGTTGCCTGACGGCGGCGGCGAAACCACGGAAGAACTGCGCCGCAAGGGCAAGGCGGTCAGCAGCGAGGTCGAGACCGTCAACGGCTAAAACAGCGGTAAAAAGCAGCGTTAAAAACGGAGTCAAAAGCGGGGCGCGCAGTCAGATGCGCGCCCCGTTTGCTTTTGTTTATGTGGATCAGGCGCTGCGCTTGCTCATATCGGTTGCACGACAGTATTCATTCTGGATAGTTGCAGGGACGTGTGTTCTTTCAAATCATTGACGTAAGCCGGCACGCCAGCACACTGCGGGCCAATGGGGTAGTCTATCGACCTGACGTTCGCGCATGCAGCGCGGCCTGCGTGCGGTCCATCCCATTCAATCCCGATCTTTCGATCCATCAATGAGGCCAACATGGAATATCGTCACCTGGGCGCGTCAGGATTCAAGGTGCCCGTACTCAGCTTCGGTACAGGAACATTTGGCGGCAAGGGCGAATTCTTCCAGGCGTGGGGCGCGACGGATGTCGCCGAGGCGCGCAAGCTGATCGACATCTGTCTCGATGCGGGTGTCACGATGTTCGACAGTGCCGACATCTATTCGAGCGGCGCATCCGAATCGATTCTCGGCGAAGCGCTCAAGGGACGCCGCGACAAGACCATCATTTCCACGAAGGCCACGTTTCGTTTCGACGACAGCGATCCGAACAACGTCGGCTCGTCGCGCTTTCATTTGATCAAGGCGGTCGATGCCGCGCTAAAGCGTCTGCAAACCGATTACATTGACCTGTTCCAGCTGCATGGTTTCGATGCGAAGACGCCCGTGGAAGAAACGCTCTCCACGCTCAACGATCTCGTGCGCGCGGGAAAGATCCGCTATACAGGCGTGTCGAACTTCTCCGGATGGCATCTGCAGAAATCGCTCGATGTGGCGGAGCGTTATGGCTATCCGCGTTACGTGGCGAACCAGACTTACTACTCGCTGATTGGACGTGACTACGAATGGGAGCTGATGCCGCTCGGTATCGATCAGGGCGTGGGCGCTGTGGTCTGGAGTCCGCTTGGCTGGGGGCGTCTCACGGGCAAGATCCGCCGCGGCCAGGCGCTGCCGGATCAGAGCCGCCTGCACAAGACCGCCGATATGGGCCCGCCTGTTCCTGATGAATATCTGTATCGCGTCGTCGATGCGCTGGATGCCATCGCTGAAGAAACGGGCAAGACGATTCCGCAGATCGCATTGAACTGGCTGCTGCAACGGCCGACTGTCGCGACGGTACTGATCGGCGCGCGCAATGAAGAGCAGTTGCGTCAGAACCTCGGCGCGGTGGGCTGGAATCTCACGCCTGAGCAGGTTGCGAAACTCGATGAAGCGAGCAAGGTCAGACCCGTGTATCCGTACTGGCATCAGGAAGGTTTTGCGGAGCGCAATCCGTTTCCCGTGTGAGTGAAGGGACGCTATTGCCATTGCGTTTGAAACGCGGCCGGCGCATGAGTTTTCAAATCAATCCAGCGCGCCGGCCTTCCGGATTTTTGCGGTTGTATCCGACAGCAACATGTGAGAGCGCGCTCGAACGTCACGAAGCGGACGTGAGCGCAGTGCATCGAATGGTCATGAGCGAGGCCAGATATGCCGACAGTGCTGCTTGTAGACGATGACGTTGAAACGCTGGACGCCTGGAAGTACGTGTGCCAGGCGCATGGCTACGATACCTGTCTTGCGGAAGACGGGCGCACCGCGCTCGACATGCTGCGCAAGCGCGATGTGGACATCGTCGTCGCGGACTGGCGCATGCCCGTGATGTCGGGCAGCGTGCTGTGCTATCACGTGCGTAACGAGCAGAACCTCGCGGGGATCGTGTTTATTCTCGTCTCGGGCGAGCCGAGCCCGCCTGCATTTGTCTATTACGACGGCTTTTTACGCAAGCCACTCGATCCAACGGATCTGCTGTCGGCGATGGACCGGCTGTTGCTGGAACGTGCCGCCGACGGCCGCCGCAGGAAAGACGCGCCGGGTGCGTCGAAAAACGGATAGCCGGTCGCGGCGATGACCTGCAACGCGTGATCTGCTCGCAACGCGCGCTTTTCTTCTTCTGTTAGCCAATCAGAACATCTTCTTTATCTGGCTGAAAGCAATCTCGCATCAGTGTGCTGGAATTGCGCCGCACGCATGCGCACTTCAATGCCGGATATTTTTGTCGCTCCTATGATGGACACGCTGCGTTGAGTTTTTTGCGCGATCGTGGTTGCCAAACCATCGTCCGTTCTTTTATGATCGCGCGCCCAAAATGGTCGACACGTTGCCACGTTCGCATATGGCGGCGCCCGACTCTTCACAGCTACATCCCGGAGCAAAACAGACATGAAGAAATCCTTACTCGCCCTCGCGACACTCGGTGTTTTTACCGCTTCGGCGCACGCGCAAAGCAGCGTGACGCTATATGGCCTGATCGACACCGGCCTCGTGTACACCAACAACCAGCAAGGCCACAGCAACTGGCAGATGGTGAGCAGCTCGACGCAGAACACGGTCTTCGGGCTCAAAGGTTCGGAAGATCTCGGCGGCGGCCTGCATGCCGTCTTCAAGCTCGAACAGGGTTTTCTGCTGAATAACGGCTCGCAGGCGTTCTCCGGCAGCGCATTCGGCTCGCAGGCGTGGGTTGGCGTGCAAAGCGACCCGTACGGCACGCTGACGTTCGGCCGCCAGTTCGACGCGATGAACGACCTCGTCGGCCCGCTGACGGCCGAGTTCAACACGTGGGGCGGCAGCATGGCTGCACATCCGTTCGAGAACGACAACCTCGCGGCGAACTCCGTCGTGATCAACAACTCGGTCAAGTACACCAGCCCGACGTGGAGCGGCGTCACGTTCGAAACGATGTACAGCTTCAGCAACAAGGCAGGCGAGTTCGCGAACAACCGCTCGTACGGTTTCGGTGTGTCGTACGTGATGGGCCCCGTCAATCTCGCTGCGGGCTATCTGCAGTTCAACAATGCGGGCAACGGTACCGGCGCGACCACGTCGTCGGATACGAGCGCGAACTTCATCGCGCAACGCCAGCGCATCTGGTCGCTCGGCGGCAACTACACGTTCGGGCCGGCGACGGTGGGTCTGGTGTGGAGCCATTCGCAGATCGACAACGCTGCGGGCGTGTTCTCGTTCGGCACGGGCACGTATCTCGGCGCGAACGATTCTTCCGCGGGATCGCTGACGGGCTCGCTGCGACTGGACAACTACGAAGTGAACGCGAAGTATGCGCTGACACCGGCATTGAGCGTGTCGGGCGCCTACACGTACACGCACGGCGCGTATAACGGCTCGGCGCCGGGCTGGAATACGGCGATGCTGCAAACGGACTACGCGCTCAGCAAGCGCACCGACTTCTATCTCGAAGGCGTCTATCAGAACGTGCACGGCGCACCGGCGGATTCGGTGCTGTCGCACGCGATGATCAACACGCTGTCGCCGTCGTCGACGGATTCGCAGGTGGCAGTGACGGTCGGATTGCGTCACGCGTTCTAAACGGTGTGACACGGCAAGCGCGGACGCAGAGCATGCGTCTCGCGCTGCTGTCAGAACAGATGTCTGAGGCCAACGCGCACGGCGAGCTGCGAGTTGGCGCCCGTTCCCGAGTTGCCGATAAAACTCGAACTCGCACCGATTTCCGCCTGAACGGGCACCTCGTGTCCATTGACGATGTTGCTGCCCGACGCCTTCTGATAGATAGCAAGTGCATAGACATCGGTTCGTTTCGACAATGCATAGTCGACGAAGCTGTTCACCTGGTGCCATTTGCCGCTGAACTCGCCGCTCAGATCCGAGAACGTGTAGCCGAGCCCGCCGCTGAACGCGGGTGTGAACAGATACTTGCCGCCCACCTCGTAATTGTTCAGCGTCGATTCGTGCGATGCGATCTGCACGAGTTGTGTGTGCGTCCAGTTGCCCCATACCTTGGCGTGACCAAACACGTAGCTGCTGCCGATGCCGAAGGTGCGCAGATCGCGCAGCGGTCCGGTGTTGATATTGGCGATACTGGCGGTGAAAGCAGGCGTTGCACTGCCGGGAAAACGAATGTCGGTATACGCTGCGCCGATGGCGAACGGCCCAGGCGCATAGTTGACGCCGGCGCTGAATGTTCGCGACGAACCTTGATTGGTCGTCGTGCCCGTCGTCGTGGTCGGTGAACCCGAGAAAGCGCCTGCCTGATTCGAAAAACCATACAGGGCACCGAACGTCAGGCCGTTGAAGTTCGCGCTGCTGAACTTGACCGAGTTGTTGATGCGGCTCGACGTCAGTTGATCGAGATCGTTGATGTGATACGCGTAGTTGCCCGCTGGCGTTTCATGGCCCATCGCGTAGTTGTGAATGTAGTCTCTCGATAGCGAGTACTGACGTCCGAAAGTCAGCGAGCCAACGCCGTTCTTGTTCAATCCGACCCACGCCTGGCGTCCGAATAGCGCACCGCCTTGCGCGATCGTGCCGTCGCCTGAACTGAAACCGCCTTCGAGCGTGAAGATGGCAGACAGACCATCACCCAGATCTTCCTTGCCGCGAATACCCCAGCGGCTGCCTTGCGCGACACCGTCTGCATATCTCACAAGATCACTATGCCCGCTCGAAGTCGCGACATGGTTTGCATACGTGATACCCGTATCGATCAATCCATAGAGCGTCACGCTGCTTTGCGCGTGCGCAACGGAACCCACCAGGCTCAATGCCGCTGTTGCAACAGTTCTTCTTAACATCCCGATTCCAGTGACTTGAAGAGTTAAACGTAATCCGTTCGATATGTCGACGCGAATATAACGGATGGAAAAATATTTGTCGCAAGGCAGAGCGCTTGCGAAGCGGGATCGTGTTTTTTCTAAAGCGACGCGAGAAAAGGAAAACGTACTGTCTGCTGAAGAGATATCTTCAGCACGGAGCACGCCCGGCTACTGAAGGCTTCAATTGAGCGGCATCACGCCGAGCCGCGACGCGATCACAGACTTTCTCGAAGACACTTCAGTGTGAGCCATGCGCAACGTCGCGAGCGATTCTTCATACCAGCATGCGGGCTTCGTGTCCCGTGCACTATCCTCGGACGTCATCCATGGCAAACTTGTGCTTTCCCATTCAGAAAAGGGCAGCACACTCACCCTATGGACGACGCGCTCGCCTTCAACCAGCTTCGCCCGCGCCTGCAGAAGATTGCCTACCGGATGCTCGGCTCGGTAGCCGAAGCCGAGGACATCGTGCAGGACGTCTGGCTGCGCTGGCATGCTGCTGAGCGCGAGAGCATCGACAATGCCGAAGCCTGGCTCGTCTCCGTCACGACGCGGATGTCTATCGACCGTCTGCGGGCTGCCAAGATCCAGCGTGAGCACTACACGGGCATCTGGCTGCCCGAGCCCGAGATCACGGACTCACCCGCTACGCCCGAGCAGATGACCGAGCGTGCCGACGACGTGTCGGTCGCGTTTCTGATGCTGCTCGAAAGGCTCACGCCCGAAGCGCGTGCGGCGTTCCTGCTGCGCGAAGTGTTCGATGCAGACTATGACGAGATCGCGGATGCGATCGGCAAGACGGAGTCTGCCTGCCGCCAGCTGGTCAGTCGCGCAAAGTCGCAACTGCGTGACGAGCGGCCGCGTCATGCGGTGCCGCGCGAGACACATCGGCAATTGCTGCAGAGCTTTGCGCAGGCGCTTGCCAGCGCCGACTTCCATGCGATCAACGCATTCCTTGCCGAAGACGCGGTTCTGATCGGCGATGGCGGCGGCAAGGTGACCAGTTTCCCGAAGCCGATGATGGGCGGCCGGCGCATCGCGCAACTCTTCTATGCGGCCTTGCGGCGCTATCCTGGCCGGGTTCATGTCAGGCTCGTGACGCTCAACGGACGGGTCGCGCTGTTGCGCTATATCGAAGGCCGGCTCGAATCGGCGCAGACTTTCGAAACGGACGGCGAGCGCATCGTGAGCATTCACGTGCAGCGCAACCCCGACAAGCTGGTGCGCATCGCCGCTGCATTCGGCGAGCCCTGAGCGCGTCGGGCGACGCCAGTAGCGCGCCCGTGCTTCAATGTGGAATTGGTGCCTGACGGGCAACACCGTGAGTCCGTGTGCATGTCTACCGCGGCATGTGTCACGAACCTACCATGACGTCGTGCGGTTCTCGCCGCGAACGGCATCCGTGTGGCACGGATGCATCCGTCATCGACGCCAGGAGAAATCATGACTCAGCGCATCAACTACTTCCATCAATCGCCCGAACTGTCGAAGAAGTTCATCGAGCTCAGCACCCTGCTGAAGGATTGCGCGATCGAGGAGCCCATCCGCGATCTCGTCAATATCCGCGCATCGCAGATCAATGGCTGCGGCTTTTGCGTCGATATGCATGTGAAGGAAGCGCATATTCACGGCGAGCGCGAACTCCGGTTGCATCACGTTGCGATCTGGCGCGAGTCGACGCTGTTCTCGCCGCGCGAGCGCGCTGCGCTGGCATGGACGGAAGTGCTGACCACGCTGCCCGAGCACGGCGTGCCCGACGATATCTATGAGCGCGTACGCGGCCAGTTCTCCGAGAAGGAACTGTCGGACCTGACCTTCGAAATCATGGCCATCAATGGCTGGAATCGTGCCAACGTTGCATTCCGGACCGTGCCGGGCTCGTCCGACAAGGCATTCGGCCTCGACAAGGCGAACCTCGCCTGAACCGGCGCGGTGTCGTTTATCAACTCCGGCCCATGCGGCCGCGTCCATGTGAGGAGCGCATCATGTTTCGCTCGAAGAGATCCCTCGCAAGCCTGCTTCTGGTGGCGGGCGCCTTGACGGGCCGGGCCCACGCCGAGCCGCCCGCGGCCATCGTCACGCCTGTCATGACGAAACCGCTCGACGACTATCCCGGCAAGGAAGCGTTGATGATCGTTGTCGAGTATCCGCCCGGCGCGGTCGACCCGGTGCATCGCCACAACGCGCATGGCTTCATCTATGTGCTGGAAGGCTCGATCGTGATGCAGGTGAGAGGCGGCAAGGAAGTCACGCTCACAAAAGGCCAGTCGTTCTATGAAGGCCCGAACGACGTCCACACGGTCGGCCATAACGCGAGCAGGACGAAACCCGCGAAGTTTCTCGTGCTGCTGCTCAAGGACAAGGGCGCGCCTGTTCTGGTGCCGGAGAAGTAGGGCGCGCGGGCGTTCGCACGCGCGCGGGAGAAAATTTCGGCGGACCATGTCACAAACAGAAGCGCTCAAACGTCTAGTCGGATAAGGACTCCACTCGACCTCGACTTCGCGCTTCCATGTCAGACTACGCACCGCGCCGCTCCGTTACGGGCGCCGACGATCCGATTGCAAGCACGTTTGCAACCAGTTTCGCCGGCGTTGTTTCCTTTCTCGCCGTCGCCAATGAAGGCAGCTTCGCCAGAGCGGGCGATCGCCTCGGCATCGGCCGCTCGTCCGTCAGCCGGAACGTGCAGAAGCTGGAGACGCAGCTGGACACGCGTCTCTTTCTGCGCACGACCCGCAGCACGTCGCTGACGCGCGAAGGCGAACTCTTCTTTGAGAACTGCCAGGCGGGCGTCGAGCGCATCGTGCAGGCGCTCGAAGAGATGCGCGAGTTGCGCAGCGGTCCACCGCGCGGGAAGTTGCGCATCTGTTCGACGCCCGGCTTCGGACGCAAGATCGTCGCGCCCTTGCTGCGTGGCTTTCATGCGCAGTACCCGGCGATATCACTCGAGCTTCTGCTCAACGACCGTCACTCTGACTTCACTGCCGATCGCATCGACGTGTCGTTCCGCGATGGACGCATGGAAGACAGCGAGATCGTTGCGCGCAAACTGATACCAATGCAGATGATCGTCTGCGCGTCACCTGCGTATGCGAGCGCGCATGGCTTGCCGGGTCATGTCGACGAACTGTCGGACCATCGCTGTATCAACTTGCGCACGGCATCCGGGCGCGTACGCGAATGGGAGTTCAAGGTGGACGGCCTGCCGATGCGCCGCCAGCCGCACGCCACGCACACGTTCAACGACCCGGAGTTGATGTTGCAGGCGGTGCTGGACGGGCAGGGCATTGCGCAGCTGCCCGGCTATCAGGTCTGCGATCTGCTCGGCGACGGGCGTCTCGTTACGTGCCTCACGCAGTACGCGCCTGACGATGGCGGCCATTACATCTGCTATCTGAGCCGCAAGCATCTTCCGTCACGCATTCGCGTGTTCGTCGATTACATGACCGAGCACACGCGCGCGCTCGACCTGCATTGTCTGACCACGATGGACGCGGTATCGACAATCGAATGAAGACGGCGTCATGGTTGTCCGCGCCCGACGGGACATGACGACGGCATCGGCTGATCGAACAGCGCTGCCATGCCGCAACCCGATGTCAACATGCGCTGTGCGTCGTGCCCCACGCCTGGCACTTCGACCACGCGCTGATTCAGTCCCGCGGGATAGCGGCTTTTCAGATAGTCGAAGTATGCGAGCCCACGCGCGAGCCGGAACGGACCTTGTGCCATCGCAGCGCAAGAGCGGTCGATAAAATGCGTGCGTGGATCGACGTCATCCATTCCGAGCAGATACACGACATCGCGCTTCGCATAGCGGGCCTCGATTAACGCACTGTCCTGTGCAGCAACATAAGCAGGCGTGTCGAGCATGCCGTATTTCCACTCGACCGCGCGCGGACACGCTTGCGTATCGACATGCTCGAAAACGCCTTGCGATGCAGGGCGTTCATCGTCGAAATACAGATAGCTCGATGGATTCGCCACTACGTACCGCACGTGGATACCGTCGCGCGCCAATGCGTCTTCCGCACGACCCGCCACCGCGTAGCGCTGCACGATCTGCGCCCCCGCCGAATGCCCGATGAGCGTCACGGACGTCAAGTGTGGATAACGCTGCGCGTTATCGAAATGCTGGAGCAGCGCATCGAGCGCCGCAAACGAACTCACTGGTGCAGGGCGACGCGCAGGCGCACCTTCTTTCCATCCGGCTTCCGTCCACGCGAGCGTGTGCTGCGGCATTGAAAACGCGCGAAGATCGCGTGTCGTCAGAAACTGCGGCGCGACGACCATGCTGTCCTTGCCGCTCGCGCCCGCCGCCGCGAGTACCTGTTGGCCCGTCGCGAAGTACTTGTCGGCGTTGCGCAACGTGCCATGCACGATGATGAACACGCGTGTGACATCAGTCTGTGCAGCATCGATGCTGCGATCGGCGTAGAGTGGCAAAGTGCCGTAGCCGTCGGGTGTGCCGACGCGAATACTCTGATCGGCGACATGCGCGACGGGCGCTGCCTGCCGCGACGAAGTCGCGCTCGCGTCATCGCGTGCCGCTATCAGCGCGATGCATGCGGCGAACAACAATAAACGGCGTGCCGGATCTGAAATCATTTTGAATGTCCCGTGACGGTCGTGTGTATTAAACGCACGACGTGGAGTATTCCGTCGCACGAATTTGCGCTGCGGAACGGGAATTGCTGAACCGTCATGCCGGAAACGCACCGACATGCGACTTTCGCCAATGCGAGGCCGATAATCTTCGCGGTCGCCCGACCGCCCGGGAGACGTCCATGAACCGCTGGCACCGTTCGTTCTCCAGCCTTTGCTCATCGCGGCATATCGCGATTCTGTGTGTCGTGGCCGCAATCTGCGTGTCATGCAGCGGCGGCAGTTCGTCGAACAACGCGAGCGCGGGTGGCAGTAGTGGCAGTAGTGGCAGCGGCGGGTCCGGCTCGGGCTCGGGCACTTCGTCGGGTGGGACAGGCGGTGTGGGCAGTTCGGGCGGCACGGCCGCCGCCGTCGCTGACGTCCTGACCTATCACAACGATCTGGCCCGCACAGGGCAATATCTCGCGGAAACCACGCTCACGCCTGCAAACGTCAACGCCACGAATTTCGGCAAGGTCGGCTTTCTTGCCGTCGACGGCAAGGTCGACGCGCAGCCGCTCTTTGTCAGCAACGTGTCGATAAGCGGCGCCGCGCACAACGTTGTCTACGTCGTGACCGAACATGCGAGCGTCTATGCGTTCGATGCCGACAGCAATGCGCAGCTGTGGCAGCGTTCGCTGCTCGGCAGCGGCGAGACCACCAGCGATCCCCGCAACTGCGCGCAGATTTCTCCTGAGATCGGCATTACGGCCACGCCCGTGATCGATCGCGGACGCGGCGCGAATGGCGTGATGTATGCGGTCGCGATGAGCAAGGACGCGGGCGGCACGATTCATCAGCGCCTGCATGCAGTCGATCTCGCGACGGGCGCCGAAGCGCTCGGCGGACCGGCGGACATCACCGGCAGCTATCCGGGCGGCGGCGCGAACAGCAGCAACGGCGTGACCGTCTTCGACCCGCAGCAATACGCGGAGCGCCAGGCGCTCGCGCTGGTCGACGGCAAGGTCTATCTGGCATGGACCTCGCACTGCGATCAGGGCGTCTACGCGGGCTGGGTGATGGCCTACAACGCGGACACGCTCGCGCAGACGAGCGCGGTAAACCTGACGCCGAACGGCAGCGGCGGCGCGATCTGGATGGGCGGCGGCGGGATGGCATCGGACGGCACGTCGCTCTATTTCCTCGATGCAAACGGCACCTTCGACACGACGTTGAACGCGCAAGGTTTTCCATCGAATGGCAATTTCGGCAATGCATTCATCAAGCTCGGAACGTCGCCGCAGCTCAATGTCGCCGATTATTTCGCGACCTTCGACACTGTGTCGCAGTCCGCGCGCGACGCCGACCTCGGCTCGGGCGGCGCGATGCTGCTGCCCGATCTCGTCGACGCGAACGGTGTCACGCGGCATCTCGCGCTCGGCTCGGGCAAGGACTCGAAGATCTATGTCGTCGATCGCGACAATCTGGGCAAATTCAACAGCACGAGTAACGCGATCTGGCAGGAGATCGACGGACAACTGATCGGCGGGGTGTTCACGACGCCGGCGTTCTACGGCAACGTCGTGTACTACGGCTCGGTTGGCGACAACCTCAAGGCGTTTCCGGTCAGCGCCGCGCGGCTCGCCACCACGCCTTCGTCGACGAGCGCGGGCACGTTCGCGTATCCGGGCACGACGCCGAGCATTTCAGCGAACGGCTCACAGAACGCGATTGTGTGGGCGGCGGAAAACGGCTCGGTGGCCGCGCTGCACGCATTCAATGCGGCCAATCTCGCGCAGGAACTGTACAACAGCAATCAGTCCGGCTCGCGCGATACATTCGGCGCGGGCAACAAATACATCACGCCGATGATCGCGCATGGCCGCGTCTATGTCGGCACGACGAATGGCGTCGCAGTGTTCGGATTGCTGAAATAAAACGGACGTCCGTCAGCACGCCGCGCGGATCTCGGACAACATGCGGTGAATCTGCGCGACGACCGCCGCGCCTTCGCCCACTGCCGACGCGACACGCTTGGTCGATCCCGAGCGCACGTCGCCGATTGCGAATACGCCCGGCACGCTGGTCTGCAGCGACATCGATTGCAGGCCCGCGCCAGGAATATCGGGGCCGGTCAGCACAAAACCCTTTTCGTCGAGCGACACGCCGCATGTCTTGAGCCAGCCCGTATTCGGCTCCGCGCCGATGAACACGAACAGATGATGCGTCGTCATGCTGCCTTCTATGCCGCCCGCGCCGCGATATCGCACGCGCTCCAGCCGCGCATCGCCTTCGAGCGCAGTGAGTTCGATGCGCGTATGCAGCGTGACATTCGGCAGCGCCAGAATGCGTTCGATCAGATAGTGCGACATGCTGTGCTCGAGGCTCGCGCCACGTATGAACATATGCACGTGCTCGGCGTGCGACGCGAGAAACACGACCGCCTGTCCCGCCGAATTACCGCCGCCGACCAGCAGCACGGGTTCCTTGCGGCATAAACGCGCTTCGATGGGCGTGGCCCAGTAATAGACGCCGGATCCGTCGAAACGCTCCAGTCCCTCCACGTCGGGCCGCCGGTATTCCGCGCCGCTTGCGATCACCACTGTGCGCGCGGTGATGCGCCGCGCGTCGGTCAGTTCGACCACGGGCGGCTGCTTGTCGCAATACAGCGCCTTGACTTCGCACGGAATGCCGATATGCGCGCCGAACTTCTGCGCCTGCACGAATGCGCGGCCCGCGAGCGCATGGCCTGTAATGCCCGTCGGAAAGCCGAGATAGTTCTCGATGCGAGAACTGGTGCCCGCCTGGCCGCCCGGCGCGCGGCAATCGAGCGCCGCGACGGAGAGTCCTTCAGAAGCCGCATACACGGCAGCCGCCAGTCCCGCTGGCCCTGCGCCGACAATCGCCACGTCGTAGACATGCGCGGCATCGAATTCGGGAATCAGTCCGAGGCACGAAGCAAGCTGGCCTTCATCGGGATTGCGCAGCACCGTGCCGTTCGGGCAGACGACGAGCGGAAAATCGTCCGGTTGCGGCGTCAGGCGTGCAAGCAGCGCGATCGCTTCGGCGTCCTTGTCCGCGTCGAGCGTCAGGCTGGGGAACACGTTCCGGCGCAGGAAGTTCTGCAGCGCGATCAGCCGTCCGTTGTTCGACGGGCCGACCAGCACGACGCCGTGCCCGCGCTCGATCACCAGCACGCGCCGCAGAATCAGCGCACGCATGATCTTTTCGCCGAGGTCGGCTTCGCTGATCATCATCGAGCTCAACGCTTCGGGCCGCAGCAACATCGCTTCGACGTCTTCGACCACATGCGCATCGACGACGGCAGGCTTGTTGGAGAGTTGCGTGACATCCGACGTGAACTCGCCGCGCTGCGTGTACGTATGAATAATCCGCTCGTGGCCGAGCCCATCGCGCCCGACAATCCGCACCTTGCCCGAGAGCAGCACGAACACGCCGGGACACAGGCTTCCCGCGCGATACAGCAAGGCGCCCTTCACGTAGCGCGACGGCTCGCCAAAGCGCCGCATGCGCTCGATTTCCGCTTCCGACAGCACGGGAAACATCTGCTGATGCCGCGGGTGATCGCGCACGCTCGGATCTTCGAGAAGCGTTTCGTCGATGAGGTTCGCGTCCGTGGCCTGCTCGCGCGCGGGCGCTGCGTCTGACGGCGTTGACTCGTTGCTCATCGCGGATGGTCCTCCGGCGAATGATGGGGCAGTGCGTGAACGTTCATGCGAACGTAATCGACAGAGTAATCGAGTTGTCGTTTGTCGGCAGATCAGGTGACTGCTGTCGTTCGAATCTTGCGTGGAATGATTCCGTTCGTTCGCTAGAACACTTCATGTGAAGAGGTTTGCTGTGTTTCGTTTCAACCGCGTGGTGCGTGCTCGTCTACCAGTTGATTGCGCTAACCCTTGTATGCGCGGATGGAGAGCAACATGAAGCGTTCCGATAACAGCAGCATGCCTGGCGTTGTGGGCTGGAGTCTTGTCGCGAGCCTGGCCGTGTCGTGTGCGCAGGCATTCGCTGCGGGCAGTGCAGATGTCGCACCCGCCGTCGCTGCGCAGACCGCGTCCGCAGGGGACCCGCTGACGTTGATGATCCAGCCGCCGTCAGGTGGCGCAGTGCGGCTTACCTACGTTCCCGATGAAGGCTGGAAAGCGGACCGTGCCGCAAGCGTCGCGATGCAGGGCACAGGACGCGTCTCAACCGTCAGCGCGCCGCAGTCCGATGCCGACCCTGAATTGGACGAGGCGTCGCGCAAGCCGATGACCGTGTTCATCGACGGGCCGACGGGCTTCACGTACTTCTGGAGCAAGGAGCGCGGCTGGAAGTTCGTCGGACGGCTGACGCAGCGAGTCCAGTAACTTTGTGATCGTCTATCGAAAGTGTGTGAGCGATTAAATCGTATGCGATTGACATGTGCGAGCGATTCGAGCAATATGCATCGCATGCGATTGAATCGCATCGACTTAAAGAGTCGCTATCCACTTTCGATCACGGAATCACGATGACCACAATTGAAAAAGTCCTGTTCACTGGCAAGACCCATACGACGGCAAGCAGGCGCGCTGGCGCTACGCGCGGCCACGAAGACCGGCTTGACCTGAGGCTGTCGGCACCGGGCAACGACGCGCATCCCGAGCACATCTTCGAAGCTGCCGATCCGCATCCGACGGCAGAGCAACTTTTCGCGGGCGCCTGGTCGGCCTGCCTGATCACGGCCATCGGGCTTGCGGCCAAGGCGAAGAAAGTCGCACTGCCGTCCGATCTCGCGCTCGACATCGAGATCGATCTGGGCATGACGGGTGACGCGTACTTCCTGGGCGCGCGGATCGACGTGAGCATGCCCGGCATCGCACGCGATGTGGCCGAGGCCGTCGTGCACGCTGCCGACGACATGTGTCCGTATTCGAAAGCAACGCGCGGCAATATCGACGTGGCGATCAACGTGATCTGAACGGGGCTTCCGTCTGCCGCATGAGGGCAGTTCGGCGGGGTGAGGGCGCGCTAGAATGAAATTCCGCGCCCTTTCCCTCGTTGGCGGATCGCCATGACGCTACGTTCCGTTCGTCCCGTGCTACTTGCTGTTTGCGCTGCGTCAGTCGCGGCGCTCGCGTCTTGCGGCGGCAGCGCCTGTATCGGTTTCGATGGCTGTGTGGGCGCAACTCCGGCGCCAAACGTTGCGCTCGCGGGCACGGCAGCGACGGGCAAGGCGCTGGCGAGCGCCAATGTCAACGTGAGTTGCGCGCAAGGCTCAGGCGCGACGCTCTCCGATGGCGGCGGACGCTACAGCCTTTCGTTCAACGCGACGCTTCCGTGCATGATCACGGTGACTGCTAGCGGTGTGACGCTGCATTCGCTCGCCTTCGCGGGCGGGACATTCAACACGACGCCCGAAACCGAGCTGATGATCGTCTATCTCGCGGCTCAACTCGGCACGAGCGCGTCCGGTCTCGTTGCAAATTTCGCCAGCAATACGCAGTTTCAGCAGGCGCTTGCGAATCAGAGCAATGTGCTGAACGCGCAATCGGCCGTCGTGACGAATCTGCAGCAGCACTATGCACTGACGCTGAGCACGCCCGCATTTCTGACGACGGCATTCGTGGTCGGACAGGCGGGCGTCGACAGCGATCTCGAAGCGCTCGCGAAAGCAGGTGCTATCGACGCCAACGGCATGCCGGATCCCGCCGCTATTGCACTGTTGTCGCAAGCGGGGCTTGCGCAGCCGATTGCGAAAACGGCGGCGACATCATCGGGCAGCATGTAAAGCGTGTGTCACGCAATCGGTTCGGTTGTCATCGCGCGTGTGAGGCCGTGCATCGGACGGCGCATCGCGACATCGAATGGATTCACCTGCGGGCCGATCAGATCGGCTTGCCGCTTGAGAAGCTCGACGACCATCGGCAAGCGGTCGTCGCCCAGACGCGCTGACAAGGTGCCGACGCTCAGCGCAGCCACCGCGCAACCCGTACGGTCGATGATCGGCACGGCGACCCCCGCCATCCCTTCCAGCACGCCGCTGTTGCGTCCCGCGTAACCGAGTTGCCGAACGCGCTCGATTTCCGTGCGCAAATAGACTTCGTCGAGCACGCCATAGCTGCGCAAACGCGGCACGTTGAAGCGAATGATTTCTTCGCGCTCCGCTTCGGGCAGGAACGCAAGAATCGCGAGACTGCCTTGTCCGACACCGAGCGCGACGCGTCCGCCGATATCGCCTGTGAACGAACGAATAGGGAACGGGCCTTCGCACATGTCGAGGCACACGGCGTCGAAGCTGCTTTTGACGAGCAGAAAGATCGTGTCGCCGAGACTCGCGCACAGGCGCAGCAGAGCAGGGCGGCACAGCGCGCGCATACCGCTCGGATTGCCTGCCTGCGCGGCGAGCGCGAAAAAGTCGACGCTGAGCCGGTAAAGTTTGGTGTTCTGATCCTGCTCGACGACGCCTTCGGCAATCAGCGCATGCAGGATGCGATGCACGGTGGCTTGCGTCAGCCCGACCGCTTTCGCGATGCGCGTCACGCGGCCGCCCTCCGGTTGCACTTCGCTGAGCGCGCGGATTACCGCGAATGCCCGCTGCAACATGCCCGCGCCAGGGGCGTCGGCTTCTTTCGAAGGATTCATCGGAGAGTCCGGTTTAGATTCCATTGAACGGAATACTAGCCGATGTTCTTGCTGGAAAACAAACACGCATAGGCATAAGCCATGCAAATGCCTGTCAGCACGGGATTCAGTATTTTCACTGACCACACGCAGTGGAATGACGCGCGCTGATAACAAGCAAAAAATTCCATTGAATGGAAGAAATGGAATGTTTATATCGTTCATTGGAATTTGACATTGACGCTCTGGAATTTGGCTAGCTAGAGTCGGCTCAACAGACACCCGTCGATTCAGCCGGTGCGGTGCACCAAAAGGCCAGACCATGTCGTTCCTCACATTGACTGACGTTTCGAAGACGTTCGGCGAACTGCATGCCGTGACGGGGATTAACCTCTCGGTGGAGAAGGGCGAGTTCGTTTCGCTGCTCGGACCGTCGGGTTGCGGCAAGACCACGACGCTGCAGATGATCGCGGGCTTCATCGAAACGACGCGCGGGCGCATCACGCTCGATGGCCGCGACATCACGCACATGAAGCCGAACAAGCGCGGCCTCGGCATCGTGTTTCAGAGCTACGCGCTGTTTCCGCACATGAGCGTCGCGCAGAACGTGAGCTTCGGGCTGGAAATGCGCGGCATCGATAAAGCCGAGCGCAACGACCGTGTGCGCGAAGCATTGGAGCTGGTGCGGCTCGACGCACTTGCGCATCGCTTTCCGCGTGAGCTTTCAGGCGGGCAGAGACAGCGCGTCGCGATTGCACGTGCAATCGTGATCGCGCCGCCCGTGCTGCTGCTCGACGAACCGATGTCAAACCTCGATGCCAAGCTGCGCGAAGACATGCAGTTCGAACTGCGCGCGATTCAACGCAAGATCGGCACGACGACGATCATGGTCACGCACGATCAGTCGGAAGCCCTGTCGATCAGCGACCGCGTGGTCGTGATGGAAGCGGGGCGCATCACGCAGATCGACACGCCGTACCGCGCGTACGAGCGACCGGAGAACCTGTTCGTGTCGCAGTTCATCGGCAAGGCGAACATGCTGGCGGGCAAGGTCGTGTCGCGCGATGGCGACGCGATCCGCATCGACCTCGGCCACGACCTCGCGGAGAACGGCAGCATGGCGCAGCTTGCCGCACATGGGCAGGCAATCGGCGTCGGCGATGCCGTCACGTTGTGCATACGCCCGGAAAAGCTGCGGCTCTGCGCGCCTGACAAAGGGCGTCTTGCTGGCAATGTGACGAGCCGTTTCTTTCTCGGCAGCCAATGGCTGTACCGGCTCGACAGCCGCGTCGGCGAGATGCTGGTGTGCTGCCAGAACGAGGGCAACGAGCCGTATTCGGAAGGCGCAAAGGTTGGCATCGACTGGCATAGCGACTCGCTGCGCCTGATCGGCCAGGAGCGCGCACATGGATAGCACGTTGTCCGCAGCCCAAAGCGCGAATGGCCGCACATCGCGTGCGCCGTGGCACGCCTACGTGCCGTTGTGGCTGATGAGCGCGCCCGCGTTGCTGCTCTTCGCGACGCTCGTGCTCGTGCCGCTCGCGATGACGCTGGCGCTGACTTTCTATCGCTTCGATCCCGCGAGCGGCCCAATCGCGGCGTTCGACTTTCACAACTATGTCGAAGTACTCGGCTCGTCGTATTTCCACACGATCTTTCTGCGCACCTTCGGTATCGCATTGCTGACGACCGTGCTGTGCGTCGCAATCGGTACGCCCGAAGCATATGTGCTGTCGCGTATGCGCGACCCGTGGCGTTCGCTCTTTCTGCTGGTGATACTCGCGCCGCTGCTGGTGTCGGTGGTGGTGCGCGCATTCGGCTGGAGCATGCTGCTGAACACGAACGGCCTCGTGAATCAGGCGTTCGCGCTGTTCGGCCTCGGACCGTACAAGCTCGAATACACGACCTTTGCGATCGTCATCGCGCTTGTGCATGTGATGCTGCCGTTCATGGTGATTCCCGTCTGGACCGCATTGCAACGGCTCGATCCGCAAACGGAGAATGCCGCGCTTTCGCTGATGGCGTCGCCTGCCACGACGTTGCGGCGTATCGTGCTGCCGCAACTCGTGCCGGGCATTCTGTCGGGCAGCCTGATGGTGTTCGGTCTCTCGGCAAGCGCGTTCGCGATTCCCGGCCTGCTCGGCGGACGTCGCCTGAAAGTGGCGGCCACAGCGGTCTACGACCAGTTCCTGAGTTCGATGAACTGGCCGCTAGGCGCGACGATCGCGATGCTGCTGCTGGTCGCGAACCTCGTCGTGATGCTTACCTACTACCGTGTGCTCGAGCGGCGCTACGCGCGCAGCATGGGCTGACGCGAACCGACAGGCGAAACATCATGCGCAAGAACGGTTTCTTTGCCCTCGCGTTCCATACCGTCGTGATCCTGTTCGTGCTCGCGCCGCTCGCGATCGTCGTGCTCGTCGCGTTCACGCCGGATGAAACGCTCACGCTGCCGGCGCACGGCTTCTCGCTGCGCTGGTTCCGCGCGATTCTCGACTATCCCGACTTCATCACGGCGTTCTTCAACAGCCTGAAACTGGCGTTTGCATCGGCGACGCTGTCGCTTCTGATCGCGCTACCCGCAGGTCTTGCCATTGGCCGCGCGCGTTTTCCCGGCCGCAATTTTCTCAATGCGTTGCTGCTGTCGCCGCTGGTGATTCCAGGCCTCGTGCTCGGCATCGCGATGCTGCGCTTCTTCGCGCTGATCGGCGCAACGGGCTCGTTCGCGTGGCTGGTCCTCGCGCACATGGTCGTCATCACGCCGTTCGTGATGCGGCTCGTGCTGGCTTCGGTGAGTGGACTGGACCGCAGCATCGAGCACGCGGCGTCGTCGCTCGGCGCCGATGCGTGGACCACCTTCCGTCGCATCACGCTGCCGATGATCGTGCCCGGTATTACGGGCGGCTGGCTGCTCGCCTTCATCAACAGCTTCGACGAATTGACGATGTCGATCTTCGTCACGTCGCCGCAAACGGTCACGCTGCCCGTGCGCATGTACATGTACGCAACCGAATCGATCGATCCGATGATGGCGTCCGTGTCCGCGCTCGTCATCTTCATCACGGCGGGCGCGATGCTGCTGCTCGACCGCGTCTATGGTCTCAACCGGATTCTGATTGGCCAGCACTGATGGCATCTTCCGCTCACGCTCACATGTCCAGTTCCAACAGCCAGTTGCTGCGCGTCGCCGAAGCCGGGCGCACGCCTGTGTCGTTCTTTCTCGATGGCGTCGAAGTCGGCGCGTTGACGGGCGATACCGTCCTGACGGCGATACTAATGCAGCAACGCCACGTGCGTCACAGCGAATTCAGCGGCGAGCCGCGCGCGGGCTTCTGCATGATCGGCGCGTGTCAGGACTGCTGGGTGCGCAGCGAAGACGGCAGGCGCATTCGTGCGTGTTCGACGCTGGTTCGCGAAGGCATGCGGATCGTGACGGCAGGTGCGCGATGAGCGGCGGACAACAGGTGGTGATCGTCGGCGCGGGACCTGCGGGCATTCGCGCAGCACAGACGCTGGTGGCAGCGGGTATTCGCCCGATCGTGCTCGATGAAAATGCGCGCTGGGGCGGACAGATCTATCGACAGCCGCCTGCCGATGCGGGTTTCCAGCGCAGCAAGGCAACGCTCTACGGCTTCGAATCGAAGAAGGCGCATGCGGTGCACGAAACGATGCGCGTGCTGTTGCCGCATATCGACTATCGGCCGGATACGCTTGTGTGGTCCTGTGAAGGCCGCAGGCTCGACACGATATGCAATGGCCGCGAAGCGAGCGTAGCGTTCACGCAACTGCTTATTGCAAGCGGTGCGACGGATCGCGTGTTGCCGGTGCCGGGCTGGACGTTGCCCGGCGTTTATACGCTGGGCGGCGCGCAGGTTGCATTGAAAGCGCAGGGCTGCGCAATCGGGCGACGCGTCGTGCTGGCAGGCACGGGGCCGCTGCTGTATCTCGTCGCGTATCAATACGTGAAGGCGGGTGCGCACGTCGAAGCCGTGCTGGACACGAGCGCGTGGTCGAAGCAGGTTTCAGCGGTACTGAAGCTCGTCAGCCAGCCGTCGACGTTTGCCAAGGGCGTGTATTACGTCGCGTGGTTGAAGGCGCGCGGCGTTCGTATCGCACGTGATGTGACGCTGGTCGGCATAGATGGCGATGAAGGCGTAACGGGCATTCGCTTCCGGACGTCGCAGCAAAGCGTAGAAACGATTCCATGCGACGCAGTCGGCCTCGGCTTCGGCTTGCGTCCCGAAACGCAACTCGCCGATCTCGCCGGATGCCGTTTTCGCTTCGATCAACTGAGCCGCTACTGGCTGCCCGAGCGCGACGCGGCAGGGCGTAGCACGGTGCCGGGCATCTATCTCGCGGGCGATGGCGCAGGCATCGCGGGTGCGGACGCAGCGGAACTCGCGGGACAGCGCGCTGCGCTCGCGTTGCTCGACGATCTCGGCATCGCGCATCCACAGCACGCGGATGCAATCGATATGGCGACGCTCGAACGCCGCTTGCAACGCATCGCCGTGTTCCGCGAGGGTATCGAAACGGCTTTCGCGCCACCGGCACAGCCGGCGCAGCAATGGCCCGACGACATGACGGTATGCCGCTGCGAAGAAGTCGATGCAGGCACGCTGCGCCGCTGCATTCGCGACGGCGAGGCAAGCGAGATCAACCGGCTCAAGGCGTTGACCCGCGTCGGCATGGGACGCTGCCAGGGGCGCATGTGCGGCGAAGCGGCAATCGCACTGCTGAGCGACGAAACGGGCCGTCCTGTGGAAGACGTCGGCCGTCTGCGCAGCCAGGCGCCCATCAAGCCAATCCCTATTTCACCGATGCTGTTCGACGACGACGTCGCCGCGATTCCCGAGGAGGCCCGCGATGAGTGACGCCGTCCACTTTCAGGTGGTGATCGCGGGCGGCGGCCTGGTGGGCTCATCGGCGGCGTTGATGCTCGCGCGGCGCGGTGTGCGCGTCGGACTGTTCGAGCGGCGTTACTGCGGCGCACAGGCGAGCGGCGTGAACTACGGCGGCGTGCGCTGCCAGGGACGGCCCGCCGAACAGATGCCGCTCGCGATGCGCGCGCGGCGCGTGTGGGACCGTTTGCCGGAAGTGATCGGCATCGACGGAGAACTCGTTGTGTCGGGGCATCTGCGGCTCGCGCGGAAGGCAAGCGATTTTGCGGTGCTCGAGAAGTGGGCCGCGATGGCGCGCGAGCACGGACTCGAAACCGAACTGCTCGCCGGCGCGGCGTTTCGCAAGCGCTATCCGTGGCTCGGCGACGCGGCGCTCGGCGGTTCGCTGTGTATGAGCGACGGCCATGCGAATCCGCGTCTCGTGTCGCCCGGATTCGCGCGTGCGGCACAAAGAGCGGGTGCTGTAATTCGCGAGCACACACCGATTACCGATATTTCGCACGACGGCACGCGCTTCCAGATTCGTGCGGGCGACGAGCGCATCACAGCCGACTGGCTGATCAACAGCGCGGGCGCGTGGGCCAACACCGTCGCGGGCTTCTTCGACGAAGCGGTGCCGATGAAGCCGATCTACCCGAACATGTGGGTCACCGAGCCACTGCCGCGCTTCGTCACGCACAACCTCGGCGTGGTAGGCGGCGGCGTGTACGCGCGGCAAGTGGAGCGCGGCAACTGCGTGATCGGCGGCGGGCGCGGGCATGGCGACGGCGAATACGCGCAACCATCGACGGCCACGACGCGTGCCGTGATGCGCGATGCCTGCGCGCTGCTGCCCGCACTGCGCGACGCGCTGCTGATCCGCACGTGGAGCGGTGTCGAAGGCGAGACGCCCGATAGCAATCCCATCATCGGTGCGAGCCAGAAGGTGCCGCGCCTGTTGCATGCATTTGGTTTTTCGGGCGGCGGCTTTCTGCTTGCGCCCGGCGTCGGCGAAGTGCTGGCCGACCTCGTGATCGACGGCGAGACTTCGACGCCGCTCGATGCGTTTGCAATCGGCCGCTTCAACCGAAGCGCGATCCCCGCTGTACTTTAGTCCTGTCAAGGAGACCCACAATGAAGCTGTCTAGCACGGTCGCGGCGCTGGCCGCCATGTGCGCGATCGGCGCGGCTGCGCCCGCCTGGTCGCAAAGCAAAACGCTGTACATCGGCATGAACGGCGGTCCGATGGAAAAGGCCTATACGAGCGGCGTGCTGCCCGACTTCGAGAAGGCGAACAACGTGAAAGTGGTGGTAGTGCCTGGCACCTCGTCCGATGTACTTGCCAAGCTGCTCGCCAACCGCAATAGCCCGCAGATTCACGTCGCGTTTCTCGACGACGGTGTGATGGCGCGCGCCGTCAGCATGGGCGTGTGCCAGAAGCTCGACGATTCGCCCGTGCTGAAAGAGCTGTATCCGTTCGCGCGGATGAAGGACGATGTGGGCGCGGGCGTGCAGCTCGGCATGACAGGTATCGGCTACAACACGAAGCTGTTTGCCGAGAAAGGCTGGGCGCCGCCGACGTCGTGGATGGACTTCGCCAATCCGAAGTACAAGGGCAAGGTGGTGTTCCAGTCCGCGTCGAGCAGTACTTTCGGCCTGCACGGCTTTCTTGCGATCAACCGTTTAATGGGCGGCAACGACCAGAACGTCGAACCGGGCTTCAGCAAGTGGTCGAGCACGGTCGGGCCGAATGTGGTCGAGTACATTCCCAATTCGGCGAAACTCTCGGAGATGGTGCAGACGGGCGAAGCAGGCCTCTTCCCGTTGACGCCGACAGCAGTGGGTGATCTGCAGGACAAGGGCATTCCCGTCGGCTATGCGAATCCGAAAGAAGGTGCGGTGCTGCTGCTGGTCGATCTGTGCGTCGTGAAGAACAACGCCGATCCGCAGCTGGCGCAGAAGCTCGCGCAATTCCTGTTGTCGGCGCCTGCGCAATCGAAAGCGGCCGCGGCGGGCAAGCAGATTCCGACCAACGAGCACGCAACCATGACGCCCGCAATGCAAAAGAGTCTCGGCAATCTCGACGACCTGGTGAAGAAGGTGACGGTTGTCGATTGGGATTCGATCAACGCGCACCGCGCGCAGTGGGATCAGCGCTGGAACCGGCAGGTCGAGCAATAAGCGCTGCATGCGACGACGCGCGTAGCCGCTGGTTTTCCGGCTGCGCCGAAGCTGCAGGAGATAAGGCACCCGTTCATCGCGCGGGTGCTTTTTTTCGCCCCATTCTTTCGACATCAACCTCATCCGTGCTTCAGCGAACAGACAAATGGAGAAACGATCGGGCGCACTGACAAACTGCACACGAATGGTGTAATTTGTTCTACCCTATAAAAGTTACCTGCTGCGCATTTACGCTCATCTTGCGTCGGTGCCGATCGGGAGCCGTCGCGAACGGGTTTTGCGCGTGCTTCCTCTAGTCGTTCGGCATCATGGGCCGGCGGCTAACGTCAGAAGATCTCTATGCTGATTCCCGATTTCCCCGCCAGCGGTCGCTACAACGGCTGCAGCGGCAAGCGACGCATCGGTAGAACCTGTCACCACGGAGGAAGAAGATGGCGATTCGACTAGGAGAAGTGGCACCCGACTTCACGGCGGAAACCACGGAAGGCACGATTCACTTTCACGAATGGATCGGCGACAGCTGGGCAATCCTGTTCTCACACCCAAAGGACTTCACGCCGGTCTGCACGACCGAACTGGGTTACATGGCGGGATTGAAACCCGAGTTCGACAAGCGCAATACGAAGATCATCGGATTGAGCATCGACCCTGTCAGCGATCACCAGCGATGGGTGAAGGACATCGAGGAAACGCAGGGTAACGCAATCAACTACCCGATGATCGGCGACGCCGATCTGAATGTCGCGAAGCTCTACGACATGATTCACCCGGAAGCGGGCGGCGGTCCGCGTACGGCTGTCGACAACGCGACAGTGCGCTCGGTGTTCCTGATCGGGCCGGACAAGAAGGTGAAAGCGATGCTCGTCTATCCGATGAGCTCGGGCCGGAATTTCGACGAAGTGCTGCGTTTGCTGGACTCGCTGCAACTGAACGCCAAGCATACCGTCGCGACGCCCGTGAACTGGAAACCCGGCGACGACGTGATTATCCCCACCTCGGTTTCCGATGATGCTGCGAAAGAGAAGTATCCGCAGGGCTTCAAGACGTTGAAGCCGTATCTGCGTTACGTGCAGCAACCCAAGTGAGACCTTGAGCGACTGGCCGGCGCGCGCGTGGAATGTTCGCGACGCGCGCCGGCATCGTAAGCCGTTCGTATCGAAGGCATTGTTCCCACACGTTGAGAGACCGAGAGCGTGCTGATTTTCCGCCAGCTATTTGACCAGCAATCGTCTACCTATACCTATCTGCTCGCTGACAGCGACACGCGCGAGGCCGTGCTGATCGATCCTGTGTTCGAACAGACGCGCCGCGATTCGGCGCTGCTCGACGAACTCGGCCTGACGCTGCGCTATACGATCGACACGCACGTGCACGCGGATCATGTGACAGGCGCGTGGCTGCTGAAAAAGCGCACCGGCAGTCAGATCGCGATATCGGCGGCGAGTGGCGCGGAAGGCGCGGACCGTTACATCAGCCATGGCGATACGCTTGCATTTGGCTCACGTCATCTGCAGGTGCGTGCCACGCCAGGTCATACGAATGGCTGCATCAGTCTCGTGCTCGATGACGAATCGATGGCTTTCACGGGCGATTGTCTGCTGATTCGCGGCACCGGCCGCACGGACTTCCAGAACGGCAATCCGCACGCGCTGTTTCGCGCCGTGCATGAACAGCTATTCTCTTTGCCCGAATCTTGCCTGCTGTATCCGGCACACGATTATCGCGGGCTCACGGTGACGAGCGTGGCGGAAGAGCGGCGTTTCAATCCGCGCCTGGGCGGCGAACTATGCGAAGACGATTTCGCCGGTTATATGACGAATCTCGGACTCGCCCATCCGCGTCAGATCGACGTAGCCGTTCCCGCGAACATGAAATGCGGTGTCGCGGCCAGCGATCCCTTACAAAAGCCGCAGCCCGAATGGGCGCCACTCACTTACACATTTGCAGGGATCTGGGAAATTCATCCGCAGTGGCTCGAAGAACATTTGCACGCGGTTCAGATTCTCGACGTGCGTGAACCCGACGAATACGACGGGCCGCTTGGACGCATTCCGGAGGCCAGGCTGATTTCGCTGGGCAACCTTGCAAAACGCGCGGCGGAACTTGGCAAGGAGCGTCCTATCGTCACGGTGTGTCGTGCGGGCGGACGCTCAGCGCAAGCGACAGTGATTCTGCGTCAGGCAGGATTCGACAATGTCGCGAATCTCGCGGGTGGCATGTTGCGCTGGCGCTCGGAAGGGCGGGTCGTCGAAAACGGCAGCCTGTAGTCCAAGCGGTAAGCACTACGTTTCGCACCTGAAAAAACAGGTAAAACGGGCGAACGCGAATGCACTAATCAGTTGATTACGAGTACTTCGACATACTGATCGAAGTCAATGCCATATCTGTTTTCTTTTGATCCCGCCCCTGGACAACACCTCATGCAATTCGGACAAACCCGTCCGCTGATCCGGCGATGCGGCGTTACACCTGACCTTTCGTGCTAGCGTTAGTCGAGTAGTTCATGCTCGTCGCGGCGACAGGGAGGGATGATGCAGAGTGTGCTCGACCGGCCCCTTGTCGACGATACGAGCCTCACGCATGCGGCGCGCGTTGCAGTCGTCATCGCAACGAAAGGCCGTCCCGATGCAATACCGAACGCACTCGCATTTCTCACGCGTCAAACCACGTTGCCCGCACTCGTTGTTCTTTCCGCAACGAATGAAAGCGATATCGGCGAACTGTATTCGACGCCCTTTCCCGTGATGCGCGTGTTCGGCCCGGCTGGCTTGCCCGCGCAGAGAAATCGCGCACTTGATGCGCTTCCTCGCGACATCGATATCGTCGTGTTCTTCGACGATGATTTCGCGCCATGCCGGGACTGGATCGAGCAATGCGCGCAGATGTTCGATCGCAATCCGTCCGTCATCGGCGTGTCGGCGCAAGCACTATTGCAGGATGGTTCGAAAGGTCGCCCTGTCACATGGGACCACGCGCGGCGCATCGTGAAGGATGCCGAGAGCGCGAGCCGCGTCACGGATGCGATCACACCTTGCATTTCCCTGTATGGCTGCAATATGGCGTGTCGCGTGAAGGCGATGAGCGGCCTGCGTTTCGACGAGCGTCTCGTGCTATATGGCTGGCTGGAGGATAAAGACTTCTCGTGCCGGCTGTCGAGCCGCGGCGCCATCGTGCGATGCGCGCAACTGAATGGCGTACATCTCGGCATGGCGTCCGGCCGCGTCTCGGGAAAGAAGTTCGGCTATTCGCAAGTCGTGAACCCGAACTATCTGTGGCACAAGGGTGTGATGTCGCGCCGTGAAGTGGCGCGCTACATCTTCAAGGCACTCGCGATGAACGCACTCAAGTCGTTCAGGCCCGAGCCGCATCTCGATCGTCAGGGACGTCTGGTCGGCAATCTGCTCGGCCTGATAGCGATTGCTTCGGGATCGAGCGACCCGGAACAGGCCGCGCGGCTTTGACGCGAGCCGCTTCGTCAGATCGTGCCGAACAACGCGCGCGGACGATCGCGCAACGCATGCGCAAGCGTCTGCAGCGCGCTTACCAGCTGCTCGCGTGACGACGCGCACGCGAGATTGATCCGCACGCCATGCTCGACTTCCGCGCGATCGACCGCGAACGCCGACGAAGGCATCACGACCACGCCGCGTGCTTTTGCATTCGCGGCGAAATCGTCGGCACGCCAGGGCGGCGGCAGCTTGAGCCACACAAACATGCACGCAGGGTCCGACTCCAGCCATTCCTGCGGCAGAATCTGCCGCGCCAGATCGTGCCGCACGCGAATCTCCGCGAGTTGCGCGTCCATGATGCGGCGCGCGGTGCCGTCTTCGATCCAGATCGTCGAGATCAGCATCGACATCGGCGCGGGCATCCACGCGGTGGTGCGCACGGCTTCGGCTGCCAGCGCGGAACGCTCGGGCGGGCTCAGCAGATAACCGAGCCGCAAGCCAGGCGCGAGTATCTTCGACGTCGCGCCGATATGAAACGTCAGCTCCGGGCACAGGCTTGCAAGCGTAGGCAGGCGTTGCGAGACGAGCGGGCCGTACACGTCGTCTTCGATGATCGCGACGCCGTAGCGCCGCGCGATATCGACGAGCGCGACGCGGCGTTCGAGGCTCATCGTCGTGACGGTCGGGTTCTGCAGATTCGGCACCGTGAAGATCGCCTTGACAGGCACGCGGCTGCAAATGCGTTCGACTTCATCGGTGATCAGCCCATCGCGGTCGCTCGGCACGCTGACGATCTCGAACTGGAACACGGGCGCAAGCGCCTTCAGGCCGTAATACGTGAGCCGATCCGCGATGATCACGCCGTCTGTGCCGATCAGGCTGTTGAGCACCGCGTAAAGACCGTGCTGCGCGCCGCTGGTCACGACAAGATGATCCTGCGACGGCGCAAAGCCGGGCGCAGCGATCCACTTCGCGCCCGCCGCGCGCGCCCAGTCGGGACCTTGCGGCGGCTGATATTCCTGTAGCGATGCATAGCGCGGATCGCGCGGCAGTTCGGCGAGCGTGGTGGCCAGACACGACAGGAACTCGCCCGTCGCGGGCCGGTTGACGGTCAGGTCGATTGCGCCGCCTGGCGCAGCGTTCGACGTGCTTGCGGTTTCGACGCGCGGCATCGCGCCGCCCGTGACGAGCGAGCCGCGCCGCTTGCTGCCGATCACGAGCCCGCGCAACTGCAGTTCCTTATACGCGCGCGACACCGTCGACACGTTGATGCCCAGTTCCGTGGCCAATTGGCGCTGCGGCGGCAGGCGGCTGCCCGGCGGATAGACGCCGCCGCGAATCTCATCCTCGATCGACGCCGATACCTCGATATAGGTCGCGCGTTTTGTCTGGACCTGATCGCCGTTTGTCTGGTCTGCATCGGTTGTGACGCCGTTGCTGTGTGCTGCCTTGTGTCTGCTGGAAGCCATCGTCTCGCCCTGTCTCCATACAAAACAGGTTTTGTCTGCCTGTTTGTGCCAGTTCGCCGGATTTTATACCAGATACGCCTGCATGCCACTGTTTTCAAGGCTGGCAAGGAGCACGCCCGGCATCGCCAGGGAAAATCCTGGACCACACAATGCGGTTTTTAATTGCACACAAAAATATGTTGTGTGATTCTTTGAATCAAGTTTGTGTGGTTTTGAACCGAAGGACAGAGCTGGAAGGAGATTTCGCATGGCAGAGAGCAGGACACAGGTGCGCGCCTCGCACGACACGCACGACACGCAGGAGAGCGCCACACCCAAACTCGGCGTTGCATTGCGTCAGCGGCACGTCACGATGATTTCGCTGGGCGGCATCATCGGCGCGGGGCTTTTTGTGGGCAGCAGCGCGACGCTCAACACGGTCGGGCCGGCGGCGTGCCTGTCGTATCTGGTGGCAGGAATCGTCGTGCTGTTCGTGATGCGCATGCTGGGCGAGATGGCGCTGGCCGTGCCGGGCGTCGGCTCGTTCACCGAATACGCACGCATCGGTCTGGGCGACTGGGCAGGCTTCACGAGCGGCTGGCTGTACTGGTACTTCTGGGTGATCGTGGTGGCGGTGGAAGCGGTGGCGGGAGCCGCGATCCTGCAGCGCTGGATACCGGCGCCCGTGTGGATGATCGGGCTGGTGCTGCTGTCGGTGATGACCTTTATCAATCTGATGTCGGTCAAGTCGTACGGCGAATTCGAGTTCTGGTTCGCGTCGATCAAGGTCGCCGCGATCATCGTGTTCATCGCGATCGGCGCGGCATGGGTGTTCGGATTCGGCCATACGCAGAGCGCGTGGAGCAATCTGACGGCTGCAAAGGGCTTCATGCCGTTCGGCACGATGTCGGTTTTCGCGGCTGTGCCGACCGTGATCTTTGCGGTTGGCGGCGCGGAGATCGCGACCATCGCCGCTGCCGAGTCGGACAATCCCGCGAAGAGCGTCGCCGCGATGACGCGCTCGGTGATCCTGCGCGTGATTACGTTCTATGTCGGCTCGATGTTCCTGATTGCGTGCATCGTGCCGTGGACCAGCATCGTCACGGGGCATTCGCCGTTCGTCGCCGCGCTGGAGACGATGCGCGTGCCGGGCTCCGCCGACATCATGAACGCGATCGTGCTGGTCGCCGTGCTGTCCGCGCTGAATTCGGGGCTGTACGTGTCGTCGCGGATCCTGTTTCGCCTCGCGGGCCGCGGAGACGCGCCGCGTTCGCTGCTGCGCCTCACGCCGTCGCGCGTGCCGCGTCTTGCTGTGTTGTTGAGCAGCGTGGTCGGCTATGTCGCGATCATCGCGGCCATCGTGTCGCCGCAGGGCGTGTTCCTGTTCCTCGTGAATGCATCGGGCGCCGTGATGCTGTTCGTCTATCTCGCGACGGCGCTGGCGCAAATCCGTATCCGCCGACGTCTGCAACGCAACGGCGAGCGACCCGAACTGCCGATGTGGCTGTTCCCGTGGCTTTCGTATGCGGTGGTGGTGGCAATTGTCGGCGTGCTGCTGGCGATGGGCCTCGATGCCGAATTGCGTCCGCAACTGATGGCGAGCGTGGCGAGTCTCGCGGTGGCGTCGGCGGCGTGGCTGCTCGCCGCGAAACGGCGTAATGCCGATGATGGCACCCGCACGGGCTATCTCGCGGCAGCCGATGGGCGCGCCTTGTCGGGAGAGCGTTGATGGCGGAGATCGGCATTGTCGGCGCGGGTTTCATCGGGCTTGCGAGCGCCGGCTGGCTGATGCGCGACGGGCATCGCGTGACGCTGTTCGATCCGTCGGGCGTCGCGCAGGGCGCGTCGTTCGGCAACGCGGGCACGTTCGCGCCGTATGGCTGCATTCCCGTGAATAACCCGTCCGTGTTTCGCGATCTGCCGCGTTTTCTGCTGTCGAGCGAGAGCCCGTTCCGGTTGCGCTGGAGTTATCTGCCGCATGTGTTGCCGTGGCTCGCGCGCTTCATGGTCAGTTCGACGCGGCAGCGTTATGAAGCGAGTGCGAGCGCGCTTGCTGCGTTGCTGGCGCACGCGCAGGCCGGTTACGCGCCCTTGCTCGACGAACCTGATCTCGCGAAGTTTGTGCGGCCGCGTGAGTGTTTGTATCTGTACTCGAGTGCGGCGTCGTTCGATGCGTCGCGTGGTTCGCTGAACCTGCGCAAGCAACTTGGCGTGTCATTCGATGTGCTGTCCGCTGCTGATGTGCGCGCACTGGAGCCGTCGCTTGCGCCCATCTTCGAGCGCGGCGTGTTGTTCAGCGACAGCTGGCACTTTTCCGATCCGCAGGGTTTTTTGCTGTCGCTGTACGAACTGCTCGCGGCGCGCGGACTGAAGCTCGAACGCAAAAGCGTGAGCGGGCTAGAACCCGCGACAGACGGCGTCACGCTGACCACCGACGACGGCGTGCCGCGCCGCTTCGACCACGTCGTAATTGCGACGGGTGCGCGCTCGGCGAAATTCGCAGCGCAGTGCGGCGACCGCGTGCCGCTCGATACGGAGCGTGGCTATCACGTGCGTTACCGGGGCGCGTCGCAGCTGATTTCACGGCCTGTCGGCTGGGCCGAGCGCGGTTTCTACATGACGCCGATGGACGATGGCGTGCGCGTGGCAGGCACGGTCGAACTGGGCGGTTTCAGCGATGTGCGCAACCGTTCGCTGCTGGATCTGCTGACGTTCTCGTCGAAGCGTGCTTTGCCGGGGTTGCAGCAGCCTGACAGTTCGTGGCTCGGCTTCCGGCCCACACTGCCCGACGGCGTGCCCGTGCTGGGCCGCGCGAGCGCCAGCGAGCGCGTGATCTACGCGTTCGGGCATCAGCATCTCGGACTGACGCTGGCGGGCGTGAGCGGGCGCATCGTCGCCGATCTCGTCGCGCGGCGTGAGCTACCAATCGATCTGTCGCGCTACGCGCCGACGCGGTTTTGAGGCGACGTATCGCATTCATTCAAGGACGACTTCGACGCGTCGCGCATCGAGTCAGTCGACAGGCAAAGGCGCGACATTTTTCTATCGACAGGAGCGCATCATGAATCGACGTACATGGCTGATCAGGTTGGCAGTTTGCGCACTGGCAGCGCAGACATCATTTGCATTCGCGGCCGATCCGGAGATCGTCAAGATCGGCTTTGTCGGCCCGTTGACGGGGCCTGTTGCGCGGGTTGGCAAGGACTTGCAGTACGGCGCGCAACTCGCGCTCGATGAGGAGAACGCGAAGAATCCGACGGTTGCGGGCAAGCCCGTCAAGTTCGTGCTCGACGTGCAGGACGATCAGGCCGATCCGCGTGTAGCGATTCAGGTTGCGCAGAAGCTCGTCGATGACGGTGTGGTCGGCGTGATTGGCCATTACAACTCGGGGTGCAGCATTCCCGCATCGGCTGTGTATCACAACGCCAATGTCGCGATGATTACGCCGGGCTCGACTAATCCGCAACTCACGAAGCAGGGCTTCAAGAACGTGTTCCGCACGATGGGGCATGACGGTATCGGCGGCGTGGTGGCCGGGCATTTCGTGGTCGAGCAGATGAAGGCGAAGCGCATTGGGATCATCGACGATCGCACGGCGTTTGGTCAGGGTCTGGCGGATTCGTTCGAGAAAGGCGTGAAGGAAGCGAACGGCAATATCGTGTCGCGCGAATTTACCAACGACAAGGCAGTCGATTTACGCGGCATTCTCACGACGCTCAAGAGCAAGAATGTTGATGTAATTTTCTTTGGCGGACTGGACGAGCAGGGCGCGATGCTGGTCAAGCAGATGCGATCGCTTGGCATGCAGGCGCAACTGTTTGGTGCTGGCGCGTTGAAGAGCAATGCGTTCCTGCAGATTGCCGGGGCTTCGGGTGAACGGACGCAGGATCTTGAGCCGGGGCCGGCGCTTGACAAGTTGCCTGCGGCGCAGGATTTCGGTAAGCGGTATAAGGCGCGGTTTAATCAGGATGTCGAGTTGTATGCGCCATTTGCTTATGATGCTGCGCTCGCTATGTTGAAAGCCATCCATGATGCTAATTCGCTCGACCGGCAGAAGATTGTTGAGAGTCTTGCCAAGGTTTCGTTGACCGGTGTTACTGGGAAGATTACGTTTGATCCTTATGGGGATCTGATCAAGCCGCCTTATACGCTGTTTGAAGTGCAGCAGGGGCAGTGGAAGAGTGTGAAGACGGTGGGGGGAGGGGTTTGATTGATGCGCTTGTGCCGGGCGAACTCTGGCTTTCCCAGTGAGCGCCTGGCCGATAATTGCCGATCTACCAGAGATGCCTTCGAAATATAGAGCCTGATAGCCGCGTGCACCGTACTCTTCGGTGTGCAGCGGCTGCATGATGCGTGCCTCTGTTGTGACGGCGTGATCGTGATACGTGTTGGCTGGTTGCGTGAATCACCGGGGTGTTGAGCTAACGGTAGCACGATAGGTGTGAGCGCGCGGTCTAATGCGCGCTCATCGCCCTATCGGATCATCCTCGTGCCTGGTGTAACCCGCGCACTCGAGTCTCCGCGCCATGAAGATTCATTTTGGTCCAGGATCGGCAGACCCGTTCTCGACCGTCGCGGATGCATGAGTATCGACGATCTCGTGTCGACCTAGCATTCCCGGGCCCGCCATCAGTCGCAATCGTGCGGAACGCCAGTCCGATTCGCTGCGAATGCGCTCCAGTTGTGCGTCAGCCAGCGCCGACTGGGCATTGAGCATCTCAAGGATATCCGCGGCGCCGTGCTCGTAGCGATTGCGCGACGACGCGAGCGCACTCTCCGCCGAGACGACAAGCTGCGCTGCCGCGTCGAGGTTGTCCCGTGACGATACGGTATCAGCATGCGCCTTGACTACCTCACTGAGAATTTCACGTTCAGTGTCCCGCATCTCCGCTTCACCCTGTTCAGCCTGCGCCTGTGCCTCGCGCACTTTATAAGTTCGCGCGAATCCCTCGAAAAGCGGGATCGTCAGCGTGACACCGATCGTCGCGGTGTTCGAGCGGGTCGGCTGTACGTTCTGGTTCGGATAGCCGTTCTGATAGAAGCCCACACCGAAGTCGATGGTCGGCAGGCCTTGAGACCGCACGCTGGTAATTTTCTCGCGAGCCGCAGCCAGTTGCTCCTGCGCGGCGATGATGGCGGGATGCCGTAACCTGGCAACGCTCAGCCACTGCGCGAGATCGGCGATGTCCTGCTTCACTGGCCGAGGAGTATCTTGCGGTAACGTGATGTGCGTGCCCGCTGGCAGTCCTGTCGTATAGACGAGTATTGCCATTGCCCGATCGGCATCGCCCCTTGCGCGCTGAGCGACGAGCTGCGCACGGGCGAGGGCGGTAGCTGCCTGCAACGTGTCGCTTCGGCCAGTTGCACCTCTAAGCTCACGTCGTCGTGCGCTTTCCAGCGTCCATTGCGCAAACTGTGCCGCCTGTACGCGTGCCTCATAGGCTGCCTGCGCCGTCATCGCGTCGAAATACGCCTGCGCCGTCGACCCGAGTGTTTTTTGCAACTGCGCGTTGTAACTCGCGAGCGCGGCCGCCAGCATGTCGTTGGCGGCCACGCGGTTGGCCGCGCGTTCGCCGAAATCGAACAGTCGCCAGTTCAGTGCCGCATAGCTGCTGTAGCCTTTTACCGTGCTGTCATAGCCTTGCATCGATGGATAGCGGGTTTCGTTACGCTGGCCGGTAAGCGAGCCGGTCAGCATCGGAAGGTATGCCGCGCGCGCCATGCCGACACTCGCCGCCTGCACCTTGATCGCTGCCCACGCAGCCGTTACCCGCGGATCGTCGCATAGCGCAGTGTCGACTGCGTTGGCCAGTTCGAGTGGCTGCGCCGGATCGAAGTGGGCGGGGCAAACAGGAGGCACCGAATCGCCAGGCAGGACGCCGCCTGTATCAAGCATAGGCGGCCGCGTGAGCAGCGGATCTTCAAGAATGTCCGGCACCATCCAGTCAGCGCCCGCGGCATGCACAGACGGAATGCCAAAGGCCAAACAACAGAGCAGTGGCGCCAATGCCGAGAGGTGGAGCCTGCGGATGGTGGTGCTCGCTTTAGCGCTCATGCAGACTCTCCTGGGCGTGCTGCATCAGCGGCGAGAGCACGTATTGAATGACGCGGCGGGTACCTGTGCGAATCTCCACGCTCCCCGACATGCCAGGCGTCAGCCGCATCACACGACCATCCGCCATCAGCTCAGGCCGTGTCAGTTCGACCTTTACTGCATATCGAAGGCCCTTCCTCTCGTCCTCGATCGCGTCACGCGACACATGCGTGACTACGGCATCAACGGTCCCATATCGCGTGTAGTCGAACGCGTCGATCTTCACTGCTGCATGTTCCCCTTCGCGAACGAAACCGACATCCCGGTCGGCAATGAAAGCCTCGAACTCCACCTTCGAGGCGAGCGGCACAATCTGCATCAGCGGCTGCGCAGCCGGAACCACGCCACCCACCGTATGGATGGCGAGCTGCTGCACGGTTCCGTCGACGGGTGATGTCAGTTTTAGTAGAGCGCTATGGACGCTCGCCCGGCGCGCATCCTGCGAGGATGTTGTGAGCGTACGGTTCGCGTCTTCCAGTCTGTCCCGCGCCTCCTTGCGCGTCGTGGCAGTGAGTTCCGAAAGCTGGTTACGCGCGTCGGCGAGCTGTCCCGCCAGCTCGATGCGCGTCTGCTGCTTCTCCAGCCATGCATCGGTAGAAACGTCGTGTGTTTTGGCGAGCGCGGCATAGTCGCCTTCCTGACGCCTGGCCAGTGGCAATGCCGCGCTGTAGCGAGCGATGTCGCCCGCAAGGCGAACGCGCTTCGCGGTGTAGTCGCCCCATTGGTCCGCCAGATAGCCTGCACCCGCCTGCCAGCGTTGCGGTGCAACGTCTGCGATCGGCGCCAGACGGGGCGTCGTGCCGTTCGAGATAGCGGCGAGCAGGCTCTCCTGACAGGCCGCCTGCACGCGCGCTAGCTGCCATGCATCTTCGGCCTTGTCGTGCTCACTGTCGGCCTCACGTGAATCCAGTTCGACCAGCGTGTCGCCGGCCTTCACCGTCTGCCCCTCCTCGACGTGCAGCGCATGGACACTGGCCACCTCGATCGATGAAACCGTTTTTGTGTAGCCGCCTGCAATGATCTTGCCCTCGCCATTGACGATGATGTCGACGTGACTTAGGGTGGCCCACGCCAGCACCGCGAGCACGAGCGCGATCAGGATGCGCGCAACCCATCGCCCGGCAGGCGACACCGGTTTAGCCTGCAGCGACAGCGCGGCGGGCAGGAATTCGGCTTCGTGATCGTTCAGACGCGGTGTATCCAACTGATGACGCAATGTCCAGAAGTGACGCCAAACGTCGCGATAGCGCCTGAGCAGGTCAGCCGCAGCCTGCGTGCGGTGTTTGATGCTCATGCCAAGCCCCCGGCATGGCCTTGCTGCAACGCATAGAGATGCGCATAGATCCCATCGGGGATATCCAGCAACTGCTGGTGACTGCCAATCTCGGCGATCTGCCCGCGCTCCATCACAACGATACGATTTGCGTCGCGCACAGCGGAGAGCCGGTGCGCGATGATCAGTACCGTCCGGCCGTGACAGATGCGGCGCATGTTATCGTGGATGATTTTCTCGGACTCGTAGTCGAGTGCACTGGTTGCCTCGTCGAAGATCAGGACACGCGGGTTGGTGATCAACGCTCTCGCGATCGCAATGCGTTGCCGCTGGCCACCTGACAGACCGGTACCGTGTTCGCCCACGACTGTGTCATAGCCTTCGGGCAGTTCACAGATGAAGTCATGCGCGCCCGCGAGTTTCGCGGATTCGATTACCGCTTCGATTGGGAGCGTTGGATTCGTCAGCGCGATGTTGTCGCGTACCGATCGGTTGAACAGTGTGTTTTCCTGAAGGACAACACCGATCTGCTGACGCAGTGACGTGGTATCGATAATCGCGATGTCCTGGCCGTCGACAAGCACGCGTCCGCGATCCGGTACGTACAAACGCTGAACCAGCCGCGTCAGCGTGCTCTTGCCCGAACCCGATCGACCGACGATGCCGATCACTTCACCGGGTGCAACATTCAACGACACGCTTCGGAGCACGTCCGCTGCGTCGGGCCGATATCGGAACGACACCTGATCGAAAGCGATGGCACCGGAAAGCCGGGGCAGGCGGGTTTTCTGGCCGGTCACTTCGGTGCGGGCGTTCAGGATATCGCCGAGCCGCCCCATGGAAATGCCAACCTGCTGGAAGTCATTCCACAACTGCGCGAGACGCAGGATCGGACTGGCGATCTGGCCGGCCAGCATGTTGAATGCAACCAGTTCCCCGACGCTCATCCGGCCGTCGATTACCTGCATGGCGCCGACCCACGTGATAGCGGCCGTCACGAGTTTGCTGATCAGTGCCACGCCGCCGCCCGCAATCGTCGATACATTGGTGACGGACAGACCAGCGGTGACGTAGGCTGCTAACTGCTTTTCCCACTTCTGGATCCATCGTGGTTCGACCGCCATTGCTTTCACAGTGTCGATGCCGCTGATGGTTTCGACGAGGAACGACTGGTTCTCGGCGCCTCTGTTGAACTTCTCGTCCAACCGTGCACGGATCACTGGTGTGAACAGCAACGAAACGAACAGGTACAGTGGAATGGACGCAACGACGATCAGCGTCAGCCATGCGCTGTACCAGAGCATTACTGCAATGAACACCACCGAGAACACGAGGTCGAGTACGAGCGTGATCGCATTGCCAGTCAGGAACGCGCGGATATTCTCGAGTTCGCGGATTCGCGCGACGGAATCGCCCACTCGTCGCGACTGAAAATACGCCAGCGGCAGGGCCAGCAGGTGACGGAACAGGCGTGCACCGAGTTCCACATCGATTTTGCTGCTCGTGTGCGCGAATACCCAACTGCGGATGCCCGTGAGCAGTGCCTCGAACAACGTCGCGCAGATCAGGCCCATGGCAATGACGTGCAGCGTTTTCAGTGCGTGATTGACGAGCACCTTGTCCATCACGATCTGGAAGAACATGGGTGTCACGAGTCCGATGATCTGGAGTACGAGCGAGACGAGCAGGATTTCACCCAACAGCCTGCGGTAGCGAACCACGGCGGGAATGAACCAGGTAAAGTCGAATCTGGCCATGTCGGCGGCGAAACTTGCCTTGCTGGTCAGAAACACGAGTTCACCGCTCCAGTTTGCGAGCAGTTGTTCGAGCGAAATGACGGAGGGCGGCTCGCCAGGATGCTGGATCAGCAGTTGCACGTTTCCGTCGGGGCGCTGCTGGTGCTGGGCGACGATAAAGAAACGCCCGCTTTCCCGCTCGCGAGCAATAGCTGGCAGCGGCGCGCTGGCGAGGCGCAAGGAATCCTGCCTCAGCGCGCGGCCCTTGAGGCCGAGCGACTGCGCTGCGAGCAGCAGCGTGTCTGTATCGAACTGCTCATGTCCGAATACGTGGCGCAGTTGTGCTTCATCGATCGCTACGCCATGCAGTGCGGCAATCGAAGTCAGGGCCTGCAGCCCTGAATCCGGGGTTGATGTCATTGACTGATACTTCTCGTTTCGGGGATCACGGCGCGGTTACGTACGGGTAGAGCTGACGAACCGAAGCTGCCAGTGCAGTGCGCGCATCGTCCGCGCGCATGCAAAAAAGGATTGAAGTCGCGCTTGCTTGCCTTGCACCACATTCTCATGCGGTGGCGCAAGGCATCAGGTCGGATGGTTACTTCCAGTTGCTAGCCAGGACCGGGGCAAGCGAGGTTTGGTAGGCGGGTGGCAGGCTGGTAGTGCCCGCGGGTGGCGGCGCAAACGATGCCATGGCCTGCACAAGCTGGCTGACGTTTGACGCCGACAATGTCTTGCCGTCGCCAGCCACGATAGAACACCCGGAATGGCCCGCGTACCAGTTCTTCAGGGTCACTGACTCACCAGTGCCGTCGACCGTTATCAGCAGGTCCGCGCCAACATGCTGAAACCACAGGTTGTCGGAAGCAACATCAGGCGTGAAATGGAGTGTTTCGGATGACCCGTCAAAGTCCACGCTGTTTACTCCGTGGCCTACCGTGACACTCCCGTACGAGCCAGCGACGACGATTGCATTGGCGCCAGCGCCGACAGTGATGTTTTCGTAACTGCCCGAGGCCGTGATGACGTTGTTTCCGTCTGCGGCCTTGATTGTGTTCCACGACTGTGTCGCCGTGATCGTGTTGGCCCCGTTGCCAACAACTATGTTCTCGTAGCTGCCCGTTGTAACGATGACGTTGTTGCCATTTCCTGTATTGACATTTCCATGAGACGTGGCAACCGTCACCCAGTTGCTGCCATTGCCAAGATTGGCGGTGTCATAGTTGGCCGTAATCGACACGATGTTGTTTCCATCACCGTAGCTGGTTGTGGTGTTTGTGCGAGAAAGGGTCTGCGCCTGGCCATGCTGCTGCCAGGATGCGCCAAGCGTTGTCGACAGGCCGTTGGTAGCAAATGTGCCATCGCTGGTTTGGATAGTGCCTACACCCCGTCCGTTGAACTGATCTTTCACCACCACCTGCGTCGCATTGGACTGGCCTGCATTAAGCGTGACGAGCAGATCGTTGCCTTGCTGCGCAAACGTGACAGCACTCGACGGCACACCCTTGAGTTGCAATGTGTCGTGCAGTCCGGCGCTGGTCACGATGGTGTCCAGCGTGCCCGTGGCCTGGACGACATAGGTATTGTTGCCTGCACCACCGATCATAGTGTCGTTACCCGTGCCAGCAAACAGCGTGTCATTGCCGTCACCGCCAATAAGCGTGTCGTTGCCAGCATTGCCGGTCAGCGTGTCCCCATTGTTATTAGCCATGCCGATCAGGTCCGCATTGCCCGTCAGCGTCAGAATGTTGACGTCGTCAGGCAGTGCTTCGTCGATCGACGCCTGTATGCTGGTGATGCCTTTCGAATCAGTAGTGAAAGTGAGGCCCTGGTTCGAACCAACGATCGTGGTCGGATCGACGTCGGTGGGATTGACCACGAGCAAGGCACCGGTAGAGGGTGAAGGAGGCCCGACTGGTGCGTCCACCGTGCCTGCCTGGGACGGAGCAAAGATGAAATCCGAAGCGCTTAGCTGAGACGGATCCAGAGCGTCGAGATACAGTAACTGCGCGCCGAGCGAATTACTGCCCAGGTTTGTCCCATGCACCAGCGGGATGCCATTGAGGTTGAGCCTGTTGACTGCCGCAATGTTCAAATCGGAGAAGGTCGTAATGCCGAGTTGGCTGACATCGATCTTGTCGACGCCATGCCTGAAGCCTTGCAGCGCATTCGCGAAGTCGGTTACGCCCGTCTGCTTCGAGATGACAAAAATATCGGAGCTTGCGGTGTCGTGTTTGTAGACAGTGCCATTCAGCACTCCCGTTTGCCCGTTCAGGCCCACGCCCGTAAAGCCGCCATTCATCGTAATCACGTCCGTGCCAACCGGTGCGAGCGTCCCCGTCTGACCGCTCGTCACATACGCGGAAGGCGCAACAAAGGTGTCCTGGAAGACGAACTGCGCCGCCTTCAGGCTGGTGGCCGTCTGGTTTTGCAGCAAGATGCTCTGACCGTTACCGAGACCCACCACCACATCGCTGCCCTGTTGGGTGAATGTGAGGTCCTTGAACTGCTTACCCGTAAAGCCCACCAGATCGATTTGCTCTCCACGCGTGGCGTTGAAGTTGACGATGGTGTCGAGCCCATTGTCGCGCCGGTGCACGACAAACAGGTCCTTGCCCGTGCCGCCGACCAGTGTGTTGTTACCACGTCCGCCATCGAGCATCGCATCTGCATTGTTGGCCGTCAGCGTATCGTTACCATCGCCGCCAATGAGGTTCTGGATCTGGCTCGCGTTGCGAATCGTAAGCGCAGTGCCGCCGATGCTTGCCACGCCAGTGAGCAGATTGATCGATGTATTGCCGGACACGGCCGCTGCATCGATGGTGTTGCGTCCGCCCGTGCCGTTGACTGTCGGGTCGAGAATCGCCGCATTTGCATTCGCAACGACGGCCGCTTTGTACTCGTCAGTGTAGAAGTAGGTATGGTCCGTCGTCGTCACGCTGCCGTAAAGACGCAGCGACCAGTTCTTCAACGTGACGGCCTGGCCGGTTGTCGCATCTGTCACCTGCAGCGTCCAGTTGCCTGCCGAAGTTTCCCCCCAGTCGTGGGTCGACATGAACGTGTACTGGAATTCGCCCGTCGCGGTGCTGCCGACGTCGGATGCGGAAGCGCCCGGCGAGCCGTCCGGAATCTTGCCTTCGCGATTGAGCAGAACACTCTTCGTGCCGTCGGGGGCGATCAACGTCACGATGACGTCGCCGAGCCGGCCGACCAGCGCGTCCAGATCGACTTCGACGTGTTCGATGTTCAGACCCGACTGCATGGCGATTGTGCTCGTCACGGTTCCGCCGCTCTGGATGGACTTGTTGACGGTGCCGCTCGATGCCGAGAATACCTTCTCGTTGGCTCCCGTGCTTTGCGTCATCCAGGTTTCGGCGAGCCGCACGGCTGCGCGTGCGTCGACTTCGCCGAAGCCGTAGTCGTCGCTGACGTGCATGCCGCCACCGTTCCAGTTGTTCGCGCCGTTGTTGCTCCATTGAGTGGCTGCGTCGTTCACCCTGCGCGCGGTCAGTGCGAGGATTTCCTGCACGTCGCGATAGCCGAGATTCGGGTTGGCCTGCAGCATCAGCGCGACGATGCCCGAGACGATCGGGGTCGCGAAGCTCGTGCCCTGCATGTTGCTGTATGCGCTGCCAAAGGTCGAGCCCTGGTCGGTCATGACCATCTGGCTCGTGCTGGCGATGTTGCTGCCCGGTGCCGATACCAGCAGACTCGCACCCGGATTGGAGAATGGCGCCGAACCGATCTGCAAGGTCGACAGATTAGCCTGCGCGTTGATCGCGCCGACCTCGATCGAAAAGCGGTTGTTGCTGGTCAGCGAACCTTGGGCGCTGCCGCCTGTCGCGCGCTGGTTGCCCCCCGCAGCCACGATGATCGTGCCGAGACCGCCACGGCCATTGTCTGCTGCGTACTGCGCGTTGGACAGCAGGGCACTGGCAGTGTTGATGCCACCGTTTGTGATATTGCTTAGCGCAAAATCGGTGGTGAAGCCCCAGCTGTTGTTGGCGACATCGTAGCTCGCCATGTGCCCAAGGCCGCTTACGTCACTACCGTTGTTCGCCAGGTAGTAACCGGCGAGCGTCGCGTCGTAGGCCACGCCGACTCCGCCTGCGCCGTTGTTAGCGGCAACCATCACGCCTGCCACCATGGTGGCGTGATTCGACGTCTGGGTCGGCAACGTTCCGTTCACGAGTTGCGACGCCAGCCATGCCTGATCGACGTTAGGCGCGAGATCTGGATGCGTGAAGTCGAAGGTCTCGGGGCCCACTGCGAACTGCCCACCGGGCTCGAACTGCCCAATCCGAACACCCTTGCCGGTGTAGTCTTTCCACACAGGCAGGATGTCGGCGTCCGAGAGATACCATTCCTGCGCCAGCAGCGGGTCCTTTGGCAGGTCTGGCGTCATCAGCGTGACGACTGCCTGCATCGTCGCTGTCAGTCCAGTGTTCAGGTCCTGCACGACGGCGCTCGTGTGGCCTGCGGCGTCGGCGACGCTGTACTGGAACGTCATCATGCCCGTATAACCCGGCGTCGGAGTAAAGAGCACATCGCCGGACGAAGTGAGACTTACAGTGCCGCCTTGCGCATTGCCGACCGACGCAATATGAAGCGCGCCTGTGCTGTTCAACCGCTGATCGTTGGCGAGAATCTGTTTGGCCGAGATCAGATGCGATTGCGTGTGGTCGAACGCCTTGCCGTTGCTGTCTGCGTAGAGCGTGTCTGCCACTGGCATCGGGTTGGCTTGCGACAGATCGACGCCCTGAATGTCGGCGAAATTCAGTTTCTGGATGTTCGTCAGAAACACGGTGCCATCGCGGTTGGGCATTTTGTCTGCGACATAGAAGCCGCCATTGGCCGCAACGATCCGGTATTCTGCGTAGCTGCCGTGAAACTGCACCATGTTCGTGCCGCCGCCGCCATCAATGACCGCGTTACCACCGCCGACCTTGATGAGGTCATTACCCGCGCCACCATAAATATGATCGGCGCCGCCACCCGCATTGATGATTGAGCCTGCCGCTGATGCGTAGATCGTGTCGCCGTTCGGACCTGCGGTGATTTCCGCCATGCCGCTGCCGCCGATGATCATGTTGTGGCCAGAGCCACCGACGATCACGTCGGTGCCACCGCCGCCGATCAACGTGTCGTTGCCCGTGCCGCCCTTGATGTAGATACCTGTGCGACCGCCGCTCATGATCACGTCGTCGCCGCCACCGCCTTCGGCAATCGTCACGCCAGCCTGGGCCATGTTTATCGTCATGCCCTTGTTGCCGGTAATGATCACGGTGTCTACGCCGCCGTTGCCATGAATATTGGCGGGATTGTCGCTGGCCGACACGACGAACACATCGTTGCCCGCGCCACCGACGTAAGTATTGCTGCCCGAGCCGCCCACGAGCCAGCTGCCGCTCGCAGCGGCTACCAACGTGTCATTGCCCGAGCCGGCGTAAATATTGTTCACGCCGAGCTTGCCTGCGTCGAGCGTCTGGCTCTTGCTGGTGGTGTCGGCATAGGTTTTTACCGTGGTGGTGCCTGATTTGGTCGTCGCCGTCGTGCTGCCTGTCGAAGTCGTGAAGGTGCTGCCCGCAGGATTGGCGACGAAGTTCACGTCTTCCATCGCCTGGGTCTTGCCGTTCATCACGAAGCTGCCGAGAGCCGTGACGATGTTGCCGTTGTCGATCTGACGAGTACCTGTTGCGGTCAGGTTGATGCTGGTGATGCCAAGCTGCGCGAGCGTAAGCATCTGACCAGTGCCCGTACCCGTGCTGTTAACCCACACGCGTAGCTGGTTGAAGATCGGATCCTTCGCGTCGATAACGCCATCGTGATTGGTGTCGAAAGAGGCGAGCGCAGCGATGCCGCTTGCGAACGGCGCAGTGCCGGGACCGCCGTTTGTGCCAGCAGTGCCGCCGAAGTACGGGCTAAAGATCTGGCTCATGCTGGTGACCTTGCCACTCGCGTCGGGCACGACGAGCATGCCTGTGCCAGCGCCGGCCCAGCCGGTCTGATGCTGGGTGCCGGAGTTGTCGACGTTAAATAGTACGCCAGAGCTTTGGTAGGAAGTAGTGACGATGCCTTGGCCGATGTCTAGCAGGAGCGGGTCGATGTACACGTTTGCACCTGCCGATGCTGCTGCCGCGCCGATCGAAGCGAGGCCGCTGAACGTGGTGGCCGAACCAATGCCCGCCATGACCTGATTACCCATTGTGTTCGGATCGGACTGTACTTCGCCGGGGCGCACGCCACCGCTTGCCAGACTCGCCTCGGTTACGTCGACGAAGCCGTATTTGTTTAATGTGCCGTTGCTGAAGCTGATTGATGAGGTGGGGCTGTTGAAGACGTAACCCTGGCTCGCGCTATTGGCTGCGGTGTTTTCGCCTGGTGTTTGGGTATGTGGCTGGGGGTTGGGGTTGATTGTGATTGTTGGCGATTGACTATTGTCGACCGGCTTATTGTTGTCAGTTTGCAATGACAGACCGCTTCGATCAATAACGGTACTGAAAGAAGAGCCAGTCGTAACATTTCATACGCTCATCATCAGTGAGCCGTCCGGTAGGACAATCGTGGTGAGGGTCTGGATAGTCGCACCGGTCCCTGTATTGATGATGTTGATTCGCGACGAGTCGTACGTATCGCTCTGCAGCAGATAACTGCCGCTTTGTACAGAAATTGCGGGTGCGCCGCCAGAACCGTTGCGGTAGTAACCGTTGTAGAGGGTCTGTCCTAGGGCCGCAGCAACTGTAGCCTCGCAGGCGGAATTAATCCCGCAAGTCGAGGCAAGCTCGTTGACAATTTTGGAGTTCCCATTCAAGGCCGCAACGATTGCATGATCAGCTGCGTCATATAGGGTGACGTCATTGGACAGAGGGAGGCCAGTCGTCGAATCGACCTTGAATAAATCGCCACCACCCGCGGATTGCAACTTACCCGCTTTGAACAGGTTGAGATCGGCCTCAGATAGCACGTTGTATGCGTTTATCTCGGCACGCCCTTCTCCCGTAAGTCCGTCACCGCCAAAGCGCGGACCTTCCGGATCAAAATAATGACCAAGCTCATGCGCTACGACTTCCGCTAGTACGTATCCCGGGCTCTTGAATGGATCGTCGGGAAGCAACGAAGTGATCGTGATAAGTCCATTGGCATCAGTAATGCCAAGTACTGGAACATTCTGGCCGGAGGAGCCCAAGCCGTTCATCGGCCCGATGACAATCTGCACGTCATGCTGCTGTAAGTACGTATTCAGTTGTGTTTTGAATTGCTCTGAGGAGTTGACGAGATTCAAAAAATCCTGAAACGTCGAACTATTTGTGCCGCCAAACGCAGTAGCCACTGCTGCCAGTCCTGGATTATTCGCGGAAATATTTTCTTGTGTCATCGTCGGAGTTGCTTGGATAATTATTCTTTAATAAATTTTTGGAATGTGATGTTTTTTAGACATCCACTAGGGACGTAAGTTAAGACGATAGGAGCACGCGATATCTCCCCTCCTAACCCTTGCGAATACCGAACGCCAGTGGGATCTGTTTGTAGCGTTGGAGGCACATTCCAGTGGCTTGAAACTCTCAGATTGTCACTTCCATAAATGCGCTCGATAGTCTGATCCGTTATGCAGATTTGTTCGTTGTTGATTTCGATATAAAGGCTGATCAACCGCTCATTGTTATGGAGATCGTCGTCGGTTATTCCATATCTTAATGAGGTAATAATGAAAAAATGCTGATCGATCGCATCTCGGCGTGACGCAAAACCTTGGGTTTGTAACGTAATGGAGTCGACTGGATCAGTTACTGTGAGATCAAAGAGGCTAACAATCTGTTGGAAATCAGTGATTAAATCAGGATGATCCATCAGCGAGCGCAATCTTAGCCAGAACTCAGTCTGATCGGGGCCCATATGCAAGGTCTCAATAAGTGCGTTTCTTCCTCGCACCAAGACAAATTCCTCGGAAGCATCCCTCGCCCTAGCTGTAGATGCCAGGCTTGCTTCAATTAGACATAGCATCGAGACCAGAAACCATTTTTTCCAAATGCAAGAGTTGCGTACGAATGTCAAGACTTTCGAGAACATGATAATCGCACTGAGCATGAGTCTAATGTCTCGGTGATTCATCGTATTTTGATGTTGAAGTATTTTATTTCTTGGTATGGAAGATTAGTGGCGGTATCTATCCTAATGTGCCATTAGGATTGCGATATATTTGCAGTGATGGAATGTAACCGAACGAAACCCGGTGGTGTGAAAAAAAATGCAAAACATGACTTCGAAATCATTTCGTATTGTTATAGAACATAATTTGCTCAATTTTCAGAATTTGATGATTGATTTCCCCGGATGTTCTGCTAGTTTTTCCGCCAACCAACCTGGTTCCACGCGCTGATCCAACTCGGGTTGGTATGCATACCTCCCTGAACCCATGCAACTTGAGTGTCGCGCACTTGCCTCTGCAGTATGCCGCGCTGGTGTCACAGACCACTGGAGTTCTGTGCGAAGCCGGCGAGGGACAGCTCTTCATCAACATTTGAACAATGAAAAACACCGATTTCAGTCGAATCACAATAGTCTCAGTAACAGGATTGCCCGATGCCACAAGCGCAGCGAACGCGCTTGCGCTTAGTCAAAAAAATATGCCGGGAGCCCGTGTCCTGCTATGCAGTCCCAAGGCCCCTGATAACCTTGCAAAGGGAATCGAGCATCGGGCAATTGCGCCATTGAACTATCACGAGTACAGCTGGTTCATGATGTTTGCGCTGTGGCGGGTGATTGAAACCGAATACGCGCTCATTGTTCAGGACGATGGCTGGGTACTCGATGCCAGCAACTGGGACGATGCCTTTTTCGACTACGACTACGTCGGACCGATGGTTCATGTCGCACGGGTCGAGACAGCAGATGAAACGCGATGGCTGCATCGGTACGCGTGGAGTTATGAACTGCAGAAACCCGGCACGATAGTCCATCCGGTGTTGAATGGTGGGTTTTGCTTGCGAAGCCGCCGCATGATGCGTGCGCTCATCGATCACCCGGAAATCAAGGTACATGTACCACCGCCTGACGACGCAGTGGGTGACCCTTTGAAGATGAACTGGGCGAACAACGCCCTGAACGAAGACGTTCAGCTCACCGCAATCTTGCGGCCCTCATTGCAAGCGGTCGGGTTCAAGTTCGCGCCGGTCGATGTATGTTTGAAGTTCGGTATCGAGCATGCGGGCGCTGTGCACCGAAACTTGGACATGATGCAACTCTTCGGTCATCATTGCAGATGGAGAAAGCTGGTGAGTATCGATCCTCCGACAATCCGGTATGGTTGCAAACGAAGCAGGGCCGAGAAAGCGTTCCGCGAGATGGACATTGTGCGAATGCTTGAGCAACGCGGTTATCGGATCATCTTCGACCGGGAGACAGCGTAGTCAGAAGCGTATTCAGATGGAAAGCGCTAGCAAATCTGCCGCGACGGGTTTGGTGCGCCACGTTTCACCAGCGTCATGAGCGCGACGGAGAGAATGCTAATAAAAGCCCGCAGGCGTCGGACTATGGCGCTGCGCGGCTCATCGCTCACAACTCCAGCTCCAAAAACCGCGTCCCCTGCACAGGATTAAACACATAAGCCGAAATCGGCCTGAACCCCAATGAAGCATAAAGCCGCTGCGCAGCCTGCATGGTAGGCAAAGTATCGAGCCGCATCTTCCTGTATCCAGCTTCACGTGCAGCCTGCATAACGACCTGCGCAAGACGCCTGCCTAACTGCTCACCACGCCCTTCAGGCCGCACATAAAGCCGCTTCATTTCGCAGATATCAAACTCAAAAGCCCGCAGAGCGACACACCCAACCAATCGATGGCCACGCCACGCAAGCAAAACTACCCCATCCGGCGACGCATACTTCCCGGGCAACTTATCCAGTTCCCGATCAAAATCCTAAAAACTCAAATCGATCCCGAGACCATCCGCGTACTCACGAAAAATCGCGCGTACATCGTGCAGATCCTCGGGAAAACGTGCGGGCCGAATATCGATCATCGAAGTCTTCCTGCCGATGCGTGATACGTAATACATGCAGTGTAGACGTGAATACCGATCCGTTCCTGATAGCGGAATAGCGGGAACGAAAAAAAGCCCGCACAAGGCGGGCAAGAGATCAAGGCAGAGAGATAGTCAGATTCGCCGACTGCGGCCCAAGCCGGATAATCTGCGAATACGGTGAGAGCGACCGCAACGTCGCATCCTTCAGATACGTATTGAGCCCAAGAAACGCAACGAGTCCAACAAGTGCAAACACTGCGCCAATCGTCCACAACGGCACTTCACGCTTGAGCCGATGCGCAATCTGATCGGGCAACGTCCAGTGCGGCGCGAACGGCGCACGCTTGCCCTTCATATGCGCAATTTCATCGCCGAGACGCGCAGTCAGATACGCGAGCTTCTCAGGCCCTTCAAGCAGATATTTACCCTGAAAACCCAGCAGCAAACACATATGAAACACCTCGAGCGATTGAAGACGCGCAGCACCTTGCGCGCGACATTCCTCGAGATGCTGAAAGAACTTCTCACCCGCCAGTTGCTCACCGAATAAAGCAAGCTGCAGCGGACGGCGCTCCCACTCCGTGCGGATCGCAAACGGCGACGACAGCACCATTTCATCGACAGCCGCGCAGAACGCGAACTTCGCCGTGTACGCATCTTCAGCCGCGACATCGAGCTTCTTCGCGCCGCGTTCGAAATCACCCAGAAACTGCTGGATGCGATTCATGAACTCGCCAGCATTGCCCGGCTCGCGTCCATTCTTCAACAGAAACAGCATGAAGAAACCGTCATACAGCAGATCGAGCAGCGAGCGAACCTGGTAGCTCGGCTGCAATGCCGACGGCGGTATCGCGGACGGCTGCGTATTGGTGTCGAACAGGGAAGGGGCGTAGCTCATGGTGTGACCGCGATAAGTTCGAGTTTGAGATCGTTGAGACCGGACGGCGCGTAAATCGTCGTCGAACGGGCCTGCAACATGCGCTCATAGAGCGCACCGCGTGCTTCCAGCGAGAAATAGCATGCACCCGGCCGCACGGGAATCGCGGGCGGCACTTGCGGTGTGTACACCAGCCGCACGCCGGGCATCGCGGACAGCACGAGCTTGTCGACGTCGTCGGGCGCGCCGACCTTGAAGCGCGCAGGCACGGCATCGACGAGTTCGACCGCAGGCAGATCCGCCGATACCGCGAGGAAGAACTGCGTCTTGTCGTCGATCTTGCCGGAGTCGAGGCGCCCCGCATGGAACGATGGACGCACTTCTTCGAGCGCGATTGCAAAGTAGCGCGTCGAGATCACCGTCTCCAGCAGTTCTCGCAGGATGCCGTCGAGGCGCGCGAATCCCGGACCCGGATCGTCATGCCGATAGGCAGGCAGGTCGGCGAGTGCATAGCCTTTCGAGAACGTCATCAACTGGCCAGCAAGTCGCAGTAATTCCTGAAACAGCCGCTCGGGATGCAGCGCGGAATGCTGATAGAGATGCGCGAGCGCGGCGAACGCGGCACTTGCCGTATGCAGCAGCCAGAATGAGGCAATATCGCCCGACCGGAATTCGATGATGTTCTTGGTCGGCTCGCGATGAAAACCATAGAGCGCATTCACCTTGGCCTGCAATGCGTCGATCAACTGGCGCAACCGTTGATGCAACAGCGGCGACGCATCGATGGCAAGGCAAGGTGGCACGAATGACTCATCGAGTTCGAAGCCGGATGTGGCCGTGCGGCGCACCCGCACGATCGGCACGGACAGCAACTGGTCGCGCGGCTCGCTATGCGCGATCAGCTTCACGCTGGTTTTCAGGAACGTGATGTCGGCTTCGGCGGCGTCGGTGAAGTGGTCCGGCACCACACTTTGTCTGCTGACATAGCGCGACACGAAACCGTCCGCATCGGGGGAATAGTTTTGCCCCGTCTCGCGCACGGGATGCAGCGCGAGATAGAACGTGAATTCATTGATGCCGTCGGGCAGCGTGTCGAGCGCGACGGGCGGCGGCAGTTCGTCGGCCTGCGGCGCAGCGTAAAGCGCGCCGTCCGGGAATACGAGCGAAAGGTCGCTCGCGCGCAGCACGTTGCTGCCTAGCGCATCACGATCGAATCGCACGGAGCGCACGCCCCAGTTGTACGGCTGGATCGCGTGGATCGATTCGAACAGGCGTGCCTCGTGATACGCGTCCTGTCGCTGGAAATGCTGCGGCCTCAGAAAAAGGCCTTCCCCCCAAAGCACCTTTGCGGAATAACTCATCGCGAACCTGTCTTTATGCGGATCACATCTTTAAGCATGGATGGTAATGCCCGAATAAGTGGTATTTCGGGGTTTTACCACGCGCTTTTGTTAATTGTTAAATGACATTTAAACGTCACGTTTAACCACAACTGACCGACGACAGCAAATTCAATGGCTGTGTCGGCAATCCCTGCTCGGGCGGAATCACCGTGCCGTTTGTCACCGTCATTGCACAGTTATGCAGCCCGATCATTATGCCGGATTTCTCCGACTTTCCCGGATCGAAAGCGAACTTCCAGCGCTGCATGGCGGGATCGCGGAATAGCGCCACAATACCGAATGCCTGCGCTTCGTACGATACCTTTTCGGTGACGTTATAGCGTTGGCCGGGAATGAGCGTCACTTCGCGCACGCCTAGCAGGTCGCCACCCAATGTGCTCTTTTCTTTCGCTGGATCAGTAAACGTATCGAAAGGCGCCTGTTGAAAAGAAGTCGGATCTTTCAGCGTATAGAGGCGCACGACAAGTGCTAGCGGGCGCTTGTCATTGGCGGCATTCAGATTGGGCGCGGCATATAAGGTCAAGCCGATATTGCGTGGCGGCTTCTGCGAGTCGGGCACGTCTGGCTTGCCGATTCCCGCGGCCTGCAAGGCCGAGGAGGCTGCCGCGCCGAGCACGCTGACACCCGCGGCGCAACCCGCGAGCAGTGTGCTCGTGACCATACACAATGCGATTAGCGATGCAACCCGGATAGCGCGCGTATTCATTCTGTATAGACCGGCATTCAGCTGGTCACCCCGTTGAATTGTCAATTAAAAACGGTTGATAAGTGGTTCGTTTTCACCCTGCGCATGCGGGTTTGCAAGCGCCGGAATCAAGGTTCGGCAACATGTGAATTCAGGAAATTATTGCCGTTGTTTGATGCGCGATGAATCACGAATGGCAATAAATTACCGGTCATGTTAGCGATATTGTATTGACGCGTTCTCCGAGTTTTCCTTCTGCAGATGAAAGTTGAATTAATAAAAATTGGCCTGTACTATACGCGCGCACTTAGTGCAAAGCAAAACCCGTTTTCTTCCTGATTATAAAATTCGCAACGGCGGTGAAACAACGATGAAAAATCGGCTCTTTACCAGTCTTTCTGGGGCAGTGCTGGTATGCGGCATGATTGCCGGATGCGCTACGCAGGGAAACTCCACTCCGCCTACGCCTGAAGCCTTTAATAAGGCGCTGAGCGACGCAGATACCGTCGCGAAGAATGGCGATCAGGACCGCGCAATCGCGCTTTATCAGCAATTGGCCAAAACCGATCCGACGCGTGAAGAGCCGTGGTCGCGCATTGCGCAGATCCAGTTCACGCAGGGTCATTACGGCCAGGCCATCGTCGCTGCGCAGGAAGCACTGCAGCGCGACCAGACCGACCGTCAGGCAAAGAGCGTATTGGCCGTCGCAGGCTTGCGCGTCGCGACGCAATCGCTCGGCGAACTGCGTCAGGATGCAGCACTCGCGGGCGATGCGAAGTCGGATGCACAGGCGCTCGCCAAACAGCTGCGCGACACGCTCGGCGAAGCCACGCTATTCCCGCCGGATGCCAACGACAAGCAGGCCGCAAAGAAGCGGCGCGTCGTGCGTCATGTCGCGAAGCAGGCGCCCAAGGCAAGCGATTCCACGGACAGCAGCGCGGCCGCGCCGGCTGCTACTGCGCCCGCGCAGGCTCCTGCGGCGCCGGCCGCTGCGCCTGCAAAAGCAGCGCAGAGCGGCGGCGCGTCCGATCCCTTTAGCGCGCTGCGCTGATACCACGCTGGTCTGAACCACACGCACCCGGGAGCCGTCGATGGCCAAGAAAGAAAGTATTCAAAAGCGCTTGCAAAAAGTGCGGCCGCCGCGCGTTCAACTGACCTATGAGGTCGAGCGCGGCGATGCGATCGAAGTGAAAGAACTGCCGTTCGTCGTCGGCGTGGTCGCCGATCTCGCGGGGCAGTCGGAAGTCGAGCAGCCGAAGCTGCGCGACCGCAAGTTCGTCAATATCGACCGCGACAATTTCGACGACGTGATGAAGGCCATCGAGCCGCGCGCGGCGTTTCAGGTCGAAAACCGCCTGAGCGATGCGGGTGGCAAGTTCGGCGTCGATCTGCGTTTCCGTTCGATGGCGGACTTCAATCCCGACGAAGTAGTCGCGCAAATCGAACCGCTGCGCCGTCTTCTCGAAGCGCGTTCGAAACTCGCGGATCTGCGCAACAAGCTGGCCGGTAACGACAAGCTCGAAGATCTGCTCGGCGAAGTGCTGAAGAACACGCAGCAGTTGCAATCGCTGGCGGGCGCGACGCAACGTGCCGAAGGCGATAGCGCAGACGGCTCCGACGAGAACAAGTAGCCTGATCAGGCACCGGGGGTAACATGAATCAGCAAGCGGCTGCAGCCCAGTATTCCGACGCGCAGGTCAGTGAAGGCGCGTCGCTTCTCGATGAAATCGTCGAGAAGAGCAAGGTAGCGAAGTCCGAATCCGAACACGCACGCGCGAAAGATCTGATCGGCGAACTCGTCAGTCAGGTGCTGGATGGCACGGTGATCGTCTCGGACAACCTGTCCGCGACCATCGACGCACGCGTCGCCGAACTCGACCGTCTGATTTCCGACCAGCTGAGCAGCGTGATGCACGCGCCCGAATTCCAGCGCATGGAAAGCACGTGGCGCGGGCTCGATTATCTGTGCAAGGAAAGCAATACCGGTTCGACGATCAAGATCAAGGCACTGCATGCGCCGAAGCGCGATCTCGTGCGCGACTTCAAGACGGCGATCGAATTCGACCAGAGCGCGCTCTTCAAGAAGGTCTATGAAGAAGAGTTCGGTACATTTGGCGGTTCGCCATTCGGCACGCTGATCGGCGACTTCGAGATCACGCGTCAGCCGGAAGACATGTACTTCATCGAGCAGATGTCGCACGTTGCGGCGGCCGCGCACGCGCCGTTCATTACGTCGTCGTCGCCGGAACTGCTCGGACTCGAATCGTTCGCCGATCTCGGCAAGCCGCGCGATCTCGGCAAGGTGTTCGATACCGTCGAATACGCCAAGTGGAAGTCGTTCCGCGACGCAGAAGATTCGCGCTATGTCGGTCTGACATTGCCGCGTTTCCTCGGCCGTCTGCCGTTCAATCCGAAAGACGGCGCAACGGCGGAAGGCTTCAATTTCGTCGAAGACGTGGACGGCACCGATCACAGCAAGTACCTGTGGTGCAACGCCGCGTGGGCATTCGCTGCGCGCCTGACGGCTGCATTCGACGACTTCGGCTGGTGCGCGGCGATTCGCGGCGTGGAAGGCGGCGGTCTCGTCGAAGATCTGCCTACGCATACCTTCAAGACCGACGACGGTGAAATCGCACTGAAGTGCCCGACGGAAATCGCCATTACCGACCGCCGTGAAAAAGAACTGAGCGATCTCGGCTTTATTCCGCTCGTGCATTGCAAGAACTCTGACTACGCCGCGTTCTTCGCCGCGCAGTCCGTGCAGAAGCCTAAAAAATACAACACCGACAGCGCAAATGCGAACTCCGTGCTGTCCGCGCAATTGCAGTACATCTTCTCGGTATCGCGCGTCGCGCACTACCTGAAGGCGATGATGCGCGACAAGATCGGCAGTTTTGCATCGGCGCAAAACGTCGAAGTGTTTCTGAACCGCTGGATCTCGCAATACGTGCTACTCGACGATAACGCGAGCCAGGAACAGAAAGCGCAGTTCCCGCTGCGCGAGGCATCGATTCAGGTCTCGGAAATTCCGGGCAAACCCGGCTCGTATCGTTCGGTCGCATTCCTGCGTCCGCACTTCCAGCTGGATGAGCTTTCCATTTCCCTGCGCCTCGTGGCGGATCTGCCGAAGCCGGCAAATTGATAAACGCAATCAGCTCGCCCGGGTAGGCCGCCCGGGCGACTGTTAAAACCACCTCTTTGGGGAGTCGCGATATTATGAAGGACATCTACTTAAAGTTCGGCAATCCTGCAATCAAGGGTGAATCCGCCGACAAGGACCATCAGGGCTGGATCGAAATCGATTCGTGGACGCATGCGATCACGCAGCCGCGTTCGGCGACGGCATCGACGGCAGGCGGTCACACGTCGGAGCGCTGCGAGCACGCCGACATGGCGTTCACGAAAGACATCGACGTGGTGAGCCCGCTGCTCTATCAACACGCTTCGGGCGGCACGACGTTCGACGAAGTCACCATCGACTTCATGCGTTCGGACGGCGAAGGCAATCGCATCAAGTATCTCGAAGTGAAACTGAAGTACGTGATTATTTCGAGCATTACGCCGAGCGTGGTTGGCGAAGGTCTGCCAACGGAAGCGTTCTCGCTGAAGTACGCTGCTGTGCAATGGAAGTACACGCAGCAGAAGATTGGCGGCAATCAGGGCGGCAATGCGCAAGGTGCATGGAGCTTGACGAAGAACGACAAGACCTACGCGGTCTGATGATGGTGGGTCCGTGCGCCCTCGTGCGCGCGGACCCGTTGACGCAGTACTGCTGAAGTCGCTCGACGCAATCCAATGAAGCGATTCGAACCCAGTTTCTTCGACAAACTGTTCGACGACGAACCGCATGTGCCGGCACCGGCGGCAATGCGGCAATTGTCGCTGGATGAGTTGAAGTCGAATGTCGCGCGCGACGTCGAAGCGATCCTCAATACGCGTATCGCGTTGACGGAAGCCGACCTCGCGGCATTGCCGGAATGCCAGCGCTCGGTGCTCACGTATGGATTGAATGACTTTTCCGGTCTGAGTCTCGCGAGCCATTACGACCGCATGTTCATCTGCAAGTCGATCCAGCAGGCGATCGGCCGGCATGAGCCGCGTTTGCAGCAGGTTGCCGTGACGCTCGAATTGAACGAACAGTCGACCAGCGCGCTGTACTTTGCGATTCAGGCTTTGCTGGTCGTGCATCCGGCAGAAGAGCCGGTGAGTTTCGACGCGATGCTGCATCCGTCGACCTTGCAATACTCGGTGACGCGCGCACGCGCGAAACTGTGATACCGCGAGCCTGCATGCAGGCCAAAGCGGAAAGATCTCGCTCGGGGATGGAGTAATGGAAGAACTGCTGCCGTATTACGAGCGCGAGTTATCGTTTTTGCGTCGTTATTCGCGTGACTTCGCCGAACGCTATCCGAAGATCGCCGCACGTCTCGCGATGACGGGCGAGCATTGCGAAGACCCGCACGTCGAGCGGATGATCGAGTCGTTTGCGCTGCTGGGCGCGCGCATCAACAAGAAGCTCGACGACGACTACCCAGAATTCACAGAAGCACTTTTCGAAGTGCTGTATCCGCATTATTTGCGGCCATTTCCTTCCTGTTCGATTGCGCAATTCGGTTTGTCCGGCAGCATCGGCAATCTGACGCAGCCGACAACGATCGAGCGCGGCACCGAGGTCAAATCGCGCCCGATACGCGGCGTGCAGTGTCGTTTTCGTACAGCATATGACGTCACCCTCGCGCCGGTTCGAATTTCGGAAGCGAAGTACACGTCAGTGGCAATGGCGCCAAGCGCCACTGTGTTGCCGCAGAATGCCACGGGCATGCTGTCGATTACATTCGAATCGACAGCGCCGCAACTCGATCTCGGTACGCTGAAACTGGGTACGTTGCGCACGCATTTGCACGGTGAGCAATCGTTTGTTGCGGCGCTGTCGGACTGTCTTTTCATGCACGCGCTAGGCGCATACGTCGAGCCCGAACGCAATGGCGTATGGAAAGCATTGCGTACCATGCCGATCGAACAGGCAGGGTTCGACGAACGGGATGCGTTGATCGACTATCCCGCGAAATCTCATCCCGCTTATCGGCTATTGACCGAGTACTTTGCGTTTCCGGACAAATTCAGTTTTGCCGATTTCGACCTCGGTGCAATGCTGCGTGCGAGCGGACGCTGCCATCGCATCACGCTGCATGTCGTGCTGAAAGACGTGCGTGGCGATTCGAATATCGCGCGCCTGCTCGATGCGTTCCTTGCGCAAAACCTCCGGCTTTTCTGCACACCTGTCGTCAATCTGTTCAAGCAGCACGGTGAGCCGATCCGTATCAATCATCAGGCGGTGTCGTATCCGGTAGTGGCGGAAGCGCGTCGTGCGTTCGCGTACGAAGTCTATTCGATCGATTCCGTGCGGCTCGTGCGTCAGCAGGCGCATGGTGAGTCGGTGACGGAGTTTCGTCCGTTCTATTCGCTGCATCACGGAGAGACGGCGCGCGCGGGACACTACTGGTTTGCGCGCCGAAATGACTGGGTTGCGCAGAAAAGCCCCGGCTACGAGACGGAAATCTCGATCGTCGATATCGACTTCGAACCGTCCGCGCCGCAAACGGATACGCTCAGCGTCGATCTGACCTGTACCAATCGCGATCTGCCTGCGCAGCTCGCGGCGGGTCTCGAAGGCGGTGATCTGTTTCTCGAAGGCGGCTCGCTGGCGAGTACCTTGACACTATTACGCCGGCCCACGCCGAGCGTTCGCTTCGAGCGGGGCCGTTCCGCACATTGGCGTCTGATTTCGCATCTAGCGCTCAATCACGTCTCGCTTGCGGGCAGTGGGCTGTCGGCGCTAAAGGAAATGCTTGCGCTATACGATCTGCGGCGCACGGCGGTATCGGCGCGTCATGTGGACGGCATTACGGGCATCGATCAGCGCGCGGCTGTGCAGTGGTTGCCGGGCAATCCGTTCGCCACGTTCGTGCGCGGCCTCGAAGTGCGTATGACCGTCGACGAAGAACATTTCGTCGGCGCGAGTCTCGCGTCGTTCGTCGGCGTGATCGATCGATTCTTTGGGCTGTATGTGCATCTGAACAGCTTTGTGCAACTGGTCGTCGTGTCGAAGCGCACAGGCGAGGAGATCTTGCGATGCAAACCGCGCAGCGGCGAATCGATCCTGGCGTAGTCGAGCAACTGCTCGACGAACCGCACCGCTTCCAGTTCTTTCAGGCGGTGCGTCTGCTGGAAAAGTGGTTCGGACAGGAAGCGTCCCAGCGTACGGGCGATGTGGTCGCGCAGCGCATGATGTTTCGCACGACGCTATCGCTCGCATTTCCACCCAGCGAAATTCATTCGGCGATGTCGTACGACGAAGACGGCAATCCGCTGAAGGACAAGGCGCAGCGTACGGCTGCGTTGATCGATGACTCGATCGACAAGGTCGATCTGACGCCGGCATTCTTTGGCATGCTCGGCGGGCAGGGCGCATTGCCGCTGAACTACACCGAGCAACTGATCAGCCGCGAGCAGTTGTCGCGCGATCGTGCTGCACGTGAGTTTTTCGATGTGTTCTCGAATCGCGCGACGGCGCTTTTCTACGCGGCATGGAAAAAGTACCGCTTGCCGTTTCATTATGAACTCGATCGCGACGAGCGGTACTTGCCGCTGCTGCTGTCGTTGGCGGGTGTAGGTGACGCCGATACGCGCGCGAGTCTGCAAGCCGGAAAAGGCGCACTGTTCGACGAAGCGATTGCGGGCTATGCGCTCGCTGCGCGTCATCGCCCGGTTTCTGCGGCGTATTTGCAGCGCAATCTGTCCGAGTACTTCAACGTGCCCGTGCATGTCGATCAGTTCATCGGCAAATGGTACGACGTGCCGCGCGATCAGTTGACGGTGCTGGGTGGCGTCAATGCAACGCTCGGCGCGACAGCGCTGGCGGGCACGCGTGTGTGGCAACGCGACATGCGCGTGCGTCTCGTGATCGGCCCGTTGAAGAAGGCCGATTACGAAGCGTTCCTGCCCGGCGCAGAGCGGGCGGTTGCACTCGAACGGATGTTGACGCTTCTCGCAGGCGTCACGCTCGAATATGAAGTGAAGCTGAAACTGCGTCACGAAGACGTTGGCCCCAGCATTCTCGGCAAAGGTTCTCGCCTCGGCTGGGACGCGTTCCTGTGCACGCATGACGTGACCGAGGATCGCGCGGACGCACGCTACGAACTGCACGTGATCCATTGACCGCACACAAAGAACAACGACACAAGAGTCCGCCATGAGCACGCCACTGAAGACCCTGATCGCCAAACTCAACCCGACTTGCCGCCAGGCTGCGGAACTGGCCGCGAGTCGCTGCCTGTCGCGCGGTCATTACGAGGTCGATCTGGAGCACCTGTTTGGCGCGTTACTCGATGAACCGTCAACGGACGTGCCGCTCGTCATGCGCGCGAGCGGTATCGACGCGAATGCGTTGCGCGACGATCTCGAACGCGAGCTGGAACGGTTAAAAACGGGCAACACGCGTACGCCCGTGTTTTCAGTGCATCTGATTGCACTGTTCGAGCAGGCGTGGCTGATCGCTTCGCTTGATTCGCAAATCGCGCGGATTCGCTCCGGGCATCTGTTGCTCGCGTTGCTGAGCGCGCCCGATCTTGCCCAGTTCGCACAGCGCATGTCGCCGCTGTTTACAAAAGTGCGCGTGACGGATCTGAAGCACAAGTTCGACGAACTGACGCAAGGTTCGCGTGAAAGTGAAGGAGCGTCGTCGACATCTCCGGAAAACGCATCCGCTTCGGACCACACAACCCGCACTAACACCGCATCGAGAACACCCGCGCTCGATACCTACACGACGAACCTCACACAGCGCGCCCGCGACGGTCATATCGACCCTGTCATCGGCCGCGAAGCGGAGATCCGCCAGACCATCGATATTCTGATGCGCCGCCGCCAGAATAATCCGATCATGACGGGCGAGGCGGGCGTCGGTAAAACGGCTGTAGTCGAAGGGCTCGCGTTGCGCATCGCCGCGGATGACGTGCCGCCGCCGTTGCGCGGCGTCGCACTGCATGTGCTCGATATGGGACTGCTGCAAGCGGGTGCGAGCGTGAAGGGCGAGTTCGAGAATCGCCTGAAGAGCGTGATCGACGAAGTGAAGAAGAGTGCGCATCCCATCATTCTCTTCATCGACGAAGCGCATACGATCATCGGCGCGGGCGGCACGGCGGGACAGAACGATGCGGCCAATCTGCTGAAACCAGCGTTGGCGCGCGGCGAGTTGCGCACGATCGCTGCGACAACCTGGAGTGAGTACAAGAAGTACTTCGAGAAAGACGCCGCACTTGCACGGCGTTTCCAGGTCGTGAAGATCGAAGAGCCGGATGAAACCCTCGCGGCCGCGATGTTGCGCGGCATGTCCGCGCTGATGGAGAAGCACTTCAACGTCCGCATTCTCGACAATGCCATTACGGAAGCGGTGCGCCTGTCGCACCGCTATATCAGCGGACGTCAGTTGCCGGACAAGGCGATCAGCGTACTCGATACGGCCTGTGCGAAAGTCGCACTCGCGCAGAGCGCGACGCCCGCTGCAATCGATGATACGAACAAGCGGCTCGAACGCATCGACGCCGAAGTCGCCGCATTGGAGCGCGAAGCGGCGAGCGGTGTGTCGCACGATGAACGCCTCACGGCATTGAGCGAACAGCGTGCGACGGAAGTCGAGCGGCTCGAGCACGACAAGGCGCGATATGAGAAAGAGCGCGCAATTGTCGGTGAAGTTGTCGCATTGCGCGAAAAGATCGATGCTGCCCGCGAAGGCAAGCAGCATGACGCAGAACTTTCGGGTCTTCGCGAAGAACTCGAACGTCGGGTCGCAGAGCTTGCAGAATTACAGAAGACCACGCCGATGGTGCCGTTGCAGGTCGATGCACATGTCGTCGCTGAAATTGTCGCGTCATGGACAGGCATTCCGCTTGGCCGCATGGTGAAGGACGAGTTGCGCACGGTGCTCAATCTGCAGCCGTTGCTGACGGAACGCGTGATCGGACAGGATCATGCACTGGAAGCGATTGCGCAGCGAGTGCGCACGGCCAGCGCAAATCTCGAAGATCCGAACAAGCCGCGCGGCGTGTTCATGTTCGTCGGGCCATCCGGGGTCGGCAAGACGGAGACGGCGCTTGCGCTGGCCGACATCCTGTATGGCGGCGAGCGCAAGATGATCACCATCAATATGAGCGAGTATCAGGAGGCGCACAGCGTGTCCGGCCTGAAGGGTTCGCCGCCGGGTTATGTCGGCTATGGCGAAGGCGGTGTGTTGACGGAGGCCGTGCGACGCAATCCTTATTCGGTCGTATTGCTCGATGAAGTCGAAAAGGCGCACCCGGATGTGCTGGAAATGTTCTTCCAGGTATTCGACAAAGGCACGATGGATGATGCCGAAGGGCGCGAGATCGATTTTCGCAATACGCTGATCATATTGACGTCGAATGTCGGTTCGTCTGCGGTGATGCAGGCATGCCTGAACAGGAGCGCAGACGAAATGCCCGATGCCGATGGACTCGCGGAAATGCTGCGTCCGCAGTTGTACAAGGCGTTCAAGCCGGCATTTCTCGGCCGCATGAAAGTCGTGCCTTACTACCCGATTTCCGATGATGTACTCGCCGAAATTATCGATCTCAAACTCGAACGTATTCGCCGTCGTGTAGAAGCCAACCACAAGGCGGTGTTCGAGTGGGATGAATCGCTCGTCGATGCAGTACTGGCGCGTTGCACGGAAGTCGATTCGGGCGCGCGCAATGTCGATCACATTCTTAACGGCACCTTGCTGCCCGAAATCGCGCAGCATGTGCTCGAACGAATCGCCGATGGCGTATCCATCAAGCGTATCGGCGCACGTGCTACCGAAGCCGGCGATTTCGAATACACCGTTGTCTGAGATTCTCCCGAAACATGCCGACCAATTTCATCACATTGCTTGAACCGATCAGCGACGCTTCGCCATGCGGCGACGATCTGCTGTTTTCCGCCGAATTCGATGCAATCCAGCATGCACGCCGTTTCGATGATGCGTCGCTGGATCAGGGCGAGTGGGTGACCGAAATCAAGGAAGCCGACTGGTCGTTCGTGATCGAGCAGTGCACGGCCATGCTGAAAATGCAGACCAAAGATCTGCGCCTTGCCGCCTGGTTGACGGAAGCGCTGGCGATCGAAGAAGGCGCGGTAGGGCTCACGCAAGGTTATTCGCTGCTCGCGGGCCTGTGCGAGCGCTACTGGAACAGCGTGCATCCGCTCGTCGATGGCGACGATGCGGAGTACCGGCTCGGCAATATCGGCTGGCTGGTAGTGCGCACGGCGGAATTGCTGCGCGCATTGCCGGTCACGCAGGCGCCGGGCAACTCGTTCAGCACACTCGATTGGGACGTGGCGACGCATGTTGCGCAGGCGATCAGGCGCGACCCCGAACATGCGGACGATATTGCACGCGGCAAGCCATCGAACGAACAGATCGAGATGTCGAAGCGCGCGACGCAGCCTGCGTTCTACACAGTTTTGCTAGCGGATCTGCGCGCGTTCGAAGCGGCGATGCTGTCGCTCGAAAGCGAACTGGAGCGTCACGCAGGCGACGACGCGCCGAGTTTCCGCCAGGCGAAGGAAGCATATGAGGCCGTATATCGGCTGACGGAGCGCTTTGCGAAGGACGTAGGCGCGAACACGCAGACGCAGGCGCAAGTACAGCCACAACAACAAGCCGTCGAAGAACGAAGCGAGCCGTCGTTCAGGACGGCGCCGCTGGAGGAGCCGCCGTTGCCTACGTCAACCACGATCGCGCCGAATCCGACGCCAGGTGTCATTCAAAACCGGGCGCAGGCGGTTGCGCAATTGCGCGCGGTCGCCAGCTTCTTTCGTCGCACGGAGCCGCACAGCCCGGCAGCGTATCTCGCCGACAAGGCCGCGGAGTGGGCGGAGATGCCGTTGCATCAATGGCTCGCGACCGTCGTCAAGGACGACGGCACGCTTTCTCATATCCGTGAGATGCTGGGCGTGAAGCCCGAAGAGAACAACTAGCCGCTAATGCACACATGCGCGCTGTTCGAAAGGACTGACAGCGCGCATCGCATCACGACCCGGCGCGGAATTCGATGCGTCGATTGCGTGCTCGGCCATCGGCCGTATCGTTCGATGCAATCGGTTGATCCGGCCCGACGCCGAGCGTCGACAGTTGCTGTGGCGAAATGCCCTTCGCAACGAGATAACCTTTCACGGCGTCCGCGCGTGCCTGGCTCAGTGCGACATTGGTCGAGCGATTGCCGGACGCGTCCGTGTGGCCGATGATCGCAACCTGCCGCGTCGTCATCTTCGCGAGCACGGCCGCCATCTGATCGAGAATTGCGCGGCCTTGCGGCGTCAGCGTTGCGCTGCCTGTTTCGAATTCGATCGTTCGATTCGCGAGCGTCTGATCGAGCATGCCCTGTTCGGACGCGCTGACGCGCAATGCGTTCCTGATCGTATAGGTTGGGTTCAGTGCGTTCGCCATGTCGCTCGCAAGCTGCTGGCGTTGCGCTTCGTTGCGCACTTCGCCCTTCACTTCAATCGACGTGCCGTCGATTTTCAACTGCCCCTTGCTGATCTGCTTCAACTCCGGCCCGATCAGTTTCTGTACGTTCGCGCTCCAGTTGGGCGGCGTCGCCACATCGCCGATCTCGATCTGGTCGACCACGTTCGCTGCGCCATACGTATCCCGCAAGCGCGCGAGCACGGCGGCTTTGGTTGCTTCATCGGGCAGCTTGCCGCCGACTACGACCTGGCCCGGCGCAGCATTCGCGGCGGGCGGCGCGGACGTAAGGGTGCCGGTAGCCACCGGCGCAGATGTATTCGGCGCGGAAGCGGGCGCGGGCAGCACAGTCGTATGAATCTTGATGCCGCTGTTATCGACGGGCGTGACGTTCGCGGGCCCGGCATTGTCTGCCAACGTCGCGCCGCTCGCCGTGGCGGCCAACAGCGCCGCCGCGATCACGTTGAGCCTGATTCGCTTCGTCATTGCTTTACGCTCCTGCAAACGCTTCGCGGAACGTGTCGATGCTGACACGCAGCGAGAGTTGCGGTTGGTCGAGGTAACTGACGAGCTTGCTGATGCCATGGTCGTTTTGTGCGTGTTCGTCGATCCATTCGGGATCGTCGATGTCGATATTGTGCTGCGCGTACGCCTGCGGATCGACGACGCTATGCAGCGTTTTCGCCGACGCGCCGTTGAAGCCGATCACGAGGCGCTCGCGCTGCGCGATCGTGCCGATGAAAATGGCCAGTTCGAAATCCGCGTGCGCGACGAACGGCGCGATCAGTTCGAGCCAGAACGCCGCGACGAGCGTGCGATAGAACGGGTCGTTCGGCAACGGCAACGTGAGACCGCGTTCGAGGTGCGATGTTCCGCTCGTCATCACGGGCCGCAGCAGCGAGCCCAGCGCGAGCATCGCGCCGCGAAGCCGCACCGGGTGGCCGCTTGCGAGCAGCATCTGTTCGAGACCGGACAGGGTCTGATGTTCGACGAAGTCGTTGAAGGTGCCGTCGTGCGGATTGCCGGGACCTGCGATTTCAATCGGAACCTGCGTTTCGCCGAGCGCCTGCAACGCGCCCGCTGGTTCTGTCGTATCGAGCAACGGCTTCATCTGCGTGGCCACACGCGACCACAGTCGCGCAAACGCAAGCGGACTGCGCGCGAAGAACGCAAGCGGGCGGTCCACTTCGAGTGCCGTTGCTGCGAGAAACGGAAAGCGCCGCGCCGACTGATCCTGACTCGCCACCATATGCCCGGCGATGGCGAGCTTGCTGCGCGAGCCGAGAAACGCGAAGTGCATCGGCTTCGCGCTTTCATACACGATCTTCCAGCGAGGATCTTCCGCGAGCAGTTCCATGGCCTGCGCGATCCATCTGTCGAGCGTCTGCAGCAGTTGCGGATTGTGCGCGCTCTTCACGAAGTCGCCGCGCGACGGAATCTTGCCGAAGTAGGCGATTTGCGCCTGCACGGTCTGGCTCATTGCGCGCTCCCGTTGTTGGTGGCGGCAACGGCTGTCGTTGCGGCGGGTGTCGAAGCCGTTGCGGCAACAGCGCCGGTTGCGGCGCCGACATCCGCAACCGACGAAGGCAGTTTCAGGCCGCGCAGCGATTGTTGTTGAGGCGCATCGCCGCTGGTCGTTGCCTGCGATGTGCTGATGATCCGCATGCTCACGGACACGCTGACATTGCCTTGCGTCCACGTGAGATCGAACGTGCCGTCCGGGCGGCGCGTGCGTTGCGCCGTGTTGATGAGCTTCTCGAGACCATAGCGGCCCGGCTCGTTGACGAGCTGGATTGTGCGGCCGTCGAAGGTCGTCGCGGACAGCGTCGCGCCCGGCGATCCGGTCGGATTCGGCCACACGAAGTTCGTCCACTGCGGCGGCGTGTTGCGATAGCGAAGCTGCTGGCCGTCGATTGCAACCGTGTATTCCGTCGTGCCGCTGCTAGGCTGCGGCAGGATCTGGAACACCGTCTGCGGTTCCGACGAAGCCTGTCCGCCGCCCGCTGCACCACCGGCAAGCGGCGCGACCCAACGCGCAAAGCCGTTCGTGAAGTCCGGCGTCAACGCGAGGCCCATATCGCCCCACGTGCGCGCTGAGAGCGTGTCGCCGCGCCGCACGGCGAGCGGCCCGAGCGTCGTGCCGACGAATTTCGCGACGGCGCCATCCGGTCCGAACACCTGCGCGATTTCACCAGCACCGGCCTCGACCTTCGCATCGCCGGCAAACGGATACTTGTTCGCCAGCGACGCCTGGAACGGCTGATACACCTGCGCGTTCCACACCTTGTTGACTTCGGCGCTGGCAGGCTGGATCACGACGGCATACGCCTGCATCAGCGGACGCACGAGCAGCGGGCGCAGCGCCTTACGTTGCGCGTCGGTGAGGCCAGTGAGCATCTGTTCGTCGACATACTTCAGCGAGTCGGCGAGTTCTGAGCCGTTGCCGTCCAGCGTCTGCTGCATCAGCTGACGCGCGCCCGGACCCGGATCGCCCTGATTCTTCAGCACGTTGAAGCGCGTGCGCACCTTCGACAGCGAATCCATATAGCCGCGCAGCGGCGACACATCGCCATTCTTCACGACGATGCGCGCAAGACCCGCGAAGTCCGCGCCGACAGGACCCATCGGCACATCGACAGGCTTGCCGTTGATGTCGACGTTCGCGTTGAGTTGCGAAGTAGGGGAGCGCGAGAACCACTGCCTGACCCAGTTCACGACGCCGCCTTGCGCGCTCTTCAGCGCGACGTTCGCGAGCGACGGGTTGTCCCACGAAGTCTGTTCGTAGGCGGTTTCGAGCACTTTGCGGATCGGCGAGTCTTGCGGGTCGCCGAGGCGGTTCATCGCATCGACAGCCTGATTGAAGCTGCCGAAGCTCTGCACCGCAATGCCCTGCATGAACTTCTGCCAGTGCTGCGCATACTCGGTCTTGTACATGCCGACGAGCGCCTTCTGGATCTGCTCGGGGCTGCCTTCGAGCGTCAGGTCGTCACGCGCAGACGTATTGAGCACCCAGTCTTTCGCCTGCAGTTCCTTCGTCGCTGCGTCGCGGATTGCGGGCTGCACGTACTGGAACCACGCATCGCGCGTGAAGGTGCCGGGGATTGCATAGCTGCCCGCAACCAGCCCCGTATTGTTCTCGCCGACGATGCGTGCAATGGTCATCGGCGCGAAACGCGTCGATGCGCGCGCCTTGATTTCTTCATACACGCGCTGGCGTGCCGGCATGCCGCGCACCACGCGGCGCAGGTTGTCGCGGGTCTGATCGATGAGCGAGAGATTCGCGTCGATCATCGGCCAGTCGTCGTCGCTGACGCGCGACAGATAGAACGTGATCATCCGCTCAGCGCTCTTGATCATCTCGTCGCGCGGCATGTTGCCGCGATTCTGTTCGAGCCAGCCGCGCCAGAAACGCGCCACCTGATCGGTCAGATGTGCGGTTTCGACGTGGCGCTTGTCGGACAGCATCAGGTAGGTCTTCAACGCGTTGTACGCGTCTTCGACGTTGGTGGGCGATGCATCGGCATACAGACCGCCTTGCGAGGCCGCAGTCATCGCCGTATGAGCGGAGACGGGGATCGCGCCGGAGTCGGGCGTGTGCGTCATCGGCGCGAGCTGGTCGGGATGTGCGTCCACGTCCTTCAGGAACGACGCGAGGCTCTGCGAAACGGGCGTCAGCATGATCTGCTTGATGCCGTTGTAGTACTCGGTCAACAGACGCTGTTCGAGACGATCGCCTTGATAAAGACCGAGCGAAACCGAAAGCGGCCGCTCGCGGCGGAACTGCTCGAGTTGCTCGATGCGGTCTTCGAGCACGTCCATTGCCTGCAGGCGCGATTGCAGATCGTTGCGGCCCTGCTGCATGCGCACGACATTGTCGAGGTCGGCTTGCACGTTGGCGGCGAGTTGCTGGTTGCCGATCGTCGACCATGTCCAGCCGCCCAGCGCGAGCGCGAGAATCACGACGAAGCCGAAGAACGTCGCGTAACGAAGGCGGGCCTTCGTCGGGCTGGCGAATTGCCGCACCGTTTGACGGTCGGCAAAAATGACCTTGGAAAACAGGTCGCGCAGGAAGAATCCATTCTTCGAAAACGTGCTCTGCGGCTTCGGCAATGCGTCGGCGCTCAGGCCAAAACGATTGGCGATGCGCTGTGCGGCGGCACTGTTCGTCTCGCCTTCCTGCAAGGCGCTGGTGAAATAGAAGCCGCGAAAAATCGGCTTGTACTGGAACGGGTTGTTCTCGAACAGTGTCGCGATGAACGCGCGCAGCGCGGGTTTGATCGTCGAGAATTCGAGCGGAAAGCTCAGTTGGCCCGGCGAGAGCTTGTTGCCGCGGCTGATCGACAGTTGCGCGACGCTGATTTCCTTCAGGCCTTCATAGAGCTGTTCGAAATGCTCGTCGAACTGTGCGACGACATCGCGCTTTTCGTCCGGCTCGTAGGGCAGGGTGGCGCCCCACACGCGGTCATATTCATGACGTTCGCTGCCGCTGAAAAATTCGGTGAAGCCGGTAATCAGGTCCGCCTTCGTGAACATCACGTAGACGGGCGCGAATACTTCGAGCTTTTCGGTCAGTTCCTGCACGCGCTGGCGCAGGTTCTTCGCGAGATTGATCGCGAACTCGGGCTTGTTGCCCGTCAGTTCCGCAATGCTCGCCGTGACGATGATGCCGTTGATAGGCGCTTTCGGACGATAACGTTTGAGCAATCCAAGAAAACCGAGCCATTCCGTGCGGTCTTCCTCGTGGACCGAATAGCGGCCCGCCGTGTCGAGCAGAATGCCTTCCGTCGTGAAGAACCAGTCGCAGTTACGCGTGCCGCCAATGCCGTGCACAACGGCGTCGTTCTTGTCGGCAAACGGGAATTGCAGGCCCGAGTTCAACACCGCGCTGCTCTTGCCCGCCGCGGGATTGCCGATCACGATGTACCACGGCAATTCATAGAGCGCCGAACCGCCTGATGTCTGCCCGATCTTCGATGTTTTGATCGTCTTCACGGCATCGACGAGACGCGTGCGCAGCACGTCGAGATCGGCGCCGCGCATTGGCGCTGCCGCCGCCGGCGCGGATGTTTCGCTGCCGGCTTGCGCCTGCTGTTCGAGCATCTCTCCGAGCTTGCTGTTTGCGCGGCGAATGCGAATACGTTTGATGATCCACGCAACGATCAATAGCGCGACCACGACGCCGACCGCGATGGCCGGCCAGAGGGGATCGATCTGGAAGAAGTCTGCGGCGACGAACAGTACGGCCGCGAGCGCGAGCACGCCGATTACGGTCAGCGTGCGCCTGGAAGTCAACCCGTTGAGGAAGCGTTGCATAAGCCTGTCAGGTCTTGATGATAGGAATAGCGTGTGAAAAGACGTCTAATGCGGCGCAATCAGACTTTTAACGGTCATTTGGCCGGGTGTTTCAATGCGTCTTGAATAAACTTGCAAATGACGCTATTCGCGCGTCGTGTGGATGTTCAATGCGGTGCTCAAAAGTGCGACTTAACATTTATCGATTGCGGCCGAGCACGAAACCGGGCTTGTGATATTCGACGTGTCCGAGATCCATCATTTTCCATCGACCGCCCCATGTCAGACCCACCTGTTCGGCGACTTGTCCGTATAACTGATAGCCGCGCATCGCCCATGGATCTTTTTCGGAAATGACGATCTTGCCGTCGCGCAAAAAGGCATTGTCGGCCGCGAGGCCGTATTGATGATAGCTTTGGAATGCAGCGGCATTGGTGACATTGCTACCCATTTGCGCAAGACGGTTTTGTCTTTCCGGACTCCGGTAACCTTCCAGTAAAGCCATTTCATAACCGTGTTGCTCGCGCATGATCTTATAAACGAGCAATAGGCGCGTCCGGAAATCTGCATCGAGCAGGTTCCAGTCGCGGCTCGCGTCTTTCAGCGCCGGCCTGATCTGCTCGACCTCTTGCGTGGCGAAGGCTTCGGGCGGCAGCGGTGGAGGCGGCACGAGCTGTTCGCCATTGAGCAATTGGGCGATTTTTTCGTCCGGTGACCTGGAAATGTCATCGAACTGGAATAACTGTTTGCCGCGTAATGCAATGGCGACTAATGGCGGCGTCGCAAGAATACCTGTCGTGGTTAAAATCAGCAAGCGTCTGCGAATCAGTAAAGTTTGCATATCGGCAATTGTCGCTTGAGACATTTTTGCCGAATTTGTTAATTGCGCTTTAGCTTTCAATGCGTTATTCGATGCATGCTGCATGATGCGCGCATGCAAACCGGCTATACCGCCGAAGATAGCCAAACGGATTGGCGGCAATAGAGCGATTGCTGCAATGAGAACAGCAATGGCGAAATAAGCGGCGAGTGCAACGGCAATCAAAGGAAAGACCCCGGAAATTTCTCAGCAATTGTTTTTTGTAATGCTTGCTCTTAGAATCAGGCGTGCCCCGAGGAGGGGCTTTTACACATTACTTCGCAGATATTAACCAGAATTGAAGAGACAGTGAATGAGTGCGCCTGAATCGAACTCAAAAGTCCCGCCAAGCCTGCTATCCGAGCCGGTTAAAGACGGGCAGGCGGGCGGTTCGCGCATTCTTGCCAATCTGGAAGGGCGCGTCGATCCTTCCGCGAACCAGAAGCCGAAGCGTTCACGCACGCTGCCCGTGGTGGTAGCGGCGCTGGTGATCGTTGCGGGTGGCGTCGGCGCGTGGCAGTTGCAGCAGCGTTCCTCCGTTGCGGGTGCGGACAAGGTTGCGGCGAATGGCGCGTCGACCGTGGTGACATCGAGCATCAAGGTGGCAAGCGGTGTGACGGCGAGCATGACAGCATCGGCATCCGCGGCGAGCGCGCCCACGGCCGCGCCCGCTACCATCGTCGCCGATGATGATGCGAGCAAGGACAAGCAACCCACGCAAGCATCGAGCGACGACGGCAACCGTTTGTCGCGTGCTCTGGCGGACGGCGCTGGTGCATCGGATGGACCTGCATCGGCGGCCATTGTGTCGAGCGCGAAGGCCGACGACGCGGCGAAGCCCGCGAGCGCGTCAAACACGAAGCACGCAGATACCGAAACATCGAAAGCGGCACACAGCAAACACGACAAGCGACAACTCGCGGAAGAGCGGCGCGTGAAAGAAAGCAAGGCGGCCGTGGCATCGACCACGAAGAAGAAGCAAGCCGGCAAGCAGGAAGTGAAGGACGATTCCGATGCCGATCTGCTCGCTGCACTCGTCGCGCGCACCAAGCCCGCCTCGGCCAACGGCGCGAAAGCAACCGATAGCCAGGTCGCGTCGAAGAAGGTGAGCGCGACGGGCAATTCGACAGGCACGCTCGCCGATCGCATCAACGAGTGCGGACAGCATGGTTTCTTCGAGGAGCAACTGTGCCGCTGGCGCGTGTGCGATGGTCATTGGGGCAAAGATCCGCATTGCCCCGCTGCGTCGGCGCAGGCGCGGCAGCCCTGAGCGCGTTGTGAAGGTCGATTGAAGCGGCGCCGCGTGCGCCGCTTTTTATTTCAGGGTTATGTGTGCACTCGAATCCGCTTCGGCGATATGCCGCACGATCGCCTCGTTGACTGCTTCTGCATGCGTGATCGGTCCCATGTGTCCCGCGCCTTCGACGATCGCAAGACGCGCTGCGGGCAGCAGCATCGGCAAGCGCTCGGCAATGGCGCGCGATGGAACGGGCGCGTGCTGGCCGCGCATGATCAGCGTGGGCGCACGCAAACCCATATATGCGCTGGTGGGCGTGCGTTCTTCGAGCAGCGCGCGGAAATCGAGTGGTGCTTTCGGCGCCCAGCGTATGAGTGCTGCCTGGACAGATGGCCGCAATGCTTCCCATGCGCCCTGGCCACCCCAGTAATCAACGAATGAAGCGGCCGCGCCGCGATAGTCGCCACAGCTGACGCCGTCGGCGGTGCGCCTGGAAATCTCGATGATCTCGGCGAGTGCATGCGTGCCATACGAGCCCATCATCTTGAGCAGATGAAACGCAGAGGGTTCGTACAACGTCAGGCTGGCGATACGCTCGGGCCGCTCGACGGCCGCGCGTAACGCGACTCCACCGCCATACGAGTGACCCACGAGATGCACTTTGCCATGCGACGCGTCGATGATGCCGATGGTTCTCGCGGCTTCGTCGGCGAGCGTGAAGGCGCGCTCGCCGCTCCACGGTCCTGTGCTGTCGCAGCCGTAGTGCTCGGGTGCTACGAAGGCGTGGCGTGTGCCCAATGCCTCGCCGAGTTTTCGCCATTGCGCCGCGCCCGAACCGGAGCAGTGCAACGCGATGACCTGGGTGGCGGATGACAGGGCTTGCAATGTGGCTACGCTATTCATATCGGTCATTGAGTTCATGATTCAAGTGCTCAGATGCTGGGCCAGAGGATGCGTCAGGTTGCTCGTCACCGGTCGATTTCAACTGCATGCATGCGACGTTCGAGTTCGACCATATCGACTGCGGATGCGAGGTACGCGTCACGACGGCAGTGTTCAGCGCGGTCGAGCGCCTTTCTCAACAACACGATTAGATAGATGAGCATGATGTCCTCTGATCGATCACAGGGTCGATTGCGTAACGGTATGAACGCCGTGTACTTGCAGAGTCCATGCCATATCGCGGCACGCCTTGTGTGGCGTGTATCCGGGCGGCTCTGCGGATGTCGCGCGAGGCGAAGCGTTGTCGCGCAGCCGACGAATCGTCGGATGGGAGTCGGAGAAAACCCGACACGTAGGCGGTGCGTCGAACTCCATCGCTGAAGGAGAGGCGGCGTCTGGACTTAAGCGCCAGACGCCGTTCATTAGCACAGCAATCTGCGCTCGATCGTCTTACTGTCGTTCGACGACCACTTCGAGATACTCGCTTGGCAGCACGAGCGTCGCGTCGCCCGATCGGTTGCGGCTCTCGATCAGGTTCATCAGGTCGTGCAGAAACGCCGCTCGTGTCTCGCCTTCCAGTGCGGCAAACGCCTTGTTCACCGGTCCATAAAATGTGCGGAACACCTCGACGAAGTGCGCGGGCGAGCGATATCGGAAAGTGAAATCGCGGCTACTCGCGACGATCTTCCGCGCGCTGCTGCCGAACAGCGCTTCTATGTGCGCCTGCGTGCCCCACATCGCCGGCGACTTCACGCCTGCCGGTGGCGGAATGTACTTGCCGATCGTCTTGAAGAGCTGCCCGATGAAACTCTCCGGCGTCCAGTTCGCGAGACCAATCCTTCCGCCGGGTTTGCAAACACGCAGCAGTTCTGCGGCTGCCTTGTTGTGGTCAGGCGTGAACATCACGCCGAAGGTCGACATCACGATATCGAACGAGGCGTCAGCGAACGGGAGCGCTTCAGCGTCCGCTTCCTGGAACTGAACCGCAAGCCCTTCAGCCTGCGCACGCACACGGCCGGCATCGAGCAGCGATGCAACGTAGTCCGTCGACGTGACTTCGCACCAGCGGCGCGCGGCGGCAAGCGTCGCATTGCCGTTGCCTGCGGCAACGTCGAGCACGCGGCTGCCGGCGCGCACATCGAGCGCTTCGCAGAGGTTCTCCCCGACGATCTGCAGCGTCGTGCCGACGACGGCATAGTTGCCTGTCGACCAGGCCGCCTGCTGGCGAACCTTGAGGGCGGCGAAGTCTGCAACGGGTGCGATAGCGGAATCAACAGCGGACATGGACAACTCCTGAAAGCGGCAGCAGCGATGCACGAATGCAGGGTTGTGCTGCGTGCCGGATGGCGCCGCAAGTCGTTGTTGCGAAGATGCCCGCGCGGCGATCGGGCAAATCATGTCTGACGTGAAGGACGCAACGGCTATCCGATGGCGCTGCGTGTTTTGTTGTTGAACTGCGTGGATGCTAGTATCGGCACGCAAGCGGTATCGAGAAATGACCAGGCGTCCAGATGTTTTGCGCAGGACGCCGAAACTGATGAGCGCTGTCATGGATGCTTTCTCCGATGTCCTTCGTGTAGTGCGTCTGGGCGGAGCGGTATATCTAAACGCCGACTTAACTGCGCCGTGGTGTGTGGTCGGTGAAGTCACGCCGGATCTGTCGGCTGCATTCATGCCGCGTGCTGAACGCATCGTGTCCTATCACCTCATCACGGAGGGAAGCTGCCAGGCTGCACTCGTCGACGATCCTGCTTCGGCGATTCGTGTCGATGCAGGAGAGCTTCTCGTCGTGCCGCAAGGCGAAGCGCATCTGATGGGCAGTTCGCTCGATCTGAAACCCGCGCCTTCGCAAGAACTGGTTTCGAAATATCTGAGTACTTCGCCGGGCGAAGTGATGACGTTGAACTACGGTGGCGGTGGCGCGCACACACGGCTCATTTGCGGCTTTCTCGCTTGCGACGATTCATTGACCAATCCTGTCCTTGCGTCGCTGCCGCGCATCTTCAAGGTCGACATGCGCAACGATCCGCAATCGGCGTGGCTGGAGTCGTCGCTGAAACTTGCAGCAATCGAAGCGGCCGACTGGCGTGTGGGCAGCGCGATCGTGCTTGCGCGGCTTTCCGAACTGCTGTTCGTGAAGGCGGTGCAGCGTTGCATCGAAACGCTGCCGGCAGACCGCAAAGGATGGCTCGCGGGCGTAGGCGATCGTTTTGTCGGACGCGCGCTCGCGATGCTGCATGCAAAGCCCGCACACGGCTGGACGGTCGAAGAACTCGCGCGCAAGGTCGGACTGTCGCGTTCGGCGCTTGCGCAACGGTTCACGGAGCTGCTCGGTCAGCCGCCTATGCAATACCTCGCCCGCTGGCGCCTGCAAATTGCGGCGCAAGCGCTGCGGGAAGGAAACGACACACTTGCGGCCGTGGCGGAGCGGGTCGGGTACGAATCGGAGGCCGCGTTCAACCGCGCGTTCAAGCGGGAATTCGGCATGCCGCCCGCCAGTTGGCGACGCAGCAAAGGCATGGCGGACGGCCGCAATCCGATGGATGCAGACGCCGGTTCTCGAATTCGTGTCGCGTCGTCTGAAGAGGGCTTCGTCGCGGGTTAAGGGCTTTTGCAGTGCGTCATAGTGGACGATGGTGGGCAACGCGGAAATGGCGTTGTATATCGACCCGGCATTCGCAACTAACTGTCTGTTGTCGCCAGCGCTCGCGATAGCCGCTGGCCATATGTATGCCTTTAGAAGAAGGGCGATACACCCCGTTTCCGCGCCTTGCAAGCGCGCAAGCGCCAACCCGTTTAGCCCACGGCCAAGCACCATCGACGACGCGCGTCGATCGACAGTGCTAGTCTTTGCGCTGACCGCGCAACCCGGGCGTCGCGAACTTCATCGCGATTCGCGGCTCTTAGCGCAGAACGGCAATGCGCCGCGGACCGCACGGGTGCCGCCCACCGTGCCCCACAACCGACACAGACGACCGACGCGAGGTAACGTGAATGGACACATCAACGAACAACGACGTTGTCTTTCTGTTCGACGTCGATAACACGCTGCTCGACAACGACCATGTGCTGACGGATCTGCGCACACACATGACGCGCCAGTTCGGCGAAGAAAATAGTGCGCGCTACTGGGAGCTTTTCGAGGAACTGCGCGGCGAGCTCGGCTACGCGGATTACCTCGGCGCATTGCAGCGCTATCGCAACGAGCATCAGGACGACACGCAGCTTTTGTTGATGTCGTGTTACCTGATCGATTATCCGTTCGCGAACCGCGTGTTTCCGGGCGCGCTCGATGCGCTGCGCTATGCGGGCGAATTCGGCAAGACAGCGATTCTTTCGGACGGCGACGTGGTGTTCCAGCCGCGCAAGGTGTCGCGTTCGGGCTTGTGGGACGAAGTCGAAGGCCGCGTGATGATCTACATCCACAAGGAGTTGATGCTCGACGACGTGATCGCGCATCACCCCGCGCGACACTACGTCATGGTCGACGACAAGCTGCGCATTCTCACGGCGATGAAAGAGCAGTGGGGCGACAGGCTGACGACGATCTTCCCGCGCCAGGGCCACTACGCGCTCGATGCGAAGGAAATCGCGAAGTATCCGGACCCTGACATTACGATCGAAAGAATCGGTGAACTCACGTCGATCGATTTCGAAGCGTTGACGACGAAAGGGCGTCGATAGACCAACAAAGCAAGCGCGCTACTCGCTCATCCATTCGCCGCTCAGATCGCTGCCTTGCAGCAACTCGAGCAGCGTGCCGGCGGGATGACTGAGCCGCTTGGCGGCGAGCGCGATGAATTCGACATCGGGCAACGCGGGCAAGCTCGCGCTGTTCAACGGCGGCGCGAGCCCGCGTGCCGACACGTATTGCGATTTGGCCGTCAGCCCGAGGCCGCCGCGCGCGGCGGCGATACAGCCCGCGTGGCTGCTGCTCGTGCACACCACTTCCCAGCCGAAGCCTTTTTCCGCGAGCGCGTTGAGCACGACGGCGCGCGTGACGCTCGGCTCCGCGACGAGCACCAGTGGCAACGGCTGTTCCAGATCGACGACGGTGCCGGGCCGCGCGATCCATTCGAGCCGCGAGCGCAACAGCGGCGTGCCGCGCCGTTCGCCCAGACGCCGCTTGCCGACCAGCAGATCGATCGAACCGGCATCGAGCAGTTCATACAGGCGGCTCGTCATGCCGATGGTGAGTTCAAGCTCCACATCCGGATGCGCCTGTCGAAACGCGGCGAGCACATTAGGCAGTGCGCCGAGGGCGATATCGTCGGATGTGCCCAGACGTACGCGTCCTTTCAGCCGTGGCTTGCGGAATTGAGATTCGGCGCGACTGATGGACTGCAGGATCACATTGGCGTGGACGAGCAGCGCTTCGCCGTCGGCGGTCATCGCGAGCGAGTGCGTGTCGCGCACGAACAGCCGTCGGCCGACGCTTTCTTCGAGGCGGCGGATATGTTCGCTGACGCTCGACTGATTCAGGCCGAGCCGTTTGCCCGCTTCGGTGAAGCTGCGGCAGGTGGTGACGGTCGCGAATGTCCGGAGCCAGAGGGGATTGAGCATGCGGCATTGTCATCGGCATTTACGATGACAGTCAATGCCTTCAGGCGGCTTCCCGATTGCCGTTGAAATCGATACCATGGCCGCTTGCATCTGGACGAACTGGCTTCGATGGCCGGTTCGGCGAAACGCCCGTTTCCGAGGCGATACGACGTGACGCCGCTTTCCAATGGCTTTCGTCGCGCCTCTCCGAACTTCATCATGACCCGGGATTCCTCACACACCGCGCTACTGTGGATCGTTGCCGCCGCATTCTTCATGCAGGCGCTCGACACCACGATCGTCAATACCGCGCTGCCTTCGATGGCGCAAAGCCTGCACGCGTCGCCGCTCGCCATGCAGCCGGTGGTCGTCTCGTACACGCTGACGATGGCGCTCCTCACGCCCGCTTCCGGCTGGTTCGCCGACCGCTTCGGCACGCGCCGGGTGTACTTCGCGGCGATCCTCGTGTTCGTGCTCGGCTCGGTGTGCTGCGCGGGCGCGCATACGCTGGAGCAACTGGTGATCGCGCGCGTGCTGCAAGGCGTCGGCGGGTCGATGTTGCTGCCGATCGGGCGGCTCGCCGTGCTGCGCAGCGTGCCGGGCGAGCAATATGTATCGGCGCTGGCTTTCGTTTCGATTGCAGGGCAGGTCGGGCCGATTGTCGGGCCGACGTTAGGCGGCTGGCTCACACAAGCCATTTCGTGGCACTGGATTTTCCTCGTCAACGTGCCTGTCGGCGCGGTCGGTCTGGTTGCCGTGCAGCGTTTTCTGCCGCACGACAATGCGAGCCATCCGCCGCCATTCGACTTCATCGGCTGCGGTCTGCTTTCGCTTTCGATGATCCTGCTGTCGCTCGCCATCGATCCGCCGATGAGCACGCATCGTATCGAGTGGTCAGCGGGCCTTGCTGTCGCGGGCATCATCGCGGCGCTGGCTTACATTCCGCATGCGCGTTCATACAAGCGGCCGCTGTTCCGACTCGCATTGTTCAGCGAGCCGAATTTCAGCGTCGGGCTGATCGGCAATCTGCTGTGCCGGATCGGATCGAGCGCGGTGCCGTTCATGCTGCCGTTGCTGATGCAGGTGCAGCTTGGTTATTCGCCGTTGCGCTCGGGTCTCATGATGTTGCCCGCTGCAATTGCCGGCACCGTGTCGAAGCAATGGATCGCGCCGCTCATCAAGCGCTTCGGTTATTCGGCGTTTCTGCTGGTGAACACGATGATCGTCGGCTCGACGATCGTCGGTTTCGCGCTCGTATCGAAGCAATCGACGCCGCTGCTGGAAATTGCGTTGCTCGTCGTGTTCGGCGCGGCCAACTCGATGCAGTTCGCGGCAATGAATAGCGTGACGCTCAAAGGCCTGTCGCACGCGGATGCGGGCAGCGGCAACAGCCTGTTTTCGATGGTGCAGATGCTGGCGATCGCGCTGGGCGTGTCGATTGGCGGCGGGCTCGTCAATCTGTTTTCCGCGGGGATGGGCTCAGCGTCCACAGGCTTCATGTTCAGCTTCGTCTGCGTCGGCGTGATTACGTTGCTGTCGGCGCTGGTGTTTCGTCGACTCGATGTGTCGCCAGCGCGGCCTGCGGCCGTCGGTGCACGGACGGCGCGCTAAAGCTTGCCTCAATGCTCCGTTTGCGCCGGCTGCGCGCGCTCGACGAGATGATCGACCATGCGCTGCGCGGCAGGCTGTAGCGACTCGAAGTCGCGAAAGCACACGACGAACTTCCGCTTCGCCCATTCGTCCGTCAATGGAATGACCCGCACATCGAGAATGCGCGCGTAGGTATCGCCGACCACTTGCGGAATCACGCTGATGCCGAGTTTCGCGGCCACGACGCGAAACGCCGCATCGAAATTCGACACCACCGCTCTGTACGACACCGTGCCGCCCGCTCGCGCGGCGGCGCGCTGCAGCATCATGTGCACGGACGTGGTCGGCGGCAGGCCGACATGCTCGTAGCCGAGGGTTTCCGTGAAGCGCAACGTCGAGCGCTTCGCGAGCGGATGCCCTGGATGAACGGCGAGCGCGAGCCGGTCCTCGCGATACGGCCGATGTTCCAGTCCCTCCAGATCCACGTTATCCCAGCACACGCCGACAGACGCGACGCCTTCGCGCAAGCGCCGCACGAGATCATGCGATAGCCATTCCTCGACATGCACGCGGATGTTCTCGTGCGCGGGCATGCTCATGAACGACGCGACATCGTCGAGCAGGCTTTCCGCAATCGCCGATGCCGACGCGCACACGCTGACACTACCGCGCAAGCCGCTGCCGAACGCGGCGACGTCGCTCGCAATGCGGTCCATCGTGAACAGCACGTTGCGCGCATGTTCGAGCAGCGCGACGCCCGCGGGCGTGGGCAGCACGCCGCGCCGCGAGCGCGTGAAGAGCGGCACGCCCAGATCGCTTTCCAGTTGCGCGATCCGCTTGCTGACGGCGGACGGCTCGATGTGCTCGTCGTGCGCGGCGCGCGCCATGTTCTTGTGCTCGCACACGGCTACCACGAGCCGCAGTGTTTTCAGATCGATATCGCGCATGGTGTCTCCGGATTGTGGGTTTCCGTACGGGAAACCTAGCGCTTCCAAAATAGCGCTTTATGTATCGGATGGAATGTCTAAAGTTAGCACAACACCGGCATTCACAACGACCGGAAACCATACCGGAGACAGCATTCATGCCCCCATTGCCATCAAACGTCATGATCCGCGAAGTCGGCTTGCGCGACGGCCTGCAAAGCATCCAGACCATTCTGCCGACGCAACAGAAAATCGAATGGATTACGGATGCGTACGCTGCCGGTCAGCGCGAAATCGAAGTCGGCTCGTTCGTGCCCGCGCGCCTGTTGCCACAGCTTGCGGATACCGCGGAACTCATTGCTTACGCGCAGACGCTGCCCGATCTGTGCGTATCGGTGCTCGTGCCGAATCTGAAAGGCGCCGAGCGCGCGATCGATTCACGCGCCGACGTGATGCTCGTGCCGCTCTCCGCGAGCCACGCGCACAGCCTCGCGAACCTGCGCAAGACGCCCGAAGAAGTCGTCGCCGAAGTCGCCCGCATGCGCGCTGCGCGCGACGCGGCAGGATCGAAAACGCTGATCGAGGGCGGCATCGGCACCGCATTCGGCTGCACGATTCAGGGCGCCGTCGATCAGGCCGACGTGCTGCGCTGCATGCAGTCATTGCTCGATGCAGGCGCGGACCGCGTGAGCATCGCGGATACCGTCGGCTATGCGAGCCCTGCTGCCGTGCGCGATCTGTTCGAGAAAGCACGGCGCATTGCAGGCGAGCGTTTCTGCTGCGGACACTTCCACGACACGCGCGGCCTTGCGCTGGCCAACGTGTATGCGGCGCTGGAAACGGGCGTCGCGCGTTTCGACGCGACGCTGGCGGGTATCGGCGGCTGTCCGCATGCGCCGGGCGCGAGCGGCAACGCATCGAGCGAAGACCTCGCGTTCATGCTCGCGGACATGGCCATTGAAACGGGTATCGACATCGAAAGGCTGCTGGCGTTGCGCGCAAAAGTCGCGCGATGGCTGCCGGATGAAACGCTGCACGGCACGCTATGGCTCGCGGGCCTGCCGAAAACTTTCGCTCAACACGCCGCTATTGCCTGAGGCTCAACATGAACACTTCCACTCGACTGCCGCTCGAAGGTGTGCGCGTTATCGAATTCACCCACATGGTCATGGGACCGACGTGCGGAATGATCCTCGCGGATCTCGGCGCAGAAGTCATCAAGATCGAGCCGCCGGGCGGCGACAAGACACGTAAGCTGCCGGGTCTTGGGATTGGCTTCTTTCGCACGTTCAATCGCAACAAGAAGAGCGTTGTGCTCGATATCAATACGCCAGAGGGCCATGCGGCCGCAGAAGAGCTGATCGGCCAGTGCGACGTGATGCTCGAAAACTTCCGGCCCGGTTTGATGGCGAAGCTCGGGCTCGACTACGACACGTTGTCGAAGAAATTTCCGCGCCTGATTTACGTGTCCCACAAGGGCTTTTTGCCGGGGCCGTATGAAAAGCGCCTTGCACTCGATGAAGTCGTCCAGATGATGGGTGGCTTGTCGTACATGACCGGGCCTGAGGGCCGGCCGCTGCGCGCGGGCACGTCGGTCAACGACATCATGGGCGGCATGTTCGGCGCGATTGGCGTGCTGGCCGCACTGCGCGAGCGCGATTTCACGGGGCACGGCCAGGAAGTGCAAAGCGCGTTGTTCGAGAACTGCGTGTTTCTCGCCGGCCAGCACATGCAGCAGTACGCGATGACGAATGAAGCGCCGCCGCCGATGCCGTCGCGCGTGTCGGCATGGAGCGTGTACGACGTGTTCACTCTCGCGAACGGCGAACAGCTTTTCATCGGCGCAGTGAGCGACAAGCAGTTCGTCACGCTGTGCGACGTAATCGAGCGGCCCGATCTGGCGAACGATCCGCAATTCGCGGACAACGCCATGCGCGTCGCCGTGCGTCCGGAACTGCTCGCAAAGCTCGGCGACATCCTCAAGCATCATCGCGTCGACGAACTCGCTCCGAAGCTCGAAGCGGCGGGCATTCCATACGCGCCGATCGTGCGCCCCGATCAACTGTTCGACGATCCGCATCTGAAGCAAAGCGGCGGCCTCGTGCCGATGCAAACCGACGACGGCGACACGACAGAGGTCGTGCTGCTGCCGTTGACGATGGGCGGCCGCCGGCCCGGCGTGCGTCAGGCGCTGGCAAAAGTCGGCGAGCACACGCAGGAGATTCTGGCGAGGCTGACGGGCAGGGCGGCTGCCTGACCGACATCGTTTAGAGAAGGCAGCGTATGAATGAAACACAATCAATCAGGTATCCAGATTAAATAAAAACCTGATCGTGAACTTCAGGAGACATGTATGCAGCGCACTATCACAGCAGACGATCCCGCGTTTGCACCATCAGAAGCACAGTCTGGTTCGCGCGCCGCTGCGGCGTTGTCGGCACGGATGGACCGCTTGCCCGTTACGCGGTATCTATGGATGCTCGTTCTGCTGATCTCGCTCGGCGGATTTTTCGAAGTCTACGATCTGATTTTCACCGGCTATATCGCGCCGGGCATGGCGAAGAGCGGCTTGCTGAAAACGACGACTGAATCGTTCTTCGGGCTTCAGGGCATTGCAGGCTTCATCGCATCGACGTTCGCGGGCCTGTTCGTCGGTACATTCTGTTTCGGGTGGCTGCCGGATCGCTTCGGGCGTCGGAAGGTCTTTACGATTTCGCTGCTGTGGTATTCAATCGGCTCGGCGATCATGGCGTTTCAGACCTCGCCTGAAGGGCTGATCTTGTGGCGCTTTATCACAGGCATTGGTGTGGGCATCGAGATCGTCACGATCGACAGTTACATCACTGAGCTTGTGCCGCAGCATATGCGCGGTCGCGCGATGGCCTTCAACCAGGCCGTGATGTTCGCCGCCGCGCCTGCCGCCGCGATTCTCTCTTACTGGCTCGTGCCGACGACACTCGCGGGCATCGACGGCTGGCGCTGGGTCGTGCTGCTCGGCTCGGCTGGCGCGCTGATCGTGTGGCTGATCCGGCTGGTCGTGCCGGAAAGCCCGCGATGGCTCGCAAGTCACGGACATGTGGAGCGCGGCGAGCGCGTGGTCAGGAAGATGGAGCAGATGGCCGAGATGCAAAGCGGCCGCGCGCTGCCCGCGCCGCTGCCGGTCGTCGAACTGCCGGTGCACCGGCGCGCGTCGCTGGCCGAATTGTGGCAGCCGCCTTACCGGTCGCGTCTCATCATGCTGATCGTGTTCAACTTCTGTCAGGCGATCGGCTATTACGGATTCGCGAACTGGGTGCCGACGCTGCTGATCGGGCAGGGCATCACCGTCACGAAGAGCCTGCTGTATTCGTTCATCATCGCGATTGCGCTGCCTTGCGGGCCTTTGCTGGCGATGCTGTTCGCCGACAAGGTACAGCGCAAATGGCTGATCGTTGGTTCCGCGTTTGCGGTCATCGTGTTCGGCCTGATGTTCGGGCAGGTGAAAACGGTCGGGCCACTGATCGTGCTAGGCGTGCTCATCAGCCTCGCGGGGCAGACCATCTCCGTTTGCTACCACGCGTACCAGGCTGAGCTGTTTCCGACGCGGGTCCGTTGTCGCGCGAACGGCATCGTCTATTCGGCGAGCCGCGTGGGCGCGATGATGTCGGGTTTCATGATTGCGCATCTGTTGCGCGAGTTCGGTGTGGCGGGCGTGTTCGTCGGCATCACGGCGTGCATGGTGGTCGTGATGATATCGATTGGCGCATTCGGTCCGAAGACGAATGGCGTGCGGCTCGAAGATCTTTGCCACTAAAAAAGCCGGCCGGGTCATGATCGACCCGGCCGGCTTTTTTGTTGCGATTCAGCGTTAGAACTTACGCGTTGCCTGCTGCCTTCAGTTGCAGACGGAACTTGTGCAGCAACGGTTCCGTATAGCCGCTAGGCTGCGCGCAACCTTCGAACACCAGCGCGCACGCCGCCTTGAACGCAATCGAACTGTCGAAGTTCGGCGCCATCGGCTTGTACTGCGGATCGCTTGCGTTCTGCTGATCGACGACCTTTGCCATGCGTTCCATCGTCTCGCGCACGAACTCGGGCTTGATGACGCCATGACGCAGCCAGTTCGCAATGTGCTGGCTCGAAATACGCAGCGTCGCGCGGTCTTCCATCAGGCCGACGTTGTGAATGTCCGGCACCTTCGAGCAACCGACGCCCTGATCGATCCAGCGCACCACATAGCCGAGAATACCTTGCGCGTTGTTCTCGACTTCGCTGCGGATTTCTTCATCGCTCCATTGCGCGCTTTCGACGACGGGAATGGTCAGCAGGCCGTCGAGCAGTTCATCGCGCACATTCGCGAGATCGGTGCGCTCCAGTTCTTTCTGCACGGCCTGCACGTCGACCTGATGATAGTGCAGCGCATGCAGCGTTGCGGCCGTGGGCGAGGGCACCCATGCGGTGTTCGCGCCTGCCTTCGGATGACCGATCTTCTGCTCGAGCATTGCCTTCATCAGATCCGGCATGGCCCACATGCCCTTGCCGATCTGCGCGCGGCCACGCAGGCCCGCAGCGAGACCGACGAGCACGTTGCTGCGCTCATACGCGGCGATCCACTTGCTCGACTTCATATCGCCCTTGCGCATCATCGGGCCTGCTTCCATCGAGCTGTGCATCTCGTCGCCCGTACGGTCGAGGAAGCCCGTATTGATGAACGCGACACGCTCCGCAGCCTGGCCGATACATGCGGCGAGGTTCACGCTGGTGCGGCGTTCCTCGTCCATGATGCCCATCTTGATCGTATTGCGCGCAAGGCCAAACAGGTCTTCGACGCGCGCGAACAGCTCGCTCGCGAACGCGACTTCAGCGGGACCGTGCATCTTCGGCTTGACGATATAGATCGAGCCCGTGCGCGAATTGAGCTTGTGCGTGCGGTCGTGCAGCGCGCACAGCGTCGTCACGACGCCGTCGAGAATGCCTTCGGGAATCTCGTTGCCGTCGCGATCGAGCACGGCCGGGTTCGTCATCAGATGGCCGACGTTGCGGATGAACAGCAGCGAGCGGCCATGCAGCTTCACGGGCTGGCCGTTGGCGCCCTGATACTCGCGGTCGGCGTTCAGGCGGCGCGTGAACGTTTTGCCGCCCTTCGTGACTTCTTCCGTCAGGTTGCCGACCATCAGACCGAGCCAGTTGCGATAGAGCAGCACCTTGTCGTCGGCATCGACGGCGGCGACCGAGTCTTCGCAATCGATGATCGTGCTGACGGCCGCTTCCATCAGCACGTCCTTGATATTGGCCGGGTCGGTCTTGCCGATCGCATCGTTCGCGTCGAACTGGATTTCGAAATGCAGGCCGTTGTGCTTGATCAGCACGGCCGACGGCGCGCTGGCATCGCCCTGATAGCCGATGAATTGCGCTGCGTCCCGCAGCGTCGTCGCGCCATTCTTCAACGCAACGATCAGCTTGCCGTTCTCGATGCGATAGCCGGTCGCGTCCTTGTGCGAGCCGTTTTCGAGCGGCGCGGCGCCGTCGAGAAACGTGCGCGCAAAGGCGATCACGCGTGCGCCGCGCACCGGGTTGAACTTCGCGGTACGTTCCGCGCCGTCGGTTTCGTCGATGGCGTCGGTGCCATACAGCGCGTCGTACAGGCTGCCCCAGCGCGCGTTCGCTGCGTTCAGCGCATAGCGCTGGTTCGACAGCGGCACGACGAGCTGCGGACCGGCCTGTTCGGCGATTTCGCGATCGACGTTATCCGTTGTTGCTTTCACGCTTGCGGGCACCGGCACGATATAGCCAATGCTTTCGAGGAAGCCGCGATATGCGCGCAGGTCGCGCACCGGGCCCGGATTGGCGCGATGCCACTTGTCCAGTTCGACCTGCAGGCGGTCGCGTTCGGCGAGCAGCGCGCGGTTCTTCGGCGCGAGATCGTGCACGAGGGCATCGAAACCGGCCCAGAAGGCGGCGCTATCGACGCCAGTGCCGGGCAGGGCTTCCTTTTCGATGAACTGTTCGAGATTAGTGGCGACCTGCAATCCGCCGCGTTGGGTCAATTGAGTCATGGCTGTATCCAGGAAGGGCAAATTCGGGGCTGGTTCGTAGGGCCGTGGCGGCACTCAAGCGTTGGTGCGACTGGCAACGGCTGCGGCGCCGGCCTTTGCCACCTGCGCATCCTGATCGGCCTTGACGCCGGACACGCCGACGGCACCGATCACCTGACCATCTACCACAACAGGCACGCCGCCTTCCAGCGTGCCCGACAGCGGCGCGCTCAGGAATGCGGTGCGCCCGCCGTTGATCATGTCCTCGTACTGCTTCGATTCGCGGCGGCCGAGCGCGGCCGTGCGGGCTTTATCGGCGGCAATGTACGCGCCCACGGGCGCGCAGTTGTCGAGGCGCAGCAGCGACAGCAGATGACCGCCGTCGTCCACCACGGCGATCGTGACGGCCCACTGGTTGCGCTCGGCTTCGGCGCGCGCCGCTTCGATGATTTTCGTCGACTCGGCGACCGTCAGCACGGATTTTGTCTGCATGATGCGATTCCTGAATAACGATTGAAGTGAATTCCACGAGCGGACAAACCGCAAGCGCGCATGCACATGACAGCCGGCATGCGCACGCACTATCGACGTGCATGCGGGGTCCAGTCTTATATATGACTTGGCAGCCATTGTTCCGTGTTCTGAGCGGCTTGTCGACCCGGTGGAACACTGGTCATACCAGTTTTTGGTGTCTTTTTTGCCGCTGGAGAGGCCTTCAGGCGCTGCGCCAGGGAAAACCCGCGCTACATGTCGATCTGCTTGACCGTCCACTGTGGTGCGCGAATACTACTAAGATGTTAGTGAATGACGGATGCCGCAACTTATGTTCGCACTCGACGATCACCGGATTCATCTCGAAGCAGAACCACTGGCACGCGATGTCGATGCACGAACCGTGCGTGCCTTGATCGCGGGCGGAGCGGCATGCAGGCCGCCCGTGGACGGCGCGATCTACGGCACGCTGCTGAACGATCGCGCCGCGCTCGATGCGCTTGGCGACTCGGTTCATGCGGCGCCTTATAAAGCACCGCCCAGGGCGCCTGTGCTCTACCTGAAGCCGCGCAATACGTTTGCGGGTCATCGCGCAGACATCGTCGTGCCCGACGATGAAGCAGGCGTGCAGGTTGGTGGATCGCTGGGCATCGTAATTGGGCGTACCGCGTGTCGCGTGCGTGTCGAAGACGCGTTGTCGTATGTCGCGGGTTATGTGATCGTCGCGGACCTTTGCGTGCCGCACGCAAGTGTGTATCGACCGTCGGTCCGGTTTCGCGCGCGCGATGGCTTTTGCGTGACCGGTCCTGCTGTCGTCGCGCGCAGGCATGTGGGCGATCCCGATGCGCTGCCCATTGCGATCCGTATTGAAGGAAAAGCGTCTTTCACCACGAACACATCCACTTCGATTCGCAACGTCGCGCGTCTGATCGCCGACGTTACCGACTTCATGACACTCGCACCCGGCGACGTGCTGACCCAGGGCGTCCCGCATAACGCCCCCATCGCGCATGCAGGCGACGAAATCAGCGTGGCAATCGGCGACTGGCCGCCGTTGTGTTTCTCGATGACGGCAAACGAAGGAGGCAAACGATGATGCGCGGCCGTGTTGCCTACGCAGGTGCGATCCATGAAGCGCATCCGCACGAACGCGGCGTGCGCCTTGCCGATGGCCGCATCTGCCGCGAGGACGAGGTGGTGTGGCTCACGCCCATCCAGCCCGGCACGATCTTCGCGCTCGGCTTGAACTACGCCGAGCATGCAAAAGAACTGCAATTCACGAAGCAGGAAGAGCCGCTCGTCTTTCTCAAGGGCGCGGGTGGCGTGATCGGTCATCGAGGCGTGACGCGGCGCCCGTCGGACGTGACGTTCATGCACTACGAGTGCGAGCTTGCCGTCGTGATCGGTCGCCCCGCGAAAGAAGTGGCGCGCGACGATGCAATGCAATACGTGGCCGGCTACATGATCGCAAACGACTACGCGATCCGTGACTATCTGGAGAACTATTACCGGCCGAATATGCGTGTGAAGAACCGCGATGGCGGCACGGTGCTCGGCCCCTGGTTCGTCGATGCCGCCGATATCGCCGATGTCACGCAACTCGAATTGCGCACTTATGTGAACGGCACGCTGCATCAGAAAGGCAACACGTGCGATCTGGTGACGGACATTCCTGCGCTGATCGAATACCTCAGCAGCTTCATGACGCTCGCACCCGGCGACATCATTCTGACGGGCACGCCAGAGGGCGTCGTCAATGTGAATGCGGGCGATGAAGTCGTCTGCGAGATAGATGGCCTTGGCCGTCTCGTCAACACGATCGTCTCCGATGCGGACTTCAACCGCGAGTGAATCATCAGGACAAGCCATGCGAATCGAACATCTGATCGACGGAAAAACGAAGACCGCGCGCGATTACTTCGAAACGGTGAATCCCGCCACGCAGGAAGTACTCGCCGAAGTCGCAAGTGGCACGGCGGAAGATGTCGATGCCGCCGTGCGCGCCGCGAAAGACGCGTTTCCTGCATGGGCCGCCAAGCCCGCGGCTGAACGTTCAAAGCTCGTGCGCAAGCTCGGCGAACTGATTGTGAAGAACGTGCCCGAACTCTCGGATACGGAAACGCGCGACACGGGTCAAACCATTTCGCAAACACGCAAGCAACTCGTGCCGCGTGCCGCCGACAACTTCACGTACTTTGCCGAGATGTGCACGCGGGTAGATGGCCACACGTATCCTACCGACTCGCATCTGAACTACACGCTGTTTCATCCTGTCGGCGTGTGCGCGCTGATCTCGCCGTGGAATGTCCCGTTCATGACGGCGACATGGAAAGTCGCACCGTGTCTCGCGTTCGGCAATACGGCCGTGCTGAAGATGAGCGAACTGTCTCCGCTCACGGCGTCGATGCTCGGCAATCTCGCGCTGGAAGCGGGCATTCCTGCTGGCGTGCTGAATGTCGTGCACGGCTACGGCAAGGATGCGGGCGAACCTCTCGTTGCGCATCCCGATGTGCATGCTATTTCGTTCACGGGTTCGACGGCGACGGGCAACCGGATCGTCAAGACAGCGGGTTTGAAGAAGTTTTCGATGGAACTGGGCGGCAAGTCGCCCTTCGTGATCTTCGACGACGCCGATTTCGAACGCGCGCTCGATGCCGCTGTATTCATGATCTTCTCGAACAATGGCGAACGCTGCACAGCGGGCTCGCGCATTCTCGTACAGAAATCGATTTACGCGAAATTCGCAGAGCGGTTTATCGAACGCGCCAAGAGATTGAGCGTGGGCGATCCGCTCAGCGAACAGACCATGATTGGCCCGATGATCAGTCAGGCGCATCTGGCGAAAGTGCGGAGTTATATCGAACTGGGTCCGAAAGAAGGCGCGACGCTCGCATGCGGCGGACTCGATGCGCCATCTTTGCCAGACGCATTGAAGCGCGGCAATTTCGTCACGCCGACCGTATTCGTCGATGTCGATAATCGCATGCGGATTGCGCAGGAAGAGATCTTCGGTCCCGTCGCGTGCCTGATTCCATTCGATGACGAAGCCGAAGCGATTCGCCTCGCCAACGATATTTCGTATGGTCTTTCCAGCTACGTGTGGACGGAGAACACGGGCCGCGCGCATCGTGTGGCGGCCGCGATCGAGGCCGGCATGTGTTTTGTAAACAGCCAGAACGTGCGCGATCTGCGCCAACCGTTTGGCGGCACGAAAGCGTCGGGCGTTGGACGCGAAGGCGGCACGTGGAGTTATGAAGTCTTTCTCGAGCCGAAGAATGTGTGCGTGTCGCTCGGTTCGCATCACATTCCGCGCTGGGGCGTGTGATCTTTGTGCATCACGAGCGAATCGGCAATCTGCAAAGGAAAGGAGTTCGCGATGGGCAAGCTTGCATTGGCCGCTAAAGTGACTCATGTGCCTTCGATGTATCTGTCGGAACTGGATGGTCCGCACAAAGGTTGCCGTCAGGCCGCAATCGACGGACACCATGAAATCGCCAGACGCTGCCGCGAACTGGGCGTCGATACGATCGTCGTGTTCGACGTGCACTGGCTCGTGAATAGTGAATATCACATCAACTGCGCGCCACAATTCGCCGGTACTTACACGAGCAATGAACTGCCGCATTTCATCAACAACATGGCCTATGCGTATCCCGGCAATGTGCAACTCGGCAAGCTGATCGCCGAGGTTGCGAATGAAATGGGCGTGAAAAGCCGCGCGCATAGCGAGACTTCGCTCGAACTCGAATACGGCACGCTGGTGCCGATGCGCTATATGAACGCGGATCAGCGCTTTAAAACAGTATCGATTGCGGGCTGGTGCATGTGGCACGACCTGCCAACCAGCGCGCGCTTCGGCCTCGCTGTGCGCAAGGCGATCGAAGAACGCTACGACGGCACAGTGGCGATCCTTGCCAGTGGTTCGCTCAGTCATCACTTCGCGAATAACGGCACAGCCGAGCAGTTCATGCACAAGGTGTGGGATCCGTTTCTCGAACAGACCGACCGTCATGTCGTGTCGCTGTGGGAGAAGGGCGACTGGAAAACGTTCTGCGGCATGCTGCCGCTCTACAACGAGAAATGCTGGGGCGAGGGCGGCATGCACGATACGGCGATGCTGCTCGGCGCGCTTGGCTGGGATCGTTACGAAGGCAAAGCCGAAGTTGTGACGCCTTATTTCGGCAGTTCGGGCACGGGGCAGATCAATGCGATTTTTCCCGTTACGCCGCTGCCCGCCTGAACGCTCAATGGAGAATTGACGTGCCGCATCTCACACTCGAATACAGCGCCAATCTGGCTGACGACGCCAGCATGGGAACACTTTGCAGAAAGCTCGCGCAATGTCTCGATGCACAACGCGAGAACGATCAACGTGTGTATCCGCTTGGCGGAATACGTGTGCGTGCATTGCGCTGCGATCAGTTCTGCGTTGCGGACGGCAGGCCTGATGCCGCGTTTCTGCACGCGAACCTGAAGATCGGCGCGGGGCGTTCGGAGGCCGCGAAGAAGGCGACGGGAGACGCGCTATTCGACGTCATCAAGCAGCATTTCGCCGATGCATTCGAGAAGCATGGGCTGGCGCTATCGCTGGAAATCAATGAGTTCAGTGAAGCGGGCACCTGGAAGCACAACAATCTGCACGCGCGGCTGAAAGGCTGAGCGCAATTATCGGGACTCGACATGCTAGACCAGACGACGATCCGCGAACTCGCCGGGAAGCTCGACCAGGCCGAAAAAACGCGTACTCAGTTGCGGCATTTTTCTGCGGCCTATCCCGACATGACAATCGAGGACGGTTACGCGATCCAGCGCGAGTGGGTCAAAATGAAGCTCGCGGAAGGCCACGTGATCAAAGGGCGCAAGATTGGCCTGACCTCGCGTGCGATGCAGCGTTCGTCGCAGATCGACGAACCGGACTATGCGCCGCTGCTCGACTATATGTTCATCGAGGCAGGCAGTGACATTCGTGCCGATCGCTTTATCGCGCCGCGCGTCGAAGTGGAACTGGCGTTCATTCTGGCGAGACCGCTCAAAGGTCCGAACGTGACGCTCGCCGACGTGCTCGATGCAACGGCTTACGTGACGCCCGCCGTCGAGATCATCGATGCGCGTATCGAGCAGTTCGACCGCGAAACGAAAGCGCCGCGCAAGGTGTTCGACACCATCTCCGATTTTGCGGCGAATGCGGGCATCGTCATGGGTGGCCGCCCTGTGCGGCCGATGGATGTCGACCTGCGTTGGGTCGGCGCGTTGCTGTACAAGAACGGCGCGGTGGAAGAGAGCGGCCTTGCCGCAGCCGTGCTCAATCATCCCGCGACGGGCGTCGCGTGGCTCGCAAACAAGATCGCGCCTTATGATGAATCGCTGAATGCAAACGATGTGATTCTCAGCGGCTCATTTACGAGTCCGATTCCGGCGCGTGCGGGCGACACGTTTCATGTCGATTACGGCCCGCTCGGCGGCATCGCGCTGAATTTCGTCTGACTGTGTGCGGTTCGCCGCCGCGCATTTTTGAAAACTGCCAGGCATTTGGCGCATCGGGGCACAATGAGTACTTCGCGCATTCATTGATGCGGAGCCATTGCCATGACGTCATCGATCAAGCTCGTGCTGTTCGACATGGAAGGCGTGTTGTCGCACTACGATCGCGCAGCGCGCACGCAACGCATGGCACAGCTGACGGGCGTGGCGCCCGAAGCCGTGCGCCACGCGATCTGGGACTCGGGCCTCGAAGCGCGTGCCGACGCCGGCGAGATTACCGACGACGAATATCTGCGCGAACTCGGCGACATGCTGGGTTGCACAGTCAGCCGCGACACGTGGCTGACGGCACGACACGCATCGATCACGCCCAACGCGGACACGCTAGCCGTTGCCGCGCAAGTCGCGAACCGGCACGCAATCGCCGTGCTGACCAACAACTGCCGTCTCGTCACCGATCATATCGGCTATCTGAATCCGCCCGTCGCGCAGCTATTCGGCGCGCACGTGTATCCGTCGGCGGCGTTTGGCGCTGCGAAGCCGGCTGCGCAGGCGTATCTGGGATGCGTCCGTCAGTGCGGCGTCGATGCGGACGCCACGCTGTTTATCGACGACTCCGATGCCAACGTCACAGGCGCTGCCGATGCAGGTCTGCACGCGTACAAGTTCACCCGCGCCGACGCGCTGTCTCAGGAACTCGCGCGCTTCAATCTGCTTTAGCACGCGAGCGTTTCGACGTCGCCTTGCGCCGAACGAAGCGCTGCTCGACGACGGTCTTGCCCCATTGCGTGCCTTCCGCCTCTTCGGCAAGTTCGAAGCCAAACGCTTCATACAGATGCCGTGCGGCATCGAGTCCTTTAAAAGTCCACAGATAGGTTTCGTCGAAGCGTTCGTCGACGAACGCCATCGCACGCGTCATCAATTGCCTGCCAATGCCCGAGCCGCGCAGCGAATCGTCGACGATGAACCAGCGCAAATGCGCGAGGCGTTTCTTTGGATCTCCGTCGATGGCGAGCGACGCCAGCGTTCTGCCGTTGTCGACCACAAGCCACATTTGCCTGTTCGGATCGGGCAACTGTGCCGCAAATTCCGCGAGTCCCGTCGCGACGATCTTTTCGAAGTACACGCCGAAGCCGGAATGCTGCGAGTAGTAACGCGCGTGCAGACTCGCAACGTCGCCGATGCAGCCGGGCTGATAACCCTCTACGATCTGCGCGCCCGATGCCGCGGCCTGTTGCGTTTCCTTCGCGTCGTTGTCCTGCGCGAGCGCGCTCGCATACAGCGACAGCGCGCGCACCAGTGACTGTTGATCGGACGGCGCGAGCTTGCGCAGCGCGCTCGACACCTGATCGGTCGCGAACTTGTCGATCTGCTTGCGAAGCTGCTGACCCGCTCTAGTCAGATAAAGCTCCGACGAACGTGCATCGTCGCTCGACGCAGTGCGTTCGACTAGCCCAGCCGTCTCGAGTTTTGCGATCTGCCGGCTAGCGTTCGATTTGTCGAGCCTCAACAGGTGAGCGAGATCGCGCGCCTGCATGCCCGGCGCCGCGCCGATCTCGAGAATGGCGTGCACGGCAGACGGCGCGAGATCGCTTTCCGCCAGCGTGGCGCGCATGAAGCCCAGTTCCCGCACGAGTTTGCGCGAGAACTCGCGCAGTTCGAGAATGGTTTTGTCGCGTGATTGGGCGGGTGTATCGACGATGTCCACGGTCTTTCCTGTAGTTGCGCTTCGCAACCACTATAGTTGCATTCCGCAACTTATGCAACTCATGCAAGAGGTGAACTCATTCGTCCTTCCACTTGATCGAACATCCCAGCGCGGGATATTGCGTGTCGGGGCCGGCGCCCGTTTGCACGATTTGCTGCATCGCATCGAACAGATCGCGGCGCGCATCGGGAATAGGATCTTTGCGCGACGCGTCCAACCTGCCGCGATAACGCAATAGCAGCCCAGAATCGAAGCCGTAGAACTCCGGTGTGCACACCGCGCCGTAAGCACGCGCGACCTGCTGCGACGCATCGTGCAGATAGGGAAAAGGCAATTGCCATTCAGCCGACAGCGCGATCATCCGTTCGAATGAATCGTCCGGATACGCAACGCTGTCATTCGCGTTGATGCCAACAGTGCCGATGCCCAGTTCCGCCAGATCGCGCGCGTCGCGCACGATGCGCGGCAATGCTGCCTTCACATAAGGACAATGGTTGCACATGAAGATCACGACCAGTCCCTTCGGCCCGCGCACTTCCTCGAGTGTGTAAGTGCGTCCATCCGTTGCAGGCAGCGAAAATGTCGGCGCTGCAGTGCCGGGCTCGCCAGGTGGAGATTCAGTAGCCATCCAGTGCTCCTTGGTTCATCGTGTCGACGAACTAACGGCCCATTGTTGCAGCCATCGTGTCTTCCTTCGTGTGGGTTGTAGCAGTAGGCATCGCATCGGGCGCGACGTGAGAAAGCCGCATCATGCGCGGCTGGAGCAGCAGCGCGACCAGCCCCGTCCAGCCGGTCTGATGCGAAGCGCCGACGCCGCGTCCGTTGTCGCCGTGAAAGTACTCATGAAACAGGATCAGGTCCTGCGAACGCGGATCCGCTTGCAACATCGGATACGCAGCCATCACCGGCCGCACGCCTTGCTCGTTCTTCAGGAATAGCGTCGTGACACGCCGCGCGAGATCGTCGGCGACATCACTGAGCGAATTGCATTTGCCCGAACCCGTCGGATGTTCGATGCGAAAATCATCGCCGTAGTAGCGGTGAAATTCGTATAGCGACTCGATCAGCAGATAGTTGACGGGTATCCACACGGGGCCGCGCCAGTTCGAGTTGCCGCCGAACACACGCGATTCCGACTCGGCAGGTAGATACTCGATGCAGACATGCACGCTATCGTGATCGAACACGTACGGCTCTTTCAGGTGCACACGCGAAAGCGCGCGCACGCCGAAGTCGGACAGAAACTCGTTTTCATCGAGCGCGCGCTTGAGCAGCGCTTTCATTCTGTGTCCGCGCAATAGCGATAGCAGCGACGTGTTGGCTTTGCCGGGTTCTGTCCAGCGCGACACGAGTTTCGCGAGATTCGGCCGGTGATCGAGAAACCACGCCAGCCGTTCGCGCAATCCTGGCAGATGACCATGCACCTGTTCGTCGAGTACATGTACCGCAAAAAGCGGAATCAGTCCGACGATAGAGCGGATACGCATCGGCACGCGCGTTCCGTCGGGAAGATGCAGTACGTCATAGAAGAACTCGTCGCGCCCGTCCCATAGCCCTGTATTGCAGACTTCGCCGCAACTGACCGCTTCGGCGATATACAGAAAGTGTTCGAAGAACTTCACCGCGATTTCGACGTACGCCGAATTCGTCATCGCGAGTTCGAGGCCGATCTGCATCAGATCGAGCGCATACGAAGCCATCCACGCAGTCCCGTCCGCCTGGTCGATGCGGCCGCCCGTCGGCAATGGCGAAGAGCGATCGAAGATGCCGATATTGTCGAGTCCGAGAAAGCCGCCCTGGAAGATATTGCGGTCGTCCGCGTCCTTGCGGTTGACCCACCACGAGAAATTGAGCAGCAGCTTATGGAACATCACTTCGAGAAACTCGTGGTCGCCAACCCCCGTTATCTCGCGGTCGAGTTCATACACACGCCACGTGGCCCACGCATGCACGGGCGGATTCGCGTCGCCGAACGCCCATTCGTATGCGGGCAGTTGCCCGTTCGGATGCATGTAGCGCTCTTTCACGAGCAACTGCAATTGCTTCTTTGCAAAGTCGGGATCGATGATCGCGAACGCCACGGCGTGAAAGGCGAGATCCCATGATGCGTACCACGGGTACTCCCACTTGTCGGGCATCGATACGATGTCGCCGTTGCACATGTGCCGCCAGTCCGCGTTGCGGCCATGCCTGCGGACTTTCGGCGGCGTGGGTTGGCCCGGATCGCCGTCATGCCAGCGCGTCACGTCGAACTGGTAATACTGCTTCGACCACAACATGCCGGCGAGCGCCTGACGCTGCACGAGCCGGGCGTCGGCATCGGTGATGTCATGTTGAAGGGCTGCGTAGAATTCGTCGGCTTCCGCCTGGCGGCGCGCGAAAAGGGCGGGCATGTCGAGCGGCGCAAATTCGGCAACGGACTCGGGACGCCAGCGCAAATAGAGCTCGGACTGTTCGTGTGGTCCGAGTTGAAGCACGACATGCGCAGCCGCGCGCGTGCCTTCGTCGCGCCGTATCGCGCGCTCGTCGCCATCGATCAGATAATCGTTGAAGCCGTCCTTGAACGGCCCGTCACCGTCGATGCCGAAAATGCGGCGCACATTGGTTTCGTTCTCGCAGAACAGCCATTCGACGGGCTGTTGCGCCGACGCTGTCACGATCATCGTGCCGTATGCGGGATTGCGCGCGACGACCCGCGCGCCTTCGGCAGGATCGGGCTCCAGCGTCAACGAAGGTTTGCCAGGCTTGCCCGACCACGCCCAACGGTTGCGCGCCCAGAACTGCGGTAATACGTGCAGTGCAGCGTCACAGTCGGCGCGGTTTTCGACCGTCACGCGCATCACGATGTCGTCGGCCGTGTGCTTCGCGTATTCGATCCACACGTCGAAGTAGCGGTTGTCGTCGAACACGCCCGTATCGAGCACTTCATATTCGGGCCGATCCGCGCCGCGCCGCGCGTTTTCGTCGATCAGATCCTGATAGGGATAAGCATCGTGCGGATACTTATAGAGCATCTTCATGTACGAATGCGTCGGCGTGCCGTCGACGTAGAAGTACAACTCCTTCACGTCTTCGCCGTGATTGCCCTGCTCGTTCGTCAGGCCGAACAGCCGTTCCTTGATGATGGCATCTCGCCCGTTCCAGAGCGCAAGCGATACGCACCAGTCGAGTGGATCGTTGCCGAATCCACCGATACCATCCTCGCCCCAGCGATACATCCGGCTGCGCGCATGATCGTGCGGAAAATAATCCCACGCCGTGCCGTATTCGCTGTAATCCTCGCGCACGGTGCCCCATTGGCGGTCGCTCAGATACGGGCCCCATCGGCGCCAATGCGCGAGGTCCGGGCCATGAAGACGCGAACCTTCCTTCGTCTGGAGCAGATTGATTGCACTCAACGGCTGCATTGACGCCTCCCGGGCGAAACCGATCGTCCGATACGTTCGATACATGAACGCCTGTGCTTTTCCGTCGCATGCGCGGTGTGCGCGGACGGAATCATGATGATAGGCGCCAACGCGCTGTGTGGCGATTCGAAGGGGCGGCTATCAATCAGGTGCTGCCGATACTGCATTGTCGTTTCAGCGCAGGTTCTCCTGCATACTTGAGCGCATCACATTGCGGAACACATCGATATGGTTGCGAACCTCGCAAGCTCGTGGCTGACGTTCAGCGCGTCCGTGGCCGCTGCGCGCGCGGCTGGCCGCCCGCTCGTCGCGCTCGAATCGACGATCATCGCGCACGGCATGCCGTATCCGGAGAACGTGCGCACGGCGCGCGAGGTAGAGGCGGTGATTCGCGATCTCGGCGCGGAGCCGGCGACGATCGCGCTGATCGGCGGGCGTATCCGCATCGGGCTGTCGGACGAGGAACTCGAACTGATCGCGCGCTCGGACAATGTGCACAAGGTCAGTCGCCGCGATCTGCCCGCCGTGCTGGCCAGCGGGGAACTGGGCGCGACGACGGTAGCCGGCACGATGATCTGCGCGGCGCTGGCGGGCATTGAAGTGTTCGTGACGGGCGGTATCGGCGGCGTGCATCGCGGCGCATCCGAAACCTTCGATATTTCAGCGGACTTGCAGGAACTGGCGAAAACGTCGGTCGCGGTGGTGTGCGCGGGCGCGAAGTCGATTCTGGATATCGGGCTGACGCTGGAATATCTGGAAACGCATGGCGTGCCCGTGCTCAGTTGCGAGCAGGACAACTTCGCCGCGTTCTACACGCGCGACAGCGGTTTTCGCGCGGATTTCAGACTGGACGACCCCGTGCAGCAGGCGCGCTTCATTCGCACCAAATGGGATCTCGGCCTCGCAGGCGGCGTCGTGTTGAGCACGCCGGTTCCCGAAGCCGCTGCCATGCCGTCCGCCGAAATCGACGCGTGGACGACGCAGGCGCTCGAAGACGCCGCAGCGCAAGGCGTCACCGGAAAAGCGGTCACGCCGTTTCTGCTGTCGCGTATCAAGGCGCTGACGGGCGGGCGCAGCCTCGCGACCAACATCGCGCTGATCAGACACAACGCGGAAGTCGGCGCGCGGCTCGCGCTTGCGCTGGCGCAGACGCGTTGAGCCGTCGCCGCGTATTCACGCCGTGGCTACCGTGATCTCGTAGAGTCCCCACGGACACAACACGAAACGCTCCTTGAGCGGCTTGCTGGCGAGTTCGGGAATGTTGTCGGCATCGTAGATTGCCCAGAGCGGGCCAAGGCCGCCGAGCGGCATCGGCTTGCCGTCGAATTGCGTCGCCACGATGAAGCGCCATGCGCGAATGTTATCGAGCGTGGTCAGCACTGCGTAGCCGTCGATGGCGCGCATCGAGACCTTCGTATCGCCCGCGCTGGCCGCGCCCGTCTGCTCGAGCACGTTCGCCAGCAGCGGACCGCTCAACGTGTGCTGTTTCGCGTCGTATTCGATGGTCGGCCTGATCGTGACGGCGGGCATGCCCGCGAGCGTCGGGTAATCGAACGTGTAGGCCGACGTGAATTTGACGAGTTGCTTCGTCATCAGCGGATCGAATGCCGGGTCCAGCGCGCCGCGGTTCGAGCGCTTGATCGCGCCCGACACCGTGAGTATCGCGGGAGCCGCGGCACAGGCGGCGGATTTCGCATTCGTGGCGCCGAATGCAGGCGTGGCGCCGACGCCGATGACAGCGGCGCTGGCAAGGAACTGGCGTTTGTTCATGTTCAATGGCTCCGCTGATGTCGTCGACGCGTTCGACTCTTATACACCGACAACAAGTCGCTGGTAGGGCCCAATAGCGTGTTCAGTGAACGCTTCAGGAGAGGGCAGATTCCGCCCGTCAACCGATGATGCACGGCATAGAATTATTCCGGGCTTAGCGCTGCATCGAACCGCTGCATCGAACCGGGAGAGTCGCATATGGAAGACGATTCACAACGCGAACTCGCGCAACTCGTGGTCGTGCGTCCCGACAGGGAAATTGCCACGACGCAGAAGTTGCCGTACTTCGTCGGCATTTCGGCGACGACAGCAGGTGCGAAAGTGCTGTCGATGCATCTGGTCGTCGTGCCACCCGGCGGACATGCCGAGCCGCATAGCCACTGCGGTTACGAAACGGGCATTTACGTGCTGGAAGGGCGCGTGGAAACGCGCTACGGGCCGGGGTTGCGTCAGTCGGTCGTCACGGAAGCGGGCGATTTTCTGTTCATTCCGCCCGGCATGCCGCATCAGCCGTTCAACCTCAGCGCGACCGAACCGGCGCGCGCGATCGTGGCGCGCAATCTGCCCGGCGAGCAGGAGCAGGTCGTGCCTTACGACCCGTCCAGCGAGTAACACGCGGGCCCGATGACGACCGGTATCAGAAAAACTGATCGGATCGATCCGAATTACGCGTTTTTCTTACATCACAGAATCCTGCATAGTAGGCACACCGCGATACATATAAGGTAGTGACTGCCATGAACATGCGAACCGACCACTCATTGCTGGCCGAGGCCCAGCTGAGTTTCGCGAATGTCGCATCGGGCATTTGCATTCCGTATGTGGAGCGCGGCGCGGGCGAACCCGTCGTGTTCGTGCATGGCTCGCTGTGCGACTACCGCTATTGGGACGCGCAGATCGCGCCGCTGTCCGCGCATTTCCGCTGTATCGCGCCGAGTCTGAGCCACTATTGGCCTGCCGCCGAAGCGTGCATCCAGAACGACTTCGGCTGGCAGGCGCATGTCGCGGAGCTGGCCGAATTCATCGTTGCGATGGATCTCGCGCCCGTTCACCTCGTCGGTCATTCGCGCGGCGGCTGCGTCGCGTTTCAGCTTGCGCTCGAATATCCGCGGCTCGTCAAAACCTTGACGCTCGCCGATCCCGGCGGCCCGCTGCAACTGGACGGCATGCGCGAGGCGTCCTTGCCGTCCGCGATGAACGCGTTGCGCGCCAAGGTGGCAGGCATGATCGAAGACGGCGTCGTGGAGCCGGGCCTCGAACTGTTCGTCGATTCCGTCAGCGCGCCCGGCGCGTGGAAAAAGAGCACGGACGCGTTCCGCATGATGGCCATCGATAACGCCAGCACGCTGCCCAAGCAGTTTCTCGATCCGCTGCCCGCCTATTCACGCGATACGGCCGCGCAGGTCGCATGCCGGACGCTGCTGATCGACGGACAAAAGAGTCCGCGGATGTTCCGCAACAACGTCGACAGCCTCGAAGGCTGGATCTATCAGGCGCATCGCGAAACGATCGCGGGCGCGTCGCACGGCATGAACGTCGCGAATCCCGGCGCGTTCAACAGAATGCTCCGTACCTTCATCGAACACTGACGCGACGCCTTTCGCGCTCAAGCGCTCAACCGAGCTGCAGCACCATTTCGACTTCGCGATCCGCGTCGCCGTCGAAGGCATCGTCGTCCGGCTCGTCCTCCACGGGTTCGAAACCCACCGCCTGATATAGCGCAATCGCGCGCGCATTCTCGACACCCGTATTGAGCGCAATCTGCGTCAGCCCCATCGTGCGCGCTTCATCGACGACTGCCGCGATCAGGCGCCGCGCGATACCGCTCCTGCGGTGCGTATCCGCGACGAACAAACCCCACAGAAAGCCCTTTTGCTGCACGGGACGCAACGGGTAACGCCGCAATCCCACGACGGCGACCAGCGCCTCGCCGGCGAATGCGCCGAATACCACCTGATTCGCCGTCGAGCAGATGCGCGCTTCAATCTCTTCGATCGAGCGTTTTGCTTCTTCCTCGCGTGTCGACAGAAACGATTCAGGCGCTTCGTCGATTGCGCGCAGACGCAGCGACGCGTAGGCGGCGGCGTCGTCGGCGTGAAGAGGGCGGATGGTGGTTTCCATGGCCCGATTTTAAGGGATGGGACGCATTGAAAGCTTGAGTGGGCTTCGTGATTTGACGAAATACGTCGTCGTACAACTAAGTCGGCGTGAGCGCTCATATCATGGATCGGACAGGTAAACGCTGTGCCTTATGCCGCGTGAGAACGAGTCGCAGCGTCGCGTCTCCAGGGTAAACGCCCGATTGCAAAAATTGGTGTGCGGCTTCAATCTGTCATCAGACAACCTATGAGACGAAATGCGTTATCTCGTCCCGTGTATCCCGGTTGCGCAATCTTGCCGGTTTAACACCGGAGCGTAAGGAGGAGAGACTTCATGGCCAACGTCGCACAAGGCGTGACCGCCGCGCGAAAAACGCACATCCGCTACGGGATCGTTGCGATGCTGTTCTTCGTCACGGCCGTCAACTATGCAGACCGCGCGACGCTGTCGATGGCAGGCACGTCGATGTCGAAAGATCTCGGTCTCGATGCCGTGGCCATGGGCTTCATCTTTTCCGCGTTTGGCTGGTCGTATGTGTTAGGCCAGTTGCCGGGCGGCTGGCTGCTCGACCGGTTCGGCTCGAAGCGCGTCTACGCGGCCAGCATTTTCATCTGGTCGCTGTTCACGGTCATGCAGGGCACCGTGACCTATCTGAGCGTGTCGATCGCCGTGACCACGCTCTTCGCGCTGCGCTTTCTGGTGGGTTTGAGTGAAGCGCCGTCGTTTCCCGCCAATGGTCGTATCGTCGCTTCGTGGTTTCCTGCCGCGGAGCGCGGCACGGCGTCGGCCATTTTCAACTCTGCGCAATACTTCGCGACGGTGCTGTTCGCGCCGATCATGGGCTGGGTCACGCACCGTTTCGGCTGGCCGTACGTGTTCTATTTCATGGGCGCGGTCGGGATCGTCACGAGCCTCGTGTGGATGAAGACGGTTTATAGCCCGAAGGATCATCCGCGTATCAGCCGTGCTGAACTCGACCATATCAAGGAAGGCGGCGCGCTGATCGATATGGACGGGCCGAAAAAGCGTGCTGCAGTGAACGAGCCCGCAGCCGTCGCATCGACACAGGCCGCGAACGACGTGCCGAAATGGTCGTCCGTCAAGCAGCTGCTCAGCAACCGGATGCTGCTCGGCGTGTATATCGCGCAGTATTGCATCACCACGCTCACGTATTTCTTCCTGACGTGGTTCCCGGTGTATCTCGTCAAAGAGCGTGGCATGTCCATTCTCAATGCGGGCTTTGTCGCTGCGTTGCCGGCCGTGTGCGGATTCATCGGTGGCGTGCTGGGCGGCATCTTCTCCGACTTCCTGATTCGCAAGGGTTGCTCGCTGACCGTTGCGCGCAAGGTGCCGATCGTTGTCGGCATGCTGCTGTCGACCAGCATGATCGCGTGCAATTACGTGGATTCGTCGGCTGTCGTCGTGGCGATCATGGCGTTTGCGTTCTTCGGCAAGGGCTTGGGCGCGCTCGGCTGGGCAGTGGTCGCGGATACGTCGCCGAAACAGATCGCGGGTCTGAGCGGCGGCATGTTCAACATGTTCGGCAATGTGGCCGCAATCACGACGCCGATCATCATCGGCTATATCGTCAAGGCGACGGGTTCGTTCAGCGGCGCGCTGGTGTTCGTTGCGTGCAATGCGTTGATCGCGATTGTCAGCTATCTGGTGATCGTGGGAGAGATCAAGCGCGTTGAATTGAAGTAAAGCCAACCATGCCCGCGATGCCCGATTTGGATTTCGGGCTTCGCGGGCATTGTCGTTTGAGTCAGCACTTCACCATACCGCCTGACTGGTAAGCGCAAACTGCTTCAACTGCGCATCGGCGGGAAGCGGCCCATTGCGCATCATCTTCTCGATGCTATCCACGTGCGGCAACCCGAGGCCTTCGAGCCACGAAGAAAGCCCGAACTCGACAGGCGTATCGATACGCACGAACATGCCCGCATTCAGCGCCAGCCAGTGACTGATGAGCGCCTTCGCGCGGCTCGAATCGGGCGAATCCGGCGCAATTACTGGTCCGATCACATGTCCGTCTCCGAACCGTCTGAACAGCGCGAAGCCGATCAGCTCGCCATCGCGATCCAGCGCAATGCCACTCGCGATATCGAGCAGCGCTGGCACCAGATCCTGCCGGTCCAGCCCGCTCGCGCGTGTCGCGAGTTCGATGAGACGCGGCGCGTCGTTGACGCCAAGCGGGCGCAGCCGCTCGCCTGGTGGCAGTGACACGAGCGGCGGCTGAAACGCCGCGCCCTGATGCTGATGAATCGTGCCGATGCGCTGAAAGCCGAGCTTTTCGCTCAGCGACACGCCCGCCGGACTCGCATGCATCAACAACGTGCGCGGGCCGAGATCTTCCATCAACAGTTCGATCAGCTTGCGTCCCACGCCGCTGCGCTGCCGCTCGGGCGCGACGATGATCATGCCGAGCGTCGCTGCCTCGCGTCCGAAGCGCCATGCGAACGCGGTGCCGATTACGCCGCTTGCATCCTCGGCGACGAAACCCTGGCCGAGGCGCGCCGCAAAGCGCCAGTCGTCGGGACGATGCCGCCATCTGACGGCGCTCGATAGCGCATGCCCCGCCGCGATATCGTCGGCGGTGAAAGGGCGATAGTCGATCACACCGTTGCCGTTTGGGTCGGACACGCCGGCCTCCTCGTTCTGAAGACACATACCGTGACTCTCTCACTGTCCCGCGCGCATGACTAGGACGATCCTTCTGTCTTGCACGCATTCGCTCGCGCTGTAGATGATGCGCTGCAAAACGCGGAGTTCAGGCGACGATAACGCGTCAAATCTGCTGTGCGCGTTTTTTTGTCGGTGAAATATGCCGCGGCCGTGAGCCTACGATTTCCAGCATCGAAGGCAATCGAGGACTCACGCAAATGGACCGTTTCGATCCCACCGCGATCAACGTGCGCAGCGGACATTTCATCGGCGGCGAATACGTCGATGAGCATGGCCCGCGTATCGACGTCGCGCGGCCATCCGATGGTGTTGTCTATGCATCGGTGCCCGTCGCCGGTGCTGACATGATCGACCGTGCCGTGCAGAACGCATGGACAGCATGGCGCACGAGCGGCTGGGCGCGCATGGCGCCGCGAGAACGTGCACGCGTGCTGCGTCGTTTTGCCGATCTCGTCGCCGCTGATGCACAGACACTCGCGCCGCTCGAAGCGCTCAGCTCGACGCGGCCCATTCGCGACGCATTCAACTGGGACGTGCCGTTCACCGCGGAAGGCATCCGTTTCTATGCGGAGTTCGCCGACAAGATTGGCGGCGACGTGGCCGCCACCGATCACGATCATCTTGGCATGACCATCGCCGAACCGTACGGCGTGATCGGCGCAATCGCACCGTGGAATTTCCCGCTCGTGATGGCGTCGTGGAAGATCGCGCCCGCGCTCGCAGCGGGCAACGCGGTTGTGCTGAAGCCCTCGGAGATGACGCCGTTCTCCGTGCTGCGGCTTGCCGAACTGGCCGTTGAAGCGGGCGTGCCGCCCGGCATTTTCAATGTCCTGCAGGGCGACGGACGCACGACAGGCGATGCGCTCGTGCGTCATCCGCGCATCGCGAAGGTGACGTTCACGGGTTCGACGCGCACGGGCGCCGCCATCATGGCCGCCTGCGCCGAAACGGGCACGAAGCCCGTCACGCTCGAATTGGGCGGCAAGAGCCCGCAGATCGTATTCGCCGACGCACCACGTATCGACGATGTCGCGCGCCGCATTGCGGCCGCCATTACGACGAACGCAGGACAGGTGTGTGTGGCGGGCTCGCGGCTGCTGGTCGAACGCCCGATGGCGGACGAGCTGGCCGACCGCATCCAGCGCATCTTCAGCGAACTGAAAGCGGGCGCAACCTGGACGCCGGATGCGACGTTGCCGCCGATCATCTCCGATCCGCAGGCGGCGCGCATTGAGGCGATCGTGGAGCGCAGCGTGGCGAGCGGCGCGACCTTGCGCTGCGGCGGCCATCGCGCAGACGCGGCCACGCCGGGTGCCTTCTACACGCCAACGTTGCTCACCAACGTCACGCAGCAAACGCCAGCCGTGCAGGAAGAAATCTTCGGCCCCGTGCTGACCCTGCAAACCTTCGACACCGAAGACGAAGCACTCGAACTCGCCGCGCATCCCGACTATGGCCTCGCGGCAGGCGTGCACACAGCCGACATCGGCCGCGCGTTGCGCATGGTGCGCGGCATCGAGGCGGGCACCGTATGGGTGAACCGCTACGGCCGTACCAGCGATTTCATGATCCCGACGGGCGGCTACAAGCGCTCGGGCATCGGCAAGGACCTGGGGCGGCAGGCATACGAAGCGAACCTGCGTTTCAAGAGCGTGCTGATCGACGTGCGCGCCTGACGGACCAGGGCGAACCCTGACACGCGAAAAGCGCCGAAAACGCCGCCGCATAGTCTGCTGCCGATGCCCCTCAAAACGCGTGGTTTGTGTCGTCGGACCCACTCGAATCGACGACCACCGCAGTTTTTGCACTGATTAAATTTTTCACAGGGATGCGATTCCTGTTTTCGCCACTGAACTCCCGATGAGTTCACAACACGATAGGACTGACACCATGATCGATTTCGAGCCGAAGTACATCACGTTCGACTGCTACGGCACGCTGACGAAGTTCCGCATGGCCGATATGGCGCGCGAGATGTACGCCGACCGCCTGCACGGCGCCGAGCTGGAACAATTCGTTGCCTTCTTCTCGGGCTATCGCCGCGACGAAGTGCTCGGCGCATGGAAGCCGTATCGCGATGTGATCGTCAACGCGGTGCGCCGCACGTGCAAGCGCATGAACGTCGAGTTCAACGAAGCCGAAGCCGAAAAGTTCTACCTCGCCGTGCCGACGTGGGGCCCGCATCCGGACGTGCCGGAAGGTCTGTCGCGTCTGGCGAAGAAGTACAAGCTCGTGATCCTGTCGAATGCATCGAACGATCAGATCCAGAGCAACGTCGACAAGCTCGGTGCGCCGTTCCATCGCGTGTTCACCGCGCAGCAGGCGCAATCGTACAAGCCGCGCATGCAGGGCTTCGAGTACATGTTCGACCAGCTGAACTGCAACCCGGGCGACGTCCTGCACGTGTCGTCGAGCCTGCGCTACGACCTGATGACGGCGCACGACATGGGGATCAAGCACAAGGCCTTCGTCAAGCGCGGCCACGAACCGGGCACGCCGTACTACGAGTACTACGAAGTCGACACGATCGGCGATCTCGCCACGAAGCTCGGCCTCTGATTCACACTCCACACGCGCAAGGACACCCGATGAAACTCGACTCCTACTGGCTCGATACCGCGCCCGCCGGCATTCAGGCGAGCGAAGGGCCCGTTGATGCGCATGTCGATGTCGCCGTGATCGGCGGCGGTTTCACCGGGTTGTCCGCGGCGCTCGCGCTCGGCAAACGTGGCGCGTCGGTGGCGGTGCTCGATGCGGGCCGGATGGGCGGCGGCGCGTCGGGTCGCAACGGCGGCCAGTGCAATACGGGCGTCGCGCAGGATTATGCGGCGCTGCGCGCGCAACTGGGTGTCGAACGTGCGCAGGGTTGCTATCGCGCGTATGCGGCGGCGGTCGATACCGTCGAGCGCGTGATTCGCGAAGAACGGATCGATTGCGACTACCTGGCGTCGGGCAAGCTGAAGCTCGCCGCGAAGCCGCATCATCTCGCGCATCTCGAACAGACGGCCGAACTGATTCGCCGCGAAGTCGATCCCGATGTCGAGATCATCTCGCGCGACGCGATTCGCCGCGAAGTCGATTCGGATAGTTTCTACGGCGGCCTGCTGCAAAAGCATGGTGGCCAGATGCATATGGGCAAGTTCGCGGTCGGACTCGCGAACGCTGCCGTGCGCACGGGCGCGAAGCTGTTCGAGCATGCAGCGGTGACGTCGATCGCGAAGGATCACGGCGCGTATCGCATCGATTCGGCGCGCGGCACGTTGCGCGCGGATCAGGTGCTGATCGCAACCGGGCCGTCACGTCATGGTCCGTTCGGATGGTATCGACGCAGGCTCGCGCCCGTCGGCTCGTTCATCGTGGTGACGGAACCGCTGCCTGCTGAACAGCTTGCGCGCCTGCTGCCTCAACGTCGCTCGTACACGACGAGCCGCCTGATGCACAACTATTTCCGCATCACGCCCGATTCGCGTTTGCTGTTCGGCGGACGCGCGCGTTTCACCGCATCCGAACGGCCGTCCGATGCAAAGAGCGGCCGCATCCTGCAAGCGAATCTCGCACAAACCTTCCCAAGCCTCACGCATGCGCGCATCGACTATTGCTGGGGCGGCCTCGTCGATATCACGGCGGACCGTCTGCCGCGCGCCGGTCAGCACGACGGCATCTACTTTTCGATGGGCTACAGCGGCCACGGCACGCAGATGTCGACGCACATGGGCCAGGTGATGGCCGACGTGATCGGCGGCAATGTGGCGGCGAACCCGTGGCGCGATTTCGACTGGCCGGCCATTCCTGGACACACGGGCAAACCGTGGTTTCTGCCGCTGGTCGGCGCGTACTACCAGATCAAAGACGTTTTCTACTGACGTTGCCTGCTGACGTCTCACACACAGACAGCCCGAAGCTGCCGATTGATTTCCCCATGACCATCTGACGCGGAGAGTTTCATGAGCAACGATAAATCGCCTGAAGCAGTCGCCCACGCCGGCATCCGGCTCGAAGAGTTGACGCGGCGCGGCGCATCGCGGCGCGACGTCCTGCGCGCGCTGGCGGCAGGCGGAATGATGTCGCTGACGGGCGCAGGCCTGCTCGCGACGAGCGGCGCTGCGTTCGCTCAGCAGAGCAAGCCGAAGCAGGGCGGCAAGATTCGCGTGGCGACGCAGTCGGCTTCCGCTGCCGATACGCTCGACCCCGCCAAGGGCGCGCTCGGCACCGACTACGTGCGCGCCAATATGTTCTACAACGGCCTGACGGAACTCGACTCGCACCTCGGCGCGAAAATGGCGCTGGCCGAATCGCTGGAAACGAAGGATGCGACCGTGTGGGTCGTCAAGCTGCGCAGCGGCGTGCAGTTCCATGACGGCAAGTCGCTCACGCCGAACGACGTGATCTACTCGCTGATGCGTCACAAGGATCCCGCCGTCGCATCGAAAGCGAAGACGCTTGCGGATCAGATCAAGGAAGCGAAGGCAACGGGCCCGAACGAAGTGACGATCACGCTCGTCGGTGCTAATGCGGATCTGCCCGTGATTCTCGCGACCTCGCACTTCCTGATCATCAAGGACGGTACGACCGACTTCAAGACGGCTGTCGGCACCGGGCCCTTCAAGCTGAAGGAATTTTCGCCCGGCGTGCGCACGGTGGGCGTGCGCAACGAGAAGTACTGGAAGCCGGGCATGCCGCATCTCGACGAGGTGGAGCTGATCGGCATCGGCGACGAATCGGCGCGTGTGAATGCGCTGCTTTCCGGCGACGTGCAACTGATTAACGCCGTCAGCCCGCGCTCGACGTCGCGTATCAAGGGCACGCCTGGCTTCTCCGTGCTGGAGACGAAGACTGGCCAGTACACGGACCTGATCATGCGCGACGAAGGCGGCATCACAGGCACAGCGGATTTCCGCCGCGGCCTCACGCATCTGATGGATCGCGAGCAGATTCGCCGCGCGGTGTTCCTCGGTTATGGCGCGATCGGCAACGATCAGCCTATCGATCCGACCAACAAGTACTACCTGTCCGGCCTGCCACAACGCGCATTCGACACGGACAAGGCGAAGTTCTATTTCCAGAAGGCGAAGCTCGGCAGCACGCCCGTACAGCTTTACGCATCGCCCGCCGCCGAAGGTTCCGTCGAAATGGCGATGCTGCTGCAACAGGTCGCGCCGCAAGCGGGCCTGAATCTGCAAGTGGTGCGCGTGCCGTCGGACGGCTACTGGTCGAATCACTGGATGAAGCATCCGCTCGGCTACGGCAACATCAACGCGCGCCCGAGCGCCGACGTGCTGTTCACGCAGTTCTTCAAGTCGGATGCACCGTGGAACGAGGCGAACTGGAAGAACCCGAAGTTCGACCAGATGCTGGTCGCCGCGCGCGGCGAGCCGGACGACGCGAAGCGCAAGCAGATCTACGGCGACATGCAGCAGCTCGTGCATGACGACGGTGGCGTCGGCATTCCGATGTTCCAGAGTTCGCTCGACGCGCACTCGTCGAAGCTCAAAGGTCTCGGCTCGATTCCGCTCGCGGGCCTGATGGGCTTCATGTTCGCCGAGAACGTCTGGCTCGACGCCTGAGCCTGCCGCACTACCACGCGTGCCGCTGATTGGCGGCGCGCGGTTTCAAATGAAGGAGGCGATATCCGATGAAAGCCCACGCGCAACGACTCATCGCCGCGCGCCTCGGTCTCGCGCTGCTCACGCTGCTGCTGGTATCGGCGATCGTGTTTGCGATCACCGGCCTGCTTCCCGGCGATGCGGCGCAACAGGCACTCGGCCAGGCCGCGACACCCGAACAGGTCGCCGCACTGCGCCATCAGTTCGGCCTCGATCAGCCCGCGCTGCAACGCTACGTTCAATGGCTGATGCATGTGGTGAGCGGCAACTTCGGCACGTCGCTGTCGAACAATCTTCCTGTCAGTGAACTGATCGCGACGCGTTTGCCCAATTCGCTCGTGCTGGCGGGCCTCACTGCGCTCGTGTCGGTGCCCGTGGCGCTCGTGATCGGCATTCTGTCGGCGATGTTTCGCGGGTCGTTGCTCGACCGCGCGCTCAACGTGCTGACGCTGTCGACGGTGGCCGTGCCCGAGTTCCTGATTGCGACCATCGCTGTGCTGGTGTTTGCGGTGAAACTGCGCTGGCTGCCCGCGCTGTCGTATCTGTCCGAGGTGACGTCGTTCGGCGCGCTGCTGCGCATCTACGCGATGCCCGTGATGACGCTGTGCTGCGTGATCGTCGCGCAGATGGCGCGTATGACGCGCGCGGCCGTGCTCGATCAGCTGAATGCTTCGTATGTCGAGATGGCATTGCTCAAGGGCGCTTCGCCGATGCGCATCGTGTTGCGCCATGTGCTGCCGAACACGATCGGCCCGATTGCCAACGCGGTTGCGCTGAGTTTGTCGTATCTGTTCGGCGGCGTGGTGATCGTCGAGTCGATCTTTAACTATCCGGGGCTCGCGAGCCTGATGGTCGATGCCGTCACGAACCGCGACATGCCGCTCGTGCAAGGCTGCGTGATGGTCTTCTGCGCGGCGTATCTCGCGCTCGTGCTGATCGCCGACCTGTGTCAAATCATCTCCAACCCGAGGCTGCGTCAACGATGAACCGACCCGCCACATCTCATGCGACGACCGTGCTGTACGCAGCGCCCGACGACGAAGCGCGGCCTTGTGCCGATGCCGCTCCAGAAGCGCCCGTCGAAGCGGCAATCGTCAGGCGCGGCGCGTTGCGCCGCCTCGTGAACCGCTTTTCGACGCTCGGCCTGATCGGCCTCGTGATCGTCGTGTTCTGGCTCGGCGTCGCGTTCATCGGACCGCTCGTTGCGCCGTACAAGGGCGGCGCGGTGACGTCGACGGAAATCTTCGGCCTGTATAGCGCCGCCCATCCGCTTGGCACCGATTACCTGGGCCGCGACATGCTGAGCCGCGTGCTGTACGGCACGCAATACACGGTCGGGCTGGCGCTTGCATCGACCTTGCTCGCCAGTTGCATCGGCACGTTCTTCGGGCTGCTTGCTGCCGTGTCCGGGCGTTGGGTCGACGAAACGCTGAGCCGCCTGTTCGATGCGCTGATCTCGATTCCGAGCAAGGTGCTGGCGCTCGTCGTGATCGCCGCGTTTGGCTCGTCGGTGCCGATGCTGATCATGGTCGCGGCGCTCGCCTACATTCCCGGCGCGTTTCGTATCTCGCGCTCGCTCGCCGTCAATCTGATGACGCTCGAATACGTGCAGGTCGCGAAAGCGCGCGGCGAAGGGCTGTTCTATATCGCGCGCGTCGAAGTGCTGCCGAACATGATTCATCCGATGCTCGCGGACTTCGGCTTGCGCTTCGTGTTCATCGTGTTGCTGTTGAGCGGTCTGAGCTTTCTCGGTCTCGGCGTGCAACCGCCGAATGCCGATTGGGGTTCGCTCGTGCGCGAGAACATCGGCGGTCTTGCGGAAGGTGCGCCCGCTGTGCTGATGCCCGCCGTCGCGATTGCGACGCTGACCATCGGCGTGAATCTGCTGATCGACAGTCTGCGTCGTCGTGGCGCACGCGCTCACGGAGGCGGCAAATGAACATGATCGAAGTGAAAGGCTTGCGTGTGGTCGCGGGCGCGGCGCCCGATCCGGTTGTGCAGATCGTGAAGGGTGTCGATTTCTCGGTGAAGAAAGGCGAAGTGCTCGCGCTGATCGGCGAGTCGGGGTCGGGCAAGACGACGATCGCGTTGTCGCTGCTCGGCTATGCGCGCGGCGGATGTTCGATTGCGGGCGGCTCGGTGAAGATCGGCGGTGTGGATGTGCTCTCGCTCGACGACAACAGCCGGCGTGCATTGCGCGCGCGTACGGTTGCGTATGTCGCACAGAGCGCATCGGCGGGCTTCAATCCCGCGCGCACGATCATGGATCAGGTGACGGAACCGGCGCTGCTGCACAAGCTGATGACGCCCGCCGCTGCGCGTGCGAAAGCCGTCGATCTGTTCCGCGCGCTCGCACTGCCCGCGCCGGAAACGATCGGCTCGCGGTATCCGCATCAGGTGTCGGGCGGGCAGTTGCAGCGGTTGATGGCGGCGATGGCGTTGATTACCGATCCCGCCGTCGTCGTGTTCGATGAGCCGACCACGGCGCTCGACGTCACCACGCAGATCGAAGTGCTCGCCGCCTTCAAGAAAGTGGTGCGCGAGCTTGGCACGACGGCCGTGTACGTGTCGCACGATCTGGCCGTGGTTGCGCAGATGGCGGATCGCATCGTCGTGCTCAACGGCGGCACAGTGCGCGAAAACGGGACGACGGCGCAAGTGCTCGACGCGCCCGCCGACGACTACACGCGCCAACTGCTCGCGGCGACGCGGCGCCCCGAACCCGAACTGGCGTCGAACAGCAGGAACGATCCACCGCCTTTGCTCGAAATCCGCAACCTGAGCGCAGGCTATGGACGCATCGACTCGAACGGCGTGCCCGCCGTGCGGGTGCTCGACGACGTGAGTCTGAAGATCGCGCGCGGCAGCACGCTGGGTGTGATTGGCGAATCGGGTTCGGGCAAGACGACGCTTGCGCGCGTGGTCGCGGGTCTGGTGGACCGCGCGAGCGGCGACGTGCTGCTAGACGGCAAACCGTTGCCCGCGAAGCTGTCGCAACGCACGCTGGAACAATACCGGCGCGTGCAGATCGTGTTCCAGAACGCGGACACGGCGCTCAACCCGAGCCGCACGATTGCCGACATCCTCGCGCGTCCGATGAATTTCTATCACGGCTTGCGTGGCGCGGCGGCGAACAAGCGGATGCTCGAACTGCTCGATCTCGTGAAGCTGCCGGCTTCCATAGCGAAGCGTCAACCAGGCGGTCTGTCGGGCGGACAGAAACAGCGCGTGAATCTGGCGCGTGCATTGGCCGCGAATCCGGCGCTGATTCTGTGTGACGAAGTCACGTCGGCGCTCGACACGGTGGTCGGCGCGGCGATTCTCGACCTGCTCGGCGAATTGCGTCGTGAGCTGGGCGTGTCGTACATGTTCATCAGCCACGACATTTCGACGGTGCGCGCGATCTGCGACGAAGTGATCGTGCTGTATGCAGGGCAATGCGTCGAAGCGGGCCAGCGCGATGCGCTTGCCGCGCCGCCGTATCACCCTTACACGGGGCTGCTGGTCGATTCCGTGCCTGAGCTGCGTCCGGGCTGGCTCGATTCGCGGCGTGCGTTGACGTCGGGCGCATTGCCCATGATGGCTGCTTCTGCCGATTCTCACGATCTGTGCAGCTTCCGCTCGCGCTGTACGGCGCGTATCGATGGCAAGTGCAACGTCACGCCGCCGTCGATGAAGAAGCTGCCGTCGGGCGCGCAGATTCGCTGTCATCACTCGGCGGATGAACTGACGCGCATGCAGACAGCGGAAACGGTGACGGCATGAAAGCGCGCTTCGTGAGAGTGGCGGAGACGGGGCGCAAGACGTTCGACATCACGATCGATGGGATCGTCGCGCAGGCAGCCGAAGGCGACACGTTGATGGTCGCGTTACTGACGGCGCAAGACACGTTGCGCGATTCCGAATTCGGCGACGGCCGCCGCGCGGGCTTTTGCGTGATGGGCGCGTGCCAGGACTGCTGGGTCTGGACGGCCGATGGCGAGCGCGTGCGTGCCTGCACGACGCCCGCTGTGCCGGGCATGTCGATCGTCACGCGTGTTGCGCTTGCCACGGAGGGCGTATGGCCGCGCATCGGGACGTGACGCAGTTGAAGGTGATCGTGATCGGCGCGGGACCGGCGGGCGTGCGCGCTGCGCAGGCGCTGGCCGAAGCGGGGTTGCGTCCGGTGGTGATCGATGAAGGGCGGCGCGACGGCGGCCAGATTTATCGACGGCAGCCAGAAGGCTTTTCGCGGTCGTATGAAACGCTGTATGGCACGGAGGCGGAGCGTGCCGCGTCGCTGCATCGCGACTTCGACGCATTGCGGGCGCGTATCGACTATCGGCCCGACACGCTGGTGTGGAATATCGGCACGAAGGCGGTACATGTGGTGACGGGTACGCGCTACGACGAACTTCCGTTCGATGCGCTCATCGTATGCAGCGGCGCGACGGACCGGTTGATGCCCGTGCCCGGCTGGCATCACGCGGGTGCATACAGTCTTGGCGGCGCGCAGGTCGCGTTGAAATCGCAAGGCTGTGCGGTGGGCGCGCGGGTCGTGATGATGGGAACCGGGCCGTTGTTGTATCTGGTGGCTGCGCAATATGTGAAGGCGGGTGCGACGGTGAGCGCCGTGCTCGATACATCGACGTTTGCGCAGCGCGTGCGTGCGTTACCGCAATTGCTCGCCATTCCGTCGACGCTGCGCAAGGGCATTGCGTTGATGAGCGTGTTGCGGCGCGCGGGCGTGCCGGTTCATCGGGGCGTGACGCCGATTGCGATCGACGGTTCAGCGGAACATGGCGTGACAGGCGTGCGGGTGAAACTCGCCAACGGCGCTCTGCTCGACGTGGCATGCGATGCCGTCGCGCTCGGCTATCACCTGCGCTCCGAAACACAGCTTGCGGATCTCGCGGGCTGCGAATTCCGTTTCGACGATGCGACGCAAACGTGGCTGCCGCATGTCGATGCCGATGGCCGTAGCAGTGTCGCGGGCGTCTATCTGGCGGGCGATGGCGCACGCGTGCGCGGCGCGGATGCAGCGGAACGCGCGGGAAGGCTCGCTGCGTTGGCGGCGTTGCGCGATGCGGGCATCGAACGTGGCGACGTTGTGACGTTGCGTGCCGAACTCGCTCGCTATACGCGCTTTGCAGCGGGCTTGCGCGCGGCGTTTCCGTGGCCTGCGCGTTTTGCCGCCGCGCTGCCCGACGAGACCATTGTGTGTCGATGTGAAGCGATCACAGCAGGCGAATTGCGGCGCGTGGTGCGCGAGATGGGCGCACAGGAAGCGAATCGCGCGAAGGCATTTTCACGCGTCGGGATGGGCCGCTGCCAGGGACGTTTCTGCGCGCATGCGGGCGCCGAAGTGATCGCGGCCGAAGCACGCGTGCCGCTCGAAGCCGTCGGCCGGCTGCGCGGCCAGGCGCCCGTCAAGCCGCTGCCGATGGCGATTTGTTCCACACGCGCAACAACTTGCAGTTCAGAAGAAATGGAAGGCCGCGCACAGGAGTTCAGCGAATGAGTGATCGTGCCGATGTGATCGTGATCGGTGGCGGTATCGTCGGGACATCGACGGCGTTTTTTCTGCGGCGCAGACAGCGCTCGGTGATTCTGCTCGAGCGCGGCTTGACGGGGCAACAGGCGAGCGGCGTGAATTTTGGCGGTGTGCGACGACAAGGCCGCGCGTTGACGCAACTCGCGATGGCCAATCGCGCGCTGGATACGTGGCGTCGGTCGAAGGAACTGCTTGGCGAGGATGTCGAGTTTCTTGGCTCCGGTCATACGCGCGTCTGTTATTACGCGCACGACGCCGAATATTTCCATCGTTATGCCGCGGAGGCGCGTACTTACGGCCTCGATCTCGAAGTGCTGGATGGCGCGGCGATGTTCAGGCGTTTTCCGTTTCTGGGCCGCGAAGTGCTGGCTGCATCGATTTCGCCGTTGGACGGGCATGCGAACCCGCGTCTTGCGTCACCTGCGTTTGGGCGTGCGGCAGCGCGGCTTGGCGCGCGTGTCGTCGAGAACACGGAGGTCGTGCGCGTCGAGAAGGAGGCGGGTGGCTTTCGGGTCGAGAGTGCGGCGGGCGATGTGTATCGTGCGGAGCAGGTGTTGATTTGTGCGGGTGCGTGGGCGAACGCGCTGTCGACGCAATTTGGCGAGCCGGTTCCGCTCATCGCACGCGGGCCGCAGATGGCGGTCACCGAGCCGGTGCCGTATGTGTTCGGATCGTCGATGGGTGTGTACACGTCGATCAAGGAAGAGAGCGTGTATTTCCGGCAGATTCCGCGCGGCAACATCGTGCTGGGCGGCGGACCTTCTGGTCCCGCCGATGCGGGGACGCGGCGTGCGTCGGTGTTGCCGGAGAACACGGTGCAGCAGATGGCGCAGTTTCGTCGGCTGGTGCCTGCGCTTCGCGCGCTGCATGTGATTCGAGTGTGGAGTGGCGTCGAAAGTTATTTGCCGGATTCCGAGCCGGTGATCGGGCCGAGTTCGAAGGTACCGGGTTTGTTCTATGCGTTTGGTTTTAGCGGATCGGGGTTTCAGATCGGTCCGGGTGTTGGCGAGACGCTGGCTGAACTGATCGATGCTGGCAGCACGGCGATTGCGCTGGATATGTTTTCTATCGGGCGATTTCAGGGTGATGTGTCTTTGCAGGATGCGCCTGCTGCTTCTGCTTCTGCTTCTGCTTCCGTCGAGGTTTCTTCATGAGTGGCGTTCAGTCGTCTTCTTTTATGTTGCGCGATGCGCTGGCTTATATCGAATCGAATTTCGATAAGGCTGTGAGTCTGGCTCAATTGGCCGAACTCTCGGCGCTCAGCGTTTCGCGGTTTGCTACCGTTTTTCGACAGCAGGTTGGGCTTTCGCCTTATAAGTATCTATGCGGAGTGCGGGTGCGGCGCGCACAGACGTTGCTGTTGGCTGGGGTGCCAGGGGCTGTTGTCGCTACCGAAGTTGGGTTTTTTGATCAGAGTCATTTGGCTCGGCATTTCAAGCGGTTTTGTGGGGTTACGCCGAGTCGGTTTTTGGAGGATGCCAAGGGTATGAGGTGAGCTGGTTTGTCTTGTTTTGTCTTGCGACGCAGGTGTGGTTTGCTTGTGTTTTCGCTGGCATCCGCGTTATGCCTTCGTGCTTCAAGCGTTGCCCCTGTGCGGGGCGGCACTTACTTTCTTTGCCGCCGCAAAGAAAGTAAGCAAAGAAAGCGGGCTAACACCGCCCGCTCTTGACCACCGCCTGAGGGTCCCCAACGGGTCCTCCGCTTCAAACGGCAACTTCTCAGTCACTGCCCGTTGCCAGCGCGCCGAATATTCGCCTCACCCGCTTCAATCACCCGTAGCACAGCCAGCGGTTGCGAATGGTTGATGCCGCCCAGGTGGCAAACTATGTGTAGGTCGTAGTGCTTCACGCCTCGGCGCTCTTACGACACCGCTCGTGGTTTTCAGTCCGGAGTGAAGCGCACACCGCGCGAAAGCCTACACACAGTTTGTCGCTATAGAACGTGGGAAATGCCGTCGCGCGTGTGGCGACGCGGGAGCATGAAGCGGGTGAGGCGCTCAATAAGAGCGCTTGCAACGGGCAATGAATGGCAGAACGCCGTGTGAAGCGGAGGAACTGTTGGGGGCCCTCAGGCGGAGGTCAAGAACGGGCGGTGTTAGCCCGCTTTCTTTGCTTACTTTCTTTGCGGCGGCAAAGAAAGTAAGTGCCGCCCCGCACAGGGGCAACGCCTGAAGCAGGCAAAACATCACGCGGATGCCGGCGACAACACAAGCAAACCACACCTGCGTCGCAAGACAAGACAACAAAAACCCTCACCCCACCTTCAACCCACTCTGCCGCATAGCATCCTGCAACCCAAGCCTCGGATACTTCTTCTCAATAATCCGCATATCATTCCGGGTCTCTTCAATAAGCCAATCCCGAACATCATCAACGATAGGTCGAAGAGGCTTATTAGCAGGTCTCACCAGACAGCACCGCCGGTTAGTGACAATAACCTCTTGCTCAGCGGGTAAAAGCGCCCCTTGCGCGAGCCAGTGAGAAACAACATTGAGCCACCCCAGGGCAATCCCTTGCCCGAGCAATGCTGCCTGTACAACAATCGCGTAATCCCCAAAGCTCAGCATGCCGGCAACATGCCGCCCATGCCCGGCGAACGCGCCAAATCTCTCATGCCATCCGCGCTCTTCGTCATCCATGACGATCACAGTATCGCCATGCAACCGCCCGGCATCCGTCCGCGCACTCTCCAGATAACGCTCATTACAAACCGGCAACAGCGTTTCAGGCATAACAAGCACCGCGTGCTCATCAATCTCGCCATCGTGCAGAAACCGCATCCCGAGATCGACGTCGGTGAGCGGCCCGCCAATGCGCCCCGATATCAGCTGAAACCGCAAATCGATATTAGGGAATGCCTGATTCAGCCGGCTCATGCGCGGCATCAGCCAATGCGTCGTGAATCCGGTCGAAACCGATAACGTCACCGACTCCACGCCCGTCGCGCGGGCCTCGATTTCCCTGATTGCATTTTCAATGCCGTTAAATCCTTCGGAAATCGCGCGGTACAGAATCTTCCCGCTTTCCGTCAGTTCAATGCCGCCGCGCACCCGCTCGAACAGGCGCACGCCAATGTGATCCTCCATGCGCGCAAGCATGCGGCTCACGGCTGGCTGGCTCACATAAAGCTCCTGCGCGGCGCGCGTGAAGTTGCCGCAGCGGGCGGCCGCTTCGAACACGAACAGCGCATTCGCACTCGGCAGTTTCTTGCGAAGGTTTGGCATGACCTGATGTTATGCCTGATCCAACAATTTGGGAATTGCCGTCAAAAAGAACGGGACTTATATTTTTCTCAACGTAGCCCCTTATCCAGATTTTCCAGCGAGAGACACGCCATGGACGCACGAGCGAAAACGGGAGTATCGATCAGGTCGGCAACGAAGCGCTATGGTCCGGTCGTCGCGCTGGACGACGTATCGCTCGATATCGCGCCGGGTGAGTTCGTGTCGCTGCTCGGACCGTCCGGCTCGGGCAAGACGACGCTGCTCGGCATTCTCGGCGGCTTCGTGCAGCCGACCACGGGCGCAGTCTGGGTCGGCGATCGCGACATTACATTTGCGCCGCCGCACAAGCGCAACATCGGCATCGTGTTCCAGAACTATGCGCTGTTCCCACACATGACCGTGGGCGAGAACGTGGCCTTCCCGCTGCGCGCTCGTCGCGAGCCGAAAGCAGGCTGGGCAAAGAAAGTTTCCGACGCGCTCGCGATGGTCGAACTGAGCGGCTACGAGTCGCGCAACATCAGCCAGTTGTCGGGCGGCCAGCGTCAACGCGTGGCGCTGGCACGCGCGATGGTGTTCGAGCCGCAACTGATCCTGATGGATGAACCGCTCTCCGCGCTCGATAAACAACTGCGCGAAACCATGCAGATCGAATTGCGCCGTCTGCATCGCAAGCTTGGCGCGACCATCGTCAACGTCACGCACGATCAGCGCGAAGCCTTGACGATGAGCGACCGCGTCGCCGTGCTGAAAGACGGCAAGCTCGTGCAGATCGATACACCCGAGCGTCTCTATGACCGTCCGTGCGATGCGTTCGTTGCGAGCTTCATCGGCGAAGCGACGCTGCTCAACGTGAGCCGCGCCGGCGACGATGCCGTGCGTCTGGGCGATGCCGTACTGCGCACCGCGCATCCGTTGCCGCGTGGCGAGAATCTGCTGCTCGCCGTGCAGACAGAAAAACTCGTGATCGATGGCACCGAAGCGCAGAACGGCGCGCAGACCAACCGTCTGTCGTGCCGCGTCACCGAAGTGCTGTATCAGGGTGAGAGCCTGCGTGTGTTTGCCGCGCTCGCCGACGGCACGGCCATCAGTCTCAGACAGCCTGGCAGCCATGAAGCGCGCCGGCGCATTCCATCGCCGGGCGCGCACATGACGGTCGCGCTCGACCCTCAGGACACGATCGTCGTGCCCGCCTGATTTCACTCACCGCCTGTGCACGGGCATGCCTTCTTACGCGATTCACGCAAACTGCAAAGGGATGATGCAATGAAGCTCACCGATTTCAAGGTTCTGACGTTCGATGTCGTCGGCACGCTGATCAACTTCGAAAAGGGCGTGCTCGCGTCCGTGCGACGTCTGGGCGGCGCGAAAGCCAAAGACCTCACCGACGACCAGATTTTCGAGCCGTATATGCGCGGCCGCGCAACGTATCCGGGCCGCTCGAGCCATGAAATGGCCAACGTTTACCTGTACCTCGCCAAGGAACTCGGCCTGCCCGACGATGCGCAATCGGCCGCTGCATTCCAGCGTGATGTACTCGAATGGCCCGCGTTCGAAGATTCCGTCGCTGCATTGAAGCGCCTGCGCAAGCACTATCGCCTCGTCGCGATGACGAATGCGGACCGCGTCGCGCTGTCGGCCTATGCGCACACGCTCGGCGATCCGTTCGACGACACCGTCTGCTGCGACGAAACCGGCGTGGCCAAACCCGACCCGCAGTTCTTCGCCTACAACCGTGGACGCCAGGCTGCATTCGGCTTCAAGTTCGGCGAAATCCTGCATACGGCACAAAGCCAGTATCACGACATCGGCATCGCAACGCAGCTCGGTTACTCGACGTGCTGGATCGAGCGTCGTCAGGGCATGAAGGGTTTTGGCGCGACGCCCGTTCCGGAAGCCGTCACCGAGCCGACCTTCAAGTTCGCGACGCTCGCCGCGCTCGCGGATGCCGTCGAAGCCGAAGCACGCGCCGCCTGATCATGCTCGCGCCGACGACATCGCCGAGGCCCCAGCCCGATTCGCTCTGGCGCGCGATGGCCGCGCGCCCGCCGATCGTGCAGGAGCCGGTCAGCATGGGCGCGCCGCTCGGGCGTGATCTGATCGTCGATGTGGCGATCATCGGCGCGGGTTATTCGGGGCTCGCCGCTGCGTATGCATTGCAAAAGCGCGGCGTCGACTGTGCGGTGTTCGACGCGAACCCGGTAGGCTGGGGCGCGAGCGGGCGCAACGGCGGGGTCGTGTCGTCGAAGTTCCGGCTGTCGTTTCCGTCGATTGCCAGTACGTACGGCCTCGATACCGCACAGCGCATGCATCGGCTCGCGCATGACGGCGTGCGCGTGGTCGAACAGTTCGTCGACGAGTTCAAGCTGGAGCGCGCGCAGTTCGAGCAGACGGGCAGTCTGCGTTGCGCGCATACCGAGCGTGCGTTCGCATCGATTCGCGCGGAAGCGGACTGGGTGCGCACGCAACTCGGTGACGGATCGATGAGCGTTCTGTCGCGCGGCGACATTGCGCTGGAGACGGGCTCGAATGGTTTTGTCGGCGGTGTGCTGAGCGCCGATGCGGGCACCATCCTGCCGCTCGAATATGTATGGGGCATTGCGCGCGGGCTGACGGCGCGCGGCGTGCCCATCTACGAAGCGACGCCCGTTCTCGATATGAAGCGCGTGCAGGGCGGTGTGGTGCTACGCGTGCCCGGCGGCAGCGTGCGCGCGAAGCAGGTGATCGTCGCGACCAATGCGTACTCGAATCTTACGGAAGCGACGTCCGCCTATCAGCGCGAACTGGTGCCGTTTCGCAGCGCGATGATAGCGACGGAAAGGTTGTCGCCGGAACTCGACGCGAAGCTGATGGTCAACCGGCGCAGCTACACCGAAACGCGTCGCATGATGAAGTGGTTTCGCAAGGTGGATGGGCGCATGCTGTTTGGCGGCCGCGACGCGTTCGGTAAAGAAGGGCAGGCAACGGGCTTCGACGCATTGCAGCGCGCAATGGTTGCGCTCTTTCCCGATCTCGCGGGCGTGCGTGTCGAGTATGGCTGGTCCGGTTATGTCGGGATGACGTTCAACGCGCTGCCGCATGTTGGTCGCAGCGATGATGTCACAACGTTTTGTCTCGGGTATAACGGTGCAGGGGTCGCGATGGCGAGCCTGATCGGCCAGCATGCTGCTGCGCTCGCACTCGGCGAGAAGCCGGAGCTTGCGTTGCTGGCTCAAGAAGGTTTGCGGCCCGTGCCGTTTCATTCGTTGCGCGCGCCGGGTGTGAGGCTCGTCGCAGCGTGGTATCAGTTTCTCGACGCTGTGGGTGCATGATGACGACAGTCAAACACGCTTATCAGGAACAGACTGTGATGCAGGCCGCTACGATCGATCCGTCGGTACGTCACCAGCAGCGCGAGGACCGCGCGATGCTGTTGCTGATGGCGCCCGCGCTGCTCGTCGTGGTGGTGCTGCTGGTGGTGCCGCTCGCGTGGCTTTCGTGGCAGTCCATCTATCACGACGGCGCGTTCACGCTCGTCAACTATCGGCGCATCTTTACGGGCACGTATCTCGACACGTTCCTGATGACGTTCAAGCTGAGCATCATCGTGACGTTGATTACGTTGCTGCTTGGTTATCCTGTTGCGTATTTCGCGGCCTCCGTGCCGCCGAAGTGGAGCGCGCTGATACTCGGCATGGTGATTCTGCCGTTCTGGACCAGCGTGCTCGTGCGTACGTACGCGTGGCTCGTGCTGCTGCAACGCACGGGGCTCGTGAACAAGGCGTTGCTGGGAATGGGTTTGATCGACAGGCCCTTGCAGCTTTCGTATAACCAGTTCGGCACGATCGTCGCGATGGTGCACATCCTGTTGCCGTTCATGGTGCTGCCGCTGTATTCGGCGATGCAGAAGATTCCGTCCAACCTGTCGCAGGCGGGCGCGAGCCTCGGTGGATCGCCGCTGCATGTGTTCTGGCGCGTGTTCCTGCCGCTGTCGATGAGCGGCGTGGTCGCGGGCGTGACGCTCGTGTTCGTGCTGTGCCTCGGTTTCTACATCACGCCTGAGCTGATGGGCGGCGGCAAGTCGATCATGGTGTCGATGGTGGTGAGCCGCAATGTCGAGATCTACAACAGTTGGGGCGCGGCAAGTGCGGTGAGCGTCGTGCTGTTGATCTGCGTGTTCGCGATCTTCTATGCCGCGAGCCGCGTGATTCCCCTCGAAAAGACCCTGGGCGCGAAATGAACAAGCTCTCATTCGGAAGGCTGACGCTTGGTGCGGGCGTCGTGCTGATCCTCGTGTTCCTGATGCTGCCCGTGGTGATCGTCGTACCGTTGTCGTTCTCCGATACGCGCTTCATGACGTTCCCGCCGCCCGCGTATTCGTTGCGCTGGTATCACTCGTTCTTCGATAACCCCGCGTGGATCGACGCGGCGCGCGTGACGCTGACGGCTTCCGTGTGCGCCGCGCTGATTGCGACGCCGCTCGGCATCGCGGCCGCGTATGGCATCCAGCACGGCTCGCACTGGTCGATGCGCTATCTGCGCACGCTGCTGATGTTGCCGTTGATGGTCCCGATCATCATCGTCGCGGTGGGCGTGTTCTTCGTGTTCACGCAGGCGGGTTATGTGAATACGCTGAGCGGTCTGATCATCGCCGATACGATGCTCGGCTTGCCGTATGTGCTGATCTCGGTCGGCGCGGATTTGCGGACGTTCGACCGCACGCAGGAAATGGTCGCGCGCAGTCTCGGCATGAACCGCTTTCGCAGCTTCATGACGGTGACGCTGCCGCAGATCAAGGCGAGCGTGATCTCCGGCGCGGTGTTCGTGTTCATTCAGGCACTCGATGAAACCGTCGTCGCGCTGTTCATTTCGGGCGGCTCGAACCAGACGCTGACGCGGCGCATGTTCGTTACGTTGCGTGACGAGATCGATCCGACCATCGCCGCGATCAGCACGATGCTGACGGCGCTGACCTTGTGTCTCGTGATGATCGTCGTGGTGAGCCGCCGTTCGTCGGCCGTCGCGCGGGCCTGATTTCTTTCTACGGAAACCGGATGTCCAATTCACTGAAGTTCTATATCGACGGCGCGTGGGTCGAGCCGTCCAGTTCTGCGCGTTTGCCTGTTATCGATCCTTCTACCGAAGAGCCGTTCGCCGAAGTGGCGCTCGGCAATGCGCAGGATGTCGAGCGTGCGGTTGCGGCGGCGAAGCGTGCATTTGCGTCCTTCTCGCAGACGCGGCCCGAGGAACGTGTTGCGTTGATCCGGCGCATTCTCGACGCGTACATGGAACGCTACGACGAGATGGCCGATACGATCATGCGCGAGATCGGCGCGCCCGCGAAGCTTTCTCACGCGTGGCAGGCGGGGCTTGGCAAGCGTCATCTGGAAGAAGTGCTGCGAACGTGCGAAACGTTCGAATGGCAGCGCAAGAAGGGCACGACGCTGATCAATCATGAGCCTGTCGGCGTGGTTGCATTGATCACGCCCTGGAACTGGCCGATCAATCAGATCGTCTGCAAGGTCGCGCCAGCGATTGCGGCGGGCTGCACGATGGTGCTCAAGCCCAGCGAAGTATCGCCGCTCAATGCCGTGCTGTTCGCCGAGATCATCGATGCGGCCGGCGTGCCAGCGGGCGTGTTCAATCTCGTCAACGGCGACGGGCCGACGGTGGGCGCTGCGCTTTGCAGTCATCCCGATGTCGATATGGTGTCGTTCACGGGCTCGACGCGCGCTGGCGTCGAGATCGCGAAGCTCGCGGCGCCGACCGTGAAGCGCGTGCATCAGGAGCTCGGCGGCAAGTCAGCGAACATTCTGCTCGACGATGCCGATTTCGAAGCGGCTGTGACGGCGGGCGTCAATTCGTGCTTCGGCAATAGCGGCCAGTCGTGCAATGCGCCGACGCGGATGCTCGTGCCCGCGTCGCGGCATGATGAAGCGGTCGAGATTGCGCGGCGTGCGGCGCAGGCGCATCGTGTCGGTGCCGCCGATGCTGCGGACACGACGATGGGGCCGGTGGTCAGCGACGTGCAGTTCGAGCGCGTGCAGCGCCTGATTGGTATGGGTATTGATGAGGGCGCGGAACTGGTTTCTGGCGGCTTGGGACGTCCCGATGGTTTGACGCGTGGCTACTTCGTAAAGCCGACGGTGTTCGCGAATGTCGACCCGTCGATGACGATTGCGCGCGATGAAATCTTCGGACCTGTGCTGGCGATCATGCCGTATCGCGATGAAGAAGACGCGATTGCGATCGCCAACGATACGCCGTTTGGACTCGCGGCTTACGTGCAATCGACGGATATTGAACGGGCGCGCAGGGTTGGTTTCAGGATGCGTGCGGGCAGTGTGTATCTGAACTATCCGGCGTGGGATGCAGGCTCGCCATTTGGCGGGTACAAGCAGTCGGGGAACGGGCGTGAGTATGGCGAATGGGGGCTGGAGGCGTTTCTGGAGGTGAAGGGGGTGGTGGGGTTTGGGGCGTGAGAGGGAAATGGAAAGCCCCTGTTATACGGGGCTTTCCGGCGTGGAAATCACACCGCGCGAATATCAAGCCGCTTGCCGAGCACAGCAAACGCCGATTCGACCATCTCGATCTTCGATGAATGGCTGAAGTTCAGGAGTCGATCCACCTGCACCTGATTCACGCTAAGCCGCCTTGCGAGTTCGGCTTTGCGTACGTTCTGGCGCAGCATTTCTTCGGCAAGCAGCACTTTGGCGGTGACAAGCGCGGGTAGCGTGACGACGGGTTGCCCACGCTTTGCCTTCGAGGGCATCGGGATACTGCGCTTTTGCGCGAAATAGATTTCAAGTGCAGCTTCGAGCGCGTCCAGCGCCTGCACTTTTGCGTCTTCTTCGTCGTTGCCAACGGTGATGGCCTCGGGTACATCCGGAAACGTGACGAGCAATGTGCCGTTGTCGTCGGGCGTCAGGCTGATTGGATAGCTGAGCATACGTGTGTCTTCGTTCGACATTCTTCAAGGAACATGGACTTGATACGCGAGTGAGAGAGCCCTCGCGGGCTCCCTGTTTCACCTGATCCCGAGTTGCTTCTTGATGGCTTCCACCAGCCCTTTACCGATTTCCTTGGCTCCGTGATCCGGGAAGATGGTTGACTTGCCATTGAGCGTCACCCGGTAGTGACTTGAGCCGCTTCGGTGCTTTTCGAACGTCGCACCTCGCTGCTTGAGCCACTTCCTGAACTCGCTGTATTTCATGTTCTCCCTGTGTTGTTATGAAGGGAGAAAGATACAACATTAATGTTATGTTTTAAATAGGATTGATGCAACAAAAATGTTGTAAATTGTCATGACGATGTGACTGACGGATGCCGAATCGAGATTTGGCTCAGACACTCACAGATTCCCCCGAACGTCTCCGCCATCCGCTCCGCCACCATAATCGTCGGCACATTCGTATTCGCGCACGGGATCGAAGGAAACAGCGACGCATCGCACACATGCAGTCCTTCGACGCCATACACGGCGCCATCGGAATCCGTCACAGCCAGAGGATCGCGTGAGTCCCCCATCCTGCAAGTCCCGGACGGATGCCACGTGCCACCAACCGATCGCGTCACGAATTCCGTCATCGCCTGATCATCCGCAAGCAGTTCATCTATCGAAACACCTTGCGTCACCACCCGCCTGATCAGCGACCCACGCAACGGCCCAGCCACATCCAGCAAAGCACTCAACGCGCCACGCTGAACCGCATTCCACATCCCAGGCACAGCAACAGCCGCGACGCGCGGCGAATAGCTCGAAGGAAAAATCACATCACGATGCTTGGCCATCGAAGGCGCCGCCAGCGTCTGCGCGCCGAACCGCAACGCAAGCTTCAACCGCTCGAGATCCCGCCGATCCGAAAGCATCGCGAAGTCGACCAGTGGCTCATCGAAAGCATTCGTCGACGCGAGCTTCAAGGAACCGCGCGAATACGACTTGTTGACCCAGAAGAAAATCGTCCCCAACCGGTAACCGACCGAATGCCAGCCCGAGCGCGACAGGATCGCGCCGTGCATATCGCCGGGCACGGTATCGGGCAGGCCGGAAGAAAAGCGCACGATGGCCTGTTCGTGATGCTCATCGGGAAACGGTGTGCGAGCAGCGCGCGGCAGAAAGGCCGATACGGCGATCGACGGATGCTCCATCAGATTGCGCCCCACGCCGGCGCGATCGGCCCGCACCTCGATGCCTAGCGCGGCGAGATCGCTCGCTGGACCGATGCCGCTTCGCAGCAACAGAGCAGGGCTATGAATCGCCCCCGCGCTGACGATAACCCGCGCCGCACGCATATCCTCATGCGTACCATCGGCACGCAACAAACGCGTGCCAATTGCGCGTTGGCCATCGAACAGAATCCGATCGACAACGAGCCCCGTGCGGATCGACAGATTCTTGCGAGCGCGAACAGCATCGTCGAGATAACAGACAGAAGTTGGAATACGTTCGCCCGCCTCACTCACAGCAATCGCACCGATGAAGGTCCCGTCTTCCCACGGTCCATTCTGATCGTCGCGTAATGCATGTCCGTGCTGTTGCAACGTACCGAGCACACCTTTCACAAACGGCGAAATACGCGGCCAGCGCGTGCGCTGGATGCGCAGCGGACCATCCGCGCCATGCAGGTCGCCAGCAAAGTCGCAATCTGTTTCGAGCTTGCGAAAGTAGGGCAGACACGTGTCCCAGTTCCATCCACGCGCGCCGAGCGTTTCCCATTCATCGTAATCGGCGGGCGCGCCGCGGTTGGCCATCAATGCGTTGATCGCCGAGCCGCCGCCCAGCAGCTTCGCCTGTTCATAGCGGCGCAGCGCGGCCGGCGCGCTCATGCGCGCTTTCAGTTGCTGCCAGATGTTATTCGTGTCGAGATACGCGCGGCCCGGATAGCGGCTGCGGATCGCATCGGGCATGCTCGCCTGCGAAATATCGCGGCCCGCTTCGATCAGACACACGGTCTTGCTCTTGTCTTCCGACAGGCGCGCAGCCAGCACGCAGCCCGCCGATCCACCGCCCAGAATCAGATAGTCGATCACGTCGATTGTTATGAGGCGCGGCGCGCCTGCAGTGCGTGAAAAGCGATCAAATGAAAAGCGCCCGCGACGAACGACGTGCCTGCGGGCGCCTGAGTCAAAGCGAACGGCTATGTTATTGCATGAACTTCAGCCAGCGTGCCTTGGCCTGGATGCCGGCATCGGATGCCCACCATTCTTCCGACATCAGCGCCTGTTTAGCCGCGTTATCCGGCGAGCTAGGCAGTTCGCTCGCGCGCTTCGCCGTGATCTTGCCCGTCTTGAACGCGGCGGGGTTCCCCGGACCGTAGTCGATATAAAGCGGCAGATTGGCCTGCAATTCCGGCGACAACGCGGCATTCACGAACTTGATCGCATCGGGCAGATTCGGCGCGTTCTTCAGCACGCACAGTTGTGTGTTCTGCAGAATGCCGTCGTTGAACGTGAAGTCGACATCGGGATCGTCCTTCTTCACGGCGCTTGCGCGGCCGTTCCAGATCATCGTCATGTCCACTTCGCCGTCGTGCAGCAATTGCGCCGACTGGCCGCCCGACGTCCACCACACGGTGATATCCGGCTTGATCTGCTGCAGCTTTTTAAACGCACGGTCGACATCGAGCGGATAGAGCTTGTCGCGCGGCACGCCATCAGCGAGCAGCGCGGCCTCGAGCACGGTTTGCGGATCGTTACGCAGCGCGCGCGTGCCGGGGAAGTTCTTCACGTCCCAGAAGTCTTTCCAGCTTTGCGGCACCTTCTTCAACGTCTTCTTGTTGTAGCCGATCACGGTCGAATAGAACTCGTACGCCACCGAATACGGGGTGCGGTACTTTTCCGGCACGGCTGCCGCGTTCGGGATCTTCGAGAAGTCGAGCTTTTCGAGCAGACCTTCGCGGCCGCCACGCAGACAGTTCGAGGTCGGCGTATCGACCACATCCCAGATCGGCTTGCCGGTCGCGCCTTGCGCCTTGATCTGCGGCCATGCGTCAGGAATGCTGTCCTGAGCGATGGTGATGCCCAGCTCCTTCGCGGCGGGATCCAGGATGGCCTTGGTCTGGGCTTCCTGATACGTGCCGCCTTGCGAGACGAACGTGATTTTTCCCGCAGCGAACGCGGGCGCGAGGCCCGCGATGCTCAACGCGAGCGTCATAACTACAGGGCGCAACTTCATTTTATTGATCACGACATTTCCTCGACACGGTTGAAGCGAAAGACATCTTCCAGGTCGTGCAGTCCCGCTTCCTTTATGCCGCTGGAAGCAGGACAGCGCGGGATTGATTGAAAATATAGTGAGTCAATTTCGGCGGAGCAACGCCGGAATTGTTGGAGTCCCCATGACGTAGTGTTATGTCAGACGCTTGCTGCGCCCGTCACCAGGGCACTCACCGATCGCGTGTGATCAGAAGATCACGTAGACCTTGCGCATGGTCTCTTCGACTTCCCACGTGCCTTCCGTATGGGCTTCGAAGAACAGCGTATCGCCGCCCGTGAAGTGGACGGTGTCTTCGCCATCGGGCGTGAAGCGGCCGCGGCCGCTGAGGAAGTGCATCACTTCGGCCTGCTTGACCGAGCGCCGGTAGGTGCCGGGCGTGCATTCGAAGATGCCGGTATCGATCGCCTCGCTGCCTTGTATGACCTTTTGCAAGCCAGACACCTTGATCTCCGTCGTGCCTGGAAGACCGGCCGTGCCCCAGTCTTCCAGCCCCTGCAAGGCGATGCTCTGTTTGATCTGCTGGACTTTCATCTTGTGATTTCGTTGACGATGGTTGGAGTGGTTATCAAGGTTATCGAGCGTTCGCGACGCGCTTCTCGATCCTGCCGAGCCGCACGACCGTCACGCCCGCGCGTAACTGCCTGAGCGACGGCATCACGAGCATGCAGTCGGGATAGGGCGTGCATACCGCTTCGCCATCCGACCAGCCGATCACGCTGCCCGCTTCGGGAAACACTTCCAGGCCGGTGTAGTTGTCGGCGAAGCGGAAGTCGAGACTCTTCGCCACGACGGGCTCTGTGACGCGCACGATCAGCATTTCGTCGGGCAACGGCTGGACCCAGCCTTCGGGAAAGTCCTTATCTTCAACGACGCCGGAAAGAATCAGAAAGCGCGCCGTCACGTCGCGCGCAACGGTCACGGCGCTCGCTTCCCAATGCTGTCCGCATTCGATCAGCAGCGCGTTCTTCGGGCTTGCGGGATCGCCGAAGCCTTCGTAATCGCGCATGCGGCGTCCTTCCGGATGGCCTTCGTCGCAGATCACCGTGGCGGGCGTGCCGAGCTTTTCGGACAACGCGATGCCTTTGTCGAGCGGACCTGCAACGATCAACGGTTTGCTCTTTTCATGCATCGAATGCAGATCGAGCAGCAGATCGACGCTATCGATCACCGGCCGCATCGCGCGGGCGCGACGCAGTTCGCTCGAATCGAGCGCGGCGTTATCGAGCGTTTGCGCCGTCCACACGCGGTTGAAGTCCTGATCGACGAAGCGCGCAGCATCCGGTTTCGACGGATCGAAACGCGCATACGCATCGACGTTCGCAAACGCGAGCGTCAGCTTGCCGCGCCGCGGGCGCAGCTTCGCGCGCAACAACGCATCGACGACGATCGCGCCGCACACCTCGTTGCCATGCGTGAGCGCGTTGATCATCACATGCGGTCCATCGACGCCCGAATCGAACGTATGCACGTACGCGACACCCGTGTCGCTGCGTTCGTGGACGGAAATGTCCGGGAAGGCAAGCTCGATCGGATAGGCTTGTGCGCTCATTCGAGGCCGCCCTGGCAGAGGTATTTGATCGACAGGTAATCGTCGAGGCCGTATTTCGAGCCCTCGCGGCCATAGCCGGATTCCTTCACGCCGCCGAAGGGCGCGGCTTCGCTTGCAAGCGCACCTTCATTGATGCCGACAATGCCGGCTTCGAGTTGCCGCGCAACGCGGTCGATGCGCCGCACGTCCTGGCTGTAGAAGTACGACGCGAGGCCGAACGGCGTGTCGTTGGCGGCGCGAATCGCATCGGCTTCGTCGTCGAAACGGAACAGTGGCACGACGGGGCCGAAGGTTTCTTCGCAGCTCAGTTGCATATCGGGCGTTGCATCGGCGAGCACGGTCGGCGCGTAGTAGTTCGGGCCGAGTTCGGACAGACGCTTGCCGCCCGTCAGCACGCGCGCGCCGCGGCTCACGGCATCGTCGACGTGACGGGCGATCTTGTCGATCGCGCGCGAGTTGATCATTGGACCGATCTGCGCGGTGGGATCGGTGGCGGGCGCGACCTTCAAGGCGGCGACGCGCGTCGCGAGCAGGTCGGCGAAGCGCGCGTAAACGCCGGACTGCACGTACACGCGGTTCGGACATACGCAGGTTTGCCCGCCGTTACGAAATTTCGCGGCCAGCAGGCCCGTGACGGCGGCGTCGACGTCGGCGTCATCGAACACGATGAAGGGCGCATTGCCACCCAGTTCCAGCGACAGCTTCTTCAACGTCCCCGCCGATTCGCGCGCCAGATATTTGCCGACAGGCGTCGAACCCGTGAACGTGATCTTGCGCACGCGGCTATCGGCGAGCCAGTCGGACACTGCGCCGACAGCGTTTTCACGTGAGGACGAAATCAGGTTCAGCACGCCGGCCGGCACGCCTGCTTCATGCGCGAGCATCACGAGCGCGAGCGCGGTGAGCGGCGTATCTTCCGCCGGCTTGCCGACGACCGTGCAACCCGCTGCCAGCGCCGGCGCGATCTTGCGCGCGATCATCGCGAGCGGGAAGTTCCACGGTGTGATCGCGGCGACGATGCCGACGGGTTCCTTCACCGCGCTCATGCGCTTGCCGCGCTGCTGCTGCGGAATGATGTCGCCGTAGATGCGCGTCGCTTCGTCGGCGAACCACGCGACATAGGAGGCACCGTACATCACCTCGCCTCGTCCTTCGGCAAGCGGCTTGCCCTGTTCGAGCGAGATCAACTGGCCGAGCGCGTCGGCGTTCTCGACCATCAGCGCATGCCAGCGATGCAGCACTGCAGCGCGGTCTTTCGGCAACGCGTCGCGCCATGCCGGGAATGCGCGGGCGGCGGCATCGGTAGCAGCGTGTGCGTCGGCGGCCGTGCTGTCGGCGACTTGCGTGATCACTTCGCCTGTCGCGGGATTCGTCACATCGAAGCGCTTGCCTTCAACCGACGCGACCCACTTGCCGTCGATGAAATTGTCGCTGCGGATCAGTTCGCTCAGTTCGTATTGCCTGGTCATCGAAAACACTCCTGTGATTCAGGCGAGACGGTGCGCGATGGCCGCGCCCACTTCCGCCGTATTCGCCTTGCCGCCGAGGTCGCCCGTATGCGGGCCTTCCTTCAAGACAGCTTCGATTGCCGCGAGGATCGCGTCATGCGCTTCGCGTTCCTTGCCCGCGCCGTTGCCGAGGAAATCGAGCATCATCGCCGCCGACCAGATCATCGCGATCGGATTCGCAATGCCCTTGCCCGCGATGTCCGGCGCGGAACCGTGCACCGGCTCGAACAGCGACGGGAACACGCGGTCCGGATTCATGTTCGCCGACGGCGCGATACCGATCGTGCCTGTGCACGCCGGTCCGAGGTCCGACAGGATGTCGCCGAACAGGTTGGTCGCGACCACCACGTCGAAGCGATCCGGATTCAACACGAAACGTGCACAAAGAATGTCGATGTGCTGCTTGTCCCATTTCACGTCCGGATAACGCGCGGCCATCTCGGCGGCGCGCGCGTCCCACCACGGCATGCTGATCGAGATGCCGTTGCTCTTGGTCGCGACGGTGATCTTTTTCTCGCGGCGCTCTGCGAGATCGAATGCGAACTTCAGCACGCGCTCGGAGCCTTTGCGCGTGAAGATCGACTGCTGCATCACGAACTCGCGCTCGGTGCCTTCGAACATCGTGCCGCCCACCGACGAATACTCGCCCTCGGTGTTCTCGCGCACGATCATGAAGTCGATGTCGCCCGCCTTGCGGCCAGCGAGCGGCGACGGCACGCCTTCGAAGAGACGCGCGGGACGCAGGTTGATGTACTGGTCGAACTCGCGGCGGAACTTGAGGAGTGACCCCCACAGCGAAATGTGATCGGGCACGGTGTCGGGCCAGCCGACCGCGCCAAACAGGATCGCATCGGCGCCTTCGAGCTGCTTCTTCCAGTCGTCGGGCATCATCTGGCCGTGCTGCGCGTAGTAGTCGCAGCTCGCCCACTCGATGTGCTGATACTCGATGCCGATGCCATAGCGCTTGCTGACGGCGTCGAGCGCGTGCAGCGCTTCTGGCATCACTTCCTTGCCGATGCCGTCGCCGGGAATCACTGCGATGCGATAGTTGCGGGTCATATGCGTCTCCTCGTCGGGAAAGTGTCAGGAAGGTTCGGAAAAGGTTCGGGTCATTCAGACCCAGCATGCAATAACAACTAGTCTATTCCTGATTAACCGTCATAAAATCGCGCTTTCGGTTAAGCCACTATGCACGAACTGTGAATAAATCGCCGAACCTCGACGACCTGCGCGTGTTCTGCACCGTCGCCCGCAAAGCCAGCTTCAGCGGGGCTGCGGACGCGTTGTCGGTATCGGCGGCGTATGTCAGCAAACGCGTGAACATGCTCGAAGCGGATCTGGGCACGCGGCTCTTTCACCGCTCGACGCGCCGCGTCGCGATCACGGAAGCGGGCGAGCGCGTCTACGCGTGGGCCGAAAAGATTCTGGACGATGTGGACCGGCTGGTCGAAGACGTATCGACCACGCGCCGTGTGCCGCGTGGCACGTTGCGCATTTCGAGCAGCTTCGGCTTTGGCAGGCACGTCGTGGCACCGGCACTCGCGCGGCTCACGGAGCGTTACCCGCAACTGAGCGTGCGGCTCGATCTGTTCGACCGCATCGTCGATGTGGCGGGCGAGGGCTTCGATCTCGACATCCGCATCGGCGACGATATCGCGCCGCATCTGATCGCCAAGCGCCTTGCGTCGAATCATCGTGTGCTGTGTGCGTCGGCGGACTATCTGAAGCGTCACGGCACGCCGCGGCAGCTGGCGGACCTCGGCACACATCAATGTCTGGCGATCAAGGAGCGCGATCACCCGTTCGGCATCTGGCGTCTGACGGAACGGGGCGAGGCGATCTCCGTCAAGGTGACGGGCCCGCTGTCGACCAATCACGGCGAAGTGGCGGTGCAATGGGCGCTGGCCGGGCGCGGCATCGTATTGCGGTCGATGTGGGACGTGCGCGGCTTGCTGGAATCGGGCGCGCTGGTGCAGGTGCTGCCTGGCGTCACGCAGCCCGCGAACGTGTGGGCGGTGTATCCGGCGCGGCTGGCGTCGTCGGCGAAGGTGCGGGTGTGCGTCGATTTTCTGGCCGATGAATTCGGCCGCCTGGCGGCACCCTACGCACCCGACGCGCCTCAATGATGGTTCTGTGAGAAGAGCGTTTCGAGCGGATAGTGCGTCTTCACGAACGGCGTCTTGATGATGACGTAGCTGAAGTACTTCTCGATGCCGATATCGCGCTCCAGCAGCCCTTCGATGATGCTCTGATAGTGACTGACGCTGCGCGTGACGAACTTCAGCAGATAGTCGTAGCCGCCGCTCGCCAGATGGCATTCGACGATCTCGTCGACATCCTTGATCGCGTTGACGAACTTGATGAAGTCTTCGCGGCGATGATCGGCGAGCGTGACTTCCGTGAAGACAATCTGCACGTCGCCGAGCTTTTCGAGCTGGATCTGCGCGCCGTACCCGATGATATAGCCCGCCTTCTCCAGCCGCTTCACGCGGATCAGGCAAGGGCTGGGCGACAGCCCGACTGCGTCGGCCAGTTCGACGTTCGTGATGCGCCCTCGCTTTTGCAGTTGCGAGAGGATGCGCAGATCGATTCGGTCCAGCTTGCAGTCGGTGCTCATCGTGAGTCGGTCGGTCCCGCATGTCGAAGGGTCGGTCGATGTTATCACGCAGCCGCGCGGCGTTTAAATTCGATCGAGCCCTTCAGCGCGGCGCGCACGTCGGCTTGCGCGAGCACGTCGTCGAGTGTCTTTTCGAGGCGCTCGAACAGCAGGTCGAACTCGCTTTCCGTGTAGCAGAGCGCGGGCGCGAAGCCGAGAATGTTGTCCCCGAACGCGCGGAACACGAGGCCGTTCGCGTAGGCGGCCGTCGCGATGCGGTCGGGCAGCTTGAGCGACGCGTCGAAACCTTGCTTCGTGTCTTTGTCGGCGACGAGTTCGAGCGCGCCGAGCAGGCCGCGATGGCGCGAATCGCCGACGAGCGGATGCGCGAGCAGCGCATCGAGCCCTTGCGCGAAGCGCGGCGCGCGTGCGACGCCATTCGCGAGCAGCCCGCCTTCGTGATAAAGGCGCATCACTTCGAGCCCGATCGCGGCGCTGACCGGATGCGCCGAATACGTGTGCCCGTGGCCGATCGCGGCCGACACATCGCCGCCGTCGGCGATGCCTTGATAGACGGCATCCGACATCAGCACCGCGCCCATGGGCGCGTAGCCGGCGGTGAGACCCTTGGCGACCGTCATCAGATCCGGCTCGACGCCTTCCGCCTGACACGCGAACAGCGGACCCGTGCGGCCGAAGCCGGTGATGACTTCATCGGCGACGAACAGGATATCCAGCTTGCGGCAGGCTTCCCGCATGGCCTTCAGCCAGCCGAAGGGCGGCACGATCACGCCGCCGGAGCCTTGAATCGGCTCGCAGAAGAAGGCGGCGACATTATCTGCGCCGAGGGCTTCGACTTTTGCTTCAAGCGCGGCGACGGAAGCGGCGATGAGTGCGGCATCGTCGGCGAAATCGTTGCGGTATGCGTAGGGCGACGGGATGTGATGTTGCGTGGGCAGCGGCACATCGAAGTTGCGATGGAACGCGGGCAGCGCGGTGAGGCCCGCACCGATCGACGACGAGCCGTGATAGCCGCGTTGCAGCGCGATGATGTGCTTTTTCGACGGACGGCCTGTCGCGTTGAAGTAGTGCGTGATGAAGCGCAGCGCTGAATCCACGGCATCCGAGCCGCCTAGTGTGAAGTACACGTGTTGCAGCGACGTGGGCGCGAGTTCGACGAGTTTCGCGGCGAGTTCGATGGCGGGTTCGGAGCCGAAGTGGAAGTAGCCGGTTGCGTAGGGCAGGCGTGCCATCTGTTTTGTCGCTGCGTCGACGATGCTTTGATGGCCGTAGCCGGTGTTGACGCACCAGAGTCCGGAGAACGCGTCGAGGAGTTCTTTTCCGCCGATGTCGCGGAGGTAGACGCCTTGGGCGGATTCCAGCACGGTGACGCCGCGGGCTTCATGTGCGCGGTAGCTGACGACAGGGTGGATTAGGTGCTTGCGGTCTGCTTCGATCAGGTTTTTCGAATGCATGGGGGGTCTCGTTTCTTCGCTTTCGCGGGAGGGGGAGGGATGTGTTCATACTACTCAGGGTTGGTTGGTGTCTGATTTGCCAAATAAATCTGGCGATAGTGTTGGTGTGGTTTTTTTGGGGGTGTTTGTAGCATTTTGTGCTGTGGTGGGTTTTTTTTTGTCTTGCGACGCTGGGATGGTCTGCTTTTGTCGTCGCTGGCATCCGCGTTTTGTCTTGCCTACTTCAAGCGTTGCCCCTGTGCGGGGCGGCACTTACTTTCTTTGCCGCCGCAAAGAAAGTAAGCAAAGAAAGCGGGCTAACACCGCCCGTTCTTGACCACCGCCTGAGGGCCCCCAACGGGTCCTCTCCTTCACACGGCGTTCTGCCATTCACTGCCCGTTGCTAGCGCTCCGAACGGACGCCTCACCCACTCCAATCACCCGTAACGCAGCAAACGGCAGCGACTGGTTACGGCCGCCCAGGTGGCAAACTGTGTGTAGGTCGTAGTGCTTCACACCTCAGCGCTCTTACGACACCGACGGTGTTTTTCAGTCCGGAGTGAAGCGCACACCGCGCGAAAGCCGACACACAGTTTGCCGCTATAGAACGGGAGCGATTTGATCGCGTATGTGGTGACGCGGGAGTGTGAAGCGGGTGATGAGCCGATTCGAAGCGTTGGCAACGGGCGGGGACTGAGAGGTTGCCTTGTGAAGTGGAGGACCCGTTGGGGGCCCTCAGGCGGAGGTCAAGAACGGGCGGTGTTAGCCCGCTTTCTTTGCTTACTTTCTTTGCGGCGGCAAAGAAAGTAAGTGCCGCCCCGCACAGGGGCGACGCGTGAAGCACGAAGGCATAACGCGGATGCCAGCGAAAACCGCAAAAAACCAAACCAAAGCGTCGCAAGACAAAAAAACACCTAATACCCTCGCTTCCGATCAACCTCCCCAACCATCCCCAACCCCTGCCGCCAAAGGCGAATATTCTCCACCACCACATCAACAGCCGTCTCAGGCCGGGTAGCACTGGCAATATGCGGAGTAATCCGCACCCGCGGATGCATCCAGAAAGGATGCGCTTCCGGCAAAGGCTCCGGATCAGTCACATCGAGAATGGCATTCTGCAACTGCCCGCTATCAAGCGCATCAAGCAGATCCTGCTGATTAACCTGCGGCCCCCGCCCGACATTAATAAAAGAAGCCCCCTTCGGCAGCCCGCCGAACACACGCTTATCGAGCATGCCACGCGTGGCATCAGTCAGCGGCAGCAGACAAACCAGCACATCCGTGCGAGCCAGAAACGCATCAAGCCCCTCAACACCCGCAAAACATTCGACACCCTCAATCCGATGCTCAGACCGACTCCACCCGGCACACGGAAACCCAAACAACCGCAAACGCTCCAGCACCGCCGTGCCGAGCATCCCAAGTCCCAACACGCCAACGCGCCGCGTCGAAGCCGCACGCACGGGCATCTCGCGCCACACGCGCTGTCGTTGCTGCAGGCCATAGTCGAACAGATCGCGATGAATCGTCAGCACGGCCTGCGTCACATACTCGACCATGCCCTCGACTATCCCCGGTTCGATCATCCGCACGACAGCGATATGCGGCGGCACGCGCGACAGATCGAACTGATCGATGCCCGCGCCCACCGAGAAGATCACTTCGAGATTCGGCAGCGTGCGCGCCGGATCCTCAGGCGGTTGCCATGCGGCCAGATAGCGAACATCGGCGGGATCGCCGATATCCGGCCATAAACGAAACGGAACCTCAGGCGCCTTTTGCGCAAACCATTGCGCCCATTGCTTGCCGCGCTCGGGGTCGGCCTTGTAGAGAAGCGTCATGATTTAACCAAGTGCCTGATTGACGATAGCGAACTGCACAACGGAAGCATCGTGCGCCGGCGTGCCGTTGCGCGACATCTTGATGACCGTGTCGACGCGCGGCATCCCAAGTACTTCCAGCCACGGCGTAAGGCCGCTGTCGCCGGGTGTGTCGATGCGCGTGAAGGCGTTCGCGTTCGCCGCAAGGCAGTGAGCAATCAGCGCCTGCGCGTCGCGCGCCGTATCGTCGGCGGAGCGGAGCGTGACGACCGGGCCAATTGCATGTCCGCGACCGAACGGCCGCAGCAGCGCGAAACCGTGTACTTCGCCGCTGCGTTCCAATACAACGCCTTGCGCAATTTCCAGCAACGCAGGCAACAGTGCCCCGCGATCAAGGCCGCTCGCGCACGACGCGAGTTCGATCAGGCGCGGTGTGTCGGCGGGTTGCAGCGGGCGCAGCCGTTCGTCGGGTGCAAGTGTGATCTGCGGCACGCGAAAATCGGCGGACTGGTGCTGGTTGATCGTGCCGATCGCGCTGAAGCCCAGCTTTTCATACAGCGGCTGACCGGCTGGCGTAGCGTGCAATACCGTGGTCCGTGGCCCCAGCGCTTCGAGCAGACGTTCCATCAACTCGCGTCCAATCCCGCGTCCTTGCTGGTCCGGCGCGACGATCACCATGCCAAGCGATGCGCCGTCCTCGCCATACTTCCAGCACAGCGCCGTGCCGACGATGCGCTCGCCGCTCAGCGCCACAAAGCCGCTGCCCGCATCGGCGACGAAGCGCCAGTCTTCGGCACGATGCGGCCATTTGACCTCCAGCGACAGCGCATGCGCGGCAGCAATGTCGTCGCGCGTGAAAGGCCGGTAGGTGGCGGCAAGCGTTGAAAGCGGTTCGGACACGGACACGAAGGGCTCCTCGGGCAGGAATATACGAGCGTCACTGTGTCATTTCACGGGCGCGGCGGCTAGGACGATCCTGTTGCAACCGACGCCCGCGCGGGCCGTTTTGCGCACCGCCGCAAACGCAAGCGGGATGCTGCGGGCGGCGCCAACAGCACGCTCAATGCGACCTATCATGGTAAGGACAGCATTATCAGCGCAGGAGCCCATCATGCCCTCCAATCCATCCGCTGAGCCGACCGGCAAGCCTGTCGACCCCGCGCAAACCTCATCCGGCAAGCCGCCGGTCAAGCCCGCGAAAGACGACCTTCCCGACGCCGACGCGGCCGAGCCCGTCCCGCACGAGCATCTTCCGAGCCGAAGCGACGATAACTGACGCGCCCCGCAACGCGCCGTTCAGGCAAGGCTCGCTCCGGTTCTGACCGGAAGGGAGCGAATCATGGAGAACATCCTCGCAGCTTATGACGGCTCGCCGTCCGCGCGCCACGCGGTCGCGTTCGCGGTCGATCTGGCCAAACGCTTCGACGCGCGGCTGCACGTGCTCGTCGTCGCGCGCGCGCCGGACTGGGGCGCGATCGAGCTGGAAAGAAAGGAAATGGTCGACTTCGAGTTGCGTCACGCAACAGAAGTGCTCGACGACATCAAGGCCAAACTCACGTCGTCGAACGATCGCGCGGAGTTCGATCTGGTGATCGGCCAGCCGGCGAAAGAGATCGTTTTGTATGCGGAGCAGCATGCGATCGATCATCTCGTCGTCGGGCATCGCGGCCATACGCCGTTCGATCGCTGGCTGATCGGCTCCGTCGCGCGTCAGGTGCTGGCCTATGCGCCGTGTGCCGTGACGATCGTGCGCGATCCGGCATCGATGAAAAAGCGGCACGCGAAAACAGAGCAACACGCAGCTGATGAAGCGCCGTTCGTCTGAAGGGTGAAGTGGGATCGCTTCAGGCGCCGGTTTGCGCGAAATCCTGCAAGCAGGCAGGCGCATCGGGCCGCGTGCTGAAGCGCGGCTCGTCGATCCATGCTGCGAGCCAGTCGTGAAACCGACCCCAGTCATCGGCGAGATCGAGTTCGCGCGAGCCCGGTCCGGCGCGGCCGCCGTCGCCGACCCACGCGTACACCGTCCGCGTGCCGCTCCACCATGCAATCATGCCGTCGGTCAGGTCGGCGATCGTGCCGGCGGGCAGCGCCCGTAATAGTTGCGACAGGCGCGCATCGAATTCATCGAATCTCATGCGCGTCACCTCAATGCACGACGCCGAAGAACGCAATGGCCCCTTCGGCAGGCGTGAGTCCCGCCCTGAAATAGCCCTCGAGCCGCCCGGCCGTCGATTCATTGAGCGTAAAGGGCGGGCGAACGAGACCGACTGCATAGGCATGGTCGTACCAGTCGCTGATCCATGCGCGCAGATCGATCACATAGAGCGGCAATTCGCTCGAAGCGTCGTCAAACATGTGCGTCCCCCTGATGCCCGATGAACCGATGCTAGTGAGAAACCGTTGCAAATCCAATCGGCGGCGGCGGAAAGTGGGTTCAGGAAACGCTGATTTGCAGCGTCAGGATTTCCCTGGCCACGAGCCTGCGATGCGATGAAATACAAGGGTTTTTACGTATCGGAAAAGGCATTCGCGCATACACGGCGTTAAGGATTTCCTGACACGCGAATCAGGATGTCACACGCCGGTTTTCCAGTGCGCGCTGACTGCGACATAAAAATGACTCGCAGATCATGGGCCATCGTAACGAACACAACGTAAAGCCGACGCGTCATGATTGCCTATCTGTCCGAGCGTGAGAATGTCGTGGAGCAGGTCAACCTGCTCTGTCTGCGGTTGTTCGACAGGTGGTGCGAAACGCGCTGCGTGACGGCGCTCGCGTATCTGATGCACTGTTGGCCGCTGATGGACAGCACGCCCGCTGCGCTGCGGCGTCTGGGCGAAACGATGTGCGATTTGCGGCGCTATCACGCCGATCAACTCGACGGCGAAGGATTTCAGGCGCTCTGCGAAATGGCCGATCTGATCGAGGAACTCGTCGGGCGGCCGGCGCGCACGGTCAGGCTGAAGGTGTTCGGCGAAATGCCGGAAGTGGCGGGGTAGAAGCACACACGTTTGAAACGCCCGGCGAGTTGCATGCTTCGGGCGTATGGTCCGGGCCGATGGTCCGGGCCGATGGACCGGGCTTTGGCATCGAGTGCAGAATAGGACAACGAGAACAGCAGCACTCGCGGGGTGATATGGCTCTCGACAGATTCGACGCAGGTTTTTGCGGGCTTCGTTACGTGCGGCGCAGCGTGGTGCTGCGCCTGCTCGCGACGGTGCTCGCGTTCAGCTGCGCGATCGCGCTGATCCTCACTGCATTGCAGCTCTACCGCGACTATCAGCGCGGTGTCGAGCAGATCCAGAATCGTCTCGTCGATATCGATCGCAGCTATCGCGACAGTCTCGGCGAAGCGCTGTGGCGGCTCGACCAGCCGCAACTGAAGCTGGAACTCGAAGGCATGCTGCGCCTTGCCGATATCCGTGCGGCCGAAGTGCGCGAGCTGCCGTCCGTCAGTTCCGCGATGGTCGTGAGCGTCGGCCAGCGCATGCCGCGCATGACGATGTCCCGCGAGTTCCCGATCATGTACCGCGTGCAGGACAAGCTCGAGCAGATCGGCACGCTGTATGTCGAAGCGACGCTTGCCAATCTCTATCACGACCTGACACGCACCGCGCTCGTGATACTCGTGAGCCAGGGCGCGAATACGTTTCTCGTCGCGCTGTTCACGTTTTACATTCTGTGGCGGCTCGTGACGCGGCATCTCGCGGCGATTGCGCACAGCGTCAGCGACTACGACTTCCACGAACCGCCGCGCCCGTTCGTGTTGCAGCGCACGCCGCCGCGCGAGCCGGACGAACTGGACCGCGTGGTGTCGGCGTTCAACGCCATGGGCATGGGCCTGCATCGCGCGTATCTCGACGAACGCGAGGCCGCTGTCGAACGTGAAGCGCGGCATATGGCGGAAGCGGCCAATCGCGCGAAAGGCGAATTCCTCGCGAACCTGAGCCATGAATTGCGTACGCCGCTCAACGGCATTCTCGGCTACGCGCAGATTCTCGGACGCGACAGCACGCTAAGTGCGCGCCAGCGCGACGGCGTCGCGGTGATCCAGCAAAGCGGCGAGCATCTGCTGACGTTGATCGACGAGACGCTCGATTTCGCGAAAGTCGAAGCAGGCAAGCTGCGCATCGAAATCTGCGACGTGCCGCTCGAAGGTCTGGTCGATTCGATCCGCGAAATCATCGCTGTGAAGGCCGAACAGCGCCGGCTCGCCTTCAAATGCACGGTCGCCGCCGATGCGCCGTGCGGCGTGCGTGCCGACGAGCATCGCCTGCGTCAGGTGTTGCTCAATCTGCTGTCGAACGCGGTGAAGTTCACCGATGCGGGCGAGGTGCGCCTCGTCATCCGGTGCGGCGAAAACGGCGCGGTCCGCTTCGAGGTGCACGACACGGGCATCGGTATTGCCGCCGTGCATCACGAGAAGATCTTCATGCCGTTCGAGCAGGCGGGCGGCGCGGAACGCCGCGCTGGTGGAACGGGCCTGGGCCTCGCGATCAGCCGGCAGTTCGTGCGCGCGATGGGCGGCGAAGTGAAAGTGGAAAGCGAACCGGGTCGCGGCAGCATGTTCTGGTTCGAGCTGCCGCCCGCGCTCGTGGAGCCAGACGCGGCGCGTGCGGCTAGCCGGGCCGCGGTTGTCACGGGCTACGCGGGACCGCGCCGCAAGGTGCTCGTGATCGACGACGTGCAGGTCAACCGGCTGGTGATGACGGAACTGCTGGCGCGCATCGGCTTCGCCGCCATCGAGGCAGCGAACGGCACCGACGGCATCGCCATCGCGCAACGCGAGCGGCCCGATCTGATTCTCACGGATATCGTGATGCCCGGCATCGACGGTCTGGAGGTCACGCGCCGTCTGCGCGCGATGTCGGCTTTCGCTCGCACGCCGATCATCGCAATCTCCGCGTCGCCGTTCGGCGTGGACGGTGCGAAGAGTCTCGAAGCGGGCGCGAACGCGTTCATCAGCAAGCCCGTCGATTTCGATGTGCTGCTGGCGCGGATCGCTTCGGTGCTCGGCATCGAGTGGATCTATGCGGTTGTGCAGCAGGATGCGATGTCCGATTTGCCGTTGACGTTCCCCGCCGGCATGTCCGCGCGAGCGCTGAGCGAACTGCATCAGCTCGCACGTGACGGCAACATGAGCGGCATCGCGCAATGGTCGGAGCGGATTGCCGCGAGCGATCCGTCATACGCGGTGTTCGCGGCGCGGCTGCGTCAACTGGCGCGAGCGTATCAGTCGAAAGCGATCCTGCAACTGGTCGAGCGGTATCTCGAAGGGAACACGGCATCATGAGCCAGCTCGCCGCGTCCACTGCCACTTCGGGAACGATCCTGATCGTCGACGACACGCCCGCCAATCTGGGCGTGGTGGTCGACAGTCTCGAGGCGCGCGGCATCCGCGTGCTGGTTGCGCTCGATGGCATCGAGGCGCTGGAGCGCGCAGCGTTCGCGCAACCGGATCTGATCCTGCTCGATGTGAAGATGCCAGGCATCGACGGTTTCGAAACCTGTCGCCGGCTCAAGCGTGACGAACGCACGCGCGATATCGCGGTGATTTTCATGACTTCTCTGACGGGCAACGAAGACCGCGTGGAAGGCTTTTCCGCAGGCGGCGTCGATTATGTGACCAAGCCGCTGCGAGTCGACGAAATGCTTGCGCGCGTCGGCGTGCATCTCGAACTGCGCGCAATGCACAAGCAACTGGTCGCGCAAAACCGGCAACTGCTTGCCGAAGTCGTCGTGCGCAAGGATACGGAAGCGGCGCTCAAGCAGGCGCGCGACGATCTCGAACGGCGCGTCGCGTTGCGCACGGAAGAACTGGCGCGTGCCAATGCGAACCTGCAGGCGCAGATCGACGAGCGACGCCGCGCGGAAGCTCGCGTGCAGGCAAGCGAAGCGCGCTTTCGGGCGATCGTCGAAACGAGTCCTGTGCCGCTGTGCATCACGTCGATGCCGGACGGTCGCATCCTGTACACGAATGCGCCGCTGCGTGCGCTGTTCGGCATGGATGACGGCGTCGCGCTGAAGGTCGCCAACATCGCGGACTTCTACGCCGACCCGATGGAGCGCGAACGGCTGATCGGGCATCTGCGAACGGAAGGCAGTTTGCGCGATACCGAAGTCTGCTTCCGGCGTCCCGACGGCACGCAGTTCTGGGCGATGGCGACCGCGCGCGTCGCAACCTACGACGACTCGCCTGCCATCTATGTGGGCATGAACGACATCACCGGGCGCAAGCGGATCGAGCAGGAACTGGTCGAATCGCGCGAGCAGCAACGCGAACTTTCTGCGTACATGGAAGCGATTCGCGAAGAGGAAAGAAAGCGCATCGCGATGGAAATTCACGACGAACTCGGCCAGTTGCTGACGGCGCTGAAGATGGATGTGTCGCTGCTGAAAATGCGCCTCGCGTACGATCCCGAAGCGACCAAAAAGGCCGACGATATGCGCGAACTCGTCGAAGGCACGATCTGGATGGTGCGCAACGTCGCGAGCCATTTGCGGCCAGCAGCGCTCAACTTCGGCATCGTGTCGGCGCTCGAATGGCTGGTCGACGAATTCAACCGGCGCAATGCGATTCCCTGCGAACTGCGTATCGAAGGCGGCGAACCCGCGCTGTCGGATGCACATGCGACAGCTGTGTTCCGCATCGTGCAGGCGTCGCTGACCAACGTCGCGCGTCATGCGAACGCGACGCGTGTGGACGTGTCGCTGATTTCGACCACCAGCAAGCTCGAACTGCACGTGCGCGACAACGGCTGCGGCTTCGACCGGCATCCCGCGCATCGCGAGTACTCGTACGGCCTGCTCGGCATGAACGAGCGCGCGCGCCTGATTGGCGCGACGCTGTCGATCGACAGCGCGCCGGGCGCGGGCACGACGGTTTCGATTCACATGCCGCTCGATGGCGGCCCAAAAACATGATCAGGATACTCATTGCAGACGATCACGCGATCGTGCGTGGCGGACTCAGGCAGATCATCGCAACGACCAGCGATATGGTGGTCGCGGCGGAAGCGGCACACGGCGCGGAAGTCGTCGACAAGCTGCGCGCCTGTGCCGTCGATCTGCTGCTGCTCGACATGACGATGCCGGGCATCAGCGGCGTCGATCTGATTCGCCGCGTGCGGGCCGATCTGCCCACATTGCCCGTGCTGGTGCTGAGCATTCACGACGAGGCGCAGGTGGCGTCGCGTGCGTTGCGTGCAGGTGCGACGGGCTATCTGACGAAAGACAGCGATCCCGACGTGCTGCTCGCCGCGATTCGCAAGCTTGCGGACGGCGGGCGTTTCATCGATCCAAAACTGGTCGACGCGATGGTCTTCGAGACGCATCGCGGCGACGTGCCGCCGCATGAAGTGCTGTCCGACCGCGAATTTCAGGTGTTGCAGATGCTGGCGGCGGGCAAGAGCATCAACGATATCGCCGACACCTGCGCGCTCAGCGCGAAAACGATCAGCACGCACAAGATGCGGCTCATGCAAAAACTCGGTCTTGCGAACAATGCCGAGGTGATCCGTTACGCCATTCGCCATGGATTGATCGCCGAATAGGCGGGTGTAAGCGTTTCCACATAAGTCGCATGCGCGAAGGCTCGAAGTAAGCATCGCGATTGCAATATGTCGGCGGGTTTGCCCGAATGTCGATGCGGGCTGGCTCCTGACACGATCAGAGCAGGCCCGGCAACGCGGCCTATCCGCATTCCCGTATTCGTCACTCGTATTTATGCATCGCAGGCGTTTTCTATTCGCTGCCGCGAGTGCCGCGGGCGCGACGCTCGCGGCGCGGGCCGCACCCGGCGACCATTTCGATATCGTCTATCCGCAGATCCGGCCGGGCAGGGACGTGCATGCCGCCTTCGCGCTCGCCACGCTCGATGTCGCGATGAAGGCGGCCAACGCGTCCTATACGACGCATCAACTCGATCTCGTGATGGAGCGCGGCCGCGCGCTGGCCGAACTCGCGAGTGGCACCAGCATCAATCTGCATTGGACCAGCATGCAGGCGCAGGCCGAGCGCGGCCTGAACGTCGTGCATATCCCGATTCATCGCGGGCTGATCGGGTATCGCGTGTTCCTTATTCGCCAGGACAGGCAGCCCGACTTCGACCGGATCGAAACACTCGACGATCTACGCTCGATGACGGGCGTTCAGGGCCTTGGCTGGATCGACACCGACATCATGCGCAACGCAGGCCTCTCCGTGCAGACGACATCGACCTACGAAACGATCTTCAAGATGGTCGAAGGGCGGCGCGTCGACTATTTTCCGCGCGGGGTGATCGAGGCGTATCCGGAGATCGAATCGCGCAAGGACACGGAACCGAACCTCGCCGTCGAAAACCGTCTTCTGCTCGCCTATCGCTCCGATTTTCTGTTTTACGTGTCGCCGAATCACGAACGGCTCGCCGCGACGATCGCGCGAGGTTTCTCGGCGGCGTGGCGCGACGGCTCATATCTGAAGTTGTTCAACACGCATCCGTATATCCAGAACGCGTTGAAGCGCGCAAATCTGGCCGGACGAAAAATCATCCGTATCGACAATCCATTTTTGTCAGATGAAGACCGCGCGATTCCGGACGCGTACTGGATGCATCTCTAGCACATCCGCTGAAACGTAATCAGCGTTGATTTGGCTCAATATGTGGGAAATCACCCTAAAAACCTAGGGTAACTACCTACGTAACACTAGTTAATGATTGTCAAATGATGTGTTTAGAATGACGCTTCTAATGGTGCTTCGCACAAACATTCAGTAGTTGCGAACATCCATGCTATTCGCATGACACAGCGCGGCCCCGCTGTGCATATGGCAATGAGCTAATTAGTAAGACTAACGGAGTCACGTCAATGAACACTCGGAATTCCGTAGGTGTCATATCGGCGTGGGAGCCTGGCATCTCTGCTCTCCACGCCTGGGCCATTCCCGCTGTTCGGGAAGTGCAATCCATTGCCGCACTTAATTTACAGATGATTAGCCAGTTCAATGGCGAAGCATTGAAAACACTGAGCACGATCAGCAGTGCTCGCAGCGTGACGGAACTGTCCGCCATCCATTGCGATGCGGCCAGGCAGTTCACCACGCTATGCGCGCAATACGGCGAGGAGTTCGGCCGTATCGTGTCGCGCATGAACGTCGCGCTTCAGGAAGTCGGACAAACACAAGCGAAAACGAACGACATCCATCTGCGCGCCGTCGTCGACACATTCCAGAGCCGCACGCAAGCGGCTGCATCTGCCGTGACCTCGGCTGTCGCGACGGCGCTTGGCGCCGCGTCGACGCCCGAAGCGCTCGCGCAACAGCAAACCGAAGACGCGATCGCGCGCGCTTCCGCCGACACGCGTCCCCACAAAGCGGTTGTCGATTAATCACCTCAAGCACAGGCATACGCCGGATCATCTACCGACACGCGACGTCGCAGTGAATCGCGAAACGCGCGCGCCGCAGCGAGCGGCGACATAAAGGATCAGTCGGGGAGACCAGTCAACGGCCGCATCTGCGAACCGGCCAGTTGACGATCGGGAAGTTTCGCAACAAACGACTGACAGGTGTAAAGGATGACTAATCGAATTGCGTTGGTAACGGGCGGTATGGGTGGTCTGGGCGAGGCTATCAGCATCCGTTTGCACGACGCCGGCTATCGCGTGGTCGTGACGTGCTCGCCGGGCAATACGTGCCAGGACGAATGGCTGGCTGCGATGGAAGCCTCGGGCCGCGCGTTCTATGCCTATCCCGTCGATGTCGCCGACTACGACTCGTGCTACGCATGCGTGGCGAAGATCACGGCAGAGATCGGTCCCGTCGACATCCTCGTGAACAATGCGGGCATCACGCGCGACATGACGCTGCGCAAGCTCGACAAGGTGAACTGGGACGCCGTGATGCGCACGAATCTCGACTCCGTCTTCAACATGACGAAGCCCGTCTGCGAAATGATGATGGAGCGCGGCTGGGGACGTGTGATCAATATTTCTTCGGTGAACGGCTCGAAGGGATCGGTCGGGCAGACCAACTATGCGGCTGCAAAAGCGGGCATGCACGGCTTCACGAAGGCGCTTGCACTGGAAGTGGCGCGCAAGGGCGTGACCGTCAACACGATTTCGCCGGGCTATCTGGCAACGAAGATGGTCACCGCGATTCCGCAGGAGATCCTCGACACGAAGATCCTGCCGCAGATTCCGGCCGGCCGTCTCGGCAAGCCCGAAGAAGTGGCCGCGCTCGTTGCGTTCCTTTGCACGGAAGACGCGGGCTTTATCACAGGCGCAAATCTGGCTGTGAACGGCGGCCAGCATATGAACTGATTCTGTATCGACAAGAACGAGGGCCCGTGCCTCTCATGGCGAAAACGGAAAGGCCCCGACAAGGAAGAAGTGGTGGAGACAAAACAACAGCTTTATCAATGCCGGTGCACGAATCGGGTCGTCGTCGTGAACCGGACTTTTGGGCCGCGTACTCCTGCGGATCGTGATGCGGGTCGATACCGCGAACTGGTTTTCGAGCAGTGCATGCAAGCCGGAAATTGTCCGAAGTCCGGCCAGTGCCCGCTCTGAAACCCGAGGCGATGCTGCAAGAGTAGTTGCTACAGGGGATGGCAATGAACGAAACATGGATTGTGACTGCGCTGGGTGGATCCGTGCTGTTGATTGCGTTGCTGTCGGTGGTGCAGCACTACCGTCGCGAGCGGACGCGCGCGGAATTGTTGAAGAACCTGGATCACCATAGCTGGTGCCGCTTCTCGCGCGCGCGGCGTTAAAAGGCATGGCAGGTTGGCGCCCTTGCATCGTGCGAGGGCGCTTTGGCTTTTGGGAATGATCCGCACGCGGATCGCTTACGCTTCCGCCGTGCTGAGCGTGCGCGCCACGTCGACGACGGCAAGGCGTATCGCGTCGATCAACGCGCGCGCAGCGGGTGACGGCGTGCCTGCCGCGCGCATCGTCAGGCCGATATCGCGCCGCGTGTTGTGCAGCTTCACGTCCAGCATGACTAGTTCGCCCGACTGACATTCGTAGTGCAATTGCTGCGTGGACAAGGCCGCGAGCATGTCCGTGCCGAGCAGCAGGCCGCGAATGACAGCAAGATCCGCCGTTTCGACTGACGGCATTGGCGGCTTCAGCTTGATGCGCTTGAATTGCGCTTCGAAGAGCCCACGCGCAGGTGCATGGCTGCGTGGCACGATCCATTGCACGTTCTGCAGATCCGCAATGGTGAGGCCGCGCGCGTTCGCAAGCGGATGCGTGCGCCTTGCGAGCACGACCATATCGTCCGACATCAGGCGCTCGTTCATGAGGCCGCTCGACGCGTCGTTCTCGCGCAACGCGCCGAGAATGAAATCGATGTCGCCCGCGCGCAGACCTGCGACGAGTGTTTCGTACGCGCTTTCGTCGGTGATGATGCGCACTCCCGGATGCTTCGCGCTCATGCTGGCGATCGCTTTCGGCAGGATCAGCGTACGTCCGAGCGGCAGCGCGCCCACTGTTACCGCGCCCTGAATATAGCCGTGCAACGCGGCGATATCGTCGGGCACGTGACGCAGTTCGTTCAGCGCGCGGCGCACGTGGAGCAGAAAAGTTTCGCCTTCCGTGGTCAGCAGGATGCCGCGCGGGCTGCGATGGAACAGTTGCAAGCCCGAGCCGCTTTCGAGCAAGCGAATGGCGGTGCTCACAGCCGGCTGGCTGATGCCGAATGCCTTCGCCGCACTCGGCATATGCCGATGCCGCGCGAGCGCTGCAAACAGCTGCAAACGCCGCGTGTTGAGCAGATAGGCGGGCAATGAACCCTCGGCAGCGGGACGGCGGCGCGCCTGTCGCGCGGCGCACCATTGCGCGAGTTCTTCGAGTTCGGCAAAAAGCCGTTCGCAGCGATTCAGCACAGCGCGGCCGACGGGCGTCGGCAGCATGCCGGACGGCTTGCGATCGAACAGCGGTTCTTCGAGCGCTGCTTCGAGTTCCTGCACCGAGCGCGTCACCGCCGATTGCGCGCGAAACAGCGCGGAGGCCGCGCGCGTCGCGCTGCCCGTGTCGGCGACGAGTTTGAAGGCGCGCAACTGCGCGATATTGAGAAGTTCTTTGCTGCTCACGTGACCGGCCGTAGGAAAGTGCGTGTTGCGGGAATCGTCATCATGCGGCGCCCGCGATCAGGCGCAGGGCGGGCAATGACAGATTGAGGCTTTCCTTCGATATATTCGTATGCTCCTTCATCAGCGCGTCGACGCGTGCGCCTTCGCCGTTGATGAGCGCGCCGGCAATCGCATGATGCTGCCGGTGCGCGTACATCAACATCGCGAACTGGCGTTCGCGCGCGGAGTCGTCGAATGCGATCGTCGAGGGCGCAACGAACGGGATCTTGTCGTTCAGGCTCAATGCAGCGCTGATGGCCGCGTTCTGTGCGGCATCGATGATGAGAGCATGAAAGCGGCCGTTCATCGCCGCATAGCGCACGTCGTCGCCCTGCTTCAGCGCGCCCGCGTTGAAGATCTCGTCGCCTTCGCGCAGGCAGGCGTTCAGCGCCGCGGCGAGCGCCGCGCTCACGCCTTGTTCCGCGACCGTGCGCGCGGCGAGACCTTCGAGCACACCACGCACGTCGATCGCATTGAGCACGTCGCGTACGCTGAAACGCCGCACCACATAGCCGCGCGCGCCCGAGCGCTCCAGCAGCGCTTCACTGGCGAGCACGCTCAATGCGTAGCGCAGCGGCGTGCGCGACACGCCAAGCCATTGCGAGAGCTGCGCTTCGACAAGCCGCTGGCCGGGCGCCAGCTCGCCCGACAGGATCTTTTCGCGCAGCGTCTGGACGATCGCTTGCTGTGTTGTCTCGTTCATGTGTTTCGACTCATCGGCTGGTCAGTATAACGGCGCTCGCGAGCGCGTCACAACGCTTCTGCAGCGCATTGCGACTTGATTCGCTTGCCATCTGTTCTGTTTATCGGCATGTACGTCTGCCGATGCGCAAACGGATGTGCGAGGCCGCTCGCCGGGATACCAAAAGGCTTGTCTGGCGCGGAACTGAGCCGCATCGAAGCCGCCTGTGTACTGCCCGAACGCCTTTCTTACTGAGTCTGACAAGGATTTCATGTGGTTTACCCGCACTACCGGGAACCTGGCCTGCATCGATATCTTTGTATCCCAAGATAGCCGCAAGTCCAGCAAGCAGCAAAGACTGCGGTCAATCCGATTGGCGCGTGAACGTCGCGCATCGTGAAGTGACGGAAGAGAACGAAATGGCAAGTGAGATCGGCAGGTTGCACATCCTTCAGCGAACACAGCCGCTGACTCTTTCGTAGTCGCTTTTCTCCTTCGATACAACAAGACCCAGGGTTCGTCAGAAGCCCAGGGCGGGGATTCTTTTTTCCGGAGACATCTATGAAACCTGCAGAATCAGTCGACATCAAGGCGTTTATCGACGCACGCAAGATGTCGGCGTACCAGTGGCTCGTGCTCGTGCTGTGCTTCTGGATCGTCACCATGGACGGGCTCGATACGGCGGTCATGGGATTTGTCGCGCCCGTCATCATGCATGACTGGAGCGTGAGCCGCGCGGCCTTCGGCCCCGTGATGAGTGCCGCGATGGTCGGCCTCGCAGTCGGCGCGCTGGTTGCCGGGCCGATGGCGGATCGGGTCGGGCGCAAGAAGATATTGATCGGTTCGGTGTTCTGCTTCGGCTTCTTCAGCCTGCTGTGCGCATTCGCCGAGACGCCCACCGCGCTCGTCATCCTGCGCTTTCTCACGGGCCTCGGGCTCGGCGCAGCGATGCCGAACTCGACGACGCTGCTGTCCGAATACGTGCCGTCGCGCAGCCGTTCGCTGCTGCTCACGATCATGTTTACAGGCTTCAATTTCGGCTCGGGCGCGGGCGGCTTCATCGCCGCGTGGCTGATTCCGCACTTCGGCTGGCGTGCCGTGTTCATGTTCGGCGGCATCCTGCCCATCGTCAGCGTGCCGTTGCTGTTGTGGCTGCTGCCCGAGTCCGCACGTCTGATGCTGGTGCGCAAGGCCGTTACGGAGCGGATCGCAAGCACGCTGGGACGCGTATGCGGCCACCGTTTCGACGAAGACGTGCGCTTCACGGCACCTGAGCCTGTCGTCGCAGCGAAAGCGCCCGTGCGCATGCTGTTCGCCGACGGCTACGCGATGAGCACGCTGATGCTGTGGGTCACGTACTTCATGGGCCTGCTGATCATCTATCTGCTGACGGGCTGGCTGCCGACGCTGATCAAGGATGCTGGCCTTCCTGTCGAACGCGCGGCCGCTATCACCGGCATGTTCCAGCTTGGCGGCACGGTTGGCGCAGTCGCCGTCGGCTTCGCGATGGACCGGATGGACCGCAATGCGGTGATCGGCATGTCGTATCTGCTTGGCGGCGTGTTCATCTTCGCGCTCGGCATGGGCACGCTGCAGTCCGGCATGTTGCCCGTTCTCGTTGCGTGTGCCGGCTTCTTCATGAGCGGCGCGCAGACGGGCCTCAATGCGCTCGCGCCGTCCTGCTACCCGACTCGTGCCCGTGCAACGGGTGTCAGCTGGATGCTCGGCTTCGGCCGGCTTGGCGGGATTCTCGGTTCGCTCGTGGGCGGTGCGTTGCTCTCGCTGGGTTTCAGCTTCTCGACGGTGTTCTCGGTGCTCGCGGTACCTGCGGTGATCGCCGCCATTGCGATCGTGATGAACCGCGTTGCGTCGCGCCTCATTACGAGCCCGGTCGCCGATGTTTGAGCCTGTCAGATGAAATAAGCCGATGGCAGCGCCATCGGCTCACGCAGCACCCAACGTTTTAACCGACATGAGGAGACAGGAGATGGGTGGCAACTTCAGCATGAGCGGCAAGGAACTCGGCGGCGATCTCGCGCCGGGCGCAGCGGGTTGGTCGAGCATGTCGGCGATGTTCCGCGCAGGCGTTGCGGGCGGATTGCTCGGCGCGGTGATCATCTGGATCTACGAGGCGGTCGTGTGGGTGGGCATCCAGCATCTGATGCCGCTTGCAGGCATTCCGCGCAATGCAACGGGGCTGGTGTTCGGCAAGGCGGTGCAGGAATCGATTGGCGTGTGGGCGTATATCGTCGGCACGGGCATTCACTTTGTCTTCGCGATTGCGTGGGGCGTGCTGTTCGCCATGGTCTGGCCGTACTTTCGGCGCCGCGGTTACGAAGCCACTTTCGTCGCGCTCTTTTACGCGGTGCTCGCATGGATCGCCATGCATGTCGCGATCATCATCGCGTCGGATAACCACCCGGATTACACGAATCCGAATGTCGTGATTGGCGGCTTCATGTCTCACTTCTTCTTTACCGTGCCACTCGCTTTGACGGTAAAGCGGAAATTGAGCGAATACAGAAAATAAACGACGCAGTTCAAAGAATTCAAACAGTAGCAACAACCAGCAAGGATGGAGGTCAGAAGAATGAAGAGGAGTACCAGCAGCGTAAAGGCAGTTGTCATCGGGGCGGCATTCGTCGGCAGTGTGCCGGCCTTTGCGCAAAGCAGCGTGACGCTGTACGGCATTGTCGATAACGGGCTTGCCTATCAGAGCAGTTCGACTTCGCTTGGCTCGACGAGCAACGGCCACTCCGTCGTCAAGATGACGCCGGGCGTGTGGGCTGGCAGCCGCTTCGGCCTGAAAGGCGGAGAAGATCTCGGCGGCGGTACCAAGGCGATCTTCCAGCTGGAATCGGGGCTCAACTCGTCGACGGGCGCGGCGCAGTATACGAATGCGCTGTTCGGCCGTCTCGCCTATGTCGGCGTGACGAATCCGACGTACGGTACTTTCACGGCAGGCCGCCAGTACGCTTCGTATTACCAGCTGCTGTCGCCGTATAGCCCGACCACCTGGATCACCGGCTTCTACGGCGCGCACCCTGGCGATATCGACGGACTCGACACGATCTACCGCGCGAACAATACGCTCGAATACACGTCGCCGAAGCTGTACGGCTTGACGGTGAGCGGCTCGTATTCGCTCGGCGGCGTGGCGGGCAGCGTGAACCAGGGCTCGACTTGGGCGACCGCGATCCAGTACGCGCTCGGCCCGATCGGTCTCGCGGTCGGCTTCTCGCGCATCAACAACTCGACCTCCGGCGGCGGCGCGTGGGGCGCGGATTCGACCACGACGAACGGCGGCTCGCAGATCGGCGTGTCCGCGCTGACGAACGGCTATCAGACGGCGCGCGCGCAGCAGCGCTTTGCCGTCGGCGGTGGCTATACGTTCAACAGCGCGTGGGACATCACGGCGACTTACTCGAACGTGCAGTACATTCCAGGCATCAATTCGAAGTTCAGGGATACGGCGATCTTCAATACCGGCGGCGCCGTGCTGCACTGGAAACCGGCTACCGTGTGGGACTTCGCGGCGGGCTACAGCTATACGCGTGCGACCCGTGCGAACGGCATCACGGATAGCGCTTCGTATCAGCAGTTCAACCTCTCGCAGTACTACTCGCTGTCGAAGCGCACGGGCCTCTATGCGCTCGAAGCGTATCAGCATGCGAACGGCAAGACGCTCGGCACGAACGGCGCGGGGCAGATCATCGACGCAACGGCGAGCATCGGCGATGGCTTCAACTCGACGCCGTCGTCAACTGCGAGTCAGTTCGCGTTTGGCCTTGGCGTGATTCACCGCTTCTGATGTGATGTAAAAGGTCGAACGGGCTCGGCCCGTTCGGCTTGTGGTAGCGTAATGGCATCCGTCCGTTACCGATATCTCACGTCATGTCCGCATCCTTCCGCAAAGTCCCCCGCGTTCTCCTCACCAATGACGACGGCATCGACGCCCCCGGCCTCGCTGCGCTCGAAGCCGTAGCCGCTGAGATCGCCGACGAAGTGTGGGTGGTCGCGCCCGAGCACGATCAGAGCGGCACGTCGCATTCGATCAGCCTGCATTCGCCGCTGCGCGTGAGCCGACAGGGCGAGCGACGCTTCGGCGTGATCGGCACGCCTGGCGATTGCGTCGTGATGGCCGCGCGTCATCTGATGCGCGATACGCCGCCTACGCTGGTGCTGTCCGGCATCAATCGCGGCGGCAATCTCGGCGTCGAGACGATGTTCTCCGGCACGGTCGGCGCGGCAATGACGGGTCTGCTGCTCGGGCTGCCTTCCATCGCGTTGAGCCAGGTTTTCAAGGATCGCGAGAAAGTACGCTGGGATACGGCGCGTGCGCTCGCGCCGGGCGTGATCCGCCAGTTGCTCGCGATCGAGCACGATGTACCTGTTTGCCTGAACGTCAATTTCCCCGATGTCGATGCTTCGGCTGCGGGGCCGCTTACGCCAACGAAGCAGGGCGTGGGTCTGGTGGAAGGCATCGATGTGTTGCCGCATGTCGACCCGCGCGGCCTTGAATATCATTGGCTGCGATTCCAGCGCGGCCCGCGCGAGAATGCGCCCGATAGCGAAACGGCGGTGGTCGCGTCGGGGCGCGTGTCGGTGACGCCGCTTTACTTCGATCGCACGGACGAGAACACGTTTGCGAAGCTGTCGGCTTCGCTGGGTGCGGGCGGCAAGGCCTGAAACACGTTCCGCAAGTGACGCGTGTTGAACGCGTGGCGCTGCGCAATGTCTGCGCAACGCCACGCATCACGATCAACCGCGTCGATGCTTCGACAGCGTGATGGTTTCGAACAGCTCGTAGTTCGCGGTCGGCGTCTGATCCGCGCCGGGCGCGTGATAGTAGTTCATCGTGATCGTCGTCTTGCCGCCGTGCGAACCCGGATCGTAGTCGAACACGGCGATGCCATAGCCCGTACCCGTATCGCGCTGCGCGGACCAGATCGCGTCTTCGAGCGCGTCGGCGTTCGCGCGCGTGAACGTGCCCGCCGTAGCGCCGGGAATCGGCCGGTTGGGTTTCGTGAAGATCTTCGCCTGCGGGTTACCGTTGCCCGTATCGACGCCATACACGTCGAGCGGCGCACTCGTGCCGCCGCCCCCGAGAATCAGATGGATCGTGCCGTGGCTCGTGTCGAACGTATTGCCGCTGCTCGCGTGCGCGTGCACAACCGGCTTCGGTTGCAGCGTGTCGACTTTCTCGCCCGTGGTGGCATCGATGCCCGCGTGATGATTGCAGCCGCGCACGGGGTAGCTGCGCTCATAGTCGTGATCGTGCCCGCATAGCACGAGGTCCACGCCATAGCGGTCGAACAGCGGCAGCCACGCTTCACGAATGCCCTTGTCGGAACCGTTGCCCGTCTTCGACGAACTCAGCGCATCCTGATGCATCTGCACGATGATCCAGTCGATGTCGTCATTGTCGGCGGCATGGCGCAGCGTCTTTTCGAGCCATTGCGTCTGCTCGCCGTTGCTGTAACCGCGCACGTAGAACGACGTGCCCGGCGCGATTGCGGGATGGCCCGTGCTCGCAGCAGGCACGAGCGGCGCCGGGCCTGCGACGAACGCGGCTGCGTCCTGATACACGACATCGTCGGCATCGAGCGAGATGAACAGCACGGAGGCCACGCGGAAGCTGTACCAGCGGCCCGGAAAACGCGTGCCGTTGTGCGGCAGCGTGTAGCGCGTCAGATACGAATCGAAGCCTTGCGCGCCGTTGTTGAATTCGATTTCGTGATTGCCTGGACAAGGCATCCACGGACGGTTTGCCGCCGACGTCTGATTGTTGTTGCCGAAGTCGCGCCACACGGCGGGTTGCTGCGTCGGGTTCAGGTTCGCGTAGCAGAGGTCGCCGTTCAGCAGGTGAAAGAGCGGCTGAAAGCGTTCGACGGCCTGTACCGCGAAGCGGCTTTGCGGCGACGACAGCACCCAGCCGGTGTTCGGCGTTGCCAGATCGCCATAGCTCGTGAAGCGGAACGGCGTGCGGCCGCGCGGCGCGGTCCTGAACGATGCGGAGAAGGGCGAGCCGGTGCTGCTGTCGTTATCGGCGGTGACTTCGTATTGGTATGTCGTGTTCGGCTTCAGGCCGTGCAGGCGTGCGTGATAGGTGAAGACGACTTCGCCGTTCAGGCCGTCCGTGTACGTGCGTTGAACGGCGTGCACGGTGTCCTTCCTGTCGCCCGTTGCGCCGAAGCGCACGCGCGGATTGGCAGCTGCGGCCGTCGATGCCCACGACACGACGACTTCATTCGTGGGATCTTCGCCCCACGTCAGATGGACCTGCTCGGGCGTGCCATCGGGCGTCGACGGATCGGCTTTCGCGGCGCCTGCGAAGGTGCCTGCCGCCGTGGCGAAGCTCGACGCGCCCGCGAGCTTCAGAAAGCCGCGGCGCGAGAATGTGGTGGACTGCGTGTTGTCTGGCTCGGTGGTGGTTGTATCGGGGGCGTTCTTGTTCGACATGTCGTTTTTTCTCGCGGTGGAAGGCGGACGACGCACGGGTACGCAGCGGCGCGGGGGCGTCGGCGCTGGGAAGGAACGGGAAGGAAGCGTCATTCCGGGCAACACGATATTCCCAAACGTGTTACCTCGCTGTGACAGCGCAATCACGACGTATCCGCACAGCGGCGAGCCACGAGTGTTGTAAGCGCGCACACTCGACAAGCGAATTGAAGGCAGTCGTTACACTTTTTCCCTGCCGTGCCGTAAAGCAGTGACGGGATTCACGTTTGCTTACATACGCACACATATTCGCGGTGCGATTTGCATAGAGTGTCTCCCGATACACAAAGCTGGGAGGGCTTGATGAAAACAATCAATACTTCGACGACGCGCGTCGTTTTCCGTCGGGTTGCATTGGCTGGGCGTCGCTGATCATGGGCGCCGCATACGAAGATTCATCCGGCGAAGATGTGATCGTCAGCGTGGAAGAGCAGCCGTCGTCGAAGGGCACGTGCGTGACGGTGCAGGCGAACGGCAAGTCGATGTCGGCCGAATACAGCGAACTGACTGGCCAACTGTGCCTGCGACAGAACGGTGTGATGGTGCAGGAATGGTTTCCGCCGCATTCGTGGTTCGCGATCGCATCCGTTGCGGGCGCGAGCCGATGGGGCACGCAGCCGAGCGCGGAGGACTTGCATGCGTTGATCCGGAATGAGTTGATGGGGAGAAGGGCGAGCGGCGTGTGAGAAGCCCAACCACGCCACCCAATAGTAAGATTCCCCGCATATCGCCCGATGCGAAGAGTCCCTCATGACAGTCTCCCGTTTGCGCAATATCCCAGGCATAGGCGTCGACCGGATGGGTGACGCGGCCGACGCCACGAAGAACCGCAATATTCTTCGGCTGGAAAATCTCGATACCGATCTGCGTCCGCCCGCCGAAGCAATTCGCCTCACTCACCAGGCCGTCGACGATGACGACGCGAACAGCTACTTGCCATTCACCGGACAAACGGCATTGCGCCAGGCCGTCGTCGCGCGGATGCAGCAGTCCACGGGCAATCGCTACGACGCCAGCAGCGAATGCATTATTTCCGCAGGCGGGCTGGCAGGCATTCTCAACGTGCTGCTGTCGATCCTCGAACCGGGCGACGAGGTCGTACTGACCGATCCCACTTACGCGGGCCTCATCAATCGCGTGCTGCTGGCGGGTGGCGTGCCGAAGTTCGCGCAACTCAACGCTACCGCCGATGGCTGGCGGCTCGACATCGAATCGCTCGCGAATGCAGTCGGGCCGCGCACGCGCGCGTTCCTCATCATGTCGCCGTCGATGCCGAGCGGTTTCGTCGCGAACGAAGCCGAATGGCACGCTATCGCCGATCATTGCCGCCGCGCGGATGCATGGCTCGTCTACGATGCCGCGATGGAGCGCATCCTGTTCGACGGGCGCAAGCCAATTCATCCCGCGTCGCTGCCGGACATGCGCGAGCGCACCTTCACGGTTGGCTCGGTATCGAAGGAATACCGGATGATCGGCTGGCGTGTGGGCTGGATCGTCGGCCCCGAGCGCATCATGCACGACGTGCGGCTGACGAGCCTGTCGAATGTCGTCTGTCAGGTTGGAATCGGCATGCCGGGCGCGACGGCCGCGTTGACCTGCACCGACGATGGCGTCGCACAGGCGGTCGCCGAATGGCAGGCGCGGCGCGATTTTCTGCTGGGCGCTTTGCATGAATTGCCCTTGGTGCGTCCCGATGGCGGATGGTCGCTGCTGATCGACACGATGCAACTGGGCATTGCGCCGGCCGACGCGTCACGTCTTCTGCTGGAAAAAGGCGAAGTCGCTGCGACGCCAATGAACGGCTGGGGTCCGCAGGCGCAACGGTATCTGCGCTTCGTGTTCGCTAACGAATCCGTTACGCGTCTTGCGGATATCCGCGAGCGCGTGCGCGCCGCGTGGGGTGCGTGACGCTGCAGGCCAGAGTCAGGCTGCGTGCAGCCAGCGCAGCACCTGTTGCCAGTGCGAGTCGTGCATCGCGCCGAACCAGTCTTCGTGATTCGCGTCGGGCAGCACCATCAGACGTGCGCCGGGATGCGCATTCACCAGTCGTTGCGCGTGCCTGATCGGAATCAGCGTGTCCTGCTGCGCACCGATCACGACGAGTGGTCCGTCATAGCGTTCGAGCGCGGCGATGGAATCGAAAGGATCGTGCAGCATCCAGCGAACGGGAAATAGCCAGTACTTTTCACCTGCGACGCTCGCAAGCGTATCCCACGGCGTAATCAGCACGACACCCGCGAGCGCGGCCTCGTTGCCCTTAACGGCCTGCGCCGCCATGCCCGCACCGAGCGATTCGCCGACCAGATACAACGGGCCGCTCCACTGCGAGCGAGCCGCGCTTAAGGCTTCTCGCGAGGCCGCCAACGCCGCGAGCATCGTGCGCGGGCCTTGACGTTGTCCCTGGCCCGGATATTCGACAATCACCACGCGATAACCATCGCGCTCGAACACATCGGCAACAGGCAGCTTGTTTTCCGCCGTTTCCGCGTTGCCGTGAAAAAGCAGAACCGTCCCGCGTGGCGAGCCTGCGGCAGGCGTGACGACATAGCCCGCGTACTGGCCATTGGCGCGCCATTGCTCGACGTCGTACGCGCCGTGATGCCCGGTGGGCAACGCGGCGACGTCGAGCGGCGCGGGCAGCAGCATGGTGTCCTGCATCAGGTAAAGCGCGATCAGCACGGCCAGATAGATGGCCAGCGCGATACCCGCGCAGAACACAAGCAGCGACACACCCGACGCAGCGGGTGAGGAGCGGTCAAGCGTGCGCGTGGCGGTCCTCCGTGAGTGCTTTCAGGCGCGCGTCGCCCGCGTCTTTGGCGGCGGCGCGCGTCGAGTATTGTTCGTCGGAGACGATCGTGCGCTTGACTTCGCGTGCACCGAAATCGACCAGTGCAATCACCCACACAAAGTCGCCCGCCTGTTCGGCCGTTTGCACGAAGGCTCGCACGTCGCCCTTTTCGTCTGCTTTCATCGTAACCTCCTGAGACAAGTTCGCGCGTTGGATGGCGCACATCCCGCGTGGCGGGAGCCCGGCGCGGCCTTGTGCATGCGGCCGGGCGCGATGCGCCTGAAACGATTCTAGGCGATGAACGCGCGTCATACGAATGCGCGCATTGCGCGCACATTATGGCGCGCATCGCCCGGCAATCTGGCTGAGGTATGCTGCTCTTTTTCCGGCAATCGAATGCAAGAGGGGACACATGCGGCGCGTCGTATTCAATCAGAAGGGTGGTGTCGGCAAATCGACCATCGTATGCAATCTCGCGGCCATCAGCGCCAGCGAAGGGCTCCGTACGCTCGTCATCGATCTGGATGCGCAAGGCAATTCGAGCCAGTATCTGCTCGGCGCGCGGGCAAACGAAGTCAATCCCACGGTGGCGAGCTTCTTCGAAACGGCACTGACGTTCAGCTTCAAGCCGATCGATGTGACGTCGTTCATTCATCCGACGCCGTTCGAGAACCTCGACATCATGCCCGCGCACGCGGATCTCGATACGCTGCACGGCAAGCTCGAATCGCGCTACAAGATTTACAAGCTGCGCGATGCGCTGAACGAACTGGACATGTACGACGCGATTTATATCGACACGCCGCCCGCGCTGAATTTCTACACGCGCTCGGCGCTGATCGCCGTCGAGCGCTGCCTGATTCCGTTCGACTGCGACGACTTCTCGCGTCGCGCGCTTTATACGCTGCTCGATAACGTGAAGGAAATCCAGCAGGATCACAACGATGCACTGCATGTCGAAGGCATCGTGATCAACCAGTTCCAGCCTCGCGCGAGCTTGCCGCAGCAACTGGTCGACGAACTGGTGAGCGAAGGGTTGCCCGTGCTGGGTTCGAGGCTGTCGTCGTCGGTCAAGATTCGCGAGTCGCACCAGCATGCGACGCCCGTGATCCATCTCGATCCGCGGCACAAGCTGTCGCAGGAATATCTGGCGCTGCATCGCGAACTGGCGGGCTAGCGCGGAAACAGCGGGGACAATCCTTACAAAATTCCAGAATCAACACACCAGAGTCGACGTATCGATTCGAACGGTCGTGCACATAAAATCGCCTCCAGACCAACACAACAAAGGAGGAGATGATGAGGCTATACCGGGCCATCGCCGTAGCGGCCGCGCTTCTGATGGGTACGGCCGCGCACGCGCAGAGCGCGGGCAGTTTTGTTGCGAACGTCGGCTGGTTTCACCTTGCGCCGCAGTCGTCGAGCCAACCCTTCAGCATTAATGCGCTGGGTGCGACGTCGACAGCGAGCGGGTCGGGCGCGAGCGTCGACGGGTCCGATACGGTCGGCTTGACGGCGACGTACTTCGTCACCGATCACATCGCTGTGGAAGGCGTATTCGGCATCCCGCCGAAGTTCACGCTCAACGGCACGGGCACGCTTGCGGGACTCGGCGAACTGGGCAAGGCGTACGAATGGAGCCCGACGCTATTGCTGAAATACTATTTCAACGATGCGCAAAGCCATTTCCGCCCGTATCTCGGCGCGGGCGCTGCCTATGTCTGGTATAGCGGTGTGAAGCTCAGTTCGTCGATGTCGAGCGGTGCGTTTCTCTATTCTTCGACTTACGGAAGCGCGCTCGAAGGTCCGACATCGGCCAAGCTGAGCAATTCGTTTGCACCTGTCATCAATGCCGGTTTTACGTATAACTTCGACAAGCATTGGTCGGCGGGGGTGTCGCTGTCGTACATGTGGCTGTCGACACGCGCGACGCTGACGACGCATTCGAGCGTCGGCACAGTGACAAGCACGTCGAAACTGCACGTGGATCCTATCGTTTCATTTGTGTCTGTTGGGTATCGCTTCTGACGAAAGTCAGAGATTCATTCTTCAAAAAAGGCAACCAGGGGCCCGTCGAAAGACGGGCCTTTGGCTTTTGGAGGGAGATAAGCACGAGTGTCAGTACGCTTCGACAATCGCGTTATCCAGGCCGAATGTTTTCAACAGACTTAGCGCGCGCTCGGAGGCGACGAGCCGCGAGTCATCGGCAAGGCCCAGATCATTGCGCCCGGCCTTGCCGGTCACGGATAACCACAGGAATTCCGGCAATACCCGCTCCGGGTAGATTTCTTTGAACGAGTCGCTCATCGTGACTTCAACTTCGCTGCATTCGAATCCACTCATACCGGCTTCATTCAGTGCATCGGCAGCTTCGCGCGTGATGATCAACGCGGGAAAGCTCTCCAGTAGCGCATCGCCTAGCCAGTTGATGATTCTATAATGCAGCTTGATGACGGTTGGCGGATGGACAGTTGAATCCACAACGGAATCCTGTCCAAGGCCGCCAGCGACTTCGGGTTCGACATAGTAAAACGCCATATCGCATCGAGATCGGAGTGATCGCTAATTTGGGTCACATTCCGGTTATAGCATAATGGCGATAAGAAATATTTTCTCGATGCGAAAGGCAATGTAATACCCCGTGCCATTAAGGAAATATTACGCGCTGCGCATAAAACGATCGACTGAATTACCGGGTCGGCTAATCGGCGAGCGTATTCGTCATGCAAGATGCGCAGCGAATCCCGCTTTGCCGGGTGCGATCTCGTCGCGCAACGTGAGTGCGGGGATATCGTATGCGCCTGCATTTTGCGGACGAAATGGTATGGGCTGTGTCGTCCACAGCGTGTCCAGACGTTGACCGAGCTTCTCGCATGTGGATGCGTAACGAGCGTCATCCATCTTTCCCGTTTGATACGTCACGAACGGCGGCAGCACGTCAAAGCCGGGATAGTAGAGAATCCCATGATGAATCGGGAATAGCAGATCGTCGATCGGACCGTTGATGCCGCGCGCTGCGTAGTGCGATTCCCAGCCTCCCGTTGTGACAATCAGCATGGCGCGCTTACCGGCAAGCGTTCCTTCGCCATAGCGGTCGCCCCAGCGCACGTCGGAGTGCTCGCCCACGCCGTAGGCGAAACCATACGCATAGACGCGCTCGACCCAGCCCTTCAGGATGGCCGGCATCGAGAACCACCAGAGCGGGAATTGCAGAATCACAGCGTCTGCCCATAGCAGTTTCTGTTGCTCCAGCGCAATGTCCTCCCGCTGCAAGCCGTTCTCAAACGCATGCTTTGAATCGAGGCTTGGATCGAAGCGGTCGCGAGTAGGCGCACTCGCGCTGTCATTCGAATCAAGCGATGCTTTCCAGTTCATTGCATACAGGTCGGACACCTGTACGTGATGACCCGCAGCTTCCAGACGCGCAACCGAAAAATCCTTTAACGCGCCATTCAGCGAGCGCGGTTCGGGATGCGCATACACAAAGAGTACATTCATCATTCGATCTCCGTGATTGATGATGAGCAGCGTAGGCGGCCGTCGGGTATATTGGAAATGAATTTCTGACATGTCCGGTATTACGATGATTAATCTCAGACAGCTAGACCTCAATCTGCTGGTCACGCTCGATGCACTGTTGTCGGAACATAACGTGACGCGCGCAGCGGAGCGTTTAAATTTCTCGCAGCCTTCAGTGAGCGTGCATCTCGCGAAGCTGCGCGAGATCTTTGGCGATCCGCTGCTGCTACCTGGGCCACGTGGCATGCGGCCTACCGCGCGAGCCGATGAGCTGCGAGAGCCGCTGCGTGAAGCGCTCGATGTGCTTGAGAGCGTCATATCACCTGCCAGGGCATTCGATCCATCCAAAGCGACGCACACCTGGCGGCTGGCGGCGAGTGATTACAGCGAGTCGACGGTACTGCTGCCCGCATTGAATGCGTTGCGCACGGCGGCGCCGGGCACGCGGCTTTCCGTTGTTGAAATGATGCCGACGCGCATCGTGAAGCAGGCGGAGCAAGGGGACATCGATCTAGCGTTCCATACCAGCGACGAGTCTCCTCTCGGTTTGCACCGCCGGGTGCTTTTCAGGGAGCGTTATGTACTGGCTGGCCGCGCTGGTCATCCGCGGTTGAAGCGCCGGCCGACGCTGGCGCAATTCTGCGCACTGGAGCATGTCATTGTCTCTCCGGATGGTGGCGGTTTTCGCGGCGTCACGGATGAAGTACTCGCACAGTTGGGACTTACGCGGCGTGTAGTACTCTCTGTGCCACACTTTCTGGTCATGATCTCCGTGCTTGCGAATACGGATCTCGTCGCAATGGTTCCCGAACGGCTGGTTCTCAGCACGAGCGCGTTGAAGATTGTCAGGCCGCCAGTCGATGTGCCCGGCTATGAAATGGGCATGCTATGGCATGAGCGATGTCATCGGGACCCAGCGCACCGCTGGTTGCGCGAACACATTGCGCAGGCGCTGGCTAAACAGAGTGCCGTCTGAAAAGTGGAGAGCCCATGAAGAAGCGAGAGTCCAGCCACGACACGATCCCAGCGGATCCGAATGTCCCGCACATCTTCACTTTTGCTGCGAACGGAGACGGTTTTTTGCTGGACGGCGAGCCATTTCAGATCCGCAGCGGCGAATTGCATCCTGCGCGCATTCCCGTGGAGTACTGGCAGCATCGGATTCAGATGGCGAAGGCAATGGGGATGAACACCATCGCGATCTACGTGATGTGGAATTATCACGAGCCGAGCGAAGGAGCATTCGACTTTCATACTGACAATCGCGTTATCGAAGCTTTTATCCGGCTTTGTCAGACAGAGTGCATGTGGGTGCTATTCAGGCCCGGTCCCTATGTGTGCGCGGAATGGGATCTCGGCGGCATTCCATCGTGGTTGTTGGCGGATACCGATATTGAGTTGCGCACTGATAGCGCAAATAGTCCGCGCTACATGCACGCCGTCGAGCGCTATATCGACGAACTCGTGCCGCGCATTCGTCCATTGATGGCAGGCAATGGCGGCCCGATTCTGATGATCCAGATCGAAAATGAATTCGGCTCGTTCGATAGCAACCCGAGCTATCTGGAAGAGCTCAGGCAACTCTGGATCCGCGGCGGAATTCATGGACCGTTCTACACAGAAGATGGTCTCGTTCAATTGCAGCAGAACAGGTCGTATGTCGAAGGCGGCGCGATTGCGTTAAGCAACGGTAACGCGGCGCAGATCGAAGCCGTGCGCAAGGTGTTTCCGTCCGTACCTGCTTTGGCGGGCGAGGTCTATCCCGGCTGGCTCACGCATTGGGGTGACAGCACGTATCAAGGGACTACCGTCGATCTTTCCGCCACGCTCGATGAGTTGATGCGAAAGAACCTGTCATTCAATCTCTACGTAATTCACGGCGGAACGAGTTTCGGGTTTTATGCGGGTGCGAATGTCGATGTCGACTCTGGCGAATACCAGCCCGATATCACCAGCTACGATTATGCCGCGCCAATCAGCGAGCAGGGCGTGGCGACATCGCGGTATATGCAGTATCGCGGCATTATCGCCAGATACTTGTCTACGCCTTTACCTGAAGTGCCTGCGCCTGTTCCGGTGCTGGACGTGAAGAGCATTGGTCCGTTAGTGCCGCAACGGTACGCGTCTCTCTGGGACAATCTTCCTGCTGCACTCCCAGCTTCTCGAACACGGCATCCGCAGCCATTCGAAATGTACGGGCAGGCGTTCGGCTTTGTGCTTTATCGGAAGGTGCTTGAGCGTTACGAAGGCGGCGCGCTGGATATAGGTGATGTTCACGACTACGCGCCCGTTTTTGTCGATGGACAGTACGTTGGCGGCGTGTCGCGCGTGCGTCTGCCGGAAAACCGCGCGTTGCCGTGCAATGTCGTGCATCGCGAGCCGCTTGCATTGCCTGGTGCTTCGGCCAAACAAGATGATGCTGCATTGCTGGAGGTGCTCGTCGAAGGCATGGGGCGAGTGAATTATGGGCATTCCATGATCGATCGCAAAGGCATTGGCGACCCGGTGATCTTGCGTGATCTGTCGGGTGCAGAGCAGGTCTTGACTGATTGGGAAGTCGTGCTGTTGCCAATGGATGCATCGTTCGTCGGCAACTTGCGTCCGGTCTGTTCCAATCCTGAAAGGGCTGGGATTTTCTTTACCGCAACGCTTTCAATCGATGCAGCCGCAGACGTCTATCTCGACATGTCCGAATGGACCAAAGGCTTCGTCTGGGTGAACGGACGTAATCTTGGGCGCTACTGGAACATCGGTCCGCAGAGACGGCTCTATTGCCCGGCGCCGTGGCTGAGACCTGGCGACAATACGGTCCTGATCTTCGATCTGCACCAAACCGAAGTAAAGACTGTCATTCTGGCAACGACTCTTTCATAGAACGAGATCAGGCGCGGCTCTATGGAGAGAACTCGATCGTCAATACCTGAAAAGGAGCGAGACGAATCGTTTGGGGACGATCAGAGTCCCACACGGCCGGCACGCTTGCATTGTTTTCTACGAACGGAAGACTCGCGAAGAATTGGCCCGCAATTGACACGGGCAGTTCGAGATGTGCTCTCAAATCGAGCACGAATTCTTCCGTGCGATCTCCCGGATTACGCAGCGTGACGATCGCCTTCGTCGGTGCCCACGCAGCCCATCCATAGATTTCTAGCTTGTCCGGCGCACCGCCGATCCAGTGGCAATCGCGCAGTACATCGGAATGCTCGCGCGCCCAGCGGGCAGCTTGTGCGAGTACGTCCCAATCGCGCTCCTGCAGCACAGAAGGCGTGACATACAGTTCCTGCAATTGCGTTCCGCTGCCGAAGTATGACTGCACTTCATGAGAAAACGCGTGCTCGGGATCGCTATTGAGCCGCTTATTTTCCTGAGCGTAAATGATGCCGTGAAGCATCAGTGAATTGAGCGGAAAAAGCGGACTTCGACATACGGCATTGCGGTACGTCTGCGCATCGCGATAAGTGATCCATTGCTCACGATCGCTGCCTACGCCCGCAAAACCGTAATCCGCACCGTCGCGCCAGATCGAATCGACATAGCGGAGCCAGAACGGCGACGCTTGCGTGCCCGTCGACAGATTCACGAACACGTCGCGTTTTGCCTCTCGCATCGCTTCGATGAGTGAGACGGCTGCATCCCAATCGCTGTTGAAGCGGCTGCCGGGCACGACCGTGTTTGCGTTTCCCGTGCCGTCGAGTTTGAAGTGATTGACGCCGTGTCGCGTGAGCAGGTCCAGCGCGACTTCATGAAAGCGCCGATAGTACCTCGGCCCCGAGAGCGCGAAGCCGTCGCCGGCCGTTTCGTATCCTGCCGCGCGGCCACGTGTCACGCGCTCCGTGCGGGGTGGACCGTAGCCACCCCATGGCGACAACCAGACGCCGGGCGCCGCGCCATAGCGCGCGGCTGCATGCTTCAATGGAAGGAAACCATCGGGGAAGGCGTCGCTGAACGACCAGTGGCCGCTATAGTCGTCCCAGCCGTCGTCGAACAGGAACGAGTCGAGCTGCACGCCGCGTTTGTCATGCAGTTCGCGGCCGATTGCGTGAATGCGTTCGACGGCCTGATCCTGCGTGTACTTCGTCAGGAAGCCGATGTCGTACCACGAGTTGTAATGCAGAAGCGGACTGTAGGGTCGTGCCCGCTCAAGCTCGATATAGGCAGCGAAGTCGCGGCGCAACTGGCCTTCGCGGAACACACCGGCAACGGCTGAATACGCAAGCGTTTTGCCTTTTTCCAGCGGCAATGCACGACTCGTGCTAAAGGATGCAATGCCATCGCGCACTTCGCTTTCCGACATCGGAAGCTCGAAGCCGAGATAGATATTGCCGTCGACAACCGGCACCGCCGCGAGATCGCCCGCTTTGCGCGCATTGGGCGCGTGTATCGACAGCAGCGAAACGGATGCAACAGGTTCGTCCTGCAGCAGCGCGGTAATCGACAGATGCTGGCGCAGGTAAAGCGAATCCTCGCGCTGTTCGACACTCCATTCCACCCGCAGACGGCGCTCGCTGTCGCTGAGTGTCGCTGTCACGCGGCGGCCGGCGACACGTTCCGCTTGCCGCAGCGCATTCGCCACGGCGGGCAGTACTTCTTCGCGCCATGGCGAATCGAGCCGTAACCCGCTTGCATCGAGCGTGCGTCCGTCAGCGAAGCGGATCACGAACGGCTCGCTGACGCTCAGGCTGCGCATGTGCACGCGGTCGGTCACGCAAACGCCGCATATCGCATGGTCGGCAATGCTCCAACTCATTGCGATGGCGGCATTGCCGAACGCGTAGCGGTCGCCGTGCACCTGGTATTCAGGCGCGCCAGCATGCGCGAGCGCGGTGGTGTCGGCAGCGTGCATGACGCGCTGCCTGTATTACTTCACGGTCTGAAGCACCTCGAATCCCTCGAACTCAGGGTGTCCGAGATAAAGCGCACGCGCTTCTCCTCCCGCATTTCTATGTGCGGCGCGGAACGCTTCCGACTGCGTCCACGCTTCGAAAGCCGCGCGATTCGCCCAGATCGTATGGCTCGAGTACAGCACGTGGTCCTCGCGTTGCGGGCCCTTCAGCAGATGAAACTCGACAAAACCGGGCACGTCGTTCAGATGCGTATCCCGCGTCGTCCACACTTCCTCGAACGCGCCTTCCGAACCCAGCGCCACCTTGAACCGGTTCATTGCAATGAACATGACTGTCGCTCCCGTATGACTGCGATGTCGCGTGAAATTGCCGATGCTTCGAAAGTCTACCGGCAAAGTATACGTACAGGATCATACGCACAACATCGCAGACGCGTGCAGCGGGGTGCGGCTCGACGCCGCAGAGGTTACCGTCCGCGCGCCCATTGCGCGAAAGCCGCGCACACGACCAGCAGCGAACCGGTGACGAAAAACACCGAATGCATGCCGAACCAGACGGCGATCTGTCCGCCGATCACGGGGCCCACCACCTGTCCGCTGAATTGCGCGGACTGCAGATACCCGAGCATCTGGCCCGTCTTGCTCTCATCGACGGCGTGGCGCGCAAGCTTGGCGATGGCGGGCAGCAGCCCCGCGAGCGACATGCCCATCACTGCGCGCATGGCGGCCAGCTGCCACCATTGATGCACGAACGCCTGCGGAATCATCACGAGGCCCGTCACGACGAGGCAACCGATAATCACATTCCATCCGCCGATGCGGTCCGCGAGCGCGCCCAGACGCGCCGCTGTCAGCATGCTGCCGAACGCGGAGCAGGCCATCACGACGCCCGCAATGCGCGCGAGATGGTCCGGCGCGACGCCGAGGCTGCCGACATAGACGGTGATCACCGGCTCGATCGACATGTTGGCGAGCAGCACCATCATCGCCGTGGCGAGCAGTGCGCCGATCACCGCGTAGTGCGTGCGCGCCGTCTGCGTGGCGGCGGTTCCGCTGGCGGCTTTGCGCTTCGAATCGGTGTCAGGCTGGAAGTCTTCCTTGACGACGACGATGGTCAACAGCGCGGCGACCGCGATCACCGCGCCACCCGCGAAGAACGTGCCGCGTATGCCGATCAGGCCGGGCAGCAGCCCGCCGATCAGCGGCCCGACCAGATTGCCCGCGAGCGCGCCCGTCGACAGCAAGCCGAGCGCCCAGCCGGCGCGTTCGCGCGGCGCCTGCGTGCCGACCATCACCGTCGAGGCCGACGCATAGCCGCCAACGAGGCCCGCGATCAGCCGCAGCCCCACCAGTTCATAGACGTTATGCGCGATGCCGATCAGCGACATCACCACGGCCATGCCGACGGCGGCGCGGATCAACATCGGCTTGCGCCCGTAGCGGTCGGCGAGACGGCCCCACAAGGGTGCGGTGACGGCCGTGCCGAGAAAGGTCGCGCCGAACGCGACGCCCGACCACTGGATCACGTCCGCCTGCGATTCGACGCCGAGCTGCTTCACGTAGAGCGGCAAAAACGGCAGCAGCATGCTCAGGCTGACCAGTGTGGTGAAAGAGCCGAATACGCAGACAAACAGATTGCGCATCCAGTATTGCTGATTGCGCTCTGTGTAGCCGCGCGCGCCGACTTCGGGGGCGCTGCGTAACGAGACAGTGGGCGTGGGCTGGTTCATGCCTTCATTCCTTCAATCAAGTTTTGCAGTGAAGCATTAACGGTTGCCCGGTTCGCCGCGCAGCGCGGTGAACAGGTCGATGGACAGCGCAAGCGCGATTGCCGTTGCGCCGATCGCGAACAACATCTGATAGTTGCCGCCGTTCTGCGAGAACAGGAACGACAGTCCGTACGCAGCGCCGGCCTGAAAGACCGCGAACGCAGTCGTGGCTGTGCTCCACGCGCCTTTCTGTGCGGCGGGGTGATGCGCGAGCAGTTCGTTCACGCGGCCAAGCGCGAGCGCCACGATGCCGGGCACGGCAGCGCCCATCAGCACACTCGAGGCAATCAGCAACACCGGATCCGTGCCGATCAGCGGCAATGCGACGGCGACGATCTGGATCACGAACGCGACACGCAGCGCGGGACCGAAACCCGCGCGGTCGGCGAGATATCCGCTCAGGAGCGGGCCGGCAATCGCGCCGAGACCGAACAGCACCCAATATTGCGCGCCGGTGTCGAGTCCCTTGCCGAGACCGCGCGACACGAAATCGACGAGAAACAGCATGTGTGGCACGAGGCCGATTGCATTGAGGGCGTACTCTGCATAGAGTGCGCGCAACGTCATGCCGCCCGGCTTCTGGTGCTTCGCATGATGCGGATGCGCCGCATGATGATGCGGGTCCTGCTTCGGCCAGCCGTTCCATGCGCCGGCCGTCAACAGCAGCGAAATGGCGCCGAGTCCGAGCCATGTCTGCGTCACGCCTTCACGCAGCAGCAGCGGCACGAGCGTGCCGGACGCGGCGATGCCAAGGCCGATGCCCGCGAAAATCGCGCCGCTTACGAGGCCACGGCGCGACGGCGGCACGTGCGCGAGCACGGTTGGCGCGGCCAGCACCATCAATGCGCCGCCTGCGAGGCCCGACGCGAAGCGCCAGCCGAAGAACCACAGGAATGACAGCGGAAACGCACACGCGATGAACGCAATCGTTGCCAGCAGCATCATCGCGCGCAGTACCTGCGCTACGTTGGCCCGCTTCGCGAGATAGCCGCCAAGCAGCGCGCCCGCCAGATAGCCACCCAGGTTCGCCGCGCCCAGATACGCAGCAGTCGAGGCCGCGAACCAGTGCGCGTCGATGATGGCGGGAAGCAGCGGCGTATACGCGAAACGCGCCAGGCCAATCCCGACGAGACTTGCACTGGCACCCGCCACGGTGCCGCGTGTGATGTTGAAAGCGGGCGGCGATATCCTGACCGCTGCGTCCTGCATGATGACCTCCGTGCTTCTGCCGCTACTGCTTGCTGCGATTCCTCAAGAAGAGCAGTGATGCGCTTAAAATGCTACGGCATCCGAAATAAATAATATGGGCAATACCGTGCGATAAACATGTGCGTTTTCAGGAGCCGACGTTGCTGCCGCCGTCGACGTGCAGAATTTCACCCGTCACGAATGCCGCCGATTCCAGATAGAGCACGGCTTCCGCGATATCCGATACTTCGCCCAGACGCCCGAGCGGATGAAAGCGTGCAAGCGCTTCGTGCCGCTCGCGTGGATGCAACGGCGTCTTGACGACGCCCGGTGCGACGGCATTCACGCGAATGCCCAGCGGCGCGTACTCGATTGCCAGCGAGCGCGTCACCGCGTTCAGGCCGCCTTTCGTGAGAGCAGCCATGGCGGCCGGTAGCCCGGCGCGCGGACGGTCAACGAGACTTGCCGTGATGTTCACAACGTGGCCGCTGCGCTTTTTGCTCATCTCCGTCAGCGCGCGCTGCGTGATGTGAAAGAAGCCGTTCACGTTGGTCGCCATCACGGCGTCGTAGTCTTCGGGCGTGTAGGTATCGAACGGCTTGGCGATGAAAATGCCCGCGTTGTTGACGAGCGTATCGATCCGTCCAAAGCGCGCCAGTGCGACGTCGATCACCTGCTGGGCGGTTTTCACATCGGCGATATCGCCCTGCACGGTGGCGATGTCGGGATCGTCGCTCGGTCTGATCGTGCGCGAGGTCGCGACGACGCGGAAATTGCGGTCGCGATAGCCTTTCACCAGACCCGCGCCAATGCCTTGCGACGCACCCGTGACGATCACTACTTTCTGTTCGGCACCCATTGATTCGCTCCTTTAACCAGTGGGCCGCGCGGGCCCGATGTCGATGGAGCGAATATAGATTCAGTCGGCAGCAGAGAGAATCCACGTAGTGCGGCAGACATTCTTCCGCCGCGCGGTTCAATCACTATTGGTGATGCGCTGAAGCTGCTTGAAATGCCGGCGCAGGCGCGGCGTGGCGAAGTCGACGAAAGCGCGCACTTTCGGCACCGAGAGGCGGCCGTGCGGTGTCAGCAGATGCACGGGCAAGGGCGCGTGCTCGCTGTCGCGCAGGACGATGCGCAGCTGGCCGTCCTTCACCTGCTGGGCGACGTGGTACGAAAACATGCGCGTAACGCCGCGTCCTTCGACGGCGGACGCCACGGCGGCGTCGATGCTGTTGACGATCAGGCGCGGCGAGAAATGGACGACCTGCGCGACGGTCGAGCCTTCGGCGGGTGGAAAGCTCCATGAATCAAGGCCGAAGTGCGTCATCGAAATGATCTGATGTTGCTCGAGATCGGCGGGCTCGCGAATCTGCGGATGCCTGGCCAGATAGCGCGGCGACGCGGCGACGACGCGCCGCACTTCACCAACGGGAATCGCGATCAAAGTCGAATCGGGCAAATGCGCGATGCGCAGCGCGACATCGATCCCTTCGTCGATGAGACTTACCGGGCGGTCGAGCATATGCAGCCGCACTGACACGGCCGGGTAGGCGTCGATGAAGTCGTCGAGGATCGAGCGCAGCATGTCCTGGCCGGCGGCGACGGGCGCCGTGATGTTCAACAGGCCGCGCGGCGCGGAGCGCTCGCCCGCCACCAGCAGGTCAGCTTCTTCCAGATCGGTCAGGATGCGCCGGCACGCGGCCGCGTAACGCTCGCCGGCTTCGCTGAGCTTGATGGTGCGCGTGGTGCGGTGCAGGAGCGGCGAGCCGACGTGTGCTTCGAGAAAGGCAATGGCGCGGCTCACCGCGGCGGGCGAGCGGCCGAGCCGGCGGCTCGCGCCCGCCAGGCTGCCTTCGTCCAGCGTCGCGACGAACACCTTCATTGCGTCGATCCGGTCCATGGTGCATCGCTCAGTGAATCGCCAGCGGGCGACGTTGCCCGGAAGTGTACAGCGGCGCGTCTGTTCGGACCCTTCAAAGGGGCAGCGCGTTTGTCAGTGGCGCGCTGTCATGAGCCAGTGGCGCAGATCGGCAGCATCCTGGAAGTGCGAGTGCGGAGTGGGCGAGCCGAGCAGCACGATCAGCACGGGATGGCCGCGCACCATCGTGACGACGATCAGGCAATGGCCGGCTTCGTTGGTGAAGCCGGTTTTCTGCAGCCCGACTTGCCACGCGGCGCGATACACCAGTGGATCGGTGTTGCGGTACATCAGCGGGCCGTCGCCGCCGAGCACCAGCTTCTGATGCGCAGTCGAGTAGCGCCGGATAACCGGGTAGCGATACGCGGCGCGCACGAGCCGCGTGAGATCGCGTGCACTCGATACGTTGTGCGGCGACAGTCCCGTCGGATCGACAAAATGGCTGTGCGTCATATGCAGGCGCTTTGCCGTGCGGTTCATCGCGCGCACGAAACCGGGACGCCCGCCCGGATAGTCGCGGCTCAAGGCAAATGCCGCGCGGTTTTCCGACGACATCAACGCGATATGCAACAGCGTACCGCGCAACAGCAGCGAATCGACGGGCAGGCGCGAGCGCGACCATTTCAGACGGTCGACGTCGGCATCCGTCACGCGCAGCGGCTTGATCATCGAGTGCTTGGCGTCGAGCACGACCATCGCCGTCAGCAGCTTCGTCAACGATGCGATGGGCCGGCGTTCGTCGGCGTGTTTCGCGTAGAGCGTGCGGCCCGTCGTCATATCGACGACGATGGCGGCACGCGCCTGCACCGACGGTTTGGACGCAGCGCGCTTTGCGTGCGCGATCGCGGGCACGAGGCTCGCGATCAATAACAGCGTGAGGAAGAGATGAAGTTTCAGCACGTCGCGCGATTGGGAACGGAATGAATGCGTGAGGTCACAGCAATGCCTCGAGACGGTCGGCTTCCTTCGCGAACTGCACGCGCTCGGTTGCATCGAGTGGATCGTTGCCCGGCAGCGCGACCGTCAACGGATCTTTCGGCACGGCGTCGACATGCACCTCGTAGTGCAGGTGCGGACCCGTCGCCCATCCCGTCGATCCCACATAGCCGATGACCTGGCCGCGTTGCACCTGAGCACCGCGATGCAATCCCTTTGCGAAGCGCGACAGATGCGCGAACACCGTCTGATACGGCGGCGGATTGCGCAACACGATCACCTTGCCATACCCCGTTTGCCGCCCGATGAATGAGACGGTGCCACGCGCCGTCGCATGAACGGGCGTGCCGGCAGGCGCGGCGAGATCGACGCCGTCGTGGCTTTGCCATTGGTGCGTGACGGGGTCGAGACGGCGCAGCGAGAAATCCGACGACACGCGCTCATACGCGAGCGGATAGCGCGCGAACGCAGGCGTCGTGCTCGCGCCGTCTTTCGTGTAGTAGAACGGCTTGCCTTCGAGATTGCGGTACAGAAACAGATCGTGCGACGAGGTGCCCGTGGCGATGCGCACGGCAAGTGGCGTGGACGCCGGTTCCTGCGCAGCGTCGTTGCCTTCGGGCGGATCGACGACGAGGCTGATCGTATTGCCGGGCTTCAGATCGCGGCGAAAGTCGATCTCGCCGGAAAACGCGTGGGCGAGCAAGGCCGTGGTGCGGCCATCGAGACCTAGACGCTGCGCGGCTTCCGCAAAGCTGCTCTTGATGGTCGCCGATTTGACGACAGGCTGCGGCTCGGGCGCGGGCGGCGCCTGACGTGTCGTGTCCGCGGCTTCGCGATTCAACGATGCCGATTGCGCGCCGGCTGCGTCGTCCTGATCGACAGCATGCTTCGCGCGATGTGGCGAAAAAATCGACGCGGCACAAACGGAGCTGAGCACGCACGCCAGAATGACTTTGCCACTACGCGCCGACGGCGCAACGAATGCGGGAAAGGGCATGATCGAAATTGCAGAACTGCGGTGGCGATTGCGCGAAGCCAGGTGTGTGTTCGCGCTCGAACTGATAGACGCGTGGCGTCCAGATGAAGGAATGAAACGCGCGTCGCCTTTACTCGAGCTGCAGGCACAGCACGGTAAAAATGACGGCAAACGGCAGGGGTTTTTCGAACGGCATGTAATAAATGCGGCGGGCTGCCGTGCAGTGATAGGCGACGGAGCGCACACCATAGCGGCCGACACTTAAATGAATCTTAAAGGGGCCATTGCCGAATATCAAACTGCGTATTTATGTGTGCTGATGCGTGCTTATGCGTCTCCTTGCTCGTCTGCGCCGATCACCACGCTTTGTGCAGATTCAAATCGATAACGCGGCACGTCGAGATTCTGCGGCGCGGGTTTGTCCTTGAATACGCGGCCTGCGAGATCGTAGGTTGAGCCATGGCACGGGCAGAGAAATCCGCCAGGCCAGTCGTCGGGAAGACTTGTCTGCGGACCCGGCTGAAAGCGCGGACTCGGTGTACAGCCGAGATGCGTGCACACGCCGACCACGACGAGAAGATTGCGATGCTCCGCGCGTGAACGAAACTCGTTGTTGCAATAGGACGGCAGCGGCATCGAGAAAGGCCGTGTCGAATGCGGGTCCGCGACGAGAGAGTCGGCGCTGCGCACATCGGCGAGCATCGCATCGGTGCGATTGACGATGAAGATCGGCTTGCCGCGCCACGCAGCCGTCATCATGTCGCCGGGTTGCAGGCGGCTGATGTCGACTGTCACCGGTGCGCCCGCCGCGAGCGCGGATGCCGACGGCCTGAACGATTCGACGAAAGGCGTCGCAACGGCTACGCCTGCAATCCCACCTGCTACCGAAGTCGCGATCATCCAGCGGCGGCGAGCTTCGTCGACGGGGGCATCCGCATCGGCGCTCATGATTCGCTCCGGTCGGCATGCGCAGGCCACACGAACATCGTGCGGACGTGTCCTGACGAACTGACGTTCACCACGCGCTGCTGCGTCTTGCCTTCGTAACTCGCAGTGACCTTGTAGCGACCACCCGGCAGCGTGGCCAGCATGAACGGTCCATTGGCGGTTGCCTTGAGAACGGTTGCGCCCTTCATGTCGGTGATATGGACGGGCACGTCGGCGAGATACTCGTTTCCTTGATGCGTCGCACCCGCAAATTCGAGTACGAGCGGGTATTTGTGCATCACGTCTTTGAGCGCAGCCGCCTGATCGCTGCCTACGCCGCCCGACAGATAAGTGACTGCGCCTTGCTGATGAATCTGCGGCAGATCCGTCGTTGCCGCAAATGCTGCCGTTGTGGCGGATTGCGCGAATACGAGCGCAATCGCAACGAGACTGGCCTTGGTGAACCTGTTCATGATAATTCTCCTTCTTGAAGATCAATTCGCGTATTGCAGATGCCTTGTCATGGAACGACGCAATCACACTGTTGTCTCGTTACCAATTTAGGCAGGGCGAATTAAAAGAGAATTAAGACGCGTGAGGTTATGGTTCGCGTGCGCAAGGCACATGTCACACGCGTGTGACGCGTATGCCGCCTCGGGCCGCTTAATTCAAAAGCTCAGAGATCTCGATCAGATTCAGATCGGGATCCCGCACATACACCGAGCGGATCTTCTGCGTCGCACCTGTCCGTTCAACAGGCCCTTCGATAATCGGCCACTCGCATGCGGCCAGATGCGCGATGACCTGATCGAGCGGCACCGAGGCGATGAAGCACAGATCCAGCGCGCCAGACACGGGCAGGTGCGCTTTCGGCTCGAATTCGCTGCCGCGCACGTGCAGATTGATCTTCTGATTGCCGAAGCGAAACGCAACACGCCCCGCGCCGAACGTTTCCAGTTGCATCTGCATGACCTGCGTATAGAAGCGCGTTGTCGCTTCGGCGTCGGTGCAGGTCAGCACCAGATGGTCGAGATGATCGATCATGAAGAAACTCCCTCTATGAGTCAGCGTGCGCGTACCTTTTGAACTTGCACACGGGCGACGTACAGCGTGAGCGTGCCGCAGACGGCGAGCATTGCAAAGCCAAACCCGGCGACGGACGGCCATGCGCCGTTTTGCCAGAACCAGCCGCCCCACGAGCCAAGCACGCTCGAACCGAGATAATACGCAAGCAGATAGAGCGAGGTGGCATGGCCTTTCGCGCCATCGGCGAGTTGTCCGACCCAGCCGCTCGCCACCGAGTGCGTGATGAAAAAGCCAATGGTCAGCACGATGATGCCGAGTACGACGGGGACGAGCGTGTGCAACAAGGTCAACGCGAGTCCCAGCGCGGCGACCACGACACCCGAGATCAGCACGGGTCCGCGCCCGCAACGATCGGCGAATGCGCCCGCGCTGGACGCGGCGACGATACCGAACAGATACGAACAGAATATGAGGCCCGTTTGCGTCGCGCTGAGATCGAACGGCGGCGCCATCAACCGGAAGCCTGCATAGTTGTAGACGGTGACGAACACACCCATGACGAGGCATCCCGTCGCGAACACGGCGGGCAACGTCGAGGCGGTCAGATGCTTGCGCCATAGCGCAATGTGATGAGCGGGACTGAGATCAGCACGTTTGACGAAATTGCGCGAGCTGGGCAGCAGCAAGACGAACGCAATCGCGGCCAGTACATCGACGATGCCGATGGTCAGCATTGCCGTGCGCCACGACAGATGATCGCTCATATAGCTCATGCCGACGCGGCCGATCATACCGCCGAATGCCGTGCCGCCAACGTACAGCCCCATCGCAAAGCCGAGACCGCGCGGATCGATTTCCTCCGCGAGATACGCCATCGCGACGGCGGGCACGCCGCCGAGCGCAAGCCCTTCCAGAGCCCGGGCGACGAGAATGCTGTGCCAGTCCGCTTCGAGCGCGGCGCAGACGTTGAAGAGCGCGGCGAGCGTCATCGACACGAAAATCAGCCCGCGTCTGCCGAACCGCTCTGAGAGTGCCCCCGCGCAGAGAATCGAAAACGCGAGAAAGCCCGTGGACAACGAGAGCGCGAGGGAACTCTGCGCGGCGCCGACATGGAATTCAGCGGCGAAAACAGGCAGCAGCGGCTGCACGCAATAGAGCAGCGAGAAGGTGGAAAAGCCTGCCAGAAAGAGCGCGATGTTGATGCGGAGAAACGCTGCTGAGCCTGGCCGCACGCCCGATGCGGCGGCGAGTTTCGGCAGTGGGCTGGATGCTTCGATGCGATCGGGCGTCGCAACGGCTGGATCGGAACTCATGGACAAGAAGGGCGTTCGACTGTGACGCGAGAATTGTCCTGCGGCACAGCTATACTGTCCAATATATGAAACTGGCTAACTCGATATCTTTTAGCACTGGCATGGAACTACGTCATTTGCGATATTTCATCGAAGTTGCGAACGAACGCAACTTCACACGTGCGGCCGAAAAGCTGGGTATTGGGCAGCCGCCGCTTAGCCAGCAGATCAAGAGTCTCGAGCGCGAACTGGGCGTCGAATTATTTCGTCGAACGGCGCACGGCGCGGAACTGACGGGGGCGGGCGAGGCGTTTCTGATCGAGGCACAGCGCGTATTGAGTGGAGCCGAGCGCGCTGCACGTGCGGCGCAGAGAGCCGCGCGCGGTGAGACTGGGCGGCTGCGGATCGGCTTTACCGGCTCGGCGGCATTCAATCCTGTCGTGCCTGCGTTGATCCATCGCTTCAAGCGTCGCCATCCGACTGTCGATCTCACGCTCGAAGAGGCCAACACGCCGGCATTGCTGCAACGCCTGCTCGACGACGGGCTCGATGCTGTGTTCTTTCGGCCAGGCCCGACGTCGCCGGACAACATTCAGATGCATCGCTTTGCGGACGAGGCGATGAAAATCGTGCTGCCGTCCGCGCATCCGCTTGCATCAAAGCGGCGCTTGCCGTTGACAGCATTGGCGGATGAACCTTTCGTGCTCGTGCCGGGGCCCGCCGGCGTCACGCTGCATGATGAGATCGTGCGCGCGTGTGCCGAGGCGGGCTTCAGTCCGCGGCTCGCGCAGCCTGCGCCGCAGGTGTCGTCGGTGATCAATCTGGTGGCGGCAGGTCTTGGCGTGTCGATCGTGCCCGCTGCGATTGCGCAAGTGCAGGTGAAGGGCGTGCGTTATGTGGACGTGCAGGGCACGAAGATGCGGGCGCGTCTCGCGCTGGGATGGCGTGAAGGGGACGCGTCCGCGGCGTTAGGCAATCTGATCGGATTGCTGTGATTAGCTAATCGCCTGCTTCGATCGAGCGCATGCGGCGTTCGAGTTCGAAGATATCGACGGCCGAAGCGAGATACACGTCGCGGCGGCTGTGCTCGGCCTGGTCCAGCAGGTTGATGATCATTCTGAATAGGTATGCGAGCATGATGTGCATCCTGATGCGTTGGCTATGACGCAATCATTTGCATCGAACGTGCCATTTGGGTGCGTGCCTTGGCGGGCGGGCTTGTTCGGTTTTTTGCAGGGTCCTGCAGGTTGGAATGTGTTCGGTGTGGACTAACTTTTTTTGATGTCAGTTTGGTTTTTTCTTGCTTTTATGTTTCAGGCGTTGCCTCTGTGCGGGGCGGCATATGCATTCGGTTTGTCTTGCGACGCTGGGTTGGTTTGCTCGTGCGTTCGCTGGCATCCGCGATTTGTTACTGGTGCCTCAGGCGTTGCCCCTGTGCGGGGCGGCACTTACTTTCTTTGCCGCCGCAAAGAAAGTAAGCAAAGAAAGCGGGCTAACACCACCCGTTCTTGACCTCCGCCTGAGGGCCCCCAACGGTTCTTATCCTTCACATGGCAACTTCTCAGTCACCGCCCGCTGCCAACGCTCTAATCGAGCGCCTCACCCACTTCAATCACCCGTAGCGCAGCAACCGGCAGCGACTGGTTACGGCCGCCCAGGTGGCAAACTGTGTGTAGGTCGTAGTGCTTCACAAGTCAGCGCTCTTACGACACCGATCGTGCTTTTCAGTCCGAAGTGGAGCGCATACGGCGCGAAAGCCTACACACAGTTTGCCGCTATAGAACGTGCGCGATGCGATCGCGCGTGTGGCGACGCGGGAGTGTGAAGCGGGTGATGAGCCAATTCGAAGCGTTGGCAGCGGGCGTCGAGAAGAGCGGCGCCGCATGAAGGAGGGGACCCGTTGGGGGCCCTCAGGCGGAGGTCAAGAACGGGCGGTGTTAGCCCGCTTTCTTTGCTTACTTTCTTTGCGGCGGCAAAGAAAGTAAGTGCCGCCCCGCACAGGGGCGACGCGTGAAGGGGTACATCACGTCGCGGATGCCAGCGAAAGCCCAAGCAAACCAGCGTCGCGAGACAAACCGAACCAAATGCCGCCCCGCACAGGGGCAACGCATGAACAACGAAAACATCACGCGGATGCCAGCGACAACAAAAGCAAACCAAACCAGCATCGCAAGCCAACCCACCAACCCTCATCAAGTCCAGTACTTATAATCAGTAACACCCCGCTCATACCCATGCACATCCCGCCGCGGATGCCGCTCCCGCGCAGGCCGAGCCACATCAACAGCAGGCCGCACCTGCACGGATACCGCGGTAGAAGAAACAGCTTCCGGCTTGCCAGCATCAGCAGCCAGCCGCTCAAGCGGCAATTGCGCATTCGCGCCAACCACAAGAATCGCCTGCATCATGCCAGGCGCCTGATACGCACAGGTCGCGGCAAGAACGACGCTGCACGCAGCAATCGTATAAAAAGGCCGAAAACGGGGAAGGGCAAGAGTGCGCATCATGCATTCTCCATTACGCGCGCAAGACGGTTCAAGCCGGGTTGCGCCTGCTCGCTCAACAAACTCGCGTCGAGCACAGCTCTAAGGTGCGACGTCATGAAGTCGATGAAGGTCTTGATCTTCGCGTCGATGTGATGCCGGCTTGAATAAACGGCGAAAACGCTCGTATTTTGAAGCCGCGATTCAGGGAAAAGCTGAAGCAACCTTCCAGCGCGAATATCGTCGATCACGCAATGAACCGGCAACGCCGCGACGCCCGCGCCCGCCAGCGCTGCAATGCGGATCGCCTCGGTATCGTTGATCGCGAACTGTCCCGAACCTTCCGGTGCCGTCGATTGTGCTGCCGGCTTCACGAGGCTCAGCTTTACGTGGTGATCGTTCGGTTCGACGCGGAACGGCATTGGCGTCAGCGCATGTTCGTCGAGATCGCTCGCGCTTTCTATCGCATGCGTCTGAAGAAAAGCGGGCGAAGCGACCAGCACGCGCTCGCAGTGGCCAATCAGCTTGCAGACGTTGCGCGAGTCGGGCAACGTCGGCGCGGAGACGATCGATACGTCCACTTCGTCTTCGAGCAGATTCGCCATGCGCGGCAGGAACTTCAGCTGCACCGCGACGGCGGGAAAGCGCTTGCGATACTCGAGGACGGAATGCGTCAGTTGCGCGAGGCCCAGCTCGGTCACGCAGTGAATCCGCAACGTGCCGCGTGCGCAGGTGTGTGCGTCGCCCGCTTCGGCTTCGGCTTCTTCGAGATCGGCGAGGATCTTCTTGCACTTCTGGTAGTAGCGCTCGCCCGGTTCCGTCAGCGAAACCTTGCGCGTCGTGCGTTGCAGAAGGCGCGCCTGCAACTGGCCTTCGAGCGTCGATACCGCGCGCGACACGCTGCCCGTGCTGCAGTTCATATGCTCGGCCACCGCGCTGAAGCTGCCCGACTCGACGACGCGCGAGAAGATGCGCATGCTCAAGATCTTGTCCATGGAACCGTTCACCTCGTGCTGTCTGATCCGTTTTGGCTGGTGCGGAATACATCTTTTGCCGCATGAGACAAAGATAGATCGAGGCGACGGATTGAACCATCGTACGTTGGGACGGCCGTTTAATCCAAGTAGTCAGAGCCTCATACGCAGGTATAGGTTGGCGTGCAATCCGCTATCGAACGCTAGCCGGGAAGGTGCTCGCCGAAGCGTCGTTGCGCGCGGCGAGATGAATCCATCGATGCTGCAGGCCTGCATTGCGCTGCACGCAACCACCCTGCACGACGCACTGCGTGCGCTTCAGAAAAATTAAAGGTGGATGCCACATGCGACGCATCCGTCGGCATCGCTAGCAGCCATGTGTTTAGTCAAAACGCCTGGTGTTTCGTGGCGCGCCATCCGTGCTCACACGGGCGTGACAAGGCTCAGCAGCCGATCAGACCCGCATTCGAAGTGCGCGAATTTCATCGCGTGTATTCAGGTTTTTTAATCGCCGGACAAAGTATTCTTCACTCCGCATTGCTACGCTGCGAGATGCGTCGGAGAAGCCGGCTGCACTGGAGCACATGGCCGGGCGTCATCCGGCCCGGAGGAGTCGATATGAACAAGAATATTGCCGGCGTCGAGATTCCCGAGAGCGCGCTGGCCTTCGCGGCATACGAGCAGGTTTGTGGCATCGAGCCCGAAATGTTGTTGCACCACGCGCTGCGCGTGTTTCTGTTTGCCGCACTGATCGGCGCAAAGGAAGCGCTTCCACTCGATCTCGAACTACTCTATGTCGGCGCGCTTTTTCACAATGTCGGCCTGAATGCGCGCTACAGCCATTCGCCGAACCGCTTCGAGATCGACAGCGCAAACGCGGCGCGCGAATTCCTGCTCGGTCACAACGTCGACGAACGGGCCGCTGCCGACGTATGGACGGCCGTCGCGCTGCATACGACGCCCGGCATTCCGGCGCACATGTCGCCGCTCGTCGCGCTCGTCAGCGCCGGTGTGCAGATGGACGTGCGCGGCGCGCGCTACTACGAATTCACCACGCAGCAGCGCGATGCCATCGTGCAGGCGTTTCCGAGGGAGCGCGGCTTCAAGACGAAGCTGATCGAAGCGTACGCGCGCGGCATGGAGCATCGCCCCGAAACGACATTCGGCACCGTCAACGCAGATGTGCTCGACAGATGGGATCCCGACTATCGGCGCCTGAATTTCTGCGGGCTGGTGCTGGGTTCGGAGTGGCCAAACTAGCGGTCGCCGCATCAGGGCAATCAGAACATTCAGTCAAGGCAGGGCAAAAAGCAATGAGCACCCCGGCGATCAACATTCCGCCTCTCATGTCCAGCGAACCCGATGCGAACGCGCCGGACCTGGCCATGCCGTATTCGTCGCTCGAATACCGGCAGCATCAGATGTTTCCGCGGCTTTCCGCTGCGCAGATCGCAAGCCTGCGCCGCTTCGCGCAGCCGATGTCGTTCAAGGCCGGCGAGCTGATCTTCGAAACGGGCCGCATTGCATTGGGGCTTTTCGTGCTGCTGCACGGGCACGTGCGGATCAGTTCGCGTGACAGCCTTGGCCGCTCGACGCTCGTGACCGAGCACGACGACGGTCATTTCATGGCCGAGATGGCGCAGTTGTCGGGCAAGCCCGCGCTGATCGACGGCATGGCGTTGACGGATTGCGACACGCTGATGGTGTCGCCGGAAAAGCTGCGCGCGTTGATCGTCGCGGATGCGCAGCTCGGCGAGCACATCATGCGCGCGCTGATCCTGCGGCGGCTCGGGCTGATCGAGCAGGGGCTCGGGCCGATTATCGTCGGCAATGGCGACGATGCGCGCCTTGTCCGGCTGCAGGGCTTTCTGCGCCGCAATGCGTATCCCGCGATGGTGATCGACGCGCGTCACGATGCCGACGCGGCTACGCTGCTCGCCGGCATCACGACAGGGCCGGACGACTTCCCGCTGGTGTTCTGCCCGAACGGCTCCGTGCTGCGCGCGCCCGACGAAGCGCAACTCGCGTCGTGCCTCGGCCTCGTGCCGACCTTCGAACCCTCGCATATCTACGACGTCGCGATCGTGGGGGCCGGGCCGGCAGGGCTCGCAGCAGCTGTCTATGCGGCGACGGAAGGGTTGTCCGTCGCCGTGTTCGATCAACGCGCGCCAGGAGGGCAGGCGGGCGCGAGTTCGCGGATCGAGAATTACCTCGGCTTTCCGACGGGCATTTCAGGCCAGGCGCTCGCCGCCCGCGCGTTCCAGCAGGCGCTCAAGTTCGGCGCGCATCTGGCGATTCCCGGCAAGGTCACGTGCGTCGATACGGACGACGGCGTGCATGGTCTGACGCTGCTGGACGGGCAGCGCGTCTGCGCGCGTACCGTCGTGGTGGCGAGCGGCGCGGCGTATCGCAAGCCGCACGTCACCGGTTTTGAGCGCTTCGAAGGGCGCGGCACGTACTACTGGGCGTCGCCCATCGAGGCCAAGCTGGTCAAAGGTCAGGACATCGTGCTGATCGGCGGCGGCAACTCCGCGGGGCAGGCTACCGTGTTTCTGGCGAACTTCGCGCGCAGCATCCGTGTGCTGATTCGCGGCGCCGATCTGACTGCGAGCATGTCGAAGTACCTGATCGATCGCATCGGCTCATTGCCGAACGTTTCCGTCTGCACGCGCTGCACGTTGCAGGCGCTCGAAGGCGATGAAGCGGGACTCACGCATGTCCATGTGCGGCGCGAAGGCGAGGACGACGAGACCATCGAGACACGCCATCTGTTCCTCTTCATCGGCGCGGATCCGAAAACGGACTGGCTGATGGCGAGCGGCGTCGAACTCGATAGCCACGGCTTCGTCGTGACGGGCTTCGCGCGGCGTGTGCCGACGCATACGGGCACAGGCATTCACTATCCGCTCGAAACCAGCTTGCCCGGCATGTTCGCGGTGGGCGATGTGCGCTCGGAATCAACCAAGCGGGTGGCGTCGGCGGTGGGCGATGGGGCTGCCGTGGTCAGTCAGATTCACGCCTATCTCGCGCATTGCAACGCGGCGGCACAGAACACACAGAACAATTAAATACTGCGATCCGGTCCGCTCGCTATGCTTTGGCGCTTGTCAAAGCGAGTGAGAGAACATCCATGGACCGTTTCAACACGTTGCGTGCAGCATGGCTGCACGCATGTCTTTTCCTGTCGTGCATGTGCGTTGCGGGGGTTGTCGGGGTTGCTCATGCCGCTGCGCCAAAAGCCGGTACGCAGGCGCCCGGCTTCTACCGGATCACGGTAGGCGAGGTCGAAGTCACGGCGCTATCCGACGGCACGCATCCGTTTCCCATCGACACCGTCGTTCAAGGTGTTTCGCAAGCGGAGATCGCGCACGAGCTCGACCGCGAGTTCCTGCAACCGCCCGTGCAAGGCTCGATCAACGCGTTCCTCATCAACACGGGCGCGAAGCTCGTGCTCATCGATACAGGCGCAGGCGTTCTGTACGGCGATTGCTGCGGCAAGCTGATCGTGAACCTGCGCGCGTCCGGCTACAAGCCGGAAGACGTCGATGAAGTGCTGCTCACGCATCTTCACAAAGACCATGTAGGCGGCGTCGTATCGAATGGTGCGATGACGTTTCCGAACGCCATCGTGCGCACCAGTCAGGCCGAGGCCGACTATTGGCTCGACCCGGCGAACAAGGCGAAAGCGCCCGCGTTCCTCCGCAGCTTCTTCGATGCCGCCCGCGCATCCGTCGCGCCGTACCTCGCGGCAAACAGATTCAAGCCATTTAGCGGCAACGATGTCGCACTGGAGCCGGGCATCCGCGCGCTCGTCGAACCCGGACATACGCCGGGACACAGCATCTATGTGGTCGAGAGCGCGTCGCAGCGCCTGCTGGTGTGGGGCGATATCGTGCACGTGGCCGCAATCCAGTTGCAGAACCCCGCTGCATCCGTCGAGTACGACAGCGATGCACGTGCCGCGCAACGCGCGCGACGCGAACTGCTGGACCTTGCGGCCGGGCGGCGCGATCTCGTTGCGGCGGCGCATATTGCGTTTCCGGGCCTCGGGCATATCCGCAAAGACGGCGCGACGTATCAATGGGTGCCCGTCAATTACGATGCTTCGCCTGGTCGATGAGCAGGCAACGGCTTCAAAATTTTCGAACGGATCGTTCGGATTTTTCCACCCATGCGCAGGCCGCTCCGTTCTAGACTTCCAGGCACATCAACCGATATGCAGCATGCTTCTCATCGTGCCTTGCCCGATCCGGGGTTTCTATCGCTTGCGATTCAGTTGCGCGCACTGTGAAGTGTTGCGCGCGCATCTGTGTGCGAACCGTCTCATGATCCACTCATGATCAGAATTGGACCGCTCGATATCGATCTTGTACGCCGTGAAGCACGCACCGACGGCAAGCTGGTACGCATCGGTAATCGTGCATTCGACATACTCGAATTGCTGATCGAAGCGCAGGGCGGGCTGGTGTCGAAGGAAGCGATTCTGGAGCGTGTGTGGCCGGGAACGGTGGTTGGCGACAACAATCTGCAGGTGCATATGTCGGGGCTGCGCAAGCTGCTCGGCGACAGCCGCGACCTGATCAAGACGATCGCAGGGCGCGGCTATCTGCTCGTGCATGCATCGGCAACGGTAGTGCACGACCACGCCGTGCCTGCGCTTGCCGGGCAGCATGCGTTCACGCAAAGCGCGGTGCCCAACAATCTGCCCGCCTACAGTTCCGCGCTCGTTGGCCGTGACGATGCGATCGCGGAGGTCAGTCATGCGCTTGGCAGCGCGCGTCACGTGACGCTCGTCGGCTCGGGTGGCATCGGCAAGACGCGCGTTGCGATCGAAGTCGCGCGGGGCATGCTGGCGTGTGCGCCGGACGGAGTGTTCCTCGCGTCGCTGAGCTCCGCGTCCGACATGAGCGGCGTGCTGGCTACCGTTGCATGCGTGACGGGCGTGCCGCCCGAGGGCTGTCCGTCGACGCGCGAGCGCATCGTCGAAGCGATCGGTACGCGGCGCGTGCTGATCGTGCTCGATAGCTGCGAGCATGTGATCGATATGGCGGCGCAGCTGGCGAATCATTTGCTGGACGCCTGCCCGCGGCTGCGCGTGCTGTCGACGAGCCGCGAGCCCTTGCGTATTCCGGCTGAAGCGTTGTATCGCGTGCCGCCTCTGGACGTGCCCGAACCCGACGACGATGTGCAACGCGTACGTCGCTTAAGCGCAGTGAGCCTCTTCCTGCTGCGCGCGCGTGCCATCGACGCCCGCTTTGCCGCCGACGAAGCGAGCATCCACGTGACGGGCATGGTGTGCCGACGGCTCGACGGCATTCCGCTTGCCATCGAACTCGCTGCGGCGCGCGCCGCGCTGCTCGGCATCGACACGCTGGCCGCGCATCTCGATGACCGCTTCGGCATGTTGACGGGTGGCACGCGCACCGCATTGCCGCGTCATCAGACGCTGAAGGCGACGCTCGACTGGAGCTATGCGCTGCTCGACGAAGCCGAACGCAAGACCTTGCGCCGCGTCGGCATTTTCGCGGACCGCTTTCCGCTCGAAGCCGCGATTGCCGTTGCAAGCGATCACGGCACGCGTGAACTGGATGTCGTAGCGGCAATCGCTGCACTCGTCGAAAAGTCGCTGGTGGTCGCAAGCACCGGGCCGGGCAACGCGTCGTTCCGCCTGCTCGAAACCACGCGCATGTACGCGCTGCAAAAGCTCGACGACAACGGCGAACGCCGCATCGTTGCATTGAACCACGCGCGTTATCTGTCCGCATTGATCGACGGCAATGCACGTGCGCAAAGCCGGTCCGCAAGCGAATGCTGGCGCAACCGCATGCCCGAGCTGCTCGACGAAGTGCGCGCGGCGCTCGCCTGGGTGTTGTCGGATGAAGGCGATGAAGCGTTGCGCGAAACGCTATCCGTCAACGCGATTTTCCTGTTCTACGAACTGTCGCTGTTCGACGAATGCTGTGCATGGGCGCGGCGCGCGCTTGCCGTCATGTCGTCCGGCGCGGTTACACCGCTGCATCTGCGCGCGCGGTTGCGGCTGCTCGCTGCGCTCGGCTCGACGCTCGTGCGAATTCACGGTCCCAACGCGGAAACCTATGCGATCTGGAAAGAGGTGCTAGTGGGCGCGATCACTTCCGGCGATGACATGTTCGATGCTCGCGCGTTACGGGGTTTGTCGAAGCTGTGCGAAGGGCGTGGCATCAACGCCATCAACGCAACGGGACAACTGCCGGTACAGGAAAAGGAATCGGTGAATAAACAGGAAAGCAGGCCATCAGGCGCTACGCCGTTGCACGGATACGCGTAGCGCTGAACGCTGAAAAGACATCACCCCATGGCCGCGCGCCGCTGCGCAACCTCATCGATCAGGTCGGGACGATCGAGCTGATCGACCCACCAGCGCAGCGCCTTGCCCGCTTCGTCGTCGCGCCAGGCGAGATAGAAGTGCGTGAGCTCGCGCATGCCCGATACTTCCTTGCGCACCAGTTGCCCGCGATTCAACGGACCGGCGGCGATACATTCGGGCACCGTGCCCACGCCCAGGCCGCGCATCTGCGCATTGAGCTTGGCTTCGAGCGTGGGCACGGTCAGCACTTCCTGATTGACGGCAAGCGCGATCGTGCGCGGTGCGAGCTTGCGCGACGTGTCGCTGATCGCGACCGCGCGATGACGGGCAACGACATCCATCGGCAAGGGCTCGACGGCCGTGGCAAGCGGATGGCCGGGTGCGATCACGAATGCATGTTTCAATGAGCCAATCGGCTTGGCGACAAGGTTTGCAATGGGCGGCGGCTCGCCCGCTGCGCCGACCACGAGGTCGGCACGCCGCGTAATCAACGCATCCCACGAGCCGCCGAGCGTTTCCTTCGACAGCACCAGTCGCGTGCCGAGATTGAGCTTGTAGAACTCCGTCACGTGAGGCCAGATCAGTTCGAACGGAATGATCTCGTCGATGGCGACGCGCAGTTCCGACTCCCAGCCGTGCTCGATGCGCTTCGCTTTCTGTTCGAGTTCGCGCGCTGCTTCGAGCAGACGCCTGCCTTCCTCGACGATGACGCGGCCCGCATGCGTGAGCTTCGCGCGGCGACCGGTACGCTCGAACAGCTTCACGCCCAGGTCGACTTCCAGCTTCTGAACCAGATACGTCAGCGACGACGGCACCTTGTGCAGTTCTTCCGCTGCGGCGGCGAAGGTGCCCGTGCGGTCGATAGCATCGAGTGCCTGCAAGACTTCAAAAGAAAGATTCATGAGTAGCGTGGTGGCGGAGAGCGGGCGCTTGTGCGAAGCGTTGAATGAGTATGGGCACTAGCATGCAGGCCCATAAATCCTGACGCAATACGTGATTGCGATGGTTGGCATTGGCTGGCGCAATCAGGCATGAGCGTGCAATTCAGCAATCGACATGACCCCGCTTCGCGCACACTCGAAGCCTCCACCGTACGCATCGTGCGGGCCGCATTGCGAAGTGCTTTGCATCTGCTTCGCAACAAAGGCCGCGATGCCGTACCGATCTACAGAATACGGACATCCCTATGAATCCCGATGCAGGCATCGCGGCGCCGCTGCGATGGCGTGACGAACTCAGGCAATACTGGAGCGACGATTATCCGCGCTTCAGGCATGTCGCAAAGGTTGCGCTCGCCGCGACACTCGCGATGGGCCTGTGCATGCGTCTCGAACTGCGTGGACCCGGCACGGCGATGGTGTCGTGCATCGTCGTGATGATGTTCCAGCAAAGCGGCATGGTGATCGCGCGGGGATTCTATCGCGGGCTCGGCATGCTGTGCGGCAGTCTCGCGGGCCTGGTGCTGGTGTCGCTGTTTTCGCAGGCGTCGTGGCTCTTTCTGATCGTGCTGGCCGCGTGGATTGGTCTGTGCGTGTTCGGTTCGTCGTACTTCCGCAATTTTCAGTCGTATGGTTTTCTGCTGACGGGTTATGCAACGGCGATCACGTCGTTGCCCACGCTGTCGAATCCGTACGGCGTGTTCGACAATCTGGTCTATACCGTCAGTGAAGTGGTGATCGGCGTGTCGTGCGCGAGTCTCGTCAGCGCGCTGATCCTGCCGCGCCGTGTGACGCCCGATCTTTTCGCGGCGAGCAGCGGCAATGTGGGGCATCTGTTCGCGGCCATTCACACGTTGCTGGGCACCGCGCCGCCAAAAGACGGCTTCGGCACGATGCTCGATCTTCTGCGCGAGCGCGCGAATGTGCAGGGCCTGCGGGTCGGCGCCGTGTTCGAAGACCCGTCGATCCGCCTGCAGAATCACGCGTTTATCAAGCTCGATACGAGTTTCGTCGATACGCTTGCGTCGGCGCATGCGTTGCATCAGGTGATCGGGCAGGCGTCCGTCGAAGTGGGCTCGCGCGCGATGCAAGCCGCGAATGAGATGATCGGCGCGTTGCTTGCCATCGTGCCGGACGGCATCGCGCCGGGTGCATCGCCGGAGATGCAACTCGATGCGTTGTCGGCGCCGCTCGCGGACTTCGAGCGTTCGCTGAAAGCGCGCATCGATGCCGCATTGAAACTGCTCGAAGACGAACCCGCGTCGCAGCGCATCTTCGTCGAAATGACGGGTGCGGCGATGCATGGCTTCATCGGCAATCTGCGCGAACTATGCCGCAGCTTCGTCGAAGCGCGGCGCGCTGATCCGCGCGCGCGCCAGCAATCGGTGCTGCGTCTGCTCACGCATATCGACAGCACGCGTGCTACGTCGAACCGCGCGGCGGCCATCATCAACGGCCTGCGCGCGGCGACGGCCGTGCTGTCGGTGGGCGCGATGTGGCTCGCGTCGGGCTGGGTCGGCGGATCGAGCGCGCTGGTTTCCGTTGCGATCGTCAGCGCGCTGTTCACGCTGGCGCCCGATCCCGTCGTCGCAAGCTGGCAGATGTTCTGCGGCTGCGTGGCGGGCGCGATAGTCGGCTTCGGCTTCGCGTTTTTCGTCTTTCCGCTGTTCGACAGCTTCGCGTTGCTGGCAGCGTGTATCGCGTTTCCGATCGTCGTCAGCAGCTATCTGAATACGTTTCCGAAGACGGCCACACTCGGTCTCGGCTTCGGCGTGTTCTTCTGCTACACGGTCAACATCGCGAATCCCGTCACATATCATCCCGCGCAATTTCTCGACACGGCTTTTGGCCTGTCGCTCGGTATCGCCGCTGCCGCCGTCGCGTTTTCGACGATCGTGCCGCTTGCGGGCGACTGGATTTCGCGGCAATACCTGAAGCAGATCCGCGCGCTGCTTGCCAGGTCCGCGCTCGACGACGACCTCGAAGCGCTGTCCCCACGGTTCGAGTCTGGCATGCGCGGCTTCATCATGCGGATCGCGTCGGCGCCAGCAGGAGAGCGTGTCGATCAGACGCGGCTCGTCGCATCGGCATTCGCGGCGCTCGAAGTGGGCCGCGCGATGATCGTGATTCGGAAGGACACAGCGCGTTTGGCCGCGCATTTGCCCGAAGGCTGGCACGCGCGCGAGGATGAATGGCTCGATGCGATGGCCGACGTGTTCGCCGCTGCGAGTGCGCAGGCACGCGACCGGGCGTTGCAGGCGACAGAGCACGCGCAACGCGCACTTGCGCTGGTCGAATTCGACGATGCATCGGCCGATGCGTTGATTGCGAAGCGGATGCGCCGCCTCATGCACTTCACCGAGCTGATATTGAAAGACGGCACGCTGCCGTTATGGCAAACGACAGCGGCCGCCAAGGGAGCCTTGGCATGACGCGGCACATTTCCATGTCGAGCGTCGTATGCCGGGCGCTGTCTGCGGCTTCACTGTGCGTGCTGCTTTGCTCGTGCATCAACAGCGGCGGCATTCGCCCGCATGAGACCGAGTTGAACCCCGCATCGCTCGATGCCGGCAACGCGATCCGCACGACCCGCCAGGACGCCGCGTGGCCCACCGACGACTGGTGGAAGCAATGGGCCGACCCGCAACTCGACACGCTCGTGAAGGATGCGACGGCGGGCAATCCAGGCCTGAAAGAAGCACAGGCGCGCATCGATAACGCACGCTATCAGGCACAGGTTGCGGGCGCGGCGGAACTGCCGCAGGTCGACGCCGCGGGCAATTTCGAGCGACAACGTTTTGCGCGCTACACGACGCCTGCGCCGCCGGGCGGCACGACGGTCTGGAACAACAGCGTATCGGCGGGGCTTTCGTACGACCTCGACCTGTGGGGCAAGAACCGCGCGATACGCGAAGGCGCGCTCGATGCCGTGCAGGCATCCGTAGCCGACGACCGCTTTGCCGTAGTCGAACTGCAAACGGCTGTGGTGCGCGCCTATGTGCAACTCGCGCTGCAATACGCATTGCTCGACGCGTACCAAAGCGTGCAGCAGGAAGAACAGCATTCACTCGACATTGCTCAGCGCCGGTTACAAGCGGGCATCGGCAGCCGCCTGGAAGTGGCGCAGGCCACCACGCAACTGGCGACGAGCGTGACGAAAGTGCAGGAAGCGCAGCAGCAGCTTGCATTGAGCCGCATCGATATCGCGGCGCTCGCGGGCAAGGGCGCCGGTTACGGCGACACGCTGAAGCGCCCGGCGCTCGCGCTGAATGTGCCCATTGCGTTGCCCACGTCATTGCCCGTCGATCTGATCGGCCATCGGCCCGATATCGTCGCGCAGCGCTGGCGCGTGCTGGCAGACGAGAAAGGCATGGCCGCCGCACACGCGGCTTTCTACCCGAACATCGATTTGCTTGCTACAGCGTCGCTTGGATCGGCGGCGACCTTCGGCGGGTTCCTCAATCTGTTGAGCAGCAACGGCGCGGGCCATAGCCTCGGCGCGGCCATTTCGCTTCCGATCTTCGATGGCGGGCGGCTGCGCGGCGAATATGGCGTGGCCGTATCGGACCGCGATGCCGCCGTCGACGCATACAACGCAGCCATCGTCGACGCGATGCGCGGCGTCGCCGCGCAAGTCACTTCGCTGCACGCGCTCGATGGGCAACAGGGGTCGATCGAAAGCACGCTCGATGCTGCACGCGACGCCTACCGCCTTGCCGATTCGGGCTACCGCAACGGCATCACCGAATTTCTCAACGTGCTCGCCGCGCAGAACGCGCAACTGGAGCAGGAAGAACGGCTCGCCGACGTCGAGGCCAAACGGCTCGACGCGTGGGCGCTGCTGATGAAAGAACTGGGCGGCGGTTTCGCCGCGACGGCAGCCGACCGCGCTGCAATGGAGCCTGACCATGCCAGCCGAAATTGAATTCTGTTCGTTCCTCGTGCCTTATCTGCTGCCCGTGCTGATCGGCTGCGTGGTGGTCTTCGTGGTCCTCGATCTGCTGCTCGCGCGCCTTGGCATTTACCGGTACGCGTGGCATCCGGGGCTGTTCCGCGTGGCGCTCTTCGCCGCGATGTTCAGCGGCGTTTCACTGCTGGTGCGACTGTGAAGCGGGACGCGCACGGCCCTTGTCGAACTGAATCCGCCTGCATAAGAACATGACGATCAAACCGCAATCCTTTCTACGTGCGCTATTTACCGTGACGATCCTGCTGATCGCCGTGGTGCTGGTGCGCCTGCTGTGGGTCAACTATATGTATTCGCCGTGGACGCGCGATGGCCGCGTGCGCGCCGACGTGATCGACGTGGCAACCGATGTGTCGGGACTCGTCAGCGAAGTGCGCGTGAAGGACAACCAGTTCGTGCATCGGGGCGACGTGCTGTTCGTGCTGGACCCGTATCGCTTCAATTACGCAGTCGCACAGGCAGCGGCCGACGTCGCGCGGGCGCAGGCCGACATGGCGAAGGCAAAAGCGCAGATGTCCGAAGGCGCATCGCTCGACCGGATGAAGCGCGAGCAGGCGGCGCGTCGCGCGAACCTCGCGGGCGACGTGATCTCGGACGAAACCCGTGAAGATGCAGCGTCGGCGGCGAACCAGTCCGATGCCGCGTATCGCGCCAACGTGGCGGCTTACGCGGCGGCCGAGGCGGAGTACAAAACAGCCCTTGTCGAGCAGCAGACCGCGCAGCTCAACCTGACGCGAAGCGTGGTGAAGGCGCCCACCGACGGCTACATCACGAACCTGAACCTGTGGCCGGGCGACTATGCGACGGCAGGCACGGCGCGGATGGCGCTGATCGACGCACACTCGTTCTGGGTCTACGGCTATTTCGAGGAAACCAAGATTCCGCAAGTGCAGGTCGGCGATCATGCGGTGGTGCGGCTGCTGTCGGGCGGCGTCGATATTCAGGGGCATGTGGACAGTCTGGCGAGCGGTATCGCCGACCGCGACAATCCGACCAGCGGCGATCTGCTGGCGAACGTGAACCCGATCTTCACATGGGTTCGGCTCGCGCAGCGCGTGCCGGTGCGCGTGCACCTGGACAGGATCCCGGCCGGCATGCATCTCGCGGCGGGCATGACCTGCACGGTTACGTTGCTGCCCCGCAAACGCACGGGCACGTAAAAGCGCCTAGATGGCGAATGCCGGCAGTCCCGCCGCGCGCCGCCATGCGCCAGGCGACGTTCCGACGCTTTTCAGAAACACACGGTTCAGATGGCTTTGATCGGCGAAACCGCAAAAGCTGGCGATTTCCGTCAGCGTCAGATCGGTTGCTTCGATCAGTTGCCGCGCCTCGGTGATGCGTTGCTCGAGCAGCCATTGATGCGGCGTCTGGCCGGTGGTGCGAGAAAACGCCCGGATGAAATAGCCGCGCGACAGGTTGCATTCACTGGCCACTTCCGCGATAGACGCGCCCTGGCGCGACCGTTCGATCAGCAGTTCTTTTGCGCGTGCCTCATGCGCATGCGACAGCGCGCCTTTTGCGCGCGGCCCGCGCTCGCGCAGATTGCCGTAGCGCTGCGCGAGGTGCGTGCCCATGATGACGCCCATCTGCTCGGCGAACAGCGAGCCGAGTTCGCCGTAATGGGCGAGGTTGCCGTCCATCGCCCGTGCGAGATGACCCAGAACGGGGTCTTTCTGCTCCAGCGCGCAGGTCAGCCCGTCGACGCCGGGGCCGCCATGCTCGTCGCCAAGCCGAGCGATGAATGCTTGCGATAACTCGACTAGCACAAAGTCGAAATTGCCATATAGATCAGCGCAATAATCTTCTGAGAAATCGCGGATATAAATCGAATCCGATTCAAAGCGTTTGGCGATGGTGCGGCCGCCGTTAAAAATATTCCGCCGATGCCCGCTGTTCAGAGAAATGCCGACCAGAAAGCCGCGATCGGAAGCCGGCATGGCGACGCGATCCAGATGCGCTTCGTCCATGCACTTGCGATAGAAGCGGATATCGCCAATATCCAATTCGATGTCTTTACGCAATTTGCCCGACACGCAGCCTAGCGCGTCTTTCGGCGTGGGCGGCGCGGCCGCCGTGGGATGTGGACCGGTCGACATGGGCAGCGTCCTCAATTCATGCATTGCTGGCGAAACATAATCTGTCCAGTTTACACGGAAGCATCCCGCGATAAATATTCAAAAAACCATTGGCGGCTTTATGCATATATCGCCGGATGATTCCCGCTCTTTGAAGACGGGACCGTATTCTGGCGGAATTTGCCGCTGTGCGGGCCTTGACGCCAGATCAATAGGCGAGATGTGATGCCGTCCTCAGAACGGTAAAAAAGACCGCCCAAATGCCAATCAGGTCACTATTATTCAAGACACGCCGTTACCAGATGTTTACAATTCGTACGCGATATTCTGTTTTAGCCAGCCCATTTGCGTTGCCGATATTGCCCATTCTTTGAGCAAACTCGCGCCGCAATGCGCGCAAGCCAATGAACACGCTCGCAGCGAAAGGTTGGCGCGCCCGATCTTCGACCTTCAACCCGGTGCACGCCATCGGTCAATCGAACTCGCGATAGCGTTTCCTGGAGGCGTTCATGATTCAGATCGGCACTTTGCTCGTCAACTTCGAACAGCGGGAGATTCGTCAGAACGGCCGTTCGGTGCGCATCGGCGCACGCGCGTTCGACATTCTCGATGTGCTGTATCGCGCGAATGGCGGCATCGTGTCGAAGGACGCCATCATGGATGCCGTGTGGCCGGGCGTTATCGTCGAAGAGAACCGGCTGCAGGTGCACATCGCGGCGCTTCGCAAGATGTTCGGCGCAGACCGCGAACTCATCAAGACCGTGCCTGGGCGCGGCTATATGCTGGTGTCGGAGAACCGTCATGCGCGCGCGCCGCAGCCGCATGGCGCACCGCTCGCGAACGGCAGCGGCTTGCCTGCGTGCGCGGCGACGCTGGTCGGTCGAGAGGCCGAAGTGGCGCAGCTTGTCGAGCGGCTCGGTCAGGCGTCCGTGGTCACGCTGATCGGCGCGGGCGGGATCGGCAAGACGTGTCTGGCCGTGCATGTTGCGCGGGCCATGCGCGACCGCTTCGGCGAGCCGGTGTGCTTCGTCGAACTCGCGAAAGCCTCCACGCGCGACGCCGTGCTCAAGACACTGGCGCTCGCGTTGCGCATCGACGCATCCGACGAATACCTCACGCAGGAAAGTCTCGCCGACGTGATGGCCAACGCGCCATGCGTGCTGGTGCTCGACAACGCCGAGCATGTGATCGACGTGGTCGCGAGCCTGGTCGAAGCGCTGGCCGCGCGCAATCAGGCGTTGCGCGTGCTCGTCACGAGCCGTGAACCGCTGCATATCTGGGCTGAGTCCGTGTTCCGCGTCGAGCCGCTGGCCGTGCCTGCGAGCGGTTCGTCTGCCGACGCAACGCTTGCGCATTCGGCCGTCGAACTGTTTCTGAGCCGCGCGAGGTCGGTGGCGCCCGACTGCGGCGCGGACGATCGCACCATCCAGCTAGTCGGCGAAATCTGCCGGCGGCTGGAAGGCCTGCCGCTCGCAATCGAACTGGCGGCGGCGCGCGTCGCGACGCTCGGTGTCGAAGGCGTGGCCTCGCGTCTGGACGACCGCCTGAATCTGCTGACGGGCGGGCTGCGCTCGGCGCTGCCGCGTCACCAGACCTTGCGCGCGACCTTCGACTGGAGCTACACGCTGCTCGACGCGAATTCGCGGATGCTGTTCAGGCGGCTGGGCTTCTTCGCGGGCGCGTTCACGTTCGACGCCGTCTGCACCGTCGCGACCGAGCCGGACATGCCGATCGCGTCCGTCATCTCGAGCCTGAGCGAGCTGGCCGCGAAGTCGTTGTTGAGCGTCGAGTTCTGCGGCGCGATCGCGCAATACCGTTTGACGGAATCGACGCGCGCGTATGCGATGGAGAAGCTGCGCGACGAAGGCGAAGTGCAGCGCATCGCCACGCGCCACATGCACTATCTGCAGGAGCGGATCGAGCACGGCAAGGTATCGGTCGGCGATGCCGCGCAGGGACTCGCCGCGGCCGAGCCGCGCCTCGCGCTCGACGACGCGCGCGCCGCATTTGAATGGGCGTTCTCGCCGGGTGGCAATCCCGCGCTGGGCGTGGCGCTGGCGGGATCGCTGGTGGGTACGCTGCTGCAAGGCCCGCTGCTGCATGAATGCTACGAGCGCGCAGGGCGCGCGCTGGCCGCGCTCGATGCATTGCCGCCCGGTTCCGTCGATGCCCTGTGCGAAATGCGCCTGTGTTCCGCGTATGCATCGACGCTGCTGCACACGGGCGGCGCGGTGAACGAGGCCGGGCCGCTGTGGAAGCGCGTGCTGGTGCTGGCGCGCCAGACCCGCGACGAAACCTTCGAGGCGCGCGCGCTGTGGGGCGCATGGAATTCGATGCTCGCGTCCTCCGACATTCATGCGTCGTTCCGCTTCGCAACGCGCTTCGAGGCGTTTGCGCAACGCTGCGGCACGCCTTGGCAGCAGATTCTCGCGGCAGAGATGATCGCCGTGTCGCTGCATTGCTTCGGCGAGCACGAACAGGCGCGCGTGCGGCTGGAGCGGGCGGTCGCCGCGCTGACCGAACTCGGCCCGATCGCGCCCGGCAGTCTCGGCGTGGCCGTCGATCCGTTCACGTTCGGCAACGGCACGCTGGCGCGCATCGTGTGGATGCAGGGCCACCCCGAACGGGCGATGCAGATGGTCGAGCAGGTCCTCAATTCGCTGCGGCCGGACATGCTGGAGCCGTCGCTCAGTCACGTGCTCGCCGTGGCCGCCGTGCCGCTCGCGCTTCAATGCGGCGAACTCGAAACGGCGTCGCGCTATCTGGCCGTGCTGCAATCGCAGGTTGCGTTGAACCACTATGAGATCTGGCAGGCGTATGGCGAATGCCATGCAGGGCATCTCGACATTCTTCAGGGACATCCGCACGCCGGTCTCGCGAAGCTCGAGCCTGCGTTGCAACGCTTGTTGTCGTGCGGCTTTCGCCGGGTGCTGACGCCTGTGATCGCGATCTGCGCGGAAGCGCTGGCGAGAACGGGGCGCATCGCCGAAGCGCGCTCGAAGCTCAATGAGGCGCTCGAATTCTGCAACGCGCATGGCGAGCACTTCTTTATCGCCGAACTCCAGCGCGTGATGGGCGTCGCGGCGCTGGAGCAGTCGCGCGAGATCCTGTTGAAGGGGCGCGCGGCGATGGCCGACGAGTTCGAAACGGAAGGGCGCCGCCATCTGCTCGACGCGATGCAGACGGCCAAAGAGCAACATGCGCCGATGCTCGAGCTGCGTGCCGTGCTCAACTTCGCGGATCATCTGCTGGAACGGGGCGAGACGGCGCGTGCGGCGTCGCTGCTGACCGATGTGTCGACGCGTGTCGACCTGCAATCGAAGGCGCCCGATATCCGCCGGCTTGCCGCGCTTCTGCATACGGCGCAAGCCACGCGTGCGTCGTTCGGCACGGACAGCGGACAACCCGTGATGGCCAGCGACCTCTGACCCGTCTTCACGCCGTATCGAACCCGTCTGAAGTTTTCTTAAGGGCGCCGCGCGCACGGTCTCGCATCCGCCGAAAGCTCTGTCTGTCAAGCGCGCAAGCTGCCCTTAAGGACGTTTAAGCCGACCATAAGGACTTTGGTCGCGCACCTCGCTAAGCTCCGTCACTCCTGATTCAGCGGGCATCCCCGCTGCGTCATGTCATCGACCACACACCATCGCCGCGCACATCTGCGCGACGCGATGCAACGACGGAGAACAACGGGATGAACACGCAGAGCAACACGGCAGCACCATCGGAATCGCGGCGCAGGCTGCTGTCGGCAGGCGCGACGATGGCGGGGGCCGTGGCCGCGATGTCGAGCCTGTCCGCTAACGCAGCGAGCGCAACGACGGGGGCTCACGCCACGCGCGTACACCATCAGGGTGGCAACTTCGTGAAGGCGAAGGACGGCACGGACATCTTCTTCAAGGACTGGGGCACGGGCACGCCCGTGGTCTTCTCGCACGGCTGGCCGCTCTCGTCCGACGCGTGGGATCCGCAGATGCTGTTCCTCGTGAACCAGGGCTATCGCGTGATCGCGCACGACCGTCGCGGCCATGGCCGTTCGGGCCAGCCGTCGAACGGCAACGACATGGACACCTATGCCGACGATCTCGCCGCCGTGCTCGACGCGCTCGACGTCAAGAACGCGATGCTGGTCGGCCATTCGACGGGCGGCGGCGAGGTCGCGCACTACATTGGCCGTCATGGTTCGAAGCGTGTCGCGAAGGCCGTGCTGATCGGCGCGGTGCCGCCGCTGATGCTGAAGACTGCAGCGAATCCGGGCGGCCTGCCGATGTCCGCTTTCGACGGTATTCGTGCCGGCGTCGCATCGAACCGCTCGCAGTTCTATCTGGACCTCGCGACGCCGTTCTACGGCTTCAACCGTCCGAACGCCAAGGTCTCGCAAGGGCTGATCCAGGACTTCTGGCGTCAGGGCATGGAAGGTTCGATCAAAGGCCAGTACGAGTGCATCAAGCAGTTCTCCGAAGTCGACTATACGGACGACCTGAAGAAAATCGACGTGCCGACGCTGTTCCTGCATGGCGACGACGACCAGATCGTGCCTATCGGCGACTCCGCGAAACTCGCGTCGAAGCTCGTGAAGAACGCGACGCTGAAGGTCTACGCGGGCGCGCCGCACGGCATGTGCAGCACGCACGTCGAGCAGGTGAACGCCGATCTGCTGGCGTTCCTCAAGCAGTAACCAGCCGGGGCTTCGCGGTGCACTTGCCGCGCAGCATCGACATGGCCGCCCGTCAGGAATGCCGGGCGGCTTTTGTTCGTTGTACACTGGTTCGCAGTCTGTCCGGCTTGTCGATACACACGGTCTTTGCTGAAAACGTCACAACGCATGTCGATACGGCATCGTATAGTGTGAGCTTTTCAACGTTGCGCAAAGGCCGTTGCGAACTCCACAGCCCTCAACATCACTTCTTTAGATGATGGCGATCAAGATCGGTCAACTCGAGATTTCACTCGATCATCGCGAAGTGCGTTGCGATGGGCGCAAGGTTCCGATCGGCAGCCGCGCATTCGACATTCTCGCCTTGCTGATCGCCGCCGACGGCGAACTCGTATCGAAAGACGAGATCATGCGCGTCGTCTGGCCGACCACGGTCGTCGAAAAAAACAATCTGCAGGTTCATATCTCGGCGTTGCGCCGCGCGTTCGGCGACGAGCGCGAGCGTATCTGCACGGTCCCCGGCCGGGGTTACCGGCTGATCATGCACGCCGACATCGGCGTGCCTGTCATTCAACCGAACGAAGCCGCAGGCGAGCCGCCTGTCTTCACTGAGATCACAGCCGCCAGCACCGACGCCGCGCGGCCCGCGCGTCAGCGGCTGCCCGCGCGCGTGCCGGAACTGATCGGCAGACAGGACGCGCTCGATGTCGTGATGGAAGCGTTGCGCGCGCATCAGGCCGTGACGCTGGTGGGCACGGGCGGTATCGGCAAGACGCGGCTCGCGCTCGAAGTCGCGCATGCGCTCCAGCCAGAGTTTGCCGATGGCGTCGTGTTCGTGCCGCTCGCGGCCGCGTGCGACGCGCAGTCGGCGCTTGACGCGCTCGCCTTCGCGATGGGCAGCCGGCTGTCCGCGAGCCGTACGGCGCTTGCGCAGATCGCAGCCGAATGGCGCGAGCGCGAGGCGCTCGTGGTGCTCGACAACTGCGAGCAGGTACTCGAGATCGTCGCCGCGATGGCGGAGTCGCTGACGGGCGCGGGCAGCCGCATGCGCGTGCTGGCGACGAGCCGCGAGGCCTTGCGGGTGCGCGACGAAATCGTCTATCAGGTGCCGCCGCTGCCTGTTCCCGCCTCCGACGATCCCGGCACCGACGTGCTGAACACGCCTGCCGTGCGCTTTTTCCTGGCGCGCGCGCAAGCCGACGGCGCGCAGTTTGCACTCGACGAAACCAGCATCCGCCTGACGGGCGAAGTGTGCCGGCGCCTGGACGGCATTCCGCTTGCGCTCGAACTGGCAGCGTCGCGCGCAGCCGTGCTCGGCATCGGCTTGCTGGCCGAGCATCTCGACGACCGCTTCCGCATTCTCACCGGCGGCCGGCGCACGGCCTTGCCGCGCCATCAGACGCTCAAGGCGACGCTCGACTGGAGCTACCGTCTGCTCAATCGCGACGAACAGAAGCTGTTGCGCTGGCTTGGCATGTTCGTCAACGGCTTCACGCTGGACGCCGCCTGCGCGATGGCAGAGCATGCGGGGCTGGCGCGCATGGAAGCGCTCGATGCCGTGAGCGGTCTCGTATCGCGTTCGCTGCTGACCACGGACTTCGAAGGTTCGTCGTATCGGTATCGCTTGCTGGAATCGACGCGCGCCTATGCGCTGCAGCAACTCGACGACAACGGCGAACGCGTGCCCGCCGCGGGCGCGCACGCCGCGCTGTTTCTGCAGATGCTCGAAACGGCGCAGAAGCGCTGGGCGGAACGTCCTCTCGTCGAATGGCTCAGCGAATTCACGCGCGAACTCGGCAATGTGCGCACCGCGCTCGACTGGACGCTCGGTGAGCGCGGCGATCATGCGACGGGTATCGCGCTCGCGGCCGTCACCGTGCCGTATCTGTATGACCTGTCGCTCGTTGAAGAGTGTTGCGGGCGTGCGCGCGCTGCGTTGCGCTTCGTGAGCACTGAAACGCAGGGCGACGAAAGTGTCGACGTCGAAACGCGCTTGCGGCTCGTGTCGGCGCTGGCCTCTGCGCTTGTCTATACGGACGGGCCGCTCACGGAAACGCGCGAAGCATGGACATGGGTGCTCAACGACGCGGTGCGCTCCTCGCACCCCGACTATGCATCGCGGGCCCGCTGGGGCGTGTGGAACTGGCATCAATACAGCGGACGCGCGCGCGATGCGCTGATGCTGGCGCGACGCTTCGGCGATCTTGCGCGCAGCAGTGGCAACGCATTGCCGATGGTGCTGGCAGGGCGAGTGGAAGGCATCGCGCTGCACTATGCGGGCGACCAGTTGCGCGCGCGCGAACTGCTCGAACGCATGATCGAAGAGTACGAAGAAAAGCCGTTGAGCCGCTGGCACATGACGGGCTTTCGCGTGAATCACGGCATCGTTGCGCGCGCGACGCTCGCACGCGTGCTGTGGGTGCAGGGCGATCGCAACGGCGCCTACGATCTCGCCGCGCGCTGCTTCGATTCGGCCGTGCAGTACGACCATGAGATCGTCACCTGTTATGTGCTCGTCGAAGGACTCGTGCCGATTGCGTTGCTCAATGGCGATCAGGCTGCGGCGCGTCATGGCATCGACGTGTTGCAGGAACTGTCGTCCCGTTTCGGCTTCACGATCTGGAGCGCGTGTTGCGCTTGCTATGAAGCATGGCTCGCGACACTCGTGAATCCTGGCGCGGACCCGATCGACAGGTTGACGAAGGCGATCGCGACACTGCGCGCAACAGGTTATCTCGCGCAGCTGTCGCCATTGCAGGGACAACTGGCTGTTGCGCTGATGCAGGTATCGCGCGACAAGAAAGCGCTCGCGACCATCGACGATGCGCTTCGCCACGCCGACGACAACGGCGAGCGCTGGTACTACGCCGAGCTATGCCGTATCAAAGGCGATGTACTGCACAAGCTGGGCCGCGACGACGAAGCGCAACGCTGCTTCGCGACGTCGCGCGACTGGGCGCAGCGAAATGGACTTGAACGCGGCGAGGCGCGCAATGCGTCTGCTACACACGCAGCACTGCGTGTTGTCTCCGTTCAGTCTCGCGCTTAATAACGTTTAAGGCGTTTATCAGGACTTTAAGATCGTCCGTCACTAATCTTCTCGCAAGTCGTAATGCCAGCACGGCATTGTGAAACTCGCGCCTGAGTCGCGTGAGCTAGCCGTTTGCATCCGCACAGCCGATGCAGCGACGACTGGATTCATCCACTAACCGGACATTAGCGCGGTTGCTTTCTGGCAACCGTGCGGGTCTCTCGCATCCCTGCGAAATGGAGCTACTCATGGCACATGAACTGTTGACGCCCGACACCTGCGCGCTCGCGCTTATCGACCATCAGCCGCAGATGTTCTTCGGCACGCACTCGCACGAACGCACGACTGTCCTGCACAACGTCCAGATCCTCGCGAAGGCCGCGAAGCTCTTCAAGGTGCCGACCGTTCTGACGACCATCGCCGCCGATTCGTTCAGCGGCCATCTGCTTCCCGAAGTGCAAGCGGTGTTTCCGGAGACGAAGCCGATCGACCGCACGTCGATGAACTCGTGGGAAGACAAGGGCTTCCGTGATGCGATCAAGGCAACGGGCCGCAAGAAGATCGTGATCGCTGGCCTGTGGACGGAAGTGTGCGTGACGTTCCCGACCATCCAGATGCTCAACGAAGGCTTCGAGATCTACGTGCCGACGGATGCATGCGGCGACATCACGGAAGAAGCACACGAGCGCGCCGTGCAACGCATCGTGCAAGCGGGCGCAGTGCCGATGAACTCGCTGCAGTTCATGTGCGAACTGCAACGCGACTGGGCGCGCGGCGAAACGTACGAAGGCTGCATGGAGATCTTCAAGGCGCATAGCGCATACGGCATCGGCGTGCGCTACGCCAAGCAGATTCTCGGCGAGCACGCGAGCGAAGCGGGCTGATCGCAGCGCCGCAGTAACACACGTTTCAAGTAGAGCTTCACGCGCGGTGCTGCTGGCATCGCGCGTGGAGTGCGCACGACCCTGTCAGACGGAGAGCGACGATGACCGCACACAACCAGTCCATCGAACCCGCGCGCATTGCGGACCTGGTGATCTACAACGGCAAGATAGCGACGCAGGACGACAAGCGCTCGTTCGTGACGGCGCTGGCCGTCGCGAAAGGCGAGATCGTCGCAAGCGGCAGCGATCAGGCGGTGATGCAGTGGGCCAACGAGTCCACGCGCCGCATCGACCTGAAAGGCCGCACCGTCATTCCCGGCCTCAACGACTCGCACCTTCACGTGATTCGTGGCGGCCTCAATTTCAATCTCGAGTTGCGTTGGGACGGCGTGCCGTCGTTGCGCGATGCGCTCGAGATGCTGCGCGCCCAGGTTGCGCGCACGCCGGCGCCGCAATGGGTGCGCGTGGTCGGTGGATGGAACGAATTCCAGTTTGCGGAGAAGCGCGGCCCGACGCTCGAAGAGATCAACGCGATTGCCCCCGATACGCCGGTTTTTATTCTGCATCTCTATGACAGCGCATTGCTGAATGCGGCAGCGTTGCGCGCGGTCGGCTATGACCGCGATACGCCGAATCCGCCGGGCGGCGAAATCCAGCGCGATCGTCGCGGCAATCCGACCGGCATGCTGATCGCGCGGCCGAATGCGGGCTTGCTGTACGCGACGCTCGCGAAAGGCCCGAAACTGCCGATCGAAGACCAGATGAATTCGTCGCGCCAGTTCATGCGCGAACTGAATCGCCTCGGCGTAACGAGTGCGATCGATGCGGGCGGCGGCTATCAGGCGTATCCCGACGACTACGCGGTCATCATGGAACTCGCGAAGCGCAACGAACTGACGGTGCGGATCGCGTACAACCTGTTCACGCAGAACGCGAAGAAGGAAATCGAAGACTTCGCGAAGTGGGTCAAAGCGACGAAGCCCGGCGACGGCGACGAATTCCTCAAGGTGAACGGCGCGGGAGAGATGCTGGTGTTCTCTGCCGCCGACTTCGAAGATTTCCTGGAGCCGCGCCCCGATCTGCCGGAGGCAATGGAGAGCGAACTCGAAGCGGTCGTGCGCCTGCTGGTGCAAAACCGCTGGCCGTTCCGTCTGCACGCGACTTACGACGAATCGATCGACCGCTTCCTGGATGTGTTCGAACGCGTGAATCAGGACACGCCGTTCGACGGCCTGCGCTGGTTCTTCGACCACTGCGAGACGATTTCTCAACGCAATATCGAACGCATTGCGGCGCTTGGCGGCGGCATCGCCATTCAGCACCGGATGGCGTTTCAGGGCGAATACTTCATCGCGCGTTATGGCGCAGAAGCCGCTGCGCGCACGCCGCCCGTGCGGCAGATGCTGGCAGCGGGGCTGCCCGTCGGCGCGGGTACGGATGCGACGCGTGTGGCGAGCTTCAATCCGTTCGTGTCGTTGTACTGGCTCGTGTCGGGCCGCACCGTCGGCGGCACGCCCATGTATGCGGCACAGGATCGCCTCGACCGGATGGAAGCATTGCGGCGCTACACGGTCGGCAGTGCATGGTTCTCGAACGACGACACGCGCAAGGGTGCGCTCGTCCCCGGTCAGCTTGCCGATTTCGCGGTGCTGTCCGACGACTTCTTCACCGTGGATGAAGACGCGATCAAGCATCTGACCTCGGTGATGACGGTGGTCAACGGCCGCGTCGTCTATGCCGACGACGAGTTCGAAACCTTCGGCCCGCCCGCGCTGCCTGTCAGCCCTTCGTGGTCGCCCGTCGCGGAATATGGCGGCTACGCGCGCTATCGTCCCGCCGCCGCGCCGTTGCAGCAATCGTGCAACGACGCGTGCGTGAATCTGTGCGGCGTGCACAAGCACGCGCATGGCTGGGCATGGCGCAGCAACGTGCCTGCCAGCGACGCGAACACGTTCTGGGGCGCGCTCGGTTGCAGCTGCTTCGCGTTCTGAAGCGCATACGCACGATGAACCGTATCTCCGCACCCGACGCCGCGTTGCTGTTCCTGCGCGTGACCGCGAGCGTGCTCGTGCTGCTCGTGCATGGACTGCCTAAGGCGCTTCACTACGCGAGCCAGCTCGACGCAATCGAAGACCCGCTGCATTTCGGCAAGACGCTGACGCTCGCGTTTGCGATCTTCGCCGAAGTGGTGTGTCCGCTGCTGATGATCGCCGGCATCGCGACGCGGCTGGCCGCGCTGCCGATCATGCTGGTCAGCGCGATCGCCCTTGGGCTCGTGCATCGCGAATGGACGCTGGATCAGGGGCAATTCGCGTGGATGCTGCTGATCATGTTCGGCACCATCGCGATTGGCGGCGCGGGGCGTTACCGGATCGTGCTCTGGCCGCGTGCATCGGGGCAACGTCAGGCATGAGCATGTCGATTGAACGCGCAACCCGGCCCGTCGATGTCGCTGATGTGCGCATTCCGCACACACCGGTTGCGATCGCGGCTGCCGAGGCGGCACATGCGTCGCTGCCCGATGTGGTGACGGGGCATGCATCGCGTGTGTTCGTGTTCGCGGCGCTCGCCGCGCAGCGTGATGGTCTCGCATGCGAGACCGACACGCTGTACGTCGCGGCGATGTACGCAAACATGGGCCTGAGCGCAGCGTATGCGCATTCGAAGCTGCGCTACGAGATAGACGGCGCACATGCGGCACGCACGTTCATGCAACGCTTTGGCGCGCCGCAAAGCGTGCTCGACGAACTGTGGTGTGCGATTGCATTGCATACGACGCCGGGTGTGTCCATGCATCTATCGCCGCTGGCGCGCGTGCTGTCGTCGGCCGTGCGTACGGATCTGCTCGCCGACAACATCGGCGCCTGTTCGCAGACGCAACGCGAACAGATCGTCGCAGCGTACCCGCGCGGCGCGTATTTCAAGGAGCGAATGATCGAAGCGATCGGGCGCGGCGTCGCGCATCGTCCGCAATCGACGTTCGGCACGCTGAGTGCCGATGTGCTGGAACGCATCGATCCCGACTTCTGCCGCACGAACTTTTGCGGGCTGATTCTCGGCTCGCCGTGGAAGGACGAATGAAGCACGGAAGGAGCAAGCCATGTCGTATCTGATTTCCTTGGGCGCGGGCCTCGTCGTGGGCCTGCTGTATTACCTCGTGCGCGTGCAGTCGCCCGCGCCGCCGTTGATCGCACTGGCCGGGCTGCTGGGCATCGTGATCGGCGAGCATGCAATTCCCTTCGTGCAGGCGCAGATCCGCACGCCCGACGCACAGACGCAAAGCGCGCCGGCCGCGGCCAGCAGCCAACCCGCGCCGCGGGTGACTTCAGGCAGCAAGGACCAATGAGCGCGGGCGCGGATGTGCGCGTCGCCGCGCAACTGGATCACGTGCCTGGCGAGGACACGTGGCTTGCGACGATTGCCGGCTATGTCGATACGCTCGGCTTCGTCGCGCTGTTCGGGCTGTTCACGGCGCACGTGACGGGCAACTTCATCCTGATCGGCTCGGGCCTCGCGGGCGCGGGGCATGGGCTGCTGATCAAGTGGCTCGCGTTTCCTGCGTTCGTGGCGGGCATCGTGATCGCGCGGGTGCTCGACAACCGGCTGCTAACGCTCGGACATGGCGTGCGCGCCTGCTCGCTGTATGCGCTGCAGGCGGTGCTGCTCGCGGGTTTCATGGTCACGGGCGTGCTCGCCGCGCCGATCACCGATTCCGATGCGCCGATGACGATCGCCTGCGGCCTGCTGGGCGCTGCGGCGATGGGCGTGCAGAACGCGCACGGCCGTCTGACCGCGCGCTCCGTGGTCGCGAACACGGTGATGACGGGCAACGTCACGCAGGCCGTGATCGACGCGTTCGATCTGCTGTTTTCATCCATCGATCAGAAAACGCGGCAGGCGGCGCGCACGCGTCTGTTGCGCACGCTGCCGCCCGTCGCCGGTTTTGCGATCGGCGCGGGCGCGGGTGCGGCGGGCTTTCTGCTCGCGTCGTTCTGGGCGCTGCTGTTGCCGCTCGCCGCGTTGTGCGTGCTCGCCGTGCTGTCGCGAAACACCGGTTCGCCGCCGGCCCAACACTGATCGCGCCGCGCATCCATGGAGATCGCGGCGGCATCCATTACCAGCAAGGAGTGTTTTCATGAGTACCGTCAAGATGTATCGATTGTTGCGCGCGGCTGTCGTTGCGGTTGCCGCGCTCGGCGTGACGCTGGCCGGTTCGCCTGCCTTCGCGGAAGCGGACCATCAGAGCGCCGGCAAGGGCACGCCCGTCGTGTCCGTCGGCCCGCAGTACGACACCACGCACGTGTATGTGGCGAGCCAGGACATCGACGCATTCGTCGACAGCTTCGTCGCGACGTTTGGCGGCAAGGCGTCGCCGCGCGCCGTGTTCACCGTTACGCCGACGCCGAGCAAGACGGCTTCGCAATACGTGCAGACGCCTGTGGGCATGCTGTCGGTGTTCGCGTTCCAGACGCCGATTCCGTATCCGTTCGGCAACGAGCGCACCGGCTATCTCGTCACCGACATCGACAAGGCCGTGCGCGCCGCGCGCGCAGCGGGCGCGGACGTGATCGTCGATACCTTCGACGACCCGATCGGCAAGGACGCAGTCATCCAGTGGCCGGGCGGTCTCTACATGCAGTTGTACTGGCACACGAAGGCGCCGTCGTACGGTCCGCTCGAAACGGTGCCGGACAACCGCGCGTACGTGTCGCCGCAGGCAGCCGATAACTTCATCAAGCGTTTCGTGCGCTTCTCGCATGGCAAGGTCGTCTCCGATAACCGTCGCGCGGACGGCGCGGAAATTGGCCGGCCCGGCGATACGATCCGGCGCGTTCGCATCCAGTCGGGCTTCGGCAACATGCTGGTATTCGTGACGGACGGCAAGCTGCCGTATCCGTTTGGTCGGGAGACGACGGGTTATCAGGTCGCCGATCTCGACGCAACGCTGACGAAGGCTCAGAGCGTCAACGTGAAGGTGCTGGTGCCCGCGGCCAGCACGGTGGAAGGACGCTCGGCGATGGTCGAATTCCCCGGCGGCTACGTCGCCGAGATTCACGAAGCGAAGAAGTGACGGTGCGCCGTTCGATCAAACGCGCGCGGCGTGCGGCGAGAAGAGCGGCCGCGTATGCGGCGCTCGCCGTGTGCGGTCTGGCGGACGGCGCAAACGCGTTCGCCGCTGACGCAGCGGCGAGCACGAGCGCAACCGACAGCTCCGCCTGCACCGCAACGCGCCCCTCGTCGCTGTCGTTCAACCGCTGGCAGGAAGACTGGTCGGTGCTGGGGCTGCCGTGCGTGCCGCGCAAGCCGCTCGATGCGCTCAAGTACATGCCGCTTCCCGGCGATCCGACGACTTATCTGTCGCTCGGCGCGACGCTGCGCGAGCGCTTCGAACTGAACAACACACCGTTGTTCGGCCTCGGCAGCACGAAACCCGACAGCTACGTCATCCAGCGCGCGCAGGTGCATGCCGATGCGCGTATCGGCGAGCATGTGCAGGCATTTTTCCAACTGGAAGATGCGCGGCCTTTCGGCAAGGATTCCGTGTCGCCAGTCGACAAGAATCCGCTCGATATCGAGCAGGCTTTCGTTGCGTTCGTTTATGGCGTGGGCGGCGGCACGCTGAAGACACGCATCGGCCGCCAGGAGATGGCGTTCGACTTGCAGCGCTTCGTGTCGGTGCGCGACGGGCCGAACGTGCGTCAGGCGTTCGACGCGCTATGGGCCGATTATGAAATCGACAAGTGGCGCTTCATCGGTTACATGACGCAGCCGGTGCAGTACCGCGACGTTACCGCTTTCGACGATGTGTCGAATCGCCATCTCACGTTCAGCGGTGTGCGCGTCGAGCGTGTGAACACAGGGCCGGGCGATCTGTCCGCGTACTGGTCGCGCTACAACCGCGACAACGCGCGCTTTCTCGATGCGACGGGCACCGAGCACCGCGATGTGTTCGATGTGCGCTATGCCGGCAAGGTCGCGCCATTCGACTGGGACGCGGAAACGATGCTGCAGACGGGGCACGTCGGCAACGATACGATCGGCGCGTGGGCGTTTGGCGTGCTGACGGGCTATACGTTTGCGTCGATGACAGGCACGCCGCGGCTCGGCTTGCAGGTGGACGGCGCGTCGGGTGACAAACATCCGGGCGATGGGCGCGTCGGAACCTTCAATCCGCTGTTTCCGAACGGCTATTACTTCACGCTGGCAGGCTACACGGGCTACAGCAACCTGATCCACGTGAAGCCGTCGATCTCGTTCAAGGTCACGCCGAAGGTCACGCTGATGACGGCGTTAGGCTTCCAGTGGCGCGCGACAACGGCCGACGCGATATACGGACAAGGCTCGGCTGTCGTGCCGGGCACGGCGGGCAAGGGCACGCGCTGGACGGGCATGTATGCGCAGGTGCGCGCCGACTGGCTCGTCAGTTCGAATGTTGCGCTTGCGCTCGAAGCGGTGCATTTCCAGGTCGGCGATTCGATCCGCGCATTGGGCGCACGCAATGCAGATTACGTCGGCGTAGAGGCGAAGTTCGGCTGGTGATGTTTCGCAAAGACGTGCACAAGCCGCGCCTTCCTGCGAAGGCGCGGCTTGCTGACAACGCGTGCTGCTTCTGACTACCAGCCGTAACCGCGATACCCGTAATACCTCGGCTGATACACCGGCACCTGCGCATACTGCATCGGCATGACCGGCTGGTTCACGTAGACCGGCTGGTGATACACCGGCACGTACTGCACCGGCGGCGGCTGATACGGCTGGAACACCACCGTCTGCATTTCTTCCGGCGACGGGCCGTCGTAGACGGGCGGCTGCGAATAGACGACCGGCGCAGGCCGGTAGCGCGGACGCGGCGGCGGCGCGGGTGCGTACTGCACGGGCGCCGCATCGTCATCGTCATAGGCGGCTTGTGCCTGCAACTGACGCTGCGCGACGCGCGGCTGGTTCACGCGCCGCACCTGTGCGTTGTCGTCGGAAGGCATGTCCGAAGGCAACGGCGGCGGTTGCTGCGCGCTCGCCTTCGACGTGCGCTTCAACTGATCGCGCAGCGATGCATACGTTTCCGCATCTTCCTTTGCGCGGGCGCTGTAGCCACTGTGATACGCGTCGCTGAGATCTTTCAGGCGCGCCTTGTTTTCCTCGTCGGCGGTCATCTGCTCTTCGCCCGGATCGAGCGAAGCCTCGTTGACGCCGCCATTGTCATAGGCTGACCGCGGCCCGTCAGCCCACGCAGCGGCTGGCAGTAGGGCTGGCCCGAAGGTCACGGTCAACGCCGCAGACCCGAGCAATGTGCTGATTCTCATGGTTGTTACCTCGCTGGTGGTCATTTACGGCAAACACAACCCCGTACGCGTGTCCCGTGCCGACCGCAAGCGAATCAGCCTCCCACCGGAACCTGACGTACCTCCATGCTGCATGCATTTATCGGCCGCGTTGTACTGCGTCCGCACGATCAACATGATGTGGATTAAGTTGCCAGCAAACGAGCGCGCCGGATGCGATGTAACGCACATTGCGGATCATCCGATTCATCAGGATAAACGCGAGGTGCTGCGCTCACTCGGTGTCGGCGGTTTCGACGACGGCGGGCGGGGTCGATCGCAAACGTTTGGACTCGCTTACGGGCGTGCGGAGCGCGTTTCGAAGCGCGTCCCGATCCAGCCCGCCTTCCCACGCCGACACGACGATCGACGCCACGCCATTGCCGACGATATTCGTCAGCGCGCGGCACTCGGACATGAATCGGTCGATACCGAGAATCAGCACCATCGCCGCGACGGGCACAGTCGGCACGACGGAAAGGCTGGCCGCCAGGGTGATGAAACCCGCGCCCGTGACGCCTGTCGATCCTTTCGACGTCAGCATCGTCACCAGCAACAGGGTGATTTCCTGCGTGATTGTCAAATGCGTGTTCGTTGCCTGCGCGAGGAACAGCACGGCGAGCGTCATATAGATATTGGTGCCGTCGAGATTGAACGAATAACCGGTCGGCACGACGAGGCCCACGACGCCGCGCGGACAGCCGAGCCGTTCGAGCTTTTCCATCAGTTGCGGCAGCGCGGCTTCGGACGTGGACGTGCCGAGCACGATCAGCAGTTCGTCGCGGATATAGAGCAGGAAGCGCCACAGGCTGAAGCCGCACAGCCGGGCGATCACGCCGAGCACGATCGCGACGAACAGGATCGCCGTCAGATAGAACGTGCCGATCAGCTTGAGCATCGGCAGCAGGGAGACGATGCCGTAACGGCCGATCGTGAACGCCATCGCTCCGAATGCACCGATGGGCGCAAGGCTCGTGATCATATGCACGATTCGGAAAAACGCTTTCGACAGCGTTTCAACCAGATTCGTCACGGGCGCGGCCGTGTCGCCGAGCAGGGCGAGCGCGGAGCCGAACAGCATCGCGATGACGAGCACGGGCAGCATGTCGCCTTGCGTCAGCGCGCCGACGAAGGTGTCGGGTATTGCGTGCATGATGAACGCGACGATGCCGTCGCCGTGCGCGGCTTGCGCTGCATAACCGGACACGGCTTTTGCGTCGAGCGTCGACGGATCGACGTTGAAGCCCGCGCCGGGCTTGAGCACATGTGCGGCCACGAGGCCGATGCCGAGCGCGAGCGTCGATGCGACTTCGAAATACAGCAGCGCCTTGCCGCCGACGCGCCCGACCTTCTTCATGTCCTGCATCCCGGCAATGCCTGTCACGACCGTGCAGAAAATCACCGGGCCGATGATCATGCGCACCAGCTTGATGAACATGTCGCCGAGCGGTTTGAGCGTGACGGCTTCCTGCGGCGCGAAATGTCCAAGCAGCACGCCCGCGACGATGGCGAACAGCACTTGCATATAGAGAATCTTGTAGAACGGTTTGCGCTTCATGTCTCCTCCGTTTTTCGGGGCAAAGCGGGGCCGTTCCCTTCTGCAGTCGGAAGGGAATCGGCGCTTCTGAAGGGAAAAAGAGTGGCCGGGTAGCCCTTACAGCACGCTGGCCCAGGCGTGCTGCGCGAAGTGAGTGCGCTCGAAGCCTTCGATTTCGGGCAGCGACGACAGCGTCAGGTCGATCGTGTCCATGCCTTCGATCACCATCCGTTTATGGCGTGCACCAAGCGGGTACGTGTAGGTCTTGCCATCGGCGCTGTGCACGGTCTGTCGTTCGAGATCGATGCGCAGCGTCGCTTCAGGCGCTTGCGTCGATGCATGGACGAGCGCATCGATGGCATCGCGTTCGAGTTGCACCAGCAGCAGCCGGTTATTCATCGCGTTCGAATAGAAAATCTCCGCGAAACTCGGCGCGATCACGGCCTGAAAACCGTATTGCTGCAAGCCCCACACCGCGTGTTCGCGGCTCGATCCGCAGCCGAAATTGGATCCGCCGATCAGAATGCGCGCGCCCTTGTACGCAGTTTGATTCAGCACGCTATCCGCGCGTGGCGTGCCTTGCGCGTCGAATCGCAGGTCGTAGAGCAGGCCGTCGGCAAGACCGGCCTTGTCGATGATGCGCAGGAACTGCTTCGGCATGATCTGGTCGGTGTCGAGGTTGTCGATGGGCAACGGCGCAGCCGTACCTTCGATGATCGTCAAACGGTTCATTGCGCGCGTGCCTCCAGAGTGCGGACATCGGTGATGCAGCCTGTCAGCGCAGCTGCTGCTGCCATCGCGGGACTCATCAGGTGCGTGCGGCCGCCGCGTCCCTGACGTCCTTCGAAATTGCGGTTGGTGGTCGACGCGCAGCGTTCTCCGTCGTCGAGCATGTCGTCGTTCATCGCGAGGCACATCGAGCAGCCCGGTTCGCGCCATTCGAAGCCCGCATCGATCAGCGTCTGCGCGATACCTTCCTGTTCGGCCGCGCGGCGCACGCGGCCCGAACCGGGCACGACCATCGCGCGCACGCCGTCGGCAACGTGCTTGCCGCGCACGATCTGCGCGACGGCGCGCAGGTCTTCGATGCGCCCGTTGGTGCACGAGCCGATGAAGACGCGCTGGATCGGCGTACCGGCGAGCGGCTGATGCGCTTCGAGATGCATGTAATCCAGCGCGCGGCGCAGCGACGCGGCGGCTTCCGGCGACGCTTGTTCAGCTTCATCCGGAATGCGCTGATCAATCGCAATCGCCTGATCGGGGCTCGTGCCCCACGTGACGAACGGCGCGATATCGCGTGCGTCGAAACGGTGCTCGGCGTCGAACTGTGCGCCTTCGTCGGAACGCAGGCTGCGCCATTCGTCGAATGCGCTTTCGTCGAGCGCTTTGGCGTGTGCGCGAATGTAGTCGAATGTGGTTGCGTCGGGCGCGATCAGCGCGGCGCGCGCGCCGGCTTCGACGGTCATGTTGCACAAGGTCATGCGGGCTTCCGCCGACAGCGACGCGATGGTCGATCCCGCGAATTCAACGGCGTAACCGCGTGCTCCTTGGGCGCCGATCTTGCTGACCAGCCAGATCACCACATCCTTCGACGTCGTGCCATAAGGCAGCGCGCCGTCGATCGTGATGCGCATCGTCTGCGCGAGCCGGTAGACGAGTGTTTGCGTCGCGAGCACGTGTTCGACTTCCGATGTACCGATGCCAAATCCGAGCGCGCCCAGCGCGCCGTACGTTGTCGTGTGACTATCGCCGCACAGTACGACCATGCCGGGACGCACGAGGCCCATTTCGGGCGCGACGATGTGCTCGATGCCTTGCATCGGATCGTTTGCGGCGAGCAGCCGGATGCCGGCGCGCTCGCAATTACGCGCGAGATTTTGCGCGAGCATCAGCGATGCGGCATCGCGGATCACGCGCGGCGTTTCAGCATGCGTCGGAATGATATGGCTGACGACGGCCAGTTGCTGCTGCGGACGGCGCACCTTGCGGCCGCGTGCTTCGAGCGCGCTGAAGGCTTGCGGGCTGGTGTATTCGTTCATCAGATGCAGATCGACGTACAGCAGCACGTTCTGGTCGTCGATGCGCGACACGAGATGCGAATCGACGAGCTTCTGGTAGAGGGTTCGTTTCGACATGGCAATAGAGGACAGGCAGCGTTGATGTCAGGCGCCAATAAATGGCAGCACGCGTTCCAGCAGCAGTTGCGGCGCTTCTTCGGGGATGTAATGACCGCACGGCAGCGCTTCGCCTTGAACTTGCGGCGCGTACGGGTGCCATTCGGCGAGCGGATCGAAGCATTGTTCGATCACGCCGTGCGCGCCCCACAGCGCGAGGAAATCGCACTGGATCTGCTGGTGTGCGGCGAGCGTTGCGCGGTCGTGCTCGAGATCGATCGTGACGCTCGCGCGGTAGTCCTCGCAGATGCCGTGCGCGGTCGCGGGATCCGACAGGCAGCGCAGATACTCTGCGTAGGCTTCTGCGGTGAACGGCGCGAGGCCTGCGCTGCGCGCGCCGATGGTCTGCTTCAGATAGAGGTCCGGGTCGGCGCGGATCAGCGTTTCCGGGAACGGCGTGGGGCGCACGAGCATGAACCAGTGCCAGTAGGCGCGGGCGAAATCGAACGAGGTCTTTTCGTACATCGCCAGTGTGGGTGCGACGTCGAGCGTGACGAGGCGTTCGACGGCGTCGGGGTGATCGAGCGCCATGCGCGCGGCGACGCGTCCGCCACGGTCATGGCCGATCACCGCAAACGAATCGAAGCCGTGCGCGCGCATCAGTTCGACCTGATCGAGTGCCATGCGGCGCTTCGCGTAGTTCGCGTGGTCGGCGGTGCCTTGTGGCTTGCCGCTGTCGCCGTAGCCGCGCAGGTCGGCGGCGATGACGGTGAAGCGCTCGGCGAGCGCCGGTACAACCTTGTGCCAGATCACATGCGTTTGAGGATGGCCGTGCAACAGCAGCAGGGCGGGGCCGCGTCCGCCCTTGATCGCGTGAATCTTGATGCCGTCGGTGTGTATCGACGCATCCGTGAATCCTTCGAACATCGTTGTCTCCTGAAGTTGAATCGAGTCTAATTGATGAATTGGGCGATTGGGTTTCCGGGAAAGCATTCCGGTCGTAACTTTTCGGAACGAATCGCTGTGAGCTTTGGAGATAGGGCAAATGGACGGCTTCTCGGATCTGAATCTTTTCGCGCTGGTCGCGCGGCATCGCAATCTGGCTGCGGCGGCGCGGGAAATCGGGGTGACGCCACCGGCGGTCAGCAAGCGGCTGGCTCAGCTTGAAAAACGGTTGGGCGTGCGGCTGATGAACCGTACGACGCGGCGATTGAGTCTGACGCCCGAGGGCGAGCTATACCTGGCGAACGGGTCGCGAATACTCGATGAGTTGCAGGAACTCGAGCAGCTTGTTACGCGCAGTCGTGCCGAGCCGACCGGGCTTTTGCGGGTGAATGCGTCGTTTGGGTTTGGTCGTGCGCGGATTGCGCCGGCTATTTCGGATTTCGTCGCGCGGTTTCCTGCGATGAAGATCCAGTTGCATTTGACTGATCGGCCTTTGAGTTTGCAGGAAGAGGGTTTTGATCTTGGGATCCGTTTTGGTGAAGTGCCTGATGCGCGGGTGAATGCGCGCTTGCTGATGAAGAACCGCCGGATTGTGTGTGCGTCGCCGCGTTATTTGAAGGTTCATGGCGAGCCTTCGGTGCCGCATGATCTGACGCGGCATGCTTGCATTGTGTTGCGGGAGAACGAATCGGCATATGGGACGTGGCATTTTTCTCGCGGCAAGCGTGTGGAGACTGTGAAGGTCGATGGGCCGCTAGCGAGTAATGATGGCAGTGCAGTGCTGCACTGGGCGCTTGAAGGGCGCGGTGTTGTGGTGAGGTCGGAATGGGAGATCGGTGCGTTTCTTGCGCGTGGTGAACTCGTGCCACTGCTGACCGAATGGACGTTGCCCGATGCGGATATTCACGCGATTTATCTTGAGCGGAATCAGCTTTCCGTTAAGTTGAGGACGTTTGTTGATTTTTTAGGGGAGTATTTGAGGCTGCCAAGGGTGGCAGCGTGAGGTTTGGTTTTGGTTTTGGTTTTGGTTTTGGTTTTGCTTTTGCTTTCGCTGGCATCCGCGATTTGCCTTCGTACTTCACGCGTCGCCCCTGTGCGGGGCGGCACCTACTTTTCTTTGCCGCGGCAAAGAAAAGTAGGCAAAAGAAAGCCGCTGAACACCGCCAGTTCTTGCTCCTGCCTGAGGGCCCCCAACGGGTCCTCCGCTTCAAACGGCAACCTGCCTTCCACTGCCCGTTGCCAACGCTCTTATTGAGCGCCTCACCCGCTTCACACTCCCGCGTCGCCGCGAGCGCGACCGCATCTCCCACGTTCTCTAGCGGCAAACTGTGTGTCGGCTATCGCGGCGTATGCACTTCACTCCGGACTGAAAAACGCGATCGGTGTCGTAGGAGCGATGACGTGTGGAGCACTACGACCTACACACAGTTTGCCACCTGGGCGGCCGTAACCAATCGCTACCGCTCGCTGCGCTACGGGTGCTTGAAGTGGGTGAGGCGCCCATTCAAGGCGTTGGCAACGGGCAGTGAAAGGCAGAACGCCGTTTGAAGTGGAGGAACTGCTGGGGGCCCTCAGGCGGAGGTCAAGAATTGGCGGTGTTAGCCCGCTTTCTTTGCTTACTTTCTTTGCGGCGGCAAAGAAAGTAAGTGCCGCCCCGCACAGGGGCAACGCGTGAGGCACGAAGGCATATCGCGGATGCCAGCAACAAAACAAGCAAACCAAACCAGCGCCACGCGGATGCCAGCAAAAACAAAAGCAAACCACAAACAAAGCGTCGCAAGACAAAAAAACAAACCCTAACCCGGATGCGTAACCTCAACCACCTCACCCGCAGGCGCACAAAACCCCAATCTCACCGACAACGCCGCCCCCGCTTCCTTAAGCAGCGCAACGTAGTGCAGCTTCGTATCTGCCCCACACCGCATCGTAGGAAACGAAACCGACAACCCCGCAATCACCCGCCCGAATCGATCAAACACAGGCACAGCCAGACACCGCAAACCTTCTTCCTGTTCCTCGATATCCTCGCCATAACCCTGCGCCCGCACTTGCGGAAGAATGCTCATCACAGCGTCAGCAGACGACAACGTCTTCGCAGTCGACTTGCGAAACTCGATATGCGACAAAACTTCTCGCGCTTCATCAGGCTCCATCCACGCAAGTAAAACCTTGCCAATCGCCGTGCTATGCAGCGGATTACGCCGCCCAATCCGCGACTGCATCCGCAACCCATAATCAGCGTCGATCTTGTGGATATAGATAATCGCGTCTTCATCGAACGTGCCGAGGTGCACGGCTTCCCGCGTCACGCTGCCAATGCGCCGCATCTCGATGTCAGCCTCGCGCACGAGATCCACACTTTCCAGCGCCTTCGCGCCAAGCTCGAACAGTCGGATAGTCAGGCGATAACGCTCCGTCTCGACCTCTTGAGTCACATAGCCCAGCGCCTTCAGCGTCTGCAACATCCGATGCACTGTCGTCTTCGACAACGACAGCCGCTGCGACAGCTCGCTGATGCCGATCTGCCCGCTATCGCCAATCGCGCCGAGAATCGCGAATACGCGGGCAACGGACGATAGCGATTCGCCTTTGTCGGCCGGTTCCGCGTCGGACGCGAGCGGGGCGGCCGCGCGCTTGCGTGGCGCGGGGGGCGAGGTCTTGAGTTTGTCGATGGCTGCCATATGCCTGATTACTGCGGTCGGATGATTGCGTTCCATTCACTGCGGTTGCCCGTAGCGCGCGGCCCGCAACGATTGCTGATCGCCGAAATATACCGCGTGCGCCGCGCAATTCACATCAATTCACCTCATCGCGCGAGCCATCCGCCATCCACGGCAAGCGTATGACCGTGCACATAGTCCGACGCCGACGACGCGAGAAACACCACGGGACCCGCGAGATCGTCCGGCGTGCCCCAGCGTCCCGCCGGAATGCGCGCGAGAATTTCGCTGTTGCGCTGCTCGTCGTCGCGCAATGCCGCTGTGTTCGATGTCGCCATATAACCCGGCGCAATCGCGTTCACGTTGATGCCGCGCGCAGCCCATTCGTTCGCAAGCAATCGCGTAAGCCCGAGCATGCCGCTTTTCGACGACGTGTACGACGCCACGCGAATGCCACCCTGAAACGACAGCATCGACGCAACGTTGATGATCTTGCCGCGCTTGTCCTCTCCGACGAAATGACGCGCCACGGCTTGCGCGAGAAAAAACGCGCTCTTCAGGTTCACGTTCATCACCGCATCCCAGTCGTCTTCGGTGAATGTCAGCGCGTCCGCGCGCCGGATGATGCCCGCGTTGTTCACCAGCACGTCGACGCGTCCGCACGCTTCGAGCGCGGCGTGCACGATGTCGTCGATCGGCGCGGTACTCGACAGGTCCGCGCTCACGCCGATATAGCGGCGGCCGAGCGCCTTCACATGCTGCGCGGTATCGCTGTCGTTCGAGCGGCTCACGCCGACGATGTCGCAGCCCGCAGCCGCGAGCGCGTGCGCCATGCCTGCGCCGAGGCCCGTGTTGCTGCCCGTGACGAGCGCCACCTTGCCGCTGAGATCGAAAGGATGCGAAGTCATGCGCGGTTCCTGTTCCATTAGCGCAGATCGCGCACGGCGAGATGGTCCATGTCGCTGAACACCTGGTTTTCGCCGACCATGCCCCAGATGAACGTGTAGGCGCGCGTGCCGACGCCCGAGTGAATCGACCAGCTCGGCGAAATCACTGCCTGCTCGTTGTGAACGAGAATGTGGCGCGTCTCCTTCGGCTCGCCGAGCATGTGGAAGACGGCGGCATCGTCGGCGACGTTGAAGTAGAAATACACCTCCATACGCCGCTCGTGCGTGTGGCAAGGCATCGTGTTCCACAGGCTGCCGGGTTCGAGCTTGGTCATCCCCATCGAAAGCTGGCAGGTGGGCAGCACTTCGGGAACGATGAACTTGTAGATCGTGCGGCGGTTGCTCGTCGCGGGATCGCCGAGCGTTTGCGGCGATGCTTCGGCAAGCGTGATGGTGCGCGTCGGGTAGGTCGCCTGCGCGGGCGCGCAGTTCAGATAAAACTTCGCGGGGTGCGCGGGATCGTCGCTACCGAAGGTCAGCGACTGCGTGCCTTTGCCGACATAGATCGCTTCCTCGTTGCGCACCGTGAAGCGCTTGCCGTCCGCCTCGACCCAGCCATCGCCGCCGATATTGATCGCGCCGAGTTCGCGCCGCTCCAGCAGGTAGCTCACGCCAATCGTCTTGCCGAGCGAACCGGGCACTTCGACGGCGCGGCTCTGCGGAAACGCGCCACCCACGATGATCCGGTCGATATGGCTATACGTCAGCGCCAGCGCATCCGGCTCGAACACTTTCTCGACCAGAAACTCTTTTCTGAGGCCGGCCGTATCAAGCGTTTTCGCGTATTCGCTGTTCATGCTCTGTCTGACTTCCATGTCTCCTCCGCTGCTGGGCGGCGCTGCACGCCGCGTCCGGGTTGGCTTTGCGCGCAGTCTAGCATGATCGGAACACTGGTCCGAAATCGAAAAAATCGTTAAATCACCACATTCAGGGAACGTTATTTTGAATGCAGGGTAAACGATTAATCTCGATGCCTACAAAATCGGAACAACGTTCCTTTGTCGATGCTATAGTCCGCGGACAGGTGGACGGAGCCGGACCATACCGGACAGTTCCGCCGTTCCCATCACCGGCCTGGCGTCGTATGGAGGAGACATGAAATTGAAGAAGGCAATCGACCGCATACCGGGCGGTCTCATGCTGGTACCGCTGTTGCTCGGCGCTTGCGTGCATTCGTTCGCGCCTGGCGCGGGCAAGTATCTCGGGTCGTTCTCGAATGGCCTGATTACAGGCACCGTGCCGATTCTCGCCGTGTGGTTCTTCTGCATGGGCGCGACCATCGATCTGCGCGCCACAGGCACCGTGCTGCGCAAGTCGGGCACGCTGCTCGTCACGAAGATGCTGGTCGCGTGGCTCGCGACGATCGTCGCGTCGTCTTTATTGCCTATCGACGGCATCAAGACAGGGTTGTTCGCCGGACTCTCGGTGCTCGCGATCACCACTTCGATGGACATGACCAACGGCGGTCTCTACGCCGCGGTGATGCAGCAGTACGGCACGAAGGAAGAAGCGGGTGCGTTCGTGCTGATGTCGATCGAGTCGGGTCCGCTTGTCAGCATGATCATTCTCGGTGCAACGGGTGTGGCCTTCTTCGAGCCGCGGCTCTTTGTGGGCGCAGTGCTGCCGTTCGTCATCGGCTTTACGCTCGGCAATCTGGATAGCGCGCTGCGTGAACTGTTCGGCCGCTGCGTGGTGCCGCTGATTCCGTTCTTCGGCTTCGCGCTCGGCAACGGCATCGACCTGAACGTGATCGTGAAGAGCGGCATTCCGGGCGTGTTGCTCGGGCTGGGCGTGATCGTTATCACGGGCATTCCGCTGATTCTCGCCGACCGCTGGATCGCGGGCGGCAATGGGGCGGCGGGCCTCGCGGCATCGTCGACGGCGGGCGCGGCGGTGGCCAATCCGTCTATCATCGGCGAGATGATTCCGCGCTTCAAACCGATGGTTCCTGCCGCGACGGCGATGGTTGCCACCGCGTGCCTCGTGACCGCGATTCTCGTGCCGATCCTCACCGCGATGTGGTCGAAGCGCGCTCGCATGAAAGCCGGGTTGAACGAGCGCATGGACGAAGACACGGGGCCATTGCCGCAGCCGCTTGGCGCACACGAATAGCGCACACGAATAGCGCACACGAATAGCGCACACGAATAGCGCACACGAATAGCGCACACGAAACGCACGCGCTGACAGCAGAACGGCGCGAACCGGCAGATCAACTCAAGCCGGTTCGCGCCGTCGTCGTTTGTGTCGTGCGTGTTAGCGACTCGACACGTTATGCATGACTCTTCGCATGCGACCTGCCAACGGTGAGGTAATGCAACAACGCGATGACCGGGAACGCCGTGGCGACGCTCGCCACCAGCGTCCAGCCACCATGCTCGTACAACGGGCTGGCAAGCGCCGAACCAATCGCACCGCCGACGAAGATGCTCGTCATATACAGCGCGTTCAGCCGGTTACGGCTCGCGGCGTGCAGCGCGTAGATCTCACGCTGGCCGAGCACCATGTTCATCTGCACCGCGAAGTCGAGCACGACACCCGTCGCGACGAGACCGCCGACGCCCCACGCCGGATGAATCAATCCAGGCGTATAGGCCAGCGCGCCGACCACCAGCGCGATCAGCGTCGCGCGCACCGTGTGGCCTGCATCCGCGAGACGGCCCGCGATGGGCGCCGACGTCGCGCCGATTGCGCCCACCAGCGCGAATATGCCGATCGCCGTTTGCGACAGTCCGTAATGACGTGTCAGTTCGATGGGCACAGCGGTCCAGAACAGGCTGAACGTGCCGAACATCAAGCCCTGATATAGCGCGCGATGGCGCAGCGTGGGCATTGTGCGCACCAGATGACCGAGCGACGCGATCAGTTGCGGATAGGTCGCCTGATGCGAGGGCTGTCGCGTCGGAATGGTGAACGCAAGCACGGTCGTGACGATGGCCATCAGCACGGCGGCCGCACCGAACACGACGCGCCAGCCGAAGTGGCCGGCGACGATGCTCGAAATCGGCCGCGACAGCAGAATGCCGAGCAGCAGCCCGCTCATGATCGTGCCGACCACGCGTCCGCGCGTTTCGTCCGGCGCGAGATGCGCGGCAAGCGGAATCAGGATCTGCACGGCGACGGAGCTGAAGCCGATCATCAGCGAGACGGCGAGGAACGCGCCCGGTGCCTGCACGAACGGCGCAATCGCGAGGCTCACGATCGATACCAGCGCCGTCGTAATCATCAGCTTGCGGTTTTCGAGCAGATCGCCGAGCGGCACCAGAAAGAACAGGCCGAGCGCGTAGCCGATCTGCGTGAGCGACACGATCAGACTCGCCGTGCCGCTCGACATGTGGATGGACGGCGCGATCAGTTCGGTGATCGGTTGCGCGTAGTAGAGATTGGCGACGATCGCGCCGCAACTGAACGCGAACAGTGCGATCAGGCCGCGCGTGAGCCCGGTGGCGGTTTCGCCGCGCGCGAGCGTCGATGAACTGCTGGTCATGCTGACTCCTTTCACTTCTTGATGTAAGCGGGTATGGCTTGAATACTGGCTGGGCGCAGTGCTTTCATGCTGCGCTACGCGCTTCACGGACTAGCAGCGCTTGCTCGAACACGGCAGGCGGTTGTGCGCCGCAAATCGGCACACCGTCGATCAACACCGTCGGCATGCTGCTGATCGACGAACGTTGCGCCCACATACGTGCGCTATCGAGTTCGCGATTGCCCGCGTCGGACAGCAGGTATTCGCGAGCGCGATGCGAATCGAAACCCTGTTCGCCCGCAATTTCGATGAGCGTATCAATCGATCCTATATCGCGCCCTTGCGAAAAATACGCGGCGAAAATCGCATCGAAAAGCCGTGCGACGGTTTCGGCATTGCCATGCAGCATAGCGAATTGCACTAAACGGTGCGCGCGGCGTGTATTCGGCGTGCTCGCAATGTTCGCGTAAGCAAATGACAGCCCCGCGGCGAGGCCGGCTGCCGCGGCCTGCGCGTCGAGACTCTGGGAGCGTGCCCAACTGCCGAACTTGCGCGTGCGATACGCGCGCCGATCGATGCCTTCGAGAGGCATCGACGGATTCAGCTCGTATGGCGTATAGCGGACTTCGACAGGTGCGTCGAGTGCCGTGGCCCGAATCCCCGCGGCAAGATTCGCGTGACCGATCCAGCACCACGGGCAGATGAAGTCATAGGCGAGCACGATCTGTACGGCTTGCATCGATTGCTCCTCGAAAACGGACAGACGAAGATTAGCCGTTGCGCCGCGCCGTTTGAATGGGTGCGCAGCGCAAACGTCCGTTGCGTGGAGCGCAATCGGCATCGCGGGCATAATCGCCGCCATGGACAAACTGCTCGCCCTGAATACGCTGCTCGAAGTCGCCGATGCGGGCGGTTTCGCGAAGGCTGCACAGCGCCTCGGCGTGGCGACGTCCTCGGTGACGCGCTTGATGGATGCGCTCGAAAACTCGCTCGGCACCGCCTTGCTCACGCGCACGCCGCGCAAGGTGAGTCTTACCGATGCAGGCACCGCGTACGTCGAGCAGATTTCGAAAGTACTCGACGATCTCGCCGAGGCCGACGAGAGCATCCTCGATAGCGGTGCATCGCCGGTCGGCGCGCTGCGTATCACGGTGCCGTCCGCGTACAACCGCATGCAGCTCGCGCCGCATCTCGCCGCGTTTCTCGCGGAATATCCGCGCATCGCGCTCGATGTCGTGGTCGCCGATCATTTCGCGGACCTTGCGCTCGATCGTATCGATGTCGCCGTGCGTATTGGTTTGTTGTCGCGCGATCCGAATCTCGTCGTGAAGAAGCTCGCCGACAATCCGCGCTATGTGGTCGCGAGCCACGAGTATCTGCAACGTGCAGGTACGCCGGTCAATCCCATTGCGCTCGCAGAACACGACTGTCTGCGTATCGCGTATGGCGGCAGTTATCGCGCGCGCCAGGTGTGGACTTTCAGCCGTGGCGCGGAACACGAACGCGTCGATGTGCGCGGGCGGCTCATTTCCAACAGCCTCGAAATGCTGCTCGAAGCGGTGCTCGCCGGACAAGGGCTGGCGCTGCTGCCTGACTGGCTCGTCAATCATGAAATCAGCGCGGGGCGTTTGATGCGCCTTTTCGCGGACTGCAACGTCACGCCGCAGAACGGCGAGGCTGTGGTCTATGCCGCGTATCTGCCCAATCGCCGGCATTCGAGCAAGGTGAAAGCGCTGCTGCGGTTTCTCGAACTTCGCATCGGCGGGCTGACGGAAAGTGCGGCTTGAGCGGGTTGCCCGCTCGCATTTCTACATTCCTATTCGCCAGCGACGGCGCATGCCCGTCGATGCGCAACCACGCGCATTCCTGAAATCAACGCTTGACACCACCCCTCAATCCGTTCGACCATTGTGTCCACAATACGATTTGCAAGTCCATAATATGGACGAAATCCTCGGAGACACAATGACAGCCCCAACCAACGGCGTCGATGCGATGACGCCTTATCAGCTCCCCAATCCACCCGAAGCCTTGCGCGAAATCGTCGTCGAATCCGCGATTCCGCAGGACGAACGCGTGTGGGTGCCGCAGGCGGAGAACGTGTGGTTCCGGCCGTTGTGCCTGAACGTGTCGAGCGGCTACTGGATGAACCTGCTGCGCGTGCGCAAGTCCGGCGTGCTGAGCCGCCATCGTCATCCGCAGGCCGTGCACGGCATGGTGCTCAAAGGTCGCTGGCGTTATCTGGAACACGACTGGATCGCGACAGAAGGCAGCTACGTGTTCGAGCCGCCGGGCGAAACGCACACGCTGTACGTGCCCGAAGACGTCGAAGAAATGATCACGTACTTCCAGGTCAACGGCGTCATGTACTACTGCGATCCGCACGGCAATTACACCGGCTACGAAGACGTATTCACGAAGCTCGACATGTGCCGCGCGCACTACGAGCGCGTCGGGCTCGGCGCGAGTTATGTCGACCAGTTCGTGAGGTGAGCGGTGAACGCGCCTTTCGAATTGCGCCGTGCGTCGTACGACTTCGCGGGTGCGGTTGCCGTCGTGACGGGCGGCGCGCGCGGCATCGGCGCGGAGATTGCTAGACGGCTCGCGGAATGCGGTGCATCCGTCGCCGTGTGGGATCGCGATACCGATACTGCATTTGCCGATCATCCGCGCATCGCGAGCTTTGCGGTCGATATCGTGGACATTGCATCCGTTGAGCGCGCGGCGCAGGCAACACTGGAACGTTTCGGCGGCGTCAACGTGCTCGTCAACAACGCGGGCTACGCAGGCCCGACAATGCCGCTCGATGAATACGATCCCGCCGAATGGTCGCGCATCGTCGATGTCAACCTCAAAGGCACGTTCAACGTCTGCCGGCAGATCGTGCCTGAACTGCGCCGTGCGCGCGATGCACGCATCGTCAATATCGCATCGCTCGCGGGCAAGGAAGGCACGCCGAATGCGTCGGCATATAGCGCCGCGAAAGCAGGCGTGCTTGCGCTGACGAAGTCACTCGGCAAGGAACTCGCGCAAAGCAGTGTGCTCGTCAACGCAATTGCACCCGCTGCCGTGCGCACGTCGCTACTCGAACAGATGTCGCCAGCACACGTGCAGACAATGATCGACAAGAGCCCGATGAAGCGTCTGGGCGAACCCGATGAAGTCGCGGAACTCACGCTCTGGTTGTGCTCGTCGTCGTGCACATTCAACACGGGCGCGGTGTTCGATCTGTCGGGAGGACGCGCCACTTACTGATTCACCCGCAGTGCCATTCACGCAAGCTTCCACACAGACTCGCAAGAGCAACGGAGGAGACATACATGCAACCGAAATCACCGCGCCTCAGGCGCATTCAATGGATCGCGCTGACGTTCCTGACGCTGGCGGGCATCGTCAATTATCTGGACCGCAGCACGCTGTCGATCGCCAATCATTCGGTGAGCGGCGAACTGGGTTTGTCCGCATCGCAGATGGGGCTGCTGCTGTCGGCCTTTTCGTTTGCGTACGCGTTTTCGCAACTGCCGGTTGGCGCGATGCTCGACCGTTTCGGCGCGCGCGTGATGCTGGGCCTCGGCATGTTCGTATGGTCGTGCGCGCAGTTGTGCGGCGGTCTCGTGCATACATTGCCGCAGTTTCTTGCGGCGCGCATTGCGCTCGGCATTGGTGAAGCGCCGCAATTTCCGGCGGGCGCGAAAGTCGTCAGCGAATGGTATGCGCTGCGCGAACGCGGCCGTCCGACGGGCATCTTCACCACTTCGTCGACAATCGGACCGGCGCTTGCGCCGCCCATTCTCACCGTGTTGCTGCTGTCGTTCGGCTGGCGCTGGATGTTCGTCGTGATGGGTGTGCTGGGCATTGCGGTGTCGATCGGCTGGTACATGATCTATCGCAACCGCTCCGACATCGTGCTTGAACCGAATGAAGTCAAGCATCTGACGGAAGAAGAGCCCTTTGCGCGCGCGGAACGCAAGATGACGTTCGCCGAATGGCGCGGCCTGTTCGGCTCGGCGACCACGTGGGGCATGATCTTCGGCTTCATGGGCGTGATCTATATGGTGTGGCTGTACCTCACGTGGCTGCCTGCGTATCTCGAACATGAACGCCATCTGACAATTGCGAAGACGGGCTGGGTCGTGTCGATTCCGTACATCTTCGGCACTCTGGGCATGCTGTCGAGCGGCTTCGTCGCCGATGGCCTGATGGCGCGCGGCGTGGCGCCGATCCGCAGCCGCAAATGGCCGATCTGCTGCGGCCTCATCGGCGCGGCGCTGTTCACGGTGCCTGCCGCGTTCACGCCGACATTGACGCTCGCGATCGTGTACCTCTCGCTGGCGATGTACTTCGTCAATCTCGCGAGCGGTGCAGCATGGGCGCTTGTTAGCGTGGCCGCGCCGCGGCATCTGGTGGCGTCGCTGGGCAGTATCCAGAACTTCGGCGGCTATTTCGGCGGCTCGTTTGCGCCGTTCATCACGGGCGTGGTCGTGGATCGCACGCACTCGTTCGTCAACGCGTTCCTGATCAGCGCGGGCGTCGCCTTCGCGGCGGCCCTTGTTTATATGTTCGTCGTGCGCGTGCCGATCGCCGAGCGCGCCGAGCAGGGCGCCACGCCCGGCACCCGTATGACTCACTCCTGAACTTCGAAATCGACATGACGTTTCAACACGATCTGTTTGCAGGCAAGACGGCCGTCGTCACGGGCGGCACGCAAGGCATCGGCGCGGGCATCGCGCGGCAACTCGCGGCGCTCGGCGCGCGCGTGATCGCGGCAGGGCTCGCGCCGACGGACGAGCAACGCAGCACGCTCGCCGCCGACGGCATCGAAACCGCGCCGCTCGACGTCGCATCGAAAGCGGAGGTCGACGCGCTGTTTGCGTCCTTGCCTTCGCTCGACATGCTGGTCAATTGCGCGGGCGTGATCCGGCGCGGCGACGAACTCGACCCCGAGGTGTTCGCGCAGGTGCTCGACATCAACCTGACGGGCACGATGCGAGCGTGTGCGGCGGCGCGGCCGTTGCTAAGTGCGCGGGGCGGCGCGATCGTCAATACGGCTTCGATGCTGAGCTTTTTCGGCGGCGGGCTGGTGCCGGGCTATAGCGCGAGCAAGGGCGGCGTCGCGCAACTCACGAAGTCGCTTGCGATTGCGTACGCGGCAGATCGCATACGCGTGAATGCGGTCGCGCCGGGCTGGATCGCGACGCCGTTGACGCAGGCGTTGCAGCAGAACGACGAGCGCTCGAAGGCGATTCTCGAGCGCACGCCGCTTGGACGCTGGGGTTCGCCCGACGATATCGGTCCCGCCGTCGCGTTTCTGTGCTCGCCAGGCGCGTCGTTCATCACGGGCACGGTCTTGCCTGTGGATGGCGGATATCTGGTTGCGTGATGGCACAGCGACGCGTCTCGCTATAATCGCGTCGCCTTTCACGCAAATAACACGACCATGCCGACTCCCGCCGCCGACGCACTCGAAGCCGCACGCGCAACAGGTACCGCCGCCTTTTCGAAGTTCATGTCGGTATTGCAGTTGATCGCCGACGCGAAGGATGCGCCGACCGTGCCGCAACTGGCGACCTTGAGCGGCTTTCCGCGTCCAACGGTGTATCGCATTGTCGGCGCGCTGATTGCCGAAGGGCTGGTGGTCGAAAGTCTGCGCGGCGGCACGTTCGAACTCGGGCCGCGTCTGCTGACGCTTGCGAGCCGTAGCTGGGAGCGTTCGGACGTGCGCGTCGCGGCGGCGGATGCGTTGCAGACGTTGCGCGACGCAACGCAGGAAACGGTGCACCTTGCTGTGCGCAGCGGCAGCGAGATGGTCTACATCGAAAAGCTGGAAAGTCCGCACGCGGTGCGGATGGCGTCGCGCATCGGCACGCGCGTGACCTTGTATTCGAGTTCGGTCGGCAAGGCGTATCTCGCGGCGCTCGATCACGCGGCGCGCGACGCGTTGCTCGACGGCGTCACACTCACGCGCTTCACGCCGAACACGATTACCGAACCCGACGCACTGCGCGCCGAACTCGACGAAACACGTGTGCGCGGCTATGCGGAAGACCGCGAAGAAAACGAAGCGCAGATCTTCTGCTACGGCTGCGCGATTCGCGGCGCAGACGGATTGCCGATTGCGTGCATCAGCGTGAGCATTCCGCTATTCAGGCGAACCGACACGCCGCTCGAAACGTACGTCGAACCGTTGCGGGCCGCGTGCGCAGCCATTGCGGAACGACTCGGACCTGCGCCGCGCTCGGCGAATTAAGCCACCAGCAACGCATCAAAACCCACCCACGCCGCGCGTTTTCAACGCAAGCGGCCCGTGTGTCAGATGCTCCTTGAGAAACTCCACGCACACGCGAATCTTCGCGGACGACGACGCACGCGCCGACGTCACGGCCCATACATCGGCGGGCTGGTAATGCTGCGGCAGGACGCGCACGAGCGTGCCTGATTCGAGGTTCGCCGCGACGTCCCAGATCGACGCCATGATCACGCCGTAACCTTCGAGCGCCCACTGACGCACGATGTCGCTGTGATTCGATGCGACCGGCCCCGTCACCTTCACCGATTGCTCGCCGTCCGGTCCCGTTAGCCGCCACACGCCAAAGCGCTGTTCGCGATCGCGAAACAGCAGGCAATCGTGCTGCGCGAGTTCGGCAAGCGTGCGCGGCGTCCCCGCGCGTTCCAGATAAGCCGGCGACGCGCATAGAATCCGCACGCTATCGACAATCTTGTGCGCGATCAGATGCGGCTCCTGAACCTCGCCGACGCGTATGTCGATATCGAAGTTTTCTCCGATCAGATCGACGCGCCGGTCGAGCAGTTCGAGCCAGATTTCCAGTGACGTATAGCGCTTTCGCAGCAGCGAAAGAATTGGCGACACGTGGTCGTGGCCGAGGCGCAGGCTCGCGCTGATGCGCAGCAGGCCGCGCGGATCGCTCTTCAGTTCGGCGAAGGCGTCGGACATGCCTTGCACGTCGTCGAGAATCTTCTGTGCCCATTGGAAAGCCGCTTCGCCATCGCTCGTAACGCTTACGCGGCGCGTGGTGCGCAGAAACAGCTTCACGCCAAGACTCTTTTCGAGCAAGGCGATGCGCTTGCTCACATGCGAAGGCGAGATCCCCATTTCCGCCGATGCCGTGATAAAGCTTGCCCGGCGGGCAACCGTGCAGAACAGCTGCAGATCGCGCAAGAAGCCGTCATTATTGGCTAAAAGCGCATGATGATTTTCCATTTGGCTGCATTGTGTTGGTGATTGGCACGAGTAATCTAGTCCCAATTCACGAATGCGTCCAATCCCTGGGCGATAAAACAGCACGAGATCATGAGACAACTCCAGCTTGCCGTCGCCGGCGCAGGGCTTATCGGCCGGCGTCACATTGAACTGATCCAGCAGAATCCGCGTTGCCGTCTGGCCGCAATCGTCGATCCGGGTCCCGCCGCGGACGCGTTCGCGCAGCGTGCCGGTGTGCCGCTCTTTCGCACGCTTGGCGAACTGTTCGCCGCGAACCGTCCAGATGGTGTGGTGCTCGCCACGCCCAACCAGTTGCATGTCGAACAGGCGCTCGCCTGCATCGACGCGCGCGTTCCTGCGCTGATCGAAAAGCCCGTTGCTCATACGCTCGAAGCAGGCGAACGCCTGTGCGCAGCCGCCGACGCGGCAGGTGTGCCGCTGCTGGTCGGTCATCACCGCGCGCATAGCCCGATTCTCGCGAAGGCGCGCGAGATCATCGGGCAAGGAAAGATCGGCAAGATCGTCGGCGTGATGGGCAGCGCCGTGTTCTTCAAACCCGACGAATACTTCGCCGCCGCGCCGTGGCGGCGCGAGGCGGGCGGCGGCCCGATCCTGCTCAACATGATTCATGAGATCGGCAATCTGCGTTCGCTGTGCGGCGAGATCGTCGCGGTGCAGGCGTTTGCGTCAAATGCGGCGCGCGGATTTGCCGTCGAGGATACCGTTGCCATCAATCTGCGCTTCGAGAATGGCGCGCTCGGGACGTTTCTGCTGTCGGACACGGCGGCGTCGCCGCGCAGCTGGGAGCAGACGTCGCAGGAGAACAAGGACTACGCGTCCTACGACGACGAAGACTGCTATGTGATAACGGGCGACATGGGTTCGCTTGCCGTGCCGACGATGCGCCTGAAGACCTACGCCCGGAAAGAAGACCGCTCCTGGTGGAAACCCTTCGAGCGATCGGTCGCGCAGGTCGAGCGCTCGGATCCGCTCGAACATCAGCTCGATCACTTCTGCGACGTGATCGCAGGTAACGCGCAGCCGCTCGTCACGGTGCGCGACGGGCTGCAGAATCTGCGCATCACGGAAGCTATCGCCGAATCGGCGCGCACGGGTACGATCATCGACACGCGCATCGGCGCGACGGTGTGACAAACGCAAACTGAAGGAGACAACAGATGAAGAAAGTACTGATGCTTCACGGGATCAATCACAACATGTTCGGCAAGCGCGATCCCGTGCAGTACGGCACGGTGACGCTCGCCGAGATCGATGGCGAATTGCAGGCGCTGGGGCGCGAGCTGAACGTCGAGGTCGAAAGCTATCAGACCAATCATGAAGGCGACATGTGCGAGCGTATCCATCAGGCGTTCGTCGATGGAACGGATGCCGTGCTGATCAATGCGGGTGCGTGGACGCACTACAGCTACGGCATTCGCGATGCGCTCGCGATCCTGACGGTGCCGGTCGTCGAGATTCATATGTCGAACATCCACGCGCGCGAGCCGTTCCGCCACGTATCGGTGTTTGCGGAGATCGTGAAGGGCCAGATTTGCGGTTTTGGCGTGAGCAGTTATCTGCTCGGTCTGCGAGCCGCAGTTGCCGCTATTTCCTAGGGTTTTCTTCAGACGTGGAGGGAAGCGCAGGTACGGGGTTTGCTCCTGTTGATGAACGTCGCCGGGCTCGCAGCCGGGACCATAACTCAAGCAACGGAGGTCAGACATGCTTTACTACGCTTTGGTTTTCTTCGTCATCGCGCTAATCGCTGCAGTGTTCGGCTTCGGCGGGATTGCAGCCGGAGCGGCCAGCATCGCGAAGATCCTGTTCTTCCTGTTCCTCGTCATCTTCATCGTGACGTTGCTGATGGGCGTCGTGCGACGCTGAGTTCCCCATATGACGGCAAGGCGCAGCGCGCGCCTTGCCAGTCGTGCCTTTCCCGATTCACACGATTCTGTTGGCGCGGATGCAACGTTCGCGCTATCTGTCTTCGCGCCTCGCGAAGATAAAACTGTTTTCCCATTTAGACATTAATGCGGCGCATCAACCCGCAATGCGCCTGTGCATGGGCCAATCGGTTCGATTGCGCGAATCAGCCCTTAAATAAGCCCTTTTCTACCGTTTTGGAAATGACGTAAGCCTGGGCATAATGCGATACATACACAGCGGTTGAAAGAGGGACGTATAAGCGTGTCTTTTTTACCGACGTCGTTGCATTAAAGAACTGGTCCCTTCCTCGCTCGCGGCTGCGGCCTGCACCCCAATCCAGTCTCGTGACGCGCATTGATGCGCGGCGCTGCGTTTTTGTTTTGTCCGCGCGAATGCGTGTCGGCCACGATGTGGCCCGTTTTAGGAATCAACTGATGAAACCGGCAAAGAATACGTTCTGGTCCCGATACGGTCGCTATGTATTGCTTGGCGTGACCGCGACGGCCTTCGCGGCGCTCGTGACCTTCCTGCATCTGCGTCACGACCAGCAACGTAACGTGCAGGGTTCGCCGGTACTGACGGGCGTTGCCAGCGAAATGCGCAAGGACACGTCGGCATGGACGCATCAGGAGCGCGATGCATCGGAGATGCTGCGCGATATCCGCGATCACAACGTCACGGCAGTAGGCGTGAGTCCGAATGCGATTCTCGTATCGACGGAAGATGGCGCAAAATACTACGTCACGGATCACAACGGCGCATTCTCGAATGCACTGCTGCTCGGCGAAATGAAATCGGACGCACGTTCGCCGTATCAACTGGTGTATTTGCCCGATGCCAACATTCATACGGGCTCCGCGCGCTGGATGGATGCATTCGATAAAGCGCGCGACGCGATCAGCGTACTGCTGCCGCTGCTGCTGGTCGGCGGGCTCGTGTGGTTCATGCGCCGCGAAATGACGAGCGGCGCGCGTCTGCTCGAAAAGACGCCTGCGCTTTCGTTCGAAGACGTGATTGGTGCAGGTGAAGCGAAGGCCGCGCTGTCCGACATTCAGGCGTATCTGACCAATCCGAAACAGTTCACGGGCCTGGGCGTGCGCGCGCCGTGCGGCATCCTGATGACGGGCGGCCCCGGCGTCGGCAAGACGCGTCTTGCACAGGCGCTGGCGGGCGAGTGCGGCGCAAACTTCATTTCGATCACGGGCAGCTATTTCAGCGCGAAGTACTACGGCGTCGGCATCCAGAAGGTCAAGCATCTGTTCGAACTCGCGCGCAAGAATGCGCCGACCGTGATTTTCATCGACGAAGCCGACGGTCTCTCGAAGCGCACCGATACGGGCGGCGGTCCCGTCGAAGCCGAGAGCAACCGCATCATCAACCAGTTGCTCGCGGAGATGGATGGTTTCGAATCGAACGAAGGCGTGATCATCGTCGCTGCGACCAATCACCCGGACAATCTCGACGAAGCGTTGCGCCGTCCTGGCCGCTTCGATCGCACGGTGCAGGTGCGCTTGCCCGATCTGGAAGACCGCGCGGACATCATTCGCTTCTATGCCGAACGTCTGACGTCGAAGGGCGACGACATCGATTTCAATCAGCTCGCGCGCCTGACCACGGGTTTGTCACCCGCGACGCTCGCAATGGTCGTCAATCAGGCAGGGTTGGTTGCTCGCAAGGCGGGCGATGATACGGTTGCTGCGAAGCACTTTGTCGAAGCGATCAAGATTGCGCGCATCGGCGATGTGAACGGCGCGGAACGCGCGCTCACGGAAGACGAACGCACGCGTATTGCCGTGCACGAAGCAGGGCATGGACTCGTGGCCGCGTTGCTCGGCACGGGCATTCTCGAAGAAGTGACGATTCTGCCGCGCGGCGGCGCATTGGGTGTCGCGCTGATCACGAAGACGCAAGACAAGCACCTGTATCGCGAAACCGAAATGCGCAATGAGATCCAGGTGCTGCTGGGCGGCCGCAATGCCGAACTGCTGATGTTCTCGGAAGCGTCGAGCGGCGCTGCGCAAGACTTGCAGGAAGCATCGCGCATCAGTCTGGACATGGTGTCGAAGTTCGGCTTCAACGCGGACGGCAATCTGTTCAGCCTTGCAGCGCTTCCTGCGCAATATGCCGGCTTGCAGATGAAGGGTGCCATCGAACATGCGAACATCCTGCTCAAGGATCTGAACGACGCGTGCTATGGGCTGTTGCACGACAACGCGCCCGTGCTGCGTGCGATCGCGGACGAGTTGCTCGAATCGGAGACGGTGCCGGGCGAAACGGTCTACAGATTGATCGAGCAGCACAAGGCGGCCCGCGACGGGTTGCATCTGGCGGAGGAGCCGGCAGCCGCATAACGCGCCTGTTTCTCCCCGTCACGCGACACAAATAAAAAAGCAGGAACTTCCACAAAACACAATTTGTCCACGGACCTCGCGGCCTTTTCAGGCTGACTCACCAAGCGAGGAGGACAACCGATGGATAAAGGACGCGTTGCCGCGCTCGACGCAGGTCGGGCGCTCGCGATCGTCGGGGTAGTTGCCGTACACCTGTCGTTTCAGTTTCCCAATCTCCCGCATGCCGTCACGCTCGTGGCGCGCATGGGCCAATACGGCGTGCAACTGTTCTTCGTGATCAGCGCAATCACGATCTTCATGACGCTCGAAATCGATCACGAGCGTTGCGCGGATGCGCGGCACGTCACCTTGCGTTTCTATATCAAACGCTTCTTTCGCATCGCGCCGCTGTATTACGCGGCTATCGCCGTTTATGGCCTGATCAGCTATGGCGCCACGCGTTCCGGTTACGAGCGTGCGTGGATTCTGGGCGCGCATGGTCCCGTCGATGTGCTGCTCAATGTGCTGTTCCTGCATGCGCTGTCGCAGACAGCGATCAACAATGTCGTGCCGGGAGGATGGTCGATCGGCGTCGAGATGTTGTTCTATCTGATCGCGCCGCTACTGTTCTTTGCCGCAATGAATCGCGTGCGGCTCGTGCTCGCGACCATCGTGCTGCTCGCGCTTTCCATCGCGACGTTATCGTTCGGCGACTGTCACGGGACGCTCGACTGCCAGGTTCACAACAACTCATTCAGCTATTTCTGGCCGCCTGTGCAAGGGCCGTGTTTTATCGTCGGGATGTGGGCGTGGTACGGATTTCGTTCGCATTTGCTGGGCACGTCGAGCATATCGCTACGCACAACGTGGCTGTATTTCGTGCTCGCCGTCGTCTTCGCGCTCACGACGGCAGCGCTCGGTGTGTGGCTCGCAAAGTCGCATGCACTGGCGCCCGTGTTCGCCGCATGCGCCGCCACCGCGTTTCTGTTGTTCGTTTGCGCGCGAAGCGATGCCGTGCGTCGCTCGATGCAATCGCGCGTTGCGCTAGTCATTCGACACTGCGCGTCGGCATTGGGACGTGAGAGCTATGGCATCTATCTGTGGCATTTCATCTGCGTATACGCGACGTTTCATTTCTTCGCCGGGCTCTTCAGGCAGAGCGATCGCGACACGTCGCTCGCGCTGTATGTCACGACTGTGCTGGTTGCGCTGACGGCGTCATATGGGTTGTCGCGACTCTCCGACCGGCTGATCCAGGGGCGCGCGACGCGTCTGTCGCGCAAGCTGCTGTCGCACATCGACGGCCGCTTTGATGCATTGCGGTAGGCCGGCAATACGTCTTTAGTCCAATATCGCGGCCACTGTCGCGCGCGTACCATTTGAAGCAGAACAATGAGAGCCGGGCGATATCGACAGGAGGCCCTATGAACGCTGCGACGCTAGCTGAAGAGGACGGGCATGAAACGCGCGAACCCGTGCTCGATACCGTCGACCGCGTATCGGAACTGTGTTTCGGGCTGTTCATGGCGTTGACCTTCGTCGGCGCCGTATCGGCCGTCACGGCAGGCGAAGATGCGGGCCGCAAGATGTTGTTCTCCGCGTTGGGCTGCAATCTCGCATGGGGACTCGCGGATGCCGTGATGTACCTCGTGCGCACGCTGACGAATCGCGGGCGGCGTCTGTCGCTCGCATTGACCGTAAAGCACGAGCAGGATCCAGCTGTTGCTGTGCGTGCATTGCGCGACGCGTTGCCGAAAGCCTTCAAGAGTTTCGTCGACGACGCAGAGCTCGAGAGGATTCGCGCGCGGGTTGCTGCGGCGCCAGCTTTGCCTGGTCGCGCGCATTTCGTCCGCGACGATTTCGTCGGTGCGCTAGGCATTTTTCTGATCGTGGTGATCTCGACGTTTCCGGTCGCGCTGCCGTTTGTCGTGTTCAAGGATGTATCGACGGCACTCGTCGTGTCGCGCGTACTGACGCTCTTGATGTTGTTCAGCGCCGGTCTTGCGCTTGGACGCTTCTCTGGCTCAGGTGGCATGCGAGCGGGGCTGGCAATGACGACCGTGGGCGTCGTGCTGACGATGGCGATCATCGCGTTGGGCGGCTGACCAGTTGCGTTGCGTTGAAAGCCGCCTGATAGCACTCGCATGCCTATCGTCAGCGACAGGTGGTCAACCTGCGATGCAACGCGCATTCCCGGTTCCATCGCATATCAACGCTGACGCCCGTCAAATCAGCGTTTAACGGTCGTTATGTTTTTTGCGCATAACCCTCATGCGCAATTGGCATTGGACGACGCAAAGCCATTTCGCGACCATCCCGCACTCGCTCGACGGCAACAGAACCATCGACGACACCTCTCGCGGCGTAGATTGCGGCAGCCGTCGCGCTTCGCCATCGAATAACAAGGAAGGCTGGAATCCATTCATGCCCGCGGTCGAACGGCATGACGATTCCGCGCCCCTGAGATATGAGGAAGACAATTGAATAGCGGAATTCAACGGCATATCGGCCCATTCGCGCTGATGCTGACGGGCCTCGGCTCGATCATCGGGTCAGGCTGGCTGTTTGGCGCCTGGAAGGCGGCCAAGATCGCGGGTCCTGCGGCGCTGTGCGCGTGGGTGATCGGCGCAGTGGTGATTCTTGCGATCGCGCTGACCTATGCCGAACTCGGCGCGATGTTCCCGGAGTCGGGCGGCATGGTGCGCTACGCACGCTACTCGCACGGCGCGCTGGTGGGCTTCATCAGCGCGTGGGCGAACTGGATTGCGATCGTATCGGTGATTCCGATCGAGGCCGAAGCGTCGATCCAGTACATGAGCACATGGCCGTATGAATGGGCGCATAACCTGTTCATCAACAGCGAGTTGACCACACCCGGCTTGCTGCTCTCCGCGGTGCTCGTGGTGATCTACTTCCTGTTGAACTACTGGGGCGTGAAGGTGTTCGCGCGCGCCAACACGGCCATCACGATCTTCAAGTTCATCATCCCCGGCCTGACGATTCTCGGCCTGATGATGAGCGGCTTCCACAAGGAAAACCTCGGTGACAGCTTTGGCGGGACGGGCGTGTTCGCGCCGTACGGCTGGTCGGCGGTGCTGACGGCGGTGGCGACGAGCGGCATCGTGTTTGCGTTCAACGGTTTCCAGAGTCCGATCAACCTCGCGGGTGAAGCGCGCAATCCGGCGAAGAGCGTGCCGTTTGCGGTGATCGGCTCGATCCTGCTGGCGCTGGTGATCTACGTGCTGCTGCAGATCGCGTACATCGGCGCAGTGAACCCGGCCGATGTGGTCAAGGGCTGGAACCAGTTCAACTTCAAGTCACCGTTCGCGGAACTGGCGATCGCGCTGAACCTGAACTGGCTGGCGATCCTGCTGTACGTCGATGCGTTCGTGAGCCCGAGCGGCACGGGCACGACTTATATGGCGACCACGACGCGCATGATCTACGCGATGGAGCGCAACAACACGATGCCGAAGATGTTCGGCAGCGTGCATCCGCTGTACGGCGTGCCGCGTCCGGCGATGTGGTTCAACCTGTTCGTGTCGTTCATCTTCCTGTTCTTCTTCCGTGGCTGGAGTTCGCTGGCGGCGGTGATTTCGGTGGCGACGGTGATCTCGTATCTGACGGGCCCGATCAGCCTGATGGCGCTGCGTCGCGCGGCGACCGATATCGAGCGTCCGCTGCGCATTGGCGGCATGAGCGTGATCGCGCCGTTCGCGTTCGTGTGCGCGTCGCTGATCCTGTACTGGGCGAAATGGCCGCTGACGGGCGAGATCATCCTGCTGATGATCGTGGCGCTGCCGGTGTTCTTCTACTTCCAGGCGAAGTCGGGTTTCGCGGGATTCAACCAGGATCTGAAGGCGGCGTGGTGGCTGGTTGCGTATCTGCCTGTCATGGCGATTCTGTCGCTGATCGGCAGCAAGCAGTTCGGCGGCCTTGGCGTGTTGCCGTATGGCTGGGACATGGTGGTCGTGATCGTGTTCTCGCTGATCTTCTATTACTGGGGCGTGCATACGGGCTATCGCAGCGAGTACCTCGACGAACGCGAGACTCTGGATGGCGACAAGCCGTCGCAATACGCAACGAGCGGCCTCGAAGGCGAGGAGTGGATGTCCGCTCGCTGACGGCCCCGAAGCGTCACCGCATGCGACGCTGAAATATTTCCAGTGCAGAATATCGCCTGTCGCTCGATCAGGCGCTATCGCCAAAGCGGATCACACCTGTCGTGATCCGCTTTGCGTTTGTTGGGCCGTTCGAGGCGTCTAATACGCGATCAAACTATCAACCCGTCAACGCTTTAATGCATCGATGGACTATTCCCGCATCCTCGAACAGATTTACGCCGACCTGCAACCGTGGCTCGACAAGGGGCGCGTGGCCGACTACATCCCCGAACTCGCCAAGGTGCCGCGCAGCAGCTTCGGCATGGCTGTCGTGACCAACTCGGGTGAGGTGTTCAGCGTCGGTGAGGCCAGCACGCGCTTTTCGATTCAGAGCATTTCGAAGCTGTTTGCGTGCACGATGGCGTTCAGGCTGCTCGGCGACGAACTGTGGCAGCGCGTGGGCCGCGAGCCATCGGGCACGGCGTTCAATTCGCTGGTGCAACTCGAAACCGAGAAGGGCAAGCCGCGCAATCCGTTCATCAACGCGGGCGCGCTCGTCGTCACCGATGTGTTGTGTCGTCGTTTCGTCAAGGCCGAAACGGCGCTCGTCGAATTCATGCGTCGCGTGACAGGCGAGCCATCGATCGACTACGACATGTGCGTCGCGCAATCCGAATTGCAGCATGGGCATCGCAATCGCGCGATGGCGCACTTCATGGCGAGCTTCGGCAACATGGAGATGCCAGCCGAAGTGGTTGTCGATGCGTATTGCCGGCAATGCGCGATTTCAATGAGTTGCGTCGAACTCGCGAAGGCGGCGCTTTATTTGAGCAACGGCGGCGTTGTGCCGTCGACTGGCGAGCGCATTCTCGATTCAAGTTCGGCAAAGCGACTGTCCGCGTTGATGCTGACTTGCGGCACGTACGATGCAGCTGGCGACTTCGTCTATCGCGTCGGCTTGCCCGCGAAGAGTGGCGTGGGCGGTGGAATCGTCGCGCTGTTGCCGGGTGAAATGGCTGTGTGCGTGTGGTCGCCGGGGCTGGACAGCAACGGTAATTCGCTGGCGGGTGTGCTCGCTTTGGAACTGCTTACGACGTACACAGGCCGCTCGATTTTCTGATGCGCCGTCACGTCAGTGGTGTGCTCAAACCTCGACGGCGACTGCTTCGGATCCAAGTTCCACCCGATTACGACCATTGCGTTTCGCACGATACAAAGCGCCGTCCGCCTGCTTCAACAATCGTTCGATTGTTGCTTCAGGGACGTCGAAATGAGCGATCCCGATACTGCAGGTGTACGAAGGCAAAGCTGAACCGCCTCTCGACGCGATGCGTGCCTGCAGTTCGCGAGCGAGACCCAACGGTTCATCGACGGTATCGCAGGGGAGGATCACCGCAAACTCCTCTCCACCCCAGCGGGCAAAGTGAGCTTCCTGCGGCAGCGCGAGCGCAACCCGTTGGGCAAAGTCGATCAGGATGGCGTCACCCATCAGGTGACCGTGCAGGTCATTGATGCTTTTGAAATGGTCGAGGTCGATCAACAGGAGCGAGAGGCAGGTTCCTCTGCGGCGAGGCGTTCGTCGCGCGATCGTATGGGCATCCAGAAGCGCGCGGCGATTGAGCAGGCCAGTGAGCGGATCGATGGAAGACAGTTGCTCGAGGTATATCCGAAGTCTGTTGACTGCGGTAAGCATGAATCCCACCGTGATGGTGAGCGACATGAAGGCGCCACTGCTCAGATAGACCAGTTGCACCAGATCATGCGCGTACAAACCTTCACGCGCAGAGCCGGGTTCCAGCGATGTCACGATCCTCGTCAGGGTGATGAGCGTCTCAACGGCGAACATGAATCCAACGACCCTCGCGCCGCCGTCTTTTCGACCGAATCGCAGCAATTCATAGGCTACAAGGGCAAATAGCAGTGCAAGAATGACATTCGTGCACATCGAACGCCCGTAAGGATTGGCGTCGATATAGGTCATCCAGCCGAGGCCGAGCGCATCGAGCAGAACCATTGCCGAAACGAAGCGGACGAATGGTGGGCGGCCGAGGTAGCGCTGGCTGCCGATCAGCCAGAGCCCGATGCTGCCAACCATGCACATATTGCCGCCGATAACGGAGAGCCAATCCGGGATTGCATCGCGCATCGCCATCAGAAACGCGGCGGCCGAAAAAACAAGTGAACCCTGCGCCCATTGCGCGACGCCGTGGATGTTCCGCGGAAAGGATCTTCCAATGGCAAACATCACGAGCGCCATCAGTCCGGGCATGACAGATGCCACCAACAGGACGGTACGCAGGTCAAACGTGGGCATGATCTGATCGTCGGTGCGCGAAGTAGCGGATTCTATAGTTGTTGTTACGGCTCTGGACGCTGAGCGGATGGTGGACGTCGATAGGTTCACTGTCGGCTGTCAGTGATTATCGGCACTCGACTTTAAAACTTGAGGGCCCGGAGAAATCTGAAACCCGGGCGGACCGTTACCTATTGCTTTCCTGATCTGTTCGCTGTCTGATTTTCTGCTAACTCATCTCGTTGGAGAGCGCATGGATCATTTACTTCCCGACGCGCCGCAACGTTTCGTCATCAGCCATTGCGCCGAGGGCGACTTCAAGACTGGCGGCCTGCGCAACTACTCGGCTTACCGGGATCTGGGCGTTGCAGCGGCAAGCAATGGCCTTGTTCAGGCGCACGTCATCCGCATGGTTGCGCCGTTCCGACCGGAATTGAGCGTGCGGCATCATCACAACGTGCAGTTTCAGCTGGTTTATTGCCTGAAGGGCTGGTTCGAGACCGACTTTGAAGGCGTAGGGCCGCAGCGTCTGGTGGCTGGGTCGTGCTGGGTACAGCCGCCTGGTATTCGCCATACCGTCGAAGGTTGGTCGGATGATTGCGAACTGCTCGAAATTCTGCTTCCGGCAGAGCACGAAACGGTCAACGATCCCTGAACGGCGAGCGGTGTTGGTGGCGGATCGTCGACCGACGACCAGGATAGTTGGCAATATCCCCCTCACGTATCGACTTATTGGTTACGGTGACCTGGCGTGTTCGGCTATGCCCTGGTCTTGTCATCAAACGAAGGTCTCGCCAGGCGTAAGCCTGACCTTGGCGTATTAGCGAACGCGATCACGGTATGCGTCGAGGTGATTCAACCCATGATCGAGCAGCCTGCGCGCTCAACTCGCGCCGCGCGTCGCCGTTAACCCGGACAACATCCCACATCGATTCGACGCGTCATGTCGCCCGTTTCGCGACCTGCGGACTGGAATCGTCAGGGGTTCGGACTGCAAGTTTGCCAGGGCTGGCAACGCCGCACTATGCACGCCCGTATTGCACGGCGCGCGATCGAGCACACATCTCTCATGGTTTTCAAAGGACTCTGTAACGCGTTAGTCGCAGTCATGCTGACGGTGGCCGCTGCGCCGGCTTGCGAAGCCCAATACTCGACGGCCTGGCTGGCCAATACACATGGCACGGCGACGACCCGCGTCGGCAATGTGGCCCGCTCGATGTGGGTGGCACCGGAAGGGGTGATCTATACCGCGTCGATGTGGGACGAGGACGAGGGTGGCATCGCGATTTATCAGAATGGACGGAACATCGGTTCGATCGGCGGGCATGGCGAGTTCCAGGGCGGCGCGATCACGGGCAATTCGACTTCGCTGTTCGCTGCGCTGCAGTTCAATACCACGTATGGAAGCGGCAAGGTGGGTCGATACGACCGGGTAAGCCGCGCGCGCGACCTGATGATCACGGTAAGCGATACGACCACCGAACGCCTCGCCGATGTCGTAACGGGACTCGCGACGTCCGGCTCGCTGCTCTACGCGAGCGACTTCCCGGGAAACCGCGTGCGCGTGTTTTCAACCTCCGGTGTCTGGTTGCGCGATATCGGCATAGCAGGGCCGGGCGCACTCGCGGTGGACGCGGGCGGCAACATCTGGGTCGCGCAACAGGGCACGGGGACTGTGAGCCAGTTCAGCCCGACGGGCGAACGCGGAAAGACCATTCAACTGGCGGCGAAAGCCCAACCGTCCTCGTTGTATTTCGATTCGGTCACCGGGCAGTTGTGGATCGGCGACCAGGGGCCGGACATGAACATCAAGACCTATGACATCTCCGGTGCGCCGTATCTCGCCGGTACGTTCGGTGTTCAAGGCGGATACCTCAACACGGTCACCGGGATCAAGGGGCAGGTGGGCGACCGGCGGTTCACGCGCGTGACCGGCATCGGCAGGGACTCTGGGCGTAATCTTTATGTGCTGAACAACCCGTGGGGCGGGGCGTGGGATCTCGGCCGCAACGGCGGCACCGACATTCACGCCTACGATGGCACGGGCATTCTGCGCTGGGCGCTCCAGTCGGTGAACTTCGAAGGCAACGCCGCGCCAGACCCGGCCACCGACGGGGCGATCTTCTACGGCGGCATGAACATTTATGCGGGCACTCCGGGCGGCGCCTACGTTGCCAACACGATCGATCCGTACACCTATCCCTCCGACCCGCGTATCAATCTCGCCGACCACGAACGCGGCGAACATTTCGCGCATGTGGTCAGCGTGGGTGGACACCGGATTCTCGTCGCAGCGAGCCAGAATCCCGACACCTTCTACTTTTTCCATTTCAACCGGGCGAGCGGGTACATTGCCATTCCCGACAGCACGTTGCCCGGACCGTCGTTCGGCACGGCGGCAAAAGTCCGCAACGGCTTTTGCCTCGATAGCAAGGGCGATATCTGGGTGGGCTTCGACAAGACGAACCAGATTTCGCATTTTCCGCTGACCGGTTTCGATGCAAACGGCAAACCTTCGTGGGGCGCCCCGATCACGATGCCGATTCCGGCGTCGATCTCGCAACTGACGCGCATCATGTACCTGCCCGAGAGCGACACCATGGTCCTCACAGGGATCACGGGCAGCACGGACTGGACCGCGGTCGGATCGCGTGTCGAGGTGTATCACGGCTGGCTGGCCGGCAACAGAACCGCGCCGAATCCGGTGATCAACCTCACGAGTGTCAATCCGAAATCGGTTGTGGCCGCCGGAAACTATCTTTTCGTGGGCTACGTCCATACCGTGCCGAATATCGATGCATTCAACCTCACGACAGGCAAGCTCGATATCACGCTCGTCAATAGCAACCCGAACGCAGTCGATGTGGGCAACGACGTGGACTCGATGTATGGACTTCGTGCGTACCGGCGTTCGAACGGCGAATATGAAGTGACGAAGGACAACTACAACAAATCGAGCATCGTGCTGTATCGCTGGACACCGCCTGCGTCGGGCGGGACGGGCGTAAGTGCGGCGAAGGCGGTTCTGGTGTCGCCATTCAGTGTGAATTGACGATCAACACCGCCGCACCCGACACCCGTCCGCTGCGCAGATCGTCGAGCGCGCGGTTGGCTTCCGCGAGCGGATAGCGTGTCACTTCGATATCGAGTTGCATCTCGCCTGCAATCTTCATGAACGCGGCGCCGTCGGCGCGCGTCAGGTTCGCGACCGACACGACGCGCCGCTCGCCCCACAGGAACGCATACGGAAACGCGGGAATGTCGCTCATGTGGATGCCGCCGCATACGACTGCGCCACCCTTGACGACTGCCTGCAACGCGGCTGGCACGAGCGCGCCGACGGGTGCGAAGATCAGTGCGGCATCGAGCGGTTCGGGTGGCGCTTCATCGCTGCCGCCCGCCCAGCGTGCGCCGAGCCGGCACGCGAGTTGTTGCGCGGTGGCGTCGCCGGGACGGGTGAACGCGTAGACGTCGCGGCCCTGATGGCGCGCGACCTGTGCGACGATATGCGCGGCCGCGCCAAAGCCATAGATGCCCACACGCTGCGCGTCGCCCGCCATGCTGAGCGTGCGATAGCCGATAAGACCGGCGCACAGCAGCGGCGCGGCTTGAGCGTCGTCGTAGCGTTCCGGCAGCGCGAGGCAGTAGCGATGATCGGCGATGACCTGTTCGGCGTAGCCGCCATCGATCGTGTAGCCGGTGAAGCCTGGCGCATCGCAAAGGTTTTCGCGGCCGCCTGCGCAGTATGGGCAGACGCCGCACGTGTGGCCGAGCCACGGCACGCCCACGCGCTCGCCGATATCGAAAGCCGTCACGTTTGCGCCGCGCGCCGCGACCCGGCCGACAATTTCGTGCCCCGGAATTACAGGCCGCTTCGGATCGCCCAGTTCGCCATCGACGACGTGCAGATCGGTGCGGCATACGCCACACGCGGCTACATCGATCAGCAGTTCATCGGGCCCGGGCGAGCGCTGCGGCTGCTCGCGTTCGGCGAGCAGCGGATTCGTTCCGTCGAAAACCATCGCGCGCATGTTCGATCCTCCTCGCGAGGAAGTGACAACGGCTGCGTCGAGGCGTGCAGCGAGGCGTTAATCGTGCGACGTCGAGGCCTTGTCGTCCGTCAGCCGCGCTTCGCGTTGCTGCGATTCGTGAGCCGGGGCAGCAACCGATGGCAACCACGGCTGCCAGGCGCGCATCCACATCGACCACATCGAGAAGATCGACATCGGCGACGCCAGCGAGAAAAGAGCGGGCTGCAGGAGCAGGCGCGCGGCAGCGTCGATGGACGGCACAGCGGTGATATGAATCGCGATGCTTTCGGCGTTGCGCTCGGGTAGTTGGCATCGCGTGATCTCTATATCGACGGTGGGCAGGTGGGCGGTGAGTTTCGTCTCCATGCTCGACCTCGCATTGGCGGTTCAGGCGGCGCGGGCGGGCATGGGCAGAAACGCCCACGCTCGCACGGTGCCGGAGAATCCGATTATGCAACACGGCTTGCCTGCTGTCCCACCGGGAGGCGGAACGGGCGAGACGCTGTTGTATCAGCCTCGCCCGTGTGCAATGCGCCCGTCAGCGGCGGAACCCGTGAAACCCGCCACCGCCCGCGCGCGCGCCGCTCCAGCCGCCGCCCGCGCCGAATCCACCCGATCGCTGGCTGAAACGCTGTTCGCCGACACTGCGCGCGTCGCGCTGCTGATCCAGATCGCTGCCGACTCGCTCGGACGGCTGAACGGATTGCCAGCCGTCCGACGTGTGCTGTTGCCACGTGCCGCCATCCGAGCGGCGATAAACGTTGCCGTCGTGTCCCGCGTAGACGTCGCCATTGTTCCAGGCGAGCGCATTGCCGCGCGACTGATTGGTCACGATGCCCTTGCTGCCGGCCTGGTACTGCCCCGTCTGCGCATTCCCGGCGACACCGAATTCCGCGGCGCCCGCGCGGCCCGTCCTGGCGTTGTAGCCGGCGACCTGTCGCCCAGCCGCATAGTTGCCGTTGTATTCATTACCGGCTATGCCGCCTCGACCCGCGCCTTCGCGTCCCGTCACGGGGTTGGCGAACGAGCCTTGCCGGCCGGCTGCGTAGTTGCCCGAGTATGGATTGAACGCGCCGCCGCGTCCGCCCTGGAAGTGCGCGCCTGTCGCCGGGTTGTAGCCCGCGCCCGCCGTGCCGCGCCATTGCGTTCCTGTCCACGCATTCCAGCCGCTCGTGTGTGTGACTGTGCCTTGTGCCCAGCGGCCGTAGAAGTTCGCCTGGTTGATGTTCACGTTGCTCCAGCCGCCGGCCCAGTATCCGCCACCCCAGTACGGCCCCCACCACGGCGACGCGCATCCCCAGACTGCGCCCGCCGCAAAACCGAACGCAAAGCCTTCGGCTGCGCCTAGCGCGAAGCTCGCGCCATACCCGTACGTTTGCGGATAGCCATAGTAGACCGCGCCGACATAGGGCGGATACACATAGCCGGTGCCGTAGACAACCGTCCCGTCCGTGTCGACGATAACCCCGAGGTAGCCTGGCGTATAGCCGACGACCACGGTATCCGCCGTCACCGAATAGACGCGTACATAAGTGACGTAGTGAAGTGGCGCGCTGGCGGGGATCGTGTAGATCACACCGGGGACGTCGGTCGCGACACTCCAGTTCCCTGTCGGCGATGCCGAGACGAACCATACGCCGTTCGCCACCGCGTAGAAGTGCGACGGATCGATTTCAATGACCGGCGTGGACGTGTTGATCGCGTACCGTAGCGATGTACCGGTAATCGGCTCAAAGCGCGGCGCGCCGTCGTAGGCGATTTTCAGCGAAGCGTTCCGACGAGATACCGAGGCTGTCTGAGGAATGGACGCCGCAATCTCGGCCTCTCTCGCTTGCGGCGTGTCGGGTACCGACACGAGCACATTGGCTTTCGGATCGCGCGGCGAAATCTTTGAGAAATCCGGCGGAAGCTGACTCCCGGGAACGTACGTCCACGGGCCGCCCGTTGTCGCACTCTGAAACCAGCGCCCCGAGACGAGTACGTAGTACACGTTCGTCGTCGGATTCACGAACACGGCGTGATCGGTATTGGCGATGGTCAGCAGTCCCGTGCCTTCGACGGGTGTCAGTTGCGCAGGGCCGTTCGTCACGATCAGTTCGGACGGACGGGTTGAAACCAGCAGAGCGGGCGCTTGCGCGGCGGCCTTGCCGTTGGCAGGGAGCATCGGGTCAGCTGTGTGAAGCGCGGCCGATTGCTTCGCGGCATCGTTCAGCGCGTGCGACGGTGCTGCGATCCCATGCCAGGGACCGTCCGTAGCGGGCGCTTCGAACCAGTAGCCGGCGGCCTGTACGTATAGCGTGCCGCCGGCGTCGCGGATCACCATGGCGCGGGTATTGAGCGCACGCTGGAAGCCCGTTTGTCCGATGGCCTGCCATACAGCGGCGCCGTCGATCAGCACGAGCACGGTAGGTTGCGTGGCGAATACGATATCCGGCGGATCGGTTTTCACGGCTACCCGCATCGTGTTCGCCAGACCTTGCGAGGCCGCATAACTGGTCTGCAGTTCGTCGAGCGATACGTCGATGCCGGCCGCGGGCAGCCGCGCGATCAGCGAACGGCGCACGCTCTCGGCGAGACTTGGGTTGGCCGGCACGTCGACGCTGTCGATCAGGATCATGGTCAGGCGCACCACACCGGATGCCTTGTCAATCGCGGCGGTTGCCGAGAAATGCGCGACGCCGAAGGTCGGCGAACCGTTGGGTGCACCAACGGAAACCGCCGCGCGCCCGGCAATGTGATTGCCGTCCCATTTCTCGATTTGCGGCTGGTACATCTCGACGTGCTCGCCATTCGTTTCGAAATTGCGCGGCCAGTCAGCCTGCGTCGTCGGCGATGGCGCGTTTGCATACGATTGGGGAAGTCCCCACGCAAGCGCGGTCACGGTCAACATAGACACGACGATCGGAACCAGTCTCAGCTTCGCGCCGCTGCCGCTTTGAAATTTTGTGTTCATCTTCGAGATGCCTGATCGGGAAAGCAGGAGTGCCCAACGAAAAAGCCGCCCCCGAAGGGGCGGTTAAAACTGGCGGAGACCAGAGAAGATTCGTGAAACGCGATCAGCCGATCAGAACCGGTGACGAATACCTGCCGAAACGACGTATTGGCTCTTGCTCGTGGAGGGTGCCGCGGTGCCGTTGATCTGCGTGAGGTTCGTGCCCACCTGATTGTCCGCGCCGATCTGCATCACGCTTTCGGCGTAGAAGTCGGTGCGCTTCGACAGCGCGTAGTCTGCCAGGACGCCAAACTGGTTCCAGTGTGCTGCGCGATTGCCCGTCGGCGACGTGCCCGGCGTGTTACGCAGGCCTTGCGTATAGGTGTACGCCGCGCCGAGGCTCAGCGCCGCCGTCATGCTGTAGCGGGCATTGACTTCGTAGTTGTTGTACCGCACCGAAGCGTCGGCGATGTTGTCCTGATAGCGGGTCTGCGTGTACACCGCACCGACGGTTGCCGGTCCGATCGCATAGCTTGCGCCGATGCCCCACGTACGCTGGTTCTGGATGCCCGGAAGATTTGTCGAGGCGAACGTCGGGAGGTTCTGCACTGCACCAGCCGTGTTGCCGGAATTCAGCCCCTGAACCTGCAGATAGGCAGCCGCGAATTGAAGGCCGGCGTACTGGTAGCCGGCGCCGACGCTATAAGCGCGGTTGTTCGAGAAGCCGTTCGCCTGGTTCGAGAACCCGTACAGCGCGCTGAGCGAGAAGCCCGCGTAGTTCGCGCTCTGGTACTTGACCGAGTTGCTAATGCTGAAGGTGTTGTCGAGATTGTCGTTGTCGCCGCGGTGCGCGAAGTACGTGCCGCCCCAGGAACCGGCGGCGGAGATCGGGCCGAGGTAATCGACGACCGAGTCGTATTGCCGGCCGAAGCTCAGCGTGCCGAAATCGCTGCTGGACAGACCAACGTATGCCTGGCGGTTAAAGAAGCTGCTATTGGCCAGTTTGCCATTGGTGATGTCGAACCCGCTTTCGAGGTTGAAGACCGTCTTCAGGCCGCCACCGAGATCCTCCGAGCCGCGCAGACCCCAGCGGCTTTGCTGGAGATTGCCGCCCGTCATGCCGAACATCGACTTGCCGTCCGTCAGACCGTTTGGCGAGACGGGCGAACTGCGAGAGGCTTCATTGCTGACCCAGCTCAGGCCCGCATCGATGATGCCGTAGAGCGTGACGCTGCTCTGCGCGTGCGCTGCACTCGCGAAGGCCGCCGAAGCAGCCGCGAAAATCAAGGTGGTTTTTTTCATGTGTGTGTTCCGTACTGAGCCTGCCAATTCGAATGAATGCACTGTCTGCCATATGCGAGGTAGCCGCGATGCGTGGCCTGGCAGTTTCGGGGCATACGTCGCTCACGGCATGGCGAACTATAGATGCCGGATCGAAATTGATTCGCGGAAATTAGTTGAAAATATTTTTTTAGCAATTCGAATTAAAATAAATAAATATCGGTAAATTGATGTATTGAAAAATAAAACCTGTCTCGATAATGGCGGTCCGCAAGGTAATTTTTAGAATTGGATGTTGTTGTGCCGCTACAAGGCGCTGGCATATGGGTGATAATCGTATTGCTGAAATATAAAACGGCGTCCTAATTATTATGAGATTTATAGGCGTTTTTAAGCGTAAATAGTCTGTTTTATTACCATCGATCATGCTGAATCAGTTGCAGGCAATGCGTATATTTTTGAGAGTCGCTGAGAACAACTCCTTTAGTCGAGCTGCATCGAGTCTCAATCTGTCCAATGCCGTCGTCACGCGCTACGTCGCACTCCTGGAGGCACATCTCGATGCACGCCTCGTCAACCGCACCACGCGCAGCGTTTCGTTGACGGAAGCGGGCCGTGTCTACGCAAGAGGTTGCCAGCAACTGATGGAGTTGCTGGATTCGATGGAATCGGCCGTGACGGAAGGAGCAGGCGAACCGACGGGCACGCTCAAGGTCGCGGCGTCCGCGTCGTTTTCGCTGGCGGCACTTGCGCCTTTGCTGCACCGCTACCGGATGCGTCATCCGAAGGTGAAGCTGGACATCACGCTGCTGCACGACACCGTCGATCTCGTCGAAGAGGGTTTCGACGTCGGTATCGTCGCGTCGTGGCAGGTAAACGGCAGCACGCTGGTCAAGCGTCCCTTGCTGTCGGTGCGGCCGGTCATGGTCGCGTCACCCGGTTACACCGACCGGTACGGCGCGCCGACCTCGCTCGAGCAGCTCGCAACGCACAGTTTTCTCGCGCCGTCGCGGGACATGCATGGCGCCGACTGGTCGTTTGCGAGCACGGACGGGCGCGAGGAAACGCTGAATCTCGATTCCGTGTGCAAGGTCAATAGCATGATCATGCTCAGGCAACTCGTGCTTGCCGATATGGGCGTCGCGATCCTGCCCGAAGACTATGTGGCGGGCGACATTGCAAACGGCGCGCTGTTGCCTGTGCTGGCGCAGTATCGGGTGACCAACGGCCACAAGGAACTGTCGCTCGTGTATCCCGGGCGGCGGCACGTTGCGGCGAAGGTGCGGACCTTCGTGGATTTCACGGTCGAGTACTTTCGCCGCGGCTTTGCGCCGGTCGCGCCACGGGCCAACGTCATGTCCGGCTGAGCGCTGCGTGCCGAAATATCGGATGCGGGACTTGCCAGCCGCTTTTTGCTTCGGTAATGTCGCACTGTTCCACAACGCAGCACGGGAGAGATCGTCCATCGCGACGACGCCGACGGAGCAACCGCCCCGGAAACTCTCAGGCAAAAGGACCGTGCAGCAGGAACATCTGGAGAGCGGCGCCACGTGCGCCCACCGAAGGGGAGCCTCCGCCGTTCGCGGCGCGCAGGCGAAACTCTCAGGTACATGGACAGATGGGGCATCGGCGCCGGCAGCAGCAACTGCATGAAGCGCGGCCGGCGATGCTCAACGAACTCTGGACCATGTCATGTCACGAATCGCCATCATCGGCGCCGGGATTACCGGCGTCACGACCGCTTACGCCCTTGCGCAACGCGGCTATCGCGTCACCGTCTTCGAACGTCACCGCTATGCGGCGATGGAAACGTCGTTTGCCAACGGCGGGCAGCTGTCGGCGAGCAACGCGGAAGTCTGGAACAGCCGCGCGACCATCATCAAGGGGCTGCGCTGGATGTTCACGCGCGACGCGCCGCTGCTGATGAACCCGCGTCCCAACTGGCACAAGTACAGCTGGATCGGCGAGTTCATGCGGCAGATTCCGCACTACCGCGCGAACACGATCGAAACCGTGCGCCTCGCGATCGCCGCGCGCGAGCATCTGTTCGGCATTGCGCAGCGCGAGGGCATCGACTTCGATTGCGAGCGCCGCGGCATCCTGCATTTCTACGCGACGCGCAAGGAGTACGAGTCCGCGCTGAAGGTCAACGCGCTGCTGCGCGAAGGCGGACTTGACCGGCGCTCCGTCACGCCGGAAGAAATCCGTTCGATCGAACCCACGCTGCAAGGCGAGTTCCATGGCGGCTTTTTCACGCCGTCGGATTCGACGGGCGACATCCACAAGTTCACGCGCGGTCTCGCCGACGCGTGCGTGCGGCACGGCGTCGAGTTTCGCTACGAGACCGCAGTGGAGTCGATTCACGAGGAAAGCACCGGGCGGCTGGTGGTGGCGAGCGAGACGCAAGGGCAACGCGATACGGCCGCGTTCGACAGCCTTGTGATCTGCGCGGGCGTCGGCAGCCGCGCGTTCGCGTCGATGGTCGGCGATCACGTGAACGTGTATCCCGTGAAGGGCTACTCGATCACCGTTTGTCTCGACGACGCGAAGAGCCAGGCGCATGCGCCCTGGGTGAGCCTGCTCGACGACAGCGCGAAAATCGTCACCAGCCGGCTCGGCGCGGACCGCTTTCGCGTGGCGGGGACGGCGGAGATAAACGGTTTTAATCGCGATATCCGCTCGGACCGCATCGAGCCGCTTGTGCGGTGGACCCGTGAACATTTCCCGGGCGTATCGACTGCGCGCGTCATTCCGTGGGCGGGCTTGCGTCCGATGTTGCCCAGCATGCTGCCGAAGGTCGGACGCGGCAAGCGCCGCGGGGTGTTCTACAACACGGGCCACGGCCACCTCGGCTGGACGCTGTCGGCGGCGACGGCGGAGGGTGTTGCGCAGGCGGTGTCGGCGGCGAGTCGATAGGCGCGTACAAGAACACGCCGGAAACGCGCTCAAACGGGCGGCCTGGACGTTCGAAGTCGAACCGTAATGCAACGGACGTGCTCGTTTGCGAACATGCATTGCTGCGAGCGTCTGACCGCCCATTCCATCGACATGACACTGACACAAACGGACGACGCGTTGTGCATGACGGCATGCACGCGATAGCGGTGTAGCAACGCGCGTTCATCGGACTATCAGCGTACCGGCAGCAGCGCCATTCACGCACGCCAGGATTTGTACTCGCTGCAATTTTCGCGCTGGCTCTCTATAAATAAATCAGGACGAACGGGTCAACCGTTCGCGTCCCTGATTGTCCATTGCGGGCAAACATGCAACTCACACTCACGCTGGCTTCGACCCAACGCAACAAGTACAAAGGGTCGTTCGCATTCCACCGCGCACGTGGTGGGAGCGACATGCGCTATGCATCGCGCCGGTTGTCGGGCTCCGATTGGTTTTCGGATTATTCGGTGTGCTACGTCACAGTCGCCAGCCGCCGCGCGCGAAATAATTTCCTCACAGTGCCAGGCATAACGAACGCCATGGAGGTGCGCTGTGTTTTACTCGACCCGCCCGACCCTATACCGCACCTGGTTTTACACTGCCGTGACAACGGCATGTCTCACCGGTCCTCTCTGCGTCGACGCGCAAGCGATCGCACCGCATGCTGTCGCGGCTTCCGCACCATCGCCTGCATCGGCGCCAGTGAAAGAGAAGCGTGTGGCATCCGCGACTGCGAGCGCGAACGCGCCGATCGATTTCCCGACGATAGTCGAGCGCTACGGACCTGCGGTGGTGAACATTCGCGCGATCCTGCCGGAGAAGCCGCTCGCGCCGGCTGCGGCACCCGCGGCCCCGGCGCCCGCGTCGGGCGCGTCGGGTGCATCGGGCGCGAGTTCCGAAGCGATCGACGGTGACGATCCGCTCTTCGCGTTTTTCAAGCAGGCCATGCCGCAGTCGCAAGACGGGCAGGGCAGCACGCCGCGCGCGATGTCGGGTGTGGGATCGGGTTTCATCGTCAGCCCGAACGGTTTGATTCTCACCACCGCGCATGTCGTCGACGGTTCGGACGACGTGACCGTTCGCCTGACTGACCGGCGCGAGTTCAAGGCGAGAGTGGTGGCCGTCGACGGACAAAGCGACGTCGCCGTGATCCAGATCGATGCGGCGAAGCTGCCTGTCGTCAAGCTCGGCGATTCGACGCGCGTGCGTGTCGGCGAGCAGGTGCTGACGATCGGTTCGCCGGACAACTATCAGAACACGGTGACGGCTGGCATCGTCAGCGCGACGTCGCGCACGCTTGCCGATGGCACGACGTTTCCGTTCTTCCAGACCAACGGCGCGTTGAATCCCGACAACTCGGGCGGCCCTGTGTTCAATCGCGCGGGCGAAGTGGTCGGTATACACGTTCAGGTTTACGCCGACGGCGATCGTTTCCAGAGCCTGACGTTCGCGATTCCGATCAGCATGGCGAACAAGGTGCGCGCGCAGTTGCAGGCACAGCAGCGTTCTCAGGACGGTGATGCGCATGGCGCGTTCGGCATGCAGGTGCAGGACGTCGATCCGGGACTTGCGGGTGCGTTTGGCCTGCCGCGCGCGTCGGGTGCGCTGGTGATTGCCGTCGAGCCGGGCAGTCCAGCCGCCACGAGCAAGCTGAAACCCGGCGATGTGATCGTGCAGGTTGGCGACAAACCGATCGAGCACGGCGCGGATCTGTCCGACCCGGACGTGGCGCCGCAGCCGGGCGCGAAAGTTCCTGTGAAACTGATCCGCAATCGCAAGCAGATGACGGTGGTGGTTGGCGCGACGGGCGCGACGCAATATGCGAGCACGGGCGTGAGCGATGTTGGGCCGCTCGATCATCTCGGCCTCAACATGCATCCGCTGACGGACGAAGAACGGCGCTCGACGGGGCTCGCTCAGGGGTTGATGGTCGATGACGTATCGGGGACCGCGGGTAATGCGGGGATCAAGCCGGGGGATGTGGTGTTGTCGTTGAACGGTACCCTGATCGCGTCACAGGATGAACTGGCCGCGCTCGCGGCGAAGGCGGGGAAGAAGGCGGCGTTGTTGATTCAGCGCGATCATGCGAGGAGTTTTGTTACTGTTGAGTTGAAGTAGTTCTGGTTTTGGTTTTGGTTTTGCTCGCATTCGCGATTTTGTTATTGACTTGTCTTGCGGCGCTCGGTCGGTTTGCTTTTGTTTTCGCTGGCATCCGCGATTTGTCTTGCCTGCTTCACGCGTCGCCCCTGTGCGGGGCGGCACCTACTTTTCTTTGCCGCGGCAAAGAAAAGTAGGCAAAAGAAAGCCGCTGAACACCGCCAATTCTTGACCACCGCCTGAGGGCCCCCAACGGTTCCTCCGCTTCAAACGGCACCTTGATATTCACTGCCCGTTGCCAACGCTCCGAATAGGCGCCTCACCCGCTTCATGCTCCCGCGTCGCCACATGCGCGATCAAATCGCCCACGTTCTATAGCGGCAAACTGTGTGTAGGCTTACGCGGCGTACACACATCACTCCGCACTGAAAAGCACGATCGGTGTCGTAAGTGCGCCAAGGCGTGGAGCACTATGACCTACACACAGTTTGCCACCTGGGCGGCCGTCACCATTCGCTGTCGCTGGCTGTGCTACGGGTGATTGAAGTGGGTGAGGCGCCTGTTCGAGGCGTTGGCAACGCGCGGTGACTGAGAAGTTGCCGTTTGAAGTAGAGGAACCGTTGGGGGCCCTCAGGCAACGGTCAAGAGCGGGCGGTGTTAGCCCGCTTTCTTTGCTTACTTTCTTTGCGGCGGCAAAGAAAGTAAGTGCCGCCCCGCACAGGGGCAACGCCTGAAGCACCAGTAACAAAACGCGGATGCCAGCGACAACAAGACCAAACAAAACCAAACCAAACAAAACCAAACCAAATGCCGCCCCGCCCAAGGGGCAACACAAGCAAACCAATTACGCTAGAGTGATGCGCCACGGCCGACCGCCCGCCCGCGACCCGCCACCGCCAGCGGCATCACATCCACCCCAAAAAACCGCATGAAAAACCCCACCACATCGCGCAGCGAACAGCACACGGCATTCGAAGTGCTATGCGTCTTCCTGCGATTGGGCTGCACCTGCTTCGGCGGCCCGATCGCACACATCGGCTACTTTCGCCGCGAGTTCGTCGAGCGCCGGCGTTGGGTCGACGACGCAACCTTCAGCGATCTGTTCGCGCTGTGCTCATTCCTGCCAGGCCCGGCAAGCAGTCAGGTCGGTTTCTCGATCGGTCTGTTGCGCGCGGGATGGTGGGGCGGCGCCGCGGCATGGCTCGGCTTCACATTGCCGTCCGCGCTGCTGATGGCGGCCTATGCGAGCGTCGCGCGCTCGCTCGACAACACAATCGGCGCGGGCCTCGTCCATGGGCTGAAACTCGTCGCCGTCGCAATCGTCGCACAGGCCATCTGGGACATGGCGCGACGACTCTGTCCCGATGGTCCGCGCGCCGCTATCGCGCTCGCCGCGCTTGCCGTGCTCAGCGTGCTCGATACCGTCTACGCGCAGATCTTCGTGATCGGTGGCGGCGCGCTGCTTGGACTCGTTTTTTGCCGGATTCCCGCTACAGCGAATCCACACAGCGCGTCCCGCGACGCACACGCGTTCGCGCTGCCGCGCTCGGCCAGCGGCATCGCGCTCGCGCTGTTTTGCGTGCTGCTGGCAGGCTTGCCCGCGCTGGAAGCGCTTCTTCCTTCCGCATGGCTGCTGAGGCTGTTCGACGTGTTCTACCGTTGCGGCGCACTCGTGTTCGGCGGCGGGCATGTGGTGCTTCCGCTGTTGCAACAGGCAACTGTCACGAGCGGCTGGGTATCGGCAACCGACTTTCTCGCAGGCTATGGCGCAGCGCAGGCCGTCCCGGGTCCGCTCTTTACGTTCGCGTCGTATCTGGGCTGGATCATGAGCCCGCCTGCGCATCACGCTTTCGGCGCGCTGTGCGCGATCCTGGGCATCTTTCTGCCGGGTTTGCTGCTTGTGATTGCCGTGTTGCCGCACTGGCAGGCGTTGCGCGCGCGACCCGCCGTGGCGGCGTTGCTGGCTGGCGCGAATGCCGCGGTGGTCGGCTTGCTGGCGAGCGCGTTTCATTCGCCCGTCTGGACGAGCGCGGTGCTGTCTCCCATCGACTTCGCCGTCGCCGTGATCGCGCTGTTGCTGCTCACGCGCTGGCGTATCTCGCCGCTGTTCGTCGTGCTCCTGTGCGCGGCGGCCGGAATTGCCGAGGCGTTCCTGTATTGATGCAGTGTCGCGTAACACGCATTCCATTGCGTGACCTATAACGGTTAGCGGCGCTCCGCTGCTTTATTCATATCAATAGCAGGCCGCTACGCGGGTGCAGCCCTGCGTGACTGCCGTCAGAGTGATGAACACCGCCCGCGATTGAAATGACCGCGCCGTGCGCCGTTCTCGTTCAGAAGGGCCACGCGATGGCCCACCCATGCGTCACAGGAGAGTGAACATGTCCCGCTATCACGCACGCATCACGGGTAAGGATCAGGCGGCCTTGGCCGATCTCGTGACGAAATACAAGGTGACGGTTGCGCGCCACACGATCGAGCAGGTCCACAACGGCTATCGCGTCGACGCGCACGCAACGGATACGCAGATCAAGGCGCTCGAAGCGGCGGGCTACAAGGTCGAGCGTCTGGAGGATTCGGAAGCGCAGGGCAGGGCGCGGCAGGCCGAGACGCGTGCGCAGACGGCGCAGCCGCACGCACTGGAAGCGTTATCAGTTGCGGCGGGCGGTGGATATCTCGATGTCACGCAAGTCGAGGCGGCGCTCGCAGCCGCCAGCGTCGCGCCGAACGATGCCTTCACGAAGCTGATCAAGCTGCCGCATCCCACATGGGAAAAGCGCACGTGCCACGCGCTGAAGATCGGCAAGGGAAGCGGTGCGGGGCGTCCCGGCATCTATTTGCTGGGCGGCGTTCACGCGCGCGAATGGGGCAGTCCCGATATCCTGATCCATTTCGTGCAACTGCTGGCCAATGCCTACAACACGCACACGCCGATCAAGATCGGCAGCCGCACGTTCACGGCGGCGGACCTCAAGCATGTGGTCGAAACGAAAGACCTGTTCGTGTTTCCGCAAGCGAATCCCGATGGCCGCCACTACAGCATGACCACGGAGTCGATGTGGCGCAAGAACCGCCGGCCCGCGCCAGCGGGGCACACCAGGCCGCAGTGCTGCGGTGTCGATATCAATCGCAACTACAACTTTCTGTGGAATTTCCCGCAGTACTTCGATCCCGAAAGCCCGATCACCAATTCCACCGATCCCTGCGATTACGAGGTCTATATCGGTCCCGCCGCCGAGTCGGAACCGGAAACGAAGAACGCCGTGTGGATGTTCGATACCTACCCGAACATCCGCTATTTCGTCGATCTGCACAGCTACTCGGAAGACATCCTGTACAACTGGGGCGACGACGAAAACCAGAGCAGTCATCCCGACATGAACTTCCAGAATGCCGCCTACGACGGCAAGCGCGGCATCGCAAACGACAAGGCGTATCGCGAGTACATCGAAACGGCGGACAAGAAGATCGCCGTGTCGCTCGCGAACGAAATGCGCGATGCAATCAAGGCGTCGCGCGGGCGCGTGTACAAGACCGAGCAGTCGATGAGCCTGTACCCGACGGCGGGCACATCGGACGACTACGCGTTCAGCCGGCACATCATCGATGCGAAGAAGGCCAAGGTGTTCTCCTATACGATCGAATGGGGCAGCCCCGACAACCCGACGCCATTCCATCCGCCGTATGCGGAGATGAAGCAGATCATCGACGAAATCACGGCAGGGTTGCTGGCGTTTTGCGTGGCGGCTAACTGAATGTGCCAGCGGCTCAAAGTCCTTCGACCAGCACGACGCGGTGGCGCGATCCTTTGAGCCGGTGTTGCGCGACTTCCTGATAGGCATCGCTGTCGTACCAGGCGCGCGCCACTGCAAGCGAGGGAAATTCAAGCACGACGGTCGCTTCTGCCGGCTCGCCCTCGAGCACCTGCTGCGTGCCATAAGCGGCGAGCAGCTTGTATGTGTAACCGTCGAAGGTGTCGCGCACCTTTGCGCGGTACGCATCGAGCGCCGTCTGGTCCTGCGTGCTTTCACGCGTGAAGATCATATAAGCCGTCAAGACTTTTCTCCTTCCTGAGCTGAAATCTCGAGTTCGCGTGACGCGAGCCGTCCGCGCGCAAACTGGATGGCCGCTTGCGCGACGCGTTGTCCAAGATGCCGGGCCGTGTCCAGATCGGCTTGAGGCGGCGCGGTGTCCGCGCCTTCATCGGCGTTCGACTGCGCAGCGGCGCCGAGAAAGAAGCCGAGCCGGTTCGCATCCTGTTCGCTGCCGCGCGAGTTGTTATTGCCGGGCGGCAAGCCGAGGCTGATCCAGTGCATGCCGTGCTGCGCCGCGAAGATCGCGAACTGCATCAAGGTGGCGAGCTTGTCGCCCGAGCGCGATGCGGAGTTCGTGAAGCCGGCCGCGAGCTTGTCTTGCCACGCATTTTTGAAGAATGCGCCGGAGCTGGCGTCCATGAACGCCTTGAACGCAGCCGATGCGCTGCCCATGTACGTCGGTGCGCCGAACACGATCGCGTCGGCGGATTCGAGCGCGGTCCATTCGCTTTGCGCCTGCTCGACGTTGAGCAACAACGCCTTCGCGCCGGGCGTTTGCGCAATGCCTTCGCTGACGGCTTGCGCCTGACGCGCGGTGTGGCCATAGCCGCTATGAAACACGATCGCGATCGTGACGTCGCCTTGAGTGGTGGTGGATTGCATGTCGTTTGGTGGTGAGACGCCCGTTCTGCGTTGCCCGATCGGGTAACAGACGAAATAAATGAAACAGATGAACGTGCCGCCGCCGAACCTGCAGCACGGCTTGCCATGCGGCGGCGCCTTCCGCGGGGAAGTCTTACGCGGCGACGGAATCGACGGCTTCGAGAAATTCGGCGGCGGTCATTGCATCGTGGCCGAACGTCGGATACGAAATCGTGAGCGCGGCCTCGTGCGCCGCCTCCGTAAAGTCGGCGACGGCATCAGTGATGAACGTCACGTGGAAACCGGCTTCGAGCGCATGACGGCCCGTGCCTTCGATACACGTCTGCGACGTCAGACCCGCCAGCACGACCTGCTCGATGCCGTTGGCCCGCAGTTGCGCTTCCAGGTCCGTGCCGATAAACGAGTCGAACATCCGGTGATGGCTCACCACGATCTCGCCTTCACGCGGGCGAAACGGCGCGTAGAAGTCCGCGCCGTAGGTCCCTTTGCGCAGCACCTCATTGGCGAGCGCCCATTGCATGCGCGGATGAACGTGTTTGATGTCGTCGAAGCTGTGCTCGTCGGTGCCGTGCGGCGCGAAGAAGATCTTCACGCCGGCTGCGCGCGCGCCTTCGAGCAGTTGCGCGACGTGCGCGACGAAACCTGTCTTGTCGAGCATCGGCGCGATCGAGCCGTGCAGTTTGCCGTCGTCGGCGAGAAAGTCGTTCAGCACGTCGATGAGCACGAGTGCCGTGGTGGAAGCGGGATAGATACGGTCGTTCATTTCGCAAGTCCTGGATAGATGCGCCAACAGCGGAAAGCGTTCGAACCGTCGAACTGAACCGCGTGGCTGTTGGTGGCATCATGTATGAGCCGCATTCGCCGTACTACGGGCTCGCGGCGAACAACACCTATTCGTGAAGCAAATGAGTGATCGATTCCAGGAACTGCATGTGTTCGTGCGCGCTGCCGAAACGGGCAGCTTCTCCGCGACGGCGCGCGAACTCGGGTTGTCGCAGCCTTCCGTATCGCGCATCGTGTCCGAGCTCGAAGCACGGCTCGGCACGACGCTGCTGCTGCGAAGCACACGCAACATCGTGCCGACGGAAGCGGGCAAGGCGTTCCTGCAACGCGCCCGCAAGCTGCTGCGCGAACTCGAAGAAGCCGACGACGAAGCACGGCATGTCGGCGGGCTGAGCGGCGTGCTGCGTGTGGCGACCTCGGCCATCGTCGCCACGCGCACGCTGATTCCGGGTCTGCCCGCGTTCCTTAAAGCGCATCCCGCGTTGCGCGTCGAATTGCTGACGTCCGACAGCATTCAGGATCTGATCGCCGAGGGCGCCGATCTCGCCGTGCGCTTCGGCGAGCTGGAAGATTCCGGCTTCGGCGCGCGCAAGATAGGCATGGTGCCGCGCATGCTGGTCGCGTCACCCGCTTACCTGAAAGAGCGCGGCGTTCCCGCAACGCTCGATGACCTCGCTGCGCACGATCTGATCACCGGCCCGTTAGGCACCTCGCACGAAACATGGACCTTCGAGCACGACGGCATTCCCATGTCGATCAAGGTGCGCGCGCGGGTGTTCGTCGGGGCATCGGAGGGCGTGGTTGCGTGCGCGCGCGAAGGTCTTGGCATCGCGATGGCCAAGCAGTGGCTAAGCGAGCCGGAACTGCGCTCGGGACAACTGGTGACGGTGCTCGACGACTACCGGCTGCCGTCCGCGCCGATACACGCGGTTTTTCCGGAAGGCGCGCAGCCGTCGCAGAAGGTGCGGCTATTCACCGATCACCTGATCGAAGTCTTTTCGCGGCTGCATGGCGATACGCGTTTTGCGCCGTATAAAAAGTTTGCCGTCGAGCGGACTTCGTAGCGGTCGCAATCGTTTGCGATATGCCTTGTCTGACTGCTGTGCGCCCGAATACGGCCGCACCCCCACGTTGCGTTGCAACCCGCTGCGCGCCGAACTGAGACGCAGGGTAAAGCCTGGTCGAAAAGCGGCGGTATCGTTGTCTGAAAAGAGCCGGGTGTGACTCGCCAGGCAGCTGCGAATGACGATCGGGGGCAACATGGCAGCAACAGGAATGGAAACGCCGGCGGATGTCGGCACGCTGCGTTCAGCGAGTCTTGCGGACGTGGAACTGGGCCATCTGGAGAGAATGGTGCAGTACGTGGTGCGGCGGACGGAAACGGACGACGTGTCGAAGCTCGACTACGAATACTGGGCGAAGCGCCTGCGCAAGCTCGCGCAGACTTACGATCTGGTGGCGACCCAGCGGCAGCGGGTGATTGCGTTGCTCGATCTGCTCGAACGGGAAACGCTGTATCAGGCTCGCCGGGCGGCTCCTGTCTGAGAAACCTCCCGCTCGCCTTCCGCCGCGCAGCCCGGCTAGCCGAGCATGCCGAGCGCGGTCTCCAGCACCATCCGTTTGAACTTCTTCTCGTGCTCGGGCAGCGACGAAAATGCCCGCATCAGGTGGCTATACGCAACCGTCTTGCTGATCGCGTTCAGCAGCATGAAAAACATCAGGTTCGCGTCCTTGACCTTCAGCTCGCCTTGCCGCGCGGCATCGGCGAAGAGGGGCACGAGCGCGTCGTGATACGGGCGCACCAGCCGCTCGATCAGCACAGTCAGCCGCTCGCCTTCTTCCGTCGCTGCCGTGGAGAAGAAAATACCGACGTCGGGATCGTCGAACACGGCATCGATGAAGGTAGCGAGCGCGTTTTCCACGCGGGCGCGCGCGCCGAGCGGCGCCGTCCGCAACGCCGACGTCGCGTCGATCATCGGCGCCATCTGCTCGCCGATCTGTTCGACGACGGCGAGCCACAAGGTTTCTTTCGATCCGAAATGATGTGCGATCAACGCCGCATCGACGCCTGAATCGCGCGCGATCTCGCGCACGCTGGTCGCCTCGAACCCCCGCTTGCCGAACGACTTGCGTGCATTGCGCAGGATCACGTCCGGCCCGACCGACGCGCTCGACGCCGGGCGTCCGCGCGCACGCTTTTTTTCCTGCTGGGGTTCCACTGCTGCCGTCACGTCTTTCATCCCAATGAGCTTGCCGATCGTCAGATCAGGCGTGAGTGTAACCGAGCGCCCAAACCGGAGCGGCAGAGGCCCGGCGTCACCGTTTGACACGCGCTCCCGCCGACGCTACGATCTTGATATTCATCAAGTGTTGAATTAATCATGTCTGAGCGCATACGGATTCAAGAGCGCGCCGATGTCTGGTGCCAGACTGTCACGGCGATCCGCGACTTCGACGTCAGGCGGCAACCCGCACCGGAACCCGTGGCCGCGCCGCGTCCGGCCCGGCGCAGGCCGCGCATGGCCGCGTACTGGGACGGCCGCAGCCAGCCGACCGTGCGGGTGCTCGACAAACCGACCGCGCAGACGCTGACGGTCTCGTGGTGCGACGCGCGCACGGGACATTACGGTTACCAGACATGGCGCGTGAACATCGCGCGGCGGGCGGGCACATGCGTGCTGACGGGCCGCACGATCGAGGCGGGCGAAACGGTCTACTGTCCACGCGCTAACGGCGCGCCGCCGGGCAATGCGGGCGCGATGATCGTCGCGTCGGGCATCGATTTCTGAGGCCCGTTTCCGACGTTCGGGCAGTCGAAACCGGCCTGCTGTCGCGCAATGACGACACGGAAAGACTTTGAAATAATGCGCAATCGCGTAAGGACAGGCAGTTTGTGGTCTGTCGACGGCTTGCGGGCGCAGTGACGGACGACGGGTTGTGTTTTAATCACGGGTGCCGCTGTAGTCTTTCAACGAATCCGTAATCGATCACCACCATCAGATGTCCCCCGTCGTCAAGTCCGAATTGCTGGAAAAACTGTGGGCACGCATGAGCGAGCGCGGGGACTTCCCGATGCTCTCGCAGGCGTTGCGCACCACCGTGTCGGCGATGAACAACGACGATCTGGACTTCACGTCGCTCGTGCAGGTCGTGCTTTCGGATGTCGGCCTCACGCAGAAGGTGCTGCGCCTCGCCAATTCGGCGATGTATCTCGCATTCGGCGGCAATATCACCACGGTCACGCGTGCGCTGATGGTGCTCGGCATGGATACCGTCGGCCATCTGGTGGTCGGCATGAAGATCGTCGATCACTTCCATCAAAGCGCGCCGCACCGCATCGACGCGAAGCTCGAACTCAACCGTGCGCTGCTATGCGGAACGGTTGCGCGGCGCATCACGGAAGGTGTCGATCTGCGCGTGGCGGAAGAAGCCGTGGTGTGCGCGCTGATGCGCCAGGTCGGCAGGCTGCTGGTGGCGTTCTATCTGGAAAGCGAATGGGACCGGCTGCGCCGCACGGCGGCGACCGATCAGATCGACGACAACGAGGCATGCTCGGTACTGCTGGGCGTGAGCTTCGATGAAATCGGCTGCGAGGCGGCGCGCCGCTGGCGTCTGCCCGACACGATCTCGGCGGGCATGCAGGCGATCGGCACACCGTCGGACGAGCCGCTGTCCGAGCATGTGCGCTGGCTGCGGGCGGTCAACAGCTATTCGACGGAAGTGGCCAACGCGCTCGTCACTCAGGCACCCGGCGACGAACTGGAAACATGGCTTGCCGGCGTCGCAAATCTCTACGCCGACGCGCTGCGGATGGACGCGGCGCGGCTCGACGCGCTCAGCGCCGCGTTGATCGACGAAGAAAGCAAGGAAGGGCTGATGCAGGAGATTTCCGAGCTGCGCGCGCATGCCGATGCGATCGTACGCAGCGGGAAGTCCGCGCAGGCGCGTCTTTCGGCTGGCCTCGAAGACTTGCGCGCGCTGCCGTCGAGCAAGGCTCTGTTGCCCGTGTTGACGCTGGCTTCGGAAACGATTCTGGCGGGGTTGTCGCTGTCGCGCTCGTTGGTGTTCGTGCGTCAGGCGGATGCGCGCTATCACGCGCGCATCGGCTTCGGCGAGGACATGGAAGCCATGCTGCCCACGCTGAGCTTCGGCGCGGGTTTTCAGCCCGATGTGTTCCATCTGGCCATCGCGAACCCGGTCGGCATCTCTATCGAAAACGCGCACGAGCCGCGCATGGAAGCGCGCCTGCCCGACTGGTTCAAGGCGCATCTCGCCGACGCGCAAGCGTTCGTGCTGCTGCCCGTGAAGGCAAACGATACAACCGTTGCGCTCGTCTACGGCGACTGGACGGACGCGCAGTCCGTGCACAAGATCACGCAGCCGGAAATGGCGATCCTCAACGAACTCACGCGCGAGCTGAGCCGTTTCTTCTTTGGCGCGAATCTCGAAGAAGCAGAAATGCTTTGACGATGCGGCGCTCGCGCGCCGCAGTGAGGTTCAGCGTTGCCAGCCTGCCAGCAGCGCGGGCAAATGCGCCATCTCTTCGAACACGTCGGCGACGCCGACGCTTCTCAATGCCGCTTTCGAGCTATGGCCTTTTTCGCTGGGGCTGTAGCCGAACACGGTCGCGCCTGCTGCGCGTCCCGCCGTGGCGCCCGTGACGGTGTCTTCGACCACTGCACAGCGCGCAGGATCGACGCCCAGCCCTTCAGCTGCGGCGAGATAAACGTCGGGGTGAGGTTTGTTGCGCGGCGTCTCATGGCCGCTGAAGATGCGTCCTTCGAAGTAGTCGAGCACGCCGATCTTGGCCAGTTGCAGGCGCACCTTGATGCGGTCCGCGCCGGATGCAACGGCGATCTTTCCATCCAGTCGCGCATGCAATGCGGCAACCGTTTCGACGATACCGTCGATTGCCGTCACGTCGCGTTCGAGCGCGGCATTGCGGCGCTCACGGAAGGTTTCGAGCCACGCGGGCGTGATGCGGAAACCCGTTTTCTCTTCGATCAGCGGCGCTTCGTCCATCACCGTCTTGCCGACGAAAATCGACATCGCTTCGTCGACGCTGAGATGCCAGCCCAGTTCGCCGAGCATGGCTGACAGCACGGTATTGGTGATCGTTTCCGAATCGACGAGTACGCCGTCGCAGTCGAATAACACGGCGTCGAAGGGAAGAGCAGACATCGCGGTCCTTTGAGAGTCGGTCAAAACCCGTAAGGTTATCGCGACTCGGCGCTGTCTGCTCTAAAGTGGCCGCGCGCCGTCGGCGCGGCGGCCACTATGCAGCGATCAAACGATCAGAAGCGGTGGCGCACACCGACGCGCGTCACGAACTGCGTGTTCGCACCCGCATTGCCGATGAACGACGACGACGAGCCGATTTCCGCCTGCACCGGCACGTTGCGGCCAGCGACGACGTTGCTGCCCGATGCCTTCTGATAGATGCCCAGCAGGTAGACATCGGTGCGCTTGGACAGCGCGTAGTCGACCGAGCTGTTGATCTGATGCCACTTGCCTTCGAAGCGGTCGTCGAGCTTCGAGAACGTGTAGCCCAGACCTGCCGACAGTGCCGGCGTGAAGCCCCAGCGGCCGCCGATTTCGTAGTTGTTCAGCTTCGACGATTCGCCCGTCAGCGGCTCGAACTTCGTGTGCGTCCAGTTCGCGAACACGAGGCCCGAAGCGATCGCGTAACGCGCGCCGACGCCGAACGTTTCGAGGTCACGCAGGCCGAGCGTGTTGACGTTCGCGATGCTCACGCTGAATGCCGGCGTTGCGCCATTCGGGAAGCGGATGTTCGTGTACGCCGCGCCGATTCCGAACGGACCGTTCGCGTAGTTCGCGCCGAAGCTGTACGTGCTCGACGAACCTTGCGTGGTCGTCGTGCCTGCCGTCGTGGTCGGCGTGCCGGCGAACTGCGTCGAGTTCGAGAAGCCGTACATCGCGCCGAACGTCAGGCCCGCGAAGTTCGCGCTGCTGAACTTGACTGCATTGTTGATACGGCTCGACGTCAACTGGTCGAGATCGTTGATGTGGTATGCGTAGTTGCCGGCAGGCGTCTGGCTGCCCATCGTGTAGTTCGCGCCGATGTAGTCGGTCGAGAACGAATACTGGCGGCCGAACGTCACCGAACCGATGCCGTCCTTCGCGAGACCCACGAATGCCTGACGGCCGAACAGCGCGCCGCCCTGGCCCGACGTGCCGTCGCCCGTGCTGAAGCCGCTTTCGAGCACGAAGATCGCCTTCAGGCCGCCGCCCAGGTCTTCCGTCCCGCGCAGGCCCCAACGGCTGCCCGACGCGACGCCGTCGCCGTATTTGACGAGGCTGTCATGACCCGTCGAAGTCGCCACCTTGTTTGCGTACGTGACACCGGCGTCGAGCAGGCCGTACAGCGTGACGCTGCTTTGCGCGTGCGCTGCAAGGCTGAAACTCCCGAGAGCCGCTGCGGCGAGGATGGTCTTTTTCATTCTGTTCCTTCTTGTTTGTAGTGAATGCGCGCGTGCCCGTTGGCGGCGGGCACACAGCACAGTGATGAAAACGTACTGCTGAGGGCGGCACGAAACGTCGAATCGAGCAGGGGCCTCATGCGTGGGCGCACGATTTCGCTTTTCAATGCCGGTGTATTCCTGCTGGCGCGGCTGGCCGTGAGGCAGCCGCGTGTGTTGCTGGCGCCGCGGTTCATGTGCGCTGTCGTGCACGAGCGTTGACGCTTGCTCCCGCGATGCAGGTCAGAACCTGTCTGCCGGCTGTCGTGGAGCGGGTGAACTGCCTGAAGCGCCGCCGGACCGGGGTTCGGCGACACCGTTGTGATGGCGGGAATATAACGAGATGTTAGCGACCAGTAAACATGTACGAGGTGACTTGTAGTCTTTTGTCCACAAAAGTTTCACATACTTCCGTCCACTTATTCTGAATCGTCTTCTTGACGGATTGTATGACGGGAATATAATCATACCCGTGAGCCGGACGGTGGCGCTCATCGAGCGCGAAGGCCGTCAGTACAAGCACATCAAATCGCGGAGACAGGCAAATGCAGATGGAGACGAGCATCGGTGCGCGTCCGGACAGACTTTCACTTTCCGCCTTCCTTTGGCGTCTGCCAGGCCCGATTACGGCCGGCCGGTATCCCAATTCCTTCGGTATCGCGTTCGCGCTTCCGAATTCGAAGTGAACGTCGCGCGCGTGCGAGCCGGTCTCGTGGCAGCGGCCAGCGTCGACGTGACCACGCAAGCCGGCACGCCCACCGACCGCAACCAGTTCGAACGCATGCAGCCTCTGATCCTGAAGGGCATCGACGAAGATCCCCGGGGCGTGGCGGGCGACACGGACTAGAAGAACCCACCGCCATAGCCCAATTAATTCTGCGCGTTTCGAGTGTTGTTTCATCGAATCGGGACGGGACGTCGTCACGCGCGAGCAACCAAACGGACAGATTCACTTAGAGGAACTTACGATGGATAGCAACGATCGTTTCGACAACGGCTTTGAGAACCGCAAGGAAGTGCTCGGCGCGGGGCATGTAGAGAAGTCGTGGGCGAACGCCGACGACTTCAACCGGCCGATGCAGAAGTTCGTCACCGAATGCTGCTGGGGTGACATCTGGGGCGACACGACGCTGTCGTTCAAGACACGCAGCATGCTCAACCTCGGCATGCTCACGGCGATGAGCCAGCATCACGAACTGGCGCTGCACGTAAAGGGCGCACTGCGCAACGGCGTGACGACGGAAGAAATCCGCGCGGTGCTGATGCAGGCTGCTGTGTACTGCGGCGCGCCGCTGGCATTGGCGGCGTTTCGCGTTGCATCGGATGCGATCAAGGCATACGAAGCGGAGACATCGGCGGTTTGACGCAGTGGGTTGACACACACCGCGCGGTACCGACAACGACGTGGATTGGATATACCGATGAAAACGCGCATTGCGACCGACATCGCACAGTCCGAAGACGATCATTCGATAGAAACGAAAAGGCGCCATGCCGTCCAAGGCACGTGCTTCTCCGGCTACATCGACATGCTCGATGTTCACTTACCCGTCGTTGTATCGGCGCGCAACGCAGACAAGCGTGAACCGCCGGCTCATTCGACGTTTCGCGCCTTGCAGAGTGCGCCGCTCGCACGGCTCGCAGCGAACGGCACGGAACACGCGCATGTAAGAGCCGTCGCGATTCTCGGCTATAACTAGCGCGCTGCAATCAGGCATCGATTCATTCGATGCAATGCACAAAACGCCTTTGCCAAAGGGACGTCATAAAGCCGGTACTACGCCGGTCCGCTCGTCGAAGCATGGCGAGCGGTGATCAATCCTCATACGTGAATTAACCTTCATTTGCGCGGCAACGTCGTGCCAATGCGCTCCCGTGTGCCTGGCAAATCGGCATGGCTTCGTCTACGCTTAATTGAGCCGGCCCACAGGGCGAGAGCGAAGGTGTTTGGCTCTCCCCGCATTTGCGCAGCCGACCCGTCCCGACGAAGCAATCAACAGGTTTCAAATTCAAGCTTTTGTTGTTTGAGAGGGGGCGCGCCTGTGCCAGTCCACGCGATGTTGCGCGGGGACGGATGCCGCACTCCCGCGCCCGCATTCTCGAGCAATAAAAAGCGGAGGAGACGCTCATGACACCATCCCCGCGGTACCTCGCCGTCTTCATTCCTCTGCTGGTCGCCGCGCTCGCATCGCCCACTTCACGCGGCGCCGACGAAGTGCAGAACACGTCCACTACCACCTCGTCGCCGATGCCTTCGACGCTCACACCCGTCAGTCAGGCCAAGCTGGACGGCGCCGCTAGCAACTCATCAGACTGGTTGCATTCGAACGGATCGTACGCGCAGACGCGCTTCTATCCGGGCTCCCAGATCAACCGGAGCAACGTGGCGAAGCTCAGGCCCGTGTTTATCTTTCAGACGGCTGTCAACGAGTCGATGGAAACGGCGCCTATCGTGTCGAACGGCGTGATGTTCATCACGACCTCGTTCAATCACGTCTATGCCGTCGATGCCGTGACGGGCAAGGAATTCTGGCACTACAAGCACAAGATGGGCCCCGTCACGACCTTCTGTTGCGGGCCCAACAATCGTGGCGTGGCGATTTCGGGCGACCGCCTGTTCATGGGCACGCTCGATTCGAAACTGGTTGCGCTCGACGCGAAGACGGGCAACGTGGTGTGGGAGACCAAGATCGCCGATCCTGACGAAGGCTACTCCGAAACCATGGCGCCGACGGTCGTGGACGGCAAGGTGCTGATCGGCACGAATGGCGGCGAATACGGCATTCGCGGCTTCGTGAAGGCGTTCGATGCGAACTCCGGCCAGTTGCTGTGGACCTTCTATACGATTCCCGATACAGGCCAGGAAGGTGTGTGGGCAACCAAAGACGCGACAGGCCGGGACGAGAAGCGCGATATCGCCGCGGAGAAGAAACAGCTCGCGGACAAGGGCGGCGACTTCTACAAGACGCTCGGCGGCGGTGTGTGGATGACACCTGCTGTCGATCGCAAGACGCACACGGTGTTCTTCGTGGTCGGCAATCCGTCGCCCGATCTGTATGGCGCGATTCGTCCCGGCGACAACCTCTATACGGACTCGCTCGTTGCGATCGATCTGGATACGGGCAAGTACAAATGGCACTCCCAGTACGTGCCGCATGACGTGTGGGACCTCGATGCCGTCAGCCCGCCCATCCTGATCGACGTGCGCGACACGAACGGCAAGATGATTCCGGGCGTGATCCACGGCGGCAAGACAGGGCACATCTACGTGCATGACCGCGCGACGGGCCGGCTGATCCGCTTCTCGCAGGCGATGATTCCGCAGGAAAACATGTGGACATTGCCGACAGCCGAGGGCGCGCGGATGCTGCCGGGCGCGAATGGCGGTGTCGAATGGTCGCCAATGGCCTTCGATCCGCAGACGCGCCTCGCGTACGCGGCCAACCTGCATCAGCCGATGACGTATCAGGTCACGGACGCGCCGTATCCCGGCGGCAGCAAGCTGTGGCTCGGCGGCGCGTTCAAGGTCATTCCGTCCGAAGAGCAATGGGGCAAGCTGTCGGCGGTCAACGTGGATACGGGCAAGATCGCGTGGGACTACAAGACGGCGCAACCGTTGATCGGCGGCGTGCTGGTGACGGCAGGCGGGCTCGTGTTCAACGGCGAAGGCAACGGGCTGTTCCGCGCATTCGATGCATCGACGGGCAAGAAGCTCTGGGAGTTCCAGTGCGGCGCGGGCGTGAATGCGCCAGCCGTGTCATATAGCGTGCATGGCAAGCAATATGTGGCCGTTGCGGCGGGCGGCAATACGCAACTGGACTTCAAACGCGGCAACACGGTTCTCGTCTTCGCGCTGCCGTGATGACGCGCGCTACGACGTCATCACTCACCGCGCAGCACGCGTCGCAGAGTATCGCGCGCGCCTGCGCGGTTCTCTTGTGTGCCGCTGCGTGCATGTTGCCTGCAAGTTATGCGCGTGCCGACGCCGATGCAGGCAAGACCAAAGCGCAGACCTGCGTTGCCTGTCACGGACCGATGGGCAATTCGACCGATCCGCAATATCCCGTGCTGGCGGGGCAGACCGCGCGCTACATGTACCTGCAATTGAAGGACTTCAAGGAAGGACGTCGCAAAGACCCGCGCATGTCGCCGATGGCGGCGAACCTGTCGAAAGACGACATGCAGGATCTCGCCGATTACTTCGCCGCGCAAAAGCCCGTACCCATCGATTTCAAGGCGGATAGTGTCGCAGTTGAAGCGGGGCGCAAGAAGTCGGCCGCGGAGCTTTGCACGATGTGTCATCTCGGCAACTTCTCCGGGCAGAACGAAATTCCGCGCGTCGCGGGGCAGCACTATCAGTACATCGTCAAGCAGCTGCAGGACTTCCGTTCGCGCACGCGCACCAACGATGCGGGCAACATGGGCAGCGTCGCGCGCAATCTGACTGATGACGACATCCGCAATCTCGCGAGTTACGTTGCGAATCTGCAGTAGCCGCGCTTGCGCCAGGGAGGCGAAATGGAACGTGCTGTGCGGTATCTTGCGACTGCATTGCTGACGGCCTGCGCGTTATCGGCCGCGCTTCCTGCGACCGCCCAGGACGCGGGCGAGATCAACCGTACGCTGCTCGCCGCCGCAAAAGACAGTGACCGCGCGAGCGTGCTCGCCGCGCTCGATCGCGGCGCAGCCGTTGATTCAATGACGAGGATCGGCGATACGCCGCTGCTGACCGCAAGCAAGAAAGGCGATGCCGATATCGCGCGCGTGCTGGTCGAGCACGGCGCGAACGTGAAGCATGCAAATGCATCCGGTGTAACGCCATTGATGGCGGCGGCGTACGGCGGCTATGACAGCATCGTTGCGTTGCTGCTCACTCGCGGCGCGGATCCGCTCGCGACGGATCGCGTCGGCAAGACGGCAATGGAATACGCGGCAGGGCAGGGCCAAACGCAAGTGGTGAGGCAGTTGCTCGATGCGGGCGTCGACGTGAACCGCCGCTACAAGAACGATCTCACTGCGCTGATGTGGGCAGCCGGATACGATCGCGCGGACACAGTGAAGCTGCTGCTTTCGCGTGGTGCCGACGAGTCGCTCAAGGATAACCGCGGCATGACGGCAAAGGACATCGCCGCGCAGACTCAATCGAATCAGGTAGCAAATCTGTTGTCCGCGCATTAAACCGGTTTCGGTTGATTCGATTTCCGATTGTGTCGAATGAACAACCGATTATTCAATTCGGCGATATTAATTGAACAATAAAATATTTAGCCGATTTCAATACGATTTTTTCAATAGTTGTATCTGCAATTTCCGAACCTATGCACCCCGCATAGCAAGTAAAAACGCGCCTTGACAAAGCCCTGCGCGACCTCCTATTTTTCCTCTGCCACCGATCATTACCAAATCTTTCTCGAACGGAAAACGCTAAAGAGTCAGTACAAGTTACCGGTATCGTTTCTGATTATGTAATTAGGCATCCGAATAATTAGAAAATTAAGTAATCTGTATCAAGACTGTTAGAAATTAGAAAGTTTAATGTCAGCCGCTTTGTGTGCCGACGAGTTCTGCACCGCTGTCTGTTTCCTATTGCGCCTCACCGGCGAGGGCGGCCTTTGTGTAGCGGCAACTTATTATCACAGGGACAGAAATGAAACCAGACCGTAGCACGAGGGACAGTCGCCGGCGTCTGGGGCGGCTCGCCGCGCCTTGCGCGATGTCGATCGCGATGCTGGTTCTCGCGGGATGCGGCGGAGGCGATGGCAATCCCGCTTCGTCGGCCGCTAGCGCGATGAGCCAGGCGTCGCCGCAAGCGCTCGCGCAGCAGCAGGCGCAACCGCAGGCGGCCAACCAGCCGTACACCGACCCGATTCCCTATTCGCCGCATGCGAACGACGGCCTTGCCGCATCGCAGGTCGCGGAGAAGGCAGCCGTGATGCATTACCAGTGGAAGTCCGGCAAAACGACGATCAACTACACCACGACGACAGGCCACCTGACGGCCGCCGACGCAAGTGGCAAACCGGAAGCCACCATGTCCTACGTGGCCTACACGGCGCCTGGCTCGAACGGCAAGCCGCGTCCGTTGACCTTCGTCTATAACGGCGGTCCCGGTTCGTCGTCGATCTGGCTGCGGCTCGGCTCATTCGCACCGACGCGTGTCGCGACGCCCGACCCGTTGCTGACCAACTGGCCGAACTATCCGCTCGTCGATAACGCGGAGAGCCTGATCGACACCACCGACATGGTGTTCATCGATCCTCCCGGCACGGGGCTCTCGGAAGCGATCCTGCCTTTCACGAACCAGCAGTTCTGGGGCTGCGATTCCGACGTCGACATCATGCGCGATTTCATCATCCGCTATCTGGCCGCCAACAATCGCGGCGGCTCGCCGCTCTACCTGTACGGCGAGTCATATGGCACACCGCGCACCGACATGCTCGCGCTGGCGCTGGAAACCGCAGGCGTTCCGCTGACGGGCATCGTGCTGCAGTCGTCGATTCTCAACTACTTCGCCGATTCGATCGAAGCAACGGCGATTTTCGGCACGAAGGAAGGACTCGTACTCGACACGGATACGCTCGCCGGCTATTACCCCGGCTATGCGGAGGTCGCGGCGTACTTCCGGCAGGTGTCGCCGCCGCTGCTCGACCAGGGACTGTTCGCGCTGCAATCGGAAATCTTCGCGACCGGCCAGTACAACCACTTCCAGCAGTACGCGGAGACCTGGACGCTGAGCCAGTTCGGACTGCCCGGTTACTTCGACCCGCCCGTGTACCCGGCGACGCGCACCTTGCAGTCATGGGAGTGGCCGTCGAGTCTCACGCTGCATGCGCTGCAGGCTTACTTCGATCCCAACTCGTTCAACCTCGCGCTGATTCCGGGTTCGACGATCGGCCGTTACGACGGACGTGTGGTGTTGCCCAATTCGGACCCGCGTCTGCAGACGGACGGCGACCCGTCGGACATCCTGATCTCGCAGCCGTTCACGACAGCGCTCGCCACGCAGATGCCGGACTATCTCGGCTACACTGCGCCGAACGCGACGTACCAGCCGTTGAACGACGAGATCATCGAAGTGTGGGACTTCTCGCACGACGGCCAGGCGCTGCCCGACACCTTGCCTGATCTGCTTGGCGCGATCCAGCTCAATCCGAAGCTCAAGGTGCTGGCGGAGAACGGCTATCACGATCTCGCCACGCCGTTCTTCACGACGGAAAAGCAGCTGGCACGTCTGCAAACGGTGCCCCGGCTGAACCCGAACCTGCAGGTGAACTTCTTCCAGGGCGGGCACATGATCTATCTGGACGATGTCGCGCGTCCGAAGATGAAGAGCGATCTGGTCGACTACTATCGCGGGCAGCCGATTCCGCTCGCGCTGTCGCTGTGGACCTTGCCTGCGCCGTGGCGCGACGAAGCCCCGGCCGGCACGCCAACGGCGACCGCTCAGGCTGCGGCGACGCAATAAGTTTCAATGGAACAGATCCCCGCGTATCGCGGTGCGATGCGGGGATCTCCGGCTCATCTATTCAGGGCGAGTGATCATGTCTCCAATCACCAGGTTATTGCGCATTGTTCCCGTCGTCGTGACGCTCGGTGCAGTGATGGGCAGTGCGCAGGCGGCGACCCAGGCTGTCGCGCCTGTGACGTTGCCGAAGGGCAATCACGGCGTCGACGGTCCGTTTTTCCCGAGCAAGCGCGCGGCTGCGGTCATGCCATCCACGGGCACGCAATTGCAGCAGCAGGCGCAGCAGCGTATCGACGCGCGTATGGGCGGCAATTCGGTATTGAGCAATGGCGCGTCTGTTACCAAAGCACAGGCGCAGAGCAGCGGGCTGGGTTTTATCGCACAGCATTTCGATCAGATCGACACCGCGCGTTCGGGCAGAGTGTCGTTAAGCGATGTGAAGCAGTATTTGCAGAAGCAACAAGGGCAGTGACAAGGGTCGTAAATCAAGCCCGCGCATCGGTGGTCGCCGATGCGCGGGAAAAAAGAGTGTTCCGCGTCTTACACCCCCAGCAACGCGCGCATATGCGCGCGCGTGCCGCCCGCGAGACCTTCCATGCTGTACCCGCCTTCGAGTATCGACACGATGCGCCCCTTGCACGTCTCTTCAGCGATCTGCACCAGTTCTTGCGTGATCCAGTGAAAGTCGTCGTCGTCGAGCCGCAGCGCGGCGAGGGGATCGAGACGATGGGCATCGAAGCCCGCTGAAATGATGATCAGTTCGGGGTTGAACTCACGCAAGGCAGGCAGCATGTCGGCCTCGATGCGCGAGCGGAACAGGTCCGAATCGCAGCCGGGCGGCAGCGGCACGTTGAGAATATTGTGGCTGACGCCCGTTTCCGCCGCCTTGCCCGTGCCGGGATAGAGCGGTGATTGATGGCTCGATGCATAGAACAGTTCGGGCCGGTCATAGAACGCCGCCTGCGTGCCGTTGCCGTGATGCACGTCGAAATCGACGACAGCCACGCGCTCCAGCTTGTGCACGTCGTAGGCGTAAGCGGCCGCGATGGCCGCCTGATTGAAGATGCAAAAGCCCATCGCCTTGCCGGGTTCCGCGTGATGCCCGCAGGGACGCGTCGCGCAGAACACGTTGCGCGCGTCGTCGTTGAGTACGGCATCGACGCCCGCGCATGCGGCGCCCACGCAGCGCATCACCGCTTCCCACGAACCCGGCGACATGATGGTGTCACCGCCATCGAGCGGCATATAGCCATGGCTCGGCGCAATCTCCGCCACTTCGTCGATGAAGTCCTGCACGTGGATCAGTTGCACCTGTTCCAGCGTGCCCATCGGCGCGTCGCGCCATTCGAGCGCGGCGAATTCCGGCGCGCGCAGTGCTTGCAGCACGGTCTTGAGCCGCTCCGGCGATTCGGGATGATGCGGGCCGGGCTTGTGATTCAGGCAGGCGTCGTGCGTGTAGACGAGAGTGGGCGGCATGAGGTACTGATGCCCTTGAAGAAAGGCATCGTCTCCTTGGCGTGGATGTTTTCGAAGGTGGGGCACGCGCCTTGCAGCGCCAGCGGCTCCAGTGTAGTGATCAAGTGTAAGGTCGCGGCTTTTGCGCCGAACAATCAAAGAAACTTTGGCAGGCTATAGACATTCGTTTATGGAAGCGCGACGCCGCGATCGCGCCGCACTTCGTTTGGCGTTTTCCCGGTCCAGCGCTTGAACGCGTGACGAAAACTCACCGCGTCGCTGAAGCCGAGCGTCAGCGCGATGTCGTCGATGCTCAGCGCCGTCGTGCTCAGATAGTCCATCGCCAGCGCCTTGCGCACGCCCGTCAACAGTTCGCTGTACGACGCGCCTTCCGCCTCGAGCTTGCGGCGCAACGTGCGCGACGTCATGCACAGGCTCTCGGCGATCTGTTCGATATCCGGGAACTTGCCGGGCGTGCGCGTCAGTTCCTGATAGACGCGCCGCGTGACGCCCGCATGCCAGCGAAACTGTTCGACGAGCCGCGCGCACTGCGTCGAGACCTGCGCAGCGGTAATCGGATTGGCAAGCTGCGGCGCGCGCGACAGCCACGCGGCAGGGTAGCTCAACAGATTCTGCGGCTGCCCGAACGCAAGCGGACATTCGAGCACATCGGCGAGCAGCGCCGCATGGGGCGGCGGTTCCTGCGTGAACATCGCGCGCGCGGGGACGCACCACGCGCCCATCACGTCCTTGATGACGGTGACGTGCACAGCAAACTGCAGGTCGATCAGAAAGTGGTACAACGGCTCGCCGATCTCAGGCAGGCGCACTTCGTCGCGATTCGGGAAAATCCACGAAGCGGCATCGTCATGTTCGATCCAGCGGATATCGAGCATCCCGTTGGCGAGCTGGTGATATTTGACGGCGGTGTCGAAGGTCTTCGAGAGGGCTTCCGAACACAGCAGCGCATAGCCGTACATGCCATAGCTCGACGCATGCAGGCGGCAGCCGACACGCACGCCGAGGTCCGGCGCGTCGCACAGCCGGACGGCATTGCGGGCGGCAGTGAGGAATTGCAGCGACGAAGTCAGCGTAAACGGATTGCCGACCGCTTCGACGTCGAGTTCGGTGTCCGCGAGAACGGCCTTCGCGTCGATACCGGCTTCCGACGTCACCTCGAGCAGCGCGACGAGCTTGGACGGAGCAAAGCGCCTTTCGCCCCAACCGATTTCCGTTGGCGCGTGCGTGACAGGCTCGTCTCGCGGCGGGTTGGGCGTCGCATCGGCGAGCGCGCGGTGTTGCATGAATGAGTCCTGTGTCCGAATCGATACCAGTTGCGTGCGCGGAATTTTGCGCCGGAAAGCCTCCGGTTGCCATAGGGTTCACCCTTATTCTGGCCCGTCTGTCTGCACCTGAGCGCGACCGTACGCTCAGGGCGACACGCACAGCTTGTCCGTTACGATCACCAATTCGGCCGCATCGATCATTTGCAACAGCAAATCCGCTTGCGATAGTTACATCTGCATAAAAGATCGATCAGGAGACACCGTGGACGACATCCGATTCAGCGCCCGCCCTTGCATGAGTTCATCCAGGGAGCGCCGCGCGACCCGCCGCCACTGGCTCGCGTCGTATGGCGCAATCGCGGCGGAGATCGATGCCGATCGATATCCATCCATCAATGCATTGCTCGGCGATGCGATGCGCGAATACGCGGCAAGGCCCGCGTTTCGCGCGTTCGGTCAGACGTTGACCTATGCGGACATCGACCGGCTGTCGTCGGCATTCGCCGCATATCTGCAGAAGGTGGCGGGCGTGCGCAAGGGCGACCGCGTGGCCGTGATGCTGCCGAACCTGCTGGCGTTTCCGATCGCGTTCATAGCGATTGCGAAGATTGGCGCGGTGCAGGTCAACGTGAATCCTTTGTACACGGCGCGCGAACTCGAGCATCAACTGAACGACGCGGGCGTCGAAACCATCGTGGTGTTCGACGGCTCCACGCGCACGCTTGCCGAAGTGGCCGGCCGCACGAAGATCCAAACGGTGATCACGGCAGGCGCGTGCGATGGCAGCGGCGCAGTGCTTCCCGGACCCGCCGTCGACCCGGCGCTGCGTGCCACGATCACGCTGCCGCAAGCCATCGCGCAGGGCGAAAAGCTCACAGCCGATCCCGTCGACGTCACCGGCGACGATCTGCTCTTTCTGCAATACACGGGCGGCACGACGGGGCTGTCGAAGGGCGCGGCGCTGTCGCATCGCAACCTGGTCGCGAACATCGAACAGTTCAAGGCCTTCATGCCCGATTCGCTGCGGCCAGGCGTCGAGGTCGTCGTCACGGCGATTCCGCTGTATCACATCTTCGCGCTGACGGTGAACTTCCTCACGTACTTCTCGGTTGGCGCGGAGAACTGGCTGGTCGCCAATCCGCGCGACATCGATCCGTTCATCGACGTGCTGAAGGCCGCGCGTCCCACCATCTTCGTCGGCGTCAACACGCTGTATGCGGGGCTCGCCGCGCATCCGCGTCTCACGGAAGTGGACTGGTCGCGGCTGAAGCTGTCGGCGGGCGGCGGTGCGGCCGTGATCGATATCGTCTCGGCGCGCTGGAAGTCCGTGACGGGCAGCTTCATCCGCGAAGGCTATGGCCTGTCGGAGACGTCGCCGGTGGTGTCGTTCAACCCGCAGTTCATCGACGAATTCACGGGCAACACGGGTCTGCCCGTCCCATCCACCGACGTCAAACTGCTCGACGACGACAACCGCGAAGCGGCCGTCGGCGAGCCGGGCGAGATCTGCGTCAAGGGCCCGCAAGTGATGCGCGGCTACTGGCAGCAACCCGAGGCGAACGCGCGCGCGTTCACGGCGGACGGCTACTTCCGCACCGGCGATATCGGCGTGTTCGACGACAAGGGCTTTCTGAAGATCGTCGATCGCAAGAAGGACATGGTGATCGTGTCCGGCTTCAACGTGTATCCCAACGAAGTGGAAGCCGTCGCAACGGCGTTTGCCGGCGTCGCCGAATGTGCGTGCATCGGCGTGCCGGACGAGAAGACGGGCGAAGCGCTGCGGCTCTTCGTAGTCGCGGCGCCGGGCGCCGACGTCACGCAGGAAGCGCTGATCGCCCATTGCCGCGCGAGCATGGCGGCGTACAAGGTGCCGAAAGTGGTTCATTTCGTCGATGCACTGCCGAAGTCGACGGTCGGCAAGATTCTTCGCCGAGAATTGCGTCGCGTCGATTGATGAACTGAAACTCGCGCCAGCCGTTTGCCGTTTAACCGGTTACGGGCATAAGCTCGCTCATGTGACAGGCTGTGGCCGCGACGCGATCCGCGTCACGGAGCCACGCGTTCGACGTGAAGCGCTCCTTTACTCGCGAGGGTGAGCGATGAGCCGAGTGACCAGCGATCGCGACCCTGCCGGCGGCGGCCGCGTCAATCCGTTGCTGCGCCGTGTACCCGGTATCGCCGCACTGCGTAAGTATCAGCGCGCATGGCTGTCGCACGATCTGATCGCGGGCGCCGTGCTCACCACGGTGCTCGTGCCTGCCGGGCTCGGTTATGCGGAAGCCGCGCGCCTGCCGGCCATCACGGGCCTCTATGCGACGATCGCGGCCATGGTCGCGTATGCGGCGTTCGGTCCGAGCCGCATTCTCGTGCTCGGACCCGACTCGGCGCTGGCCGCGCTGATCGCGTCGATCGTGCTGCCGATGGCGGGCGGCCGCCCTGAACAGATGCTGGCGCTGGCGGGCATGCTCGCCGTTCTGTCGGGCGTGTTCTGCATTGCGGTCGGCGTGTGCCGCCTCGGCTTTCTCACCGATCTGCTGTCGAAGCCGATTCGTCAGGGCTATCTGAACGGCGTCGCGCTGACGGTCATCATCAGCCAGGCGCCGAAGCTGCTCGGCTTCGATGTCGAGGGCAGCAACCTGCTGCAGGAAGCGGGCGGCCTCGTGCGCGGCGTGTTCGACGGCAAGCTCAACGAAGTGACGTGTCTGATCGGCGGCGCGTGCCTGGCGGTGATTGTCGCGTGCAAGCGCTGGCTGCCCGCCGTGCCGGGAATACTCGTCGCGGTGGTCGGCGCGACGCTTGCCGTCGCGCTGCTCGACCTGCACCGGCAAGCGGGCGTAGCCGTGGTCGGCGACGTGCCGCAAGGCTTGCCGATGCCGTCTTTCCCCATCATTTCGTTCGATCAGATCTTGGCGCTCGTGCCCGGTGCGATTGCCATCGGGCTGATCGCGCTCGCCGATATCAGCGTGCTGTCGCGCGTGTTCGCGGAGCGCAGCGGCGAGCATGTCGACCGCGATCAGGAACTGGTCGCGCTCGGCATCGCCAATATCGCGGTGGGACTATTCCAGGGCTTTCCCGTCACGAGCAGTTCGTCGCGCACGCCTGTCGCCGAATCGGCGGGTGCGAAGACGCAGTTGACCGGCATCGCCGCCGCGTTGTGTGTCGCCGCGTTGCTGATCTTCGCGCCGACGCTGCTGCGCACGCTGCCCGCCGCCGCGCTGGGTGCCGTGGTCGTCGCGGCAGGCTTCGGGCTGTTCGAGTGGCGCGACGTGTTCCGCCTGCTGCGCCTGCGCCGCAGCGAGTTCGTGCAGTCGATGGTGTGCTTTGCGGGCGTCGCGCTGATCGGTCCGATCCAGGGCATCTTCATCGCCGTGGGGCTGGCGCTGATGGCCTTCGTGTGGCGCGCGTGGCGGCCTTACGACGCCGTGCTCGGCCGCGTCTACGGACGCAAGGGCTACCACGACATCACGCGGCATCCCGACGCGCGGACCATTCCGGGGCTGGTGCTGTATCGCTGGGATGCGCCGCTGTTCTTCGCGAATGCGGAGATTTTCCGCGACCACGTGCAGCGCGCAATCGGGACGGCGGCCACGCCTGCGAGCTGGGTCGTCGTGGCCGCCGAGCCGATCACGGACGTCGACGTCACGGCCAGCGAGATTCTGCGCGACTTTCATGCGAGCCTGCGCGAGCGGCACATCGAACTCTGTTTCGCCGAGATGAAAGGGCCCGTCAAGGACATGCTGCGGCGCTACGGCCTGTTCGACGCGATGGGTGAACAACATTTCTTCCCGACGCTCGGCGTGGCCGTGGATGCGTATCTGGAGCACCACGATGTCGAGTGGCGCGACTGGGAAGACGAAGGCAAGCCCGCGTGACGCTTCAAGGCCGCGCGTTCACTGCACGGCAGCAACCGGCACGCTGATCGAAATGTGAAAACCTTCGCCCGGCGAACTGGCGAACGACACGGTGCCCTGAAGCTGCCTGATGCGCTCGCGGATGCCAAGCAGCCCGAACGACGCGCTGCCCGCAGGCAGATTCAGCGTCGCGCCGACGCCGTTGTCCTCGATATCGAGCGTGACGAGATCGCGCGTGCAGGCCAGCTCGATGCGCACGCGGCTCGCGCCCGCGTGCCGCACGACATTGGTCAGCGCTTCCTGCACGATACGAAACAGGTTGGTGGACGCGAATTCGTTGAAGTGCGGGTCGTCCGCGTCGATATGCACGGTTGCCACGACACCGTAACGGCGCGTGAAGTCTTCGGCGAGCCATTCGAGCGCGGCCGTGAGGCCCAGGTCGTCGAGCAGCGGCGGGCGCAGGTCGGAGGCGATGCGGCGCAGCGACATCGCCATCGCGTCGATCTCCTTTTGCAGCGCGCGCGTTTGCGGCACGAGCGGTGCCGTTTCCGTCTTCGTGGCCAGCGTTGCTTCCATCAGCGCGACGCTCATTTTCAGCGCGGTCAGTTGCTGTCCGAGATCGTCATGCAATTCGCGCGCAATGCGCTTCTGCTCGTTTTCGCGCGTGATCTGCACTTGCGCCGCCACTTCGCTCGCGCGTTCGAGTTCCGCGAGCCGCATGCGGTCGGTCATGTCGCGCGTGACCTTCGCGAAGCCGAGCAACCTGCCGCCCGCGTCGCGCACGGCGGAAATGGCGACATTGGCCCAGAACCGCGATCCGTCGCGCCGCACCCGCCAGCCTTCGTCCTCGACGCGTCCTTCGGTCGCGGCGATTTCCAGTTCGCGCGTGGGCTTGCCGGCGGCGATGTCTTCCGGGGTATAGAAGGTCGAAAAATGACGGCCGACGATCTCGTCGTGCGTATAGCCCTTGATGCGCTGCGCGCCCGAATTCCAGCTTGCGACGTTGCCCGCGGGATCGAGCATGAAGATCGCGTAATCCTGAACCGCTTCGATCAGCAGGAAATAGCGGTCTTCGAATGGCGCATCCGATATGGACGCAGCCTGGTCGCTGCGGGACGGCTCATTGCCCGATGTGGCCATCGTGGTTCCCGGCGGTGGACGAGAGGAAAGCTGATTTATATCAGTTCACCCACGCTTGTTCCAGTTTGCCGCCCGTACGGATGTCGCGCGAGGCGGCGAGCCGAAGCCCGTGCGCGTTGATGTGGGTCAAGCGGGTCGCCGCGTGGATCGGTACGCTGATGGTACGGACCCGCGCGAGACTTGCTCTACGCATCGGATGAAAAAGCCAGCAACGGGAGGCGATGGTGGGCATCGGCATGCAGATCGACTATCTGGGCTGCAGCGCGACGGCGTTGCTCGAAGCGGAAGCGGCGACGCAACTGGTGCGCCTGCAGCGTTTCGGCGCGTTGCTGTCGGACTGCCATCTGGCGATTGAAGCGCTGCGTCTGCGCTCGGGTCAGCCGCTCTACGATGTGCGCCTCGACCTTGTGACGGCGACGCACGAACTGCAGCCGATCGGCCGCCACGCCTCGGAGAATGCGGAAGAGGCCGTGCGCTGTGCATTCGACGCCGCCGAACGTACTTTGCAGACAGCGGCGTTCATCTCAGCACGCAGCCGCTGACGGCCGGGCGACTGGTTCAGAATTCGTCGGCGAAGACGCCGTGTTCCGGCGCGCAATCGGTATCGTCGATCCACTGCACATGCCATTGCCCGACAACGGGCGCGCGATCCGCGCCGCAATGCCAGAGCACACGGCCCGATTCGCCCTCGAATGGTCCATCCACGGCAAGCAGATCAAGGCCCTGCAATTCGCAGCGCGCATCCCCGTCCGTGGCGTCCAGAACGCGCGTGCACTCGTGCGATAGCGCGAGCGTTCCCCATTCGGGCAGGTCGATCACGGCGTGACCTTCGCGCGACCATTTGCGCGCGTCGCGGTCGAGCCAGAGAATCGCGTAGACGGACGGCTCGGCGCATTCGAACGTATCGAGGTGGAGGGTGATTCTCATCGACGGCTCCTTTTCTGGCAGACGGGCAAGGGCGGCATGCGCGCGGCGCGTTACGTCGCGTCGGCGCGGCTCATGCATTCAATCTACCGTGTGTCCGTTGCTAAAAATTGAGGCACGTCAATCGCTGCCGACATCGACATGCGGCAAAGTGCGGCAGCCGCGCGGTTGGACGAGCACGTCAGGCGATCACGTCCGACAGCGGTCGTCTTCCCGCATGTGCGGTGCGCGGGCCTCGCCCGACGCGCAACAGCAGTTGCGGCGTCGCGTCGAGGTGCAGCAGGCCGCTGATCTGCACGCGCAGCGTCGTCACTTCGATCGGCTGGTTCAGGTACGAGGCCGTCAGGCCTTCTCCCACCGCGACCAGCAGCATGCGCTCCAGCGCCTGCCCGGCGGCAAGCCACGCTTCGCGATCGTTGCGCAGGGTCGCGATGCCGACGATCAGCGGCGAGCCGTCGACCAGATGCCGATGCGTCGCCGGCACCCCAGCGCCTGCGTCGAACACGCGCACCACGGCGGAGACGAGCGGCACCGCGAAATCGAGCAGGCCGCTCACGGCCGCACCGTAGGCGGGCATCCCGTCGTCGTGGCGGCGCGGATGAATCCATGCCGCGAGTTCGCGCCGGAAGCGTGGGTCGGCAAACTGGGTATGGTCCGCTTCCGCCACCAGATGCGCGACCGCCTGGCGGTCGGTGCGCGCATGCAGGCACGCGGCGAGCGCGCCTTCCGCTTCGCAGGCGTCGATCAACCTTTGTCGCACGGCCTCGGGAACGGGTTCGTCGGCGAAGGGTGCGCGCGTGGTTGCACGCTGCGTGATCGCGTCGAACAGCGGCGCGATGGTGGCGTCGCCATGACCGTGGCGCGATACCCGCACCAGCGCGACGACGTCGGGATCGGCTTCCGATGGAAACAGCGCGATCGCATAGGCGAGCCCGAAGTGGCTCAGCGCGACGCGCAGATTGAAGAGCGCGGCGCCGCAGCTCATCAGCAGTTCGCGATCGAACGGATCGACGACGGGCAGCGCGCGCAACCGGTCCGCGCACACCTGCACCGTGTCGCCGTCGATCAGAAAGCGCCACGGCTGCGTGTTGTGGCTGGAGGGCGCGAGCACCGCGTAACGCAGCGCAAAGCGCAATTGTTCGGCGAGCGGCGCGGCAGGGTCGAACTGCGTTGCGTCGATCTCCCACGCGGAAGGCGGCGTAGCGTGAACCATCTGGGCCTCTCTCCCGATCCGGGCGAAGCGTGCGCTGTAGACCCGCGCTATACCCGCGCGAGACCCTCAGGATCGACGATACGGATCGTCTTGCCGTTTGCATCCACGAGCCGTTCGCGCTGGAACTTCGAGAACATGCGGCTCACGGTTTCGAGCTTCATGCCGAGATAGCAGCCGATCTCTTCACGCGTCATGCGCAGATTGAATTCGGCGGCGGAAAAGCCGCGCGCCTTGAAGCGCCGCGACAGATTCAGCAGAAACGTCGCCACGCGCTGCTCGGCGGTCATCGTGCCGAGCAGCATCATCTGGCTGGACTCGCGCACGATCTCGCTGCTCATCATCTGATAGATGTGATGCTGCATCGGCTTCAGTTCGCGGCACACGGCTTCCAGTTGCGCAAACGGGATGATGCAGACCACGCTGTCTTCGAGCGCGATTGCGTCGCAGTTGTGATGCGCCGCGCCGACGCCGTCGAGTCCCAGCGCCTCGCCGGCGATCTGGAAGCCGGTCACATGCTCGCGGCCGTCGCGATGCATCACGATGGTCTTGAACGAGCCCGCGCGCACCGCGTAGATGCTCTGGAAGGCGTCGCCCGCGCGGTAGAGCGTGTCGCCGCGCCTGACGGAGCGCGTCGAGCAGATGATCTCGTCGAGCCTCGCCAGTTCCTGCGCGCTCAGGTCGGCGGGAATGCACAGCGCGCGCATCGCGCAGGCGGAACAACGCGGCGCGCGCTGGGCGCGTTGCTGTGGCGCTTCGGCTCGCGACACGGGGTGAATCGGCACCACGCGGCCCATACGCAGGGTCTGAGGCTCGCTGCCGGATACGGTTGCGGAGGGACTTGCGGCAAGCATGATCGGCTCCTGTTCAGGCTCGGGGCGCGCGTTGCGCCTCGGCAATGCCTGCAATGGTGCGGCAGGCTGCATCGAATTCAGATGTCTTGTCGAAGAAGAAATCGGCGCCCGCCGCCTGGCAAGCGTCGCGGAACGCACGCGCGATGTGGTTGGTCAGCACGATCTTGACGACGGCCGGATGCAGGCGGGACAGCGTGCTGATCAGTTCGAGGCCGTTGCCGTCCGCGAGACGCAGATCGAGCACGACGATGTCCGCTTCAGACGCGCGGATACCCGCCAGCGCCGCGTCGCCATCTTCGGCTTCCCCGGCAATCTCTACGCCCGCAATCGCGTCGAGCAGACGCGCGAGCCGGCGTCTCACTTCGACGGCTGCGTCGACGAGATAGACCTTGGCGGCGAGGGCTGGCATGGCGGTATCCATGTCCAGCAGTATCGGCGGCCGTATCTCAAAAATGTATAGGACGGGATGGAAACGTGACTAGGAGTTCGGGTAGCTGTTATAGGAATATTCCTACCCCTGAGGCGAAGCGATTAAGAGTTGGGGCTAGACGCGGCTAGATATCGGCTTCGTCGTCGATCAGTTTGTGGCGGATCGCGTAACGCACGAGCCCGTTTTCGTTCGGCATCTGCATTTTTTCGAGAATGCGGGTCTTGTGCGTGCTGACGGTCTTCACGCTCACGCAGAGTTCGTGGGCGATTTCGGTGATGCTCTGACCCGAGACGATGCGCCGGAACACGTCGAACTCGCGATCGGACAACCGGTGATGCGGCAGTGCGTCAGTGGGTTCGTTCAGGTTTTGCGCGAAGCGCTCGGCCATCGCGAGACTGACGTAGACGCCGCCCGCGGCCACCTTCGTGACGGCGCCGACCAGTTCGGCGCTCGCGCTTTCCTTCGTCATGTAGCCGGACGCGCCCGCCTTGAACGCGCGCACCGCATATTGCTGCTCGGCATGCATGGTCAGCACGAGAATACGCAGCGCGGGCTTTTCGTCCTTGATCTGCCTGATGAGATCGACGCCGTTGCGGCCGGGCATCGACAGGTCGAGCACCAGTACGTGCGCGTCGGCGTTGCGGATCAGCGCGATGGTGGTGGCGCTGTCGCAGGCTTCGCCCGCCACCTCGAAGCCGCTTGCGGATTGCAGGATGTGCCGCAATCCGTCGCGCACGAGCGTGTGGTCGTCGGCAAGCAATACCTTGATCATGAATGCGTGTTGTCCTGTTGCACGGCTTGCAGAGGGAAGGTCACCGTCAGCGCGAAGCCCTCGTTGCGGGTCGTGTCGATCTGCAGCGTGCCGCCCAGCGCATGCACCCGTTCACGTACGCCGATCAGGCCGAACGACTGCGCCGAGCCTGCGTAGGCGCCCATGTTTGCGCCAGCGTGCGTATCGGTGCCACGGCCATTATCCGCGATGCGCAGCGTATAGTGTTGGCCGCTCGCCTGCAGCGTCAGTGCGACGACGCTCGCATCGGCGTGGCGCGCGACATTTGTCAGCGCTTCCTGAACGATGCGGAACAGGGCAGTCGCTGCATCTTTCGTGAACGCCTCGCTGTCGACCGCGATACTGCGTTCGACTTCGACGTCGTAACGGTTCGTGAAGTCGTTCACGAGCCATTCGATGGCAGGCACGAGGCCGAGATCGTCGAGCATCACGGGGCGCAGATCGGCGGCGATGCGGCGCAACGACGCCACCGTCGAATCGATCGTGCGCGCCATGCCGCGCAAACGCGCGGCGGCGTCGGTGCTGGAGCGCGGGCCCAGATCCGACGCCAGGGCTGTCTCGAGCACCGACACATCCATTTTCAGCGCGGTGAGTTGCTGGCCCAGATCGTCGTGCAATTCGCGGGCGATGCGCGTCTTTTCCTCTTCGCGCACGCTCTGCAGATTGGCCGACAGCCGCCGCAACTCCTCGCGCGATTCCTTCAGTGCGTTCTCCGCTTGCACGCGCCCGGTGACGTCGCGCAGCATCACGGTATAGAGCTTGCCGGAATCCTCGCGGATCTGCGAAATCGACGCTTCGAGCGGAAACTCTTCGCCGTTCGCGCGCAAGCCGCAAAGGATAGGTTGCCGTCCCATCATCCGCTCGGAAATGCCTGTCGCGCCAAACTGTGCGACGTGCTGCGCGTGGCTGTCGCGAAAACGTGGCGGAATGAAGCGCGCGAGCGGCGTGCCGAGCGCCTGCGCGGCGGGCACACCAAAGATGCGTTCCGCAGTCGGATTGAAAATGACGATTCTCTGCGCTTCGTCGACGGTGATGATTGCTTCCATCGACGAGCGGATGATGCTCATCATGCGCGCTTCGTCGCGAGCCGCGTCGGCAAGGGACGGACGCGAAGCGCGTGTGCCGGCGATCACGCTGAGGACGGTCGCCGTGACGCAGAACGCACACAGCGCGGCAATCAGAAGGAGCGTCGCGCCCATTTGCGCCGCGCGGTTCGACGCGACGGCGGCAAACAGCACGACGATGGTCAATGCGGATGCGAGCACGCTCGATGCGACAGGCACGACGATGCGCGCGCCGGCAACGCGCCGGTGCGCGAGGAACCTGCGGCGAACATCGAGGCCTCCTTTCATCCGTGCCTTCCTGGCGAGAAGGACTGCCACGCGCGGCGGCCGCCGCGATCACCGGAGGCGCGTGTGCGCGTCGTCCTGCCCGCGCCCCCGTACGCATGCATGCGTGGTCAATGCGCCATCAGCACCGGCACCGTCATCGATTCCAGCATCGTGCGCGTGACGCCGCCGAACACGCGTTCGCGTGCGCGCGCGTGGCCGAATGCGCCCATCACCAGAAGGTCCGCGTGCAGATCGGATGCGCGGTTGAGCAGCGTCGCGCCCGTGCCGACGCCGACATGATGCGGCGTGGTCGAGAACGACGCGCGCACGTTGTGCGATTCGAGCCATCCCGCAACGTCGATGCCTTCGGGCGTATCCGGACGCGGTTGTCCGTGATGCCGCACGATCTCGATGCCGACATGGCGCGCGCGTTGCAGCAGGGGCAGCGCGTCGGCGGTGGCGCGTGCTGCTTCACGGCTGCCGTCCCACGCGACGAGCACGTTTTCGCCGAGCGTGCGCACCTCGCCCGCATAGGGGATCACGATCGCGGGGCGGCCGGCGCCCAGCACCAGATCGCCGACGAAATGCGGCGTCACATACGACGCGGGATCGTTCGGATCCTGCTGGCCGAGCACCAGCAGGTCGGCGTGCCGCGCGTGCAGCATCGCGACGTCGAGCGCAGGTCCGGGCGGCGCGCGCCATTCCGCACTGCGCCCCGCGCGCTCGGCGGCGGCGAGAAAGGTGTCGCGGGCCTTGTCGCGGCGTTCGACCTCCTGCGTTTCGAGCTGGAGCAGGGACAGCGTTCTGTCGTGGCGAAGCACGGGCCGGAAGATATCCTGGCAGACCACGTACAGGCCGATCAGATGCGCGTCCCAGCGCTGCGCGAGTTCGAGCGACAGCGCGAGGCGCGTGTCGCTGCGGCGGCTATCGTCGATATGGACGAGCAGGGTTTTGTAGTTCATGTCAGTTCCTTGTCATTTCCGTTGCGCTTGCGTGACGGCAGCGCTTTCAATGCGACAGCAGCACGGGCACGGTCATCGACTGGAGCACGGTGCGCGTCGCGCCGCCCAGCACCAGTTCATGCAGACGGGAATGCGCGTAAGCGCCCATCACGATCATGTCGCAGCCGGAATCCGCCGCTTGTGACAGCAGCACGTCGCCAATGGGCGTGTCGCTGCCCGTCGACACTTCGCGCACGTTTACCTTGACGCCATGACGCGCAATCGTCAGCGCAATGTCGGCGCCGGGGATGCGCCATTCGGGCGGCTCGTCGCGCGCGGCGTCGACGGTCAGCAAGGTGACGTCGGTGGCGTGCGAGAGAAACGGCATCGCGTCGTGGATCGCGCGAGTCGCTTCGCGGCTGCCGTCCCAGGCGACCAGTACGCGCTTGCCGGGCGTCGCTTGCACGCCCGTCGCTGGCAGGAGCAGCACCGGGCGGCCCGCCGACATCAGCAGATGCTCGGCGAACTGGTCGGCGATAAACGATTCGGGGTCTTGCGAATCGGCCTGTCCGGCGATCACGAGATCGGCGAGGCGCGCATACGGCGGCACGACGTCGTTCGCGTAGCCGGCCGCGGCAATCCAGCGTCCTTCGACTTTCGCGCGTGCGGCCTCCGCATGAAACAGGCGCTCCAGTGCCGCACCGTGTTCGTGGCGCTGACGCTCGTGTTCCGCGTAGTAGGCCGCTGTGCCCGCCATCACGAAGAACGCGTGCGGATCGGGTAGATAGGTTGTGAAAAGACCCGTTAGCCGTGCGTGGAACTGATGCGCGACACGCAGCGCGACTTCGAGGCGCGGATGCGCGTGAACGCCCGTATCGAGTTGCACGAGGATGCTCTTGTAACTCATCGCCGTTGCTCCAGAACAGAGAGACGTGGGGCGGGCGCAAGCCCGCGATGCAATCGAGTCTACGAGGCGCAGCGGCGGCGCGATTGATGCAGGTCAAGCAGCTTCGAATCACAGTTTGAGCAGACGTTTTCCCGTTGCTTGATCGACATCAAACGGGACGGCGCGCACGCGTCTAGATTGCTTCGTATGAATGGTTTATTCCTTCAATGGAGGACTCTGTCATGAAAGCACTCGTCTATCACGGTCCCAACGAGAAGTCGCTCGACGAGCGTCCGATGCCCGAGCTCGCGGCGCCGACCGATGCGATCGTGAGAATGACGCGCACGACCATCTGCGGCACCGACCTGCATATCCTCAAGGGCGACGTGCCGACCTGCGAGCCGGGGCGCATCCTCGGCCACGAAGGCGTCGGCATCGTGCACAGCGTGGGCAGCGCGGTGAGCGGTCTCGATGTCGGCGATCACGTGCTGGTGTCATGCATCTCGTCATGCGGACGATGCGACTATTGCCGGCGCGGCATGTACTCGCATTGCACGACGGGCGGCTGGATTCTCGGGCATCGGATCGACGGCACACAGGCCGAGTACGTGCGCATTCCGCATGCGCAGACGAGCCTTTACCGCATTCCCGCCGGCCTCGACGAAGAGGCGCTAGTCATGCTCTCCGACATCCTGCCGACGGGCTTCGAATGCGGCGTGCTCAATGGCAAGGTTCAACCGGGCAGCACGGTGGCGATCGTCGGCGCGGGGCCGATCGGGCTCGCGTCGCTGTTGACGGCGCAGTTCTACTCACCCGCGCAGATCATCATGATCGATCCGGACCCGAACCGTCTGGAAGTGGCGCAGCGTTTCGGCGCGACGGCCTGCATCGACAACCGTCACGAAGATGCCGTGGCGCAGGTTATGGCGCTGACGGAGTCGACGGGGGTGGATTGCGCAATCGAAGCCGTCGGCGTGCCGGCCACCTTCGAGCTGTGCGAGGCGCTGATCGCGCCCGGCGGCACGATTGCGAACGTCGGCGTGCATGGCGTGAAGTGCGATCTGCATCTGGAGAAGCTGTGGGACCGCAATATTTCGATCACCACCCGTCTGGTCGATACCGTCAGCACGCCGATGCTGCTGAAGACCGTGCGCGCGGGCCGACTGGATCCGAAGCAGCTGATCACACACCGTTTCGCGCTCGACGACATGCTGGCTGCCTACGACACCTTCTCGCGCGCGGCCAGCACGCACGCGCTCAAAGTGCTGATCGAAGTGTCGTGATGTGTGTTTGATCTGGATCAGCGGCAATATGCAGCAGACGCTTAAGCTGGATTCATATCGACAGTAAGGGACCACGCGACATGTCGGCGTCACGCAGGATTCTGGTCGTCTACGACTCGCGCAGCGGCACGACGCGGCGCATAGCCGAATTGCTCGCAGCCGAACTGGACGCGGACATCGAGGCGATTCGCGAGCGGGGCAGGCATGGCGCGAGCGGCGCCCCTGTCGAAGACGATGCGGTGCGCGCCGGCGTGCGTGGCTATCTGCGCTCGCTGATCGACGGGCTGCGTCATCGCGAGGTCGGCGTGATGCCGCCCATCCACGATCTGTCAGCCTACGACGCCGTCGTGGTCGGCACGTCCGTGTGGGCGAGCCGGCCGTCTGCGCCCGCTATCGCCTGGCTGAAGGCGCAGGGCGCGCGTACCCGGCGTCTCGCGCTGTTTTGCGCACTCGGCGGAAGCGGCAGCCGGAAAGCGCTCGAACGGATGGCGCGGGCGGCGGGCAAAACGCCTCTGGCCGTGTGCGCGATCACTGCGCGCGATGTGCGGCGGCGCGTCGACGGCACGAAACGTCAGGGCTTCGGCCAGAAGGTCCGGCATCGCCTCGCGAAACTCCGGCAGTGATGCAGCCGGTCAACGCTTTTTGCTGGCGCGCGGCTACGCGTGCCGGTCGAACGGATATTTCCAAAGGAGTATCGATATGTACAAGAAAATCCTCGTCGCGGTGGACGGCAGCGAAACGTCGAAAAAGGCCGTGCAGGAGGCCGTGAAACTGGCGTCGCTGACGAGCGGGACGGTGCACGCCGTCTATGTCGTCGATCAGTCGCCGATTTTCAGTTACGCGGGATACTTCGATCCCGTCGTGCTGACCGACGCGTTGCGCGACGATGGCCGCAAGGCGCTGGACAATGCGCAGTCGACGTGCGCGCAGTCAGGCGTTGCGTGCGCGATCGAACTGGTGGAGACCGAGCCGCTCAGTGAAGACGTCGCGCATACGTTGCAGCGTTGCGCGGATCGTATCGGCGCGGAACTCGTGGTGCTCGGCACGCACGGACGGCGTGGCGTGAAGCGGCTCGTGCTCGGCAGCGTCGCAGAGCGTTTCTTGCGGATGTCGGTGTGTCCGGTGTTGCTGGTGCGCGGCAGCGAGGAAGAGATTCCGGACGGGCTATGAGCATGGCGTACTCGCCGTAAGCAAAGTACGGTTTCGCGCTGGCCTTGGCAGCGAGCGCGAAACGTGCATGAAGCGTCAGAATGCAGCCGTGGAGAAATCCTCATCGGGCGTGAGCGGTTCGCGTCCCGCCGCGAAATGCCCAACGGTCTGCGCAAGCAGGGCCACGGATCCAACCGGCAGCTTGAGGTTCGTTGCCAGCGCACTGCGGTTCATCCAGCCGCGCGCGGCGGCCGCGAGTCCTGTCGATGCGCAAAACAGATAGACGTTCTGCAGGATCGCGCCCGTGCTGGCCGCCGCAAAGGCTTCGCGCTGCGCATGCGGCACGTCCTGCATGCGGGTCAGGTCGGCGACGTACACGAGATTGACGGGTGCGTGGCCGAGAAACTCCTGATAGCCAGTCATGGCACGCAAATCGGCGGCGACGACGAGCGAGAGCGCATGTGCGACAGGGTCATAGCGATAGGCGCCGCTTGCGAGCAGCACATAGACGTCGATCTCGTAGCCGCCGAGCGCTGACGGCGCGGTGCGTCCGCCATCGCGAGCGCGGTTGATGCCGTCGGCGGCCCACAGCAGATCGCCGAGCGTGGTGTGGTCGAGCGGCGTGTCGGCGAATTCTCGCGATGTTTGCCGCGCGGCGAGCGCGTCGAGCAAAGGCATGCCGCCAGTGCGATGCGCGGGTGCAAAGCCTATATACGGAACGGCTGTGCCATCGACGGGGCGCGGCGCGGGCGTGTTGAGCAGCGCGGAACCGATACGGAAGAGAGGTTTGGTCATGGCGTGCCGTCCGCGCGTGAGAGTCATCTTCTGCATGCGGACCTCCGGAAGAACGTGAATCCATCGTCCCACGCTTCGGAGCACGCGGATTGATGCAGATCAAGCGCGCGGGACGTGCCGCTCATGTCTGCAGCAGTTCGGCAGGACGTGCAAGCAGGACAGGTGTATCGGCGATCCGCAGCGTGCGCGCCGCAACGCTGCCGAGGAACCAGCGCGCCATGCCACGCCGGCCATGCGTGCCGATCACGATCAGATCTGCGTTCCATTGTTGTGCGTCGCGCAGGATCGCATGCGGCACATCGTCGCCTGTTCGGTGTGTTTCGACGAGTGCGCTCTGCGCGGCCCGGCCCTCATCGTCGAGGATACGTTGTGCGAGTTCGAGCGCGATGCGACCTTCTTCGAGAAACGCGCCTTCGAGCATGTCGACGGGTGCGATATCGAACAGATGCACGGCACGGTCGACGACGTAGATTGTGCGCAGTTGCGCATCGGCGGATGCGAGATCGAGGCCCATGCGCAGCGCGCCGAGCGAATAGGCGCTGCCATCGAGGGCGAACAGAATGCGCTGCGGGGCAGTATCCGTGCGCACACGGCTGTTTTCCGGCACGAGCAGCAACGAACTCGTCGCGCGCCGTGCGAGCGGTTCGGACACTGTGCCTTCGACCCAACGCAATAGCCGGCGATGATGCCGCGCGCCCATGACGAGCAGATCCGTCTGCCAGTGCGCGGCTGTATCGAGGATTGCGTTCACCGCATCGCCTTCGCGTTTGGACAGGTCGATCAGATGTGTTGTCGGCGCTGCGCCGGTGAAGAGGGATGCAGTCTTTTGCAGCGCGGAGCTTGCGTCGGCTAGCAGTTCATCGCGGGCGGCGGCCAGCAAGGCCTGGGTGGTTGCACCGAGCGGAAACAGCGTGCGGGGATTCTGCGCCACACAGACAAGGGCAATTTCGGCCCGATTGCCGAACAGCGCATTTGTGTATTCGGCAGCGCGCAGGCTCGCTTCGCTGTCGTCGATGGCTAGCAGTACACGGTTGAATGCGCGCTCGGGGGCGCGCGGCGGTTTTGTTGGGGTTGGCATGGTCTCCTCCATTCCGGATGGGTGATGCGTTAGACATGTTTATGCGCTGTTTGTTTTTTTGGTCGGGTTTGTTGTTTGGGTTTGGTTTTGTTGTCGCTGGCATCCGCGTTTTGTTTTGCCCGCTTCACGCGTTGCCCCTGTGCGGGGCGGCACTTACTTTCTTTGCCGCCGCAAAGAAAGTAAGCAAAGAAAGCGGGCTAACACCGCCCGTACTTGACCACTGCCTGAGGGCCCCCAACAGTTCCTCCGCTTCAAACGGTGTTCTGCCTTTCAATGCCCGTTGCCAGTGCTTCGAACGGGCGCCTCACCCACTTCACTCACCCGTAGCACAGCCAACGGCAGCGACTGGTTACGGCCGCCCAGGTGGCAAACTGTGTGTAGGTCGTAGTGCTGCAAACGGCAGCGCTCTTACGACACCGATCGTATTTTTCAGTCTGGAGTGGAGCGCGTACACCGGGAAAGCCGACACACAGTTTGCCGCTATAGAACGTGGGAGATTTGATCGCGCGTGTGGTGACGCGGGAGTGTGAAGCGGGTGAGGCGCCGATTCAAGGCACTGGCAACGGGCGGGGACTGAGAGGTTGCCGTGTGAAGCGGAGGACCCGTTGGGGGCCCTCAGGCAGGAACAAGTGCTGGCGGTGTTCAGCGGCTTTCTTTTGCCTACTTTTCTTTGCCGCGGCAAAGAAAAGTAGGTGCCGCCCCGCACAGGGGCGACGCGTGAAGGGGTACATCACATCGCGGATGCCAGCGAAAGACCATGCAAATCCGACCTGCTGTCGCAAGACGAGCCAAAAGCAGATGCCGCACCGCGTAGGCGCAAACGCGAATGCCAGCGCAAAAGCCCAAACGAACCATCCAATTGATCTCAGTCAACCCGTTGACGATGCAAAAGCACAAACTAGTCAAAAGAGTGCCAAAGGAGAACCTTATGCTAGCCATCGACATCATGACGCAGTCAGTAATCTGCGCGCGGCCAGAAATGACGATCCAGGAAGCAGCAAATCACCTAATCGACGCGAGAATCAGCGGCATGCCCGTTGTCGACGCAAACGGCGCGTTAATTGGCATCATCAGCGAAGGCGATCTGCTCCACCGTGTGGAAACCGGAACAGAAAGGCGCCGCTCCCGCTGGCTGGAGCTCTTCTCCTCCACACGCGATCTGGCGGGCACTTTCGTGAAGGAACACGGCCGCACCGTTGCCGACGTGATGACCACGAAAGTGATCTCCATCGACGACACAACCCCCATCGCCGATATCGCAGAACTCATGGAACGGCGCGGCATCAAGCGCGTCCCCGTGATGCGGAATGGCGAGCTGGTGGGCATCGTCACGCGCGGCAACCTGATCCGCGCGCTAGCGAGCACGGCGCCTGCATCCACGAACGAAAATGCATCCGTCAGTGACCGCGAAATCGCCGATGCCATCGTCGAGGCGCTGGCCGACAAGCGTTGGGCCCTGTCGAAAGCCAATGTGATCGTCAAGGATGGCGTCGCGCATCTGTGGGGCGTGATCGAATCCGAAGAAGAGGAACGCGCGCTTTGCATCGCCGCGCTCGAAGTCAAGGGCGTCAAGGAAGCGCGCGCCCACCTGAGCTACCCGACCGTCATGCCTTTGATGTGACGATTGCGTGACGTTGCAGTTCGCGTCAGATCGCGCGGCGAAGATACCTTTGGGAACCTTCGTCGCGCGATTTTCTTTCTGGACGCTAGAATCCACCTCGGGCGGCTCGCAGACTCCATTGATTGTTCGCCAGATCCTTCAAGTCAATTCGCCCTGAACCGCTTTATCGCGGCGAGTCGTCTGTCTACATTCTCTCCATCGCCGGCCGGCTGGCGCTGAACGCCAACGGTCCCGTCAAACGGTATCGAATCGATTGAGGAAACAGATTATGAGCAAGCTTGCAGGCAAGGTAGCAGTCGTCACGGGCGCATCGAAGGGCATCGGCGCAGCCATCGCCAAGGCGCTCGCAGCGGAAGGCGCATCGGTGGTCGTCAACTACTCCAGCAGCAAAGCCGCTGCTGACGCAGTCGTAGCCGACATCACAGCAGCAAGCGGCAAGGCCATCGCAGTGGGCGGCGACGTGTCGAAAGCAGCCGACGCGCAAGGCATCATCAATGCCGCCGTCGAAACTTATGGCCGTCTCGACATCCTCGTGAACAATTCGGGCGTCTATGAGTTCGCGCCGATCGAAGAATTCACCGAAGACCAGTTCCACAAGCAGTTCAATATCAATGTGCTCGGCCTGCTGCTGACCACGCAAGCCGCCGTCAAGCATCTGGGCGAAGGCGCAAGCATCATCAATATCAGCTCCGTCGTGACCACCATCACGCCGCCGACCAGCGCGATCTACAGCGGCACGAAGGGCGCCGTCGATGCAATCACCGGCGTGCTGTCGCGCGAACTGGGTCCGAAGAAGATTCGTGTGAATGCGATCAATCCGGGTTTCGTCCTCACGGAAGGCACGCACGAAGCGGGCATTGCCGGCTCCGACTTCGAAACTAGTGCCGTCGCCCAGACGCCGCTCGGACGCGCAGGTCAACCGCACGATATCGCGGCGATCGCCGTGTTCCTGGCTTCCGACGATTCCGGCTGGCTGACGGGTGAACACGTCGTTGCAAGCGGCGGGCTGCGCTGATTCAACTGCCTCGTCTGTGAGGCGCGATCACATCATCGGCATGTGCAGATGATGCGGGTCGCTCAAGGTCTCCGCGACGCGCTGCAACGCGTCGCGGCAATCGTCTTTGTCCTGCGGTCCGCCAAGGCACACACGGATCGTGTTCGGCGGATTGCCATCCGTTGAAAAGGCTGCACCCGCAACAGCGCCCACACCCTGATTGCGCAATTGCAGTGCGAGTTCCGGAGCGCTCCAGTCGCATTGCGGTGGAATTGGCAGCCACAGGTGAAAGCCGTCTGGCTGCGCGTCGTATTTCCAGTCGGCCAGTTCCTGTGATGCAATCACCTGGCGCGCAGTCGCTTCCTTGCGGATCGCGTCGAGCATTTCGTGTGCGGTGCCGTCGTTGACCCATTGCGTCGCAAGCATCACCGTGAATGGGCTCGGCATCACCGTCGTCGCACGTAGCGCGCCTGCGACGCGCTGCGTCTGCCGCGCGCTCGGTGCACGCAGATAAGCAACGCGCAGTCCCGCGCCGAACGTCTTCGAAAATCCCGTCACATACCACGTCAGTTCCGGCGCGAGAGAAGCAAGCGCAACGGGTTTGCTCGCGGGAAGCCAGCCGTACGCATCGTCTTCGATGATGGGCACGCTGTAGCGTAACGCGACGTCGGCGAGCGCTTCGCGCCGCTGCAATGAAAGCGTCAACGTACTGGGATTCTGCAGCGTCGGGTTGCAATAGAACGCGCCGGGCTTTTCTGTCTTGCACAGCGCTTCGAAAGCATGCGGCAACGGTCCTTCCTCGTCGCGCGGCAGCGGTTGCAAACGCACGCCGAGTTGCGATGCGATCGCCTTGATGCCGGGGTACGCAAGCGTGTCGAGACATATCGTTTCGCCAGGCCGCGCGAGTTGCGATACCAGCGCCACGAGTGCGCTATGGATGCCGGGACACACCAGCACCGTATCGTCTTCGCATTCGGGCAGACGTTCCTTCAACCACGCGCGTCCTGCCGCGCGATCATCGGGCGTGCCGCCGAAATCCTGGTAGCGCAGCAGCCGGTAAGGATCGGTGTGCGCCAGCAAATGCGCTGACGATTCACGCAGCCGTGCCGCAAGCTCGGGGGGCTCGGGCGGCATGTTCATCGACATCTCGACGCTGCTGCCGCCCGCTAGCGGCAAGGTCTGCGTGCGTCCGCGCACGAACGTGCCGCTGCCCGCGCGTGCATCGAGCAGGCCGCGCTTGCGTGCTTCCGCATAGGCGCGCGCGACGGTCGTGTAATTCAACTGCAATGCACCCGCCAGATCACGCAGCCCGGGCAGGCGGTCACGTGGACGCAAACGGCCGCTCGCCAGATCTTCTTCGATCAGATCCGGTATCACGAGATACGCCGGTTTGCGGCTTTCAGTCAGCCGCTTGAGCCAGTGATGCGTGAGACTGTCCATGCTGTATTCCCGATGCGAAAGCGTATGCGTGAGCGTGAATGGCTTATTCAAAGTACCACGCGAATCGCGCGAAAAATAAATCGGTTTTCAATCAATCAGAAACTTGATCGCATTGATTGGATGAATGCACGCTTGCGGGGTATCGCGCACCATCCGCACGCAAAAGGCGCTGTGTCGTTGTGCGAAACCGGTGCGTGCGCATCTGTCGCCGATGCCCCAAAACCCACGCCGCACAAAGCTCGCAAAGATTTTTTCGGGTCGCTCGAACAATCGCGGTTTGATTGATTGGAAGTTGATTGCATGAACCGGGCCGGAAATTGGCATATCCGTTGCGTTAAGTGATTCGCCAATCGGGATATTTCCGGTTGAGCAATCCGATCAATTACGCGACTTATTGGAGAGCGATATGCCTGCCGTCAACAAACCTCTGCATCAGAAAGGCGACTACCTGGTTGACTACGAAGAAAAAGTCTTTCCTGACGTCAAGGCCGAACCCGGCGAGAAAGCGCTCGTCACCTTTCATACCGTCGCATTCGAAGGCTCGATCGGCTTCGTGAATCTGCTGCAGGCAACGCGTCTGCAACGCAAGGGCTTCGACACGTCCGTGCTGCTGTACGGTCCCGGTGTCACGCTCGGTCTGCAACGTGGTTTCCCGACGCTCGGCGACGAAGCGTTCCCCGGCCATCTGAACTTCAACAAGCAGCTCGTCAAGTTCATGGAAGAAGGCGGCAAGGTGTACGCATGCCGCTTCGCCTTGCAGGCGCTGTACGGTCACGGCGAGGCTTCGCTGATCGAAGGCATCCGCCCGATCAACCCGCTCGACGTGCTGGACCTGCAGCTTCTCCATCGCAAGGAGAACGCGCTGATCATCCATACGTGGACTGTCTGAGCGAGCCGGGTGCCGATCATGTCCGAGCAGCGAATCATCCGTGCAGCGGCGGTGCAGATTGCGCCCGACTTCGAGCGTCCCGGCGGCACGCTCGAGCGGGTTTGTGCCGCCATCGACGAAGCCGCGGCGAAAGGCGTGCAACTGATCGTCTTTCCCGAGACTTTCGTGCCGTACTACCCGTACTTCTCGTTCGTGCGTCCGCCTGTCGCGTCGGGCGCCGATCACATGCGGCTCTACGAGCAGGCTGTCCTCGTGCCTGGTCCCGTCACGCAAGCCGTGAGCGAGCGCGCGCGCCGTCATTCGATGGTGGTCGTGCTCGGCGTGAATGAACGCGATCACGGCAGTCTCTACAACACGCAGCTCGTGTTCGATGTCGACGGAAGGCTCGTGCTGAAGCGCCGCAAGATCACGCCGACGTTTCATGAACGGATGATCTGGGGACAAGGCGATGCAGCGGGGCTGAAAGTCGCGCATACGGGCATTGCGCGAGTCGGCGCGCTTGCGTGCTGGGAGCATTACAACCCGCTCGCGCGCTATGCGCTGATGACGCAACACGAAGAAATTCATTGCAGCCAGTTTCCGGGCTCGCTGGTCGGTCCGATTTTCGCCGAGCAGATCGAGGTCACGATCCGTCATCACGCGCTCGAATCGGGCTGCTTCGTCGTCAATTCGACGGGCTGGCTGAGCGAAGCGCAGATCGAATCCGTCACCACGGACCCGAAGCTGCAAAAGGCGCTGCGCGGCGGCTGCATGACGGCCATCGTGTCGCCCGAAGGCCAGCATCTTGCCGAGCCGCTGCGCGAAGGCGAGGGCATGGTCGTCGCGGATCTCGACATGTCGCTGATCACGAAGCGCAAACGCATGATGGATTCCGTGGGCCACTATGCGCGGCCCGAGCTGCTGAGTCTTGCCATCAACGATCGCCCCGCGATGCCTGTCGCGCCGATGGCGTCGTCGTTCGAACGCGGGGACACCGCGCCTGAAATCACGAGTGGAGGTCAGGATGAATGCCAGCATGAACCTGTCGCCGGCTGAGCCGCGTACGCAGCGCCAGATGATGGAGCTGCGCACGGAGTTGCAATCGGCGGGGCTGCGCCTCGTCGATCCGAATGCGGGCGCGGCGAGCCGTCGTGGTGGCGCAGGTCCGTCGGATCACAAGGCCGTGACGGTGGACGGCGTGACGATCATGGTGCCCGTGCACACCAGTTCCGCGTGGAATTCGCCGTTCGTCGCGGGCGCGCCGGATGAAGCGGGCGCGAGCGCGTTGATGCGCGGCACGATTCCGATTGCCAACATCAGCTTTCCGAAAGCGCCGCGCTTCACGCAGTTGCAAACGCTCGACGGCGTGCCGTACTCGCACATCGCGACGCTGCACGGCACCGATGTGCTCGCAACCACCGTGCTGCAAACCTGCATCCGTTACGAGAGCCGCAAGAAGACCTGCAAGTTCTGCGCGATCGGCCAGTCGCTCGCAGCAGGTCGCACGATTGCGCGCAAGACGCCGGAGCAGCTTGCGGAAGTGGCGCGCGCGGCTGTACTGCTCGACGGCGTCAAGCATATGGTGCTCACTACCGGCACGCCACCCACGTCCGATCGCGGCGCGCAGATCCTGTGCGAAAGTGCGTTCGCAATCAAGGCGGCCGTCGATCTGCCGATCCAGGCGCAATGCGAACCGCCCGACGATGACGCGTGGTTCGAGCGCATGAAGGCGAGCGGTATCGACACGCTCGGCATGCATCTCGAAGTGGTGACGCCAGAGGTACGCGCGCGCGTAATGCCGGGCAAAGCAAGTGTGCCGATCTCGCGCTATATGGAAGCGTTCAAGGCAGCCGTTGCCGTGTTCGGCAAGGGGCAGGTCAGCACGTACATTCTCGCGGGTCTCGGCGATACACCCGAAGCGATTCTGTCGATCTCGCGCGAGCTGATCGATATCGGCGTGTATCCGTTCGTCGTGCCGTTCGTGCCGATCAGCGGCACGCCGCTCGAAGATCATCCCGCGCCTTCGCCTGAATTCATGAAGTCGATCCTGTCGCCGTTGGGCGCAATGCTGCGCGACGCGCAGATGCGTTCCGCCGATATCAAGGCTGGTTGCGGTAAATGCGGCGCGTGCTCGTCGCTGGCATCGTACGAGGACTGATCATGTTCTGCGAGACATTCGACGAACTGGATGCACTGCCGCTCGCCTTCACGCCCGCCGAATACCGCGTGAAATGGGCGACGCTGCCGTGGGAGAGCAAGGAAGCGTACGCGTTGCGGCGCGCGGTGTTCTGCGTCGAGCAAGGCATTTTCGTCGGCGATGATCGCGACGAAATCGACCGTGACGCGAAGCTGCTGGTTGCGCTGAGCTGCATTGCGGGCGTGCCGGAACAGGTGGTCGGCACCGTGCGGATTCACGAAACGCAGCCGCGCACGTGGCTTGGTTCGCGTCTCGCGGTGCATGCAGCGTTTCGTTCGCATGGCAAGCTCGGCTCGACGTTGATCCGTCTCGCTGTGAGCAGCGCACACGCACTGGGGTGCGATACGTTTCTTGCGCACGTGCAGAGCCAGAATGTGCCGTTGTTCAGGCGGCTGCATTGGCAGACGGTCGCGGAAGAAACGCTGTTTGGCCGGTCGCATCATCTGATGGAAGCGGACCTTGCGCATTATCCGCCGTGTTTTACGCCGGAAAGTGGCTTCGTCACGTCATCGCGAGGCCGCTCATGAGTTTGCGCGCGCTGGTTGAACGTCTGCGCGAAAGCCGCGGCTTTCGCCACAAGACGGATATCGCAGGCGTGGTGGCGTCGCTGGCGTCGCGTTTGCCGAACGGCACACGTGATCTCGCGCAAGCCGTTGCAGTCGGCGACGATTGCGCGGCCATTGCCGATGGCGACGGCTATCTGCTGTTCGCGATCGAAGGCCTCGTCAACGATTTCGTCGAGACGATGCCGTGGTTTGCGGGCTACAGCAGCGTGATGGTCAATATCAGCGACGTGTATGCGATGGGTGGCCGTCCGCTTGCCGTCGTCGATGCGCTGTGGAGCGACGGGCTCGAATCCGCGGAACAGATTCTGGCGGGCATGGCGGCGGCATCGAGCGCGTATGGTGTGCCTGTCGTCGGCGGGCATAGCAATACGCGTAGTGCGGAGCCGCAGCTCGCAGTGTCGATACTCGGCCGTGCGCGCGCGTTGCTGTCGAGCTTCAATGCGCGGCCCGGCGACAGCCTCGTGATGGCCGTCGATCTGCGCGGCCGTTTCGAAGATCCTTATCCGTTCTGGAATGCTTCGGTGGGCGCACCGGCTGAGCGTCTGCGCGACGATCTCGAACTGCTGCCGCAGCTTGCGGAAAGCGGTCTGTGCGATACGGCGAAAGACATCAGCATGGCGGGTGTGCTCGGCACGTCGCTGATGCTGCTCGAATGCTCGGGCGTTGGCGCGCGTATCGATCTCGATGCGATTCCGCGTCCTGAAGGCGTGGATTTCGAGCGCTGGCTGAGCGCGTTTCCGAGCTACGGTTTTTTGCTCTCCGTGCGCGATGACCATGTGGATGAGGTACGCGCACGCTTTGCGCAACGCGGCCTTGCGTGCGCGACGATCGGCAGCGTGGATGCGTCGCGTGAAGTGGTGCTGACGCAGCAAGGTGATTCAGCGTTGCTGTGGAGCTTCAGGGACAGCGCATTCATCGGCGCGCCCGTGGGAGAGCGGAAATGAACAGCACGCCGATGCGCATTGCGCTGTTCACGCATTCCGTGAATCCCCGCGGCGGCGTGGTCCATACGCTCGAACTCGGGCGCGCGCTGCATGAAGCCGGCCAGGATGTCACGATCTTTGCGCCATCCGTGGGCGGGGCGCCGATGTTCCGCGCATCGCCTTGCCGTGTGGTACTCGCACCAGCCGCTGCGCACGGCAACGATACGGTGATGATGGTACAGACGCGGATCGACGCGTTGAAAGCGGCGTTGCTCGAAGAGGGCGAATCGGGCTTTGACGTACTGCATACACAGGATGGTATCGGCGGCAATGCGCTCGCGGACTTGCGCGAAGCGGGCGCGATTCGCGGCTTCGTGCGTACGGTTCATCATCTCGATGCATTCGACAATCCGCGTCTGAGTGCGTGGCAACGACGCGCGTATGTGGATGCCGAAACGGTCCTGTGCGTCAGCGACACATGGACGCGCAAGATGCGCGACGAGTTTGGCGTGACGGCATCGACGGTCAATAACGGTGTGGACGTAGCGCGTTTTCGTGACGTCGGCAGCATGGACGTTTGCAGCGAGTTCGGCCTCAGCGGCAAACCGATGGTGCTAGCGGTAGGCGGCATCGAAGAAAGAAAGAACACATTGCAACTGCTGGAAGCGTTCGCGTTGCTCCGGCAAACGCATGCCGAAGCACAACTCGTAATCGCCGGCGGCGCAAGCCTGCTCGATCACGATACTTACACGCAGGGCTTTATCAAGCGTGCAGCGGAGTTAGGTCTTCGTATCGGCAAACATGAGCCAATCGTAGTCACAGGCCCGCTCGACGACGCAGCGATTCCCGCGCTGCTGCAACGCGCGGATGCCGTATCGATGATGTCTTTGCGCGAAGGCTTCGGGCTGGTTGTGCTCGAAGCGCTGGCCGCGGGCACGCCCGTCGTCGTCTCGCAGATCGAGCCGTTCACCGGCTATCTCGACGAACGCGTCTGCTGCTGGGCGCAACCCGATGACCCAGCAAGTATCGCCGGCGCGCTGCGCCGCGCGTTGCACGAACGCGGCGGCATCGATTTCGAACACGCGGTGCCCGAACTTCTCGCGCGGTTTAGCTGGCGCGAAAGCGCGCGTCGTCATATCGCGCTGTACGCAAATCACGTGCAGCGCATCATGCAGCCGCTCGGTGCGTGAATCTCTCACTCAAAGGAAATGTGATGCCAGTCATGCACTTCAAGGTCCAGTGGCCGGACGGCAGCGAGGCCAACTGCTATTCGCCTTCGACGGTGGTCGGTGAGTTCTTCGTCGCGGGTCAACGCTATGCGCTGGGCGATTTTGTCGAACGGGCGCGCGAGGCGCTGCATATCGGCTCCGAACGTGTGCGCGAGAAGTACGGCTTCGCGTGCTCGGCGGCGATGGATCAGCTCGCGCAGATCGAAGCCCAGGCGCAGCGCTTTGCCACCGACCCGAAAGCGGAAGTCCAGGTCGTCGAACTTTTGTGAACCGAACGCAGGAAAGAATCATGTCGAACGCAAACACCACGGCACCCGATGCAGTCAACACCGTCCCGCATCACACGGTCATCGTCGCAGGCGGCGGACAGGCGGGACTGTCGATCAGCTACTACCTGAAAGAGGCAGGCATCGATCATCTCGTGATCGAAAAGCACACGGTCACGCACACATGGCGATCGCAACGCTGGGACGCATTCTGTCTCGTCACGCCGAACTGGCAATGTGCGTTGCCGGGCTACCCGTATCGCGGCGACGATCCGCACGGCTTCATGAAGAAGGACGAGATCATCGCGTATCTGGACGGCTTCATCGCAATGGTCGATGCGCCCGTGCTCGAACATACGGAAGTGCGCAAGATCAAGCGTACGCCCGCAGGCGGATATTTCGTGTCGACGTCGAACGGGGACTTTACCGCCGATCACGTCGTGGTCGCATCGGGCGGCTACCACACGCCCATCGTGCCGCGCATGGCCGAGCGTTTGCCTGCGGAGATCGTGCAGATGCAGTCGTCGCATTACCGCAATCCGCAGGCATTGCCCGACGGCGCCGTGCTCGTGGTCGGTTCGGGGCAATCGGGCGCGCAGATCGCGGAAGACTTGCACCTGGCGGGCCGCAAGGTGTATCTGGCGGTTGGCGAAGCGCCGCGTTGTGCGCGTTTCTATCGTGGCCGCGATGTGGTCGACTGGCTCGCCGACATGCGCTACTACGACATGCCCGTCGACCAGCATCCGCTGCGCGAAGGCGTGCGTGACAACACGAATCACTACGTGACGGGCCGTGACGGCGGACGCGATATTGACTTGCGGCGTTTCGCGCTGGAAGGCATGGAACTGTATGGTCGACTCGACGACTTGCGTGACGGGCACCTGCAGTTCGCGCCGAATCTGATCGGCAATCTCCACAGCGCGGACGATACGTATAACCGCATCAACGCAAGCATCGACGGATTCATCGACAAGCATGGCATTGATGCGCCCGCCGGCGTGCCATATGAACCCGTGTGGCATCCGGAAGGCGAGCGTACTGCGCTCGATCTTGCGGACAGCGGCATCACTTCGATTATCTGGTGCATCGGCTTCAGGCCGGATTTCAGCTGGATCGATGCGCCCGTGTTCAATGGGCGCGGCTATCCGGCGCACGTTCGCGGCATCACGCCGCAAGATGGGCTCTATTTTATTGGACTGCCGTGGCTGTATACGTGGGGATCGGGCCGCTTCTCGGGTGTCGCGCGCGACGCCGAGCATGTGGTCGGTACGATCCGCTCGTCGCTCGATGCAACGTCCACGAGTCTTGCGGCGTGAGCATGATTCAACGCTATCGCGCGGGCATGCCGCATCTGAACTACACCGGGTTGTCAGAGAACTGGTTGCTCAAGGAATGCGGGCATCGCCATTGGGAAGCGCTTGCCGCGCATTCGGGCCGCGAACAGACGGACTTTCACGACGACAACGGCGGCCGCTCGTATGCGGCGTTCACGGCGATCCGCCTGCAAACACAGGGGCTCGACGCGATACGCGAGGACGATGCGTTCGATATTCACAGCTCGCTGTGCAGAACAGGGCCCGTGCGCCATTTCAGTACGCATCGGATTGTGCGTGGTTCTGAGGAGATTGCGGAGCTATCGATGTCGTCAGCGTTCGTCACGCGTGGTGAAGCGTGCAGCAACCGTTCTGTTGCGCGTGCGGCGCTTGCGGCGCTTGCGGCTCTGCGCGGCGAAGTCGAACCGATGCCCGAGCGCGCAGCACAAATGATGCAGATGAGCAAACGCCTGAGGGCCGCGGACAACACCGCCATTCCGGACCTCACGCCCGCGACGAGCGAGCCAATCGAGTTTTTGCCTTGCCCCAATAGCGATTTCAATGGCGCCGACTTTCTGTACTTCGCGAGCTTTCAGGCGTTTGTCGATCGCGCGGAATGGCAGTGGCGGCGCTTCGACGAGCCGCCCGTCGTCGCGAGCCGATCATTGTTCTACTACGGCAATGTCGACGTGGGCGACGCATTGATCGTGAACGCCATCGGTCATGCAGAAGACGAACAGGGCATCCGCCACTGGACAGAAGTGCGCCGCAAGAGCGACGGCATGAAAATCGCCGACGTGACCACAGAAAAACGCTGGAGGCGCCGATGAGCAAGCATCACGCCGTGCCGCTCAAGCCTGTCTACACGCGCGCGGATCTGGATAGCCTCGAACATCTGGACAGCATGCCGGGCGAGGCGCCATTCGTGCGCGGACCGTTCGCGTCGATGTACACGAACAAACCGTGGACGATCCGTCAGTACGCAGGCTACGCGCAAGCCGCAGACTCGAACCTCGCGTTTCGCACGGCATTGGTCGAAGGCGTGCAAGGTTTGTCGATCGCATTCGATCTGCCGACCCAACGCGGCTACGATTCCGACGATCCTGATGTAAGTGCCGATGTCGGCATGACGGGCGTGGCGATCGATACCGTCGAAGACATGGAGCGCCTGTTCGAAGGCATTGCGCTCGACCAGGTGTCGGTGTCGATGACGATGAACGCAGCCGTCTTGCCTGTGCTCGGCGCGTTCATCGTCGCCGCGCAGGAAAGCGGCGTGCACGCGTCGCAGCTAAGAGGCACGATCCAGAACGACATACTCAAAGAATTCATGGTGCGCAATACGGGCATTTTCGCGCCCGAACCTTCGCTGCGCATCGCTGCCGATGTGGCCGCGTATCTTGCTTCAAACGTGCCGCGCTTCAACGCGCTGTCCGTATCGGGTTATCACTTTCAGGAAGCGGGCGCGGACGCCGTACTCGAACTTGCTCTGACGATGGCCAATGCGCGTGCCTATGTCGACACGCTCGTCGCGCGCGGCATGAGCGCGGATGATGCATGCGAGCGCATGAGCTTCTTCTTCGGCGTCGGCACGGATTTCTATGTCGAGGTGGCGAAGCTACGCGCGGCGCGTTTGATGTGGGCAGAACTCGCGAAGCAAAGCGGCGCGAGCACGGACAAGGCCCGGGCGTTGCGCATGCATTGCCAGACCTCGGGCTGGTCGTTGACGGCGCAGAAGCCGATGAACAATGTCGTTCGCACCACCGTCGAAGCGCTGGCTGCGGTATTTGGCGGCACGCAATCGCTGCATACCAATGCATACGACGAGGCATTGACGTTGCCTTCAGCGGAATCGGCACGGCTCGCACGCGATACCCAGCTAATCCTCCAGCACGAAACGGGCGTGTGCGATGTGGTCGATCCGTGGGCGGGTTCGTACATGATGGAATCGCTGACCGCTGACATCGCGCTCCGCGCGCGCAAAGTGCTCGATGAAATCGATGCGCATGGCGGCGTGATCGACGCGATACGCTCGGGCTGGATACGCGAGCGTATTCATCAATCGGCGCTGCGGGTACAGGCGGAAATCGAAAGCGGGCAGCGCGTGGTGGTAGGCGTCAATCGCTTTAAAGCCGATGACGATGAAACGGAGCAGGTTCCGCACGCGCTCGATGCAGCGCAGATTCGCACGATGCAGTCGCGTCGCATCGCGCAAGTCAGGCGTTCGCGCGATGCGACGCGTGTGCGCGATACGCTCGCGGCATTGCAACTGGCAGCACGCGAAGCTAAAGGCAATCTGCTGGAACTGACCATCGAATGCATGCGGGCTCGCGCGACGGTTGGCGAATGCACACAGGCACTGGAAGCTGTGTGGCCGCGGCAATCGGTCGATTTTCGGGTGGCGGCGCAGACATATGGCGAGATGCTGTCGTCAGACGCCGAATGGATCGCAGCCCGCGACGCCGTGGTACGCGCGACCGCGCAGCTTGAGCGTGCGCCACGCATTCTGTTGACCAAGCTCGGGCAGGATGGACACGACCGGGGCGCGCGTGTTGTCGCCTCCGCGTTGAAAGATGCAGGCTTCGACGTGAAGACCAGCGCAATGTTCGCATCGGCGAAAGAGGCGTGCGAACTGGCGTCGCTACATGAAGTCGATGTGATCGGCGTTTCGTCGCTGGCGGGCGCGCATGTCGAACTGGTATCGGGTCTGCTCGATGCACTGCGTGAGCGGCAGGTTCGCATTCCCGTTGTGATCGGCGGAAACATCGACAGCGCGAGCCAGCATACGTTGAAAGCGCTGGGCGTTGCCGGTTGCTTTCCGACGGGCGCAAGCATCCAGTCGATCGTTACGCAACTGGCAACGCTCGCGGCTTCATGCTGCAATGAAAAAACCTCGACGCCGGTGGGCGCCGAGGTTTAGTGCCTGCCACGCGCAAGACAACGGCGCTGCAAGCTCTGCGATTTGGAGGCCGAAGGCCGCGGGCGCTTTCGCAGCGTTCCCGACGCCGCTCCGTAAAAGGAGGTGGAAATGCTCGAAGCAGCGTTGGACGTATTATTCGTGTCCGGCCGTCTTTCGTACAGCAGCAGTTGACGGAGATTTCAGCGCAGCAGATGCGCTATATCAGCAAACGGTCATCCGCCGACGGCTTGCGTTCGACCAGCGCCGCGAGCTTGCGCAACGCCGATGTCAATTCCGTGCGCCGCGTACAGCCGCCAAGCGAAATACGGATCGCATTCGGCACATCGCCGCTCTGGCAGAACGCGGAAGACGGCGCGACGACGAGACCTTCGGTGCGCGCCGCTGCCGCGAGGCTCTGCGCAGCCCAGTGCGCGGGCAGCGGCTGCCACACATGGATCGCGCCGCTGGACGCCTGCATGCTCACTGTCGAAAGGATCTGGTTCGCGGCGAGCAGGCGCTCGCCCGATTCCTTCAGGATGCCCGCGAGCACGTCCGACGCGGTGCCGTCGAGTATCCACTGCGTAACAAGCGACGTGGTAAGCGGCGGCGACATCAGCGAAAGCGAGCGCAGCGCCTTCAGAAAGGCCTCTTGCTCCGCAGCAGCCGGCAACACGAGAAACGCCGCGCGCAAGCCCGGCGAAATGCATTTGGACAGCGTGGACAGGTAATAGACCTGCTGCGGCGCGAGACTCGCGAGCGTCGGTGGCGGGTCGTCGGCGAATAGCCAATAGGGATCGTCTTCGACGATGCGCACATTGCGACGCGCGGCAACCGCCAGAATCTCCTTGCGACGGCGCTCAGGCATGGTCTGCGCAGTGGGATTGCGGATGGTCGGATTCAGATAGATCAACCCGCCGGCCGTGCGTGCACAGGCTGCGTCGAGCGCATCGGGGCGCATGCCGTGCTCGTCGGATGCGATCGTGTCGAGTGTGCGGCCGAGTTGCTGGGCAATCAGCGGCAAACCCGGATAGATCAGCTGTTCGGTGAAGATGGGCGCACCTGGCTGCGTGAGCGCCAGAATCAGCGCCGCAAGCGCCGAATGCGCGCCGGGCGTGACGATGACGCGCGACGGGTCCACGTGCCCCAATACGGGCTTGAGCCACGCCGCACCAGCCTGGCGGTCGGTGTCGCTGCCACCCCCTAACTGGTATGTCATCAGCAGATCGATATCGCTGCGCACCAGCACCTGTGAAAGCCCGCGCCGCAGCAACACTGCAAGATCGATGTCGGCGGGCGGCGGGGGAATGTTCATGCTCAGATCGACCTGCTGCATGAACGTCGCCTTGGGCGGCGCGATGAACGTGCCGAGCGGCCCGCGCGATTCGATCAGGTTGCGCCGGTGCGCCTCGGCGAAACCACGCGTGACGGTTGTCAGATCGACGCCGATCATCTCCGCGAGCTTGCGTTGCGGCGGCAACCGGTCGCCCGGATTGAGCTTGCCGTCCGCAACGGCGCGCTCGATCAGATCGACGATCTGCAGATAGCGCGCCTTGCCGTTGTCGGCGAAATCCGTGATCCAGTCCGGCCGCCGCGCGCCGCGTTTTCTTGCAGTTACTGAGGAAGAGGGCATGTGTGGCAACTTGTCGCGCATGTATGGCTTATGTCTTACTCTAGCATGCGCCGCCATAGCCTATGTATGTATCCGCCGAAAACCGTTGCATGGCGGAAAACTCGCGCGTGTACCACGTTGGGGGATAGATGCATGGGGCTATGTAACCCGGCAACCAACCTCAAAGCATGCGCAACCCACCTACACACGGGGGTTCCCCCCAATCCGCGGGACGATGGCCCCGCTCCCATCCCATTCGAAGTCAACTCGCCCGCGCAGGCCGCGTCGCTGTAACCGGCGCGCTCAGCCTGCTAGGCGGTTGCAGCATGGTGCTGTTCAATCCGAAAGGCTCGATTGGCGAGCAGGAAAAGAATCTGATCCTGATCGCGCTTGGCCTGATGCTGCTGGTCGTGATTCCGGTGATCGCGCTCACGCTGTATTTCGCGTGGCGCTACCGGGAATCGAACACGAAGGCGAAGTACGCGCCGACGTGGGCGCATTCGACCGCGATCGAAGTCGTCGTATGGACCATTCCCTGCATCATCGTCGCCACACTTGCGGTGCTGATATGGAAGACAACGCATAGTCTCGATCCATACAAGCCGCTCGAGTCCGATGTGAAGCCGGTGCGTGTCGAAGTGGTCGCGCTGAACTGGAAGTGGCTCTTCATCTATCCGGATTACGGCGTGGCTTCCGTCAACCAGCTTGCGCTGCCTGTCGATACACCCGTCGATTTCAGGCTGACGGCGGAATCGCTGATGAACTCGTTCTTCATTCCGCAACTGGGCAGCCAGGTCTACGCGATGTCGGGCATGCAGACGCAACTGCATCTGATCGCGAACAGCGTTGGCACGTATGCGGGCCGTTCGTCGGCGTTCAGCGGACCGGGTTTCTCGGACATGGACTTCAACACGGTCGTCACGAGCCGCGGCGAATTCGATGCATGGGTCGCGCACGCGAAGGCGTCGCAGCAGGCACTCGACGTCGCTGCCTACGACCAGTTGCAGCAACCGAGCAAGAAGAACCCCGTCACGCTGTACAGCAACGTCGCGCCGGGACTGTTCGACGGCGTCGTCTATCAGTACATGCGTGATGCGAGCGGCAAACCGATCTGCACGACGGCCAACGCCGACATGTACGTCAAGCCCGCTCGCCTGCCTTCACACGCAGCTTTGGTATCGGAGTAGTGGATATGTTTGGAAAACTTACGCTCGATGCGATTCCGTATCACGAGCCCATCATCATGGGCACGCTCGGTGTCGTGATTCTGGGCGGTCTGGCGTTGCTTGGCGCCATTACCTACGTCGGCAAGTGGACGTACCTGTGGAAAGAGTGGATCACATCCGTCGATCACAAGCGGATCGGTGTGATGTACATCATTCTCGCGCTCATCATGCTGCTGCGCGGTTTCGCCGACGCGGTCATGATGCGCGCGCAGCAGGCCATCGCGTTCGGCGAATCGGCGGGCTACCTGCCGCCGCATCACTACGATCAGATCTTCACCGCGCACGGCGTGATCATGATCTTCTTCGTGGCGACGCCGCTGATTCTCGGCCTGATGAATGTCGTCGTGCCGCTGCAGCTTGGCGCGCGTGACGTCGCGTATCCGTTCGTCAACTCGCTGGGTTTCTGGCTGTCGGCGGTCGGCGCGGTGCTCGTGATGATCTCGATGTTCGTCGGCGATTTCGCGGCGACGGGCTGGGTTGCGTATCCGCCGCTCTCCGAGCTTGGCTACAGTCCAACCACAGGCGTCGACTACTACATATGGTCGTTGCAGGTATCGGGTTTGGGCACGACGCTGAGCGGCATCAACTTCATCGTGACGATCCTGCGCATGCGTGCGCCTGGTCTGAATCTGATGAAGATGCCCGTGTTCTGCTGGACCGCGCTGATCACGAACATCCTGATCGTCGCCGTGTTTCCGGTACTGACGGGCACGCTCGCGCTGCTGACGATGGACCGCTATCTCGACATGCACTTCTTCACGAACGAGCTTGGCGGCAACGCGATGATGTACATCAACCTGATCTGGGTCTGGGGTCACCCCGAGGTGTACATCCTGATCCTGCCCGCGTTCGGTGCGTTCTCGGAGATCATCGCCACGTTCTCGGGCAAGCCGCTGTTCGGCTACAAGTCGATGGTGTATGCAACGGCTTCGATCGGCATTCTGTCGTTCTTCGTGTGGCTGCATCACTTCTTCACGATGGGCTCGGGTGCGAACGTGAACGCGTTCTTCGGGATCATGACGTCGATCATTTCGATCCCGACGGGCGTAAAGCTGTTCAACTGGCTGTTCACGATGTATCGCGGCCGCATCCGTTTCCATTCGTCGACGCTGTGGACCATCGGCTTCATGGTGACGTTCGCGGTGGGCGGCATGACGGGCGTGCTGCTCGCCGTGCCGGGCGCAGACTTCGTGCTGCATAACAGCCTGTTCCTCGTTGCGCACTTTCACAACGTGATCATCGGCGGCGTGGTGTTCGGCTGTCTCGCAGGCATCAGCTACTGGTTCCCGAAAGTTTTCGGCTTCACACTCGACGAGTTCTGGGGCAAGGTCGCGTTCTGGTGCTGGCTGGTGGGTTACTGGCTCGCGTTCACGCCGCTCTATATCCTCGGCTTCGAGGGCATGACGCGCCGCATGAATCATTACTCGGTGCCTGAGTGGCATGTATGGCTGATCGTTGCGCTGGTTGGCGCGGTGATCGTCGGCATGGGCATTCTTGCGATCCTGATCCAGTTCGCAGTCAGCATCCGCAAGCGCGACGCGTATCGCGACGTGACGGGCGACCCGTGGGATGCACGCAGCCTGGAATGGTCGACGGCTTCGCCTGCGCCGTTCTACAACTTCGCGCACGTTCCCGTTATCACGTCACTCGAACAGCATTGGGATGACAAGGCGGCAGGGCGCGCTTACGTGAGGCCCACGAAGGCATACGAAGACATTCATATGCCACGCAATACGGGTTCGGGCTTCATCATCGCCGCGTTCAGTCTGCTGTTCGGCTTTGCGATGGTCTGGCACATGTGGGTGTTTGCGGTGGTCGGGCTGATCGGCATGGTCGCGACGTTCATCGCGCGCTCCTACGATCAGGACGTCGATTACTACGTGCCGGCGGCGGAAGTCGCACGCATCGAGAACGAACGTTACGCGAAGCTCGGCAACGAGCGTGACGAAGAACTGGCGGAGATGGCCTGACCATGAGCAGCATATCGACTTCTGCCGCGCACGATCATCACGACGCGCACGGCCACGACCACGAGCACGACAGCGGCACACGCACCACGCTCGGGTTCTGGATTTACCTGATGAGCGACTGCCTGATCTTCGCGACGCTGTTCGCGACGTTCGGCGTACTCGCCAACGCAACGGCGGGCGGGCCGACGGGCAAGCAGCTGTTCGAACTGCCGTATGTGCTGGGCGAAACGTTGCTGCTGCTCGCCAGCAGCTTCACGTTCGGCATGGGCGTGCTGAGCATGCATGCGAACCGGCGCGGCAAGGTAGTCGGCTGGCTGGCCGCGACCTTCGTGCTGGGCGCCGCGTTTATCGGCATGGAAGTGTATGAGTTCGCCCATCTGATCAGCGATGGCGCCGGGCCGTCGACGAGTGCGTTCCTGTCGAGCTATTTCACGCTCGTCGGCACGCACGGTCTGCACGTGACCACGGGTCTGCTGTGGATCGTCGTGATGATGCATCAGGTCAGCCGCTTCGGTCTGACGCCGGTGACGCGGCGGCGCATCGCGTGCCTGAGCCTCTTCTGGCACTTCCTCGATCTCGTGTGGATCTGCGTGTTCAGTCTTGTCTATCTGCGTGAATTTCTATGAGCAAAACATCGGAATCGAATCTCGCGCATGCGCACGATCATGATGCGTCGCATGGCAGCGTGAAGAGCTATGTGGTCGGGATGCTGCTGTCGCTGGTGCTGACATTCGCATCGTTTGGCGTGGTGATGACGCATGTCGTGCCGCGCTCGATGGGTCTCGCCGCCGTGGTCGTGCTGTGCGTCGTGCAGCTCGTCGTGCAGTTGCGGTACTTCCTGCACCTGGGTTCATCGGCGGATCAGCGCTCGAACACAGGGATTTTCGTGTGCACGGCGCTGCTGATCGCGATCATCGTGGCGGGTTCGCTGTGGGTGATCCACAACGCGAACATCAACATGATGCCGACGCAGATTTCCGTCGAACGCGCATTGGCACGCGATTGACGGGCAGGTCGCGTCCCTTGGTATGGGACGCTTCCGCATGAATAGCCGGATAGCGGATAAATCTAAAATATCCGTATTCCGGCTAAATTGACTTTATCCGTATATCGGCTAATATGCAGTTAGCCGAATACCGGATAATTGCTATGTCTGCCGCTCCTTCCTCCCAGCCACTCGTGACCGCGCCCCAGCTCGGTCAGTTGCTCGTCGCATCGCGCAAGCGGCGCAAGCTCACGCAGGCGGAGGTCGCGCAGCGCGTCGGCTTGAGTCAGAACCGCATATCGTACCTGGAAAAGAACCCGGGTGAGCTGAGCTTCAAGCAGTTGCTCAGCTGGTGCTCGGCCGTCGGACTCGAGTTGAGCCTCGGCGAGCGGAGCGTGACCGAACTGAACGACGCTCCGGAGTGGTGAGCGTGGGCCGCCGTTCGCACAGCCAGACGCTTTCCCTGTGGGCCAACGGCGATTTCGTCGGCCGTTGGACCATCAATGCGAATGGGGACTCGGAGCTTCAGTACGACACCGCCTGGCGCGAGTCCGCGCGTGGGCGGCCGATATCCCTGTCGCTGCCATTCAACCTCCACAACGAGCCGCTGAAGGGCGACCATGTCGCCCATTACTTCGATGGCCTGCTGCCGGATAGCGAGACGATCCGACGGCGCGTGGCGGCGCGCTTCAAGACGGGCTCCATCGATGCATTCGACCTGCTGGCCGCGATTGGCCGCGACTGCGTAGGCGCCTTGCAGCTTCTGCCGGACGAAGCAAAGCCAGAAGGGATCGACAAGGTCGAGGGTATCGTCGTCGATGAAGAGGCGATCGAGCGGCACCTGCTCGAAGTCGTCAGTCCGGACCGTTTCGCCGCAGCGAGGGATCCCGACGACGACTTCCGCATCTCGCTGGCCGGCGCGCAGGAGAAAGACGCTTTCCTGTGGTGGGACGGCCAATGGATGAAGCCGCGCGGCACGACGCCGACCTCGCACATCTTCAAGCTGCCTATCGGCATGGTGGGCGGGCGCAAGGCCGATTTCAGCACGTCGGTCGACAACGAGTGGCTCTGCCTGCGGTTGTTCAAGGAGTACGGACTGCCCACGGCAGAGGCGCGCATCGAGACGTTTGGCTCGCAGCGGGTGCTTGTGGTCGAACGGTTCGACCGGGTGCTCTCGCGCAGTGGAAAGCAGTTGTTCCGGCTCGTGCAGGAGGATTTCTGCCAGGCAACGGGCACATCGCCGCTGATCAAATACGAGAACGAGGGCGGCCCTGGCCTCCAGAAGATGTTCACGCTATTGCAGCAGTCGCAGCAGGCGGCAGAGGACATGCGCACGCTGATGGCCGCGCAGATTCTTTTCTGGCTGATGCGGGCGCCGGACGGTCACGCCAAGAACTTCAGCATCCAGCTGCTTGGCGGCGGCGCGGGACGCTTCAAACTGACGCCGATGTATGACGTGATGTCGGCCTATCCGGTGATCGGTGACGGGCCGAGTCAGTGGGCAGACCGGGAAATCAAGCTCGCGATGGCTCTGCTCGGGAAGAGCAAGCACTATCAGATGCATACGATCGAGCGCCGCCACTTCAACAGCACAGCCAGGAAGGTCGGCTATGGTGACAATGCCGAGCCGTTGATGCAGGAGATCATCGGCCGCACGCCAGAGGTCGTGGAGAAAGTGCGCGCGGACCTGCCCGCAGGGTTCTCCGGGCAGGTGGCGGACAGGATACTGGGTGGTGTGCTGGCGGCGGCACGCGCGCTGGAGAGCATGCCTGCGGGGTAGTGTGTCGAACCCCGCAAGGACTCGCTCCGCTCATTCCGCCAGAGATTCCTGGCCGGTCCTGAACGGCGCATCACGTACCACATCGCCCTGATAGAAGGCCGCAAAGCGTTCCAGTTGGCGGTGCGCATCGGCGGGATCGACGCCTTCGCTCAGTACGGCGCTGGAAAATCCCGTGCGTTCCATCTGGATCAGCTGATCCGCGAGCACGTCGCCTGTCGCGCGCAGATCGCCTTTGAAGCCAAGCCGTCGACGGATCAGATACGCCTGGCTGAACGCGCGGCCATCGGTGAAGTTCGGAAAGTTCAGTTCGACGCGATCCGCGTGAGCGATCGAATCGCTATGCGCGAACGGATCGGCGTCGTTATCGAGCGTGACGACGTGCTCGACGGCATCGGCGGCGTGTTCGTTCAAAGCGAGAATACGGATACGCGATTGACCGTTCATGCCGACACCTCCAGCGGCGTGCGTGCCGCGTTGGCCGCTGTCTTGAACGGATCGAGCCCGATACGCCGGACCGTTTCGATGAAGCTCTCACGGCGCGATCCCGATGGCTTCCGATGCTCGACATACGTGCGCAATACGGCATCGATCACATCGGGCACTTCATGCGCGGAAAACGATGGCCCGATCACCTTGCCGGGCTGCGCGGCGCCGCTCGCGTGCGAGCCATCCGATCCGCCGAGTGTCACCTGATACCACTCGGCGCCATCCTTGTCGACGCCGAGAATGCCGATATGCCCGCTATGGTGATGTCCGCACGAATTGATGCAGCCGCTGATGTGCAGATCGACTTCGCCGATGTCTTCAAGTTCGTCCATGTCCTGATAACGCTCGGTAATCGCTTCTGCAACCGGCAATGACCGCGCATTCGCCAGCGCGCAGAAGTCGCCGCCGGGGCAGGCGATCATGTCCGTCAGCAGATGCACATTTGCGCTCGCGAGTCCGACGCTGCGCGCCGCTTCCCACAGTGCGAGCAGATCGTCTTCATGCACCCAGGGCAACACGATGTTCTGCGTGTGCGTGACGCGTGCTTCGCCTGCTGAAAATCGATCGACGAGATCGGCGACACGATCGAGCTGATCGGCCGATGCATCGCCGGGCGCCTGCAGCAAGCGCTTGAACGACAGCGTGACCACGCGCAGCGACGGGTTCCGGTGTTGCGCGACATTGCGTTCCAGCCAGCGTGCGAATTGCGGATGCTGCGCGGATGCGTCGTCAATCGCCTTGCGTGCGTTCGTGTCCGAAGTCTTGTCAACAGAAGGCTGCACGAAATACGCATTCACGCGTTCGAGTTCAGCGCGCGGAATCGTATGCGGCCCGCCGTCATGCTCGACGATCTGGCGAAACTCTTCTTCGACCTCGTCGATGTACTTCTGGCCTTCCGCCTTCACGAGTATCTTGATGCGCGCCTTGTACTTGTTGTCACGCCGCCCGTACTGGTTGTACACGCGCACCACGGCTTCGATGTAATTCATGATGTGCTGCCATGGCAAAAACTCGCGCAGCACGGTGCCGATCACCGGCGTGCGTCCCATGCCGCCGCCCACGGTCACGCGAAAACCGAGTTCGCCGTTATCGCCGTAGCGCAGCCGCAAGCCGACATCGTGCCAGTCGGTCGCGGCGCGGTCATCGGTCGCACCTGTGATCGCGATCTTGAACTTACGGGGCAAAAACGCGAACTCAGGATGCAGCGTAGTCCACTGCCGCATGATTTCCGCGAAGGGCCGCGGGTCGGCGATCTCGTCGGGTGCAACGCCCGCGCGCTCATCGCAGGAAATATTGCGGATGCAGTTACCGCTCGTCTGGATGCCGTGCATGTTGACGGTCGCGAGCAGGTCCATCACGTCGGCGGCTTTCGACAGCGGAATCCAGTTGAACTGCACGTTGGTGCGCGTCGTGAAGTGTGCGTGATGAGTCGGCAGACGAACGGTGCCGAGCTTGCGCTGCGCGTCGAGCGCACGGCGATACACGTCGGCTTCGGGCGCGTCGTATTCGCGCGCCACGCGCCCAAGCACGCGAAGCTGCGCGCTCGACAATTCACCATAAGGCACGGCCACGCGCAGCATCGGCGCATGCCGCTGCACGTACCAGCCGTTCTGCAACCGCAAAGGACGAAAGGCATCCTCGCTCAATCTGCCGTCCTGCCATCGTTCAATCTGGTCGCGGAACTGCGCGGCGCGATTGAGCAGAAAAGCTTTGTCAAACTCGTTGTACTGATACATGGCTAACCTGAAGGGCGGCGAACGCATGATGTGGGACGTTCGCCTTGAGACGCGTAACGACGGCCGATTCGAGCGGCGAATCGTTCCGGCGGGGACATGTCGGTCGAATCTACTGGCGCGCGCATCGGCCGACAAGACGCAGATGACGCGAAAACGACCGCAGCAGATGAGAAAACCGGGCAGCGCGCATCAAGCGCGGTGCCCGGTCGAAGAGAAGAGGGAGAGGTGGGGCGGCGACTGAACGCTTATTCGGACAGCGCAGTGGTGTGCGGAATCATCGCGGCCTGGCCATGCAGCTTGCCGTTCTCATCGAAAAGCTGCCACACGGTCGCGCGTTCAATCCAGAAACGGCGGCCCGTCTTTGCGATACGCACGCCGCGATAGCCGCTGACGAAGCCATCGCGCGTCACCTGTTCGAGAAAGGCCTGACGCTCGCTGCGCTCGGGCGCTTCGGCGGAAAGACGCGACGGGAGCGCAGTCAGTTCGTCCCAGTCGTAGCCGAACAGCGTTTGCGCGCGGCAGTTGCCGTAGACGAACACCGGGTCTTGCGCGGTATTGTGCGCGAGCAGCCCGAACGGCGCGTCGTGATAGAGCCACGCAGCGGCATCTTCGGCGCGCTCGTGATTCGGCACGAGTTCCGTGCCCAGCAGACGCGCATAACTGCCCGTGAGCAGGTTGAAATAATTCAGGTCGGTTCGCAGATCCATCGGTTGAAATCGTCCATGCAGAGTCGACGGATATTCTAGCGTGACGTCGATTTTCGTGAACATGTCACGCCCGGATCCACGAAAAGTTGCCCGACATCACAGCTTCGAAACGCTCGTCGCTTGCTTCGAGAATGCTCTGTTTCCAGTACGTGCCGTGTTCCGAATAATGGGCGAGCAGGTCGGCGAGCGTTTCGCCCGAAGGCGCATCGTTGAACGGCACGCGCACGAGCAACACGACGTTGCCGTAGTCGGCGTCGAGCCCGAGTTGCGCCTGGTCCTGCGCATACACGAGCAGGTTCGCTTCGAGCATCAACCGGTAGACGGTCGTAATGCGTCCCGCTGTCACCGCGCCGAAATCAAAGCTCAGATAAAGCGCGTCCGGATCTTCCTCGAAGCAGTCGAGCCGCACATCGAGGCCGCCCACTTCGATTGAATGCGTCTGCAGCACGTGCTCGACGTCGGGCAAGCCGACGGCTTCGCACAGCGATGTGACGAGGTCTGTGTAACGGTCTTCACTCACGGTGCGAATACATGTTCATACAGGGAAGAATTGCTTGAGACAGATAAGCTGGCCGCCGCGCGGACGGCCAGCCCACGCGCATTACGATGCCTGCGCGGCCTTCTGGATGCTCGACGCACCCGACTTCATCGCTTCGCCGAGTGCCTGCAGCAGGCTCGCATTCGATTGCGCCTGCGCGATTTCGAGCTGCTGCTGCGCGTTGTTGTTGATCGTCGCCTCTGCGCTTTGCGTTGCGCTGCTCGAGTTGACGCCGTTCGTGATGCCGCTCAACGCGGAGGTTGCTGCTGTTGCGATACCGGGCATGTTGCTCTCCTGGAAGATTCCGGCGGACGGCATGTCCAACCGGTGGTTGAAAAACTTCGATGCGATGCGATGCGCGCTTCAGCCGCGCAACGCGTCCTCACGCAATTGCCCGACGATGCGGCTCGCGGCGATGAGCCCGCGATAGATGCGGGCGCGTGCGTCGCGGTCGGCGGCGGTGCCGTCGGCGGCGTGGTTCAGCTGCTCGGCGCTTTCTTCGAGTGCCTTGCGCAACCCGGCGACGCGTGTATCGGCGTCGGCGGCTGTCACGACGTTCTGCAACTCCATGAAGTGCTGCGCGTGGCGTTCAATGGCTTCGTACATGGTCATCTCCGTAACGTGTCGGCCGTCTGCACGACGGACGTCTGGGGTGGGTCGAGCACATGCCGTGCGGCGGCCGGCCCGGTGAACTGACTGGCGCTCGACGCGGGTGTGGCCGCATCGCTTGCGGGTTGCGATGAGGCGGCTGCGTCGCTGGCCGCTGCGGGCATGCTCGCATTCGTCTCGTTGTCGAGAATGAAGATGTGCTTCACGCCATCGGGCGTTTGCGCATAGCGCACGGTATCCGACGACACGATCGCGATGTAGCTCGCGCCCGCTGGCGCATCGGCCTGTTCGGCGCCCGTCGCATCGATGCGGATGTCCTTCACGTTCGCGGGCAGATCGGGGCGGATACGCTTCACGCCTTGCTGTAACGCGTCCATGTCGACATCCTTGCCCGCAATCGCAAACACGCCACCGCCGTCGTAACGCACGCTGATTCCGGCGACAGGCAGGCTCTCGCCGATACTGCGCCGGATGACTTCCGCGATGCCGTACTGCGCCTGCACGCGCGGCGCGGTGATCGCGGCAAGGAGGCGCCGCGCGGCGAGATTCTCCGATTCGTTGGCGACGAGGCCGCGCACCAGCACACCGCCATGTCCATCGAGCGACGCGCGCAACTCGTTCAGATGCGCCGCCGCGAACTCGCGGTTGACGTTTTCCATCGCGGCGACGTCGTTGGGCAGCATCGATGCCTTGGCGCGCGTCGTCATCGACAGCGCGCTGACGCAGGCGATCACAACCAGCGCGACACAGGCCGCGCCAAGCGCGACAAACGTGCGGCGGCGCGAACGCTGCTGATTGCGCGCGGTGTCGTCGGGCTGGCCGGGCTTGAGCAGCGTGGACAGCAGCGCGAGGTCGCTGGGCCATTCCACATCGTCCGGACCGATGCAGATCACGCTCTGATCGAACTGCATCGGCAGGAAGTCGAGCATGAAAACAGGCGCAGTGTCTTCGACGCCTTCATCCGATGCTTCTTGCGTTTCATCGGGCGTGGCTTCGTCGCTTGCTGCGGTGCCGGGTTCTTGCGCCGCGAGACGCCGCACGGTCACGACATCGCTGTCGCCGACTTCGACGATCGCGGACGGTCCCGTCCAGTCGGTGATGCGAATGTCGGCGTCGTCGTCCGCGTCGATCCGGTGGGAACCGTGACCGAGCGGGGCGGTCGCGCCAGCATGAATACCCGTCAGGATGCGCAGTTGTTTCATGAGTTCGGTCGGTCAGGCTTGGAAGCGGGTGCAACCGCCAGGCTGTCACGTTTCCTTCGATGAGTCGCAGATTAATGGACGCATGGACCGCGACACGCAACGTTTGCGAAGGCAAACGTGCGAACGCGAAGCGACTTTAGCGAGCGGGCGCAGCGGAGTGCGGCTGGTCCGCTGCCTCAATCGCACGTGTGCTGCGCGCGCGGGCGGTGCCGTCGAGTACTGCGTTGGCGCACGCAGCGCGTGCTTCGCGGCGTGCGAGCATCGGGCTGCCCGCGACGAGCGCGAGCAATGGCGCAAGGACGTTGCGCGTTGCATTCGATGTGCTCAGCAGTGCCGCCGCCGCCGCGGGCTTGAGCGTTGCATCGCCGGTCTGCTGACGCCCGGCCGCAGCTCGCGCGGTCGCGTCCATCAGCGACTGACGAACCTGAGCCAGCGATGCGAGCGGCAATGCGCCTTCGCGTTGCCGCAATGCACGCAGTTGGGCGAGCGCATCGTGCAGAGGTCGGCCGTTTTTGAGCAAGGCATCGCACCAGGCATTGGCCAGCGCTTCGCGACGAGGCGCGCCCGTCAACGTGAGCGCATGCGCCGCGAATTCTGGCGCGACAGCCGTGGCGCGATGTCCGCCGTCCACACCATCGAGCATCAGTTCGTCTTCGCGGGCGCTGTCTTTGCGCTGCTGCTGTCGTTGCTGCTGTTCGTCCTGCTGCTGGCCGCCGCCGCGCGAGCCGCCGTTACCGCCGTCGCGCGTCACGCGCAGTGGCGTATTGCGTTGCCGGTCGGTGCCGCGGGTATTTTGTGAAGCTCGGGCGCCAGCGCCCGAACGTGTCGTAGTCGGGCGCCTTGTTGCCGCGAAACGCGTCGTAGCCGCTTTGCCCTGACGCTTTTTCGCCAGCGCCTTCGCAAGACGCCGCGCGTTGGCCGAGCGAGCCTGCCCCTGCAGATGCGCGTGATGCGCATGCGCGAAGCGGACGTTGTTGCGCAACGATGCCGCGAAGCGCGCGCGCGTCTGTTGATGTGCCGGTTCGGTCGTGCCGCGTTGCGTCTGTGCGGCAGCATCGGCCGATGAAGCGCCCGCAGTGGGACGCGAATGGATCGGGTTCATCGCGTGACGGCCGTGAGCAGCAACTGGTTCGCAAAGCGCAGGATCGCCGACGCACCCAGCGGCGCCACGACGACGAGCGCCACCACGACGGCAATCAGCTTGATGCCGAACGACAGCGTCTGATCCTGCAGCGACGTGATCGCCTGCAGGAACGACACCAGCAGGCCGACGCCGGCCGCGACGACGACCACGGGCAGCGACACGTACAGGCACAGCAGCAGCCCTTGTGTCGCGAGTCCGACGAGCGTATCGATAGTCATGGCAAATCCGTAATTGAAGAGACGCGACGCTTACCGGTAGCCGAGAATGAGGCCGTGCATCAGCGTGGACCAGCCGTCCATCGCGACGAACAGCAGCAGCTTGAACGGAATCGCGACGTTGGTCGGCTGCACCTGATTCAGGCCCATCGCCATCAGCACGTTCGCGATCACGAGATCGACGACGATAAAGCCGATGTAGAGCAAAAAGCCGATCTTGAATGCGTCGGTCAGCTCCGTCAGTGTGAAAGCGGGCGCGAGCACGATCAGGTCGGTGTCCTTCAAGGCCTTGGCCTGCTGCGCGGGCCACAACGCGGACGCCGAGCGCAGGAAGAACTGCCGCTCGCGTGATTGCGCATGCGCTTCGAGGAACGTGCGGAACGGCTCGCGCGCGGCGGCGATACCGGCTGTCACGTTCTGCGTGACGTTGCCAGGCACCTGGTTCGCCTGCATGCCCTGCATTGCGGAGAACGCGACGGGCGCCATGATGTACACGGACACGATGATCGCAATGCCGTTGAGCACCATGTTGGGCGGCACCTGCTGGACGCCGAGCGCGTTGCGCAACAGCCCGAGCACGACGACGATCTTCATGTACGACGTCACCACCATCGCGATGAACGGGATCACGCTGATCGCCAGCACGACGATCAGCAGCCCGGTGATGTCACCTGTCTGAATCGCCGGCATACGCCATTCTCGTAATCCGTACACCCAGATGTTCGCCGACGCAGACGACCTCGCCATAGCCCACCGTTTGCCCATGCGTGACCAGACGCACCGGCGTATCGAGCACGGGCGCGGCCAGTTCGATCACGTAGCCCGGCCGCAATGCGGCAAGCTCGGCAAGCGGCAGGGCCACGCTGTCGATTTCGAATTGCACGGGTAAATCGAGCAGGCCGATATCGAGCGGAGCGTCGAAGGGTTCGTCTTCATCGGTGTTGCTGGCAGCGTGATCCGCTTGCCAGTTGTCTCCGCTCGTGGCGGCCGCGCTGTCGTGCAGCGCTTCGCCGTCGCCGGGAAGCGTGTCGGGCATCTCGGCCTGCAAGGGTTCTTCGTTCATGATGGGTTTCTCTTCTACAGTGACCTGCGTGCCGTCGATCACGACACGCGCATGGATGCGCCGCATGCCTGCCGTGCCCCATGCCGCGCGCGCGGCATATGGGTTGCCGCTGCCAAGCGCCTGCGCGATGGAAGGCGCGAACGCGCGCAGCACGACGTCGCCGGGACGCAGCGATTGCAATGCAGCGAGCGACACGCGCCGCGCCCCAAGCGCAATCGATCCCGCGATGCTGATCCGCGACGACGCTGCGAACATATGGTTGGCCTCATGCGACGGAAAATCCGCGAGCCGCCGATGCAGCATGTCGAGCGTGGCGCCCGTCGCACTCACCGACAGGCGATGCACGACGCCTTCATGCAGCAATGCGATATCGAAGCGTGCCTCGTTCGCAGCGGCGGCCGGAGCGCGTTCCACCGACGTCACACGCCAGCGTCCCAGCCCCGCCGCCTGAAAACGCTGCACGAGCGGCGCGAGCAAGGCATTCGCCAGCGTGCTGCGCAAAGCGTGACGGGCGCTGTCGCCCGAGCTGGCCGCAACGATCTGCAAGGCCGGATAGCGCGCGAGATCGAGATCGATATCCAGCGTGCCTTCCAGCTGCGCAAGCACGATGCGGCCGGCTTCGTCGAACGTGGCAACGTTTGTCGCAGCGGACGCGATCTCGAGCGCTTCGATTGCGCCGAGACGACGCATCGCGTCGACATGACGCGCATCGCACAGAAAGCGCGCGGCGCGTGCGGCGTCGGCGCAGACGTGGCGCAGCTTGTCCGCATACGGACGCGCGGGAGACACAGTGGACATAAGGATGAGCTAGTGAACCGTCAGTTCGAGCGTGCGCGCTTCGCCAATCGACGCGAGCACCCGGCGCAACTCGCGTTCGAGCAGGCCGGCATGGTGCAAGAGTAATTCGCGCGTATCGGCTGTCTCGACGTCGAAGCGAAGCAACAGAACCGCGGGCGAAAGCGTCAGGTGCAACTGTGTGCCGGGCAGTCGCTGCGGATCGATACGTAGCGCGACTTCCCAGTGACCCGCGTGACGGATCGCAGGATTCGACGCGAACTCCGCGATATGCCGCGCGAGCACATGCGCAAGCTCCAGCATCTGCTGCTCGCGTCGCAGCAAGGCGGCGACGACGCGCTGGCTTGCGCTGCCGATGCGTTGCGCAAGCGATGCTTGTGGATCGTGTCGCTTCTGTTCGTCTTCGTCGTGCTGGCTGGCGAGCAGATCGTCTGGCGCTGGCGGCTCGTCACGGCGCAGCAGCGCGGCAAAATCCGCGTGTCGCGAGCGACGCATCCGCGTACTCGCGGCCGAAGACGACGCTTGCGCGGGCGCTGCGATCACGCGGACAGGGCGCGAGTTGATTCTCGACATACGCTGCCTCAGGCCGTCACGTGGCCGATCGGCTGCAATTCCAGATGTCCGCCCAATTCCTGATACGAGTAGACGGACAGCCAGCCGAGCCTGCCTTCGATCATGCGCCGCACGTAGCGCCGGATATCCATCGACGTGACGAGCGCGATACCGGGACGCGGCGCCAAGCCCGCGAAGGATTCGATGCTATCGACCAGAAAGCTGATCTGATCGGGCGGCAGCGCGAGATAGTTGCCCGTGGGCGTCTGCTTGATCGCCTGGCGGATATGTTGTTCGACGGGACCGTCGAGCAGGATCGCGGGCAGGATCCGCGCGCCGAGTGCGGCCCGGTGCGCGAGAAAGCGCGCGAGATCGCCGCGCACGTACTCCGTGAGCATCAGCACGTCTTTCTCTTTGGGTCCCCACGCAATCAGGCTTTCCATGATGTTGCGGATATTGCGGATCGGAATCTGTTCTTCGAGCAGACGCCGCAGCACATCGGCGATGCGTTGCGGCGGCAGCACTTTCTGCACTTCCGCAAGCAGGCCCGGATATTCGATGCCCAACTGCTCCTGTATCCATTGCACTTCGTTGACGCCGAGAAAGAGCGATGCATTGCGCCGGAGCAACTGCACGCTGACATGCGCGATCACCTGTTCGGCACGCCAGCCTGAAGTCTTGTCGGCAAGCGTTGCTTCGTCGTGCCAGTAACCCGGCTGCGTGCTGCCGTCGATCGGCTCGCGTTGCTCGCAGCGTTCGGCGAGTGCCTGCGTTGGTGCATCGTCGGGTTGCGCTGCGAGCCGTTGCGCCAGATCAGGCAACAACACCTTGCCTTGCGGCAGTTCGAGCGTAAACGCAGGCACATCGTGCATCAGGAACTCGCAGGTGGAAGGCGCAAGTTTTTCGCTGATCCACATGTGAATGCCCGGAAACGGCAGACCCAGTTCTTCCTGCAACGAAGCACGCTCGGTTTCGAACGCGTGATTGAGCCGGTCAACCGCGAGACGTCCACGCAAATCAGGCGCAAGGCGCACACCGAGCGGACAGGAAAACGCGGGCGGCACGCTGGAAATGGCAGGCGTCTCGCTTTTGGCGCCTGCGCGCTGCATCGAACCCACGGCTTCGAGGTCTTCGAACGCGCGTGCCGGGCCGCGCTTTTTCAGCTTCCACGCAGTGAAGCCGAGAATGCCGCTCAGCACCAGGAAGAGCGGCCACGGAAAGCCCGGCACGGCAGCGAACGCAACCAGCAGCAGGGCGGCGAAGCCAAGCGCGGGCGCGCTGCCCATCAACTGCTTGCCGATCTCGGCGCCGAGCGAACGCGGCTTCTCGTCGCGATCGTCGGCGACGCGCGTGATCATCACGCCTGCCGCAACCGACAGCAGCAGCGCGGGCAACTGCGCGACCATCGCATCGCCCACAGACAGAATCGAAAAACGGTTCGCCGCTTCGCCCGCTGTCATGCCGTGATAGAGCACGCCGACAGCGAGTCCCGCGACGATGTTGATCATCGTGATGATGAGGCCGGCGACGGCGTCGCCCTTGACGAACTTCATCGCGCCGTCCATGCCGCCGTGCAGCGCGCTTTCGAGCGCGAGCGTTGCGCGTTTATGGCGTGCTTCGTCGGCGGTTAGCAGGTTGGCGCGCAGGTCCGCGTCGATACTCATCTGCTTGCCCGGCATCGCGTCGAGCGTGAAGCGCGCGCCGACTTCCGCGACGCGCTCTGAACCCTTCGCGATCACGATGAACTGCACCAGCGTGATGATGATGAACACCACCATGCCGACCACGAGATTGCCGCCCACCACCAGCTTGCCGAAACTGTCGATGATGTCGCCCGCTTCCGCGTGCAGCAGGATCGACTTGGTGGATGCGATGCTCAGCGACAAGCGGTAGAGCGTGGTGAACAGCAGGATCGACGGGAATGCGGACAATGAAACGACGCTCGGCACGTAGAGCGTGATCATCAGCAGCGTGACGGCTGCCGCGATGTTCAGGCCGACGAGAATGTCGATCATGAAGAACGGCAGCGGCAGGATCATCAGCGAAACGATCGCGACGATCATCACGAGGATGCCGATTTCGCCGCCCGCTGGCAGTTTGAGTGTCTTGAACATAGGCGTGTAGTGATGCGAAAGAGTGCGCGCTACCGGGCGCGCGTTAGTGGCTCAGCGGTGCTTCACCCGCTCCACGCGGCAACGCGAGCGAGTCGACCCAACGCAGGATCGCGGCGACGGCTTCGAACAGTTCGTCGGGAATCGGCTCGTCCAGCTCGACCTTGTAGAGCGCACGCGCAACGGGCGGATGGCCGACAATCGGCACGCCCGCGAACTGCGCGTCGCGGCGCATCTGCAGCGCCGCTTCGTCCATGCCCTTGGCGATCACGACGGGCAGCGGATATTCGTCGGGCGCGTAGCGCACAGCGACGGCGTAGTGCGTCGGATTGACGACCACCATGTTCGCCGTCGCGATCGGGCGCGGCGCGGAAGTCGCAAGCTCGCGCGCGAGCCGGCGCCGCTCGCCCTTGATGATCGGATCGCCTTCGTCCTGCTTGAATTCGCGCTTGATCTCGTCCTTGCTCATCTTCTTGCCGCGTATGAAGAGGAACTTCTGCAGCTTGAAGTCGATGCCGCCGAACACGACGTATAGCGCGGCCGCGACGGCGAGCAGCCGGATCAGAACGAAGCTTGCGAGCTTCGACAGTTCAGGCAACGACTGGAAAAGGGAACCGGTTACGAGCGGCAGCAGGCCCGTAATCGTCTTCCACATCACGATGGCGAGCACGATGCCCTTGATGGTCATCTTCGCGAGTTCGAGCAAGGACTTGAGCGAGAAGATGCGCTTGATGCCCGCCATCGGGCTGACGTTTTCGAACTTGAGACCGACGGCTTTCATCGAAATCATGATGCCCGTCTGTCCGGCCAGCGCGGCAATGGAAGCGAGAATTGCCGCGCCGATCACCGGTAACAGTGCGCCCGTCATGCGCGAGCCGATCTGGTTCACGGCAAGCAGCAGCGTCGTCATGTCATGCGGGCCGGCGACGAACTTCAACGCGATCGATACGCACGAGCGCAGCGAATCGACCAGTTTGCCGCCCGTCGCCATCAGCATGCCGACGCCTGCGGCGAGCACTGCGCCGTCGACGAGGTCCGTGCTCTTCGCGACCTCGCCGTCCTCGCGCGCCTTGCGCAGGCGTTTCTCGGTTGGCTGTTCGGTTTTGTCGTCGCTCATCAGGCGCTCCTCATCGTGCTGGCGCAGTGTAGGGCGCGTGTTGCGGCGTTCGGGATGACGAGGCGAAGCCCGGCGCACGAACGCGAAGCGCATGAACCCGGCATGCGCGGCCAACAGGATTCGCGCCGCAAGGTTCGCTTTCGCGCGACTTGCTTCGGCTGCGGTGCACTTCACAAGGCGCGCGCTTGCTACCTTGCGAACCGTTGACGCCCCGCGTCCTGTTATCTTCAAGAGGGTCCACGCCATGCTTGCGAATGCTTCCAAACCCGCGTCACAACCCGTAAACGCCCAGACCGCGCCGGGTTATCTGCAATGCGGCGATGCGACCTTGAGCGCGCTGATCGAGATCGCATCGGCGGGGCTGTTCCGGCATTTCCCGCAAGCCAGCGCCGATACGGCCGACATCGAACTGATACTCGACGCACTGCGCGCGTTTCGTCCGAAGCTGGCCGAAATCGACACGCTCGCGGGCGTGTTGCATATCGTCAATGGCCGCTGGGAAGAAGCGTCCCGTACGTTGCGCGACGTGATCGATGCGGCGCCGTCGTTTGCCTACGCGAAAGCGATGTATGCGTATTGCCTCGCGTCGCAGAAGGATGCGGGCTGGCGTCAATGGGCGGATGCGGCGCTCGAAGGCGACGCGGGCCCCGAAACGCGCGCGCTGATTCGCGCGCTTGGCGTGCGTGCCGATCTCGAAGCCGCACGCGCAAACCATCGCGGCGGCGAGTTCGTGTTGCCGGAGTCGTATCGCGATCTCGCGGACGAGCAGGAACGTGCGCAGACAAAGACTGCGCGACCGGCACCGGGCGATGCACCCGCATTCGCGTCGCACGCCTTTCTGCGCGCCTGAGCCGAGGAGCCGACCATGACGATTTCCACGATTGCCGAAACAGCCGTGCACGCCGCCGCCGATGCTGCCGGTGCCAACAGCGCCGACGCACAGCCACCCATGCCCGCGCCCGAATCCGTCAGCCGTTTCGAAGAACTGATGCAGCAGCCGCTCGCCGCGCCCGATAACGACGCCGCGCAGCACGCGGGCAACCATCTCGTCGATGCGATCCGTCATCAGGATGGCCAGATGGAAGCCGCGCTCGAACAGGTCGCGACGCTGAGCGCACACTCCGCGTCGCTCTCGCCGACGCAGCAGATTGCAGCGGCTGCGCAGGTCTCGCTGAATCTGTCGCTGGCGCAGTTCGATTTCCAGACCAAGATGGCGGTGGTGTCGGCGACGAAGTCGTCGGCTGAAACGCTGATGAAGAACCAGTGATGAGCGCGCCAAACCTGTTTCCATCAGCGAAGCGGCTGCTGCTGGGCGGCGTGCTGATCGCATGTGCGCTGCTCGCGGGCTGCAAGAAAGAGCTCTATACGGGCCTCGCCGAAGAAGACGTCAACGAGATGACGGTCGCCTTGCTGGAACGCGGCGTCTCTGCCGACAAGAGCACGCCCGACGGCGGCAAGACCTACACGTTGCAGGTCGACGACGGCGACATGGTGCGCGCGATGCAGGTGCTGCGCGAAAAAGGCCTTCCACACAGCAAGTTCGACGATCTCGGCAGTCTGTTCAAGAAAGACGGGCTTGTTTCGACGCCTACGGAAGAGCGCGTGCGTTTTATCTACGGGTTGTCGCAGGAACTGTCGGGCACGCTGTCACATATCGACGGCGTACTGGTCGCGCGCGTGCAGATCGTGATTCCGAACAACGATCCGCTTGCGCAGACCATCAAGCCTTCTTCGGCGGCTGTGTTCATCAAGTACCGGCCGGGGCTGGAACTCGATGCGCTGGTGCCGCAGATCAAGAACCTCGTCGTGCATAGCGTCGAAGGGCTGGCGTACGACCAGGTGAGCGTGACGGGCGTGGCGGCCGATCAGGTGGATATCGACAGCCGCGCGCCGGCGCATACGCCCATATGGCCGTTCGTGCTGAGTGGGTTGCTCGCACTGATCGTGGCAGGCGCCGGTGTGGGTTATGTGTTACGTGCGCGGCTCGGCGCGTTTGTTACGCCGATGAAGGCGAGCCTCGCGACGCTCGCGCAACGACTGCCGGGACGCAGGCAGAAGTCGGCATGACGGGCGCGATGGCTGCATCCGCCGCGATGCAACGGCGGCCTGAACCGCGCCTTGTGCCTGCCGTTGCCGCGCAGATTCTGCTTGGCTGGCAGCGCAATGCGCGCAGCGCGATGCAGTGGCTGCATCGCGACTGGCTCGCGTTTGCGTTGGGCATCGAATACCCGGCAGGCGTTGACGCGGCAATGGCTGCCCTTCGCGAGCGTTGCGACGAAGCATGTTCGCTTGCCGTATTGCGCGTTCTGCTGCCCGACTCGCCAACACTCGAGACCTTCATTCATGCGCCCGCCGCACGGCTCGATGCATTGCCGCTAGAGACGGGTGTGCGCGTGCTTCGTATGCTGGCGCTGCTCGCGCGTCGCGCGGAAGTGCGGCGTCTCGTCGATCGGACCACGCGCAAGCGCCTCGCGGAATGGACGGGTTGTCCACTCGACGAACTGCTTGGCAAGGCAATGCCCGAAGCGCCGTCGCTCGTCGATGCGAAGCGCGAACAACCAGGATCGCTCGCGCTGGCTTCGCTCGATGCCGACGCGCTTGCGCACGAAGGACTGGCGCTACTGCCGCGCAATGGAACGCAGCAGATGCTGCTGAAATTCGCTTTGCCGCGCGCAGATTCCGGGCTCCAGGCAATGTTCGCGAACGACGAACGCGACGAGGCATCCGCGTTTTTGCGCGATCGCATCGGCCCACTTTTGCCGGAGTACCCATGGTTATCTGGCTGAGCCGTCCGCGCGACGCACACGCGACGCACGACACCGCAGGCAAGCGAAAAGACGAACCGCGCGTCGGACTGGTTGGCGACATCGTGCCGCGCGAGACCTTCGGCATGCTCGCAACCATCGACGACGTCTACGGCCGCGTCGAAGCCGAGCGTCAGGCGATTCTCGCCGCCGCGCAGATCGAGCGTGAGCAGGTGCTTCAGTCGGCGCGCGCCGAAGCGGCGGCGCTGATTGCATCGGCGGCGCGCGAGCGCGAAGCGGCCGAAGAACGCGGCTATGCGGAAGGCGTCGCCCGTGGCGAGGCGCAGTGGATCGAGCGCATCGCTGCATTGAGCGCCGATGCGCAGCGTCTGCAAAACAGTATGCGCAACCGGATGGCGGAACTCGTGGTGCTGGCTGTCGAGCAGCTGGTGCGCACCGAAAGCGCGCAGGCCTTGTTCGCGCGCGCGACGGACACGATCGATCGTATTGTCGAAGGCTCGGCGAATTTGCGCGTTAGCGTGCATCCCGGCGACCTCGACGCGGCCCGCGCCGCGTTCGACGAATTCGATGCGCGTCTGCGCACGCTCGGACGGCCGGTGCCACTCGCGGTCGTCGCCGATCCACGTCTCGAGCCGGGCGCATGCGTGTGCGAGTCGGATCTCGGCATCGTCGATGCGAGCCTGTCGACACAACTCGATTCGATGCGCGCAGCGATCGTGCGCGCGCTGAATACTTCGCTGAAAACGCAGACATGAGCACGACAGACGCAGTAAATGTTTCGCACGAGCAGGCGCTGACCGACGTCTTCGGCCTGCACGAACATGGCTTGCGCGAACTGGGCGGCGCGATCGAACGCGAGATTCGCGCGCTGTTGCCCGTGCGGCAGACGGGCAAGATAGCGGAGGTGGTCGGCACGCTCATCAAGGTGGCCGGCATCGACCTGAAGCTCGGCGAGCTGTGCGAGTTGCGCACGCCGCAAGGCAAGCTGCTGCAGCATGGCGAAGTGATCGGCTTCACGCGCGAACATGCCGTCGTGTCGCCGTTCGCGCAACTCACGGAAGTCTCGCGCGCGACGCATGTGATCGGTTTGCAGCGGCCCTTGTCGGTGCCTGTTGGCGATGCGTTGCTGGGCCGCGTGATCGATGCGCTGGGTCAACCGATGGACGGACGCGGCCCGATCGACAGCGACATCAGCCGGCCGATCTTCGCCGATCCGCCGAACCCGATGACGCGCCGCATGATCGAGCATCCGATGGTGACGGGCGTGCGCGTGATCGATTCGATGACGACGCTCGCCGAAGGCCAGCGCATGGGCATTTTCGCGCCTGCGGGCGTCGGCAAGAGCACCTTGCTCGGCATGCTTGCGCGTGGCGCGCAGTGCGATATCAACGTGATTGCGCTGATTGGCGAGCGCGGGCGCGAAGTGCGCGAGTTCGTCGAGCTGATCTTGGGCGAACAGGGCATGGCGCGTTCTGTTGTGGTGTGCGCGACGTCGGACCGCTCGTCGAGCGAGCGCGCGAAGGCCGCGTACGTTGCAACCGCGATCGCCGAATACTTCCGCGATGAAGGCAAGCGCGTGCTGCTGATGATGGATTCGTTGACGCGCTTCGCCCGAGCGGGCCGCGAGATCGGCCTTGCAGCAGGTGAGCCGCCTGCACGGCGCGGCTTTCCGCCTTCCGTATTCGCGGAGCTGCCGCGTCTGCTGGAGCGCGCGGGCATGGGCGAACGCGGCTCGATCACCGCGCTCTACACGGTGCTTGCCGAAGACGAGTCGGGCAGCGATCCGATTGCCGAAGAAGTGCGCGGCGTGCTCGACGGCCACCTGATTCTGTCGCGGGAAATTGCGGCGCAGAACCGCTATCCAGCAATCGACGTGCTCGGCAGCCTGTCGCGCGTGATGTCGCAAGTGATGCCGCGCGAGTTCATGGCGTCGTCTGCACGGCTGCGCAAGCTGCTCGCGAAGCATCGCGAGGTGGACATGCTGTTGCAGATCGGCGAGTACCAACCGGGCACCAATGCGCTTGCGGACGAAGCAATCGCGAAGATCGACGCGTTGAAGGCGTTCCTGTCGCAGCCGACGGACGCGTATGCAGACCCCGGTGAAACGGAAGCCGCGTTGCATCAACTCGCGCAAGGCGACGCGCAATGAGCGCGCAGAAACGACAGATCGCGGCCTTGTCGCGCGCGGTGTCGCGCCGTCAGCGTTTCGCGCAGGCGTTGCGCGCGCGGCTCGCACAACGGGTCGCCGCACGCACGCCACTCGTCGAAAACGAAACGCGGGCTCGCGCGCACGCGGCGGCGCTCGAAGCCCAGGCGCGCTCGTACCGGCAACGCATCAGCGCGATGATGGCGGGCGCGGAGCCATTTTCGATCGATACGTTGACGGCGATCCGCCTGTACGCGGAAGACATCGACACACAGTTCTCCAGTGCGCGCGATGCGGTAACGGCCGCGCAACAGACGCTAGCCACGCATGACGCTGAAATTGCGGGTACGCGCCGCGAGATTGCGAAGAACCGCGGGCGCATCGAGCTGTGCGAGAAGCGCATCGGCGCGTTGCAGCGCGTGCTGGACGGCATCGCCGCCGACGCGGAAGACGAAGACATCGAAGAGACGGCGCTCGCGCGCCTTGCACGCGCATGAATGAGCTATTGCAGTTCTACGGCCCCTGGCTGCTCAAGCATCTCGCCGTGCTGGGCGTCTGCTCGCTGCGGCTCTACGCGATCATGACGCTGTTTCCGCCGACTGCCGACGGCGTGCTGCAAGGCCGTTTGCGCAACGGCGTCGCGTTGAGCTTCACGCTGTTTGTGGCGCTCGCGCAGCCGGAATCGTTCGCCGATTCATTGACAGGCTTCACGCTGGTTATCACGGGCTTGCGCGAAACGCTGATCGGCGTCGTGATGGGTTTCGCGGCGGCGACGGTGTTCTGGGTCGCGGAAGGCGCGGGCATCTATCTGGACAATCTGACCGGCTACAACAACGCGCAACTGAGCAACCCGATGCTGTCTCAACAGTCGACGCCTTCAGCCACGCTGCTGGGCCAGATCGCGACGGTCGCGTTCTGGTCGCTCGGCGGCATGCAGTTTCTGCTGGAAGCGCTGTACGAGTCGTATCGATGGTGGCCTGTGGCATCGACCCAACCGATGTCGACGGATTTTCTCGCAGTGTTCGCGATGCATCAGACGGACACGCTGATGCAAACCATCGCTAAGCTCGCCGCACCGATGCTGCTCGTGCTGCTGTTGATCGATCTCGGCGCGAATCTCGCGTCCAAGGCCGCGCAAAAGCTGGATCTGAGCGCGTTGAGCCAACCGATCAAGGGCGCGGTGACGGTGCTGATGCTGGCCGTGTTCGCGGGGCTTTTCGTGCATCAGGTGCAGGATCAGCTGGACCTGCGGCTCTTCAAGGAACAGGTGCGCGCAATCGCGCAGATGAGCGACCGCGACACCGATCTCAAGCTTGACGAAAAGCCGGACGCAAAGCCGCGCCGCGATGCTGTGACGCCCTGATGTCAACGGCGATCGCATAAAAAAGAATTGAGCTTTGTTGAGAATGCTTGTCTGCGCCGCGCGCAGATTCTCAACTTTACTCAAGCCTCAATTCTTTCGTCAGATTATTGAGAATTTCACATTTCAGCCTGGCTACAGTGCATTCCGTCAACGCGATGTTCGAAAGCAAAACGTCGCGATCGTTTCAACGCGCTCGGTCAGCGTCGCTCCACACGCTGCGCGAGCCTTACGACGGAATCAGCCATGCTCGTGACTTACTACTTCCCGTATGTGTCGATGCTCAACGCCGTGTCGGCGCCCGCCAGCGTCGTCGAACTGATCCGCAACGGCAATGTGCAGGCCGCGGCCGCGCACGTGCAGCGTCTTGTCGATAGCCACGACGATGCGGCGCCTGGCGCGCTGCTGCAATTGCAGGGCGATCTGCAACTGTCGCTCGGCATGGAAGTCGATGCCGACGATTCGTTCCGCGACGCGCAAAAGCGCATGCGCGACGACAAGGACGCCATGCGCTTCGCATCGTGCCGCAACGCGGGCTGGCAGGCGCTGTTCCGCTACCGTTACGGCACCGCGATGTCGTGCTTCATGCAGATCGCCGATCATCCGCAGGCGAGCGTCGCGCTGCGACTCGACGCACTGTTCGGCGCGTTCGGCGTGTTGTTCAGCGTCGGCCGCCTGCGCGATGCGGATGCCGTGCTCGATACGCTTGAAGACCTGCTCGACGAAGCGGTATCCAACGACACGATGCCGCATGCCGGCGGCTGGCAGCGTCTGTTGAGCACCGTGCGTTTCGATGTCGAAGCGCAAAGCACGCTGCGCTCGCGCTCGACCTTGTCCGATCACATCTACTGGCAAGTCGGCCTGACTGGCGATGCCGCACCGCGCATCGCACCGCAGAAGCCCGCCGCGCTGCGCATGCTGACGGGCGCCATCGCCGACCCGCTGCTGCGCAGCCGCGTGGAGTTTCTCGACCGGCTCACACAACTCGCAGACGGTGAGCGCGACGCGCAGCAGCAGCTCATCTCGCATGCGGACTGGGCGGGCAAGCAAGGTATTCAGAACTATCAGAGCGCGGTGCGCATCGAGATCGTGCTCGCGAGTCTGGCAGGCGGCATGTCGTCGCTGGCCGAGTCGGTGCTCACGCTGCTGACGGCGGAAGTGCGCATGCCGCAGAGCCATCGGCAACTCGAGTATCTGTATTGCCTCGCGAAGCTGCGTCATGTGCAAGGGCGCAGCAGCGAGTCGCTGGAGTTGTACACGCGCTACGCGCTCGCCGCCGTCAATTGCATCCGCGACGAAGCAGGCGCGCTTGCCCGCTATGGCCAGCGTATCGCACGCGCGCCGGAACAGCTCGACGATATCGGCGCGCGTCTGCCCGCGCGTTACCGGCGTGCTTATCGCTACCTGCTCGACAACCTCGAACGTAAAGACCTGTCGATCCGCGAAATCGCTGCGCAGATCGGCGTGACGGACCGCGCGCTGCAAAGCGCATTCAAGGCGAGCCTCGGCTCGACGCCCACCGAGATCATTCGCCGCCTGCGCATGGAGCGCATCCGCGCCGAACTCGAAGCCGACGACAGCGCGCACGAGCAAGGCATTCTCGCGACCGCCGTCAAGTGGGGCGTCAGCAACCGCTCGACGCTCGTCAACAGCTACCGCCGCGAATTCAACGAATCGCCTTCGGACACGCTGAACCGCTAACAACCGCTAACAACCCGCGTCGTCATAACCACACCTATACCGAGCGTCGATCATGAAACTCACCTTCCGACACCGCGCGATTGCGGCCGCCCTGCTGATGATGGGTCTTAACGTGGGCCACGCCGCACCGATCTCATGGCGGCCCGGCGAAGTGCATATCTCCGTGGAAAGCCGCGACCTGAAGGATGTACTGCGCGACTTCGCAGCGAGCCAGGGCATCATCGCGACGATCGCGCCGAACGTGCAGGGCACCGTGTCGGGGCGCTTCGATCTGCCGCCGCGCAGGTTCATCGATACGATGGCAGCGACTTTCGGCTTTGTCTGGTTCTACGACGGCAGCGTGCTGTCCATCAGCACCGCCGACGACGTGACCACCAAGGTCATCAAGCTCGATTTCGCGGGCACGCAGAGCTTGCGTTCGACGCTCAAACAGATCGGTCTCGACACCGACCGCTTCCCGATCGTCTACGACCCGGAGCAGGGCGTCGCGCTGATTACGGGACCGCACCGGCTGATTCAACTGGTCGATGAAGTCGCCGCGCGGCTCGATCAGAACGCGAATCGCCGCACGGGCAGCGAAGTGCGCGCGTTCCCGCTGCGCTATGGCTGGGCGGCCGATCACACCATTACCGTGAATGGCAAGACGCAGGTGGTGCCGGGCGTCGCGCATGTGATCGCGAGTCTGTATCACCCGGATAAGGACAGCGACCAGCAAGGCACGTCGCGCGCTTCCGCCGACGGCACTGCGAATCTTCAGCAAGTCAGTCCGTATGCGGACGTGCAGGGCGGCACGAATGGCGGATCGCCGTACAACAACGGTGGTGTGAACCCGCCGCTGCCCGATGTCTTCGCGGGCGTCGCGGCGGCGGGCGGCGGGCCGGTCGCGATGCCGGGTGCCGGTGGCGTGGGCGGCGTGTCAGGCCCGGCATCGCAGGGTGCTGGCCGTGCGGCGACAGCAGCCGTGCCGGACGGTGCAGGTTCGTTGCCCGTGATTCAGGCCGACGCGCGGACCAACTCGGTGCTGATCCGCGATCTGCCCGATCGCGTCGGCCAGTATCAGCAACTGATCGACCGGCTCGACGTGAAGCGCCGGATGGTCGAAATCGAAGCGCATATCATCGAAATCGACGACGGCGCGTTGAAGCAACTTGGCGTGGACTGGCACGCGCATTCGAGCCACGTCGATTTTCAGACGGGCAGCGGCAGCGCCAACTCGAACAACTTCAACGGCACCGTCAGTCCGACGTTCTCGTCGCTCGATACGGCCGGCAATCTGGTCGCCACGGCCACGCCGACAGGCGGCTCGCTCACGGCCGTGATCGGCGACGCGAGCCGCTATCTGCTCACACGCATCGACGCGCTCGAGCAGACCAACCTCGCGCATATCGATGCCAGCCCGAAAGTCGCGACGCTCGACAACGTCGAAGCGGTGATGAACAACAAGACGCAGTTCTTTATCCCCGTGTCGGGCTTTACGTCGAGCAATCTGTTCAGCGTGCAGGTGGGCAACACGTTGCGCGTGCTGCCGATGGTCGTCGATTCGAACGGCGCGCAGCAGATCAAGCTGCAGGTACATGTGGAAGACGGACAGCCGACGGGCAATAGCGTGAAGGACATTCCCGAAATCCGCACGAGCGAGATCGATACGGAGGCGGTCGTCTCCGAAGGGCAGAGCCTGCTGATAGCCGGTTACCGCGTCGACAACGATTCGAATCTGAATACGGGTGTGCCGGTGCTGTCGAAGATTCCCGTGCTCGGCGCGCTGTTCCGCTCGCGCACGCATCAGAGCAGCCATATGGAGCGGCTCGTGTTGCTGACGCCGCGCGTGATCGAATTTTGAGCGTGACGGGCGTTATCGCGTCTCGCGAATCGTGTAGGGCGGTGCCTGAACGACGGGCGCCGCCGCTTGCAGGATGTCGTCGCGCTGTCTATTGCGTGGCGGGTAGATGCGCTCGCAGTTGATCGTGCGCTTGGTCTGTTTCGCGGCATCGCCTTGCGACGCGAGACGGCGTTCCCAGCCTTCCGTGTAGACAGCGCCCCAGGGGCCGAGATCGAGAATGGTCGTATACCAGTCGATCTGCAGCGGGAGCATCGCGAGGCCGAGCAGATCGCAGGCGGCATTGTGGCCCGCGTGGCGTCCCATCGGGCGGCTGTGCTGGCAGGACATCACGGAAGGCCGTTCGCCGTCGATCAGGATGCGCGCGCAATCGCCCGCTGCGAAGACGCCGGGCACATTCTCGACGCGCAGGAAGGCATCGACGGGCAGGCGTCCCAAAGCATCTGGCGTGACGGGGAATTGCGCCGTCAGGGCATTGGCGCGCATGCCGCCGCACCAGACCACGGTTGCAGCGTCGATGTGTTCCCCGCCTGTCAGCTGGATGCCTTCATGCGTCACGGCCTCGAGCGAAACACCGGGGCGCAGTTCGACGCCTTGCGCGCGCAGCGCTTCTTCGATCACGGGCTGCGCGCCGCCCATTGCCTGACCGATTTTTGCGGAACGGTCAGCGAGAATCACACGGATCGCGTCTCGATGTTTTTCGCCGGCGATGCTCCGCAAGCGCGCGGGTAGTTCTGCCGCGAGTTCGATACCCGTCAGCCCCGCGCCCACGACGATCACCGTGAAGCGTGCCGCCGATTCCGGCAACCCCGGCAACTGCAACAGATGATCGTTGAGCCGCGTTGCGGCATCGAACGTGTCGATATCGAAGCTGAATTCGCGCAGTCCGGCAATCGCGGGATGCGCCAGCGCGCTACCCGCGGCGAGGATCAGACGGTCGTAGGCGAGCCATTGCATCGGTGCGTCGCCCGATTCGTAGCCGACGCGACGATCTTGCGGATCGATCGAGCCGACAACGCCGCGAATGAATTTGACGCCCGCGGGATCGAGCACGTCGGGGAGGGGAACGAGGGTATCGTCGAGCGGCTGCTCGTAGTTGCGCACGCGAATGCTGTGATACGGCGTGCTGTTGATCACGACAACTTCGATCTGCTCCGGCGGCACACGCAGTTCGTCGAGCTTGCGCGCCGCACCAAGCGCGCTCCACAGGCCGGCAAATCCGGCGCCGATCACGACGATCCGCTGGGTGTTCGCATCCATGACAGGCTTGCTCCTTCTGTGGAATGAGCCGTTGTGTGGCGACGCGAATTGGAGTGTAGGTGGCGCGGGCAGTCGGCGCCGGGATTTTTGGCGTCACGGCGGCCGGCGAGTAAAGAATGCCGGTTTCCAGCCAGACGTTGATTCACATCGTCAATCGGGCTACCCTTAACCGTTCCTGGTACTCCAATGCTGCTCAACCCGGAGGCAACCGTTTCGTGAAACGAGCGTGGGCTTTCTCATGCATCCTCGTCTTGAGTGCGATCCTCGGCGGGTGCGGCAAGGGTGGATCGCAAGATACGACGGCTGGGCAAGGTGCTTCTGCGAGTCAGACGGCGAGTCAGCCGGCGCAGGCCGCGAGCGAGGCACCGGCCGCATCGGGTACGCTGGCCTCCGTCACCATGGCGCAGTTGCCGGGAGAAGCAGCGGAAACGCTGCGGGTGATCAAGGCGGGCGGCCCTTTCCCCTTCCACGAGGACGGTGTGCTGTTCCGCAATAGCGCGGAATTGCTGCCATCGCATCCGCGCGGCTATTACCACGCATACACAGTTCGCACGCCTGGTACGACGGATCGCGGGCTGCGCCGTATCGTATGCGGTGGACCACGCAAGCAGACTGGCGATTGCTATTACACCGACGATTACTACGCCAGCTTCAAACGTATTGCAGGCTAACTTGATCTGGTGAAAAACTTGCCGGTTGGCCTGCTGTGAACAAAGCAGGGTTCATCGTCAGATCGTTCGGGTGCTCGTAGCGCAAGGATGGATTCGTTCGTCAATAGCCCGGCGGCCCATCCATTTTCGGATTTTTGTGAGGCACCTCGAGGCGCCCCTGATCTGTTTGATCGGAGGAAGGAGCAGTCGGGCTAGCCGGTTGCTTCGACGCGCCAGTCGTCGCATCGGAGCCGGGTGCTGTCGCGGTCGTGCATCCCGCCAGGGCGAGCAATAAAGCCGGAAAGAGAGTTTTTGTCATCGTCGCCTCGAAGATAGTCACCTGTCGCAGGCTACGTGTCGGAAGCGTCGAACGGGCTGTCGTCCTTCGGTTCGCGATCGAGGTAGTGCGGGTAGTCTACGCCACCCCGGTTCGAGAGACGGAGACAGCCATCAACCCTGCGCGAGCGCGCCATTCGTCTCGATCACGGCCAGCACCCGCATCGACAGATCCGCGCCATGCAAACCACCGGCGTCATCGCCCGGCACATTCAGAAAACGCGCGACGATCGCAATCGCGGTGTCGTTACCCGTATCGACGGCTTCCGTTGCAGCGCGCCGCCACTCATCGTCTTGCTGCATGAAAAGACACAGCGCATACAGCGACGACACCACCGGCAGATTCGCGTGACGGTCAGTCACATGGCGCAGCAGGCTAGCCGCTTCGCGCCACTCGGTCTGGTTGATCAGCAGACGCGCTTCGCACACATCGGCAAGCGGGCTATCCGGCTGCCACGCACGCAACGCGCCGAGCACGTCGTGCAGTTCCGGCATCGCGCCGATGCGCATGCCGCCTGAGAAGACGGACATCATTGCGTTGAGCACGGACGGACTGCATTGGAGATTCGACATGACGGGCCTCGCATGAACGGTTGACGGACGAAAGCGGGCACACGCCCGACACTGCATTCTGCGTAGGGCCACGCTTTCGCCGCTTCGTCTGCGCGAAGCGTCGTGGCGCATGCCGAAGCTCGTCATGCAGGCGGCGCGTCACCTGCCTGACCCGCACACATCAATTGAATGCGCCATTCGCGACGCGTCACGCGGCTTCGCGCCGCGTCGCGCTTCACGGCGCGCATGAATCTATCGTCGATGCTGAATCGGGATCGGGCAAAGATCGCCGGTTCGTCTTCTTTGCTTTGTTAACCAGATTAACCAGAGAGAATTCGATGAACTCCATTACCCAATCCTTCCTCAACCCCGTGAACTACACGCCTGTTGGCGGCATGACGGGCAGCTCGGCGCAGGGCGTGCCGGGGCAGGGCGGCGACGTCGGCAAGCTGCTGCAGGATCTGTCGCAACTGATCGACGGTCAGCAGAACAACGCGGGCGGCGGCAACAACGTGAGCCAGTTCCTGCAGGATCTGGCAGGCGTGCTCGGCGGGCAGCAAGGCGCGCAAGGTGCGCAGGGCGCGCAAAATCCCGCTTCGCCGTTGGGCGGCCAGCCGGGCGGCATGCCTTCGACCGGCTCACCCGCGGGCACGACGGCCAGCAACGGCCTGGGTACGGCCGGCCAGGGCATGCACAACATCAAGATCAACAGCAAGGCGGGCGGCGACGCGCTGCATTTGCAGGAAGATTCGCAAGGCAACCTGTACAACGCGAGCGGCAACAACGTCGGCCATATGGGCGCGGACGGTTCGGTCACGCTGAACTCGGGCGCGACGAAGGAAGCGGCGATCCTCGAGACGGGACATTCGAACGGCAAGATGAACATCGCGCAGGTGTTCGGCGGCGGTGGCCTCACGAAGCCGGACACGGGCGACGGCGGCAACAAGGTGTTCGATTCGTCGCAGGTGTCGGTGTCGTCGGGCGATCTGAACCAGAAGAACGACGTCTGATCGTTACCGGACGATACGGCGCGCGCGATTCGTCGTGCGCGCCGTTTTTCTTTTGACGAGAGAGCAGTGTTGCGAGCGACCGATCAGCGCGCTGCCAGCGACGCAGCCGTCACAGGAATGCCGCGTTCCGGCTCGCGCTGCCAGCGCTCGATGATCGCCGCGATCCGGCGCGCGTAATCGTCACGCAGCGCCGGTGTCGACGAATGATAGGCACCGACGGCGGCCCACGTATTGCCATAGCGGACCACCTGCTTGCGCAGATGCCACGCAGCGATATACACGTTCTTGCACGGCACCATCAGCGCATCGCGCCGGATGCCGTAGCGCGCGAGTTCCGGCAGATGGATCGAGTTGATCTGCATCACGCCGTAGTCGATCGAGCCGTTGGCGTTCGCGTGCGTCGCGTCGGCGTTGTTGTGCGACTCCTGCCACGCGATCGCGCGTAGGATCAGCGGATTCAGGTGTTGCCACGCAGCGGCATCGTCGAAGCAGTCGGCGTGCGCGGGCAGCGCCGCAAGCGATGTCGATGCGCACAGCAGCGAGCCTGCGATGCGCAGAATGCGTCGGCGTTTCATGGCGTCATTCCATCGCGCGATCGCATTTCGTGCCAGTGCGCGAGCCACGCGTTGTAGGCATCGATGCGCGCTTCGCGGCGTGCTTCGGCGAGCCGTTCCTGTTCGAGGCGCGCTTCTTCGCGATGTGCTTCGTCGCGATGTGCGTCGAGGCGCCTTTGTTCTGCGCGTGCGGCTTCGATCCTGTCGTCGTAGGCGTTGACGGGCAGCAGGCCGCCGCTAACGGGGCGCTGCGCGTACGCGCTGGCACAGACAGAAAACATCATCGATAACGCAATAGCAGCGCGGCCACAGAAGCGCATTGACTTGCTCCTTATCGAGCGTAACGGGATGCGCACGAGGATACGTTTCACCCAGTCTGCGCGATTCTCACGACGCGAAGCAGCGTGACCCGCAAACGAAGCACACCGCGCTTTCGTGTTTGCGCATCTGGCTTCGCGCCTGCAACGACGCCGTGCCGGCAGCGCTCTTATCGTGACGGCACCAGGTCGACCGGCCTTCTCTTCAGAGGACTCGGATGAACACTCTTTCTCTTTTCAACGGCACCGTCGGCGTTTCCGGACTCACGCCCGTCTCGGGAATCCAGGGCAACGGCTCGTCTCAGGAAACGTCGATTGCCAATCTGCTGAGCGACATCGCGAAACTGATCGACGGCGGTGCGGCGCAAGGCGCGGGAACGCAGGGCGCGGCGTCCGGAAGCAACAGTGGCGTGTCGCAGTTTCTCGCCGATCTTGCCGCGATGCTGCGCGACCCGGACGGTTCGGGTGCGCAAAGCGGCGCGGCTAACGCCACCTCTGGCTCGCCGTCTGGCGGCTTCAATAACTTCGCAGCAATGCCGGGTAATGCGACGTCGGCTGCGGGTGGATATGGCGCAGGCGTTGGCAACGCCGGGAGTAACAGCGGGACACCCGCTTCAGTCCCGGCGCAAGCTTCGACGGGTAGCGCATCGACAGGCGCAGCACCCGAAGGACTCAGCACCGCGCCGCAAACGCAGGCGCTATCGTCCGCGCAAAGCAAGCAGGTCGCCGACGCGTACGTCGGCAACCTGCAAAAGGACTTCGGGCTGACGAAGGATCAGGCAGCGGGCATCGTCGCGAACCTGTGGCACGAGAGCGGCGGCATGAACTCGGGCATCAACCAGGGCGGCAGGATCGGTGCGCCAGGTTCCAATATGGCCGACGACAACGCGAACGGCTACGGCATCGCGCAATGGGGCGGCACGCGCAAACAGGGCTTGCTCGACTACGCGCGCCAGCACAACCTCGATCCGTCGAGCGAGGCCGCGAACTACGGCTATCTGAAGCAGGAATTGCAGACGTCGCAGGCGGGCGCGATCGCCGCGGTCAAAGGCACGAACAGTGCGCAGGCCGCGACGCAGGCATTCTGCAACGCGTTCGAGCAGCCTTCCGATCCGCAGATGGCGTCGCGGCTTGGCTATCTGAACCAGATTCTCGCGTGAGCGTACGCATCGCCTGAGTTCGCCTTCAACCCCTTGCCGACGAGCCCTGCCATGCTGAAAACGACGCATCTGTCTCCGCCTGTCACGACCCGCAGCCCATCCGACGCCACGACCGATACAGGACGCACGCCGCAGCGAACCGCGAACTCGCCGCGCCCGCCCGTCGGGCCGCGTCCGATGTCCGCGCCGCTCGCGCATCTGAAATCGCAGACGTCATCGTCGACGGGCAATGACGGGCGCATTGCGCGCTTCGCGGCCAGCACGTCTGGAGGGCAAAGGCCGCGCGGCACAACGGTCGATAAAGACCTGCCGCCGCTGCCGGAAGACGCGGGGCCTTCGCGGACAACGGCGTCGAGGATCAACGCGACGCATGTTCCTTCGCAGCCGCCATCGCGCGCGCCGTCGATCGCCGAGGCCGTCGAGACTGCCCCGAACGATGTCCCGCAAGATCCCGGCTTCAGACTGCCCGCGCGTTCGCAGCGTCTGGGCCAGCCGGTCTATCGCGACAAGCCCGGCTTCACCTTGCTCGAAACCAACAAGCTGCGCCCGGATGCGTCGGTGGCGGGCGCCGTCGGCATCGGTACGCATTCGACGGCGGGTGCGGCCACGGGTGCCGTGATCGGCGGGAGCTTCACGGCGGCACACGAGGCCGTCGGCGCGCTCGTCAACGGCCACGCGTTTTTCGCCGCACGCGAGCGCAAGCAGCGCTACGGCGCGCAACTCGACAGCCTGTTGCAGGAGGATCTGAACAAGTTCGCAAGCGACGTCGAGAACAAGGTGCCGATGCGCCCCGAAACGATGATCCTGAAACGCAAGAACGGAATCCAGAAGTCCAGCGATCTTGTCACGAAACCCGCAGACAATGCGTCGCCGAAAACACGCCCGAATGCCAGCCTCGAATACGACATGGAAGCGGTGCGCAAGCTCGCCGCATCGGACGATCCAGCACTGAAGAACGAGGCCGCGCACGCGAAGAACGTGCTGCTCACGGCCTTCCTCAAGGACGACGTCGCCGCGAAGCAGGGCAATCGCGCGGCGTATGAATTCATCCGCAACACGGTCGCCATTGGCGCGGCGACGGCAACGGCTGTCGGCACGCATGGCGCGTCGGTGGCGGCTGCGGGCTCGCATGCGGCGGGTGTGGCGGCGAGCGAACGCATCGCGGGCAGCGCGCTTGCGGGCGCAGGCTCGCTCGACGTCGGCAAGGGCATGCGCGGACTCAAGCAGCGCATGCGCGACGAGAAGGCCGAAGTGGCGGGCAGCTACGAGTTGCAAAAGCGCAAGGCGTTTGCCGATAGCGTCGCCGGCCCGGGTGCGAACCCCGAAATGAAACAGGCCTTCGACGATCTCGGCGACGCGCGCGAGAAGCTCATCAAGGACACGCATCTCGGGTTCCGCCAGCAGGCGCATGCGCAGGCGGGCGCGGAGCGCTACGGCAAGATCTTCCCCGGCACGATGATCGACGAAAAGAAATCGACGGCCGCGAAGAAGGAAACACGCGATCTGGTCGGCAAGCACGCACATGCCGTCGTCGAGTATCAGATGGGTTTAGGCGATCCCGCGAAACAGGCTAGGCTCGCGCAGCAGTGGCACACGATCATGCAAGGCGGCGGCACGCGGCAGACGCGTGCGCGCGAGTTCGCGAAAGTGATCGACGCCGATCCCGGCATGAAGGACGCCTACCAGTTGCTGCGCGATACAGGCATGGGACGCAGCGAATCGATCTACACGATGCAGCGCATGGTCGAGATGTCGATCGAAACGAAGATGGCGAAAGACCCGGAACTGGCGACGTTCGGCGGCAATGCCGACTTCGCGAAGGACGACGCCGCGCAGAAGGCGACGACGAGCCGTCTGACGTCGGCGTTCGCACGCCGTTGACGCATGCGCGAACGGTGGGCTCGCATGCGTGAACGGGCGCGGGCCGCATTCGTCGTGCTCGAGTGTCCGTTCACGCTGCCATCGGTTGCCGGTTGTCGACCGCTTCATCGGCCCGCGCGACGAATACATAGCCGAGCGAGTAGACCGTCTTCAGTTGCGATCCCTCGCGGCCGTCGAGCGCCAGCTTCGAGCGCAGCTTGTAGATGTGCTGTTCCAGCGAGCGGCCAGCGAGATCGGCGTCCTTGCCCCACACGGCGTTGGCCAGCTGCTCGCGGCTCATCAGCGAGCCCGCGTTCATGAACAGCAGCCATGCGAGACTCAGTTCGCGCGCTGTCAACGGCACACAGCGTTCGCCGAAGCTCACGGTGCGCGCACTGCGATCGATCGTGTAGCCGGCCACCGTCAACCGGTCGACCACGCGCGAGCCGCGGCAGCGCGCAATCGAACGTCGCGCGCGCGCCATGATCTCGTCGACGCTCGCGGTGCCGATCACGACTTCATCGACGCCCGCATCGAGCGCCTCGATGACGGCCTCGCTATCCCACGAGCGGCCGATCATCATCACGGGCAGATCGGTGCGGAAGTGGCAGGTGCGCCACTTGAGCGTCGCGAGCGCAGGGATCTGGCTTTGCGTGGCATCGAAGATGACGAGCGCCGCCGAATCGCGCTGCAGGAAACGGATCAGCGAAAGCTCGTCGGTGAAACGCGTGCACGCAATGCCGTTCTGCTCGAAGGCCTGGTTAATCTGCTTGTACAGCACGTCGCTGAAAGTGAAAAAGGCGATTCGCATGTGGACTCCATAACCATCGCGGCGCGACCGATGCGCGCGCCGATATCCCCCGTCGTTCTGGTCCGAGGCGCCGTCTATGTTTGCAGCGCTCTCGCAATACACAACACCTGATAGCAAGCGACTATTCCATGCCATTCTCAATCGATGCGCGATGCGCATCGATGTACGAGAAAACGCTTTACGTACAAGGGTTTGCGGCGACGTGCGCGAGGCGTGCGGACGAAGCACGGCAGAAATTTTTTTGTGTTTTAGCCGTGCGAGGAAACCTGCGATGAAGCGAAGTGCGAATGCCTTCGCTGCGCGACCGGCCCACTATCTGGGCGAGCCGTGCGCTTACTTGCCTGCCGCGTAGTGTTGCTCTTCGCGCACGCGGCGTTCATGCGATTCCGCATACGCGGCGGAACGCGCCTTGAGCAAGGGGTCATCGGACGGCGCGATGCCATCGGGCAAGGTCAACGGATCGAAGCTGATGTCGCGGCACGGGCCGTCGATCTGCGGTTCCTCGCGCTGCACGACGAGTGTGCCGACATCGATCTGCGTGCGGTTCGCGGGCCAGAGCCGGGTCGCGTCATGGGTCACGTCGCCCGGTTGCGCGAGCGTGATCACCATGTGCCAGCGCACTGGGCCATGCCGTAGACGCTCGCCGAGGCCGCGCTCGAGGAAGTCGGTGTCGTGCGTTTGCGCATCGGCGAGCGGCACATAGGTGTCGTCGGGTTCGACGCGCCAGCGCACATCCTGCACATGGCCGTCACGATCGATCAGCCGGAACGCCGACACGCTGTAGTACGCGGCATTGTCGAACCCCGATGAAGGCGGATGATCGTGCAGCCATTGATCGAAGCGCGCGGTTTCGGGATGCGTCTGCATGAATGCATCCATGCCGGGGTTGTCGCCGTACGTGGTCGCGTCACGCGCCTTGCGCGAGGCTGCGAGCATCTCGAACAGCGCTTCGGGCGTGCGCACGGGAAAGATGGGTGCAGAGTTCATTGCCGTGCGCCATTCGCCGCCGCCCGGCGTGACGATGCGCAGCGCGAGGCTGCGCACGTTCGACGCGCCGTCGGCCTGCGCGGGATTGCCGCCGCCAATCGACAGGCGTCCCACCACCTGCGACCGGCCGGCGGCGAACACGCTGGCGCGCGACAGCGGCGCGGCGTTGCCGTTGCTGTCGAAATAGCCCGTTACGCACACGCCTTTCGCGTGATTGCGCCGAAAGCCAGGATGCTTGCCCGACACAGCTTCGAAGCGGTCGATGATCTGGTTCGCCGAAGGCTGTGCGCCGGGCAGGCGCGTGAAACCCTGCGTGAACGCATAGGCGCCCGCAATCGAGCCGAGCGCGACGACGGCGAGCGCGCCGCCCGCGACAAAGCGAAAGGATGTTCTGGACATGAATCGACTACGGATGCACCACGCGCTTTCGCGCACGCTGCATCAAACGGAACCAAAGAGCGGATCGAAATGGCGTTCGGCGATCTCTTTGCCAAGCGGCGCGAGTTCGCCATTGCTGGTGGCGCCGATCAGCGCATAGCCGAGATTGGACTCGCGCCACGTGACGACGTTCATCGAATCGATGCGCGACGACGCGACGGTCTGATCGGGCTTGTTTTCCTTGATCACGCACAGCGCGACGGGATCGCCTTTTTGCGGCAGATAGACGATCTGCACGAGCGGACGCCCGTGGAATTTCAGGCGCTGCACCCGGATGAAGCGCAAGCCGGCCTTGCTCAGATCGGGCACGCGCAGCGCGATGCCGTCTTCCGTGCGGATTTCGTCGACGGTGCTTTGCGCGTCGGACGAATCGGGCCACAGATGCGCGACGGTATCGCGCGAATAGAGTTGCTGATAGCTCGCCGCGACCTGCACCCACGGCAGCGAACCCATCGTCGAAGACGCGACGGTCGCGGTGTTGCCGGAGAGCTTGCCCGGCTCGCCGAAGCCGACGCCCGGCGCAAGCCGCAGCACCACGCCACAGCAGAATGCGCCGCCGACGAACGCCACGGCCAGCCACGCGGGCGCGATGCGCAGGCGCGAGCGCACGGGTGTGGACGGCGGCAGTTGCGCGCTGTGTTCGATTGCAGCGTCGTTCGCGCTGTGTACGGCGGCTGCGGGTGCCACGGCCGGTTGCGCTTGCGCGGCTGCGCTCAGCCTGGCGGCTTCCGTATGCGCGCGGATCAGATCGTCGACGCGCTTGACGAGGCTTTCGGGAACGGGCGGCAGTTTCTGCGCATCGAACGCCTCGCGATACGGCAGGCGCGACGCCTGGAAGAGGGCGACCTTATCCGCGAGCTCCGCGTGGGCGCGGAGTTCGTCTTCGATCTGCTGACGCTCGTTCGGCGACAGTTCGTCGTCGACATATGCCATCAGCACGGTATCGTCGACTTTCATACGCTCGGGCCCCGGTCGGGAGTGCCGCAGCACTCGAAATAAATCATGTCACAGCGCTGTCACAGCTATCTGACTGTCAAGTATAACGTTCTGCTTGCGGACAGGGGCGCAATGCGCCGAATTGACGTGCTGCCGCGCGAAGCATTTCCTCCACATCATCAACTCGCTATCGTCGAAACGGGCGCGGTCGTCTGACCGAACATCGCATCAACGTCGCGCTTCGCGATCAGCTTGCCGAGCTTGTCGAGATCGACCTGACCTGTCGTGCCGATCAGCGCGTAGCTCAGTTCCGACTGCCGCCATGTCACGACGTCCATGCCGTCGAGCTTCTGCTGCGCAATCGACTGATCCGGTTTCGCATCCTTCACGACGCACAGCGCGACAGGGCCGCCTGTTTTCGGCAGATAGACGATCTGCACGAGCGGCTTGTCGTGAAAGCGCAGACGCTGGATGCGCTTGAATGTCAGCCCTTGCGCGCTGAGATCGGGCACGCGCACCGGCAAGCCGTCGATCTCATGAATATCGGCGACCGTTTTTGCCGACACGGCGGCGTCCGTCGTAACGGCAACCGTATCGCGCGAATAAAGCGCCTGATAGCCCGCGGCCGCCATGACCCACGGCGATGCAGGCTGTGCGGACGCAACCGTCGCGGCGCCGCCTGAAAAAACGCCGGGCACGAGCCGCAGGCCTATGCCGCAGCAGAACACACCCGCGACGAACGCAACCGCGAGCCACGGCGCCGAAAAGCGCATGCGCGACCGCACGGGCACGGACGGCGGCAAGCCGGCGACAGGCGGCACGCTCGCATCGTTTGCAGCGGGATCGGCGGCGGGGCCGGGCGGCACGGTCGAAGTCGCGCTGGCATGCGTGCGCGCGAGTTCGGCGATCTTGCGCGTCAGCGATTCAGGCACGGGCGGCAGCTTCTGCTGCGCGAATGCCGCGTCATACGGCAGGCTCGACGCGCGGAACAACTCGATGCGCTCGGCCAGTTCCGGCGATTCATCCAGTTCGCGTTCGATCTCGCGGCGCTCCTCGATATCGAGTTCGCCGTCCACATAGGCCATCAGCGTGATGTCATCGACTTTCATGACGCTGAGTCCTTGCCGAGCGCGGCCACCTTCATCGGCTGTGCCGGTTTGCCGGAGAACAGCGCGCCGATCGCCTGACGCGCGCGCGACAGCCGGCTCATCACGGTGCCGATGGGCACGTCGAGCGCCTCGGCCGTTTCGCTGTAGCTCAGCCCTTCGACGGCGACGAGCAGCATCACCGTGCGCTGCGCCTCGGGCAGACGCTGCACGGCCTCGATGATCTGCGCATTCATCGTGATCTGTTCGGGCGTGCGCGCCTTCGGGTCTTCGACGGTTTCGAGGAAGTCGTCGTCCCAATCCATGCTCGAGCGGCTGCGCACCGAACGCGCGCGCAGTTCGTTGATCCACGTGGAATGGACGATCGAAAACATCCAGCTGAGCGGCGCGGTGTCCGCCTGCAACTGATGCGCGCGTTCCAGCCCGCGCACGCACGCGCGCTGAACGAGATCTTCAGCGTCGTGCCGGTCGCCGGAAATACGCAATGCGAAAGCCCATAACCTCGGAAGCATATCGGGCAGCATGCTGGACAAGTCTGCGCCTGTCATTGAAGTCGTTCCTTGCTACTGAACCGGTGGATCTGCCTTCGACGAAGGCATGAGGCTGGTGCGCGGCAAACGTTGGCGCACTCGATGATACGGACGGAATTCAAGCGAGCAATTTTAACGTCGATCGAGCAATATTGCTGACGAGCGTTTTGCGTGCGCGCATGCGCATGGAACTTCGCAGTGGAAAGCAACATGAAAGCCTGTCATCGCATGCAAACTCCGGGCGCGCGCGATCAATCGGATAAGATACGGCCCGCCAGTCATTTTCGAACCATGGAGTGTTTTCAGTGATTCAACCGGGCAACGTATTCAAGGACAACCTCGCGCAACTGCCGGGCATCGACGGTATCGAACGGATCGATCTCGTCGACGGCAAGGGCGATGTGGTCGCGAGCATTGAGAACAAGCCGGGCAAGCAGGGCTCGCTCGCGGTGTACAACTATCTGCGCGAAGTGTACGGCTCGCTCGACGCAGAGGCCGCAGAACACGGTCTCGCCGTGTTTGCCGAGCATACGGCTGACGCGCGCAACCGTACGGGCGCGCATCCCAATGTGGATCGCCTGCTGGAGATCGCAGCGGGTGGCGAAGCGCTGCGCATCGACCTCGTCGCGGCTGCCTGAGCGTTACAGCAAGCCCAGCGACAACGCCTTGAGCGTCGCGGCGGCCCGCGTCGAACAGTCCAGTTTGCGGAATACGCTTTCGACGTGCGTGCGCACGGTGCTCGGGCTCAGTGACAGATCGCGAGCCACTTCCTTGTTGCTTGCACCGCGTGAAATGCCGCGCAGCACATCGACTTCCCGCGCGGACAGCCGCGCCGTCTGCGCGCGCGGATTGACGACGCGCTTTTGCGCCGCGCGCTCGTCGATCAATGCATTGACCACTTCGGTGTCGTAGCGGCCCTGGGCCGCTTCTGCGCGCAACAGCTTCGCCGCTTCGTCATGCGTGAGCGCTTCGCGCCACGGACGCGCCGCGCGTAACGCGACCCAGGCCGCGCTCGCCGAGAGAATGCGCGCTTCGATCGATAACGCAGCGCCCGCCGCGCCGCGAAAATAGCCCGAGCCATCAAGACGCTCGTACGCGTACGAGCCGAGTTCGGCGGCCTCCGCGAGCGCGCCCGTCTGTCTGCCTGCGCGCGAGGTCCAGTACGGCACGAGCCGCGCTTTCTCCCACGCAGCCTGCGACAGCCGCGCAGCCGTGTTCCAGACGAGGTTCGGCACGGCCGCGCGGCCCATGCCATGAATCAGTCCCGCGCAATATAGCCGGCTGTGCGCGTTTGCATCGAGCGCAAAGTGTGCGGCGCACGACGCCGCAGCGGCCGCGACGCTGCGCGAATAGCCCGTCATCCACGGCAGTTTGAGATCGATGATGTCGGCGATCAGTTCGACGGGCGTGACGTCGTTCATCTGCGGCGTCAGCAATGCGGCATCGATCGATGCGGCATCCGCCTGTTCCAGCTCATCGAGCCATTGCGCCGCGAGCCGGACCGTGAGCCGCGCGAGCTTGTCCGGGTAGCGCGAATCGGCGCGCTGCGCGATCAGCGCTTTGGCGCGCTCGATGCCATACGTGCGCGAAAAAATCTCCAGTTCACCCGCCAGCGCCACGACGAACACGGTGGGCGGCACCGCGCTGCCAGCGAGATGATCGGGCGAGCCGCTGCCGTCCCATGCTTCGAATATGTGGCGCAACGTGGTTTGCGTGCCCGCGCCGAGACCGAGCATGCGTGCGGCTTCGCCCGATACTTCGCAATGGATGCGCGCCAGCGGCGTCATCACGGCACCCAGATCGCCATGCAGTTCGGCAGGAGCCCAGTCGGGCTTGAGCGCGAGCATCGCTTCGCGGGTCGCGACGTCGTCGCCCAGCGCTTCGGCGAAGCCCGCGGCATTTGCCGTGCAGCCCGACCAGCGCAACAGCGACGCTTCGCGCACAGCGACGACAGCGGCTTCGTCGAGTTTGGCTGCCTGCGCGACGCGCATGGCGAGCCATGCGGTGCGGATCGAATGATCGGTCGGCTGGCCCATGCTCAGATCGCCGATGAAGGCGAGCGCCTTCACTGCGTCGAATACGCGAACGGCGGGAGCGTCGGAAAAGCCTGGCGAAGTCGGCATGAAGGAAGCGGTGCGGGCTTGTATCGGGCCTCACTATACCCCGCGCGCGCTCCCGCGCGAGATCGGTCATTTGACCGATACCCGCGTCCACGCCGGTCGTGCTCCTCAATTCATTGCGGAAAAATCTCCGCGATCCAGTCGACAAAAGCCTTCACGGCTGCGCTCGCCTGCGCGCGGTTCGGATAGAGAATCGACACAGGCACCGGCGCACTTCTCGATGCGGGCAGCACTTCCTTCAGCCGCCCCGATTCCAGATACGGCTTCGCAACGAACTCCGACAACTGGATGATCCCCAGCCCTTCGATCCCGCATTGCAGATACGCTTCCGTTTCGTTGACGGTGAAGCGGCCTTGCATCGTCAGCGTGACGGGTTCGCCGTCCACGTCGAAGCGCCAGTCGAGCGGGCGTCCCGTCGCATTCGACATGTAGTTGATGGTTTCGTGTGCGGCGAGATCGTCGAGCGACAACGGTTCGCCGCGTTCACGCAGATACAGCGGCGACGCGCAAGTGAGCCACGTCAGCATGCCCAGCGGACGCGCGATCAAGGCCGAGTCCGCAAGTGCGCCCGTGCGGATCGCGCAATCGATGCCATCGAAGATCAGGTCAGCCGGCCGGTCGCTCAACCCGAGCACGAGTTCGATGTCGGGATAGCGGGCGGCGAACGCGCGAAGATTCGGCAGCACGACGGCGCGGCCGATCACGCCCGGCATGTCGGCGCGCACCTTGCCGCGCGGCGCCACCGTGTCCTCTCTCAAACCGCTTTCCGCGCGCTCGATCTCGGCGAGGATCGTCTGGCACGACGCGTAGTAGCGCTCGCCCGCTTCCGTCAGGCTCAGGTTGCGCGTGCTTCTGCGCAGCAATACGGTGCCCAGATGCTGCTCCAGATTCTTGATCGTCGTGGTGACGGACGAGCGTGGCATCGACAGCGTTTCGGCCGCCTTGCTGAAGCTGCGCACCTCGACGACGCGCACGAAAGTACTGATCGCTTGAAGTTTGTCCATGGAACGGAAGTGGGGCGTGTGAACGCGAGCATACCTTGCGCGCGACTTCACAGCGTTGAACGCGCGCGTTCGGCGCGCACGCGTTGTGAATTCACGCGAGACGAACAATCGAACGCACGAGGCACCCTAGACTTCGATCAACGCAGCGCGCCTTCGCACGCACGCTGCAATCGATTCCTTCCCGCAGCGGAAGGCAATTCATCGCATCGCATCCGATGCAACGAAAAGGGTCACGCGTGATGACGCAACAACGTATTCTCGTTCTGGGCGCAGGCGAACTCGGCATGTCCGTACTGCGCAATCTTGCACGGCGTGCTGGCGCTTCGGCATTGAGCATCAGCGTGCTGCTGCGGCCGTCGACTATCCAATCCGTCGATCCCACCAAACAACGTGAACTCCACGAACTGCATGCGCTGGATATCGCGGTCGTTCCCGCTGACCTTGCGGCCGATTCGGTCGAAACACTAGCTAATGTGTTTTCGCAGTTCGATACAGTGGTGTCATGCACCGGTTTTGTCGGCGGCAAGGGCGTGCAACTGAAGATCGCACGCGCCGCGCTGAATGCTGGCGTGCCGCGCTTCTTTCCGTGGCAGTTCGGCGTCGACTATGACGTGATCGGACGCGGCAGCGCACAGGATCTGTTCGACGAACAACTCGATGTGCGCGATCTGTTGCGCGCGCAATCGCGCACCGACTGGGTGATCGTATCGACGGGGATGTTCACGAGCTTTCTGTTCGAGCCGTCGTTTGGCGTGGTGGACGTTGAGCGCGGCATCGTGCGCGCGCTGGGGAACGGGGATAACGCCGTCACGGTTACGACGGCCGAAGATATCGGCGTGCTGACGACGGAAATTCTGCTGGCGCAACCGCGTATCAGTCATCGCGTCGTGCATGTTGCGGGCGAGACGGTCGGTTATGGGCAACTCGCCGACAAGCTGGAAAAATTCACGGGCCGCGCGTTCGAGCGCATCGAATGGACGGTGCCGCAATTGAAGCACGAACTTGCGCTCGATCCGGATAACGCGCTGAAGAAATACCGCGTGGTATTTGCCGAAGGAAAGGGCGTCGCGTGGGATGCACGGCAGACCTTCAATGCGCAGCGCGGCCTTACCGTGGAAAACGTCGATCAGTGGATGCTGCGGAATCTGAGCAAGCGGTGCGTGTCGGAAAACGCGCTGTGATTCGTAGCGGTCGATTGAACAATATCGATCGACCGCTACTTGCCTCAACGCTTCATATTGCGCATCGCGATTGCAATGACGACCGCGCCACAAGCAAGCACAGCCGCGGCGAGATACGAACCTGCGCTGATATCGTGCGTCGCGGCCGTCAACGCGCCGATAGCCGTCGGTGCGCTCAGACTGCCAAGCTGCCCGATACTCGAAATCAGCGCAATCGAACCTGCCGATGCCGTGCCGGACAGAAACGTTGCCGGTATCGTCCAGAAGATTGCCGTGCACGACAGATAGCCGATTGCAACGAGCGCCAGTCCGGCAAGTGCGGGCGCGAACGAAGCATGCGCAGTGCCGAGCAGAACAGCGCCTGCCGCCGACACCAGTGCGCCGCCCGCAAAATGCAGCCGTCGTTCTTTGGTCGCATCGGAATGGCGACCCATGAGCACCATGCCGATCGCGCCGATCAGATACGGAATCGCCGACACCAGCCCGATATGCCACGGGTTCGCGACACCCGCTTGCCGGATCACGGAGGGGGCCCAGAAGTTCAGCACGCTGCCCGCCCACGTGATCGTGAAGTAGCCGAATGCACACACATACACACGCCAGTTCTTCAACGCCGCACCGAAGTGATCGATCCGATGGTCGTTCGCGTTCCCATGACCTTGCAGCTCGCGCGCGACGATCGCCTTTTCTTCGGGTGTGAGCCACTTCGCGGTTTCCGCAGAATCAGGCAGATACCAGAGCGCGACGATACCCACCAGCACAGGCGGAATGCCTTCGAGCAGGAACAGCCATTGCCATGCGTGCAGCGCGTGCCAGCCATCGGCGTTGCCGAGAATCCATCCGGAAATCGGACCGCCCGTGATGCCGGCGACCGCGATGCCGAGCACGAACGCCGACAGCACCTTCGCGCGATGACGATCCGGAAACCACGACGTCAGGTAATAGACGATGCCCGGAAAGAAGCCCGCTTCGGCGATGCCGAGCGCAATACGCGCGATATAGAACTGAGTCGGATTGCGCACGAACATCATCGACACCGACACGAGACCCCACAGCACCATGATGCGCGCGATGGTCCGGCGTGGACCGATGCGGCGCAACAGCAGGTTGCTCGGCACCTCGAACAGCACGTAGCCGATATAGAACACGCCGACGCCCAGACCATACGACGCTTCCGTCAAACCGAGATCCGCGCGGAACTGCAGATGCGCGAAGCTGATGTTGACGCGGTCGATATAGTTCAGCACATAGCAGAGGAACAGAAACGGAATCAGCCGCCGCGCGATGCGTCCGAACAGCTTTTCCGTGTCCACCTGCGTGCCGGCGTTCGACGTCGATTCGCCAGGCGGGCCGTCGAGGCCGCTGCGGGTCAGCGTGCCGTTGGTCGTTTCCATTGAGTGGTCTCCAATATAGTCGTTTGATGTCGTGCCGCTGCGGCCTACGCAGCCGCCGCGTCTTCGCGCTGCTTCAATGCGTCGCGCAACGGCGTTAGTACTTCGGCGTTGTGCTCGCCGAGCGTGGGCGGTGCAAGGACTTCGGTGGTGCGTTCGCCATCGAACGAAACGGGCGGGCGCACCGTGCGAAAACGCCCCATCTCGGGATGCGAGGTTTCGACCAGCAGTTCGAGGTGCTTCGCCTGCGGGTCTTCGAGCGCTTCGCTCGCGTCGTACATCGGCGCATGCGGGACGTCGTTGGCTTCGAGCCTTGCACACCAGTCCGCGCGATTGCGTTGCGCGAATGCGGCGCCAAGCAGATCGATCAGCGCTTCCTGATTCGCAATGCGTCCCGCGCGTTCGGAGAAGCGCGGGTCTTGCAGCAAACCGGGTTGCTCAATTGCGTTCGCGAGCCCCAACCAGAATTTTTCCGGCGACGACATGTGCAACGCAAGCCATTTACCGTCCGCGCACTTCATCACATACGACTGCGACACGCTCGGTCGGCTGTAGGGTCCCATCAGTTCATCGGCCGAGTAATAGTGCGTGAACGCATCGAGATTGAAGTGACTCATTGCTTCGAGCATCGACACTTCGACCTTGCGTCCGACGCCCGTGCGATTGCGCTCGTGCAGCGCGCCGAGAATGCCGTAGGCCGCATAGAAGCCCGTCAGCGAATCGGCAATCGCAGGGCCGACCACGCGTGGATTTTCCGGGTTGATCAGCAGGCCGAGAAAGCCGCTCGCGGCCTGCGCCACCGTGTCGTACGCGGGCCGTGCCGCTGCCGGGCCGGTTTGGCCGAAGCCGCTGATCGCGCAGTAGATCAGACGCGGATTGATCTCGCGCAGCCGCTCGTAGCTTGCGTTCATGCGGTCCGCCGCGCCCGGCCGGAAGTTCTGGATATACACATCGGCGTCGCGGATCAACTCGTCGAACAGCGCGAGGTCGTCGGCATCTTTCGTATTCAGCGTGACGCTGCGCTTGTTGCGGTTGTACGTCTGATAGTGCGGACTATAGAGGCCGCCCTTGAACGCACGGAACGGATCGCCCGCGCCCGGCTGTTCGATCTTCACGACGTCCGCGCCCAGATCGCCGAGCAGCATGCCGGCTGCGGGACCCGTAATAAACGTGCCTTGCTCCAGCACCCGGACGCCTTCGAGAACTTTGGTCATGCAACAACTCCATGTGTGTGCTGCGACGCGCCGCAGAAGAAAAGATCAGATGCCGGGCTCGAAACCTTCGGGCGTTTCGCCGTCGTACACGACGTCGCGCGTGGCCTGATACGACAACGCGAAGCCGATCGAATGCGACAGTTCTTCCGTCAGATGGCCGATCAGGCCGGCGGTGCGCGCGAGAATCGGCACGCCCTTGAGCGCGACAAGCGGAAAGCCGATGCCGAGCAGTACAGCGGGGATCGCCGCCGACACATTGAGCATCAGCGCCTTGCCGTACACATCGGGCAACACGGCTTCAATGGCTTCCGCGATGCGCGCATACGTCATATCCGCGCCGCTGCGTTGAGCCACATCGAACAGCGCGGCGACGCGCGGATCGCGTTCCTTATGCAGCGGATGCCCGTAGCCCGGCACCGGCCGCTTCTCCGCGCGATACCGCGTGATCACGGTGAACGCCGCGCCCGACAGATCGCCCGTCTGCGCCGCGCATTGACGCACCTCGTCGAGCAGCTTGCCGCAGGATTCCGACGCGCCGAGGATCACCGGGCCGCAGCCGAGAATGCCTGCGGCGACGGCGCCTTGCAGCGCATCGGGCGCGGCGGCGAGCGTCATGCGGCTCGCCTGCACGCTCGGCACGAGACCGTGTTCGGCGATCGCGACGAGTGTCGCGTTCAGCACGGCGCTGGCGGCGGGTGTCGGCATCCGGCCGGTGACGAGCAGATAGAAGTAGTCCGTGAACGACACCTTGCCGATCAGGTCGTTGGCGAGGTCGCGGCCTCGCACGACGATGGTGTGCGCGTTAGATGTCGAGATCGACGTGCGCGGAATGGTCTCTTTGCCGATTTTCATGGTGCTTCGCGGGTTCGTTGGGGATCGCCCGAGGTCTCCTCTCGCGGCGATCGTTGATGGCGAGGCCAGTGTAAGGCAGGCGATCTATCGATAAAAATGGTATTTTTCGCTGATTATCAATCGATGCCATCGATACAAAAGGCGACGTACCGAACCCTATGGAACTCCGACATCTGCGTTACTTCGCGGCACTCGCCGAGCATTTGAGCTTTACGGTTGCTGCGCAGAAGGTGCACGTCACGCAATCGACGCTCTCTCACCAGATCCGCCAGCTCGAAGACGAACTCGGCTGTCTGCTGTTCGAGCGCGAAGGCCGGCGCGTGACGATGACCGAGGCGGGCGAGCTGTTTCTCGAACGCGTGCGCAACGCGCTGCGCGAAGTCGACGAAGGCGTCTCCACCGTGCGCTTTGCCGCCGAGGAAATGAGCGGCGTCGTGCGCATTGGCGCGACGCATACGTTCAACCTGCATATCATTCCGCGCTGCGTGTCGCTGTTCTTGCAGCGGCATCCGTCGGTGCGGGTCGACGTGCTCGAAATGACGGGCGACGGCATCGCGCAGGCGCTGCTGCGCGGCGACCTCGACATCGGCGTGACGTACAAGCCGAACGACGCGTTGCCGCTGCGCTTCGAGCCGCTCTACACCGAGGAGATGATGCTTGCCGTCGGGCTGCGGCATCCGTTTGCGAAGCGCCGCTTCGTGCGCATGTCGGAGCTGAATTTGCAGCGCATGGTGCTGTTGCCGCGCAGCTTTTCGACCCGCGTGCTGCTCGACGACTCGTTCCGGATGGCGAACGCGGCGCCCGTGATCGTCGCCGAGATGAACGCCATCGCGCCGATGATCGAACTGGTCAGAGAGACGGACATCGCGACGATCGTGTCGACGCATGCGCTGCGGCGCGAAGACGTGAAGATGATCCCGCTCGAAAGCCCGACGCCCGTGCGTTCGCCCGGCCTGCTGTGGCGCCGCGACGAAGCCCGCACGCCCGCTGCACGCGCGTTTGCGTCGATCGTGCGCAGTGTGAGCGACAGCGAAAGCCGCGACACGCGGCGCAAGACCGTACGGGCCACGCGGCAGTGAATGAGCACGCCTTGTCGGAAAATGATCGTTTCGAGCAAATTGAATGAGCGGTTTGCGCAAACCTGACGAAGCGGCTACACTGCAATCTGATCGATTTGATCGAATGGTGATTGATTCAATCAAAATCGCGAACAGACGCGGTGCCCAATAAACGCCAGGAGACTCCCCATGGTTCAGATTCCCATCAAACGCTCGATCGAGCGCGTTCCCGGCGGCATGATGATCGTGCCGCTGCTCATCGGCTCGCTGGTGGCGACGTTCCTGCCCGGCATGCCGAAGTTCTTCGGCTCGTTCACCAACGCGCTGTTCACGGGCGCGCTGCCTATCCTTGCCGTGTTCTATGTCTGCATGGGCGCGAGCATCGACGTGAAGGCCACGCCTTATCTGATGAAGAAGGGCGGCGCGCTGCTCGTCACGAAGGTTGGCGCGGCGGTGATCGTCGGCGTGATTCTTGGGCATCTGCTCGGCGAGGCGCCGGTGTCGTCCGGGCTGTTTGCGGGCATCTCGACGCTTGCCGTGGTCGCCGCGATGAACGACACCAACGGCGGCCTCTATATGGCGCTGATGGGCCAGTATGGCCGCTCGGAAGACGTCGGCGCGTACACGCTGATGTCGCTCGAATCGGGCCCGTTCCTGACCATGGTGACGCTCGGCGTCGCGGGTCTGTCGGCGTTTCCGTGGCAGACGCTGGTCGGCAGCATCCTGCCGCTTGCGCTCGGCATGCTGCTCGGTAATCTGGACCGCGAAATGCGCGACTTCCTGGCGAAGGCCGTGCCCGTGATGATTCCGTTCTTCGCGCTGGCGCTGGGCGCCGGTCTCGATCTGCACAAGGTGTGGCAGGCCGGCCTGCTCGGTATCGGTCTTGGTATTGCCGTCGTGATCGTGACGGGCATTCCGCTGTACTTCGCCGATCGCCTGACGGGCGGTACGGGCGTCGCCGGCGTCGCCGCAGCGAATACGGCGGGTAATGCGGCAGCCGTGCCAGCGCTCGTCGCGGCAGCGAACCCGGTGTACAACGAAGCCGCGCAAAGCGCGACCTTGCTGGTGGCCGCTTGCGTGGTGGTGACCGCAATCCTGTCGCCGATCCTGACCGCGTCCGTCGCGAAGCGCTATCAGCAGCGCCAGGAAGGCGCGCGCACGAAGAATCGCGAAGGGCTGGCTCGATGAAGATTCTGATCATTGCCGACGATCTGTCGGGTGCCGCGGACTGTGCGATTGGTTTCGCCAGCGCCGGGCATCGTACGGTCGTCACGCTGGAAGCGGCGCGCATGTCGGCGCATGACGGCGCGGACACCATCGCCGTCGATACCGATACGCGTCGTCTCGCGCCTGCTGATGCAGCGGCGCGCACAGCGGCAGCGTATGCGGAGATGAGCGCGAGCGGCCAGCGGCTTTACAAGAAAATCGATTCGACATTGCGCGGCAACTGGGCCGCCGAAGTCGCGGGCTTGCAGGCGCTGGCGGGCATGGCGATCGTCGCGCCCGCGTTTCCGGCGACCGGCCGCACGGTGCGTGACGCTCAGGTGTACGTGCACGGCGAGCCGCTCGAACAGACGGCGACGTGGAAACTGGAGCACGCGGACTTGCCTGCGGGCATCGCCGCGCAACTCGAAGCAGCAGGTCTGTCGACCGACCGGCTCGACGCGGAAGCGCTCGCCGGTGAACCCGAAACATTGGCCGTATGCATCGGCGCGATGGCCGCGAACGGCGTGCAGGCGCTGATCGTCGACACACAAAGCGAGAAGGCGCTGCGCGCGCTCGCCGAGGCGTCGCTACGTAGCGATGCACCGTTCTTCTGGGTCGGCTCCGGCGGTCTCGCGCGCGAAATCGCGGCGCTCAATCCGCGCGACGACGCGGCGCAACACAAGCCCGGCAGCGAGGCATTCCCCGGCGGTCCGATCCTGATTCTTGTCGGCAGCCTGTCGGCGGTCAGCGAGCGCCAGTGCGCAATGCTGCGCGAGCGCGGCGGCGTCGAGGAAATGGTCGTGCCGCCCGCCGTGCTGCGCGAAGGCGCGACACATCGCGACTGGCGCGCGTGGCAGGAACAGGTTGGGGTGTCGCTGAAGGCGAATTGCGATCTGCTGCTGCGCATTGGCCGCGACGATGCATTCGATCCCGCCGAAGGCGCGCAACTGTCGGCAGCGCTGGCGGCACTGGTCGAACCGCACTTTACGAAAACGGGCGGGCTGATCGCCACTGGCGGCGAGACCGCGCGCGCAATGCTCGCGGCTGCGCGCATTGCGAATCTGCAACTGCTCGCCGAAGTCGAAGCAGGCGTCGCGGTGGCGAGGCCGCTCGACGCATCCCGCACGCATTGCCCCGGCGTCGTGACGAAGGCGGGCGCTTTCGGCACCGATCACGCGCTGTACGCCGCATGGCTGACCCTGCGCAACGAAACCGGGCGCGACGTCGTTTCACACTGACGTTCGCGCATGAACAGCAAGTACCTGAAGAAGCTAGACGAGATCACATCATGAGCAACTACCTCCCCGTAATCGGCATCACGATGGGCGATGCAGCAGGCGTCGGCGCGGAAGTCGTCGTCAAGAGCCTCGCGCATGCGTCGGTCTATGCGCAATGCCGTCCGCTCGTGATCGGCGACGCGAAGCGCCTCGAGCGCGCGAACAAGATCGTCGGCGGCACGATGAAGATTCGCCGTATCGAAGACGCAACGGACGCGCGCTACGAGCAGGGCGTAATCGACTGTATCGACCTCGGCCTGATTCCCGACGACCTGCCGTTCGGCCAGCTGTCGGCCGTGGCGGGCGATGCCGCCTATCAGTACATCAAACGCGCGACCGAACTCGCGCAGGCGGGCAAGATCGACGCGATCTGCACGGCGCCGCTGAACAAGGAAGCGCTGCACGCGGGCGGTCACAAGTATCCGGGCCACACGGAAATGCTCGCGCATCTGACGGGCGTCGAAGAAGTGTCGATGATGCTGGTCGCGCCGCAACTGCGCGTAATTCACGTGACCACGCACATCGGCATCATCGACGCGATCCGCAAGATCGAGCCGGGCCTCGTACAGAGGACCATCGAGCGCGGCAATGCGACGCTCGTGAAGGCGGGTATCGAACGTCCGCGTATCGGCGTGTGCGGGATCAATCCGCATGCGGGGGAGAACGGCCTGTTCGGCTACGGCGAAGAGGAAGAGAAGATCATCCCCGCCGTGAAGCTGCTGCAGGAGCGCGGCCTCGACGTCACCGGTCCGCTGCCCGCCGACACGCTGTTCTTCCGCGCCGGCCGCGGTGACTTCGACCTCGTGGTTGCGATGTATCACGATCAGGGTCACGGCCCGGTGAAGGTGCTCGGCCTCGAAGCGGGCGTGAACGTAACGGTGGGGCTGGAAGTGATCCGCACGTCCGTCGATCACGGCACGGCATTCGATATTGCGGGCAAGGGTGTCGTCGACGAAGGCAGCATGCTCGAAGCGCTGCGCCAGGGCGCGGAACTGGCGACGCGCCGCTGATCGGCTGCGGCGGGCCGATGCGACCACTACGTCCCACGCGGCCGCTAGCAAAGGGGCTGGTGTAAGATCGAGCCCCATTCCCAGACACATCTCGACGTGAAGAAAACGACCGACCGTCATCAGGCGATTCTCGAACTCGTCCGCACGCGCGACGCCAACGTCGAAGAGTTGTGCGCGTCGCTGGGCGTGTCGGAAGCGACGATCCGCCGCGATCTGACGGCGCTCGCGAAACAGAAGCGTCTCGTGCGTACGTACGGCGGCGCGACAGCGGCGCTGGTCGGGGTGCACGAACCGGAGGCGTCGCTCGAAGAACGCAAGGCGGCGCAGCGCGAACAGAAGGAAGCCATCGCGCAGGCGGCCGCCCTGCATGTGCGCGACGGCGACACGGTGCTGCTGGACGGCGGCACGACCTGTGCCGGCCTCGCGTGGCATCTGGCCGCGCGTGAAGATCTTCACGTGGTCACCAATAATCTGCTCGCCGTCACGGCACTCGCCAATGCACCAGGCGTGCGGCTTACGCTGATCGGCGGCGAACTGCGCGGTTCCAGCATGAGCACGCTCGGACCGCTGGCGGAACTCATTCTCAGCCGGCTGACCGTCGATTGCGCGTTTCTCGGCGCGGACGGCGTGGTCGCGGGCTTCGGCCTGTGCGAGGCGTCCGCGCAACAGGCGTATCTGAAGGAGTGCATCGTGTCGCGCGCCGCCGAAATCATCGTGCTCGCCGATTCGGACAAGCTTGGCCGCGCGCGCCAGCAGCACTGGACGCCGCTGCAGCGCGAATGGCGGCTCATCACCTCATCCGCGGCCGATGGCGCGCTGCTCGCGCCATTCCGCGCGCTCGACGAAGTGACTGTCGAGCTGGCCTGAGCCGGTTTTTATCTGTGGCGCATGGGCCGCGCACGATCGTCCGGGATCAAGGTCCCGGACACGCTGCGGGGCACTATCATGGACTCAGCAACATGACGTCGGCGGCCGTCTGCGCGGATCGTCGTACTCCCGACTGCCATGAACACTATCCGGAACTGTTGCGCCAAACTGTGCTGGATCCTGTGCGCGATGCTCGTGGCGGCATCGGCGGGCGCCGTCGCGCAGCCGGGTTCGCATCGCCATGCGCCCGCGAGCGTCACCGTGGGCGTCGCGGGCGGCGGCATTCCTCCGCTGGTGTTCGTTAGCGACGGCCAGCTTTCCGGCGCCGCGTTCGATATTCTCAAGTACGCCCTCGATCCGTCCACGCAACTGCGGGTCCGCATCTTTCCCGACTACCCGGCGTTGATCGCGGCCGCCTGTGCCGGTTCCGTGGACATCGTGCTTGCGGTGCAGAAGCCGATCGAGGCCAGGCGCTGCCTCGTCCTGTCGCAGACGTATTTCGATTCGGACTTCGTGGTGGTCGGACGGGCGGCGGAAGCGAACAGCAGCGGTGCTGCGCCTCGCCTTGCCGGCAAGCGCATTGCAACCGTGGCGGGCTCGTACACCGAGCAGGTATCGCATGAGCGTTACCCCGATTCGGTGTTCGTGCCGTCGCAGAATCCGCAGGCAGGTTTGCGCGCGGTGCAGCGCAAGGAGGCGGATGTCTTCATTACGCTGCTGCCCGTTGCGGACCATTTGCTGTCGCAACCGGAGTTCGCCGGGCTCGCGGAAATCAACCAGTATCACGAGACCGAAAGCGGCCTGCATTTCGGTTTCCCGCGCACGCAACTGGCGCTGCGCGACAGCGTCGACGTGCGGCTCGCCTCGCTCCCCGAAGAAACCCGCCAGCGCATTCTGAGCCGCTGGATGAGTACGGGCCCGGTCACACGGGACATGTCCGCGCCGTTCATGCTGAGCGAAGAGGAGCGCGCGTGGCTTCATTCGCTGCCGCCGCTGCGCGTGGCCGTCGACAGTGGGCTCGCACCGTACAGTTACGTCGACGACAGCGGCCAGACGCATGGCATGGCGCAGGACTATCTGCGCTATCTGTCGAACCAGCTGGGCATCAGCTTCGTGCGGCAGCACGAGCCTGGCCTCGACGCCAGCGTGGATGCGCTGAAAGCCGGCAATCTCGACATGATCGGCGTGGCTATCGTGCATGATCCCGCATTGCGCGGCATGCCGGTGTCGCGCCCCTACGCAACGTTTCCGGTCGTCGCCATCGGCCGTAACGATGCGCCGGCGCTCGGCCAGATGCGCGATCTCGACGGCAAACGCGTAGCCGTGACCGATGGCGGCGGCCTGCGCGGGCTGGTGATGTCCGTGGCGCCGCGCGCGCACATCATCGTGGTGCCGGATGTCGCGACGGGCATGAATGCGGTCGCCGAGGGCAGCGCCGAAATCTATGTCGACGATCTGGCCACCGCGCACTACATGCTGCAGCGCATGGAAGGGGGCACGCTGCGCATCGTCGGTTCCGGCGGCCCGCCGCTGAGCACGGGTATTGCCGTTTCGCCGCAACTCGCCGGCCGGCTCATGCCGCTGATCGACCGCGCGCTGGCAGCGTTGCCGGACACCGAGCGGCTCGCGATCCAGAACCGCTACTTCGGCGCGAATTATGAGTTGGGGCCGTCATGGCGCGATATCGCCACGCGATTCGCGCCCGTCGCACTCGCGTTGCTGGTCGTGATTGCCGTGCTGTGGCGCTCGCAGCGAGCGTTGCGCAAAGAGGCGCGCGAGCGGCGCGAAGCGGAGTTGCGGCTGATCGACGTGACCAGCCAGTTGCCGGCAACGGCTTTTCAGTATCGACAGTCGAAGGACGGCAGGTCGCATATCAACTGGATGAGCGGCAACACCATCGAAATGTTCGGCAAGACGAGCGCCGAACTGGCGGCTACGCCGGGCTCGGTGCTGGCGTCCGTTCATCCCGACGACCGGCAGGCCCTCGTGCAGGATGCGCAGAATTCCATGCAGACGCTCGCCCCCGTGAACCGCGAGTTGCGCGTGCAGCGGCGCGGCGCGTTCAGATGGACGCGCCTTCACGCGGTGCCGCATCGCGCCGAAAATGGCGATCTGCTCTGGAACGGCTACTGGAGCGATGCCGAAGAGCAGCATCAGCATGCCGTCGCGCTAGCCGAGGCGCGCGATGCCGCCGAGCAGGCCTCGCGCGCGAAAAGCGAATTCCTCGCGGCGATGAGCCACGAAATACGCACGCCGATGAGCGCCGTGCTCGGTCTGATCGAACTGCTCGGGCACAGCAACTTGCGCCCCGACCAGGCGGTCAAGGTGAAGCTGATCTCGCAGGCGGCCGAATCGCTGCTGCAAATCCTCAACGACATTCTGGATTACTCGAAGATCGAAGCCGGCAAGATCGCCTTGGAGCGTGCGCCCGTCGATATCCGCGATCTGTGCACGGGTACCTTCGCGCTGTTTTTCTGGCGCGCGCAGGAGAAGGGGCTGAAGCTGGCGCTGTGCATCGATGCGAACATCGCGTACACGGTCTGGAGCGATGGTGTGCGGTTGCGGCAGATTCTCTTCAATCTGCTCAGCAACGCGATCAAGTTCACATCCGAAGGCAGCATCCGGCTCGACGTCGAACTGGCCGACGAAGCCGATGGCCGGCAAACCGTCGTATGGCGCGTGACGGATACCGGAATCGGCGTCAGCCCGGACCAGCGGGCGCGGCTGTTTCAGCCGTTCGTACAGGCGGAAGCCTCGACGACACGGCGTTTTGGCGGCACAGGACTCGGCCTGACAATTTCGCGGCGCCTCGTGGCGATGCTGGGCGGCAGCATCGAGATGGAAGGGGAAGTGGGGCGCGGCACGCGGGTGGCGTTTCGTGTGCCGCTCGAGGTTGAGCAGCGGGCGTTTCCGGGCTATCCGCTCGCGGGTGTCACCGTGGGGCTGCGTATCCGCGAGACCGAGGTGTTGCGCAGCCTGACGCAGGCACTGCGCACATTCGGCGGCGAGGTTGCAATACTCGATACGGGCGAAGCGCTGAGCGCGGACAGGTTGCCCGAGGGATGCCGCCTCATCATCGACGACTCGCTGACTGCGGAAAACCCCACGGTTCAGCGCAAGGCCGCCGTCCATCTGCCGACGGGAACCGTTCCCATCGTACCCACCACTGCGACGATCGAATCCGGCGGCTACATCCGCGTGGGGGACGTCTGCTATCTGTGTGTCTATCCCGTGACGCTGGAAGGCGTCGCCGCGGTCTGCAACGCGGTCTTGCACGGCGACCCCGAACTGGGTTTCGAGTCAACCGCGCCGGCCATCACACTGTCTCCGCCGCGCAACCGCGACGAAGCGTTGCGCGATCACGCGCTGGTCCTGATCGCCGAAGACAACGCGATCAACCGGCATCTGATCCGGCAGCAACTGGAGTTGCTCGGTTGCACCTGCGACACCGTGGAAGACGGCGCGCAGGCGCTCAAGGCGATAGCGGGCACGAAATACGCGCTGCTGATTACCGACTGCCACATGCCCGAAATGGATGGCTACACGCTTGCCACGCGCGTGCGAGAACGCACGGATGACGCGCGGCGCATGCCGATTGTCGGCCTGACGGCGAGTGTGGGGCGTGAGGAGCGCGGCGAATGCCTCGCGGCAGGAATGGACGAATGCCTGTACAAGCCTGCCAAGCTCAGCGAACTGCGGGCGTGCGTCAGCCAGTTCGCGCCGCAGTGCCTGCAGGGGCACGATGCGCACGCGCCGCACATGGCGGCGTCGAACGATGCCGTACCGGCCGCTGCGCCTCAGGCCGCGAATGAAGACGGTGCGCTGCCCGATCTCGACTGGGACGCGATCAATCAGAATTTCGGCAGCACGGGGCGCGATGAGAAGCTGATCGAAATCATCGTTCAGACCATGACGACCGATACCGAAGAACTCGAAGGCATGCTAGGCGACGCCGAGCCGGCTGTCCTGCGGCAATGGATTCATCGCGTCGAAGGGGCGGCTTCCGTGCTCAGGTACGAACCGTTGAAAAATGCGCTGCAAACCTTCCGCGCGAGCGTGCTGACGGGCGACCGGGCGGTCTACCTCGCTTCGGGAGAACAGCTGCTGCGCAAGCTGCGGCGGATCACCGACCACGTCGCGCGACAGGTCTGACCGGGCGCGCATCATATCGATGCCCGCATGCGGATCACGAGCAGGCGAACTATCCTGAAGGAATCTTCGTCGCTTGCCGCTTCCGGCAAGGAGGTGTGTCATGTCAATGTCTGCAACCCTGCAGGAGTGCCTCGCCGACAAGGGCTCCCGTTACGAACTCGTGCAGCACCCGTATAGCCATTCGAGCATGGAAACGGCGGCGGCCGCGCACGTTCCCGGCGACCGTCTCGCCAAGACGGTGCTGTTCGAGGACGAGCAAGGCTATGTCGCCGCCGTGCTGCCATCCACTTATGCCGTGCGTTTGTCCGAACTATGGACGAAAACGGGGCGGCGTCTGGGGCTGGCGAAGGAAGCGGATCTGCGCGAACTGTTCAAGGATTGCGAGTTCGGCGCGCTGCCGCCCGTGTGCGCTGCATACGGAATGAAGACGTATCTGGACGAGAGCCTCGTGCGTCAGCCCGACGTGTATTTCGAATCGGGCGATCACGAAGCGCTCGTGCACATGCAGAGCGACCAGTTTCTCGCGCTGATGGATGGCGCGGAACGCGCGCGTTTCGGGCGGCGGATGCAGGGCATGTCCGCCTGACGGGCGCGCTGCGGCGGCTCTGGCCGGTTACGCCTCGAAGCGGTTGCCCGCGTCGCGCAGACGCCGCATGCCGCTGTCGAGGTGTGCCCGCGCGCTGTCCTTGTCGCCGAGACGCATCTGCTCGTAGGTGTGCTGCGCGATATCGTGCGGCACGGATTTGAGCGGCCGGTTGCTCTGCATTGCCTTGAGTTGCACCTCGGCGGCGCGCTCCAGGTAGTACAGGTCGTCCCATGCTTCGGCGATGCTCGCGCCCGCCACCATCACCCCGTGGTTCTTCATGAACAGGACATCCGCATCGCCCATTGCCTGGGCGATGCGGTCGCCTTCGGAATTGTCGAGCGCGAGGCCGTTGTAGTGTTCGTCGACGGCCGTGCGGCCGTAGAACTTCAACGCAGTCTGTCCGGCCCATACCAGCGGCGGCCCCTCGAGCAGGCACAGCGCCGTCGCGTTCGGCATATGCGTGTGGAACGCGGCTTTCACGCGCGGCATCGCGCGGTGCAGGCGCGCGTGGATGTAAAACGCGGTCGCCTCCGGACGCCCAACGCCATCGATCACATTGCCGTCGAAATCGCAGATCAGCAGGCGCGACGCGGTGATCTCCGAAAATGCATAGCCATACGGGTTGACGAAGAACAGATCGTCATGACCCGGCACGACGGCCGAAAAATGATTGCACACGCCTTCCTCGTAGCCATGTTGCGCGGCCAGCTGAAAGCACGCGGCGAGTTCGATGCGGGCGGTGTGCACCGCGTCGAAATCGATCGAGGGGCGCTGCGAGAGTGAAGCGGTGTTGACGTCGAGCGTATGAGCCATTGTGAGTCCTTTGCGCGACGTCGTACCTGTCACCAGCCAAGCGACGCGAATAGCGGCGGTACCTGGTCGAGTGTCGCAAGCGTGGCGTCGGGCGTGTAGTCGGGCAGGCGCTGACGGCCCGTGCCGCGATCGATCCACACGCAGCGAAAGCCGATATCGCGCGCTGCCGCGTGATCAAGATGCGGGCTTGCGCAAATATGCACGACGTCGTCGCGAGACACGCCGAGCTGTTCGTGAGCATAGTCGAAAAGCCGCCGGTTGGGTTTGTACGCGCCCGCCTGCTGCGCGGTAATCACACGGTCGATAGACCCGCCGAGCTGCGCGACATTGCCCGCGATCACATCGTCGTCGGTATTCGACACGATGCACAGCCGGTAGCCAGCTTCCTTCAGTGCACGCAGCGTATCGACGACTTCCGGGAACGGCGGCATCGCGGAGATGTGCTCCGTCAGCAAGCGGATGTCGTTGTCGTCGGCGCGCAGCTTGTAGTGGTCGAGCGCGAGGCGCAGCCCTTCGCCCGCCACTTCGCGGAACGAGCGGTGCGGCGGCGTCTGTTCGAGCGCGTGTTCGTGTTTGTCGTAGACGGCAATGAATTCGCGCGGATCGGGCGCGGCGGCGTGCTTGCCGGCGAGGATCGTCGCGACGGCGTTCTTCAGGCCTTCATCCCATTGGATCAGCGTGCCGTAGCAGTCGAAGGTCAGCCACGTGGGGCGCGAAGTGCGGTCGAGTGACATCTGGGGTTCCTTTTGAGCGGTGTCGATATGGACACAGACTAGGCCTCGCGCCGCATATTTGGAAATTAAATTAAAATACGCTGCTTAGTGGAATTACAAATATGAGGCGCCCGTTATGCTCGATCTCGAACTTCTGAAGACGCTGGTCTGCGTCGTCGACGAAGGCAGCTTCACGCGCGCCGGTGACCGCGTGCATCGCACGCAGTCGACTGTCAGCCAGCAGGTGCGGCGGCTGGAAGAACTGGTCGGCCGCACGCTCCTGATGCGCGATCGCACCGGCAATCAGGTGACGGCGACGGAACATGGCGAGCTTCTGACGCAATATGCGCGCCGCCTGATCGCGCTGTCGCAGGAGGCGCAGGACGCCCTCGCGAGCGATGTGTGGCGCACGCCGATCCGCATCGGCGTGCCGGAAGATTTCGACGCGAAACGGATGGCGGCGATCCTGTCGGGCTTCGTCAAGGCGCGGCCCGAGGCGCGACTCGAAACGGTCGCGGGCATGAGCGCCGATTTGCACAGCAAGCTGTCGGGCGGAGAGATCGAGATTGCGCTCGTCAAACGCGAGCCGGGCAGCGGGCCGTGTCTCGCGTCGTGGCCCGAAGCGCTCGTGTGGGTGCGCGGCCGCATGGTCGAAGTGCCGCCCGAAGAAGGCGAGCCGGTGCCGCTCGCGCTGTTTCCGCAGGGCTGCGTGTACCGCAAACGCGCGATCCGCAGCCTCGATCATTCGAAGCGAAGCTGGCGCGTCGCGTTCGGCAGCCACAGCCTGACGGGTATTCAGGCCGCGGTGGCTTCAGGCCTCGGCATCACGGTTCTACCCACTACGGCTGTGCTGCCCGAGCACAGTGTGTGTTTCGACCTGCCGCGTCTGCCGCCCACCGAGCTTGCGCTCGTCAGCGCGGGCGGCGCGATGAACGCGGTGCAGTCGGCGCTGGTCGATTTTCTGCGCGAAGCGATTCCCGTCTAATCAACGGCGCGCTGCGTGAAGAACCGGTTCTCCGGGCGCGGCAAGCCGAGATGGTCGCGCAACGTCGTGCCTTCATAGGCACGACGGAAAATGCCGCGCCGTTGCAGTTCGGGCACGACCTTGTCGGCGAAATCGTCGAGTCCGCCGGGCAGAAACGGGAACATCACGTTGAAGCCGTCGGAGCCGCGTTCGGTCAGCCATTGTTCCATCTGATCGGCAATCGTCGCGGGCGTGCCGACCATTTCCAGCCCCGAATATCCGCCAATGCGCTGCGCCAGTTGGCGAATGGTCAACTGTTCCGAACGCGCCCAGTCGATCACGCGCTGCCGCGAACTCTTGCTGGCGTTGCTTTCCGGAATGTCCGGTAGCAGCGCGTCGGGGTCGAGTTGCGACACGTCGTGGCCGAGCGCGATCGACAGCGATGCGATGCCGCTGTCGTAATGCACGAAGGTATCGAGCAATGCGCGCTTTTCACGCGCCTCGTCGAGGCTGTCGCCGACCACCACAAACACGCCCGGCAGGATTTTCAGATGCTCCGGATCGCGGCCCGCGCGTTCGACGCGGCTCTTCACATCGGCATAGAACGCCTGGCCTGCTGCGAGCGAGGGCGGCGCGGCGAACACGGCGTCGGCCGTTTCGGCGGCGATCTGGCGGCCCGCTTCCGATGAGCCGGCCTGCACGACGACAGGCCATCCCTGAACCGGCCTTGCGATATTCAACGGTCCGCGCACGGAAAGATGCTCGCCCTTGTGGCCGAGCACATGCATCTTCTCCACATCGACATAGATGCCGCTTTCGACGTCGCGCACGAAGGCATCGTCGGCCCAGCTGTCCCACAGGCCCGTGACCACATCGTAGAACTCACGCGCGCGGTGATAGCGCTCGCCGTGTTCGACATGCTCATCCAGCCCGAAATTGAGCGCCGCGTCGGGATTGGACGTGGTCACGAGATTCCAGCCGGCGCGTCCGCCGCTCAGGTGATCGAGCGAGGCGAAACGGCGTGCGACGTGATACGGCTCGTCGAAGGTTGTCGACGACGTGGCGATAAGGCCAATGCGTTCCGTCACCGACGACAGCGCGGCGAGCAGCGTCAACGGCTCGAACGACGTCACCGTGTGGCTGCGCTTGAGCGCGGCGGTCGGCATGTTGAGCACGGCGAGGTGATCGGCCATGAAGAACGCGTCGAAGCACGCGCGTTCGAGCGTCTGCACGAAGCGCTTCAGATGCGCGATGTTGAAGTTCGCATCGGGCCAGGCGCCGGGATAGCGCCACGCGCCCGTATGGAGGCTGACGGGACGCATGAAAGCGCCGAGATGCAACTGACGGGTTCGGGTCATGGTGAAAGCCCTCGTCGAAGCGAATAGCGGTAAGCGTGGAATGGGTGACAAAGTATTCGCGAAATACGATACGACAGGCGCGCAAATCCGGCTTGCCGACTGCCAGAACGCGCCCGGACGCCGCCGTGTGCGATATCGGCGGCTTTCGCTGTTTCCGCATGGAAAGCAAAGCTTCAACGCCGTCATTTGCTACGCACGAAACATTAGAACGGCGGCGATGCGAAGTGCTTATAGTCGGAAGCCTCACGCAGCTTTCAAAACCGCACGCAACCTTCCAATGAAACAGACATTTACTTTCCTGCGGCGCGCGTTGCACGCCGCCGCGTTCGCCGTCGCGTCGATCACGATTGCGTCCTCCGCCCATGCCGACACCCGCGAAGTCGTAATCGGCTATCAGGACATGGTCGTGCCGTGGCGCTACGCGCAGGTCACGGGCGCCGTCGAGAAAGCCACTGGCTACAAGGTCACGTATCGCAAGCTCGGCAGCGGCGCGGACGTGATTCGCGCGCTCGCGTCCGGTTCGATCCAGCTTGGCGAAGCGGGCTCCAGCCCGATCGCGGCGGGACTGTCGCAGGGCGTGGATCTGTCGCTGTTCTGGATTCTCGACAACATCAACGACGCCGAAGCGCTCGTCGCGCGCGACGGCTCCGGCGTGACGAAGCTCACCGATCTGAAGGGCAAGACGATCGGCCTGCCGTATGTGTCGACGTCGCACTTCCATGCGCTGGTCGCGTTGCAGCAGGCGGGCGTGGATCCGTCGACGGTGAAGATTCTCAACCTGCGTCCGCCCGAGGTCGCGGCCGCCTGGCAGCGAGGCAACATCGACGCGACGTACATCTGGGATCCGGTGCTCGCGAAGGTCAAGCAGAACGGCAAGGTGCTGATCACGTCGGGGGAAGTCGCGAAGGAGTCGGGCAAGGCGACCTTTGACGGCTTCGTCGCCGCGCGCCAGTTCGAGCGCGACAACCCGGCGTTCATGGCAGGTCTCGTCAAGGTGCTGGCCGATACGGATGCGCAGTATCGCGATCACAAGGCAACGTGGACGCCGGCTTCGAAGGAAGTGCAGGCTGTCGCGCAGGAGTCGGGGGCGACGCCCGCCGATGTGCCCGCGAGCCTCGCGCTGTACGCGTTCCCCACGGCGGCGGAGCAGGCATCGCCGACGTGGCTCGGCGGCGGCAAGCAATCGGGCGCGGCGCAATCGCTGGCGGCGACCGCCGCGTTCCTCAAGACGCAGGGCACGATCCAGAACGTGTTGTCCGACTACTCGGGCGCGGTGAATCCGCGCTTCGCGCAACAGGCCGCGCGATGAGCGCACTGGAGATCCGCGGCGTCGGCGTGACTTATGACGGCGCGGATGCGCCCGCGCTCGCGGGCGTCGATCTGCGCATCGACAGCGGGGAATTCGTTGTCGCACTGGGCGCGTCGGGCTGCGGCAAGACCACCTTGCTCAATTGCATTGCGGGTTTCGTCGATCCGACGCAAGGCGAGGTGCGCCTGAACGACGTGCCGATCGACGGACCGGGCGCGGAGCGCGGTGTCGTGTTCCAGAAGCACGCGTTGATGCCGTGGCTCAACGTGATCGACAACGTCGCGTTGGGGCTGCGTTTTCGTGGTGTCGCGCGTGACGAACGGTACGAGATCGCGCGGCGCACGCTCGCGCTCGTCGGGCTGGAAAAGCATGCGAATGCGAAGGTGTACGCGCTGTCGGGCGGCATGCAACAGCGCGTGGGCATCGCCCGCGCATTGGCGAGCGATCCGCAGGTGCTGTTGATGGACGAGCCGATGGGCGCGCTCGATGCGCTCACGCGCGAAACCATTCAGGAACTCGTGCTCGACGTATGGTCGCGCACGAACAAGACGGTATTCTTCATCACGCACAGCGTCGAAGAGGCGCTCTTTCTGGCGACGCGTCTCGTGCTGATGACGCCGGGTCCCGGCCGCGTTGCGGAGGTGCACGAACTGCCGTTTGCGCGCGAATATCTGGCTTCGCGCGATGCGCGTGCGGTGAAGTCGTCGGCGGCGTTTATCGAATGGCGAGAGCGTTTGACGCGACGCCTGCATGAGACGTTGCGGGAGGCAGCCTGATGAATTCGATCGATTCTGCGCGTGAAGACGCAACGGGCCGCTTACGCGCGCTGCGTAGCGCTAACGACGAAGCCGCAGTGCGAAAACCGCGCCGCAAGACGAACCGAGGTATGCCCGGCGAAGGGCCAACGGCTGCGCTGAGCACGCTATGTGTCGTGAGCCTGCTGCTGCTGTGGTGGGCCGCGTCGCATTTCGGCTGGGTGCCGCCGCTTTTTCTGCCATCGCCGGATGCCGTCTGGCATGCCTTCACCGATGCATGGAACGGTCGTATTCAAGGCGGCCTGCCGTTGTCGGAACACCTGATGTGGAGCGCGATCCGCGTGTTCGGCGCGTTTGCGCTCGCCTGCGTGACGGCCGTGCCGATCGGTGTGCTGATGGGCGTGAGCCGTGTCGCGCGCGGTCTGCTCGATCCGCCTATCGAGTTCTATCGTCCGCTGCCGCCGCTTGCCTATTTGCCACTGGTGGTGATCTGGTTCGGTATCGACGAAACGGCGAAGCTCGTTGTCATCTGGCTCGCGTGCTTCGCGCCGATCGCGATGGCCGCGCGGGCAGGGGTTCGTAGTGCCACGGTCGAGCAGATCAACGCGGCATGGTCGCTGGGCGCGAACTTCCGGCAGGTCGTGTTGCATGTCGTGCTGCCCGCTGCGTTGCCGGAGATTCTGACGGGGCTGCGTATTGCGATCGGCTTCGGCTGGACGACGCTCGTCGCCGCCGAAATGGTCGCGGCGACGGCCGGGCTCGGTCAGATGGTGCTCAACGCATCGAGCTTTTTGCGCACCGATGTCGTCGTGATGGGCATCGTGCTGATCGGCGCGATTGCCTGGTTGTTCGATCTCGGCATGCGCGCGCTGGAGCACAGGCTCGTGCCGTGGAAGGGCAAGCAGTAGTGCGCTAACGGTTCACATTGCTCGCACGCTTGGCCAGCAGACACAGTATTTCGTACATCAGCGTTGCGGCGACGAGCGCGGTGTTGCCCGTCTGATCGTAAGGCGGCGACACTTCGACCACATCGCCGCCGACCCAGTTGAGCCCGTCGAGACCGCGCAGCAGCGCCTGCGTCTCGCGGGTCGTCAGTCCGCCCACTTCAGGCGTGCCCGTGCCCGGCGTGAACACCGGGTCGAGTCCGTCGACATCGAGCGACAGATAAACGGGCGCATCGCCGACAATGCGTCGCGCTTCGGCCGCGATTGCCGCCGGCCCAAGCTCATCGAACTCTTCGATGAACACGACACGCATGCCGTGATCAAGCGAGTAACGCCAGCCTTCGTCCGAATTCTGCGCGCCGCGAATGCCGATCTGAATGGTGCGCTTCGGGTCGAGCAGGCCCGCTTCGACCGCACGTCGAAACGGCGCGCCGTGCGTGAATTTCGAGCCTTTGAACGCATCCCAGGTATCGGTGTGCGCGTCGATATGCACCAGCGCGATCGGCTCGCGCGGCGCCAGCGCCTGAAAGATCGGATAGGTGATGGAGTGATCGCCGCCTGCCGTCAGCGCGAGCTTGCCCGCGCGGAATACCGGTTCGAAAAAGCGGCGGATGTCGTCGTGCGCGCGTTCGAGATGGTAGAGGTCGGTGAACGGCACATCGCCGATATCGGCGACGCGGCAGGCGTCGAATGGATTGAAGCGTGTCACGTGATGAATGCCGCGCATCATCGTCGACATGTTGCGGATTTCTCGCGGACCGAAACGCGCGCCCGGACGCGCGGTGACGCCGCCGTCGAACGGCACGCCTGCCAGCGCGATGTCGAACGTGTTCAGGTCCGTGCTGAACGGCACGCGCATGAAAGTCGGGATACCCGCGAAGCGCGGTTGCTGCATCTGGGTCAGGTCGGTGCCCGTCATGTTCGGCTCCCGTTTGGCGTGTTACGTGTATCAGAAGGTGGGCGGCGTGTTGATCCACAGCACCCGCGTGATGCAGTCGCCGGGGTTGCGGTAGCTGTGCGGCTCGGTGCTCGGGAAATAGAAGGAATCGCCCGCCTGAAGCCGGTAGCATTCACTGCCGAGCGTCAATTCGAGTTCGCCTTCGAGCACGTAGCCCAGTTCTTCACCCGCATGGCTGATCTGCTCGTCGCTGCGCGCGAGCGGTTCGAGCACATGGATATCGCCTTGCAGCAGTTGTCCCGGGCCCGGCACGACGAGCCGCTCCAGCATGATCGAACTGCCCGTATGGCCACGTCGGCCCGCAGGCTGCTGCGCAGACGGAAAGCGCACGGAAGGCCGTTCGCTCGCGCGCTGCACAGGCGTGACGTTCGCGACCGGCCCGGACACCAACGCGGCGATGTTCGTGTCCAGTGCGAGCGCGAGCCGGTGCAGGGTCGCGAGCGAGGGTGTCGCATGACCGCCCTCGACTTTCGACAGCAGGCTCTCCGAGCAGCCCGCCTGTTCCGCCAGCGCCTTGAGCGTGAGTTGCTGCACCATGCGCGCGTGCCGTAGCCGCGTGCCGAGGCCTTCGGCTGCTGGGCCTTGCGCAGGTTGCGAAGCAGCCGCGCGCGGCGCTGGCGCGGCGCGTCGCGGCGCCGCCGAGGTCGGTTTGCGGGAAGCGCCGTTGCCGGTCGTGGGGGTTTTTCTTGTGGCCACGTGTGCGTTCTGTCGATCAGCGTAAAAGTGCGGTTGGGCGAGTCTCAGGCGAGAACCGTGAACTCGACTTCGACCGGGTTGAGTGCGTTGATGGGAATGATATCCTGCGGGCACGCCGACATCACGACGACACAATCCATCACGGCCTTGATATCCACATGATCGCCCGCCTTCGACACGGGTGGCAGCCAGTCGATCGTATAGTCCGGCTTGACGGGAATGTTCATCCACAGATTGAACGGTTGCGGGACCTCACGCGTGCGCAGGCCGATCGCCTTGAGCGCCAGCCGCAGATTGTCCGCGCAGTTGTCGTGATAGTTCTCCACACCCAGATTCTTGTAGCGGTACAGGTCGCACGCGGCGATCAGCGTGTCGTGCACGCCCGGCGACGTGTCCGCGACCAGTTCGGCAATCGGCCGGCGATGATTCGTCACGAGCGGATCGCCCGGTTGCGGAATGATCTTGTCGATAAACGCGCGCGTGTGTTCGAACGAGAGGAACTCGTTCAGGTGCGTGGCATTGAAAATCCACGTATCGCAAACCTGCGTGCCGTGCGGGTTCGAAATGCGGATGGTTTGCCCGGCCTTGACCCGCACCGCACGGCCGCAGCGTGCGGGCACCGTGTAGGTCTTGCCGGGTTCGGGCGTGCCGTCGGCGGAAATCGGTTCGTGCAGCGTGGCGTTCTGGCCGAGTTCGTTGCCGTTGTCGTCAGTCGCGTGGGCATGCGTGTGAGTATGCGTGTGTGAGTGAGTCGTGCTCATAGTGGTTCCTTGTCAGTCGTTACAGAGCGTGGTGAGGGTGTGTGCGAGCGCGCGTGCGCCCAGCACGAGGTGATGGGCATCCGTGGCTTCGGCCGGGTTGTGGCTGATACCGTCGCGGCTCGGTACGAACAGCATCGCAGTCGGGCAGTGCTGCGCGAGATACATCGCGTCGTGAAAGGCGCCCGACGTGAGGCGCAGTGCCTGAGCGTCGAGCGCGTGGCAGGCTGCGTCGATATGCGCGAGCACCGTTGCATCGAATTGCACAGGTACGTGCGTGAAAAGCGGCACGATCTGCGCGCCGTGGCGCCTTGCGCAAGCCGCAACCAGTGCGTCGAACGCGTCTAGCACGTGCGCGTCGGGGTGACGGAAATCGACAGAGAAGGTCACGTCGGATGGAATCGTGTTGATCGAATTCGGCGTGACGCTCCAGCGTCCGAAGGTGACGCGTGTGTGATCGCCGCCCAGCGACGCGGCCATTTCTTCGATCGATGCACGCAGCGTGACGGCAAGCGTCATCGCGTCGCGGCGCATTGGCATCGGCGTGGTGCCCGCATGCGCGGCGACGCCTTTGCAATGGAACTCATACCAGCGCACGCCCTGAATACCGGTGACGACACCGAGCGGCACATCTGCGTTCTCCAGTTGCGGACCTTGCTCGATATGCAGTTCGACGAACGCATGCGCGGGCTTCAGGTCATCGAGTAACGGCAGTTCCGGAAAGGCTCGCCGATGGTTTTCCAGCGCGGCACGCAGCGTGATGCCTTCAGCGTCGGCAGCATCGCGATAGGCCGCCATCCGCGACGGCTCGACATACGCGCTCGAACCCATCGCGCCCGGCGCGAAGCGCGTGCCTTCTTCGTTGGTCCAGATCGCCACTTCGAGCGGACGACGCGTGCGGATACCGGCATCGTTGAGCGCGGCAATGCATTCGAAGCCGGCAAGCACGCCATAGCAGCCGTCGAGCTTTCCGCCTGACGGTTGCGTGTCGATGTGACTGCCCGTTATCACAGGCGGCGCATCGTCGATGCCGGGCCGGCGGATGAACAGGTTCGCGCAGGCGTCCGTGGAGACGGTGCAGCCCAGTGCATGCGCACGTTCGATCAGATAGCGGCGCGCATCCAGATCCGTTGCACTCAGCGCGGGGCGGTTCACGCCGCCGTCGGAACGCGCGCCGAATGTGGCGAGGGCTTCGATCGACGCGAGCAGACGTGCTTCGTCGATATGATTTGCCGCGCGGATTGCATCGTCTGTGTGGATCATGACGATGCTCCCGACGTTTGCTCCACGCTATTCGCCCTGTTTTCCGGCGCAGTAAAGCTCAGACTTCGATCGAACCACGGCTTGAGAAACTGCTGCAGGCGAGGCGTGCGCGAATTGCCGAACAGTTGCGCGGGCGCTCCCGACTCGACGATCTGACCGGCTTCCATGAACACGACCTTGTCGGAAATTTTCGCGGCGAAGCTCATCTCGTGCGTGACCATCACCATCGTCATGCCATCCTGTGCAAGCGAGCGAATCACGTTCAGCACTTCTTCGACCAGTTCTGGATCGAGCGCCGAAGTCGGTTCGTCGAGCAGCATCACTTCCGGCTCGATGGCGAGCGCGCGTGCAATGCCGACGCGCTGCTGTTGTCCGCCGCTCAGCCGTGCTGGATACACATCGGCCTTGTGCTGCAAACCCACGCGTGCGAGCGCGGCCTGTGCCTTTGCGCGTGCATCCGCACGGGACATTTTCTTGGCCAGCACGAGCGGCGCGGCGACGTTGTCGAGCACGCTCATATGTGGCCATAGGTTGAACTGCTGGAACACCATCGAAACCGGGCGCCGCACCTCGGCGATGCTCACCTCGCTGTCGCGATCGCGCGCCGTGCGGCCCGCGGAGCGATAGCCGAGCAGTTGTCCCTTGATCCAGACTTCGCCTTCATCATAGGCTTCGAGGAAGTTCATGCAGCGCAGCGCCGTCGTCTTGCCCGAACCGGATGGCCCGATCAGCGTGACGATTTCGCCGCGCATCACGTCGAGGTCGATGCCCTTGAGCACGCGGGTTGCGCCGTACGATTTGCCGACGGCGCGCAGCTTGAGTATGGGTTGAGCGCTCATGAGGCTTTATTTGCGTCGTTACGCAGAAAAGGGATCATCGACGTCGCGCGCTGCGCGAGCAGCGACACGGCCTGGGTGAGCAGCCAGTAGCTCACGATCAGCAGCGCATACGGGCCGATGTAGGTGTAGGTGGACGCGACGATGTCGCTTGCCGTCATCGTCAGTTCCGGCACTGTGATGATCGATGCCACGGCGCTTTCCTTGATGACGAGAATGGTCTGGTTCGCGAGCAGCGGCACTGCGAACGCGAGCGCCTGCGGCAGTTCGATCGCGCGAAACGCGGACCAGCGGCTCACGCCGAACGCCTGCGCGGCTTCGAGCTGGCCGCGCGGCACGCTGGCCCACGCCGCGCGAAAAATCTCCGCGAAATAGGCGCTGGCGTAAATTGCGAGCGAGACGACGGTCGCCTGAACGGCTGTCATCGTGATACCGAAGACGGGCAGGCCGAAGTAGACGATCATCAGTTGCGACAGATACGGCATGCCGCGAATCAGCCAGACAAATAAGCCATAGGGCGCGGCAATCATGCTTGTGTAACGCAGACGCAATGCGTTGAGCGCGAAACCGCCGGCGATGCCGAGCAGCGCTGCGATCACGCTGACTTCGAGCGTGACGAGCATCGCGTCAGCAAAACGAGGCACAAGAGCGAGCAGGTTATCCATGCGATGGGTTCCCGGTCATGCACGCGACGCCACGCGGCGCTCGTAGCAATGCGCGGCGAAAGACAAGAGCGTCGTGATCGCCAGATAGAAGATTGCGGCGCACGTGTACACCTCGAGCGGACGATATGTCGACGACGACAGTTGCTGGCCGACGCGCATCAGATCCGTCACGGAGATCACCGACACCACCGCCGACGCCTTGACGATATCGATCATCTCCGACACCAGCGCGGGCAGCGTCGCGCGCACCACCTGCGGCACTTCGATATGCCACAGCACCTGGCGTCGCGTGAGATTGAACGTGACGGCCGCTTCGATCTGCCCGCGAGCAATCGCGCGAAAGCCCGCGCCGAGAATCTGCGACTGATACGCGGCCGTGTTCATCGACAGCCCGATTGCTGCCGCGACGATGCCCGGCACGGCAAGCCCCAACGCTGACGGCACGTAATACATCACGAGCAGTTGCGCGAGCACGGGCGTGCCGCGAAACACGCTGACGTAGACACGCGCACCGCCTGAGAGCAGGCGGCTGTCGCTGGCCGACATCGTGTAGATGAAGATGCCGGCAAAGAAACCGCACAGCACAGCGGCCGCGGACAGCCACAGCGTTGTCAGTGCGCCATCCAGCAGTTGCGGCAGATAGCTGGCGCAGCGTGCGAGCAGATCGGGAGCGTTCATGAATCGGTACGCGGCGCGTCAGATCGAGGGCGCGGGAACGGTGTCGACGGGAACGTCCATCGTCGAGCCGAACCATTTCTCTTGCAGCTTCTTCATCGTGCCGTCGCGGTTCGCGCGTGCAATGCCGTCGCTAAACAGTTTGACGAGCGCGGCGCTGTCGCTGTCCTTGCGCGCGACCCACGCGAAATAGCTCTTCGGGCCGATCGTCTGCGGCAGCAGCGTGAACACGCCCGGACGCGATTTCATCAACGGTCCGAGGTTCGCGACCGATTGCGCGACGGCATCGAGACGACCGACGGCGAGGTCGGCATAGGCTTCGTCGAACGCGACGTACTGCTTGATCTGCTTGATGCCGGGGCCGCCTGCATCCTTGAGTTTCTTGTCGAGCGCCTGAAGGGCCTGCAATTGCGCCGAGCCCGTCTGCGAACCGACGATCTTGCCGTTCAGATCCTCAGGCGACTTGATGGAACTGTTGCCGTTGCGCAGCAGAACGCCCGTAGTTGCATCGGCGACCGGCACCGTGAACGCGAAGTGGCTGACACGGTCCTTGTTGACAGTCACGGCCGTCACGACGATGTCGAAGCGTTTCGCGTCGAGTCCGGGCAGCAGCCCTTGAAACGGCAGGTCCAGTTGCTTGACCTTCACATCGGGCAACGACTTCAGCACATAGGCCATCAGGTCCGCGTCGTAGCCGACGATCTTGCCGTTATCGACGTATTCGAACGGCGCGTAGCGGGCCTCCGTCGCGATGGTGATTTCCTTGTTCGACTTGATGCGCGCCAGCAGATCGTCCGACTGCGCGCGGCTGGGCGTGGCGCTAACGAATGCGAGCGCACCGAGCAACGAGAAGACCAGACTGCGGAGAGGCTTGTTCATGACGCTTCCTTGTGAAAGGCCCGTGGCCGATTATGAAAGTTAAAAGAATTTGATTCAAGTTACTTGAATGGAGTTCAATAAGCATGAGGCGTGCCATGCAGTGCGGCCTAGCCGGGCGTGGAGAGAGGCTTGCGCGATGCACCGATGCGGGGAGCTTTCTGGCAATCGGGTTCGTGTGCGGCGCACGATGCACCGCGCTGGGGAAGCGTCGAAGCAGCCGATGTCGTAATTGGTCGAATCGGCGTCGCGCTGGCATCACAGAAACAAACAGGGGCCGCCGTTAGTGCTGTAGACGGCCTGCATTCGTGCACTCGTGCATTCGCAAGGCCGGTCCCGATTCCGTTCTGACTACCGGAGAAACGCTGCGCGCGCCGTATTTGCGGCGCGCACGCTGCATTGCGCTCATGTTCAGAAACACCACGATTCGCGGCGGGCTCGCCGCCACCATCTCGGGTTGCACGCTGCTGCTGATGCTGGTCATCGCGGCGGCTGTGTTTGCGCTCTTCAAGAGCAACGCCGCGCTCGACGCGATGTATCGCGACGACACTGCGTCCGTCGTGCATCTGAAGACGAGTTCAGAACGGCTGCTCGTGTTCCGCACCGGGCTTGCCGATGTCGAGCAATTGATCAGCGCGGGCAAGCCCGCAGCGGCTGAGATCAAGCAACTGCATGTGCTGCTTGGCGAGAGCAATCGCGAACTGGATGCCTACCGTTCACTGCACGCGCCTGACGCGCAGGAAAAGACACTGCTCGATGCGATGACAGGCAAACGCGACCGTCTGCTCAACGAGGCCTTTTCAAAAGCCCTCAAACAACTCGATGAAGAGAATCTCGTCGATTTCCTCACGACACAACGCGAGATGCCCGTCGCGCTGTTCGACGAATATCAGAAGGCGCTCATCGCGCTGGAAGATTTTCAGGTGCAGCGCCAGCGCACGCGTTTCGATCATGCGAACGAGCGTTTTCACATGACGTTGTGGGGTTTCGGCGTGGCGGGTCTGATTGCGCTGATCGTCGGCGCGCTCGCGCATCGCGGACTGACGCGGGCGATCGTTACGCCCGTGAATGCCGCCGTCGAATACTTCGCGAAAATCGCAGCGGGCGATCTGACGGCCATCGTCAAGTCGGATCGCCGCAATGAAATGGCTTATCTGCTCAACGCACTGAACGATATGCAGCAAGGCCTCGTCGCGGTGGTGCGCAAGGTGAGGGCAGGCACCGACGCGATCATGTCCGATGCGCGCACGATCGCCAGCGGCAATCGCGATCTCTCGATGCGTGCCGGCGATCAGGCATCATCGCTTCAGCAGGCCGCCGCGAGCATGGAAGAACTGACGGCTACCGTGCGCCAGAACGCCGACAATGCGCACGACGCGAGCGCGCTCGCCACGCAGGCATCTGACATCGCGACACGCGGCGGCGAAGTGGTGCGTCAGGTCGTCGATACGATGGATGCGATCTCGGATAGCTCGGCGCGCATCGTCGGGATTGTCGGCGTGATCGAGAGCATTGCGTTTCAGACGAATATTCTTGCGTTGAACGCCGCCGTCGAAGCCGCGCGCGCGGGCGATCAGGGACGCGGCTTCGCGGTTGTCGCGAGCGAGGTGCGGCATCTGGCGCAACGCAGCGCTACCGCCGCGAAGGAAATCAAGGAACTGATCGGCGACTCGACGCTGAATGTGCGCGCGGGCAGCGAGCTGGTGTTGCGCGCAGGCTCGACGATGGATGAAATCCTGAAGGCCGTGCAGAGCGTCAACGCGATCATGGCCGATATCAGCCTTGCTTCGCGCGAGCAGACGGCGGGGATCGAACTGGTCAACGCGACCGTCATGCAGATGGAAGCAATGACCCAGAGCAATGCATCGCTGGTCGAATCGGCGTCGACGACCGCGGCTTCGCTGGAAGCGCAGAGCGAGAACCTTTACGGCGCGGTTGCGATATTCCGCGTGAGCGAGGAGGCGCGGGCGGCGTAATTGCGCGGTTCTATAGATACTATCTGCATGCAATTCGGTCCGAGGTGCGCTCAACTGTTCGCTAAATCCGTCTAATCACGCGGTTTGCTTGTTTTTGTCAGTGCCGACGGCTTATCCTGTTATGTTTCGAAGCACAAAGGGGATAGCGTGGACCGCATTCAGGCAATGGAAGTGTTCACTCGTGTGGTCGATGCGAACAGCTTCACGCGCGCCGCCGAGCAGCTCGGCATGCCGCGCGCGACGGTGACGACCACCATCCAGAATCTCGAAGCCGTGCTGGGCGTGCGGCTGATGAACCGCACCACGCGGCGTCTGTCGTTGACGCCGGAAGGCGCGGCGTATTACGAGCACAGCATTCGCATCATTACGGACATCGCGGAAACGGACGCGAGTTTTCAGGCGGGTAATCGCAAGCCGAGCGGAGCGTTGCGCGTGCATATGCCGAGTTCGCTCGGGCGTTATCTGGTGATTCCGGCGTTGCGCGGTTTTCACGAGCGCTATCCGGACATCTCGCTCGATCTGGGTTTGTCGGACCGGCCGGTCGATCCTGTCGAGGAAGGCATCGACTGCATGGTGCGGGCGGGTCCGCTCGAAGATTCGTCGATGGTGGCGCGGCGTGTCGGCACGCTCAAGCGCGTGACGTGTGCATCGCCCGATTATCTGCAACGCTACGGCTCGCCGCAGAGCATCGACGATCTGGCCATGCATCAGGCGGTGAATTTTCGCATCGCGCACAACACGCGGCCGATGCCGTGGATCGTGATCGTCGACGGCAAACCGACAGAAGTGCCGATGAAGGGCGTCGTCACCGTCAACGACTCGGAAGCGTACGTGAAGTGCGGACTGGAAGGCTTCGGCCTGATCCAGCCGATGCTCTTCATGGTCGCGCAGAAGCTGCGCGATGGCTCGCTGGTCGAAGTGCTGCCGGAGTTCAAGCCAAAGCCCAAGCCGGTTTCGATCGTGTATCCGAACAACCGGCATCTGTCCGCGAAAGTGCGCGTGTTTGCGGACTGGATTGCCGAACTGTTCGAATCGACGCCTGCGTTGGCCGATGGCGACACGCGCCGTGTCGTCATGCCGAAGCGCGAGGCACAAACCGATCACGGCCCGATCGCAGCGTAGGGTGTTTCGCCGCCGTCAGAGCATGTCTTCGAGGCGGCAATTGATCAGCAATTCCGCCATGCTCGCGGTGTTCGGCAACTCGAGCGTGTTGACCACGATGGCTGCAATGTCGCCCGGCTGCGTCATCGCATCGGGCGGCAGATCGGCGAGACCGGCGGCCATGTCGGTATTGACGAAGCCGGGGCAGACGGCCGTCGCGCGCACGCCGTCGTCCCAGCCCGCGCGCCGCACCGCGTGCGTCAACGCGAGCACCGCGTACTTCGACATCTGATAGCCGACATTCAGGTTCTTCACGCGTTTGCCCGACAGCGATGCGAGTTGCACGAAGCGTCCGTTGCCTGCGCGCTTCAGATGCGGCAACGCGGCTTGCGCGAGCCGGAAGGGCGCCTTCACGTTGATATCGAGCGTTTCGTCGAGCAGTTCGCTCGTGCCGTTGTCGAACGTGATCATCTTGCAGATGCCTGCGTTGCTGACCAGCACGTCGAGACGGCCGAAATGGTCGATCGTTGCGTCTACCCAGTCGCGTGCCGACTGCTCCTCACGTGCTTCATAGCGGAAGACGAACGCGCCGAGGTCGTTATCGAACGATGACGGATCACGCATGCCGAGCGACAGCCTGTAACCACGCCGATGCAATTCCAGCGCGATCTCGCGGCCGATGCCGCGATTCGCGCCTGACACCATCGCTACCTTGTCCATTTGCCGTTTCCGATGACGTTATGACGCTCAGAAGCCCGCATCGATCGTGATCTTCGAGCCGTCGCTGAAGCGCGACAGACGAAACGCGTGCGGATCGACAAGCGGCGCATCGTTGTTGACGATATCGGCCATCAGCTTGCCTGCTGCCGGGCCGATGCCGAAGCCATGCCCCGAAAACCCCGTGCCGATGAACAGCCCCGGCACGCGCGCCGCGCCCGAGATGACGGGAATGGCATCGGGCGTCACGTCGATATAGCCGGCCCAGCGTTGCGCGATCTTCGCGTTGGCGAGTTGCGGAAACGCCTTCACGAACTCGCGCAGGCCGTTATCGACGTAGGGCACGACGGGATCGGGGTCGAGTGTGCGGATGGATTCGAACACGGTCGGTTGATCGAGCGACCATCGGCGCGGCCGCTTTAGTTCGTCCAGAAACCGCTTGCCGACACGGATCTGCAACGCGCCCATCTGGCTCTTCAGCGCTTCGATGTACTTGAAAAACAGGCGGAACGCATCGGGCGTGAGATCCGCGTGCGTACGCAATCCATAGGCGACGGTATAGCCGCCGTCGGCGCGCTTGCGAAATGCAAACTCTTCGTTGTTCGCGCTGCACGTCGGGCCGCCGTCCAGCGGCTCGGTGCGCAGTACGGATGCGCGCGTCAGCAGTTGCGGCAGTTCGATGCCGAGATTGCCGCAGAAGTAACGCGTCCACGCGCCGCCCGCGACCACAGCCGCGTTGCAGCGGATCGTGCCGTGCTCGGTGACGACGGCGCTCACGCGTCCGCCACTCGTTTCGATGCCGCGCACCGCGCAGGGCGTGAGGATTTTCACGCCGCGCTTGCGCAGCGCATTGGCGATGGCGGGCGCGGCCTTTTGCGGTTCGGCACGCGCGTCGCCCGGAGTGAAGATCCCGCCTTTGAAACGTTGCGTCGAACCGGGCAGCAGTTGCGCGATTTCCTTCGTGTCGATTTCGCGGGTATCGAAAGCATCGCCGGCAATTTGCCTGGCGCGTGCGAGCCAGTCGCGGTGCCTCGCCAGCGTCGCGTCATCGTTCGATACATACAGGATGCCGCACTGGTTGAAGCCCGTCTCGATGCCGAGCGTGCGGTCCAGCGTGCGCCACAGCTTCAGGCTTTCGATGCTCAGCAGCAGTTCGCGCGGGTCGCGCCGCGTGACGCGCACCCAGCCCCAGTTGCGGCTCGACTGTTCACCGGCGATGTGTCCTTTTTCGCACAACGCAACCTGCAAACCTTTTTCGCTCAGATACAACGCAGTGGACACGCCGATGATCCCGCCGCCGATCACGACCACATCGACGCGCTCGGGCAACTGGATATCGTCGGCAACAGTATCGACTTTTGGTCCCATGTTCGTTTGTTGTCGGGTTGGATGGGTTCAATGATGGCGTTCTGCAATACCCGCCGTGGCAGCCTGCGATTGCAGCGCTTCTTCACGGCGTGCAGCGCGCAGGCTGCGCACGGTCTTCTTGCCGCGGCGCTGACCGGGATTGGAAAAGCGGTTTGTCCAGCGGTCGATGTGATTGATCGCGTGCGTGAGCGGCACGGTGATCAGCAGATACACGACGCCCGCCGCGACAAGCGGCGAAAGATTCGCGGTATTCACCGCCGAGTTCTGCCCGATCGTGAAGAGATCGCGTTGCGACGTGAGCAGACCGAGAAAATAAACAAGGCTCGAATCCTTGACGATCGAAATGAACTGGTTGGCGAGCGCGGGCAAAATGCGCCGCACGCCCTGCGGCACGATCACATGGCGCATGCCGCTCCAGTACGTCATGCCGAGCGCCTGGCATGCATACATCTGGCCGCGCCCGACGCTCTGGATGCCCGAGCGGAAAATCTCCGCGATATACGCCGATGAAATCAGCGCGAGCGCGACGATCGCGAGCGGATACGGATTCGGCCCGAAGATCGACAGCCCGATAGGCGCCAGCCCCTGACCGACCACGAGAATCACCAGCGCCGCTGGCAAGCCGCGAAACACGTCGATGAACATCTGCGCCGGCCACGTCAGCCAGCGCGTGTTCGACACGGCCATCAGCGCGAGCACCATGCCCGCGAAGATGCCGAGCACCGTCGAGAACAGCGACAGGATCAGCGTGTTGACGAGGCCTGTGCCGAGCAGCGACGGCAATGATTCGACCAGAAGCGGCCAGTCGAGGAAGTTCTGTAAAAAGGCGTCCATGTGCGCTCTCCAGGGGACGTGGTCGAACAGGTGCTACCCGGTGCGATCTGAAACCATGCAGACCCGTTGCCTTACTTCATCGCATACGGCGGCAGGCTGGTCGGTTGCGGATAGCCCGGATGGAACTGCAGATAGAGCTTCATCCACGTGCCATCGGCCACCAGTTCGCCGATCGTCTTGTTGAGCGCGGCCTCGAGCTTCGCATTGCCCTTGTGAACCGGGAAGCCCGCAGGCAGATTGACGGCGGAAATGTCGAGCTTGTCGGCGATGTTCGCCTGCGGGTACTTGCCTTGCAAACCTTCCACGAGCGTCTTGTCGACGAAATAGCCGTCGATGTACTTGTTGCGCAGCGCGAGGAAACCGGCGTTCAGGTTCGGAAAGCGCACGATCTGCGCGTCGGGCAGATAGCTGGCCGAATACGTGTCTTCGATGGTGCCTTGCACGACACCGATACGCTTGCCCTTCACGGAGCCGACGTCGGCGGAAATCGTGCTGCCCGGCAGCGTGGCGACGCTCAGCAGGCCCGTGAGATAACCGTCGGAGAAGTCGACCATCTTGAGCCGGTCTTTCGTGATCGAAATGGAGCCGGCGGCGAGGTCGATCTGCTGGTTCGCGACGCTCGGCAAGAGGCCGGCGAAGTCCTGCGCGCGGAAGTCGGCGGACAGGCCGAGCTTCGCGGCAATCGCCTTGATCAATTCGACGTCGAAGCCCGTCATCTTGCCGTTGTCGATATACGAGTAGGGCTTGTTATTCGCGTCGACGCCCGCGACGATCTTGCCGGGTGTGAGCGTGCCGACATCTTCTGCATGGGCGGCCGATACGGCCGTGACGCACAACGAAGCGGCGAGTGCGAGATTGCGTGCAAACTGAAGAAAACGCATCATGAAGCTCCTTCGAAAGGAACGGCAGTGAACGGAATCGGTACAGCGGTGCGAACGCGATAAACGCGGAGTCGCACCGCTCAATGCAGAATGCGTGACAGAAACTCACGTGCACGCTCGGAGCGCGGGCGTGCGAAGAACTGTTCTTTCGTATCGTCCTCGACGATCGCGCCGCGATCCATGAACAGGATGCGATCGGCGACACGCTTCGCGAAGCCCATTTCGTGCGTCACGCACAGCATCGTCATGCCTTCGTGTGCGAGCGAACTCATCACGTCGAGCACTTCATTGACCATTTCGGGGTCGAGCGCGGACGTCGGTTCGTCGAACAGCATCGCAACCGGGTCCATCGACAGCGCACGCGCAATCGCGACACGCTGCTGCTGGCCACCCGAGAGTTGCGTCGGGTACTTGTCCTCGTGATCGCGCAGGCCGACGCGGCGCAACAGCATGCGCGCTTTTTCGGCTGCTTCGTCGCGGCTGCGGCCGAGCACGTTCATCTGCGCGAGCATCAGGTTGCGCCGCACGCTCAGGTGCGGAAACAGTTCAAAATGCTGGAACACCATGCCGACCTTCGCACGCAATTGCGCGAGGTTCGCCGTCTCCGCCGTCACATCCACGCCATCGACGACGATGCGGCCATCCTGCACAGGTTCGAGCCCATTGACGGACTTGATGAGCGTCGACTTGCCCGAACCCGACGGCCCGCAGATCACGACGACCTCGCCGCGTTCGATCGACGCCGAGCAGCCGTCCAGCACGCGGTGCTCGCCAAACCATTTCGACACGTTGTGCAACTGGATCATCGGGGCTCCTCGTATCGGGTCATGCAAGGGTGATCAGGACAGCGCGGCACGCACACGGCCGCGCCACATATCGTCGAGTTGATACAGCGCTGAACCTAACGGCACGGCCAGCTGGCTCGCGATGCCTGCGCCGCTCAACGGGAATTCGCCTTCGCCGAATGCGCCTGCGTCACGATCGATGCCGAGCATATGACGCGCCACGCGATGGCCCAGATAGCTCATCAGCGCGACGCCGTTGCCGTTGCAGCCGAGCGCGTAGTGAATGCCTTCGTGTTCGCCGATATGCGCGAGCTTGTCGCGCGTCATCGCGACGAAACCCTTCCATGCATGCGTGATGCGCACGTCGCGCAGCGCTGGCCACAATTGCAGCATCTTCCCGTACAGCAGGCGTGCTGCGTCGCGCTCGCTGAGTTCGCGAATCGCCGGGCGCGAGCCGAAAATCATCCGCGTGCCATCGGGCGACGGGCGCGTGTAAAACAGGTTGCGCTTTGAGTCGCTGATCATTCGGCGGCCGGGGTTGAGCACATGCATCAGGCCTTCGGGCAGCGGCTCCGTCGCGATCTGATAGCTCGCGACAGGCAGCACGCGGCGCGCAAAGAACGGCAGTTGCGGGCCTGTGTAGCCGTTGGTGGCGACCAGCACATGCTTTGCATCGAGCGAGCCGCGCGCCGTGTGCACGCGAAAACGCGCGCCACCCGCGATGCGTTCGATACGTTCCGCCTGCGCGTGCGAGTGCAGCGTGGCGCCGCGCCGCCTGGCCAGTTCCCGAAGTGCGCGGTGATACTTCGCCGTATGCAGACCGCCGTATTCGTCGACGAGAATGCCGCCGTAGTAGTAATCCGAGCCGATCATCGCCCGCTGCGCGTCACGCTCGATCACGTGCACGGTGACGCCTGTCTTGTCGCGCAGCAACTGTCCCTGGCGACGCAACTGCTCGAAATGCGACGGCGTGTAGGCGCCGAAGAAGCGGCCGGTGATCTGCAAGTCCGCGTCCAGCGATTCATCGGCGACGATGCGCTTCAGATATTCGAAGCTCGCCATCGATTCGTGCATCAGCCGCACGAGCCGCTCGGCGGAAACGCCTTGAATGGCATTCGTCAGCGCGAGCTTTTGTCCGCTCGATATCATGCCGCCGCTGCGCGTGCTGCCGCCGCCGCCAATCTCGCCCGCATCTAGCACGGCGACGCGCGCGCCATGGCTCGATGCTTCCGCCGCAGCCGACAGCCCGCAGTAACCGCTGCCGACGATTACCAGATCGACCTCGCCGGGCAGTTGCGCCCGCGCGGTTTCGGGCGGCGCAGCGTCCCACCAGTAAGGGTCGCAGCGGAAATCTTCATGGAAAAGCAGGGAATCGGGACGCATGAGCATGAGCGGTTTTGCCTGTTGAGACCAGTCTAGGTTCGGGCGGCTTATCCGGTCAAATAGCGACAAAAACGGCTTCTATTCATTTCTGATATGGCAAGCTAAGGTCTCTATTCAGGGTCAGCGTGCGGGAGAAGCGATGAATCAGAGGCAGATCGAGGCGTTTCGGCTGGTGATGCTGCGCGGTTCGATGACGGCGGCGGCCGAAGAACTGGGCACGTCGCAGCCGAGCATCAGCCGGCTGATTGCCGAACTGGAAGAGGCAACCGGACTCGCGCTCTTCACGCGCAACGGCGGACGCATCCGCGCGACGGATGCGGGCAGTGCGTTCTATCGTGAAGTGGAGCGCAGCTTTGTCGGGCTGGAAAAGCTGGAGATTTCGGCGCGTGAGATTCGCCAGTTGGGCAGTGGGCGTTTGCGCATCGTTGCGGCGCCCGTGCTGGCGCTGTCGTTTCTGCCGGCGGTGATCGAGCGGTTCCTGACGGCGCATCCACGTGTGATTGTGTCGCTGGAAATGCGCAGCGAAGGGACGATACAGCGCTGGGTGTCAGCTGCGTATTGCGACGTCGGCTTTGCGACCACGACGCCGGATGCGTTTGGCGTGACGAGCGCCGAGTTGTATCGGCTGCCTGCGTTGTGTGCGTTACCGGCGAAGCATCCGTTGACGGCGAAGGACCGTATCGAAGCAAGCGACCTGCGCGGCGAGCGGCTGATTCTGCCTTCCTATGCCGACGATACGCGCAGTCCTCTCGATCGCGCGCTGCGGCCTGCGGGCGCCGGGCAGTTGCCCGCTATCGAGACGCCCTACGGCGCGACGATCTGCGCGCTGGTGTCGCGCGGACTGGGTGTCGGTATCGTCAATCCGCTTGCTGCGATCGACGCGAACCCGAAGCGCATCGCCTTTCGACCGTTCACGCCGCAGATCATGTTTCGCGGCTTTACGCTGTGTCCGCAGTTGCAGCAGCCCAATCCTGTGGTGCAGACCTTTCTGGAGATCGTTCGCACGATGATGGCGGAGGAGATCGCGGCGTCGGGCGCTCAGGAAAAAGCGGGCGTTCGCAAGGCTGCGCAACGCGTGAAATAGCACGTTGCGCGGCGCACGCGAACGCCGTCAAGACGGTCCCTGACCGTCACCTTCTCGAAACAACGACTTCATACTCGGGCACCCACGTTACGCTCTGAACCTCAGCTATCTGATCTTGTATTGCGGGCCGCGGATCGTGGCGTGCGTCGAGATAGATGGGTGCATCGGCGCGCAGCGGCAACACGGTCAGTATCAACGGTTGCCGTGGATCGATTGTCACGTTGCGCACGCCGATCTGCCACGGCAAGCCGTTATAGAAATGATCGTCGATCAGATTCGCGCCTGAAAACAGCCGACCGATGTCGCCCGTGTAGCGGATCGACATATAGCCGTTGCTCAGGCCGGGTGCTGTCAACGCTTCTTCCGGGAGATCGATGCGCCATGCAGCGGCTTTGCCGAAGGTTTCGGGTACGGGTTCGACGGCTGCTTGCGCGGCGCCGCCTGTCGCGATGGGAGGCATCGTTCTCGCTTCGCGCAGAGGTGTCAGGTGAGGCTCGAACGCAACGGGCGGCACGGACACTGTGAAGCGCTGAAAGATGCCGCCGCGTTGCGTTTCCTTGAGGGCGTGCGTGGAGCCTGGCGCGTGCTGAAGAGGCGGATAGACGGCGATGTCAAAGGTCGCTTTTCCTGTCGAACGGAACACGAGTTCACCGTCGTTGCGCTCGAACGTTAGCGCATCGGTGAGAATCAAGCGGCGTTGGCCGTCGAACGGCAACACGCTGAGCCTTTCGATATCTTCGCGTGCAAGCGTGATGACCGTGATGCGCGTTTCGTCCCGGCATGTTGCGACGAATGCTTCGCCGGGTGTGGGGCGGACGAGTAGCGTGCCGTCTGCTTCGTGCGTGATCGCGGTGGTGCCCGACGTGACGTTCGTAACTGACGCGGCTTCGAACGCGAACTCGGGTGCGATGCCGCCGGTTGCGCAAAACACGTATGTGATGCCTTCCGGCGATTCGAGTTGCGTGACGGGCTGCGCAGTCGCGTAACGCAATTGCGCGTTGCCAAGTGCCAACCCGATTGGCCACACAAACGAAACACCCGATGCAATGTCGATTGGTGTTGCCGGTAGTGTGACCGTCCGCGTGGCAAGCTTCACGTTGAACTGCGCACCTTGTCGCGCAGGCAATGCGTGCTGCCGGACATGGCTGTTGAAGAACAGGAAGCCACGGTCGCCGTCCGCGCGCACGGAAAAGCGCGGTGTGTGCAGGTCATCCGCGCTGCGCGGCAAAACATCGGGTGCATACACTTCGCACGTCGCGAGCGAACTGCCCCAATGCTGAAGAAACAGGTGAAGCGCACGCAGCTTGCCAAGTACCGGATGCGCTTCGCCATTCGCACCGAACGGCGCCTGGAAATCATAGTTGACGATGGGCAGGTCGTTATAGCCGCCCGTCGCCGTCGACTCCTGTCCGTCCAGATCGCCCGGCGTATTACGGCCGCCATACAGCATGTAGTAGCCGTACAGATTCACACCCGAGCCGAGCTGCACGGGCAACATCGCGGCGATATCGTCGGGATCGAGCACGGGGCGCCGCCGGTACATCGTCGGCAAGCCGCCGCCGAATTCGGCGCCCAGGAAGGGCGTTTCGTGCGCTACGGCATCCGCATCGCCGGGTTCGCTGTTGTGCGTCTGTGCGCCGAGATCGCCGCCGACGCGGCTCGTGAAGCGAAATCCATACACCTCGTTCGGCGTGGACATTGCCGTCGACGTGCCCCAAGGCAAATCCGCGTAGCCGCCAAAAACAGGCGTGACTTCACGATGGGGAAACACGGCATTGTCCCAGCCCGTCACCGTGTACAGCGGTACGTCCAGTCCCGCTTCGCGCGCGAGGCGTTTGAGCGTTGCGATGTGCTCGCGTCCCTGTTGCGGGCCCGTGAGGTTGTATTCGTTCTCGAGTTGAATGCCGATGACGGGGCCGCCGTCCTTCCACAGCAAGCCATCGAGTTGCGCCGCGATCTCTTTGAAAAAACACTGCACATAGTGCAGATAGAGCGGATCGTCGCTGCGAGTCGGAACCTGATCAACGACCCAGGGGGGGATGCCGCCATAACGGACCTCGGCATGCACCCACGGCCCAATGCGAACGAACGCGAGCAGACCGCGTTGCGCGCAGCCTTCGATGAAACGCCGCAGATCGAGCCGCCCGCTCCAGTCGAATGTTCCAGAACGCGGCTCGTGATAACGCCAGATCACATACGACGACACGATGTCGACGCCCGCCGCCTTGACCTTAGCAAGTGCATCGTTCCATTGCGCATCGGGCACGCGAGCGTAGTGCAGTTCGCCCATCACGGGCAGCCACGGCTTGCCGTCGCGCGTCAGATAGCGGCTGTTGATGCCGATCGTCTTGCCGTCCGGTGAGGTATTTGCGCCCATTCGCAAAATGTCCTCGAGCGGCGCGACAGCAGGACGGCTCGCGTCGACGGTGAGCGTGACCGGCATCTGGCTCGGGCGATCCATTACGCGTCGATCCATGCGCAAACGTCTGCGGTGCCGAGCCTGCGCTGGCCGAGGACGAAACGGGCATCGACGGGCGCGGGCGCATCGACAGCGTCTGCGCCGAAGTTGAACGCGAACGTGATCTCGCCGCGACGACGCACGCGGAGGCCTTGCGGAAGATGTGTTACATCGAGACCCGCATCACGCGCCGCGCCTTCGAGCAACGCACGATGCAACGCGGCATCGAACCATGCGCCTGCGTAGCGCACATTGCCGCGCGCGACGATGGCTGGCCAGTTGTCATCGAAACGCGCGAGCACATCGAGACCATCACGCGTTTCTAGATGCTCGCGCCAGTGCAGTGCGATGCCTGTTGCGCCATCGAGTGTGGTCGAAGGTTGCAGCGTGGGCCGCAACGAATCGACTTCGAGCACCTTGAACGGCAACACCGATTGCAAAGCGCAGGGCGGCAACCGCGCGGGAATTGCGAAGTCCGTGGTCTTCGAACCGGTGCGCGGACCGATCACCCATTGCGCGGGCGATTGCTCGATCGTCTTTGTAAAACCTGCTGGCAACACTGCAAGACCCGGCACGACAATCAGCTTGTAGCCGGAAAAATCGGCATGCGTCGACACGATATCGACGTCGAGCGCCATTTCACGCAGCGTCCGGTAGTACTCGAACGCCAGCGTCTGATAGTCGAAACCCTTTGCGTGTCGCTGGATTTCGAACATCCATTGCGTCTCGTAGTCGAACACGAGCGCGACTTGTGCACGCGGCGCGGGACCGCTTTGCGCGAGCGTCGTCAGCGCCGCGGATTGCGCAATTTCCTGCGCGGCGCGTGCCACTTCACGGCCACCCGGCGAGAGCGTGTTGTCCGGTAGATTCAGACCAGAATGCATCTGTTCCTGCGCGAAGGGCGCCTGACGCCAGCGGAAGTACGACACCAGTTCGGCACCGTGCGCGAACGCCTCATAGGCCCACAGCCGCACCATGCCGGGCGCGGGCACGGGGTTCCACGGCGCCCAATTCACCGGACCCGCTTCCTGTTCCATGACCCAGAAGCGACCTTGGCCAATCGCGCGATAGCGGTCGTGATCGAAGGCGGAGACATCGGGATGCCCCGTACGCGCATAACGCGCTTTATCCTCTTCGCTCAACGCGATCACTTCCGTGCGCGCGATCGGATAGCTGTCCCACGTTGCCACGTCGATGCTGTTGTTCGCAGCGAAGCGATAGTGATCGAAGGTCGTGAAAAAGCCCATGAAGTTGTGCAGCATGTCCGCATCCGGCGCGTAACGGCGCAGCACATCGACCTGCTCGCGATGGAAGCTCGTCACTTCATCGGACATGAAGCGGCGGAAGTCGAGCAGGTGAATCGGGTTCGCGTCGGTTGGCGTGAGGTTCGGCAATTCGATCGAATCGAACGACAGATACTCCATGCTCCAGAACACGGTGCCCCAGCGCTGGTTCAGGTTGTCGACGGTTTCGTAACGTCGCGCGAGCCACGCCTGGAAGCGTGCGCGAGCCGCTCTGGAATAGCTCGGCACGGTTTCATGGCAGCCGAGTTCGTTATCCGTTTGCCACGCGACGACAGAAGGATGCGCGCCGTAGCGCTGCGCCATCGCGTCGACGATACGCAGACATTCGCGCCGATACGGCTCGCTGCATACGTCATAGTGACGACGCGATCCGCTATTCCATGTCGTGCCGTCGGCACGCACGGGCAGCATGTCGGGTATCGAATCGACGAGCCACTTCGGCGGCGAGGCCGTCGGCGTGCCGAGCACAATTTTCAGGCCCGCATCGGCGAGCGTCTTGACGGCGCGGTCCAGCCACGTCCATTCATAAACGCCCGCGCGCGGCTCCATGCGGCTCCATGCAAACTCGGCGATCCGCACATGCGTGATGCCGAGTTCGATCATCCGGCGCGCGTCGTCGGCCCACATCGTTTCCGGCCATTGTTCGGGGTAGTAGCAAACACCCAGTTGCATTGTCGATTTCTCCAGAGATCAGTTGTGGGCTGCCGGCGGTACGCGTCAGCCTTTGCTCGCGCCGAACGTCAGGCCCGCTACGAAGTGTTTTTGCATCGCGAAGAACATCAGCACGGAAGGCAGCGCGGCGAGCACGGAGCCTGCCGCGACGAGATTCCACGCGGTCGTCCATTGGCCTTTGAGTGCGGCCACACCGACCGTGATGGGCGCAGCGTCGTCGCCTTGCGTGAGGCACAGCGCCCAGAAATAGTCGTTCCAGACAAAAGTGAAGACGAGAATGCCGAGCGCGGCGAGTGCAGGGCGGATCAGCGGCAGCACGATGCGCGCATAGATGGTCCACTCGCTCGCGCCTTCGACGCGCGCCGCCTCGATCAGCTCGAACGGCAACTGCTTGATGAAGTTGCGCAGAAAGAGCGTGCAAAAGCCCGTCTGAAACGCGATATGAAAGATGATCAGCGCCCACACGGTGTTGAACAGTCCGACCTTCAACGCCATGTCGCGCACGGGAATCATCAGGATCTGCACCGGCACGAAGTTGCCCGCGACGAACGTAAACAGCACGATGATGTTGCCGCGAAACCGATACGTCGCGAGCGCGAAGCCCGCCATCGATGCGAGCAGAATCGCGCCGAGCACGGAAGGCACCGTAATCAGCACGCTATTGGCGAAGTAATGCAGCATCGGCGTTTGCGCGAGCGCGGTGCCGTAGTTGTCGAGCAGCGCGAAGTGTTTGGGCCACGTCCAGTAATCGCCCTGCGACAGTTCATCCGATGAGCGGATCGACGTCAGCAGCACGGCGAGCATCGGCAGCAGCCAGACGAACAGCGCGAGCGGCAGCGACGCCTTGTAGATCGCGCGATTCCAGGGTTTCCAGCGTTCGACGGGAAGCGGATACATGACAGTTCTCCTTGCGCGATGAATGAATCAGCGTTCTTCGCGCAGCATCCGGCGCAGATGGAACACGATGTAGACGAGCATGATCGCGAACAGCACGACAGCAATCGCGGCCGAATAGCCTTCGCGGTAGTACTTGATCGCCTGGTCGTACATGTAATAGGCGAGCACGGTGGAGCTGTCGAACGGACCGCCGCCGCTCATCACGGCGATCAGGTCGAAGCTGCGCAAGGCGCCAATCACCGTCAGCACGACGGCCATGAACGTGGCGGGCCGCAACTGCGGCAGGATCACGTGCCACAACAGTCGCCAGCCCTTTGCGCCTTCCATGCGCGCGGCTTCCACCACTTCAGGGTTGATCGACGTGAGGCCAGTGAGATACAGCACCATGCAATACGGCGTTTGCGGCCACAGCGCGGCGAACACAATGCCGAATGTCACCGTATGTGCATCGCCGAGCACGGGAATGCCGTGGCCGACAATCACTTTCAGCAAACCGAACGTCGGGTCGTAGAACCAGCTGAACACGAGCCCAACGACCACGCCCGACAGCACGAAAGGCGCAAAAAACAGCGACTTCACGACGCGCATGCCCTTGACCTGCTGGTTCAGATACAGCGCGAACAGCAGCCCCAGCGGCGGCGCAAGCAGGAAGAACACGAGCCAGATCAGGTTGTTCTTCAGCGCGACATAGAACGTATCGGCCTGGAACAACTCGGTGTAGTTGGCAAGGCCGATGAACGTCTTCTCCGTCATGCCATCCCAGTTGTAGAAGCTGAGCGCGATGCTGCTGAAGATCGGATAGATCACGCACAGCGCGAACAACGCGAAGCCCGGCAGCAGAAAAAAGAATGCTGCGCGATTGCGCGCACGCCCGGAAGCAGACGTGCGCCGGCTGCGCGCCGAAGGCAGGCGAGCGATAGACGTGGACATGATGAAACCTCTTTCGATGCTGCTCGCGCGTGTCGCAGCGAGCAGCCGATGATTCGTGGGCGCAGCAGCACATTCGCTGCGCCCGGCAGGCGGCCGTTTCGCTGCAGCCGCCTTCAGCCCATCACTTGTGATAGATGCGCTTGCGTGTCGCTTCGAGACGGGCCAGCAGCGAATCGATCTGCGACGGATCGTTGTAGAACTGCTGCATCGCCTTCATGCCTTCGTCGGCCATTTCCTTCGTCATGTCGCGGTCGTAGAACTGCGCGATGCCGCCCGTCGTGCTGGCGAGCGTCTGGAAGCCGACCTTGGAAATCGGATCGTCCGGTTCCGTCGCCTTGCTGTTCGACGGCAACTGGCCCCAGCCGCGCGCGAGATCCGCGTTGATTTCAGGCGTTTCCATGAATGCGAGCAGGCGTCGCGCGTCGGTCTTGTTCTTGGCCTTCGCGGGAAGCAGCAGTACGTTGACGGGACCGTCTTCCGCCATCGGAACCTTCGGATCGATCACCGGGAAGCGCATGAAGCCGATCTGATCCTTCACGCTCGACGGAATGCCTGCCGAGTAGAACGTGCCCATCAGCATCATCGCGGCCTTGCCGTTCGACAGGAACGGGCCGATCGAATCGAGGTCGTAGGAGAGCGCGTTGTCGATGTAGTAATGGTCGTCCATCAAGGTCTTCCACGTCGTGTAGACCTTCTTCACACGCGGATCGGTGTACGGCACTTCGCCTGCCATCAGCTTCTGGTGGAACGCGTTGCCGTTGATGCGCAGGTCGAGATAATCGAACCATGCAGCAAGCGTCCAGCTGTCGCGCGCGGCGACGGCAATCGGCGCAACGCCGCTAGCCTTGAGTTTCTTGCATGCGTCGAGAAATTCTTCCCACGTTTTCGGCTCGCTCTTGATGCCCGCCTTTTCGAACAGATCCTTGCGATAGAAGAAGCCGTATGCGTCATAGCCGAGCGGCGCCGCATACTGCTTGCCGTTGTATGTCGAGGCTTCCTTCACCGATGCGTACTGCTGGCTCCACCCGTTCTTTGCCCAGTCGCTGGAAAGGTCTTCGAGCAGGCCGCGCTTTGCGTAGTAAGCCATGCGCTCGCCGTCGTGCCACGACACGAGATCGGGCGGATCGGTGGCGAGCCAGCCGCCCATCTGCACCTTGTACGCTTCTTCGGTGATGTAGGTGATCTTCAGGTCGACGTCGGGGTTTGCCTTCTTGAACTTGTCGAAGGCGTCCTGCCACGTCGAGCGCTGGTTGCCGCGCGCCGATACGTTCACGTTCAACTGCCCGGCGTCCGCATTCGCGACGAAGCCCGACAGCAGCGCCGCCGAAACCGCGAGCACGGCCGTCACGGAGCGCGTGTTGAAAGAGGCGAGCCCAGCGATGCGGCTCAGGTGCGTGTTGATCATCGTGCTGTCTCCTTGAACTGCGTTGTTGGCCGGCCGCGCGATGCGGACAGCGATCTTCATGCCCACCGCGCCGGCTCTGTGGCCGGCTGTCTAGATCGGCGAACCCGGCAGGCGCGGTTCGCGTGGGTGCTTACGCGGTTTGCAATGCGACTGCTTGCGACTCGATCGCGACCGTGCGTTCCATTGCGATGCCTTCTTCATCGAACAGATGACAGGCGTCGGCGGGCACACGCAGCGCGAGTTGCTCGCCATTGCGGATCGACACATCGCCGGGTGCTTTGGCGATCAGCGTGCCGTCCGCGCATTCGACATGCACGTAGCTGTGCTCGCCGAGCTGCTCCGTAATCAACGATCTGACCGCGAGCGTCTGCGCATCGCCGTCGAGGCGGATGTGTTCGGGACGAATCCCGAGCGTAACGGGCTGGCTGCGCCTCAAGCGGGCGCCATCGACTTGCGCACGCAACAGCGCACCGCTTTGTTTGAGCCGGACTTGCACGTTGTCGCGCGAAATCGAATCGACTTCAGCGTCGACGAAATTCATACGTGGCGAGCCGATAAAGCCCGCAACGAATTTCGAGCGCGGCCGGTGATACAACTCGAGCGGCGCACCGACTTGCGCAATGCTGCCGAAGCGTTGCGTGTCCGCGCCTGCGTGGAGCAGCACGATCTTGTCGGCGAGCGTCATGGCTTCGATCTGGTCGTGCGTCACATACACCACGCTCGCCTGCGCAAAGCGCTGATGCAGCCGCGCGATTTCGATGCGCGTCTGGCCGCGCAGTGCCGCGTCGAGATTGGACAGCGGTTCGTCGAAGAGGAACACGCCCGGCTCGCGCACGATCGCGCGGCCAATCGCGACGCGCTGGCGCTGACCGCCCGAGAGCTCACGTGGTTTGCGTTCGAGCAGCGCGTCGAGTTGCAGCACGCGCGCAGCTTCACGCACCTTGCGGTCGACCTCGGCCTTCGGTGTTTTCGCGAGCTTCAGCCCGAACGCCATGTTTTCGTAGACCGACATGTGCGGGAAGAGGGCATAGCTCTGGAACACCATCGCCACGCCGCGCTCGGCAGCGGGGACGCCGTTCATCGACTGGCCGCCGATCGTCACGTCGCCGTCGGTCTGATCTTCGAGACCCGCGACGATGCGCAGCAGCGTGGACTTGCCGCAACCGGACGGACCGAGAAACACGCAGAACTCGTGCGCGCCAATTTCCAGGTTGAGGTTGCGGATGACGGGCGCGTTCGCGCCGAAGGTCTTCTGGATGTTCGCCAGGGAGATTGCAGACATGGTGTTTTCCCTGGATTTAAACGCTTAAATTCGCGTTGAAAAAAATCGCGCAGAGGCTTGCGCGGCGTGGATTTAAGCGTTTAAATTCGGGTGTGCTCGAAGAAGCGGTCATGTCTGTCTCCTGTCTCTTTGCGCTCAAAGTTATCAAAGCCTGCGATGAGTGTGCAACATCTGATTCGCTGTCTCTAAATATGGGATCTTTCTTAAACTTACCGGCATGGCGACATTAAGCGACGTCGCGCGACGCGCGCAGGTCACGGCGGCGACCGTTTCGAACGTACTGCGCAACCCGGACAAGGTGCGGCCCGAAACGGCCGAGCGCGTGATGCGTGCCATCCGCGATCTTGGCTACCGGCCGAACCTGAACGCACGCGCGTTAGCGGAAGGGCGCTCGCCGACGCTGGCGCTGATGCTGTCGAGCATCGCGAATCCGTTCTATCCGGAGTTCGTGCTGGCGGCCGAACGCGCGGCGCGGCGTGCGGGTTACTTCCTGATGGTGTGCAACACGGACGACGACGCGGAAATCGGCCGCGCGTATCTCACGCAGATTGCGGGCACGCTTGCTGAAGGCGTGCTCGTGCTCAACACGGATATCGCGATCAACGAACTGTGTCAGTCCGCGGCGGTCGGTGCGCCCATTGTGCTGAGCTTGTGGGAGCACCCTGAGCAACTGCCTGCGCTGCCGTGCGTCGCCGTCGATTTCGCGCATGCTGGCGCGCTTGCGGCGCGGCATCTGCTGGAGTTGGGGCATCGCGATATCGGTATGCTGGTCGGCGACGGGTGCGGCGGCTTGCAGGATGCGCGTGCAACGGGTTTCCGCGAAGTGATGCGTGAAGCTGGGCTCGAACCTGACGATGCCGCCGTGCTGCAGATTCCCGATACGATCGATGCGGGCTTTACCGCTTGCATGGAATTGATGGAGCGCGAGCCGCATCTGAGCGCGCTCTTCGCGACGAACGATCTGCTGGCGATCGGCGCGCTGCAGGCGCTGGCCACGTTAGGCCGCAAAGTGCCCGACGATGTGTCCGTCATCGGGATTACGGATATTCAGCTTGCGCATCAGGTGCGGCCGTCGCTGACCACTGTGGCGATCAATACGGAAGCGATCGCGCGGGCTTCGATTGAGCTGCTGATACGGTTGATTCATGAGCCGCATGGCGACGCGCAACCGCCTGCTGTGATCGCGCCTTTGCCAACGCTGGTGAGGCGGCAGTCGACGTGACATGATCAACCGCCTGCTGAACCGTGTCCGCCACCGCCACCATGCCCGCCACCGCCTTCGCCGCCGCCGTGTCCCGACATGAAGCCTCCGCGAGAGATCGCGTGACTCTCCGAGAACGACACGGACGCCGGTGACTTGTTGAACGCACTCGACCCGGAGCCGAGAGAGCTTTCCCGCATCACGAGCGAGGTCATCGTTCCGTGCGGAGTCAGCGGGACGCCGCCGGTCGTATGCGTGCCATTGCTGTGATAAACCGCGCCTTCCTCGGTGTAGTACGGGCCATACCAGCCCGACTCGGCGCTCGCCGTGCGTTTTGCGCCGCCGTATCCGCCGCCGTGTGCGCCTCCACTTCCGCCCGAGTGTGAGGTGTTCGACGCGGCCTGAGGTGAGATGGCCTGCGTATCCGATGCGTCCGATGCTGCTGCCGCCCCGACCCTTTCGCCTTCGACGAACTGGCAGTCGCCGGGATTGTTCCAGTCCTCGAGACACGCTTCGCGCGTCGCATAGCGCACCCGTTCGACGTTCACGACGGACTCGCCGGGGCTCGAATCGCAGCCGTGCAGAATGGCAACCGAGGCCGCGATGCCGCCCGCACCGACCAGCAGAAGCAAAGGCGTCTTGCGGTTATGCAGCGGCGTAGCGTTCTTGTTTGCTTTCGGAAAAACGGTCTTCTTCTTTTGATTCATCGTACTTCAGGTTCGAACGAGATAGTGTGGTACGAAGTTCGACGTGTTCGTGGCAATCGGTCCGGATTGCTCGCGCACGCACAGGCCTGCGGGCGCGTCGTCGACGATCCAGGCGCCTAGTGTCACGAAGCGGTCGCCGAAGCGGGGCGTCGGCGACCATGCCTGATAGATGAAGCCTTCGCGGCCGTATTCGCCGCCCGTCTCGATTCTCCCGTCTGGCGTGACGAGCGTGACGTTGGCGCCTTCGCGGGACAGCAGGGGTTTCTTTGCGTACGGGCGTCTGCTGAAATGAGCCTCGTAAAACGACGCTTCAAGCAGATTCGGATGATCGGGAAACATCTCCCAGAGAATCGGCAAGATGCCTTTATTGGAAAGCACGGCTTTCCACGGCGGCTCGGCCCAGCGGCAACGATCGTTGAAGAGATCTTTTGCATAGGCCGAGGTCGCCATCCATTCCCACGGGAAGAGCTTGAACATCAGTTCGATCGTGCTGCCTTCGAGATCGACGAAGTTGCCGCGTCCGTCTACCCCGATGTCCTTCATATCGATCAGCTTGACGGCCCATCCGGCCTGGATCGCGGTATCCATCAGGTACTCGACATTGCAGACATCTTCCTGGCTGTCGAACATGCAGGCAAAGTGCAGGCACTGCCTGTCCGCATAGTGTCGGCGCAAGAAGCCCCAACGCGCGACCAGCGACTCGTGCAGGCTGTTGAACTGATCGTCGGCGGGGCGCACGTCTTCTTTCCAGAACCACTGCGCAAGGCTTGCTTCGATGATCGACGTCGGCGTGTCCGCATTGAATTCGTACATCTTTGGCGTGCCGTTAGCGTCGAGCGTCAGATCGAAACGGCCGTACAGCGTAGGGTCATCGCGTTCCCATGACGTGCGGATCCATTGCGCAAAGGTCGATGAAATGCCGAGCCGGTAGAACAGGTCGTGGTCGATCACATAGTCGACGGCCGCAAGACAGCAGCGGTTCAGTTCGAGCGCGGCGGAATAGATCGACTCGACTTCGGCTTCGGAAAACCGGTAGGCAATATCTTCGCGCCAATAGACGAATGTATGCTGATCGACGGGCTGCGCAATGTTGTCTTCATCGAGCGAATGAAAATGAAAGCCGATTGATTCGAGGCGTGCCGGCCAGTCCGCGCGAGGTGCCTGTGCGATACGTTCCATGCGTTGTCAGATGCTGATGATTGCTTCGGGTTCGTGCGCCTGATGCGATTCGAGTGAATGCCGAGGCTGCAGAAACTCGCGCAGCACGAGATCTCGCTTCAGTGGATCCGGCGTCCAATCTGTATATCGGCACTGGATTGGTTCCCAATAGGGAAGAACTGCTTCGAGCAGCGCGACGTGATCGAGATGGTCGGATTCGACGATCCCCGCACGCGGGTGATCGAGCATCCACTTCATGCCGCCAACAATGCTCGATACGACCTGAAGGCTCGTCGCGTTGTTCAAGGGCGCAACGGCGCGTGCCCGGTCTATCGAAAGCGCCGATCCAAGCCAGAGAGAAACGCCCAGACCGCTCATGACCAGAACGCCTAGTTCGTCGATGCCGTCGGCAATGTCATGCTTGAGAACCCGTTGATGCTCGGGTGAACTGTGCGCAATCTCTGGAAGGAGCGAAAGCGATTGGATCGCCGAATCCGTTGGCCGATACGCGTAATACACAGTGGGACGGTAGGCAACGTTTCCGCCGTTTTCGAGCGTCAGATAGTCCGCGATCGAAATCGATTCGTTATGCGTCAGCACGCAGGCAGAAAATTCACCGTGCAATGGCGTCCAGGTCTTGACGACGGTCTCGTGACCGCGTGTATCCAACTGGATCGCAGCGCGGCAACCGTCGCGATGCGTGCGCGCATTCACGGGCAGTGAGCCTTCGTGCGTTCCCCATCCAAGCTCGGCCTCTTGCAGGCATTCGGCAACAAAGCCATCCACCGACCACGTGTTGACGAACACACCGGGATCTCGATGCGCCAGCGTGCGTTGCGTATCGCGTTCGGATATCTGGATCACACGAACGTCGAGTTGTGCGGCCAGTGCGGCCCATTCGGAACGGGTTGCGGGCGTGCGAAGGTCGTCCGGTTGCGCGATGAGCTTGCGCGCCATTTCGAGCAAGGCAGCTTTGACGAGCACGGAAACGAAACCGGGATTCGCGCCGTGTGCTACCAACGCGGTCGGTGTGTTGCCATTATTTCGCTTGAGCGTGAGCATCTGTTCACGCAGCGCATAGTTCGATGTCGATGAAGCGGAAGCGAGGTCGTATTCCCACGGCTCGATACCCGTGTCGAGATACAGTGCGTCCGCCTCGTGTGCAAGCCGGATCAGCGCGCAGCTACTGACGGCGGAAGCCAGATTGAGTAGAAAGTCGCCCGGAGAAAGAAGCGGATACAGTCCGTTCCGGAAGTTCGATTCCGTAATACGGCTTGTTATAAGCGTGATACCTAATGCTTTAGCAAGATCGACTCGTTCAGGATTGCCGTGTTGGTCGACGGCAATGATGGGCCATTGCGGAAATGTTCGTTGAAGCAAGGGAATGACTGCCTGCCCGATATTCCCGAAACCGATGATGACAACTTTGCGTGCGTTTTGCATTAATAGAGTTGGTCTGATGACGACGCAGACGCAAGCATACGCTGGATTCAGGGAAAATCTGTCAAATCGCTGGTCGATGTAAAGTGCCTTGATAGAGAATTCACTGAACGTCTCCTTTTCGAAGATCTTCCCAACTCAAGTCGAAACGCGCTAAATACTTGCGCAGGCGATCCGCGTCGTTAGGTTGTTTCTTGTTTGCGCGGGAGACCGCGAAGAGTGTGCGGCCCGCATCCGAAAGACTCGATGACGTGCGACAAATGTCGATGACTTTTGCGAGTTGCACGCGGTCGAACAGATCGATATCGGCAGCCCGCACGCCCATCACAGCGTCCACCAGATCGGATAGCGTTTCGTCATTCGACCAGGTGCGATTGAGTCTTTCGACCTCTTCAGCGGCGATGTCCTCGGTGATGCGCCCGGCGTCGGCGAGCGTGGCCATGCGCGTAACGGAGGCGGACAATTCGCGGAAATTCCCCGGCCATGCCGCACGCCCGGCGGCCGCAAAGGCCAGATAGCGACGCTTCGCTTCGACATTGAAGCGCACCCGTTCGCCTTGCTCTTGCCCGAAACGATCGAGCTCGAAATCCAGATTTGGCTCGATATCCTCCCGGCGCGACGCCAGCCCGGGAAGCTCGTAAGTCCAGAGATTGATCCGCGCGTACAGGTCCTCGCGAAACGTACCAGCGGCCACCATTTTTCGCAGATCACGATGCGTGCCGGCGATAAGCTGGAAATCGCTCGTGACCTCGACATCCGAACCGACCGGCAAGAAGCGCTTTTCTTCGATTGCCTTCAGCAGCATCGCCTGTTCGTCGAGTCCCAGTTCACCGATCTCATCGAGAAAGAGCAGGCCGCCGTCTGCCGCTCGCAGCAGCCCTGCGCGAGCGTTCAGCGCGCCGGTGAACACGCCTTTCACATGACCGAACAAGGTCGACATCGCGGCGTCGCCACGCAACGTCGCGCAATTGATTTCGATGAATTGTCCAGTCAGGCGGTGCCGCGCACGCTTCAGTTCATAGACGCGTTTGGCAAGGAACGACTTGCCTGCGCCAGTGGGTCCAACGAGCAGCATCGGTGCACGGGAGCGCACTGCAACCCGTTCGAGTTGTTCGATCAGCGTGTTGAATTGTGCGTTGCGCGTCGCGATACCGGCTTTCAGGAATGAGACCGTTTCGTCTCGTTCACGTGTGAATCGCTGCGCAATGCGGTTGTAGCGCGACAGATCGAGATCGATCACCGACACGGTGCCTGCGTTAGCCGGGCCTTCATCTGTTTGGCGCGGCGGCGCAGTTTGCACGAGCCGCGCCGGGAGATAACGCGCTTCCGCGAGCAGAAACCAGCAGATCTGCGCGACGTGTGTGCCCGTTGTGATGTGGACCAGATAGTCTTCACGATCGAGATCGAACGGATAGGCGCGCGCAAAATCATGCAACGTCGCGTAGACCTCCTCGAAGTCCCACGGGTCCTGAATTGCAAGCGGCGTGAGGCGCACCTCGGTATGCGGGCAGCGGTCGGCCAGGTCGTCCTTGATGCGATTCGCGAGCCGCTCGAAGCTCGGCGGATGCAGCAGTTCGAGTCGGTCGATTGCCTGAGTGGGTTGATCGCATAGGCAGATGGTCGGCCGCCACTTGCGCCATCGCCGGGCGCCGCTGCCGAGGTCCAGCACTGTCCCGAGAAAACCGATAGCGACCGTCTTGCGCATTGGATTTATCCGTTTTTATAGAAGACTATCGAATAATATCATTTTGAGTTGAACACCTTACCCGACCCGGGTACTGCCGCAAGCTCGTTTGGACGCGCAAATCTCTTTTGATTCAACTGGTTGTGTGCACGGCGCGATTCGCGTGTGCCACGTTGGCACGTTGCTCGCTATATATGCTCCCGCCGGATGCCCCGCTGGTCCACGAGCCGAGGTTCCAGAAGCCTCGCTGGTGCGCGTTTGCCGAACACCGTTCGTCGCAATTGCGTATGTCGCCATGGGCAAATGAAGGTGCAGATGTGCTGGTGTCTCGCCTGGGTTCGATTCCCGGGGCATCTACCAGGTTCGATAGCTCAACGGTGGAGCAATCGGCTGCGGTCGATTGGTAGCGGGTTCGAATCCCGCTCGAACGCTGTCTTCAACGACAGTCCTGTAACGAAGCAGTACCCGCCGGCGCGGGCCGCGAGGCCCGCCGCGCGTCGGACCGGTCATGGTCCCGCGTGAGCAGCCAGGTGTCGGGAGGCACGCGCAAGCGTGGCACACCGCTCGCGAATTCCGGGCCGTGCGTCGCGTTTGCGAGTTCTCCCGCCGCCCGCCTGTTCGCGCCGCTCCGCGATCCGTGTGACGCGCGCAGCCGGTGGTCGAATAAAAAAGGATAAAAAGATGTGGAAGCGATATGTAGTGAAGAAGAATGAGCGTGCGCTGTTGCTGAGCGAAGGCGACTTTGTGAAGGTGCTTGAACCGGGCGTGTTCAAGGCTTTTGACCCGTTCAACCGGCTTACGGTGAAGACCGTGAGTGTCGATGCCCCGCTGGCCGATGCGTTGCTTGGCGACTATTTGCGGCGGCAGGCTCCGGACGTCGTCGCACAGCACTTCGTTGCGATGGACCTGGCGGACGACGAAGCCGGCTTGCGCTATGAGAACGGCTCGCTGGTCGAACTGCTGCCGCCTGGCACACGCAGGCTCTATTGGCGTGGGCTTGTCGAGCATCGCCTCGAACGCGTGAATCTTGCGAGCAACTGCGAGATGCCAGACACGCTGGTTCAGCGCCTCCTGCAGCCGGCGCTACGCGCACGCGGCATGGCGGGGCTGAACGGCGCGTTGCTCGTCCAGGTGGCGGCGTACAACGTCGGTGTTCTGAAAATCGACGGTAAGGTGGAGCGACTGCTCGAGGCAGGAATGTTCGGCTTCTGGCGCTATAACCGCGATATCAGCGTTGAGCTCGTCGATCTGCGCATGCAGGCGCTCGAAGTGAGCGGGCAGGAAATACTCACGCGCGACAAGGTCGCATTGCGGCTGAATCTCGCAGCGACGTGGCGCTTTGCAGATGTATTGCGCGCGTTCTCGTACTTGCAAAAGCCTGTGGAGCATCTGTATCGCGAGTTGCAGTTTGCCTTGCGTGCCGCGGTCGGCACACGCACGCTCGATGAGTTGCTGGAAGACAAGCAGATGATCGATGAGGTCGTCACCGCGCAGGTTTCGGCGCGGCTTGCCGAAGCGGGCGTCGAGGTATGCAGTGTTGGCGTCAAGGACATCGTGCTTCCGGGCGATATGAAGACGATCCTCGCGCAGGTGGTCGAAGCCGAGAAGGCTGCGCAGGCGAACGTGATCCGGCGCCGCGAAGAAACCGCGGCAACGCGGTCGCTGCTGAACACGGCGAAGGTCATGGAGGAAAATCCGACCGCGTTGCGTTTGAAGGAACTGGAAACGCTGGAGCGGATTGCGGAACGGATCGACCGGATCTCGGTGTTCGGTGGACTCGATCAGGTGCTCAACGGACTGGTGAGCATCAAGGCGGGTCAGTAACACATGAGCGCGGCGGCACACCCGCCGCGCCTGGAAAGGGATGCATACAAAATGAGCAAGACAATGAGCTACACGACGGATGACAAAGACTACCAGGTGATGGAACTGGCAAACGGCAAGCCGGTGAAGATGTGGACGCAAGGCGTTGACGTCGAAGACGATGCACGCATGCAATTGAGCAATACCGCGCAGATGCCGTTCATTTTCCGTCACCTCGCCGTCATGCCGGATGTGCACCTGGGCAAGGGGTCGACCATTGGCAGTGTGATTCCGACGCAAGGCGCGATTATCCCGGCCGCGGTTGGCGTCGATATTGGTTGCGGGATGATGGCTGTCCGTACCTCGCTCACGGCTGGCGATTTGCCGGACTCGCTCGCCGGACTGCGCGGCGAGATCGAGCGCGCGGTGCCGCATGGTCGTGTGCCGGGGCGCCGCGACCCGGGCGCATGGGGCGAGCGCGCGCCGCAGCCGGTGAGCGACGTATGGAAGACGTTGGCAGACGGCTTCAGGACGATCACACAAAAGTATCCGCAGCTGGAGAAGACCAACAACTACTCGCATCTGGGTACGTTGGGTACAGGCAATCACTTCATCGAAGTGTGCCTCGATGAGGCGGAGCGCGTGTGGTTCATGCTGCACAGCGGCTCGCGCGGAGTCGGCAATGCGATCGGGAATCTGTTCATCGAACTCGCGCAAGCCGACATGCGTCAGCACATCGCGAACCTCCCGGATCGAAACCTCGCGTATTTCGAGGAAGGTAGCCGGCACTTCGACGATTACGTCGGCGCCGTGAGCTGGGCGCAGGAATACGCGCGCCGCAACCGTGAGGTGATGATGGGTGCAGTGATCGGCGCGGCGCACAAGGCGATCGGCAAGGCGTTCAGTGTCGATGAACATGCGGTGAACTGTCACCACAACTATGTTCAGAAGGAGCGCCACTTCGGCGCCGATGTCTTCGTAACGCGCAAGGGCGCTGTGTCGGCGCAGAAGGGGCAGCTTGGGATCATCCCGGGATCGATGGGCGCGAAGAGCTTCATCGTGCGCGGGCTCGGTAATACAGAGAGTTTTTGCTCCTGCAGTCACGGCGCAGGGCGCTCGATGAGCCGCACGGAGGCCAAGCGTCGCTTCACCGTGGCGGACCATGTGCGAGTCACGGCGCATGTCGAATGTCGCAAGGATGCTGGCGTGATCGATGAGATTCCGATGGCCTACAAGGACATCGATGCCGTGATGGCCGCGCAGCGTAGCCTGGTGGAAATTGTGCACACCTTGCGTCAGGTGGTGTGCGTGAAGGGATAGGGCAGGCTCGCGTGGTGCAATCCACGCGAGTATGAAAAAGGTAGAACAGGAAATGAAATCCGAAAACATGACAAAGGTGCGCTACACGCACCCGGTGGATCCCACCGTGCGAAAGCGCGTGATGGAGGAACTGGACCACGTTGAGCGTACGTTCGGGGTAAAGGTGCTTTATGCATGCGAGTCGGGCAGCCGGGGCTGGGGTTTCGCATCGCCCGACAGCGACTACGACGTGCGCTTTCTGTATGTGCACGCGCGCGACTGGTATCTCAAGGTCGAGCCGCAGCGCGACGTCATCGAGCGGCCGCTAGACGACGTGCTCGATGTGAGCGGCTGGGAGTTGCGCAAGGCATTGCAACTGCTGCATCGCTCGAATCCGACGTTGCTCGAATGGCTGGATTCACCCGTGGTTTATCGCGAGGATGGGCACTGGACACCGCGGCTGCGTGGTCTCGCCGACGCGTTTTTTTCTCCAATGCGCGGGCGGCATCACTATCTGTCGATGGCGAAGAAAAATTTTCGCGGCTACCTGCAGGACGAAACGGTGCGCTACAAGAAGTATCTCTATGTGCTTCGACCGTTGCTTGCCGTGCGCTGGATCGATGCCGGTCTCGGCATGCCGCCGATGCGGTTCGCCGACCTCGTCGCGGGGACGGTCCATGATTCCGCACTGCTCGCCGAGGTCGACGAGTTACTCGAGTTGAAGATGAAGGCGAACGAGAGCGAGTATGGGCCACGACGCCCGGCGATCCACGCGTTCGTACAGGCGATGCTCGACGACGCCGCGCATGACCGCGAGTACAAGCGGCCTTATGGGGATGTCGGCATGCTGGATGCTTTTCTGTGGGACGTGTTGACGCATGATGCGTAGTGAAGAGCAGGCGCGACGATATCGCGCCTGCTGTTTTCCGTCAGATGCACGTGCGGTTGCGCGATGAACCAAGCCGATCGTCGCAACGCGCGAAGCATGTCATCATGTCGGCGCCTGACAATTCGACGCGTCCATTCCACCCAATGAACCTCAGAGCGCTTCAATGTTTCGTCACGCTCGCTGAAGAACTGAACTTCAGCCGCGCCGCCGAGCGTCTGCATATCGCGCAACCCGCGCTTAGCCAGCAGATCCGCGCGCTCGAAGAGCGGCTTGGCACACAACTGATCGACCGCACGCGCAGGCCGTTGCGGCTGACGGAAGCGGGGCAGTATCTGAGCACCGAAGCAAAACAGATACTCGGTTCGCTCGAACAGGCGACGCTCGGCGCGCTCGAAATCGGCATGGGCCGGCGCGGTTGGCTGAGCGTCGGCTTCACGCGCTCGGCGATGTACAGCATCTTGCCACCCGCGCTAAAGGCATTTCATCGCGAGTTCCCACAGGTCGAACTGAAGCTCTACGAAATGCTCACCGACGAACAGACCGACGCGCTGCGCGACATGCGCATTCACGTCGGCATCGGGCGGCAACCGGTGACGATGGCGGGTTATGCGTCGCGTGTGCTGTTGCGCGAGCAACTCGTCATCGTGATGGCGCTGGATCATCCCCTTGCAAAACGAAAGAAAGTCACCATCGCCGAACTGGCCGATACGCCGTTGATCCTGTATCCCAAGCATCAGAATGCGCAGTACAAGCGCTCGGTGCTGTCGCTCTATCGCGATGCGGGCGTGACGCCGTTCGTCGCGCACCAGGCTTACGAAATACAAACAGCCATTGCGCTCGTTGCTGCAGGGCTGGGCGTGACGGTGGTGGGGGAGTCGGTGGCACGGCATGGCCGCACCGACGTCGTATTCCGCCATCTCACAGGCCCGGGCTCATCGCAGCGCTCGACGCTCGCCGCCACCTGGCGCACCGACGACACGTCGCCGCATCTGCTCGCCTTCCTGCGCTGCCTTCCGCCGCCGCTCGACGACGACGGCACACTATAAGACGAACCTTATACAAGCATAAGCATCTCGTCTTGGACTTCCTGCCTGCGCGTTCATACCATCGAACAGGTAGCTGATGCTGTATTCGCGATCCGCGAGTACCGCGCTCAGTCCACAGGAAAGAAGCGACCGCAGTGTCGCGCGTTCAGGAAGGAGACAGGATGACAGGCATCGATGAAGCGGCCACCATGCGCAAAGTGTACGGGCGGCTCATGCCCTTGCTCTTCGCGATGATGTTCTTCAACTATCTCGACCGCATCAATATCGGTTTCGCGGCGCTCGAGATGAACGGCGATATGGGCTTCAGTCCCGCCGTGTTCGGTTTTGCGGGCAGTATCTTTTTCGTCGGCTACATGCTGCTCGAAGTGCCGAGCAACCTTTTGCTGCATCGCGTCGGCGCGCGCCGCTGGATCGCGCGCATCCTGCTGACGTGGGGCGCGGTGGCGGCCGCCACGGCGTTCGTCTTCAACGACACCAGCTTCTACGTGCTGCGCTTTCTGCTGGGCGTGATGGAAGCGGGCTTTCTGCCCGGTGTGGCCGTCTATCTGACCAAGTGGTTTCCAGAACGCTACCGGGCGCGCGCCGTCGGCGGCTACATCATTGCCGGCTCGTTTTCGGCCGTTCTCGGCGGCCCGATCTCGACGACGCTGATGACCTACGCGGATGGCTTGCTCGGGCTGCACGGATGGCAGTGGATGTTCATCCTCGAAGGCGTTCCCGCGATGCTGCTGGGCCTTTTGACGCTGCGCATCATGACCGAGCGTCCGAGCGACGCAGCATGGCTCACCAACGACGAAAAGCGCTGGCTCGAATCGACGCTGGCAGCGGAGCGCGAAGCACTGGGCGGTCACACGCATGTGTCGTTCCTGCGCGTAGCGGGCGATATCCGCGTCTGGAGCCTCGCGTGTCTGTTTGGCTGCGCGTTGGTGGGGATTTACGGGCTGTTTCTGTGGTTGCCGCAGATCGTGAAGAGCCTCGGGCATCTGAACAATATCGAAGTCGGCTTTCTTTCAGCGGCGCCGCCGTTGTTCGGCGTGCTCGGCACGTTCCTGATCAGCCGCAGTTCCGACCGGTCCGGCGACCGCAAGAAGCACCTCGCATTCGTCTATGGCGCGAGCGCCATTGCGATAGCAGGCAGTGCCTACGCACCCAATCCGCTGCTCGCGTATGCGTTGCTGTGCGTCACCGGGCTCTTCATCTACGCCGGCAATCCGCTGTTCTGGAGTCTGGCGTCGTCGTTTCGCACGGGCGCGGCGGGCGCAGCGACGATTGCGCTGATCAACACGATCGCGCAGTTTGGCGGGCTCGTCGGCCCATGGAGCATCGGACTCGTGCGGCGCGCGACGGGTAACTTCTCGCTGGCGTTGCTGACGATTGCGGCGTTCCTTGTGATCGCAACCATCATCGCGCTCGTGATGCGTGTCACGCCGCCAGAGGAGAGCGCTTCTTCTGCGCTCGCGGAAGGCGACGCCGCTACCGGCAGCTAGTCACGTTTATCGCAGCTTTATTGCAGGTTTATCGCAGCAGGGACTCAAAGGGTTTGCTACATGATTATCGATTGCCACGGTCATTACACGACGTCGCCGCGACAGCACGAAGCATGGCGCACCAGGCAGATCGCCGCCATCAAGGACGGCACGCCTGTACCGCCTCGCCCGGTCATCACCGACGACGAAATTCGCGAGAGCATTGAAACGGGGCAGCGCCGCATCCAGCGCGAACGCGGCACCGACCTCACGATCTTCTCACCGCGCGCAGCGGGCATGGGCCATCATCTGGCGGGCGCGGAGGCGAACGCGGCATGGTCGAGCGAATGCAACGATCTCGTGCATCGCGTGTGCTCGCTGTTTCCGCGTCATTTTGTCGGCGTGTGCCAGTTGCCGCAGGCGCCCGGCGTGGCACCCGCGAACAGCATTGCCGAATTGCGGCGGTGCGTTCAGGAACTGGGCTTTATCGGCTGCAATCTGAATCCGGATCCGTCGGGCGGCCACTGGTCAGGGCCGCCGATGACTGACCGCTTCTGGTACCCGTTGTACGAAGCGTTGGTCGAACTCGACGTGCCCGCGATGATTCACGTGTCGTCGTCGTGCAATGCGAACTTTCATGCGACGGGCGCGCATTACATCAATGGCGATACGTCGGTGTTCATGCAGCTGCTCACAGGCGATCTGTTCGCGGATTTTCCGACCTTGCGGTTCATCATTCCGCACGGCGGCGGCGCTGTGCCGTATCACTGGGGACGATATCGCGGGCTCGCGCAGGACATGCAACGGCCTTTGCTGAAGGACTATCTGCTGAACAACGTGTTCTTCGATACGTGTGTCTATCATCAGCCGGGCGCGGAACTGCTCGCGAAAGTGATACCTGTGGGCAACATTCTGTTTGCGTCGGAAACGATCGGCGCGGTGCAGGGCGTCGATCCTGAGACGGGGTACTACTACGACGACACGCGTCGCTATATCGACGCAATCGAATGGCTCAGCGATGCCGACCGGCAGCGTATCTACGAAGACAACGCACGTGCGGTGTACGCACGCCTCACGACGCAAATCGACAAACAACTGGCAATGGAAGGGGCGACGATATGAATCCGATCGGCTGGCGCGAATATGACTCTGCTCCGCAGGCGAGCGCGGCCACGCTCGATGCGTTGCGCGAGCTTGCCGTGTCGCTGCTTAGCGACAACATGGCGCGCGCGAGCGGCATCGTGGGCTTGCAGCCTTATCACCGTCCCAAGGCCATGGCGGGGACGGCCGTCACGGTGCGCACGCGCGGCGGCGACAATCTCGCGATTCATCGCGCGTTCGATTTTTGCAGGCCGGGCGATGTGCTCGTCATCGACGGTGGCGGCGAACTGACTCAGGCCCTGATGGGCGACATCATGGCGAGCTTTGCGGAAAGCCTCGGTGTTCGGGGGCTCGTGATCGATGGCGCGATACGCGATGTCGGCTCGATACGTCAGCGCGATTTTCCCGTGTATGCGCGAGGCGTCACGCACCGCGGGCCGTACAAGAACGGGCCGGGCGAAATCAACGTGCCCGTGACAGTCGGGCGGATGGTGGTCAACCCGGGCGATATCATCGTCGGCGACGAAGATGGGTTGCTGGCAATTTCGCCTGCCGATGTGGAGAACGTGATCGAAGGCGCACGCAAGCAGGGCGCGAAGGAGGCGGCTGCGTTGCGATCGATCGCGGAAGGGCGTTTTGACCGGTCGTGGGTGACGCCGCATCGCGAGCGGATGATGAACGGGTGAGATTTGGGCTGGCGGCGCAGCAGTGTGAGTGGAGTTGATGTATAAGTGACGCTCGCGCCGTCGGCGTTGAATCAATCCGGAAACAGGCACGACAAGATGACACGTTATGTGGACGCGGCGGCTCTCGTCGCACTCGCGCGGCAGGCTGAAGCGAATGAGGCAGCAGCGTGCGGCTGCACAAGAACGCCGCTGGATGGATGGCAGTCGCAGCCGCTGTCTCTCGACGAATCGAAGCTCGTCGAGATTGCAACGCTCATGCGCGAGGATGATCCTGAGCCGACGTTTGCCGAGTATCGGCCGGATAACGTTCAATATTGGGCGCCCGACGCGCCCATCGCGCCGCAGTACTTTCCGTATAACCGGTGCGGCGTGTGGCAGTGTTCCGAGTGCGGGCGCCTCTATTTGCGTTATACGGAAGGCGGCGGCTACTTTGTCGATAGAAGGATTCGGGCTTTGAAGGCGGAGCTGGTCGTGGATGTGGGGATCTGAAGGCGCAAGCTGGTCCGCCTAGTTTCTACCGCCGTCATCGGTTTTCCTCCAGCATCCGTCTTCATCATCTTTCCTGTCGTGTCCCGACCGGAAGGCGATCCCCGCGGATCGGGCCGAACTGGGCGTGGAGTCGTCGATGACTTGAGACGGCGCCACATCGCCCCTTGCTCCCGGCGCGAACACGAGAATGCGCAGGTTGGGATTGGTGACGAAAAGCCGTCCATCCGGTGAGACGGCGATCCTGTTACCCGGCAACGGTAAGCGATCACCGATGATTCCCGTGGCTGGGCCGCTGATGGTCCGTATCGGTCGCACATTGCCATTCGCCTTGGCGGCGAAAATGCTCACCTGGTTCTGGCTCGCATCCGCTGTCGTGTTGTAGACGAATAATTCGTCCGTACGAGGATCGACGGCGATCGACGTGGCGATCTGTGAGAAAAACACATCGCGGCCCGGAAACAGGCCGGTTTTGGGACCTGTGAGGCTGCGCAGAAGCGGTGGCGCGCTCACGCTTCGGCTCGTGCCGAACGTGTCGATGATCGCCGTTCCCTGTATGTCATAACCCGCGATCAGCAGGTTGTCGTCGCTATCGATCGCGATGCTCTGGTACTGGGTGATATTCGGATCGGTAATGCGGACGGGATTGGGTATTGGCCCGGAGCTATTGACGGGAACGACCATCACGCACGCAGTCGAGGGACGAACGCTCAGGACGAAGTCGTTGAGGCGAGAGTCGACCGCGATACCGGGCAAGTCATTCGTCATTATCAACATGAAGGAGCGACTGGGCGACTGATTGCCCTCGGCTTTTCGCGGAAAGATGTCGACGGTGGTGTCGCCGAATTGCGCAAGGTGAAAGGAATCCCTCCTGTCGATCACCGTCGCCCCGGCCGACCTGAGGGTGGTAAGCGGGCCTTGCAGCACCTGACAGGGTTCGGTCGCTCCATTGGCGCGCGCGGAATACCCGCGAATCTGATCATTGAGCGTGAGAAAGACGGCGTCGTGGGAGCAGACGGCATGCGCCAGCTGGGCGCCGCAAAACATACTGACGACGGCTAGAAAGAGTGCGGGTTTCATTACACGCCTCCTTGGTCAATTGCGCGAATGCCCCGATTAAGGATAGACGCCGGCCAGAGGCCCAACATACTTCCGCCATCAGGACTCTGTATTTTGGCGGACGATGCAAAACCACTCGTCGATATCGAACGGTATCGCAGTGTGGTTGCGTGTTGTGGCCCTGTGGGGAGTATGTTCAGGCGGTCTTTTTTAAGCGTGAGGATCGTTCGGGCCCGGTAGCTGAGAAGTGGACGGTGTCACTTCCAGTCGCAGCTACCGCTGTCTGTCACCGCGCTGGCATTTAATCCAAACGAGGTCTTTTTGCCACTTTTCCTGTTGGTATAAATCATTGAAGGGACCATCGTTCCCTGACTTACCATCCGATATTCACCGGTGATTTGCTTCCTGTATATCTCGACCCAAGTCGTGGTTTGTTCATCCGGCGCATTCTTGTCGAGCGTCCGTGCAGCTGATTCATCCATGATCAATGGAATCGATTGATTCGAACCCTGATACCTCACGAACGCCCATGACAGGCTGCTGGAAGAGTCGTAATACGTGCGCAATTCGAAATTTGTTGAGTTCACTCCGCCGGAACTGAAGCAAAACGTGTCACGCGTTATCTCTGCGTGGGCGACCAAAGGGGCGATGAATATCGAGGACGATAAAACCAGAAGCTTGGTGCGTGTCATGGAAGCAGGGCGTTTGTAGCGTGGAAGATGCTTCGATTGTGTGTCAGGCGGAAAAGAAGTTTGTTGTGGTTTTGGTGCGCAGCCGATTCGGGTGTGCTCATTCGACAGTGAATCTGAATACGTTGGTCGGGTCGGTGAAGCGGGTCGTGAGACGCTGCCCAGTGCTTGTGTATTGCGTGCCTTCGATCTCAGCATATTGGACTTCAGTGCCCACGGGATCATCGATATTCGGCTCCCGTCGATAGGAGAATATCGGGAATCGCAGTGCGCCTTGCTGTCGAACGAGGCTGCGGCAAGATCCGAAAAGGCTGGGCAATTTGAACAGGCGGATGCCGGACCGGGACTGGGTGCTGATGGCGTACACCTGGCTATACCTGTCTGCAGTACCAGAGCCAGTACCCGTTGATTCGATGCAGATGGCTGGGCCTGTCGTACCTGCGTCGGATGCCAGGTACAACGTCACGGATCTGGGGTCCAGGTCTACGCGATTGTCGCCATTTGAACGCACCGCGTCGGCGAGCCGGTGCACGCGGTTGTTGATACGTACGCTCCGGCCGGTGACTGTCAGTTTGATGCGCATTTTGCCGACTTGTCCCTCCCATGATGCCGTCGTGTCGCCATTCGGTCCGTAGGTCGCAGGAAGGTAGTCGTTCGAAACGGGAGACGGGAATACTTGTCCAGCCTGATCGGCGTAGAACGAGTCGTATCCGTCGTAAAGCTTGCCTGCATGGGCCACGCTGCAGCAGACGGTAAGTGCGAAAGCGGCTATTGGTTTTTGCTTCATCTGTTAGCGCGGCCGCCGATAGTCAGGATGGTGTCCGAACATAGATCATTATTGATTCGGCGGCAATGAACCGGGATTGCTGTTGATCTGTCGCCGGAGGCATGGGGCCCGTATGTCGATGCCAGCATGGCTGAAAGTTGGTCTCTTTATTTCTTAATTTGACATAACATAAATTATCACCGTTTTGGTTGTAGCGGCTCTATCCTAATGTCGTGTTCTGGCTATTTACAGATGTCGTGTTTCTGAACGCTGGCAAGCTGGCACCGTGCTGCAACCATGCGGGAGCCAGCCATGAAGCCGGACACCACACTGGTGAGTCTGAGCATGCGCGAACTGGACAGGCTGAAGGTTATCCAGGCCATCGTTGAGATCGGCCTGAAGCCCGGCCGTGCCGCCGAACGGCTGGGCCTGACCGTGCGCCAGGTCGAACGTCTGGTGACCCGGTATCGCGAGCGTGGGCCGTCCGGCGTGGCCTCCGGCAGACGTGGCCGACCGGGTAACCGCAAGCTCGACGCAGGGCTGGCGGTGCGGGCCCTGACGATCATCCGCGAGCGCTATGCCGATTTCGGGCCGACGCTGGCGCGCGAGAAGCTCGAGGAATGTCACGGCATCCGGCTGGCCAAGGAGACGGTCAGGCGGCTGATGACCGAGGCCGGCCTGTGGGTGCCGCGCAAACAGCGTCCGCCGAAGCTCTACCAGCCACGGGCGCGGCGTGCGTGCCTGGGCGAACTGGTGCAGATTGACGGCAGCGATCACCGCTGGTTCGAGGACCGCGCGCCGGCCTGCACGCTGCTGGTGTATGTCGATGATGCGCAAGCCGGTGGCGTTCTACAGCGACCGCGCGAGCGTGTTCCGCAGCACGTGCGCCGGCAAGACGGGGCGCAGCGTGACGCACTTTGGCCGCGCGATGTACGAACTGAACATCGATACGTTCTGCGC
>NZ_JAAGPI010000022.1 GCF_017104715.1 Burkholderia sp. Ac-20365
TGAAAGTAGGTAATCGTCAGGCTCCTTACCCAGACAAGACCCCGCCCTCAAAAGCGGGGTCTTGGCGTTTCTACGGCCGGAAATTAACGGCCGTGCCTCGAACGTCGGGCTGGCTGCAATGGCCGGCGTATCCAATACCGTTTCCCGGTTTCTGGACCCGCATGCACTCCAGGCGGAGCGCCTCATCATCCGCCTCTTCCCGGCGTTAGGGCTTGCGCACGAGCCCACTGTTGCGGCTCCGGAACGTAGCTCCGCATCTCAATCGTCGATTGGCCGTCTGGCAACTCCGCTGAGCGTATGCAAAGAGCACCCTCACGCACACGAAGCCGGCCGATGCGAAGCGCCAATAGCGCGAGCGATCTGCATCCTGGTGCGACTCGCCACACTAGAGCTCAAATCAAAAAACCTTTCAATTCTGCTCTAAAAACCGCTGCGCCAACCGTACCCAATACGTGGCTCCTACGGGCAACAGTTCGTCATTGAAATCGTAGCTCGCGTTGTGCAGCATGCAGGGGCCCGCGCCGTGCCCCGACTCGCGGTGTCCCCCATCGCCGTTCCCAAGAAACGCGTAACAACCTGGCTTCGCCAGGAGCATGAACGAAAAGTCCTCGGCACCCATCGTTGGTTCGACGGCATCGTCGACGCGCTCTTCGCCCACCACTTCCTTCATTACAGCTGCGGCAAACTCCGCTTCTTTCTTGCTATTGATGGTCGGCGGGTAATTGCGATGGAAGGTCATTTCCACCGAGCACTCATAGGCTTCAGCCGTGCTCTCCACGATCTTGCGCATACGCGATTCGATCAAATCAAGCGTTTCCGTCGTAAACGTTCGGACAGTTCCCGCCAGCCACGCCTTATCCGGCACGACGTTAACCGCGTCGCCCGCGTGAATCTGCGTGATAGACAGCACGGCCGTATCGAGCGGCTTCTTGTTGCGCGTAATCACGCTTTGCAGCCCGTTCGCGATCTGTACTGCCGTAAATACGGGATCGCGCCCGTTGTGCGGCAGAGCCGCGTGCGAGCCGACACCTTTGATTTCAATGCGAAACTCATTGCTCGACGCCATGATCGGACCTTCGGTGACGCCGAAGTGACCTTCCGGCATGCCCGGCCAGTTGTGGATGCCAAACACGGCATCGACGGGAAAACGCGTGAAAAGACCGTCATCGATCATCGCCTGCGCGCCGGCGCCACCTTCCTCGGCGGGTTGAAAAATGAAGACAATCGTGCCCTCGAAATCGCCATGCATCGCGAGATGCCGCGCCGCGCCGAGCAGCATCGCGGTGTGTCCGTCATGTCCACAAGCATGCATTTTCCCTTCGTTTTTCGAACGATGATCGAAGCTATTCAGTTCCTGGATCGGGAGCGCGTCCATATCGGCGCGCAAACCAATCGACTTCGTTCCCGTGCCACGCTTGAGCACTCCGACCACGCCCGTTTTACCGATGCCCTCATGCACTTCGATGCCCCAACGGGCAAGTGTTTTGGCAACCAGTGAGGCCGTCTGCGTTTCTTCGTAACGCAATTCCGGATTGGCGTGGATTGTTCGTCGGAGCGTCTGAATTTCGCCGCGAGCAGCTTGGATTTCAGGGATGAGTTTCATGATGGATTGAGTGTCTGGCGGTGTGCGGTGTGATCCGGACAGTCGATTCCGGAGAAGATCAAAATCGATTCTACGCCCATCCCCATTTTTGACGGTCATGTGTCAGATCGGAGCGCCGGAACGTAATAAAATCAACACCTTCATCCGCGCAGTGATCCTTCGATACAAACATGAACGCTCCCGCTGAATTCCACCGTGCCGTCTGTCCGCATGACTGCCCCGATACCTGCGCGCTACGCGTGACGGTCGACAATGGCCGTGCGATCAAGGTCGTCGGCGAGCCGGATCATCCGCCGACGCAAGGCGTTCTATGCACGAAGGTTAGCCGCTATGCGGACCGCGTTCATCATCCGCGGCGGCTGACGCAGCCGATGCGGCGCGTCGGACGCAAGGGCGAAGGGCGGTTCGAGCCGATCAGCTGGGATGCGGCGCTGCGTCTTGCTGGCGATCGTCTTTCCGAGATCGCTGCCCGCGCGCCCGAAGCGATCGTGCCCTACAGCTACGCTGGAACGATGGGTTTCGTCCAGGGCGACAGCATCGCGCAACGGTTTTTCCACAAGCTCGGTGCGTCGCAATTGGACCGCACGATCTGTGCAGCGGCAGGCGCCGCGGGCCTCAAATACACGTACGGCGCAAGCCTTGGGATGCTCGTCGAGTTCTTCTCCGAGAGCGAGGTCATTCTGATCTGGGGCGCGAACCCGATCGCATCGAATCTGCACTTCTGGACCCGCGCGCAGGAAGCGAAGCGCAACGGCGCGCGCCTGATCGCGATCGACCCGTATCGCTCGCTCACTGCTGAAAAATGCCATCAGCACATTGCGCTGAAGCCGGGTACGGACGGCGCGCTGGCGCTCGGCATGATGCACGTGCTGATCGTCGAAGATATGCTCGATCACGCGTACATCGCCGACCACACCCTCGGTTTCGATCAACTGAAAGCGCGCGCGCTCGACTATCCGCCAGCGCGCGTCGCTGAAATCTGCGGGATCGACGAGCAGGTAATCGTGGATCTCGCGCGACTTTACGGCAGCACGAAAAAGTCAGCGATACGGTTGAACTACGGAATGCAGCGTGTGCGCGGCGGCGGCAACGCCACCCGGGCGATCGCGTGCCTGCCTTCGCTGACGGGCGCCTGGCGTGAACGCGCGGGCGGCGCCCTGCTGTCGTCGTCCGGATGGGCACCTGTCGATTCGCACGCCTTGTCGCGTCCCGATCTGATGCCGGGCTGGCCGTCGAAGCAGTCGCGCGTGGTCAATATGAATGAAATCGGCAACGCGCTGTGCCATCCGGGCGATGCTGCATTCGGACCGAAGATAGAAGCGATCGTCGTGTACAACTCGAACCCTGTCGCCGTGGCGCCCGATTCAGAGCGCGTCGCTGCCGGCTTTGCCCGCGAGGATCTGTTCACGATCGTGCTTGAGCACTTCCAGACCGACACCGCGGACTACGCCGATCTGCTGCTGCCTGCTACGACCCAACTCGAGCATCTCGATGTGCACAAGTCGTACGGTCACACACATGTGATGGTCAATCTGCCTGCGATCGCGCCCGTTGCCGATGCCCGCCCGAATACCGAAATCTTCCGTGGCATCGCACGCGCGATGAACCTCGACGAACCTGCGCTGTATGAAAGCGACGAAGCCGTCGCGTCATCGGCGTTTCGTTGGGACGATCCGCTGCTAAAGGGCTTTAGTTGGGAAACGCTCAAGCGCGACGGTTGGGCGAAGCTGATTGTCCCTGAAGCACCGTTCGCCAATGGCGGCTTTCGCACGCCATCGGGCAAATGCGAGTTTTACAGCGAGCGTCTGGCGCAGGCGGGCCTCGAGCCGGTGCCGGATTATTTGCCGCCGTACGAGTCGGCGGACGGATCGCCCGAGCTCGCAGCGCGTTATCCGCTGGCGATGATTTCTCCGCCGGCGCGCAACTTCCTCAATAGCACGTTCGTCAATGTCGAAAGCCTGCGCGCGACGGAAGGGGCGCCTCACCTCGATATCCATCCCGATGATGCACGCGAACGCGGCATCAACGACGGCGATCAGGTCCGCATCTTCAACGATCGTGGCTCGATGCAGGCGCAAGCCCGTGTCACCGACAAGGCTCGCAACGGTCTGGTCGTCGGCCTGTCGATCTGGTGGAAAAAGCTCGCGCCGGACGGCCGCAACGCCAATCAGGTCACGAGCCAGGCGTTGACCGATCTCGGCGGTTCCGCGACCTTCTACGACTGCCTCGTCGAGGTCGAGCGAGCCTGAGTCGCCCGGCATGCGCGCAGCGGACGTTCCCGCTGCGCTTTCGAGTGCATCGTCTAACTGGGGGCTTATCCCGAATGTCTACGCGTGAGCGCATGCTACGATGCGGTTTTTAGCACGACCATTCGAAAATCACGGAGGAGACGCCGTATGGAAAAAGTCTGGCTGAGGTCGTATCCGCCCGGCGTGCCAAAGGAAATCGATCCGACCCAGTACGAGTCGGTCACCGCGATGCTGGAGGAAAGCTTCCGCCAGTACCGCGCGAAACCCGCGTTCGCGTGCATGGGCAAGCAGATCACGTACGGCGAACTCGATAGCCTGTCGACGCGGCTTGCCGCCTGGTTCCAGTCGAAGGGCATCGCGCGCGGCGCACGCATCGCGATCATGATGCCCAACGTGCTGCAGTATCCCGTTGCGCTCGCGGCGATCCTGCGCGCGGGTTATGTCGTCGTGAACGTGAACCCGTTGTACACGCCGCGCGAACTCGAACATCAGCTCAAGGACAGCGGCGCGGAAGCGATCATCCTGCTCGAGAACTTCGCGGTGACGCTACAGGCGGTCGTGCGCAATACGTCGATCAAGCATGTGGTTGTCGCGTCGATGGGCGATCTGATGGGCGCGAAGGGCCTGCTCGTCAATTTCGTCGTGCGTCGCGTGAAAAAGATGGTGCCGGCGTGGGACTTGCCGGACCACGTTAGTTTCAACGACGCAATCTCCGAAGGTGCGCGAACGAAGTTCACACCGGTGAAGCAGAGTCCCGACGACGTCGCATTTCTACAGTACACGGGCGGCACAACGGGCGTCGCGAAGGGCGCGACGCTGCTGCATCGAAATCTGGTCGCGAACGTGCTGCAGTCGCATGTGTGGGTCGAGCCGGCGCGCAAGAAGCGCGCTGACATCGACCAGTTCGTGACGGTTGTCGCGCTGCCGCTTTATCACGTGTTCGCGTTGACGGTATGCGGACTGCTGACCATCCGCACAGGCGGCCTCGGTGTGCTGATTCCGAATCCGCGCGATATCGCAGGCATGATCAAGTCGCTGCACGGTTACAAGATCACGACATTTCCGGCCGTGAACACGCTGTACAACGCGATGCTCAATCATCCGGATTTCGCGAAGCTCGATTTCTCGAACCTGCTCGTTGCGAACGCGGGCGGCATGGCCGTGCAGGAAGCCGTTGCAAACCGGTGGTTCGAGCGCACGCGCGCGCCGATCGTCGAAGGCTATGGTCTGTCGGAGACTTCGCCGTGCGTCACCTGTAATCCGACTATCGTCACTGAATACAGCGGCACGATCGGTCTGCCCTTGCCATCGACGGAAATCTCGATCCGCGACGACGACGGTAACGAACTGCCGCCCGGTCAGGCCGGCGAGTTGTGTATTCGCGGTCCGCAGGTGATGGCCGGCTACTGGAACCGTCCGGACGAAACGGCGAAGGTGATGACGTCCGATGGCTTCTTCCGTTCGGGCGACATTGCGACCGTCAGCGCAGATGGCTTCGTGAAGATCGTGGACCGGAAAAAAGACATGATTCTCGTGTCGGGTTTCAACGTTTATCCGAACGAGATCGAGGACGTCGTCGCAAAGCATCCGGGCGTGTTCGAAGTGGCAGCCGTCGGCGTGCCGGACGAGCATTCGGGCGAAGCGGTGAAGCTGTACATCGTAAAGAAGGACGACGCGATCACCGACAAGGATATCTTCGCGTACTGCAAGGAACAGTTGACCGGCTACAAACGGCCGCGAATGGTCGAGTTCCGCAAGGAGTTGCCCAAGAGCAATGTCGGCAAGATCCTGCGTCGCGAATTGCGCGATGGTCGGGCGTGACGCGCCTGATCAAGCAAGGTTGTAGACGAGGAGACCAGTAGCGCAAAGACACGAGTCAGCGCATGAAATCAGAGACGGCCCAACGGTGCAAACCGTTGGGCCGTTCTTGTCTGCATCGACGCGAGCGATCAAACGATCAAAGACGCCGCATGCGCCAATAAAAAAGGGCGCCCTAAGGCGCCCTCGAGGGTAACTACGCTTTTACGACTTATTAGAACTTGTGACGGATACCGACGCGAGCCGTGAACTGGTTGTCGTTCGACGAAGCCGTCAGGCCGTTGATCGCAGCGACAGCCGGCTTGCCCGTCGAGTCCGTGCCCGAAGCGTGCTGGTACACACCGATGATGTACACGTCCGTGCGCTTCGACAGGAAGTAGTCGACGCCTGCCGAACCTTGGTGGTACTTGGCCGAGTCGTTGCCGTTCAGGCTGCTGCCGCGCGTGTAGTCATACGCTGCGCCAACCAGCAGGGCCGGCGTCAACTGATACTTGAAGTTGATTTCGCCGTTGTTGAACGTTGCCGTCTGGCCAGCGAACGCTGCCGATGCGAACGACGAGCCGATGTCGTAGAACTTGACGTTCGAGTACGTTGCACCGATCGTCGCTGCGCCGAACGTGTATGCGCCGCCTGCACCGATAACCTGGTACGTATGAGCCGAGCCGTAGCCGCTGTAGACCGGCGACGAGACGTTCGCCACTGCTGCGTTGACCGTGCCCGACGTGCTGTTGCCGAAGAACGAAACGTTCGGGTTACGAACGTTCAAGTAACCAGCGCCCAACACCAACGGACCGTTGTTGTAGCCAACACCAGCCGAGAAGATCTGGTTGCGCGAGTAGTCGCCAGCAACGCCGCCCAGGCTATACAGGCCGCCAAACGTCAGGCCAGCGTAGTTAGCGCTCGTGAACTTGATGGCGTTGTTAACGCGGTACGCGTTGTTGAAGTTGTCCAGGTCGCCCGGGTGAGCAGCGATGTAGCCGCCCCACTGGTCGCCTGCTTCGAGCGGACCGACGTAGTCGACCACGGAGTCGTACTGACGACCCAGCGTGACCGTACCAAACTGGCTGCTCAGGCCGACGTAAGCTTGACGGCCGAACATCAGGCCGCCTTGACCCAGCTTGCCGCTGTTCACGTCAAAGCCGTTTTCCAGCACGAAGACAGCCTTCAGGCCACCGCCGAGGTCTTCCGTACCGCGCAGGCCGAAACGGCTACCTTGCAGCACGCCGCTCGACAGGTTGTACAGATGGCTGCCGCCGGAGTTGGTGTTGATGTTAAAACCTTCATCAATAATGCCGTACAGCGTCACGCTGCTCTGAGCATGAGCGACGCCAGCAAACGCGCCCAGTGCTGCAAGAGCGAGAAGCGACTTTTTCATCGAAAGATCTCCAAGGAATTGCGAATTATTTTCAAGCAAGGCAAGTAGTTATCTGCGTTGCGGCCTTGCGTAACTTCTTCAAGAAGTTGCCGTGTAATGTAACAGCGACAACTAAGCGCACAAAGAAAAAGCAGGGCGGGAATCGGACCGCTGTTTCGTTTACGCAACATGATCTAAAATCCAGAATTGGCCGTCGGAATCGCGCCGGGATTTTTCTTCCCGTCGGTCGCGAAGCCTTGCTGGGCAAGGGTTTGCGAGAATCGATCCGGACGCCGCGTTGTGGAGACCGGGATGCTGCTTGATGAATTGATTAATGAGTTCGATCGGGGTTTACGCTCAATGACCGGGGTGTCGCGCATGTCGCGTCCGCTTCCTGTTCCGCCCGAATCGACGGAACCTGTCGAACTGACGGACGAAGAGCGCGCGCACGCGGCGGGATTGATGCGCGTGAATCACGTCGGCGAGGTGTGCGCGCAGGCGCTCTATCAGGCGCAAAAACTGGCGACGCGCTCACCCACGCTCAAGCAGGCTTTCGAGCACGCCGCGCGCGAAGAAGAAGATCACCTCGCATGGACGTACAAGCGCCTCGAAGCGCTCGATTCGCGTCCCAGTCTGCTCAATCCACTCTGGTATGCTGGCGCCCTCGCGATCGGTTTCGCGGCGGGTCGGCTCGGCGATCGCGTGAGCCTCGGCTTCATGGCAGAGACGGAACGCCAGGTGGAACTACATCTAGGCGGCCATCTGACCACCTTGCCCGAAGGCGATCACGAATCGCGTGCAATCGTCGAGCAGATGCGTATCGATGAAGCCGCGCATGGAAAGGCCGCGACGGATGCCGGCGGCGTCGAACTGCCGTTTCCGGCGCGCGCGCTGATGCGGGCTGCGTCGAAGATCATGACCCGCACCGCGTACCACGTTTAATCTGATTCAAATGCAAAGTGGGTGACGCCCCGCGCGTCGCCCCTGAAAATCGCTCCAAACCTTCCGTTCTCCCGCGCTTTTCACCCTCCCTGATCGCTTTCATTCCAGGCTCTTCCCTCGCACTTTTCACGTATCACATTCACAAGTTTCGTTAGTTCATTCATTTATAACGATTTTCCGTTTTTAGGCGTCACCTGAGCAGACGCCGCTAAGTCCTTGTTCTAGCAAACAAAATTCGTCAAAAATCCGCGTCTCTCCCTTGACCGGTGTTGGGGGTTACTCTAAAGTGGGAGACAGTGTGAGAAAGTGTATTTTTGTGTGATCCAACGCGCTTTCTCCGGTAAATTTCCAGAATCGGGCGACATCTTTCAGCGCCCTGACAAAAGGGGAGTGAAGTGTTCCAAGGGGCGTCAGCGCTGACACTCGATGCGAAGGGGCGGATGTCCGTCCCGTCTCGCTATCGGGATGCGCTGCAAGGACAGGCAGAAGGCCGAGTGACCATCACGCGTCACCCGGACGGCTGCCTGTTGCTATTTCCGCGTCCCGAATGGGAAGTCTTCCGCGCCAAGATCGTCGCGCTGCCAATGGAAGCCAAATGGTTTCAACGCATTTTTCTCGGCAGTGCTGCGGACGTCGATCTGGACACGGCCGGTCGCGTGCTGATCGCGCCGGAATTGCGTCAGGCCGCCAAGCTGGAAAAAGAAGTGATGTTGCTGGGCATGGGAAGCCGGTTCGAGATCTGGGACAAGGACACCTACGACGCGCAGGAACAGGCGGCGATGTCGCAGGGCATGCCCGACTCTCTGAAGAACTTCACTTTCTGATCGCAGGTAATACATATGGCGCCTGCGATGGGTAACGGATTGCAGCATCGCACGGTGCTGCTCGATGAAGCGGTGAATGCGCTCGTCACGCGCGCGGACGGTATCTATATAGATGGCACGTTCGGGCGCGGCGGACATAGCCGCGCGGTATTGGCCAGGCTGGGTGAATCGGCGCGTCTGATTGCGTTCGACAAAGACCCGCTCGCCATCGCCACCGCGCAGCAAGTCGCCGATCCGCGCTTCGAGATCGTGCATGAAAGTTTCGCATCACTGCGCGACGCGATGAGCGAGCGCGGGGTAGGGCGTGTGTCGGGTGTGCTGCTGGATCTGGGCGTGTCGTCGCCGCAGTTCGACGATCCGGAGCGGGGTTTCAGTTTCCGCGCCGACGGCCCGCTCGACATGCGGATGGACCCGACGCGCGGAGAGTCCGCTGCGGACTGGCTGGCGCGGGCGACGGTGCAGGAAATGACGGAGGTGATACGGGATTATGGGGAAGAACGGTTTGCTTTTCAGATTGCAAAGGCGCTTGCTGCTCGCCGGGCAGAGTCCGACCGTCTTGGGCCTCTCGTCAGCACGGGCGAGCTTGCCCAAATCGTGGCTAACGTCGTCAAAACCCGTGAGAAGGGTAAGGACCCGGCAACCCGCACCTTTCAAGCTATACGGATTCACATCAATCAAGAGCTTGCGGAGCTGCAAGTCGTACTAGAAGCAGCATTGTCGTTGCTGGAGCAAGGGGGGCGGCTGGTCGTGATCAGCTTTCATTCGCTCGAAGACCGGATCGTCAAGCGGTTCATGCAGACGCACTCGAGTGCGCCTGCCGTCGACCGCCGCCTGCCGATCCGCGCCGTCGACCTTCCCAGCCCACCGCTCAAACTGATTGGCCGCGTTTTCGCAAGCGACACTGAAGTCGCCGAGAACCCGCGCGCCCGTTCCGCCGTGATGCGCGTCGCGGAGCGGATCGCGCCATGAACCGCCTCAATATCTTCCTGCTGATTGTCGTGATGGGTTGCGCACTTTCCGTCGTCAACGCGACCAATCAACAGCGCCAGTTCTTTATCCAGTTGCAGCGCGCCCAGTCACAGGAGCGCCAGCTGCAGCAGGACTATTCGCAGCTTCAATATCAGCAGAGCGCGTTGTCGAAGACTTCGCGCATCGAGCAGATCGCCACCGACTCCTTGAAGATGCAAGGCGCGACCACGGGACGCACGCAATATCTGACGCTCGACGCCGGTGCTGCCAAGGCTGAAGACGCGCCGATCCCGACTTCGGCGCCGACCCCGGCGTCGGCCGCAAAAGCGCGTGGAGTGTCGCGATGAAGAAATCGTCGAACAAGAACAAGAGCGTTGCGTTCTCGGCGAATCCGATTCTGTCGGTGCGTCTGCCGATGTGGCGCTCGAAGCTCGTCGTGTTTCTGCTCTTCATGGCGTTCGTCGCGCTGACTGCACGTGCGTTCTGGATCCAGGGTCCGGGCAACGCGTTCTATCAGAAGCAGGGCGAAAGCCGCTATCAGCGCCGGCTGGAATTGCCCGCCACGCGCGGCAAGATTCTCGACCGTAACGGCCTCGTGCTCGCCACGAGTCTGCCCGTGCGCGCAATCTGGGCAATTCCCGAATCCGTGCCCGACGATCTCGGCGCGGACAAGCTCGCCGATCTCGCCAAGCTGCTCGACATGACGCAGCCGGAATTGCGCAAGAAGCTGTCGGAAGACAAGACGTTCGTTTATGTGAAGCGCCAGGTACCCGTCGACGTCGCCGCGAAAGTGGAAGCGCTCGGCATTCCCGGTGTCTATCAGCGTAACGAGTACAAGCGCTTTTATCCGGAAGGCGAAATCACGGCTCACCTGATCGGCTTTACGAACGTCGAGGACGAAGGCCAGGAGGGCGTCGAACTCGGCGACCAGAAGCTGCTCGCGGGCATGTCGGGAAGCCGCCGCGTGATCAAGGATCGTCTCGGCCACATCATCGAAGACGTGGACGAGCAGGTCGTGCCGCACAACGGTCAGGACGTCGATCTGTCGATCGACAGCAAGATCCAGTACATCGCGTACACGAACCTCAAAGCGGCCGTGCAGAAGTTCAAGGCCAAAGCGGGCGCCGCGATGGTGATCGACGTGCAGACGGGCGAAGTGCTCGCGCTCGTCAATTATCCGACCTACAACCCGAACGACCGTACTCACCTGACGGGCGAACAGCTGCGCAACCGTATCCTGACCGACACGTTCGAGCCGGGCTCGATCATGAAGCCGTTCACGGTGTCGCTCGCGCTCGATCTGCACCGCGTCACGCCGACTACACTGGTTGATACGGGCGGCGGCCGCTTCGTGCTGGACGGCGCGCCCATCACCGACGACTCGGGCTTCGGCGTGCTGACCGTCGGTGGCGTGATCCAGAAGTCGAGCAACATCGGCGCGACCAAGATCGCGATGCAGCTTCGGCCGGAAGAGATGTGGAACATGTACACCAGCATCGGTCTCGGCCAGGCGCCGAAGGTCGGTTTCCCGGGGGCGGCGGCGGGTCGTCTGCGTCCGTGGAAGAGCTGGCGCCGCATCGAGCAGGCGACGATGTCGTACGGCTACGGCCTGTCGGTGTCGCTGTTCCAGTTGGGCCGCGCCTACACGGCGATCGCGCACGACGGCCAGATCATGCCCGTGTCGATTTTCCGCACGTCGAAGGACCAGCCGGTGACGGGCACGCAGGTGTTCGCACCGACCACTGCGCGTGAAGTCCGCGCGATGCTCGAAACCGTCGTGTCGCCGGGCGGCACATCGCCGGATGCGGCGGTGCCGGGTTATCGCGTCGGCGGCAAGTCGGGTACCGCGTACAAGCACGTGGGCCGCGGTTACGACCACAGCAAATACCGCGCTTCGTTCGTCGGCATGGCGCCGATGCCGAATCCGCGCATCGTGGTGGCCGTGTCCGTCGACGAACCGACGGCGGGTAGCCACTTCGGCGGTCAGGTGTCGGGCCCGGTGTTCTCATCGATCGTCGGCGATACGCTGCGCTCGCTGAACGTGCCGCCCGATCAACCCGTCAAGCAGATGGTTGTGTCGGACGAAGTAAATCCGGCCGCGGCCGCAGCGGCATCGCAGCCGGCTGTGAGCGGCGCCAAGAAACTTCCGACGCATACCGCGCCGAAAAAGCTGCAGATTTCAGACAACACGAAGAACCGCCCCGGAGTAGTTAGATGAGTGCGCTGCGTTCTTCTCACCCGGCGCAACAGCAGATTGCTGACGCGCTTGCTTGGCTGCGCGCCCACGCGCAGCCAGGTGCACATTTGCACGCCGACACGCGCAAGATCGCGGCCGGCGACGTATTTCTCGCGTACGCGGTCGACGGCGCGGACAACCGCGCGTTCATCGCGAACGCAATCGAGCGCGGCGCGGTTGCCGTGCTCGTGCAATCGGACGGTTATACGGGCGATATCGACGCCTCGACGACGTACGCCGTGCCGCACCTGAATGAACTGGCAGGCACGATCGCGAGCGCGTGGTACGGCGATCCGAGCGACGCAATGCGCGTGATCGGCGTGACGGGCACGAATGGCAAGACGTCGTGCACGAACTGGATTTCGGCTGCGCTGACGGCGCTGGGCCAACCGTGCGCGATCATCGGCACGCTCGGCAGCGGCATGCCGGGCCACCTCGTGCATACCGGTTTTACGACACCAGACGCGCCGCAACTGCAACGCAGCCTCGCGCAATTGCGCGCAGCGGGCGCGAAAGCGGTCGCGATGGAAGTGTCGTCACATGCGCTGCATCAAGGTCGCGTGAATGGCACGGCGTTCAGCGTCAGCGTGTTCACCAATCTCACGCAAGATCATCTCGACTATCACGGCACGTTCGAAGCGTACGAAGCAGCGAAGGCGCGCCTGTTCGCGTGGCCGGAACTGAAGGCCGCCGTCATCAATGCCGATGACGAAGCGGGTCGTCGCATGATCGCGAGCACGAAGGGCCACGCGAAGACGATTGCGTACTCGCTTCAATCGCACGCCGATGTGCGGGCCGATGCGTCGATCGTTGCGTCGAATGTGCGCGCGACCACAACCGGCACCGCATTTCATATCGCATCGGATTGGGGTAACACCGACATCGAGGTCAACACGCTCGGTCTGTTCAATGTGAGCAATCTGCTCGGCGTGCTCGGCGCGCTGCTTGCGTCGGACGTGCCGTTCGATGCAGCCGTCGCGCAACTGACGAAGCTCGAATCGGTGAATGGGCGCATGGAGCGTCTCGGCGGCCGCTTGCAGAACGACGAACCGCTCGTCGTCATCGACTACGCGCACACGCCGGACGCACTGGAGCAAACGCTGAAGGCTCTGCGTCCGATCGCGAATGCACGCGGCGGCAAGCTCATCTGCATGTTCGGCTGCGGCGGCGACCGCGATGCGACCAAGCGTCCGCTGATGGGCGCAATCGCGGAGCGTCATGCCGACGGCGTCGTCGTGACGAGCGACAACCCGCGCAGCGAAGACCCGCAAAAGATCATCGATCAGATCGCCGCCGGCATGCAGGACGCGTCGAAGGCACGCCGCATTGACGACCGCGCGAGCGCGATCCTGCAAGCGGTGCGTTGTGCTGCGCGCGAAGACGTCGTCGTGCTGGCAGGCAAGGGTCACGAATCGACGCAGGAAATCATGGGCAAGAAGCGCGCGTTCTCGGATCAGGATCACGCACGGCTCGCGCTCGCGGCCCGCGCAACGCACGCACGCGGAGGTAGCGAATCATGATGTTCACGCTGCGTGAAGCCGCCGCGGTGATTCCGGGCGCAACGGTGACGGGCGACGATTCGATTGGCTTCGAGCGCGTCTCGACGGACAGCCGTTCATGCGGTCCCGGCGATCTGTTCGTCGCGCTGAAGGGCGACCGTTTCGACGCACACGATTTTCTCGGTGACGTTGCCGCGCGCAATGTGAGCGCCGTGCTCGCGTCGCGCACGCCGGACAACTTCAACGTGCCAGCGTTGCGCGTTACGGGCGATACGCGCGTGGCGTTGGGCGCGCTCGCGAACGGCTGGCGTCGTCGCTTCGACATGCCGCTCGTCGCAGTCACGGGCAGCAACGGCAAGACGACCGTTAAAGAAATGATCTCGTCGATCTTCGCTGCGGCTGTTGGCGAATCGGCGCGTCTTGCAACGGCAGGCAATTTCAACAACGACGTCGGCTTGCCGCTGACGCTCTTCCGTTTGAGCGAAGCGCATCAGCTCGCTGTCGTCGAACTCGGCATGAATCATCCGGGCGAAACGGAACTGCTCGGCAAGATCGCCGCGCCGACGGTCGCTGTGGTGAACAACGCGCAGCGCGAGCATCAGGAATTCATGGCGACGGTCGAAGCCGTCGCGCTGGAGCATGCCAGCGTGATTCACGCGCTTGCGTCCGACGGCATCGCCGTGTTCCCCGCAAACGATACGTACGCCGGCATCTGGCGCGTCGCCGCGACGGGCAACCGCATCATCGATTTCGCGCTGAATACCGACGAACGCGCGACGGAAGCTGCTGTCCAAGGCACGCTCGATGGCAATCAGTTGAGCATCGACACGCCCGAAGGTCACGTCGACATCACGCTGCAAGTGCTCGGCGCGCACAACGCGCACAACGCACTTGCCGCGACGGCGGCAGCGCTCGCTTCGGGCGTGTCGCTTGATGCGATCAAGCGCGGTCTCGAAGCATTCGGCGCAGTGAAAGGCCGCCTGCAGGTGAAGCGCGCGGTGCTCGGAACGATGGCCGGCGCAACGGTGATCGACGACACGTATAACGCGAACCCTGATTCGATGCTCGCTGCCATCGACGTGCTCGCTGCACGTCCCTCGCCGCGCGTGCTGGTGATGGGCGACATGGGCGAAGTCGGCGACAACGGCCCCGCGTTTCATCGCGAAGTCGGCGCGTATGCGAAAGAGCGCGGCATCGACGCGCTGTACGCAATGGGCGACGCATCGCGTGACGCCTGCGCCGCGTACGGCGGCGAAGCACACCACTGCGACGACGTGAATGCACTCGTCGCGCAATTGCAGCAGGCCGCGTACGGCTCTGCTGCAACGTATCTCGTGAAAGGCTCGCGCTTCATGAAAATGGAGCGCGTGGTGGACGCCGTAACGAGTCCACAACCCGCTGCATCGGGCGCGACGCCCGGCGCACACTGAAAGAGAAGGACAGAAGCATGCTACTGGCGCTGGCGCAATGGCTGCAGAACGACGTAGGCTTTTTGCGCGTGTTCAGTTATCTGACGTTTCGTGCTGTCGCGGCGACGATTACCGCGCTGCTGATCGGTCTCGTCTGCGGCCCGTGGGTGATCCGCAAGCTGACGCAGATGAAGGTCGGGCAGGCCGTGCGCAAGGACGGTCCGCAAACGCACCTTGTGAAATCGGGTACGCCGACGATGGGCGGCGTGCTGATTCTGATCGGTATCGCTGTTTCCACGCTGCTGTGGGCGGACCTGACCAATCGTTTCATCTGGATCGTGATGCTCGTCACGTTCGGCTTCGGCGTGATCGGCTGGGTCGATGATTACCGCAAGGTCGTCTACAAGGATCCGCGTGGCATGTCATCGCGCGAAAAGTATTTCTGGCAGTCGTTGATTGGTCTGTTTGCAGCTGTGTATCTCGCGTTCAGCGTGTCCGAAGCGAGCAATGTGCGCGTGTTCGACCTGTTCATGGCGTGGGTGCGCAGCGGCCTTTCGATGGGCCTGCCTGCACGTGCCGACCTGCTGCTGCCGTTCCTCAAGTCGATGACCTATCCGCTCGGCGTGTGGGGCTTCATCGCGCTGACGTATCTGGTGATCGTCGGTTCGAGCAACGCGGTGAATCTCACGGATGGTCTCGACGGTCTCGTGATCATGCCCGTGGTGCTGGTCGGCTCGTCGCTCGGTGTGTTCGCGTACGTGATGGGTAGCGCAGTCTATTCGAAATACCTGCTGTTCCCGCATATCGCGGGCGCGGGCGAAATGCTGATTTTCTGCTCGGCGATGGGTGGGGCAGGGCTTGCTTTCCTTTGGTTCAACACGCATCCGGCGCAAGTGTTCATGGGCGACGTCGGCGCGCTGGCACTCGGCGGCGCGCTCGGCACGATTGCCGTGATCGTGCGTCAGGAAATCGTGCTGTTCATCATGGGCGGGATTTTCGTCGCTGAAACGGTTTCGGTGATGTTGCAGGTCACGTGGTTCAAGTTCACGAAGGCACGTTTCGGTGAAGGCCGCCGCATCTTCAAGATGGCGCCGTTGCATCACCACTTCGAACTGTCGGGCTGGAAGGAAACGCAGGTTGTCGTGCGTTTCTGGATCATCACGCTGATGTTGTGCCTGTTCGGTCTGTCCACGCTCAAGTTGCGTTAAGCCGTATTCAAAGCCGCACCAGAAGTCACACTTAGAGCTGTAAAAGCAAGGGGAAGCAGTCGATGTTTGGCGAGAAGTTTCGGGATCGGCAAAAGCCGATGGTGCTCGTGCTGGGGCTCGGTGAATCGGGCCTCGCGATGGCGCGCTGGTGCGCGCGGCATGGTTGCCGCCTGCGTATCGCCGACACGCGCGAAGTGCCGCCGAACCTGTCGGCGCTCGAAGCGCATGGCATCGACGGCGACTTCGTTGGCGGACCGTTCTCCGAGGTGCTGCTCGAAGGCGTCGAACTGGTGGCGATCAGCCCGGGCCTTTCGCCGCTCGCAGCGGATCTCGTGCCGTTGATCGCCGCCGCGCGCGAACGCGATATCCCCGTGTGGGGCGAACTCGAATTCTTCGCGCAGGCATTGCGCACGCTCGGCGAAAGCGGCTACGCGCCGAAGGTGATCGCGATCACGGGCACGAACGGCAAGACGACTACGACGAGCCTGACGGGTTTGCTGTGCGAACGCGCGGGCAAGAAGGTCGCGGTCGCGGGCAACATCAGCCCCGCCGCGCTCGACAAGCTCACGGAAGCCATCGACAACACCGCATTGCCCGACGTGTGGGTGCTCGAACTGTCGAGCTTCCAGCTGGAAACCGCGCACACGTTCGAGCCGGATGCTGCCGTGATCCTGAACATCACGCAGGATCACCTCGACTGGCACGGCGGCCTCGATGCATACGCGGCCGCGAAGGGCAAGATTTTCGGCAAGAACACGGTGCGCGTGCTGAATCGCGACGATGCGCGTGTGATGATGCTCAAGCCTTCAGAGCAGAGCGGCGCGCAACTGGTGACGTTCGGTGTCGGTGAGCCGACGCGCGATGGCGACCTCGGTCTGCTGCGCGATAACGGCATGGTCTGGCTTGTCGACGCGCACGACCGCGACGCGAGCGACGAACCCGTGCCGACGCGTCGTCGCAAAACAGAATCCACGACGCCGCCGGACATCGGCCTCAAGCGCCTGATGCCCGCCGACGCTTTGCGCATCCGTGGCTTGCACAACGCGACGAACGCGCTCGCTGCATTCGCACTTGCGCGCGCCATTGGCTTGCCGGGCGCGCCGCTGCTGCACGGCCTGCGCGAATATCGCGGCGAACCGCATCGCGTTGAATTGATCGCGTCGATCGATGGTGTCGATTATGTCGACGACAGCAAGGGCACGAATGTCGGCGCAACGGTTGCGGCGCTCGACGGCCTCGCGCAACGCGTCGTGCTGATTGCGGGCGGCGATGGCAAGGGCCAGGAATTCGATCCGCTCGCGGAGCCGGTGATGCGTTGGTGCCGCGCCGTGATGCTGATCGGCCGCGACGCGCCGCAGATTCGCGCCGCACTCGCACACACAGGCATCGCGATGACCGATCACGCGACGCTCGAAGAAGCCACGCGCGCAGCCAGCGCCGTCGCGCAACCGGGCGATGCCGTGTTGCTGTCACCTGCGTGTGCCAGCTTCGACATGTTCAAGGGTTACGCGCATCGTGCTGCCGTGTTCAAGAGCGCGGTCGAAGACATCGCTGCCGAACGGGGGACGATGATATGAGCTGGACGGAACGCTTCGGGTCACAACTCGGCAAACAGCGCGGCTCCGCGGGCGGTGCTGCGACGGCTGAGCGCACGCCGCGTTCGGGCGGACTGTCGAGCGCCGTCAACGGCGTGCGTCCGCTGCGCTCGCGCATGCTCGACTACGATCACTCGCTGCTGTGGGTCGTCGTCGCGCTGCTGGGTCTTGGCGTCGTGATGGTGTATTCGGCGTCGATCGCGATGCCGGATTCGCCGAAGTACGCGTCGTATCGCGACTACGCGTTTCTCGTGCGCCAGGTCATCTTTGTCGTGATGGGATCGGTGGCGGGCGTGATCGCGTTCCGCATCCCCATTTCGACGTGGGACAAGTACGCGCCGAAGCTGTTCTTGATCGCGCTCGTCGCGCTCGTGATCGTGCTGATTCCGCACGTCGGCAAGGGCGTGAACGGTGCGCGCCGCTGGATTCCGCTCGGCATCACGAACATGCAGCCGTCGGAAATCATGAAGCTCGCCGTGACGATCTATGCGGCGAACTACACGGTGCGCAAGCAGGAATACATGCACAGCTTCGCCAAGGGCTTTCTGCCGATGGGCTTCGCCGTTGGCGTGGTCGGCATGCTGCTGCTGCTTGAGCCTGATATGGGCGCATTCATGGTGATCGCCGCGATCGCGATGGGCGTGCTGTTCCTCGGCGGCGTGAACGGGAAGATTTTCGGTGGATTGGTGGCGACGGCCGTCGGTACATTTACGTTGCTCGTGTGGGCGTCGCCGTGGCGCCGCGAGCGGATCTTCGCGTACCTCGATCCGTGGGACGATCGTTATGCACAGGGCAAGGCTTATCAATTGACGCACTCGCTGATCGCGTTCGGCCGCGGCGAATGGTTTGGTGTCGGCCTGGGTGGCAGCGTCGAGAAGCTCAACTATCTGCCCGAAGCGCACACAGACTTCATCCTCGCCGTGATCGGCGAAGAACTCGGGTTTGTCGGCGTGCTCGTCGTGATCCTGATGTTCTACTGGATCGTGCGCCGCTCGTTCGAGATCGGCCGTCAGGCGCTCGCGCTCGACCGCACGTTTGCGGGTCTGGTGGCGAAGGGCGTCGGCATCTGGTTCGGCGCGCAGACCTTCATCAACATGGGCGTGAACCTCGGCCTGCTGCCGACCAAAGGTCTCACGTTGCCGCTCGTCAGTTACGGCGGCTCGGGCATTTTGCTGAACTGCGTCGCTGTGGCGGTGCTGATGCGGGTCGATTACGAAAACCGTGTCCTCATGCGCGGGGGCAAGGTATGACGATGCAACAACGCACGCTGATGGTGATGGCAGGCGGGACCGGCGGACACGTGTTCCCGGGCCTCGCTGTTGCGCACCTGATGCAGGCGTGGGGCTGGCGCGTCGTGTGGCTCGGCAATCCGGCCGGCATGGAAGCGACGCTCGTCCCGAAACACGGCATTCCGATGGAGTACGTGCAGTTCGGCGGGCTGCGCGGCAAGGGCATGAAGACCAAGCTGATGCTGCCCGTGAATCTGCTGCGCGCGTGCATGCAGAGCCTGTCGGTGCTGCGTCGGGTGAAGCCCGATGTGGTGCTCGGCATGGGCGGCTACATCACGTTCCCGGCGGGCGTGATGACGGCATTGAGCGGCACGCCGCTCGTGCTGCACGAACAGAATTCGATCGCGGGTCTCGCGAACAAGGTGCTCGCGAAGCTTGCCAAGCGTGTGCTCGTCGCGTTTCCGAACGCGCTTGCGCACGCTGAATGGACGGGCAATCCGATTCGTGAGGAACTTGCGCGCACGCCAGCACCCAAAGCACGCTACGCGGCGCGTAGTGGTCCGCTGAATGTGCTGGTCGTGGGCGGCAGTCTCGGCGCGTCTGCATTGAACGAAGTGGTGCCGCGCGCACTGGCGAAGCTCGCGCCGCAGGAGCGGCCGCGCATCGTGCATCAGGCGGGCGCGAAACATATCGACGCATTGCGCGCGAACTATGAAGCAGCCGGTATCGCGGCGAACGACGACGTGCAACTCGTGCCGTTCATCGACGACATGACGAGCGCCTATGCGAACGCGGATCTGGTGATCTGCCGTTCGGGCGCGATGACGGTCGCCGAGATCGCGGCGGTGGGCGTGGCGGCATTCTTCGTGCCGTTCCCGTACGCCGTCGACGATCACCAGACAACCAACGCAGCGTTTCTCGCCGACAACGGCGCAGCGCTGCTCGTACAACAGCGCGATCTGTCGGCGGAAACGCTCGCCGACTGGTTGCGCAGCCAGACGCGGGCGACGCTCGCGGAGATGGCGGAGCGTTCGCGCTCGCTCGCGAAACCCGATGCCGCCGAGCAGGTCGCGCAGATCTGCGCCGCAGTGGCCGGCGTGACACCGAGCCTGAGCCCGGAAGGAAAGCAGCAATGAAACACATCGTCAAACACATTCACTTTGTCGGGATCGGCGGCGCGGGCATGAGCGGCATCGCCGAAGTGCTCGTCAATCTCGGCTATCAGGTGAGCGGTTCGGATCTGTCGCGCAATGCCGTGACGGAGCGTCTTGCAGCGCTCGGCGCGCGTATTGCGATCGGTCACGACGCGGAGAATATCGAAGGCGCGAATGCTGTCGTCGTATCGACGGCTGTGCGCAGCGACAACCCCGAAGTGCTCGCAGCACGTCATCGCCGTATTCCGATCGTGCCGCGCGCCGTGATGCTTGCGGAACTGATGCGCCTGAAGCAGGGCATCGCGATTGCCGGCACGCACGGCAAGACGACCACGACGTCGCTGGTCGCGAGCGTGCTCGCGGCGGGCGGTCTCGATCCGACCTTCGTGATCGGCGGCCGCCTGATCAGCGCGGGCGCGAATGCGCGTCTCGGCACGGGCGATTTCATCGTCGCCGAAGCGGACGAATCGGACGCGTCATTTCTGAACCTGTTCCCGGTGATCGAAGTCATCACGAACATCGACGCCGATCACATGGATACCTACGGCCACGATTTCGCGCGGCTCAAGCAGGCGTTCATTGAATTTACGCATCGTCTGCCGTTCTATGGGATTGCGGTGCTGTGCGTCGACGATCCGAACGTGAAGGAGATCCTGCCGTTCGTGTCGAAGCCGATCATCCGTTACGGTCTCGCGCCTGATGCGCAAGTGCGCGCAGTCAACGTCGAAGCCCGCGAAGGCAAGATGCATTTCACGGCAATGCGCGAAGACGCAGCGCCGATCGACATCGTTTTGAACCTGCCTGGTTTGCACAATGTGCAGAACGCGCTGGCCGCAATTGCAATTGCGACTGAACTTGAGGTGAAAGATGCCGATATCCAGCGAGCACTCGCGGATTTCAACGGCGTCGGCCGACGCTTCCAGCGCTACGGCGAAGTGAGCGTGGCAAGCGGCGGCGCCTACACGCTCGTCGACGACTACGGTCATCACCCGGTCGAAATGGCAGCGACGGTCGCGGCGGCGCGCGGTGCATTCCCCGACAAGCGTCTCGTGCTCGCATTCCAGCCGCACCGTTTCACGCGCACGCGCGATTGCTTCGAAGATTTCGTGAAGGTGCTGTCGACGGTCGATGCGCTCGTGCTGACGGAAGTCTACTCAGCAGGCGAAGCGCCCATCGTCGCAGCGGATGGCCGTGCGCTCACCCGTGCGATTCGCGTGGCGGGCAAGGTCGAGCCGGTTTTTGTCGAAACAGTGGATGAAGTGCCGGACGCGCTCAGTTCGATCGTGCGCGACGGCGATGTGGTGATCACGATGGGCGCAGGTTCGATCGGCAGCGTGCCGGGTCGGCTTGCAGGAAACGAAGGTGTGAAATGAGCGGTATCGATCCTAAATCTTTCGGCAAGGTAGCAGTGCTGCTCGGTGGCGTGTCCGCCGAGCGCGAAGTGTCGTTGAACTCCGGCCGTCTCGTGCTGCAAGGTCTGCGCGATGCGGGCGTCGACGCGCATCCGTTCGATCCGTCCGAGCGTCCGCTCGCGGCATTGAAGGACGAAGGCTTTGTGCGCGCGTTCAACGCGTTGCACGGCGGCTACGGCGAAAACGGCCAGATTCAGGGCGCGCTCGATTTCTACGGTATCCGTTACACGGGCAGCGGCGTGCTCGGCTCGGCGCTCGGTCTCGACAAGTTCCGCACGAAGCTCGTGTGGCAACAGCTCGGCGTGCCGACGCCGCCGTTCGAAGCCGTGCTGCGCGGCGACGACTACACCGCGCGCGCGAAAGACATCGTCGCGAAGCTCGGCTTGCCGCTCTTCGTGAAGCCGGCGAGCGAAGGTTCGAGCGTTGCCGTCATCAAGGTGAAGACCGCTGACGCACTCGTGCCCGCGCTCGAAGAAGCGGTGAAGTTCGACAAGATCGTCGTGGTGGAGAAGAGCATCGAAGGTGGTGGCGAGTACACGGCGTGCATCGCTGGCGATCTCGATCTGCCCATCATTCGCATCGTGCCCGCCGGCGAGTTCTACGACTATCACGCGAAGTACATCGCCAACGACACGCAGTACCTGATTCCGTGCGGCATCGCGGCTGACGAAGAAGCGCGTCTGAAGAAGATCGCGCGTCAGGCGTTCGACGTGCTCGGCTGCACCGACTGGGGCCGCGCCGATTTCATGCTCGACGGCGAAGGCAACCCGTATTTCCTGGAAGTGAACACGGCACCCGGCATGACGGATCACTCGCTGCCGCCGAAGGCTGCGCGCGCTGTCGGCATCAGCTATCAGGAGCTGGTGGTGAAGGTGCTGGCACTGACGCTGAAGGATTAAGGAACTCGCCCGGACATGTGGAACAACGTTCGCCAGCTCAATCTCGCCGCCAACGCGTTGCACGCGTTGTTGCTGCTCGTGCTGCTGGCGGCAGGCGGTTACTGGCTGATCCAGCGCCCGAACTTTGCGCTGCGCGAGATCCGCATCGACGGCGACACGGAACACATCAACTCGCCGACAGTGCGCGCGGGCGTGGTCGGCAAGTTGAAGGGCAACTTCTTCACCGTCGATCTCGACACGGCGCGTACCGCGTTCGAGCAGATGCCGTGGGTGCGTCACGCGAGCGTGCGCCGCGTGTGGCCGAATGCGCTGGCAATTACGCTCGAAGAATACAAGCCGCTTGGCACATGGGGCACCGATCAACTCGTGAGCACTGACGGAGAAGTGTTCACCGCGAACCAGGGCGAGCTCGAAGAAGAGCTGCCCGCGTTCGATGGCCCGGAAGGGTCGGCGAAAGAAGTCGTCGCGCGTTATCAGGACTTCAGGAAGTGGTTCGCGCCGGTTGGCGCGACGCCGGATGAAGTGACGCTGTCACCGCGCTTTGCGTGGACGGTGAAGCTGTCGAACGGCATGCAGGTCGAACTGGGACGCGAGCGCAATCAGGACACGCTCGCCGACCGTTGCAAGCGGCTGACCGCGGCATGGGGCGCGGTGACGCAACGTTGGGGGAAGGACATCGAATATGCGGACTTGCGCTATCCGAACGGTTTCGCCATTCGTGCGGCAGGCATGCGCTTCATTACGGAACCCGACAAGGGTAAGAAGTAACAGGACATCACACGCAATGAGCACGCTATGAGTAAAGACTATAAAGATCTGCTGGTAGCCCTCGACATCGGCACGGCGAAAGTGGTCGCGATCGTCGCCGAGTTGAAGGGCGAAGGTCATTACGAGGTGATCGGACTCGGCCAGAGCGAATCGAAGGGGCTCAAGAAAGGCGTCGTGGTGAACATCGAGGCCACGGTGCAGTCCATTCAACGCGCGCTCGAAGAAGCCGAGCTGATGGCCGACTGCAAAATCACGAACGTGTTCACCGGGATCGCGGGCAGCCATATCCGCAGCTTCAATTCGAGCGGGATGGTCGCGATCAAGGAAAAGGAAGTCACGCAGACGGACGTTGCGCGCGTGATCGAAACGGCCAAGGCGATCAACATTCCGACCGATCAGCAGGTGCTGCACATCCTGACGCAGGAATTCATCATCGACGGCCAGGAAGATGTGCGCGAGCCGATCGGCATGAGCGGCATCCGTCTGGAAGTGAAGGTGCACATCGTGACGGGCGCGGTCAGCGCGGCGCAGAACATCGTCAAGTGCGTGCGCCGCTGCGGCCTCGAAGTGAACGATCTGATCCTGCAGCCGCTGGCGTCGTCGCTCGCAGTGCTGACGGAAGACGAGAAAGAACTGGGCGTGGTGCTGGTCGATATCGGCGGCGGCACGACGGATATCGCGATCTTCAGCGAAGGCGCAATCCGTCATACAGCGGTGATTCCTATTGCTGGCGACCAGATCACGAGCGATATCGCGATGGCTTTGCGCACGCCGACGCCGGATGCCGAAGACATCAAGGTCAGCTACGGCATCGCGAAGCAGGCGCTCGCCGATCCGGACGAGATGATCGAAGTGCCGGGTCTGGGCGAGCGCGGTCCGCGCACGCTGTCGCGCCAGGCGCTCGCGGCCGTGGTCGAGCCGCGCGTCGAAGAACTGTTTTCGCTCGTGCAGCAGGTCGTGCGCGAGTCGGGTTACGAAGAACTGCTGAGCTCGGGCGTCGTGCTGACAGGCGGCGCGTCGATGATGCCGGGCATGGTCGAGCTGGGTGAAGACATTTTCCTGAAGCCGGTGCGCATTGGCGTGCCGGAATACGCAGGCGGTCTCGCAGACGTGGTGCGCAATCCGCGTTATTCGACGGCGATGGGTCTGCTCGTCGAAGGCCGCTCGCAGCGCATGCGCGGTCGCAAGGTCGCGGTGCAGTCGGGATCGATGGGTCAGGTGTTCACGAGGATGAAGGACTGGTTCCTCGGCAATTTCTAAGAAGAATTCGAAGTAAAAGGAAATTCGCGCTGGTGCCGGCGGCTGGCGCGCGACAGGAGGTTGCCCGATCTCCTGCCGAATAACGGCCGAGGAAGTGGTTCTTTTTTTCTTGACGGAGGCAACATGGAATTCCAGATGCTGGAAACGGAAACCAACGGCACCATCATCAAGGTGGTGGGCGTCGGTGGTGCGGGCGGCAATGCAGTTACGCACATGATCAATCGCGGCGTGCAAGGCGTCGACTTCATCGTGATGAACACGGACGCACAGGCGCTGTCGCGCTCGCGCGCGCCGAACGTCATCCAGTTGGGCAATACGGGGCTGGGCGCTGGCGCGAAGCCGGAAATGGGCCGCTCGGCAGCAGAAGAAGCACGTGAGCGCATCGCGGACGCACTGCGTGGCGCGCACATGGTGTTCATCACGGCAGGCATGGGCGGCGGCACGGGCACGGGCGCAGCACCCGTGGTCGCGCAGATCGCCAAGGAAATGGGCATTCTGACGGTGGGTGTCGTCAGCAAGCCGTTCGAGTTCGAAGGCGGCAAGCGCATGCGCGTCGCTGAAGCAGGTTCGCAGCAGCTGGAGGATCACGTCGACTCGCTGATCGTCGTTCTGAACGACAAGCTGTTCGACGTGATGGGCGATGACGCCGAAATGGACAAGTGCTTCCAGTGCGCTGACGATGTGCTCAACAACGCAGTTGCCGGTATCGCTGAAATCATCAACGTCGACGGTCTGGTGAACGTCGACTTCGAAGACGTGAAGACGGTGATGGGCGAGCAGGGCAAGGCAATGATGGGCACGGCGACGGTGGCCGGCGTCGATCGCGCGCGTCTCGCGGCAGAGCAGGCTGTGGCCAGCCCGCTGCTGGAAGGCGTCGATCTGTCGGGCGCGCGTGGCGTGCTGGTCAACATCACGTCGAGCCGTTCGCTGCGTTTGTCCGAAACGCGCGAAGTCATGAACACGATCAAGAGCTATGCTGCTGATGACGCGACCGTGATTTTCGGCGCGGTGTACGACGACGCGATGGGCGATGCGCTGCGCGTGACGGTGGTGGCAACGGGTCTGGGCCGTGCTGCGAAGAAGCAGCAATCGGCACCGATGACGCTGCTGCGCACGGGCACGGACAACCAGCCGATCGGCGCGATGCAACATGCGTACGCACCGCAACACGCAACGACGGCGGACTACGGTTCGCTCGACACGCCGGCAGTGTGGCGTACGTCGCGTGATACGGCTGCTTCGCACGTGCAGGCGCTGCAGGAAAAGGGCGTCGATACGTACGACATCCCGGCCTTCCTGCGCAAGCAGGCAGACTGAGGCTCACGCAGGAGCGGGCTTTCTGCGGCGTAATCTTTTCTGTTGGATTACGCGCGGCAGAACTGCACGAGCGTGGCGGGTGGAATGGCGAACAGGCCGCGTTGGGTTGCGCGCGCGGCATGGACAGGTGCCCTCTTCGTGAAGACGAAGCGGTTTGGGCCACTGTCGCCAGATGAAATCTCCACTGCGGCACGAGACCGTGCGAGCGATGCTCCGCATCGATGCGAAGGAACGAGCATGATTCAGGTAGGTGAAAAGCTTCCCCAGGCGACCGTTTACGAGTTGATCGAAGACGAACGCGAGGGCTGCACGATCGGGCCGAACAGCTTCGACGTGCGCGAGCAGACGGCGGGCAAGCGCGTGGTGATCTTCGGATTGCCGGGCGCGTTCACGCCCACCTGTTCGGCGAAGCACGTGCCGGGTTACGTCGAGCAGGCAGAGAAGTTGCGCGCTGCCGGTATCGACGAGATCTGGTGCGTCTCCGTCAACGACGCGTTCGTGATGGGCGCGTGGGCACGCGATCAGCGCACCTCGGGCAAGGTGCGCATGATGGCGGACGGCAGCGCGGCTTTCACCAAAGCGCTCGGTCTGGAGCAGGATCTGTCGGCGCGCGGCATGGGAATCCGTTCCCAGCGCTACGCAATGGTGATCGACGACGGCGTGGTCAAGACGCTGCACGTCGAAGCACCCGGCAAGTTCGAAGTCAGCGATGCGGCCAGTATTCTCGCGACGTTGAGCCAGACATGACGCGGCCGTGAGGCTTCGTCGCAGCTGCAAACCGACCGCAAACGTTGGTTGTTGCGCTGCGGCAACGCTTTCATGACGCCGTTGTGACAGGCCGTAACGCGGGCCGATGACCGGAAACGCCTCCGTTCCGGGCATCGGCCCGTCACGCTTCCCGATCAGGTAACGTAGAGAAACAGATTGAAACGCCAGCGCAACGACGCTCCGGAAACGATTGGAGTATAATTCGTGCTATGAATTAAAAAATCCTGATTGGGATTTTCAATCGAATAGAAGACCACCATGTTGAAGCAGCGCACTATCAAACAGATCGTCAAGACGGTCGGCATTGGCGTCCACTCCGGACGCAAGGTCGAACTGACGCTCCGCCCGGCGGCGCCGGACACGGGCATTGTGTTCTCGCGCGTGGATTTGCCCACGCCGGTGGACATTCCCGCGTCGGCGATGTCGATCGGCGATACGCGCCTCGCATCGGTGTTGCAGAAAGACGGCGCGCGCGTGTCGACGATCGAACACCTGATGTCCGCGTGCGCGGGCCTCGGGATCGACAATCTGTACGTCGACGTAACCGCCGAAGAAATTCCCATCATGGACGGCAGCGCAGCGTCCTTCGTGTTCCTGATCCAGTCGGCGGGCATTGAAGAACAGAACGCGGCGAAGAAGTTCATCAAGGTGACCAAGCCGGTCGAAATCCGCGACGGCGATAAATTCGCGCGTCTCGACCCGTATTTCGGCTTCAAGCTGAAGTTCACGATCGATTTCCGCCATCCGGCTGTCGATAAAACCGGTCAGTCGCTGGAAGTGGACTTCGCGAACACGTCGTATGTGCGTGAAATCGCGCGGGCGCGTACGTTCGGCTTTGCGCATGAAGTCGAAATGATGCGCGAGCTCGGTCTGGCGCGCGGCGGCAGCATGGACAACGCGATCGTGCTCGACGAGTACCGCATCCTGAACAATGACGGCCTGCGTTACGACGACGAGTTCGTGAAGCACAAGATGCTGGACGCAATCGGCGATCTGTACGTGGTCGGCCACCCGCTGCTCGCGTCGTATGACGCGTACAAGTCGGGGCACGGCCTGAATAACGCGCTGCTGCGCGAATTGCTGGCACACGAAGATTCGTACGAGATCGTCACGTTTGACGATCCGCAGAAGGCGCCGCGCGGTTTCGCGTACGACACGCAAACGGCGTTTGCCTGAAGCGCTGAGCGGTAAAAGAAAAAGCGGCCTGAACGGGCCGCTTTTTTCATTTCAGCACGCTGTTGACGAATTCACTTCCGGTGGCGAGCCGCCATGCGCGCAAGCGCTTCCTGCAACGGAGACGGTGCCAGCGACTCGCTCAGATCGTGCAGCGCGTCGGCACCCACGCGTGACATCCGCGCCTGCTTGGCGCGCGGCGGCTCTTTGACCGCCTGCGGGCGCACGCGGATTCTCAGCGAATTAACGGGCCAGCCTCGCTGCTGTAAATCCGACAGCAGACGCGGCTCGAGATGCCGCAACCGCGCGGCAAGCGCATTGTGGGCAGCAAACAGCGCGAGCACGCCGTCCTTGATGAAGCCGGGCTCGACGCTCGTCGCCAGATAATCGGGGAGCAATTCGGTGAGATCGCGTTCGAGCGCGGCAACCTGCTCGACGCCGGCGCGCAGCGCGGCGAAGGCATCGGTGCGGTTCAGCACTTCGGCGACGGCCTGCGGCCGGCGCACGCCGAACGACTTCGAGCCCAGCTTGGGGCCGGGCTTCAGCGACTGCCTTGAAAACGGTGAGAAACGGCTCATCTGGGACTTTGTTAGCAGCCCGCGCCCCGCGCGCGCTCGATGCCACGATTGTACCGTGCGGCGCCGGCGCGCAACGTCCGTTAGCGGCACGACGCACGGCATTGCCCGAGGCGCTTGCGCCTTGGCCGGATGGCCAACCGTCTCGCCGCTGACACAGGCGTACGCGGGGGCGCGTGCTAAAATCCGTGATTCGAATTTACTCTTGGACCTAAGCCGCCGAGGCCCCTCCGACAACCGGTTGCAACAAGGTGAACTGGTGTAAAACCCCGGTGTAAAAACCGCCCTTGCAACCCCGCCGAAGCCGAGACGCAACCACGATCCGATGACCACCGGTTTTCTACAAAAGATTTTTGGCAGCCGCAACCAGCGGCTCGTCAAGCAATATCAAAAGACCGTCGCGGCGATCAATGCGCTCGAACCGCAGATCGAGCAATTGACGGATGATCAACTGCGCGCGAAAACCGTGGAGTTCCGGCAACGCGTGAGCAGCGGCGAGTCGCTCGACAAGCTGCTGCCCGAGGCGTTCGCGGTCTGTCGCGAGGCGAGCAAGCGCGTGCTGAAAATGCGGCACTTCGACGTGCAGCTGATCGGCGGCATGGTCCTGCACTACGGCAAGATCGCGGAAATGCGTACCGGCGAAGGCAAGACGCTCGTCGCCACGCTGCCCGTGTACCTGAACGCGCTCTCGGGCCGCGGCGTGCACGTCGTCACCGTGAACGACTACCTGGCCCAGCGCGACGCCGAATGGATGGCGCGCCTCTACAACTTCCTCGGTCTTTCCGTCGGGATCAATCTGTCGCAGATGGATCACGGCATGAAGCAGGAAGCGTATGCCGCGGACATCACGTACGGCACGAACAACGAATTCGGCTTCGACTACCTGCGCGACAACATGGTCTACGAGACCGACGCGCGCGTGCAGCGGGCGCTGAACTTCGCGGTGGTCGACGAAGTTGACTCGATCCTGATCGACGAAGCGCGTACGCCGCTCATCATCTCCGGCCAGGCCGAAGATCACACCGAACTCTACGTGCGCATGAACGCGCTGCCGCCGCTGCTCGAGCGCCAGATCGGCGAAGAGAAGGCGGACGGCACGGGCGTCGAAAAGCCGGGCGACTACACGCTGGACGAAAAAGCGCGCCAGGTGTTCCTGACGGAATCGGGCCACGAAAAGGCTGAGCGCCTGCTCGCCGAGTGGGGCCTGATCGGCGAGGGTGAAAGCCTGTACGCGCCGCAGAACATCACGCTGATGCACCACGTGTACGCCGCGCTGCGCGCGCACACGCTGTTCTACAAAGACCAGCATTACGTGGTGCAGAACGGCGAAGTCGTGATCGTCGACGAATTCACGGGCCGTCTGATGGCTGGCCGCCGCTGGTCCGACGGTCTGCATCAGGCCGTTGAAGCGAAGGAACACGTGAAGATCCAGAGCGAGAACCAGACGCTCGCATCGATCACGTTCCAGAACTATTTCCGCATGTACGCGAAGCTGTCCGGCATGACGGGTACGGCGGACACGGAAGCGTACGAATTCAACGAGATTTACGGGCTTGAAACGGTCGTGATCCCGACCAACCGCCCACCGAAGCGGATCGACAAGCAGGATCAGATCTACAAGACCGCGCTGGAGCGGTATAACGCGGTCATTCGCGATATCCGCGAGTGCTATGACCGCGGTCAGCCGGTGCTGGTCGGCACGACCTCGATCGAAAATTCCGAGGTGTTGTCGCAACTGCTGAACAAGGCCGGCTTGCCGCACGAAGTGCTGAACGCGAAGCAGCACGCGCGTGAAGCGGCCATCGTCGCGGAAGCGGGCCGTCCGCAGCGCGTTACGATCGCGACCAACATGGCCGGCCGCGGTACCGACATCGTGCTCGGCGGTAATGCTGAAAAGCAAGCCGCATTCATCGAAGCCGATCTGTCGATCCCAGAAGACGAAAAGGGCCCGCGCATCCAGAAGCTGCACGACGAATGGCAAACGCTGCACGATCAGGTGAAGGCCGCAGGCGGGCTGCACATCATCGGCACCGAGCGTCACGAATCGCGCCGTATCGACAATCAGCTGCGCGGCCGTGCGGGCCGTCAGGGCGATCCGGGCTCGTCGCGTTTCTATCTGTCGCTGGAAGATCCGCTACTGCGCATTTTCGCGGGCGACCGCGTGCGCGCCATCATGGACCGGCTGAAGATGCCGGAAGGCGAGGCGATCGAAGCGGGCATCGTCACGCGTTCGATCGAATCGGCGCAGCGCAAGGTTGAAGCGCGCAACTTCGATATCCGCAAGCAGCTGCTCGAATACGACGACGTGTCGAACGATCAGCGCAAGGTGATCTATCAGCAGCGCAATGAACTGCTCGAAGCGCACGACATCACCGAAACCATCGGTGCGATGCGTCATGGCGTGATCACGGATATCGTCCGCCAGTTCGTGCCGGCGGGCAGTATCGAAGAGCAGTGGGATGTGCCTGAACTGGAAGAAGTGCTGCGCAACGACTGGCAGCTCGATCTCGCCATTCAGGAAATGATCAACGAATCGCAGCAGATCGACGCGGACCAGATTCTCGAAGCCGTGATCGCCGCCGCCGACGAAGCCTACGAGGCGAAGGTCGAACAGGTGGGCCGCGAATCGTTCAGCGCGTTCGAGCGCTCGGTCATGTTGCAGACGCTGGACCGTAGCTGGCGCGAACACCTCGCCGCGCTCGATCACCTGCGGCAGGGCATCCATCTGCGCGGCTATGCGCAGAAGAACCCGAAGCAGGAATACAAGCGCGAAGCATTCGAACTGTTTGCCGCAATGCTCGACGCGGTGAAGCTGGAAGTCACGCGCATCGTGATGAACGTGCAGATCCAGTCGCCGGAGCAGCTGGAGCTGGCCGCCGAGCAGATGGAAGAGCAGGGTAGCCATCTGGTGGACAACGTCGAGTTCCGTCACGCGGATTACGCCGAAGCCGGGGCGGCAGTCGCAGCGGCGCCCGTCGCAGCGAACGCAGCCGCCGCCATGATCGGCGACGCGATGACGCACGGCCAGGGCGCAGCCGCGCCGCTGTCCGGTGATAACGTGCCGAAGGTCGGTCGCAACGACCCCTGCCCGTGCGGCAGCGGCAAGAAGTACAAGCAGTGCCACGGCAAGATCGCGTGACACATGAAGGCGGCGCGCAGTATGCGCGCCGCGTCGTTTGAAGCGTGCATTGCTGGTGATTTCGCGGTGGCGCGGGTCCATCCGGCGCCATCACTTTTGATCCCCAATGCCGGCGCACGCCGGCATTTCAGTCTCGACAGGTCGCAAACATGGCTGTCAATTTCCCCTCGATCGATCCCGCTCAACTCCATCCCGTCGCCGGCGTCACGCTAGGCTGGGCCGAGGCGAATATCCGCAAGCCGAACCGCAAGGACGTGCTGGTCATTTCCGTCGACGAAGGCGCGACGGTCGCGGGCGTGTTCACGCTGAACCGTTTTTGCGCGGCGCCGGTGACGGTGTGCCGCGAGCATCTCGAACACGTACGCAAGGGCGGCAAGCGCATTCGTGCGCTGGTCGTGAATACGGGCAACGCGAACGCGGGCACGGGCGAGCCGGGCATGGTGGCGGCGCGCGAAACGTGCGACGAACTGGCGCGCCTCGCGGGTATCGAGCCTCAGCAGGTGCTGCCGTTCTCGACGGGCGTGATTCTGGAGCCGCTGCCTGTCGACCGTCTGAAGGCCGGCTTGCCCGCTGCGCTGGCGAATCGCCAGGCCGCGCACTGGTATGACGCCGCACAGGCCATCATGACCACCGATACTTTGCCGAAGGCCGTGTCGCGCCAGGTGAAGATCGACGGCCACACGATCACGATGACGGGCATCAGCAAGGGCGCGGGCATGATCAAGCCGAACATGGCGACGATGCTCGGCTTCCTCGCTTTCGATGCCAACGTCGCGCAGCCCGTGCTCGACCAGCTGGTCAAGGATGTGGCCGACCGCTCGTTCAACTGCGTCACGATCGATGGCGATACGTCGACCAACGACTCGTTCATCCTGATCGCCTCGGGCAAGTCGAGCCTGCCCGCGATCACGTCGACGGATTCGCCCGCCTATGCCGCGCTACGCGACGCCGTGACGGAAACGGCGCAGACGCTCTCGCAACTGATCGTGCGCGACGGCGAAGGCGCGACGAAGTTCATGACGGTGCAGGTCGAAGGCGGCGCGAATGTGGCCGAATGCCGCCAGATTGCTTACGCAATCGGCCATTCGCCGCTCGTGAAGACGGCGTTCTACGCATCGGACCCCAACCTCGGCCGCATTCTGGCCGCGATCGGCTATGCAGGCGTGACTGACCTCGACGTCAACAAGATCGACCTGTATCTCGACGACGTGCTCGTCGCGAAATCCGGCGGACGCAATCCCGACTACAAGGAAGAAGACGGACAGCGCGTGATGAAGAAGGCGGAAATCCTGATTCGCGTCGTGCTCGGCCGCGGCGACGCGCAGGCGACGATCTGGACGTGCGATCTGTCGCACGACTACGTGAGCATCAACGCCGATTACCGTTCCTGATTCCCGCTCATCGACATGGATAAACTCGAACAATTCCTGACCCGCGCCGAAGCCGTGCTGGTGCGGCTCGAAGCCATGCTGCCTCCTGCCGCGCCCGACATCGACTGGTCGGCGGCTGTGGCATTTCGCTGGCGCAAGCGCCAGGGGCGCGGTTATTTGCAGCCGGTGCCCGCCATCTCGCTGATTTCGCTCGACGATCTGCAGAACATCGATCGCCAGAAGAACCTGATCGAGCAGAACACGAAGCAGTTCGTCAGCAAGCAGCCCGCCAACAACGTGCTGCTGACGGGCGCGCGCGGCACGGGCAAGTCGTCGCTGATCAAGGCGTGTCTGAACGCGTATTCGCAAGACGGCCTGCGTCTGATCGAAGTCGACAAGGACGATCTGCACGATCTCGGCGATATCGTCGATCTGATTTCGGCACGTCCGGAGCGCTTCATCGTGTTCTGCGACGATCTTTCGTTCGAAGAGGGCGAGTCGGGCTACAAGGCGCTGAAGGTGGCCCTGGACGGCTCGGTTGCCGCGCAGTCGGACAACGTGCTGATCTACGCGACGTCGAACCGCCGACATCTGTTGCCCGAATACATGAGCGACAACGAGACGTACAAGCACACGTCCGATGGCGAAATTCATCCGGGTGAAGTGGTCGAAGAAAAGATCTCGCTGTCCGAGCGTTTCGGCCTGTGGGTCAGCTTCTATCCGTTCAAGCAGGACGACTACCTGTCCATCGTCGCCCACTGGCTGCATCACTTCGGTTGCAACGATGCCGACGTCGAGACGGCGCGCGGCGATGCGCTGATCTGGGCGTTGGAGCGCGGTTCGCGTTCTGGGCGTGTGGCGTGGCAATTCGCGCGCGACTGGTCCGGCAAGCGGGCGCAAGCATGAGCGACGCAGCGCAAGGCAATGCGGGCGAGTTGAACGAAGCCGGCCGGCCGGTTACGGAAGTGGCTGTCGGTGTCCTCGTTCAGCCCGATGGTCGCTATCTGCTCGCGCAACGCCCAGCCGGCAAGCCGTACGAAGGCTACTGGGAATTTCCGGGCGGCAAGCTGGAGCCGGGCGAAACGGTGGAGGCGGCGCTCGCGCGTGAGCTTCACGAAGAACTCGGCATCGACGTGCAGGCGAGTCACCGCTGGCACGTGCTCGAGCACGATTATCCGCACGCGTACGTACGGCTCTATTTCTGCAAGGTGACGGCGTGGGACGGCGAGCCGCATGGACGCGAAGGTCAGGCGTTCGCCTGGCAGACGTTGCCGGCTGATGTGTCGCCGCTTTTGCCCGCGACGATTCCCGTGCTGGAGTGGCTGGCGGCGGAGTGAATTGAAGGCGGAGTCGCTAGTGGCGACTTCCGCACTTCATGAACGGTGACGCGTGATAAAACCCCGGTCAGTGCGAGCGGTGCTCGCCGGGTGCGTCATCGGAAGGCGGTTCCTCGTCGGTGCCGCCGATCTTGTACTTTTCGGCAGCCCACGCGCCGAGATCGATCTGCTTGCAGCGCTCGGAACAGAAAGGGCGGAAGCGGTTTTCGGGAGTCCAGCGGACATCCTTTCCGCAGCTAGGGCATTTGACTACAGTGGCCATTCGATCAGACGTTCAATCGCAAACTTTGAGACTACGCAAATAAGGCTGTTTGCGTCAGATTAAAGACTACACAGCGTCAACTGGAACGGCACGTCCACGTCGACTGCGCGCGGACGCAGATCGCCGTCCTGCACCGTGAAGCGCACCCACAGCATGTACTTGTTGGCGCTCGCTTCCGGGATCACCCGCAATTCCGGCGCCACGCGCACCTGCATCAGCTGATACGTACGGCCTGACAGCATTTGCTGGTAGCTGCCCTGCATCGCCATTACTTTCGACGCCTGGCCCGATTCGCGTGCAAGCCGCAGCACGATCGAGGCCGCGTCGCGCAGCGGCAGAAGCGGCATGATCCACTTCGCGATGTCCTGGCGACGCTGGTCGGGATGGGTCTGCTGCCACGCGTAGTACGACGGAAGATCGAACTTGCAGGTGCCGCCGGGAATGATCGCGCGGCTGCGGATGCTCGCGAGCCATTCGTTATCAGCAAGATGCTGGCCAGTTTTGCCCTGCATCTGCGTCAGCCCGGCGAGCGTCTGTTCGATTTCACCGAGGACAGCTTCGAGCGCATTTTGCTCGATGCCCGGATTGCCGCGAAACGGAGCGAGCGTTTGACGTTGCCGCTCCAGTTCTTTCATCAGATCCGACTTCAGATCTGCGCGGCCCGCGACCTCGGAGATTTCGAACAGCGTAGTCAGCGCGACGTGATGTTCCCTGGCATCTTCCTGAGTCAGAAAGAACGTGAAGCGCTCGAAGAGATCTTCGAGGCGCAGCAGCGTCCGGATTCGCTCATTGAAGGGATACTCGTAAAGAATCAAGCGGGCTCGCCTCGGGCGTGGTCGGTGACGGAATTGCAGGACATTCTAATGCCGTGAGACTACCCTAGCAATCACACACTTTTTTGGCGAGCTTCCGACAATTTTTGCGCGGTATTGCGCGCATTCGTTGCGTGGATACGGTGTTCACGACAACATGCGCCCGCATTACAGACATCGAACAGAATCGCTCACGGCTTACGCGCCTGCGAGCGAAACATACGTGCGATGAAGCTGATCGACATCAACGTCGAGCGCTTCGAGCGGGCGGTTGTCATTGTCGATGACGTCATCGGCGGCGGCGAGACGTGCTTCGCGGGTCGCCTGGCGCGCGATGATCGCGAGCACCTGTTCGCGTGTGAACGCATTACGGCGCATCACGCGCTCGATCTGCGTTTCGACGCTGCAATCCACAGTCAACACGCGATTCACACGTGTTTTCCAGCTGCCCGACTCGACGAGCAAGGGCACGACGACGATCACATATGGTCCGTTCGCTGCTTCGCGCTGACGTTCGGTTTCTGCGCGAATCAACGGATGCGTGATCGCTTCGAGCCGCTTGCGCGCGGTCTCGTCGCTGAAAACGAGTGCACGCATACGCGCTCGATCCAGTGAGCCATCAGCGGCGACGAAGGACGGGCCGAATTCCGTCGCGATGGACGGCATGGCGAGACCCTGCGGTGCGGTGATGCTGTGCGCGATCACGTCCGTATCGACGAGCGTTACGCTGCGCTTCGCGAACAGATCAGCGACCGTGGACTTGCCGCTGCCTATGCCGCCCGTCAATCCAACAGCAAACATGCGTCAACCTCCCAAAGCCGCGTAGAGCGGCGTGCCGAGAAAGAGTGTCACGGCACCGCCTGCCGCGAGAAACGGACCGAAAGGCAGCGGCTCTTCGAAGCGCATGCGGCCAATCCACGTCGCAACGAGACCGACGACGGCGCCCGTCACCGCGGCGATCAGAATGATCTGCGGTAGCGCGGCCCAGCCGAGCCACGCGCCGAGCGCCGCGAGTAGCTTGAAGTCGCCATAACCCATGCCTTCGACGCCGCGCACGAGCTTGAACAGCCAATGCACGCACCACAGCGCGAGGTAGCCGGCGATCGCGCCGATCACGGCATCGTGCAGGTTCGCGAACACCATATTGAAGTTGACGATCAGGCCGGCCCACAGCAAGGGCAGCGTCATCGAGTCCGGCAACAGATGCGTGTCGATATCGATCGCGCTCATCGCGAGCAGTGTCGCGCACAGGCCGAATGCAGCGAGCGCCGTGCCCGTCGCACCAAACGTGACGAGCGCGCCGAGCGCCAACGCTGCGCTCGACAGTTCGAGCAGCGGATAGCGAAAGCTCACGCGCCCTTTGCATTGCGAGCATCGGCCTCGCAGTACCAGATAGCTGAATACCGGCACGTTCTCCCACGCGCGCAGCACGTGGCCGCAATGGGGACATGCGCTGCGCGGAAGCCAGAGGTTGTAGCGCTCGGGCAAGCCGTCTTCGTCGAACGCGTGGCCCGTTGCGTCGCTCACTTCGGCGCGCCATGCGCGTTCGAGCATAATCGGCAGTCGATGTACGACCACGTTCAGAAAGCTGCCGATCACGAGGCCGAACGCAATCACGAATGCGATTTGCGCGCCGGCTGGCAAAGCGCTGAACGCCATGCCGAGACTCTCTGTGAAACGGGCGAGCGGGCCGGTGAGGGAAGGTTCTGACACGGACGTGAGCGTGGTCGGCATGGTCGATTGTTGGGATTTGGCTGCGATGCTACTACACCACGTTGCCGAGTTGGATGATGGGAAGGTACATCGCGATCACGAGACCGCCGACCAGCCCGCCGAGCACGACGATCACGAGCGGCTCGCACAGGCTCGCGAGTCCCGCGATCTTTTCGTCTACCTGACGATCGCTCAGCGTCGCAACGTCGAGCAGCATCGTGTCGAGCGTGCCCGATTCTTCGGCGACGGCGACCGGCTGCACGATGGCTTCGGGAAAGCATTGCGCTTCGCGCATCGCGGGCGCGAGCCGCACGCCGCGCTTTAGCTCAGCGGAAATAGCGACAGTCGCGCGATCGAACCACGCGTTGCCCGTTGCGTGCGTGAGCGAATCGAACGCATCGGCGAGCGGCGTGCCTGCCGACAGCAACGTACCGAGCGCGCGGCTCCAGCGTGCCGCGCACAAGGTTGTCAGCAGCGAGCCGGCGACGGGCAGTCGCAGTGTCGCGCGGGCGAACTGCAGGCGAGCCGATTCCGAGCGTCGCAATATGCGGCGCATTGCGAACACAATCACGCATGCAGCCGATGCAAGCGGCACGCTCCAGCGTCCAGCCGCAGCTGACATGGCGAGCACGATTTGCGTCGGCGCAGGCAGCCTGGCGCCGAAGCCGTCGAATATCTGCTTGAACGTCGGAACTACCCAAACAAGCAGCGCTGCCGTTATCGCGAGCGCGAGCAGCAGGATCGCAACGGGATAAGTGAGCGCGGCACGTACTTTCGCGCGCTGCGCGGCGGCGCGCTCGCGGTCGTCGGCGAGGCGAGCTAGCACGGCAGGCAGCGCACCCGATGCCTCGCCCACTTCGACAAGCTGGCAATACAGCGCGCCGAACTGCGTCGGGTGGCGCGCAAGCGCTGCTGAAAAGCCGAGTCCCGTCGTGATATCGCGCGCGAGCGCATTCACGATGCGTGGCATACCTTTGGCGCGCGCCTCTTCTTTCGACGCTTGCGCCAACAGTTCGAGCGATGACGCAAGCGGCAAGCCGGCGCGCAGCAGACTCGACAGCTGGCGCGTGAACAGTGTCACATCGACAGTGCGCACCTTTGGCTTCGGCGCCGCGCCACGCGCAATCCATTCGACGGCGTATAGCGCGTCCTGTTTGAGCATCGTGCGCGCGGTTGGAAGATCGGGGGCGATCACGGTTCCGTGCCGACGCAAGCCGTGTGCGTCGAATGCGCGCCACTCGAAGCGCAGATCCTGCATGGCGGCCGCTGTCATGCGACCTCCGTTGCGCTCAATGCTTCGGCAAGGCTCGTCGTGCCGTCGAACGCGCGAGCCAATGCGGCTTCTCGCAAGGTCTGCACGCGCTCGACCTGCGAGCATCGAGCGATCTCATGCGTGCCGGCGCGCGCGACGATGAGTTCGCGCATTGCATCCGAAATCGGCATGACCTGATGGATCCCGACACGCCCGCGAAAGCCGATGCCATGACACGCGTCGCATCCGTGCGGGAGGTAAGGGCGCCAGTGTGGGATCTGTTCTTCGGAGACGCCGGCCGCACGCAGCGACGCAGGCGTTTCGATCGCAGTTTGACGGCATGTGGGACACAGCCGCCGCACGAGCCGCTGCGCCGTGACGAGTCGCAATGCGGCCGCGAGGTTGTATGGCTCGACGCCGATGTCGATCAGGCGCGCGATGGCTGCGGGCGCATCGTTCGTATGGAGCGTCGACAGGACCAGGTGACCCGTTTGGGCGGCCTTGACGGCGACGTCGGCTGTCTCTTCGTCGCGGATTTCTCCAACCATGATGACGTCTGGATCCTGGCGCAGGAACGCCCGCAACGCCACTGCGAACGTCAACCCAGCCTTTTCGCGCACGCTTACCTGGTTGATGCCGGCAAGCTGGATTTCAGCGGGATCTTCGACCGAGCAGAGATTGCGTGACTCGGCATTCAACAGTTGCAGGAAGCAATACAGCGACATTGTTTTGCCGCTGCCCGTCGGTCCGGTGACGAGTACCAATCCGTGCGGCGCGCGGATCGACCTGTCGACGATGTCGCGCTGTTCGGGCGCGAGTCCGAGTGAATCGAGCGAGAGATTGGCGGGCAGCGCCTCGAGCCTCCGCAGCACGAGCTTTTCACCGAACAAGGTGGGCAGCGAATTCACGCGATAGTCTTCGACGCGGGCCGCCGCGACAGGCAGGCGCAAGCGGCCGTCCTGCGGCACGCGCCGCTCTGCGATATCCATGCGTGCCAGCACTTTCACGCGCGTGATGAATGCGTCGCGCAAATGCGCAGGCGGCCGCGCGAGTTCGTGCAGCACGCCGTCGACGCGCAGGCGCATTCGCCAGCCATGCTCCATCGGTTCGATGTGCAGATCGGATGCGTTGAGGCGGGCGGCTTCCTGCAGCGTGTCGGCAAGCAGGCGGACGGCGGGTGGACTATCTGCGTCGGCCGCGGAGGATTGCAGCGTGTGCCGGTTCGCGCCGGCGTTGGGCGTGGGCGCAGAGGGGTGAGAAGAAGTGCGCATCGAAAACCGGCTGCGAGCCGCCTGTAAAACATGACGGCTTCATCATCCGGTTTCGCGATTGGGCGCGCTATTCTGCCGAATGGCCAGGTGCGTGTTTAGCGGCCCACCAGACGCTTGATCTTCGAACCCGGCGCGGGACCTGGGCGGAAAACCTTAACTGTTCTGATCGCCTGATCGTCGCTACGCAAAACTTCCAGTTTGATGTCGGCGATCTTCACGCAGACATCGCCTTCAGGGATTTCTTCGAGAACTTCCAGGATCAATCCGTTGAGCGTTTTCGGGCCGTCCGTGGGTAGTTTCAGTTGCAGCCAGCGGTTCAGTTCACGCAAAGGCATGCTGCCCGCGACGATGCATTCGCCTTCCTCGTTCCAGCCGCCGCGCGAAGAAGCGCTACGCGGCACGGACGTCGTGAATTCGCCGATCAGTTCTTCGATGATGTCCTCGGGCGTCACGAGTCCCTGCAGTTCGCCGTACTCGTCGACGACGAGCGCCGTGCGGTGGCGGCTTTCCTGGAAGTATTGAAGTTGCTGGAAGACAGGCGTGCCTGTCGGCACGAAGTACGGCTCGGCGAGCAGTCCACGCAGCGTTTCGCGTTCCAGTTCCTGGTTGTGCAGCGCGGACAGCGTCTTGCGCACGTGGAGCACGCCGAGCACGCGATCGAAATCGCCCTGATAGACGATCAGCTTGTTGTGATAGCAGGTTTCGAGTTGATGCAGGATCTGCTCGAACGGCGCGTCGAAGTCGAGCGCCTCGATACGGCGGCGCGGGATCATCACGTCGTCGACCGTGATGTTCTCGAGATCGAACAGGTTCAGCAGGATGCTGCGGTGCTTGGTCGGCATGAAGCTGCCGGACTCGAGCACGATGGTGCGCAGCTCTTCCGTCGACAGGCGCTGATCGTGCGCACCCTTTGTGTTGATATGCAGCACGCGCAGGATGCTGTTCGCGAACAGGTTCACGAACCATATCAGTGGCTTCGACACGCGCATCAGCGGCGCGATCAGCAGGCTGGCGGGCAGCGCGATCTTTTCCGGAAACGTCGCGCCGACGATCTTCGGCGTGATTTCCGCGAACACGATGATCAGAAACGCGACAATCCCTGTCGCGATCGACAGCACGACGTTATTGCTGCCGAACGTATGCAGCGCGATCGACGTCGTCAGGACGGGGATGATCGTGTTGAACAGGTTATTGCCGATCAACACGGCGCTCAGCAGTTCATCCGTGCGCGCGAGCAGGCCTTGCGTGGTCTTGGCGCCGAGCGCGCCCTTGGTCGCGAGATGTTTCAGGCGATGGCGGTTGATCGCCATCATCGCTGTCTCGGTAATGGAGAAGAAACTGGAACAGATAAGAAGCAGGACGACGGCGCCTATTTGCGCCCATAAGGGAAGTTGTTCCACGCGACGTGAATAAGAGAAGGGGAAGGGATGGGGAGAATATAGCAGAGGGGCTCGGAGCCCTCAGTAGGCGGACGACAAGCTGTGCGCAGTACGCTTTTGCCGCCTGCCGTGAACGACAGGCGAAAAAAAACCGCGCATTGCGCGGTTTTTTCAAAATCTGGTCGGGGTGAGAGGATTCGAACCTCCGGCCTCTACGTCCCGAACGTAGCGCTCTACCAGGCTAAGCTACACCCCGATTTGGTACTGCAAACTCGATTCAGACTGATCCGACGTTTTAGTCTTGTTTAAGACTGCCTCGTCGTCGAGTAAGAACATAATTCTAGCAGGCTTTCTTTGTAAATGGAATCAGGAAATGAAGAAATTGCTGCGGCAGCTGCCTGCGCTTCCTGCTTCGCACATTCCAGCGTGTGATCCAGAGCGCCCGAACGCGTGATCGCCTCGAAAATTTCATCGAAACGGTCGGTGCCGCCTTGCTCGATCGCTTCGCGTGCGAGTGCCGACTGTTCCGGTGTGCCGCGCTCGATCAGATAGATGAGCGGCAGCGTCGGCTTGCCTTCGCGCAAATCGTCGCCGGCGTTCTTACCCATCGATTCCGCCGTGCCCGTGTAATCGAGCCAGTCGTCCATGATCTGGAACGACGTGCCGATGCGCCGGCCAAACTCGGCGGCCGCTGCTTCCGTCGTTGCGTCCGAGCCGGCCAGCACGGCGCCCAATTGGGCGGCCGCTTCGAACAGCTTGGCCGTCTTGTAGCGGATCACCTGCATGTAACGCGCTTCGTCGACGTCGGCGTCGTGCATGTTCAGCAACTGCAGCACTTCGCCTTCGGAGATGATGTTGGTCGCTTCCGAAAGAATCTCCATGACGCGCATCTTCCCGACACCGACCATCATCTGGAACGAGCGGGAATACAGGAAGTCGCCGACCAGCACGCTCGCCGCGTTGCCGAACAGCGCGTTCGCCGTCTGGCGGCCGCGCCGCAGATCGGACTCGTCGACGACGTCGTCATGCAGCAAGGTTGCTGTGTGGATGAACTCGACGACAGCCGCCAGTTCGTGCCGATGCCCCGTCCGGTCGCCGAGCGCTCCCGCCACGAGCAGGAGCAGCGCGGGCCTAAGCCGCTTGCCTCCGGCACTGATGATGTACTCGGAGATCTGGTTGATCAGCATCACCTCGGACGCCAGACGGTGCCGGATGACGCGGTTCACCTGCTGCATGTCTTCGGCGATCGGAGCGAGCAGATTGGCTGCGTTGGGGGTGGGGGTGGCGGTTGACGACATGGTGACGAATTCGGGTAGTGCCGCGAATTATAAGGCGAACTGCGGCATTTCCGTGCCAGACGCCGTTCGAGCATGGCTGTTTTGGCCCGTTTGCACGTTGTTCCCCCGCATTTGTCGCGCGCGGGACGCCCGGACATGGTCATTGTCAACCGGTTTTGACCGCGCAGCTAACTCTATGTATAATCGAGGGTTTCCGCGCGTGGTGCGTGGGGAAAATGAATCCAGAGTGAGGTTTTCAATGTACGCGGTCATAAAAACCGGCGGCAAGCAGTACAAAGTTGCTGTCGGCGAAAAACTTAAAGTAGAACAGATACCGGCAGACATTGACGCTGAAATCACGCTCGACCAGGTTCTCGCAGTAGGCGAAGGCGAATCGATTAAGTTCGGTACGCCGCTGGTCAGTGGGGCTTCCGTCAAGGCTACCGTCGTCTCCCAAGGTCGTCACAAAAAAGTGACCATCTTCAAGATGCGCCGTCGGAAGCACTACCAGAAGCATGGCGGCCATCGCCAGAACTACACCGAACTGCGCATCGACGCGATCAACGCGTAAGCGCATCGGGCAAGGAGCTAACAAATGGCACACAAAAAAGCAGGCGGATCGTCCCGGAACGGCCGCGACTCCGAGTCGAAACGACTTGGCGTGAAAGTGTACGGCGGTCAGGCAATCCTGGCTGGCGGCATCATCGTGCGTCAACGCGGCACGCGTATGCACCCGGGCGAAAACGTCGGCATCGGCAAGGATCACACCTTGTTCGCGCTGACGGACGGCCACGTCAAGTTCACGACGAAGGGCGCCGGCAAGAAGCATCTGGTCAACGTCGTCCCGGTTGCTGCCTGAGTTTAGTCAGGCACGGGCTTCAGGACCGGAAAAAAGGCCCCGCGAAGTTTGCGGGGCCTTTTTGTTTGCGGGTTGCCTCGGGCTTTTGCTCGCGAACCTGCAGCGTCGCGGCGTCACATTGTCGCGAATGGACAAGAATCAGACTCAAACTGGCCGTTCGGCCAATGGTGCGCGCGCGTCACGCGCGGCAAAATAGCAATACCTACGGGACGGAGTAACGCATGAAGTTCATTGACGAAGCGAGGATCGAAGTCATCGCCGGCGACGGAGGAGATGGCAGCGCGTCGATGCGCCGCGAGAAATTCGTCCCGTTCGGCGGTCCGGACGGCGGCGACGGCGGCCGTGGCGGCAGCGTCTTTGCAGTCGCAGACCGCAACATCAACACGCTGATCGACTACCGCTACGCGAAAAAGCATCAGGCGCGCAACGGCGAAAACGGCCGCGGCTCGGACTGCTACGGCAAGGGCGGCGACGATATTACGCTGCGTATGCCCGTCGGCACGATCATCACTGACATGGATACCGGCGAGCTGATCGCCGACCTGACCGAGCACAACCAGGCCGTGCGTATTGCCGAGGGTGGCGCGGGCGGTCTTGGCAACCTGCACTTCAAATCGAGTACGAATCGCGCGCCGCGCCAGAAGACGGACGGCAAGCCGGGTGAGCGCCGCATGGTGCGCCTCGAACTGAAGGTGCTGGCTGATGTTGGTTTGCTCGGCATGCCGAACGCGGGTAAATCGACATTCATTTCGTCGGTGTCGAACGCGAGGCCGAAGATCGCCGACTATCCGTTCACGACGCTTGCGCCGAATCTGGGCGTGGTGCGCGTCGGGCCGAGCCGCAGCTTCGTGATCGCCGATATTCCCGGGCTGATCGAAGGCGCGGCGGAAGGCGCGGGCCTCGGCCACCAGTTTCTGCGTCACTTGCAGCGCACGGGTCTGCTGCTGCACATCGTCGATCTCGCACCGTTCGACGAAGCCGTTGATCCCGTCGTGGAAGCAAGGGCCATCGTCAACGAACTCCGCAAATACGATGAAGAGCTGTACAGCAAGCCGCGCTGGCTCGTGCTGAACAAGCTCGACATGGTTCCCGAGGAAGAGCGCGAAGCGCGTGTCGCCAAATTCCTGAAAGACTTTGAATGGGAAGGCCCGGTCTTCGAAATCTCGGCCTTGACGGGCCAAGGGTGCGAAAACCTGTGCTATGCGGTGTATGACTACATCTCCGAGCACTCGGATGCGCAGCGCGCGGCGGAAGCCGAAGATCTGGCCGCGGACGTGCGTTTCCGCGAGCAGCAGGCTGGTGGCGCGAGCGCACCCGCCGAGCCGCAGGAGTAAAGAGCCGTACCTGGATGCCGGCGCACTCCCAGCATGCGCCGGTCTTACGAATCATCTTGGAGACCGCGCACAATGCGTTCCGTTATCGCAGATTCCAGGCGATTGGTGGTGAAAGTCGGCTCGAGCCTCGTCACGAATGACGGGCGCGGGCTCGATCACACGGCGATTGGCCGCTGGGCCGCCCAGATTGCCGCGTTGCGCGAGCAGGGCAAGGAAGTCGTGCTCGTCAGTTCGGGCGCGATCGCCGAGGGCATGCAGCGTCTTGGCTGGACGAAACGTCCGCGTGAAATCGACGAACTGCAGGCAGCCGCTGCCGTGGGGCAGATGGGCCTGGCGCAGGTTTATGAAAGCCGCTTCGCAGAGCATTCGATCCGCACCGCGCAGATTCTGCTGACCCACGCCGATCTGGCCGATCGCGAGCGCTACCTCAATGCGCGTTCCACGCTGTTGACCTTGCTGCGTCTTGGCGTCGTGCCGATCATCAACGAGAACGACACCGTCGTCACCGACGAAATCAAGTTCGGCGACAACGACACGCTCGGCGCGCTGGTCGCAAACCTGATCGAAGGCGATGCGCTGATCATCCTCACCGACCAGCAAGGTCTCTTCACCGCCGATCCCCGTAAAGACCCGAGCGCAACGCTCGTCCAGCAGGCCGACGCCGGCACGCCGGAGCTCGAGGCGATGGCGGGCGGCGCGGGTTCGAGCATCGGCCGTGGCGGCATGCTGACCAAGATTCTCGCGGCGAAGCGCGCGGCGCATAGCGGCGCGAACACCGTGATCGCGAGCGGCCGCGAAGCGGACGTGCTCGCGCGACTCGCATCGGGTGAAGCGATCGGGACGCAACTGATCGCGCGCACGGCTCGCATGGCTGCGCGCAAGCAATGGATGGCGGATCACCTTCAGGTGCGTGGGCACGTGGTCATCGACGACGGTGCGGTCGAAAAGCTCACAGAAGGCGGCAAGAGTCTGCTGCCAATCGGCGTGGTCGGCGTGCAGGGTGCGTTTGCGCGCGGCGAGGTGATCGCGTGTCTGAGCCCGTCGGGGCGCGAGGTCGCGCGCGGATTGACGAACTACAGCAGCGCGGAGACGAAGCTGATCCAGCGTCGTCCGAGCGGCGAGATCGAAACCGTGCTGGGTTACATGCTCGAGCCCGAGTTGATCCATCGGGACAATCTGGTGCTCGTCTAGAACCGTTTGCGTCCGCGAAACTCACAAAAAAAGCCGTCCCATCGCAAGATGAAACGGCTTTTTTGTTGTGTCTGCATCAAGACCGGGACGCCGCAAAATTCGCCTCGCGCGGCCCGAAGTCCGCTTCAGCCGCGGATCAGCGTACTGTTTGTGCGCTTGTACTTGATGTTGTTCAGAATCACATCCGCCTTGCCGACAGGCAGTTTGCTCGTGCAGAAGTAATCCTGATACAGCGCCGCGTGATACGCGTTCAGATCGCCATTTTCGATACGCGTCCACTCATTCTCGACCGTGCGGTCCCAGCCGTCGTGGTCCGCATTGAGACCCGCATACAGCTTCCACGAGTAATCCTCGCAGCGAATCCCTTCGTAATTCACGTTGCGGGCACCGCTCGGGCTCGTGATGACCACCGTGTAGCGGATCACACCGTCGCTATCGACCGTCAGCGACTTGTCGTCGAGCGCGAATTGCAGCGGTGTGTTCTGCGAAACGTTGAACGGCAGCAGATTGCCCGGCTGCGGCATGGACGGAAGCGTATCGACTTTCTTTTCGGTCCACGTCGACGGCCGGTCGAAAAGATACTGAAAGTCGCTCTTGGGTCCTTCGGACTTGGAGGCGTCAGTCGTAGTGGGATTCTTGGTGCTCGAACAACCAGCCAGCAGAACGCCCGCGGCGACGCACGCCACGGCGAAAGCAGATACTTTCAAAGTGATTTCCTCGAAACGCCGGCGCAGCGTGTCTCACGCCGCACCGGCAGATGCGGCGTGGACAGCCGCTTGGCGTCAGTCGCGCAGCCCCGGAACCTGAACTACGGCCGGGTCCTCCGTCGACGAACAGTCAGACGAGATTGTCGCACGCAGCGTCGTCTCGACCGCAATTGTCGTGGTGACCGTGGTCACCGACATCGCGGACTCAATCGACGCTCCAGGCGGCGCATTCACCGACGACGCCATCCGCGGATAGCGTTGCCCGTGATGATGGCCACCGGGCCGTTCCGTACGCGGCGCAGGCCGCCGCAGGAAGCGAGACAACTCCGTTAACGCCAGCTGATACACATCCCGCTTGAACTCGATCACACAGTCGAGCGGCACCCAGTACTCGTTCCAGCGCCAGGCATCGAACTCTGGGTGATCGGTCGCGCGCAAACAAATGTCGCAATCGCGTCCGACCATCCGGAGCAGGAACCAGATCTGCTTCTGGCCGCGGTAATGGCCGCGGACCTCACGCTTGATGAACTTGTCAGGCACCTCATAACGCAACCAGTCGCGCGTGCGACCGATAACCTTGACGTGCTCCGGAAGCAGGCCCGTTTCTTCGTGCAATTCCCTGAACATCGCCTGCACGGGGGTTTCACCGTACTTGATGCCCCCTTGCGGAAACTGCCAGGAATGTTCACGTAGACGCTTGCCCCAAAACACCTCGTTGTGAGCGTTCAAGAGGATGATGCCGACGTTCGGGCGAAAGCCTTCACGATCCAGCATACAACCACCTTCGAATCCTTTAAAATTGCTTTGATTATAAACAGATAACGGGTTCGACGCACCGCCTCGCACCAGATTGGCGCGATTGCCCGCAACAGGCTGCGTCCTACGCCGCGAATGCCGCTTTCCGACAGTTCCGGAGTGTCGTCGGACAAGCGCCCGCACATGCGACAATCGCGTTTCGGTCTGTCTTGCGTGCGCCGGCATAATCCGGCGCTCAGGCGCGCGAACCCATCGTCTTACCCTTTCGGGCGGCCCCTTTGGTCCGCCGCTTTTGGAAAATTCTGAATGAAAGCCTCCCGATTCTTTATTGGCACCCTGAAGGAAGCGCCCGCCGACGCGGAAATCGTCAGTCACAAGCTCATGGTGCGTGCCGGCATGATCCGGCGCGTCGCTGGCGGCATCTACAACTATCTGCCAATTGGCCTGCGCTCGATCCGCAAAGTGGAAGCGATCGTGCGCGAGGAAATGAACCGGGCAGGCGCGATCGAACTGCTGATGCCGGCTGTGCAGCCGGCGGAGTTGTGGCAGGAATCGGGCCGTTGGGAAAAATATGGTCCCGAATTGCTGCGCTTCAAGGACCGCAAGCAAACCGACTTCGTGATCGGCCCGACGCACGAAGAAGTGGTGACGGACATCGCGCGCAACCAGATCAAGAGCTACCGTCAGTTGCCCGTGAACTTTTATCAGATCCAGACGAAGTTCCGCGACGAAATCCGTCCGCGTTTCGGGGTGATGCGCGGCCGCGAATTCATCATGAAGGACGCGTACTCGTTCGATAAGGACATGGACGGCCTGCGCGAGTCGTATCGCAAGATGTACGACGCGTACGTGCGCATCTTTACGCGCCTCGGTCTCGACTTCCGCGCGGTTTCGGCGGACAACGGGTCGATCGGCGGCAGCGGCTCGCACGAATTCCACGTGATCGCCGATACGGGCGAAGACGACATCGCGTACTGCCCGACCTCGGATTTCGCGTCGAACGTCGAAGCGGCTGAAGCATTGCCGCTGATCGCCGAACGTGCCGCGCCGACGGAAGAGCTGAAGAAGACGCCGACGCCGGGCAAGGCCAAGTGCGAAGCCGTCGCCGAGTACCTGAACATTCCGCTCGAAAAGACCATCAAGTCGATCATCCTCGCTACCGACAACAATGCAGAAAACGAAGGCGCCGAGCCGACCATCTGGTTGCTGATGCTGCGCGGCGATCACGACCTGAACGAAATCAAGGTCAACAAGCTGCCGGGTCTCGCCGAATTCCGCATGGCGACTGAAGCCGAAATCGTAGAGTGGTTCGGCACGCCGCCAGGCTACCTCGGGCCGATCAACACGAAGAAGCCGGTCAAGGTGATCGCGGACCGCACGGTCGCGAACATGAGCGACTTCGTGGTCGGCACGAACGAAGTGGACTTCCACACGACTGGCGTCAACTGGGGCCGCGATCTGCCCGAGCCGGTCGTCGCGGATATCCGCAACGTGAAGAAGGGCGATCCGTCGCCGGACGGCAAGGGCGTGATCGACATCTGCCGTGGTATCGAAGTGGGCCACGTGTTCCAGCTCGGCACCAAGTATTCGGAAGCGATGAACGCGACGTTCCTCGACGAAACCGGCAAGCCGCAGCCGATGCAGATGGGCTGCTACGGCGTCGGTGTCACGCGTATTCTCGGCGCGGCGATCGAGCAGAATTTCGACGACAAGGGCATCATCTGGCCGGAATCGATCGCACCGTTCGAAGTCGTGCTGTGCCCGATGGGCTATGACCGCAGCGATGCCGTGCGCGAGCAGGCCGACAAGCTGCATGACGAACTGACGGCAGCGGGCATCGACGTGATTCTCGACGATCGTGGCGAGCGTCCGGGCGTGATGTTCGCCGACTGGGAACTGATCGGCGTGCCGCATCGTCTGGTGATCGGCGACCGTGGCCTGAAGGACGGCAAGATCGAGTATCAGGGTCGCCGCGACACGGAAGCGACGCTGCTGCCCGTCGAAGGCGCGGCGCAAGCCGTGATCGACAAGATCAACGCAGCGCTCGCGCGCTGATCGGAGCGGACGGTGGAGTACAACTTCCTGTCCGCGACCGTCCTGCTCATTCTCATTACTGATCCACTCGGCAACATCCCGCTCTTTATCAACTGCCTGCGGGGTGTTGCGCCTCACCGGCGCATTCGCGTGATTCTGCGCGAAGTCGCCATCGCGTTCGTGATCCTGCTGGTCTTCATGCTCGTCGGCGACCGCTTTCTGCGGATGATGAGTCTGACCGATCTGTCGTTGCGTATCGGTGGCGGGATCGTGCTGTTCCTGATCGCGCTGCGCATGATCTTTCCGCATCCCGATGGTCCGTTCGGCGCCGACACGCGTGCCGCCGAGCCGATGATCGTGCCGCTCGCGATTCCTGCGCTGGCCGGTCCGTCGGCGCTGGCGACGGTGATGCTGCTGACATCGCAGGCGCCGAGCAAGATGCTCGAATGGATGGCGGCGCTGACGGTGACGATGATCGTCTGCGCGGTGGTGCTGGTGATGGCCGAGCGCATCCAGCAATGGCTCGGCGAGCGCACGGTGATGGCGTTCGAGCGGCTGATGGGCCTCGTGCTCGTCGCGATTTCAGTGGAGATGATGCTGGGCGGGATCCGCACTTTCGTGCATCAGCTCGACAAATAGCGGCTGATCGAAGCAACAAAAAAGCGACCTCGAAGGGTCGCTTTTTTATTTGCAACTTTAGAGCCAACCGGCGCGCGGAAGTGTCAGGCGCCTTCCGTCAAAGCACGGATAGTCGGCAGATTGCGCCAGTAGCCCTTTGCGTCCATCCCGCAGCCGAACACATAGCGGTCCGGCACTTCGAAACCGCAATAGTCCGGGTGCAGCGGCTTCGCCTTCTGCAGGATCTTCTCGCACAGCACCGCGCTCATGAAACGCTTCGCGCCCATATCCATGATGCGGTCGCGGATCGCGGCCATCGTCTCGCCTTCGTCGAGGATGTCGTCGAGCACCAGCACGACGCGGTCCTTCACGGAACCCGATGGCGCCACACGCCATTGCATCTCGGCGCTGCCCTTGATCGCGTTGCGATAGCGCGTGAGGTGGATGTAGTCGAACTCGAGCGGGAAATCGAGATGCGGCAGCAGCATGCCCGTGAACACCGCCGCGCCGCCCATCACCGACAGCACGAGCGGAAAGTCTTCGGCCATTTCGGTGCGGATGGCGTCGGCCATGCGGGTGATGGACGCGTTGACGTCGCTGGCCGAAACGATTTCTTCGGAGTGACTGAAAATGTGGAGAGCTTCTTCGCGATTCATGACGTCTGGCGGGCGGTAACTGTATACATAGTGTGAAAGACAACGACCCTGTGCGCTACAGCATATACCCGCGCCTTGATTCGGCATACGCGAAGGGCCGTGCTGGCCGTCGCGCGCTCATAGTGTGAATGAAGCGCGCGACGGCCGAAAAAAATCAGCGCATGCCCGGCAACATGCCCTTCATGCCGCGCATCATCTTCTGCAGATTGCCGCCCTTGAGCTTTTTCATCATGGTGCGCATCTGGTCGTACTGGTTCAGCAGGCGGTTGACTTCCTGAACCTGCACGCCCGCGCCCGCCGCGATGCGGCGCTTGCGCGTCGCCTTGATGAGGTCGGGTTTCGCGCGCTCCTGCGCCGTCATCGAATTGATGATGCCTTCCATGCGGCGCATCTGCTTTTCGGCCTGGCCCATGTCGGCGCCCGACGCGGCCTGCTGGAACTGCGCCGGCAGCTTGTCCATCAGCGACGACAGACCGCCCATCTTCTTCATCTGCGAAAGCTGCGCGCGGAAGTCGTTCAGATCGAAATCGCCGCCTTTCTTGACCTTGTCGGCGAGCTTCTGCGCGGCCTGAACGTCGACGCCGCGCTGCGCTTCCTCGACGAGCGCGAGAATGTCGCCCATGCCGAGAATCCGGTTCGCCATGCGGTCCGGATAGAAGATTTCGAGGCCGTCGAGTTTTTCCGCGACACCGACGAACTTGATCGGCTTGCCCGTCACGTGACGCACCGACAGCGCCGCGCCACCGCGCGAATCGCCGTCGAGCTTGGTCAGCACGACGCCGGTGAGCGGCAGTGTGTCGTTGAACGCCTTCGCGGTGTTCACGGCATCCTGACCGAGCATCGCGTCGACGACGAACAGCGTTTCCGCCGGGTTCAGTTCCTTATGAAGCGCGGCGATTTCGTTCATCATCGCCTCGTCGATACCGAGACGGCCGGCCGTGTCGACGAGCAGCACGTCGTGGTAATGACGCTTCGCCCAGTCGACGGCGGCGCGCGCGATATCGACGGGTTTCTGGTCCGGCTGCGACGGGAAGAAATCGGCGCCGACCTGTTCGGTCACCGTCTTCAACTGTGCGATAGCGGCGGGGCGATACACGTCGCACGACACCGTCAGCACTTTCTTCTTGTACTTCTCGCGCAGCAGTTTGGCGAGCTTGCCGACCGTGGTCGTTTTACCCGCGCCCTGCAGACCGGCCATCAGAATGACGGCGGGCGGCGTGACGGCGAGATTCAGTTCGACGGCCTTGCCTTCGTAGTCGCCGCCGATCACCGCCGTCAGCTCGCGCTGCACGACGCCGACGAGCGCCTGACCCGGCGACAGGCTGGAGAGCACTTCCTCGCCGAGCGCCTTCTCCTTCACCTTCGCGATGAAGTCGCGCACGACGGGCAGCGCCACGTCCGCTTCGAGGAGCGCAAGGCGCACTTCGCGCAGCATCTCCTGGGTGTTCGCCTCGGTGAGCCGGGCTTCGCCGCGCAGCGTCTTGACGACGTGCGCCATCCGTTGAGTGAGATTGTCGAGCATGGGGGCGATGAGCAGTGCGGCCCGTTCGCACCGCGCGAGAGCGGCGGACTTTGGAGGGCCTGGTGTAAACTTCCAATATGGATATTGTACTGTATGCCCTCACTGCGCTCCTCTACGGCGGCCTGGCCGTCGCGGGCTGGCGCGCGCACCGGCAGGCGGCGACCGGGCCGATGCTCGAAAGCGTGCCGCCGCTTCCTGCCGCTGCGCCGCTGCCTGCGGGCGGGCGAGGGCTGGCGGGCGCATCCGCCGGCATGTCGATGACGACGCGCGTCGTGACGCTCGCCGCGCTGCTCGCGCATGGCGTGCTGCTGCACACCACCATCTTTCCGCACGACGCGATGGTGTTTGGTTTCGCATTTGCACTGTCGGCAATGTTCTGGCTCGGCGCGGGCATCTACTGGATCGAGAGTTTCTTTTTTCCGCTCGACGGTCTGCGTCTGCTGGTGCTGCCGCTCGCGTGCATCGCGTCGCTGCTGCCGCTCGTGTTCAACGGCGTGCACGTGCTGTCGTATGCAGCCGATCCGCTGTTCAAGCTGCACTTTCTGATCGCGAACGTTGCCTACGGTCTGTTCGTGATCGCCGCGCTGCACGCGATCCTGATGCTGCTCGTCGAGCGGCGTCTGCATGCGATGCGCGGCGGTGCGCTCGCGCGGCAGAGCGCCGCAGCCAACAACGGCTGGCTGTCGAGCTGGCTCGACACGCTGCCGCCGCTGCTTACGCTCGAGACCTTGTTGTTCCGTCTGATCGGCGCGGGTTTCGTGCTGCTGACGCTGACGCTCGTGTCGGGCATCCTGTTCAACGAGCAGCTTCTCGACCGCGCGTTGCAACTCGATCACAAGACCGTGTTCGCGCTGCTGTCGTGGGTCATGTTCGGCGCGCTGCTGACCGCGCGCAAAGTGTCGGGCTGGCGCGGCCGCGCGGCATTGCGCTGGGTGCTCGCGTCGTTCGTCGCGCTGTTGCTCGCGTATGTCGGCAGCCGTTTCGTATTCGAGGTGCTGTTGCACCGTCCTGTGGTCTGAGTGTCATGCGACAAATTTTTCTGCTGATCCTGTTGTTCATCGTCGGCCAGTGGCTGGTGAAGGCGCTGCGTCGCGCCGATGCAGCGCGTACTTCGGCGCGCACGGGCGCGGGCGGCGATGCCGGCGCCAACGCGCGTACCGGCGCTCGCCCTAACGGACAGGCAAATGGTCAAGCGAACGGTCAAACGAACGCCAAGGCTCCGGGCCAGCTCGCCGAGCCGATGATCCGCTGCGCGCAATGTGGCGTGCATGCGCCGAAGAGCGAGTCCGTGCTCGTCGCGGGGCAGACGTTCTGCTCGCACGATCACGCGCAACGTTACGCCGCACGCCCGACGGGCCGCGACGCACGATGACGGCACCCGCGAACGCGCGCGTCACCGTCGATGCAAACGGCTGGATCAACGAAGCGCGCAAGCTGCCGTCGCCGAATTTCGAGGTGCGTCCAGACGGCGCACGTCCCACGCTGATCGTCGTCCACAACATCAGCCTGCCGCCGAATGAATTCGGCGGGCCGGGCATCACCGATCTCTTCCTTAATCGTCTCGATTGCGACGCGCATCCGTACTACGACACGCATCTGCGCGGCGTGCGCGTGTCGGCGCATTTCGTGATCCGCCGCGACGGCGCGCTCGAGCAGTACGTCTCATGCGACGAGCGTGCGTGGCATGCGGGCGCGTCGAACTTCTTCGGACGCGAGCGCTGCAACGACTTCTCGATCGGCATCGAGCTCGAAGGCAGTGACGCGTCGCCGTTCGAAGCGGCGCAATATGAGACACTCGCGCCGCTCGTGCAGACACTCACAGCGCACTACGCGATCGACGCGCTCGCCGGTCACTCCGACATCGCGCCGGGCCGCAAGACAGATCCCGGCCCGCACTTCGACTGGCTGCGTCTGCAGGGCGACACCGCGCTCGCCGATCCGTACTTCCCCTATCTGCATCCTTCCACGCGCACGCCGATAACGCGTTAAGCGAGTTCCTTTTCTGCGCGCCAGCCAACAGACAGCGCAAGCACGTTGTGTTTGCGCCTTCATTTGCCCGACAGCTTTTTCTGACGCGGCCATCGCAAAAGTCAAGATCGTCTGACCAAATAAAAGAATTTGCGATGGCGGTTCAGTACACTATACTTCGTGCCGTTAATCAGTTTTTGCACAAGATGTAGTGTTTGTCAGGCGGCGCCCCGCTCCATGAGCATGGCGCCGTCAGCATTACCGGCACTGAAAAATCTGATGCGGCGCAACCAGTTACGACAACCGGGGGCGTCGGCAAATTCGAAGAAAAGGCGCAGCCAAGTGATCGCGACACACACAACGTTGAAGTACGTCCACTCGGATCTGTCGCATCCGGTCTGTCTGTTTCACGGCTCCCGCTGTTCCTCTTCTTCTTCCTCATCGCATGCGTCCGGGGTGGCGCAGCGTTTGTACTAATCCGCGGTAACTCCGCACTATTCCAAGACCAGGAGCTTTGCACATGCAAACCACCGACAACGTGACGACCCGGTTCGAAGGCGCACCCGCTGGCCGCCCCGAAGCGCTCGCACAGGGCGCAGCAGCGCTCGCGCCCCAGACGAACTACGCCGACTACAAGGTGATGCGTCGCAATGGCGGCGTGGTGTCGTTCGAGCCGTCGAAGATCGCCATCGCCGTGACGAAGGCGTTTCTCGCCGTCAACGGTGGTCAGGGCGCGGCGTCGGCACGCGTTCGCGAACTGGTCGAGCAGCTCACGCACAACGTCGTGCGCGCGCTGGTGCGCAGCCGTCCGAACGGCGGCACGTTCCATATCGAAGACATTCAGGATCAGGTCGAACTCGCGCTGATGCGCACGGGCGAGCACAACGTCGCGCGTGCGTACGTGCTGTATCGCGAGAAGCGTAACCAGGAGCGCAGCCACGAACCGGAAGCACCGGCAGGCGCGCCCGGTCTGAACGTGACCGACAACGGCATCACGCGTCCGCTCGACCTCGCAGCACTGCGCGGCATCATCGAATCCGCATGCGCGAACCTGGGCGACGCCGTGAGCGCCGACCCGATCGTCGCGGAAACGATCAAGAATCTGTACGACGGCGTGCCGATGAGCCAGGTCTATGACTCGGCCATCCTCGCTGCACGCACGATGATCGAAAAGGACCCGGCATACAGCCAGGTCACGTCGCGCATCCTGCTGCACACGATCCGCCGCGAAATCCTCGAAGAGGAAGTCACGCAAGCCGAAATGGGCGAGCGCTACGCCGAGTACTTCCCGCAGTTCATCAAGCGCGGCGTGAACGCCGAGCTGCTCGACGACAAGCTGCTGCAGTTCGACCTGAAGCGTCTGGGCGCTGCGCTCGACGCGAACCGCGACCTGCAGTTCGGCTACCTCGGCCTGCAGACGCTGTATGACCGCTACTTCCTGCACATCGACAGCACGCGTATCGAAATGCCGCAGGCATTCTTTATGCGTGTCGCGATGGGTCTGTCGCTGAACGAGATCGACCGCGAAGCGCGCGCGATCGAGTTCTACAACGTGCTGTCGTCGTTCGACTTCATGTCGTCGACGCCGACGCTCTTCAACTCGGGCACGCGTCGCTCGCAACTGTCGTCGTGCTACCTGACGACGGTCGACGACGACCTCGACGGCATCTACGAAGCGCTGAAGGAAAACGCGCTGCTGTCGAAGTTCGCCGGCGGTCTGGGCAACGACTGGACGCGCGTGCGCGCACTCGGTTCGCACATCAAGGGCACCAACGGCAAGTCGCAAGGCGTCGTGCCGTTCCTGAAGGTCGTCAACGACACGGCTGTCGCCGTGAACCAGGGCGGCAAGCGCAAGGGCGCGGTGTGCGCGTACCTGGAATCGTGGCACCTGGACATCGAAGAATTCCTCGAGCTGCGCAAGAACACGGGTGACGACCGTCGCCGTACGCACGACATGAACACGGCGAACTGGATTCCCGACCTGTTCATGAAGCGCGTGCACGAAGGCGGCGACTGGACGCTGTTCTCGCCGTCGACCTGCCCGGACCTGCACGACCTGTTCGGCGCGGACTTCGAGAAGGCCTACACGGCTTACGAAGAGAAAGCGGCACGCGGCGAGATCAAGCTGTTCAAGAAGATTCCGGCGGCGCAACTGTGGCGCAAGATGCTGGGCATGCTGTTCGAAACGGGCCACCCGTGGATCACGTTCAAGGATCCGTGCAATGTGCGCTCGCCGCAACAGCACGTCGGCGTCGTCCACTCGTCGAACCTGTGCACGGAAATCACGCTGAACACGAGCGACGCCGAAATCGCCGTCTGTAACCTCGGCTCGGTGAACCTCGTCGCGCATTTGAAGGAACAGGCCGACGGCACGCTCGCGCTCGACCACGACAAGCTCAAGCGCACCATCAGCGTCGCGATGCGCATGCTCGACAACGTGATCGACATCAACTACTACGCGGTCGCCAAGGCGCGTAACTCGAACCTGAAGCACCGTCCGGTCGGTATGGGCATCATGGGCTTCCAGGACTGCCTGCACATGCTGCGCACGCCGTACGCATCGCAGGAAGCCGTCGAGTTCGCCGACCGTTCGATGGAAGCGGTCTGCTATTACGCATACTGGGCGTCGACGGAACTGGCGGAACAGCGCGGCCGTTACTCGACCTACCGAGGCTCGCTGTGGGATCGCGGCATCCTCCCGCAAGACTCGGTGAAGCTGCTGGCCGACGCGCGCGGCGGATACGTCGAAGTGGATTCGAGCGAATCGATGGACTGGGCGTCGCTGCGTGCGCGCATCGCCACGCACGGCATGCGTAACTCGAACTGCGTCGCGATCGCGCCGACGGCGACGATCTCGAACATCATCGGCGTGTCTGCATGTATCGAGCCGACGTTCCAGAACCTGTACGTGAAGTCGAACCTGTCGGGCGAATTCACGGTCGTCAACGACTACCTCGTGCGTGACCTGAAGGCGCGCGGCCTGTGGGACGAAGTGATGGTCGCCGACCTGAAGTACTTCGACGGCTCGCTGTCGCGCATCGACCGTGTGCCGGGCGACCTGCGCGCGATCTACGCGACGGCCTTCGAAGTCGATGCAACGTGGCTGGTCGAAGCGGCGTCGCGCCGTCAGAAGTGGATCGACCAGGCGCAGTCGCTGAACATCTACATGGCAGGCGCGTCAGGCAAGAAGCTCGACGAGGTCTACAAGCTCGCATGGCTGCGTGGCCTGAAGACGACGTACTACCTCCGCACGATGGCGGCAACGCACGTCGAGAAGTCGACGGTCGCACACGGCGCACTGAACGCGGTGCCGTCGAGCGACGGCGGCGCGGGTGGCGCAACTGGTGGCTTCGGTGTTGGCGGCGGTGTCGGTTCGTCGGGTGTGACGGGTGGCTTCCAGGCATCGGCAGCATCGGCTGCTGCAGCATCCGCAGTGCCCGCAGTCGAAGCAGCGCCTGAAGCAGACGGTCCTGTTTGCATGATGCGTCCGGGCGATCCTGGCTTCGAAGAGTGCGAAGCCTGCCAGTAAGCGCGGCGCTTCACACGTAGTGAGTGAACCGCCGGCGCCCGCCGGCGGCGAACGACAGGCAGCAAGCAGATAAGTAGCAGGCGATGAGCGGCGTCAATCCAGCGCGCCGTTCATCGTGAGACGATGCCGGCGACGGCTCGTCGCAGACGCAAGAGCAGCACGCAGCGAGGAACATCGCGTGCTACACACTTCGTCGATGCGTGCGAGAAAACCCTGAAGGGCGCACGCAAGATGAAGCCGGCAAGAGAGCGCAAGAATGCCTCGTGCAACGCGCGTCCGACACGCTTCGCACGACATGCTCGACGCAAGCGAAGCAGCAACGCTTCGAGTTCGGAACGACGCAGAAGCAACGCAAACGCAACGTAGAAGCAACGCACACGCATCACTGAAGCATCGCTCTTTCGATCGTGCATCGCGCTTCATCGACACACGTTTCGATCGACTCGCAACGCGTGACCTTCACATACCGAAGAACAAAGTGTTGTATGTAGGTCGCAACGCGATTCGAAAACAGGATTTTTCATGAGCGGACCCTTTTAACGCTCGTGAAAAGATGGTACAAACCGATCTAAATTGATGGTGACATTTATGCTCAACTGGGATGACGAGATCACTGCCGTAACTCCCTCGAGTGCTTCGCAACAAAACGTGTTGCGCAACGCTGCGGGAACGGCTGTCGGTTCGCAAGTCGAAACGCGTTCCGCTCATCAAGCTCCCTCGGCCCAACAGGTCTTCGCGAACGACATCGCAATCGCTCCGCCGGCGCATACGCCGGCAGTCGCTTCCGAAGCTCGCGTGAATGTCGCCGACAAGCGCATCATCAACGGCCAGACTGACGTCAACCAGCTGGTGCCGTTCAAGTACAAGTGGGCGTGGGAAAAGTATCTGGCCGGTTGCGCGAACCACTGGATGCCGCAGGAAATCAACATGTCCCGCGACATCGCGCTCTGGAAAGACCCGAACGGGCTGACGGAAGACGAGCGCCGCATCGTCAAGCGCAACCTCGGCTTCTTCGTGACGGCCGACTCGCTCGCGGCGAATAACATCGTCCTCGGCACGTACCGCCACATCACGGCGCCCGAATGCCGCCAGTTCCTGCTGCGCCAGGCGTTCGAAGAGGCGATCCACACGCACGCTTACCAGTACATCGTCGAGTCGCTCGGTCTCGACGAAGGCGAAATCTTCAACGCGTATCACGAAGTGTCGTCGATCCGCGCCAAAGACGAATTCCTGATTCCGTTCATCCACACGCTGACCGACCCGGCCTTCAAGACGGGTACGCTCGAAGCAGACCAGAAGCTGCTCAAGTCGCTGATCGTGTTCGCGTGCGTGATGGAAGGCCTGTTCTTCTACGTCGGCTTCACGCAGATTCTGGCGCTTGGCCGTCAGAACAAGATGACGGGCGCGGCGGAACAGTACCAGTACATCCTGCGCGACGAGTCGATGCACTGCAACTTCGGCATCGACCTGATCAACCAGATCAAACTCGAAAACCCGCATCTGTGGACGCCGGAGTTTCGCGCTGAGATCCGCGAAATCTTCAAGCAGGCGGTCGACCTCGAATATCGTTACGCAGAAGACACGATGCCGCGCGGGGTGCTCGGCCTCAATGCGTCGATGTTCAAGAGCTATCTGCGCTTCATCTGCAACCGACGTTGCCAGCAGATCGGTCTCGATCCGCTGTTCCCGAACGAGGAAAACCCGTTCCCGTGGATGAGCGAGATGATCGACCTGAAGAAGGAACGCAACTTCTTCGAGACTCGGGTTATCGAATATCAGACCGGCGGCGCGCTGTCCTGGGAATAACCCAACGCGTCGTGTATGTATTTGATGGGGTTGCCGCTGGCCGTGCCGCGGCAAGTTTGGTGAGGAGCATGATCGCCTGATGCAGAGCGTGCCCGGTGTGTCGTGGATTACCACGGCCTATAAAGATCACAGGCACTTTGCGAACCCTTCAGTGGGATGGGCAAACTTCCCCCCGGAAAAAGCCGTTCGCCATAAAGCGGGCGGCTCGATCAAACGATTCGCGGCGTCGGTATCCGACGCCGACTGGACTTGGCGCGCTGTGCCCGTTGATGGCACGGCGCGCCTTACCGTATTCATTAGCGTAAGCGCGCTGGAGCTGCGTACGCCGATGAATAGCCCGCTTCGAAGTGGCCGCCTTGAGAAGCGTCTGCGGGAAGCGGGTTTTGACGAAGGGTGTAGTTTGAACTGAACTCTCATCTCAAAACCTGAAGGAGAAAATGATGGCACTCGCCAAGAAGAAACCGGCAGCGAAGAAGGCTGCAGCGAAGAAGGTTGTCGCGAAGAAGGCAGCACCGGCGAAGAAGGCAGCTGTGAAGAAGGTTGCTGCGAAGAAAGTCGCAGTGAAGAAGGTTGCAGCGAAGAAGGCAGCGCCGGCCAAGAAGGCAGCTGTGAAGAAGGTTGCTGCGAAGAAGGTTGCAGCGAAGAAAGTTGCCGTGAAGAAGGTTGCTGCGAAGAAGGCAGCGCCGGCGAAGAAGGCAGCTGTGAAGAAGGTTGCAGCGAAGAAAGTTGCCGTGAAGAAGGTTGCTGCGAAGAAGGCAGCGCCGGCGAAGAAGGCTGCAGCGAAGAAGGCCGCTGCGAAGAAGGCGCCTGCTAAAAAGGCTGCCGCCAAAAAGGCTGCGCCTGCGAAGAAGGCTGCCGCGAAGAAGGCCGCTGCGCCTGCGAAGAAGGCTGCCCCTGCGAAGAAGGCTGTTGCGAAGAAGGCAGCACCTGCTCCGGCTGCGCCCGCTGCTTCGACGGCGCCGGCTGCTACGGTGAAGACGGCTCTGAACCCGGCAGCGGCATGGCCGTTCCCGACGGGCAGCCGTCCGTAATCGTTTGACGCACGTGAGTGCGTCGTTTGACTGAGTCTTGGTGCTCAGTTGAGCTTGATCCCGTCGCTGGGGAACTGGTGGCGGGATTTTTTGTTTTTTTGGTTTTGGTTTTGGTTTTTTGGGTTTTGCCTGCCGGCGGCTTGGGGTTGGTGCTGTTGGGTTTTGGTTTGCTTGTCGTTTCGCTGGCATCCGCGATTTGCTTTCGTGCTTCAGGCGTTGCCCCTGTGCGGGGCGGCACCTACTTTTCTTTGCCGCGGCAAAGAAAAGTAGGCAAAAGAAAGCCGCTGAACACCGCCAGTGCTAGTTTTTGCCTGAGGGCCCCCAACGGTTCCTCTCCTTCATGCGGCGCCGCTCTTCTCAACGCCCGCTGCCAACGCCTTGAACTGGCGCCTCACCCGCTTCACACACCCGCGTCGCCACTGGCGCGATCAAATCTTCCACGTTCTATAGCGGCAAACTGTGTGTCGGCTCTCGCGACGTATGCGCTCCACTCCGGACTGAAAAACACGATCGGTGTCGTAAGAGCGCGAACGTGCGAGGCACTACGACCGACACACAGTTTGCCACCTGGGCGGCTGCAATCATTCGCTGCCGTTGGCTGCGCTACGGGTGAGCGAAGTGGGTGAGGCGCCAGTTCAAGGCGTTGGCAACGGGCATTGAATGGCAGAACGCCGTGTGAAGTGGAGGACCCGTTGGGGGCCCTCAGGCAGTGGTCAAGAACGGGCGGTGTTAGCCCGCTTTCTTTGCTTACTTTCTTTGCGGCGGCAAAGAAAGTAAGTGCCGCCCCGCACAGGGGCAACGCATGAAGCACCAGTAACAAAACGCGGATGCCAGCAACGACACAAGCAACCCAAAACCACCCCAACCACCAAAAAGGCAAAAAAAAACGCATGCACAGGGGAGCACATGCGTGTGAGGTTGCCGACACGACGCCTACACGCCGCCGGCAGGGAAAACAATCAGAGGTCAGTGCGTAACGCGAGTCACCCCACCACTCGATAGCAGCCGCACACGCTCGCCAGCGCGAAATATCTCACGTGTAGCGCTTTGCGTAATAGCCCGCAGATCACCGTTATCGAGCCGCACGGTAATCTCGACGCCATCCCGCATCGCCGTGCTGTTCTCAATCGTGTTGCCCGCGACAGCGCCGGCCAGCCCGCCGACAATACCCGTCAGAATCGACCCGCGTCCACCGCCGATCGCGCTACCCGCAACCGCACCCAGCGCGCCGCCGCCAACCGCGCCAATGCCGCTCGGCTGACCATTGTTCGAGCTGATCTTCACCGCCCGCACGCTGTCCACTGTGCCCATGCGCACGGTCTCTTCGCGCTGCGCCTGCGACGACGTATAAACATCGGCGGAACTGCTGTTGTACGCACAGCCCGTCAGGGCGAGCGAACTGACGATAACCGCGCCCAGTACCAGGCGACCCAACGTACGACTCGTTGTTTTCATTCCCTTGACTCCAAACGGGCCCGTTTCGAGCCCCTCAAACACGACCGGTCAGGCGCGGTGTATGCATAGCGGGCTTTGCCCGCTAACGTCACGCGCCCTCAGGCAGCGCGTACCCGAACGCCTGCTCAAACCGTTCGTTGATCTCCGCGCGCGAAGGCGCATAGTTCTGCGGCCCTTGATGTTCGATCTTGAGCGCGCCCATCAGGCTAGCGAGACGGCCGGTGGTCGCCCAGCCAAGACCCTTTTCGATGCCGTGCAGCAAACCGCCCCGGAACGCATCGCCGCAACCCGTCGGGTCCAGCACCTGCTTCGCCTTGACGGCCGGAATCTCTTCGATGCCGCCCGCATGATGAATCTGCGCGCCATGTTCGCCGCGCGTGACGATCAGTGCATCGACGCGGCTCGCGATCTCTTCAATCGACCAGCCCGTCTTGTTGCTCACCAGCGCAGCTTCGTAATCATTGACTGCAACGTAGGTGGCAAGTTCAATCATGCGGCGCAGCGACGCGCCGTCGAAGAGGGGCAGCCCCTGGCCCGGATCGAAGATGAACGGAATGCCCGCTTCCGCGAATTGTTCGGAGTGCTGGATCATGCCGTCGAAACCGTCGGGCGCCACGATGCCGAGCTTCACGCCGGGCTGGTCCGCGCGGTTCAGGTGCGACTGCATCATCGCGCCCGGGTGGAATGCCGTGATCTGGTTGTTCTCGAGGTCGGTGGTGATCATCGCCTGCGCCGAGTACGTGTCGGGCAGCACGCGCACGTGTTCCTTCGACAGACCGAGCGTGTCGAGACGGTCGATGTACAACTGGGCATCGACGGCGCCGAGCGTCGCCATGATGTGTGCGTCGCCGCCCAGCAGATGCAGCGAGTAGGCGATGTTGCCCGCGCAGCCGCCAAATTCGCGGCGCATCGTCGGCACGAGGAAGCTGACGTTCAGGATGTGGACCTGCTCCGGCAGGATGTGCTCCCGAAAGCGCCCTTCGAAAGTCATGATGTTGTCGTAGGCGAGCGAGCCGCAAATCAGCGTAGCCAAGGCGAGCGTTCCTATAAATGTGGATCGGTGTGTCGATCAGAGAGAAAAGGGCGCGACGATGTGACAGCGCCGCGCCCGATGCAACACGGGAGCGGCGCTGGGTCGACGCAGTGAGAAGCTTACTTCAGCGCGGCGAGCGCTGCGTCATAGTTCGGCTCGTTCTTGATTTCGCCGACGAGTTCAGCGTGCACGACCTTGTCGTTTTCGTCGACGACGACGACAGCGCGTGCCGTCAGGCCCGTCAGCGGACCGCTCGTCACGTCGACGCCGTACGCCTGCGCGAACTCATGGCCGCGGAAGGTCGATGCCGTCACGACGTTTTCGATGCCTTCCGTCGTGCAGAAGCGCGAGGCCGCGAACGGCAGATCGCCCGAGATGACGATCACAGCCGTGTTGCTCAGCTTCGCGGCGGCTTCGTTGAACTTGCGCGTCGACGTTGCGCAGGTCGGCGTGTCGAGGCTCGGCACGATGTTCAGCACCTTGCGCTTGCCCGCGAAGTCGGCGAGCGTCAGCGGCTTCAGATCCTTGCCGACGAGCGAGAAGGCGGGCGCTGCCTGGCCCACGGACGGGAACGTGCCAGCGACTTCGATCGGGTTGCCACCCAGCGTGACTTGACTCATGTTGTGCTCCGAAGATTCGTCAGGGATTGACGGGATGCGCGCCCGGTGTTTGCCGGGCGCGCGGATAACCTGCGCGCGCCGCAGAGCTGTCCGTTACGGATAGAAGATCTGCACGCGGAAATTCGAGGCGACGGCATCGCCGGTGTCGAGGCGCACGACCATTGTCTGCGTCGTGCGGGCGGGGAGACCCGCCGCAATCGGCGTGCCGGGTTTCACATAGTCTTGCGGCCACAGCACGCGCCGCACGGCGATGTTGTTGTTCTCGTCGAGCAGCGTCAGCTCGACGGCGGGATACGCGAGCGCGAGATCGAAACGGTTGCGCAGCGGCATCTTCAGTTCGAGTTTGTGCGGGCCGTCGATCTGGCGCAAGTCCGAAGGCTCGACCAGCAAGCCGTCGATGTCGCGCGGCGGCTCGACCTTGCAGCCCAGATGCGAGCATGCCTTGACGAACAGCGACTGCGCATCGGGCCACGCGACCATCACCGTTTCGCGTTGCCACCATGCGAGCTGCACGAGCAGCAGGGCGCCGAGCAGGCCGGCCGCGACGCCGCCCAGGATGTGCCACACGATGCGGCTCGGTTCGGGCGCGCGCGGTTCGCGCGTGACGGCGAATGCGTCGTCGCCGTCGGGTGCGGCGGCGAAGGGGCGGTTGTAGTCTTCGCGACCGGGTTCGCCGTAAGGCTCGCGCGCGGCGGCGCCGAAGCGCGGTTCGAGATCGGGTTCCGCCGACGGTGCGCCGAAGTAGGGTTCGCGCTCGCGGCTACGTTCGCCTTGTTCCGCATGCGCGGCGTGTTCGGCAGAAGGCATCACGGTGCGGTCTTCGTCGTCCAGCACGGACTTCGCGGGTTCGTCGCGACGCGACTCGCGCAGCGCGTCGTCGAACGGATCGTGCAGCGGTGCTTCGGGTTCGTGCTTCGCTTCTTGCGCTGAAAGATCCTGGTGCGCTTGCGCCGGTTCGCGAAGGGACTCCGGTTCACGCCACGCCTGGGACTCGTGGATCGCGGGCGCTGCGTCGAAGGTCGGCTCCGTTTTCGCGTGCGCTTGCGGCTCGGTTTTTTGCTCGAACGCCGGTTCAGCAGGCGTTTCGGCAACGGGCACAACGAGGGGCATTTCCGATGCCGCATCGACAGCCGCTTCGCTGTGCGGCTCGGCCTCGACCGGTTTGCGCGCGATCGCCTTTTCGAGGTTCATCGGCTGCGATTCGGTGAGTTCGAGCTTGAGCGGCGGCTGTGCCGAACTCGGAATCGTGACAGGCTTGAGCGGAATCGTCGACGCGTTATGGCGGATTCGCCGGTCGATCGACGCGTCGGGCGCTGGCGCCCACGGGTTCCACTCTTCCGCGCGGAAGTCGGGCGGATTCGCCGGTGATTCGTGTTGGGTTTGCGCGGCAGGCGTCGCTTCGGCTTCAACGGCGGGCGCCGGTTCTGCTGCAGCTACCTCGCCGCCCGGCTGCACCGCAGGCGCGGCGGACTGCTCTTCGACGTGTGCCGCCTCGCTGCCAGCTTGCGGCTCGACGACATGCTCAGCGACGACATCTGCCGCAGGCGTCGCAGCATGCGCGGCCCGTTCGACAACAGGCGAGGAGGGCGAGGAGGGCGAGGAGGGCACTTCGACAACAGGCTTCGCTTCCCGCACAGCCGTCACACCGCCATTCGCCAGCGTATCGAGCGTGTGCGCCGTCACATCGTCGATCGTGACGGGCCTGGCCTTGTCGATGCTCGCGCCGTTGCTCACGTCGAACAGGCTGCTCGATGCGTCGAACACTTCTTTGCAGTGGCCACAACGCACGAGTCCGCGGCGCAGCGTGAGCTGCTCCGGCTGGAGCCTGAAGACGGTTTCGCAGAAGGGACAGCGTGTCGCTAGAAGCATATCGAGCCGTAAGACCGGTTAGCCGCCAAGGAGCCGAATGGGGCCGGAAGCAAGCAAATATGCGTTATTCTAATTGCTTTCGCGTCGCGTACCCGCAAGGCATACCCAGCCTTCGTGTTCGCGCCACACCGCAATGTCGATCCACTGCTGATAGACCTGCGCTACTTCATCCGCCTGCCGCGCGAGAATGCCCGACAGCGCAATGCGTCCACCCGGCTTCACCTTCGACGACAACATCGACGCCATCAGCTTCAGCGGGTTCGACAGAATGTTCGCGACGACAATATCGAACTCGCCCGGCGGGCAATCATCAGGCAAACCGTACGTGACGTCGGCGCGATTGCGCTCGCTGTTGTGACGTGCCGATTCGACTGCTTGCGGATCGATGTCGATACCAAAGACGGGATTCGCGCCGCACTTTTTAGCGAGGATCGCGAGGATGCCGGAGCCGCAACCGTAGTCGAGCACCGACTGATCCTGCTTCACGTTCTGTTCGAGCCACTCCATGCAAAGACGCGTGGTCGGATGGCTGCCCGTACCGAACGCGAGGCCCGGATCGAGTTCGAGCACGAGTGCGTCGGGATCCGGCGCGTCGTGCCACGACGGCACGACCCAGATACGCTCGCCAATCGGAATCGGATCGAACTGGGATTGCGTGAGGCGCACCCAGTCCTGTTCTTCGACCTCGCGCACGCTGAACGACGGCGTATCGGCGAGACCGAGTTCATTCGCGGCGGCCGCAAGCAGCACGGCCGGCTCGTGTTCCGGCGCCAGCAACGCGATCACGCGCGAATGCGTCCACGCGGTGCGATCCGGCGTGAGACCGGGCTCGCCGAACAGCGGCTGCTCGTCGGGCGTGTCGGCATCCGCATCTTCGACGGACACCGACAGCGCGCCCAGTTCGAGCAGCGCATCCGACAACGCTTCCGCGTGCTCGCGTGCGAGTTCGACGACCAGTTCCCGGTAACTCATTGCTTACGCTTCTTCCGGTGCGGCTTGCAGTTTCTGCGCGAGCCGGTTTTCGAGGTAATGGATGCTCGTGCCGCCCTCGACGAACTTCGCGTCGAGCATCAGCTCGCGATGCAGCGGGATGTTGGTCTGAATGCCTTCGACCACCATTTCCGACAGCGCGATGCGCATCCGCTTGATCGCCTGTTCGCGCGTCGCGCCGTAAGCGATCAGCTTGCCGATCATCGAATCATAGTTCGGCGGAACGAAATAGCCGTTATAAGCGTGCGAATCGACGCGAATTCCGGGGCCGCCCGGCATATGCCACGAGGTCAGACGACCCGGCGACGGCGTGAACTTGAACGGATCTTCGGCGTTGATACGGCATTCGATCGCATGTCCGCGGAACTGGATGTCGCGCTGGCGGATGGCGAGCTTTTCGCCTGCCGCGATGCGGATCTGTTCCTGCACGATATCGATGCCCGTGATCAGTTCCGTGACCGGGTGCTCGACCTGCACGCGCGTGTTCATTTCGATGAAGTAGAACTCGCCGTTTTCGTACAGGAATTCGAACGTGCCTGCGCCGAGGTAGCCCATCTTCTTGCACGCGTCCGCGCAGCGGTCGCCAATGCGCTCGATCAGACGGCGCGCGATGCCGGGCGCCGGCGCTTCTTCGATCACCTTCTGGTGACGGCGCTGCATCGAGCAGTCGCGTTCGCCGAGCCACAGTGCGTTCTTGAACGAGTCGGCCAGCACCTGGATTTCGATGTGCCGCGGGTTCTCCAGGTATTTCTCCATGTAGACCTGCGGATTGCCGAACGCACGGCCCGCTTCTTCGCGCGTCATGTTGACGGCGTTCACGAGCGCGGCTTCCGTGTGCACCACGCGCATGCCGCGGCCACCGCCGCCGCCTGCCGCCTTGATGATCACCGGATAGCCGACCTGGCGCGCAATCTTCACGATTTCCTTCGGATCTTCCGGCAACGCGCCTTCCGAACCGGGCACGCAGGGCACGCCCGTCTTGATCATGGTCTGCTTCGCGGTGACCTTGTCGCCCATCATGCGGATGGTGTCGGGGCGCGGGCCGATGAACACGAAGCCCGATTGCTCGACGCGCTCGGCAAAGTCCGCGTTCTCGGACAGGAAGCCGTAGCCGGGGTGAATCGCTTCGGCGTCGGTGACTTCCGCCGCGCTGATCAGCGCGGGCATGTTCAGGTACGAGAGGTTCGACGGCGCCGGTCCGATACAGACCGCCTCGTCGGCGAGCTTCACGTACTTGGCTTCCTTGTCGGCTTCGGAATAGACGACGACCGTCTTGACGCCGAGTTCGCGGCACGCGCGCTGGATGCGGAGCGCGATTTCGCCACGATTGGCAATGAGGATTTTTTCAAACATAGCGGATATTCGACTCATCAATGGGCGCCGCGGGCCCGGTTGGTTCGAAGGGGCGGGCGGCTGCCTCAGAGGATCGGTTGCGCGCCCGGAGAAGGAGGGCGCGCGGATGGCAAACGGCTAACCTGCGCCGTATCAGCCGATCACGAAGAGCGGCTGGCCGTATTCGACTGCCTGGCCGTTCTCGACGAGGATTTCCTTGATGACGCCAGCCGCATCCGATTCGATCTCGTTCAGCAGCTTCATCGCTTCGATGATGCAGATCGTCTGGCCTTCCTTGACGGTATCGCCCACCTGCACGAACGGATCGGCGCCCGGCGACGGTGCGCGGTAGAACGTGCCGACCATCGGCGACGTCACGACGTGGCCTTGCGGTGCTGCTGCGGCGGGCGTAGCGGGCGCGGCGATGCCGGCTGCTTCACCTGCGTGAGCTGCGGGCGCCATGCCCGGCGCGGCGAATTGCGGCGCAAAGTTGCCAGGCTGCTGGACGTAAACGGGCGGTGCGTTTTTGACGATGCGCACCTTGCCTTCGCCCTCGGTCACTTCGAGTTCGGAGATGCCGGACTCGGAGACGAGGTCGATCAGAGTCTTCAGTTTACGTAGATCCATGGGCTTTCCCCTTCAATGCGTGAAGCGCCAGCGGGTTGCCGCTGGCGCCGAATTCGTGTTTTGGGTTGTCAGTTGCGCGGCGATCCGGCCGTCCCAGCGGCCAACCGGTCGAGCGCATATTCGAGTGCGTACAGATAGCCCTTCCAGCCGAGGCCGCAAATCACGCCCTCTGCCTGGTCGGAGAAATACGAGTGATGCCTGAACGGCTCTCGACGATGCACGTTCGAGAGATGAATCTCGACGAACGGGATGCCGACGCCCGCCAGGGCGTCCCGGATCGCCACGCTGGTGTGCGTGTACGCAGCCGGGTTGATCAGAATGAAATCGGTCTTCTCGGTTCGAGCGGACTGGATGCGATCGACGAGCGCGCCTTCGTGATTGCTCTGGAAGGTGGCCAGTTCAATGCCGGCGTCCGCTGCGCGGTCTGCCAGCGCCTGATCGATCTGCGGGAGCGTGACGCGGCCATAGACCTCAGGTTCCCGGGTACCGAGAAGGTTGAGGTTGGGGCCGTGCAGAACCAGCAGTCGCGTCATGGTCGGTTCGTTTTCCGTGGAATTGGCCGCACTTTAGCGCTGATTAGAGAAATTTGTCTAGTTTCTCGAGCGCCCGGCACCTCTCGCGACCTTGCCAGGATAGCAGCAACTTGCCGAACTTCTGACATCTTATTGTGAATATCGTCCAACCTGAGGCGAAAGTTTCTCAATTAAATGTCAAAAAGTTGTTGATATCAGAGCGCGTCGAGCGTGCGTTTCAGCTCGTCCGGCTTGATCTGACCTAATTTTGTCGACCGTACAACGCCTTTGGCGTCAATTACGACGGTGTAAGGCAAACCGCCCGCGTTGTTGCCGAATGCACGTGCCAGGTCGGCGCCGCCGAATCCGGCGACGTAGATCGGGTAGTTGACGGGCACTTTCTGGAGGAACGCCTTGATGTTCTTGTCGGAATCGACGCCGAGACCGACGAACTCGATGCCCTTCTTCGAGTATTCCTTGTGCAGCGCCGACAGCGACGGCATTTCCTCGACGCACGGTCCGCACCACGACGCCCAGAAGTTGATGACGACCGGGTGTCCCTTGAAGCCCGCGAGCGATTGCGGCGCGCCGTCGGCGTTGGTCACTTTCGCCGCCCACAGCTGATTGACGGCATTGTTGTCGGCCGGGGCCGCGTTCGCGACACCCGCGAGATCGTTGTTGCCGAGCAGCCAGTGGCCCGCGATGGCGCCACCTGCTGTCGCGACGACGGCCACCGCCGCGATTGCCAGAATCCGCTTCATATAGAGAGTCTGTCTGTTAAGAGTGTTCAGTTCGTGGAAGGCGCGGCGTCGCTTTCGTCGATCAGCGCCTGGACGGCGCGCACATCGGCCCGCGCGAGGCGGCCGCGTGCATCGGCGCGTACGGCGCCGCGCAGATCGTCGGTGCTATAGAGCGCGACGTGGATGCCCACGGGTTCGGCGTCCCGGCCTTCGTTCATCGGACGCCAGAGGAAGCTCAAGGTTTCGACGTAGCCGCGTCCCGCAAAGTGCCGGGTTTCGGAAACGTCATACTGTACGTTGGCGTTGAGCAGATAAATGGCGACTTCCTTCGGGTTATCGCAGAACGCCTGCAGATGAATATCGGAATGTTCACCGGCTGTGCCGCCCAGGACTGCACCAGTCAGATACGGATTGAACGGCGCGAGCCGTTGCATCCAGTCGAGCGCGACTTCGCGCAAGCGGCGCAGCACGGCCGGCTGGCTGTCGCCCTGGAACAATGACTGATACTCGCGGATTTCTTCCTCGATCTGGTCGTTATCCGGCAGCCATTCGCCAGCGACGCGCGTTTCCCCGACGACCTGCCGCGCAGCCTTGCGCTTGGCCGTCGAGTAGTCGAGACCGTCTTCAGCGATCATTCGCGCAGCCGCGATGGCGATTTCCTCGCGCACGCGCTGCGGATCGAAATGTGATTTGCGAACCATCCGTCAATCATACTAGAGAAAGTCTGACGGTCTTTTTACGCCGCCACACCCCTCCGAAGGCACTCGGCGGTGAACCGGAAAAGCACGTCCGATCAAGATCGGACGGGCCTGTCGGTTACAATAGTCGTCCTTTGCACGCGGGCTTTTCTGTCCCCGGCGCACGTCTTTCTCCACGCAAAACACGCCTTGCGGCGCGACAGCTTTATGCACATTCACATCCTCGGCATCTGCGGCACGTTCATGGGTGGTCTCGCGGTCCTCGCGCGCAACGCCGGTCACACGGTGACGGGCTGCGACGCCGGCGTCTATCCGCCAATGAGCACGCAGCTCGAGGCGCAAGGCATCAAGCTGATCGAGGGCTGGGGCGTCGAGCAGCTCGACCTGAAGCCGGATCTGTTCGTGGTCGGCAACGTCGTGACGCGCGGCAATCCGCTGATGGAAGAAATCCTCAATCGCGGCCTGCCGTACACGTCCGGTCCGCAGTGGCTTGGCGAACACGTGCTCCGCGACAAGTGGGTGCTGGCCGTGGCGGGCACGCATGGCAAGACCACGACGACCTCGATGCTCACCTGGCTGCTCGAAGACGCGGGCATGAACCCAGGCTTTCTGATCGGCGGCGTGCCGCTGAACTTCGGCGTGTCGGCGCGGCTGACCGATTCGAGCTTCTTCGTGATCGAAGCCGACGAGTACGACACGGCGTTTTTCGACAAGCGCTCGAAGTTCGTCCACTACCGGCCGCGCACGGCGATCCTGAACAATCTCGAATTCGATCACGCGGACATCTTCGCCGATCTCGCGGCGATCGAAACGCAATTTCATCACCTTGTGCGCACCGTGCCGGGCATCGGCCGCGTCATTTCGAACGGTCGCGAGGACGCGCTGGACCGCGTGCTGACGCGCGGCTGCTGGAGTGAAGTGGAGCGTTTCGGTGTGGAAGGCGGCTGGCAGGCGTTGCCCGCTGAAGACGGCGTCGCGGTCGACGAACGTTTTGCCGTGTACCACAACGGCGAGCGCGTCGGCGTAGTCGACTGGCAGGTGCAGGGCGATCACAACCGGATGAACGCCATCGCGGCGATCGCCGCCGCGCGTCATATCGGCGTGCCGCCCGCGCAGGCAGCGAAGTCGCTGGCGAGCTTCCGCAACGTGAAGCGCCGCATGGAAGTGCGCGGCAGCGTCGACGGCGTGACGGTGTACGACGATTTCGCGCATCACCCGACCGCGATCGAAACCACCGTCGCTGGCTTGCGCACACGCATTGGCCGCGACAATACGCGCATTCTCGCCGTGCTCGAACCGCGCTCGAACACGATGAAACTCGGCGTGATGAAGGCGCAATTGCCCGCCAGTCTCGCCGACGCCGACCTCGTATTCGGCTACGGCGCGTCGTCGGGCAAGGACGCGCTCGGCTGGGATCTTGCCGAAGCGCTCGCGCCGATGGGCGACAAGGCGCAGGCGTTCAACAACATCGACGCGCTCGTCAAAGCCGTCGTCGCGGCCGCGCAGCCGGGCGACCAGGTGCTCGTGATGAGCAACGGCGGCTTTGGCGGCGTGCACCAGAAACTGCTCGACGCGCTGTCGGCGCGTCCGGCGGCGCAGGCGCGGGGCGTCGCGTGATTCTCTATCTGCACGGCTTTCGCTCGTCGCCGAATTCGTTCAAGGCGCGCGTGATGGCCGAGCGTCTCGCGGCGCTTGGCCGGGGCGACGAATGGTGCTGTCCGATGCTGCCCGTGTCGCCGCTCGAAACGGTGGCGCTCGTCGAAGAACGGGTCGCCGCTCAAAAACCGGCTGATGTGACGGTGATCGGCAGTTCGCTTGGCGGCTATTTCGCCACGCATCTGGCCGAGAAGCATGGCTGGCGCGCCGTGTTGCTGAATCCCGCCGTCGTGCCGCAGCGCGACCTGAGCCACTATCTCGGCGAACAGCCGTTGTGGCATGGCGGCGGCAGCATCGTCGTCGAACCGCATCATCTTGATGAGTTGCGTGCGCTAGCCGTTGCGCATATCACGCATCCTGAACGCTATTATCTGTTTGCTGCCACCGGCGACGAAGTGCTCGATTACCGCGAAATGCTCGCGCACTATCCCGGCGTGCGGACGAAGCTGATCGAAGGCAGCGACCACGCGATCAGCGAATTTCCCGACTATGTCGACGACGTGCTCGCATTTTGCGACGCCGCCGACGCCGAGCCGCCCGCCCCGCGCGAGGCGGCATGATCCGATGTCCGCCCACGCCGCGCGCATGGGGGAACACCACACAGAACACGACGCCGACGCGCGCAGCAGCATGCAGCACCGCGCGCCGGCCGACGCAAGCCAGAACGAGAGTATTGAGTGAACGTTTTCTTCGAGGAATCGGGTAGTTTCAAGGCGGGCAGCGTGCTGTCGCGTCAGGGCGATGCGTTCCAGGTCGAGTTGCCGGGCGGACGCCGCGCGAAGGTGCGCGCGAAAGACGTGCTGATCGAGTTCGAGAAGCCGACAGCGGCTGAACTGATGGAACAGGCCGACACCGTCGCGCAGGACATCGACCTGGACTTCCTGTGGGAATGCGCGCCGGAAGACGAGTTTCCGTTCGCGACGCTCGGCGCGGAGTATTTCGGCGATGCGTTCGGCGCCGTCGAGCGCGCCGCGCTGGTTCTGCGCATGCATGGCTCGCCCATCTATTTCCGCCGCAAGGGGCGCGGCCAGTATCAGCGCGCGCCGGAAGAGCAGCTGAAAATGGCGCTCGCGTCGCTCGAGCGCAAGCGCCAACAGGCGCTCGTGCAGCAAGGTTACGAAGAGGAACTGAAGGCGGGCCGTCTGCCCGAAGGTTTCCAGAGCAAGGCGCTCGGCCTGCTGACGAAGCCGGACAAGAATTCGATCGAATACAAGGCGCTCGAAGCGGCCGCAGCGGCGCGCGGTATTTCGATGGCGCGTCTGATGCTCGAGTGCGGCGGCATTTCGTCTCCGCGCGCGCTGCATGAAGCGCGCTTCCTGTCGGAATTCTTCCCGCACGGCACGGGCTTCCCGGCCGTGACGATCGGCGAGTTGCCCGAAGATCTGCCGCAAGCCGAAATCGAAGCGTTTTCGATCGACGATGTAACGACGACGGAAATCGACGATGCGTTCTCCGTCGAGCATCTGTCCGATGGCCGTGTGCGGATCGGCATTCACATTGCGGCTCCGGCGCTGGGCATCGAACGCGGCGATGCCGTCGATGCCATCGCGCGCGGCCGTCTGTCGACCGTCTATATGCCGGGCGACAAGATCACGATGCTGCCGGACGGCGTGGTCGACCGGTTCACGCTGGCCGAAGGCGGTCTGCGCCCGGCTCTGTCGCTGTACAGCATCGTGAATCGCGAGACGCAGGAAATCGTCGCGAGTGAAACGCGCGCCGAACTCGTCTACGTGAAGAACAATCTGCGCCACAACACGCTCGACGAAGTCGTCAACGAAGAAGCGCTGGCCAACGGCACGGGCGACTATCCGCACAAGGAAGACATCGCCGTGCTGTGGCCGTTCGCGCAGGCGCTGTTCGAAAAGCGCCAGGTTGCGCGCGCCGGTTATGGCCTCAAGCGCGAAGTGCAGCGCAATACCGACTTCAACTTCTACGTCGAAGGCGAGCACATCTCGATCACGCCGCGCCGCCGCGGTTCGCCGCTCGATACGATCGTCGCCGAACTCGCGATTCTCGCGAACTCGACGTGGGGCGCGTTCCTGCACGATCATGGCGTGCCGGGCATCTACCGCTCGCAGCGCGCGTTCGGCGCGCCGACGGGCCCGAAGCGCACCCGCATGCAGACGACGGCCGCGCCGCACGAAGGCCTGGGCGTCGCGCAGTATGCGTGGAGCACGTCGCCGCTGCGCCGTTATGTCGACCTCGTCAACCAGTGGCAGTTGATCGCGTGCGTGCAACATGGCGTGACCGCCAAGCTCGCCGCGCCGTTCAAGCCGAAGGACGCGGACCTGTTCGCCGTCGTGCAGGGTTTCGACGACACCTACACCGCGTACGCCGATCACCAGCGCCGCATGGAGTATTTCTGGTGTCTGCGCTGGCTCACGCAGGAAAACAAGAAGCAGGTGGTCGCGGCCGTCGTGAAGGGCGATCTCGTGCGGCTCGAAGACGTGCCGTTGCTGCTGCACGTGCCGGGTCTCGGCGTGCATGCGCGCGGCACGCGACTGATGCTCGAAGTGATGTCGGTCGATGAACTGACGGTCGAGGCTTCCGTGCGTCTGCTACACGTGGTCGACGCGCCGACGGTCACGAGCGGCACGGAAGAAGAGGAAGAGGCCGAAGAAGAAATCATCGACGCCACCGACGAATCCGCCGAAAGCGAAGCCGAAGCACAGGCAGAAGCCGACACGGCTCCGGCCGAAGGCGAACAGCCCGCCGACACCGACGCGCCAGCTTCCGCCGACCAGAACGAGCCCAAGCAACACGCGACGGAGCAAGGCCAATGAGCGCGAATTCGACAACGCAGGCGACCCAGCGCGACCGTTACGCGGTGATCGGCAACCCGATCGCGCACAGCAAGTCGCCGCTGATCCACGCGCGTTTTGCCGAGCAGACGGGCGAACCCGTCGAATATGGCCGCTTGCTCGCGCCTGTCGACCAGTTCGTGTCGAACGTGCGCGCTTTCATCGACGAAGGCGGGCGTGGGATGAACGTCACCGTGCCGTTCAAGCTCGATGCGCACGCGTTCGCGACCACGTTGTCGCCGCGCGCGGCGGCGGCGGGCGCGGTGAATACGCTGCGCTTCGAAAAGGACGGCGGTGTCTACGGCGATAACACGGATGGCTTCGGTCTCGTGCGCGACATCGAAGTGAATCTGGGCGTGTCGCTCAAAGGCGCGCGCGTGCTGCTGCTCGGCGCGGGCGGCGCGGCACGCGGCGTCGTGCTGCCGATGCTCGAACGCAAGCCGCAGTCCGTCACTATCGTGAACCGCACGGCGTCGAAGGCCGAGATGCTCGTCGATCAGTTCGCGAGCGCGGCCCGTGATGCCGCGTGCCGTCTCACAGGCGGCAGCGCGCAGGCGATCGAAGCAGGCGCTTACGACGTGATCGTCAACGCGACCGCGAGCAGTCTCGATGCATCGCTGCCCGAATGCGATGACGGTGCGTTCGGCGCCGGCACGCTCGCGTACGACATGATGTACGGCGCGCAGCCGACCGTTTTCATGCAGCACGCGACGAAGCTCGGCGCGCGCGCAGCCGACGGCCTCGGCATGCTGGTCGAGCAGGCGGCGGAGTCGTTCTTCGTGTGGCGCGGCGTGCGTCCCGACGGCGCACCCGTGCTCGCCGCCTTGCGCGAGATGCTGAACGCGCCGCAAAGCGCTTAAGACGCCGCGCGTTCGCTGGTTGGTCCCCACGACATCATGGTCACGACAATGACGAAGACGACGCGCGCGAAGGGGCAGCGGGCTGCGAGTCCGGCGCGCTGGGCGATGTACGTCGCCACGGTCTTCGTCGTCGCGTGGATCGCGACGCAGCTTTTCTATGTCGCGCAGATCGCCGTGTGGAACTACGTGAATCCACAATCGACGGCGTTCATGCGCTCCGATGCCTGGCGTCTCTCACAAGAACGTCCGGATCTTTCGATCCAGCATACGTGGGTGCCCTACGATCAGATCTCGCGCAATCTGAAGCGCGCGATCATCGCGTCGGAAGATGCGAACTTCGCGACGAACAACGGCTACGACACCGACGCGATTCTCAAGGCTTGGGAGAAGAACAAGGCGCGCGGCAGAATCGTCGCAGGCGGTTCCACGATCACGCAGCAACTCGCGCGCAATCTGTTTTTGTCGCGTGAGAAGAGCTATATCCGCAAGGGCCAGGAACTGATCATCACGTGGATGCTCGAGACGCTGATGGATAAAGAGCGCATCTTCGAGATCTATCTGAATTCCGTCGAATGGGGCAATGGCGTGTACGGCGCGGAAGCGGCGGCGCGTTATTACTTCAAGACGTCGGCGGCGAAACTGACGGCGGGACAATCGGCGCGGCTCGCGGTGATGCTGCCGCGGCCGAAATACTTCGACGAGCATCGCGGTTCGGCCTACCTGACGCAGCGCGCGCGGGTGATCGCCCGCAGAATGGGCGCGGCGGAATTGCCCGATTAGGCGAATAACCCAACGCAACAGCAACACGGCGGCTTCCCGACAGGGAGCCGCCGTTTTTCGTTGGCGCGTGGTCGCCCGCAACTCAAAAACGCATAATTCCCAAAATATGGACGCGACGCTCATATGTTGGTGAATCTCAAAAAAGCGCCCTACAATCCGGTTCAACAAGGCCGAAACCGGCCAGACACACCGCCTCATCGCCAGCGAAACAAGCGCGGCGCATGAGGCGGGACGAAAATCGGAGACACCACGCCATGCCTTCCAGCACCTTGCTGCATCGTCCGCACGCGAAGCTCGTGACGTCCGCAGCCACGCACCCGCAGCATCGATCCGCACCCGACGCGAACCGTCACGCCGGCATTTCGCAGTAATTCACCTCTTGTCCGTTGCCAGTCGCCATGAACAAAGCGATGACCTCTCACGTCGAGTCCGAAGCGCCTGAGGCGCATGAAGTCGAAGCCCCGCGCAAGCCCGCCGCGCGGCCCGCGAACGGCGCTGTCCTGCCGACGCCGCCCACCGACTCGATCGGCCTGCCGAGCACGCTGCTCGACATCACGCCGCAGCAAGCCGGCACGCAGACGCTGTTGCGCGGCCTCGCGATTCTCGAAGCCGCCGCCGCAGGCGTGCGCGACCTGCGCACCTTCGGCGCCGCGCTCGGCACGACGCGCAGCACCACGCATCGGCTGGTGAGCAGCCTCGTGCAGGCGCGCTATCTGCGCCAGGTGCAGGGCGGCTATCTGCTCGGCCCGAAGCTGATCGAACTCGGCACGATCGCGCTCGAACAGATGCCGCTGACGACCGTCGCGCGCCCGCATCTGGCCGCGCTCGCGGAACTCACGCACGACACGATTCACCTCGGCGTGCGCGACGGCGACGACGTGCTGTACATCGACAAGATTCCCGGTACGCGCGGCCTCGAAATGCGTTCGCGCGTCGGTCACCGGATGCCGCTCGCGTCGACGGGTATCGGCAAGGCGATGATGCTCGACCTCGGTCCGGACCAGTGGCAGTCGCTGTTCGACGCGTCGCGCCGCGCGCTCGCGGGCGTCAGCTTCAAGCCTGACAACCGGCCCGACCAGCAGACCTTCATGCAGCGCATGACGAACTATTCGGCGGGCGGCTTCACCTTCGACCTCGAAGAGAACGAAGCGTCGATCCGCTGCGTGGCGGCGCCCGTGCGCGATGCGTCGGGCGCGATCGTCGCGGCGCTGTCGGTGGCAAGCACCATTCCCTACATGTCGCTCGAGCGCATGGACGAGCTGATTCCTGTCGTGCAGCGCGAAGCGCGCGCGATTTCGGAAGAACTGGGCTGGCGTGTTCCGCAACCGACTACCCGCAGGATCAAACGATGACTCAGACGGGCTCGAACCTGTCCATGGAACAAGCGCAGACGGCGGGCCTTCCCGCACTGATCGCGCTCGACTGGGGCACGACCTCGCTGCGCGCGTATCTGTTCGATGCGAACGGCGCCGTGCTGGAAACGCGTGCGTCGACGGCGGGCATCATGAATCTGCCGCGCCCGGCGGCCGAAGGCGGTTTCGACGCTGCGTTCGACGCTGTCGTCGGCGCGTGGCTCGACAGCACGCCTGATCTGCCTGTGATCGCTGCAGGCATGGTCGGCAGCGCGCAAGGCTGGAAAGAGGCGCCTTACGTAAATGCGCCCGCGAGCGCCGATGCGCTCGTCGCCGGCATCGTACGCGTGCAGACGGCGCGCGGCGTGGCGCTGAACATCGTGCCCGGCGTGCTGCAGAACGGCGAACTGCCGAACGTGATGCGCGGCGAGGAAACGCAGATTTTTGGCGCGCTCGCTTGCGCGGAACCGTCGGCGGCGGGCAAGGGCTTGCTGATCGGCTTGCCCGGCACGCACGCGAAGTGGGTGATGGTGCGCGACGCGCAGATCGAACGCTTCGACACGTTCATGACGGGCGAAGTATTCGCCGCACTCTCCGAGCACACGATTCTCGGCCGCACGATGGTCACGCCCGACCGGCCCGACACCGAGGCCTTCCTGCGCGGCGTGCGAGTCGCGCGCGACAAGGGCCGTGCGGGCGTACTCGCGACGATTTTCAGCACGCGCACGCTGGGCCTCACCGGCCAGCTGGCGCGTGAGCAGCAACCCGATTATCTGTCCGGCCTTTTGATCGGCCACGAACTGAGCGGCCTCGAAGCGGCGCTCGCGCAACAGCAATCGACGCTCGCGGGCGGCTCGCTGCAACTGATCGGCAACGAGGCGCTGTGCGAACGCTATCAACTCGCGCTCGCGCAGTTCGGCTGCCATCAGGCGGAACTCGTGAAGCAGGCCACCGAGCGCGGCTTGTGGCGCATCGCGGCGCAAGCGGGTCTCGTCAGCGAGGCGTCGGACGCCGCGCGCGCGACCTGACCCGGCGCGCTACGAACCAAAGGAACTGTCATGAAGCTCGATCTGAATCTGCCCGCACCGTACCAGCCGCACGCCGGCCTGATGGCCGCCTTCGAAGCATGTCCGCTGGTCGCGATCATGCGCGGCATCACGCCCGCCGATGCCGCCGATCATGGCCGCGCGCTCTACGAAGCAGGTTTTCGCATCATCGAAGTGCCGCTCAATTCGCCGAACCCGTTCGACAGCATCGCGGCGATCCGCCAGGCGCTGCCCGCCGACGCGATCATCGGCGCGGGTACGGTGCTGCGCGGCGAGCTCGTGCACGACGTGAAAGCAGCGGGCGGCGAACTGATCGTGATGCCGCACAGCGATCCCGAAGTCGTGACGACGGCGAAATCGCTCGCGATGGCGTGCGCGCCGGGTGTCGCGACGCCGACGGAAGCCTTCATCGCGCTGAAGAACGGCGCCGACGTGCTGAAGATGTTCCCGGCCGAGCAACTCGGCTGCCAGGTCGTGAAGGCGTGGCGCGCGGTGGTTCACAAGGACGTGCCGCTCCTCCCCGTCGGCGGGATTGCGCCGGACAACATGGGACCGTTCCTCAGCGCAGGCGCGAATGGCTTCGGACTCGGCTCGGCGCTGTACAAACCCGGCCAGCCGGCGACAACGACGGCAGCGCATGCGAAGGCGTTCATCAACGGCTTGCGCATCGCACGCGCGGGCGTGAAGAAATGAATCGGCTGCAAGGCAAGGTCGCGCTCGTGACGGGTGCGGGACGCGGCATCGGCGCAGCGATCGCGACGGCGTTTGCCCGCGAAGGCGCGGCTGTCGTGCTCGCGGAACTCGACCTCGAAACCGCGCAATCGACTGCCGCCGACATCGCTGCGCAAACGGGCGGCAAGACGCTCGCCGTGCAAACCGATGTCACGCAATCGGCCTCCGTGCAGCGTGCGGTGAGCGAAGGCGAAAAGGCATTCGGCGCGATCGACGTGCTGGTGAACAACGCCGGCATCAATGTGTTCTGCGATCCGCTCACGATGACCGACGACGACTGGCGCCGCTGCTTCGCCGTCGACCTCGACGGCGTATGGAACGGTTGCCGCGCGGTGTTGCCGGGCATGGTCGAGCGCGGCGCGGGCAGCATCGTGAACATCGCGTCGACGCACTCGTTCAAGATCATTCCGGGCTGCTTTCCGTACCCGGTTGCGAAGCACGGTGTGATTGGCCTCACGCGTGCGCTCGGCATCGAATACGCGCCGCGCAACGTGCGCGTGAATGCGATTGCGCCGGGCTACATCGAAACGCAACTGACGCGCGACTGGTGGGACGGCCAGAACGATCCCGCCGCCGCAAAACAGGCAACGCTCGACTTGCAGCCGATGGGCCGCATCGGCAAGCCGGAAGAAGTCGCGATGACAGCCGTCTTCCTCGCATCGGATGAAGCGCCTTTCATCAACGCGAGTTGCATCACCGTCGATGGCGGGCGCTCGGCGCTCTATCACGACTGAGCAGTACAAAGAACAAAGCAGAACAAAGCAGTAGCGAAGGAACAGAAAAAGCAGCAAAGCCGCCTTGTGAAACGAGGTGGCGACGTGAACCGCCTGACGCGCTGGCCGCGTGCGTCGGTGGCGGTACAAGAAGACGCGGCCGATAACCTTCTCGTTACTCATTAGTCAGGAGACACGCATCATGAAACGCAGAATTTTCCTCACGCTGGCAGCAGCGGCGACGGCGGTGCTGTTCAACGCACCCGTTGCGCAAGCCGCCGACCCGGTCAAGATCGGCTTCCTCGTGAAGCAGCCGGAAGAGCCGTGGTTCCAGGACGAGTGGAAGTTCGCCGAAGCGGCCGCAAAGGAAAAGGGCTTCACGCTCGTGAAGATCGGCGCGCCGTCGGGTGAGAAGGTCATGAGCGCAATCGACAACCTCGCTGCGCAAAAGGCGCAAGGCTTCGTGATCTGCACGCCGGACGTCAAGCTCGGACCGGGCATCGTCGCGAAGGCGAAGGCTGACGGCCTGAAGATGATGACGGTGGACGACCGTCTGGTCGACGGCGCAGGCAAGCCGATCGAGTCGGTGCCGCATATGGGCATCTCGGCTTACAACATCGGCAAGCAGGTCGGTGAAGGCATCGCGGCTGAAATCAAGAAGCGTGGCTGGGACATGAAGGACGTCGGCGCCATCGACGTGACCTACGAACAGCTGCCGACCGCGCATGACCGCACGGCAGGCGCCACCGACGCGCTGATCGCAGCGGGCTTCCCGAAGGCGAACATCATCGCCGCGCCGCAATCGAAGACCGACACGGAAAACGCGTTCAACGCGGCGAACATCGCGCTGACGAAGAACCCGAACTTCAAGCACTGGGTCGCTTACGGCCTGAACGACGAAGCCGTGCTCGGCGCGGTGCGCGCAGCGGAAGGCCGCGGCTTCAAGGCGGACAACATGATCGGCATCGGTATCGGCGGTTCGGACTCGGCACTGAACGAGTTCAAGAAGCCGAACCCGACTGGCTTCTTCGGCACCGTGATCATCAGCCCGAAGCGCCACGGCGAAGAGACGTCGGAACTGATGTACTCGTGGATCACGCAAGGCAAGGAACCGCCGAAGCTCACGCTGACGACGGGCATGCTGGCCACGCGCGACAACGTCGGCGAAGTGCGTGAAAAGATGGGCCTCGCGTCGAAGTAAGCGAAGCGCATGCGCGTGAGTGCTGCTGAGCGGCATTCATGTGCCGCGCGTCCCGTCGGCGAATGACGGGACGCGCGAGCAGGAACGGATCAGAAGCAGAGGGACAAGCCATCGCGGCTGCCTTTGGAAGCGCGACGGTTCAATCGAAGTAACAGGAGGCAAAGTGTCAGCGACGCTGCGTTTTGACAATATCGGCAAGGTGTTTCCAGGCGTGCGTGCGCTCGACGGCATCTCTTTCGACGTGCACGCGGGCCAGGTGCATGGCCTGATGGGCGAAAACGGCGCAGGGAAATCGACCCTGCTGAAGATTCTTGGCGGTGAATATCAGCCGGATTCCGGCCGCGTGATGATCGACGGCAATGAAGTGCGCTTCGCGAATGCGGGCGCGTCGATCGGCGCGGGGATCGCGGTGATTCACCAGGAACTGCAGTACGTGCCGGACCTGACGGTGTCCGAAAACCTGCTGCTCGGCCGCCTGCCGAATACGGTCGGCTTCGTGAAGAAGGGCGACGCGAAGCGCTATGTGCGCGAGCAGCTGCAGGCGATGGGCGTGGATCTCGATCCGAACGCGAAGCTGCGCAAGCTCTCCATCGCGCAACGCCAGATGGTCGAAATCTGCAAGGCGCTGATGCGCAACGCTCGCGTGATCGCGCTCGACGAACCGACCAGTTCGCTGTCGCACCGCGAGACGGAAGTGCTGTTCAAGCTGGTGCGCAACCTGCGCGCCGACAACCGCGCGCTGATCTACATCTCGCACCGGATGGACGAGATCTATCAGCTGTGCGACGCGTGCACGATTTTCCGCGACGGCCGCAAGGTCGCGTCGCATCCAACGCTGGAAGGCGTGAGCCGCGACACGATCGTGAGCGAAATGGTCGGCCGCGAGATTTCGGACATTTACGGTTATCGCGCGCGCGAACTGGGCGAAGTGCGCTTCTCGGTGAAGAACATCGAAGGCAAACCGTTGACGGAGCCCGCGAGCTTCGACGTGCGGCGCGGTGAGATCGTCGGCTTCTTTGGTCTCGTTGGCGCAGGCCGCAGCGAACTGATGCACCTGATCTACGGCGACGATCCGAAGAAGGGCGGCGAACTCGTGCTCGACGGCAAGCCGATCAAGGTGAAGAGCGCGGGCGAAGCGATCCGTCAGGGCATCGTGCTGTGTCCGGAAGACCGCAAGGAAGAAGGCATCGTCGCGATTGCTTCCGTGGCGGAGAACATCAATATCAGCTGCCGCCGTCATTATCTGAAGGCGGGGCTCTTTCTCGATCGCAAGAAGGAAGCCGAGACGGCTGACCGCTTCATCAAGCTGCTGAAGATCAAGACGCCGAGCCGCCGCCAGAAGATCCGTTTTCTGTCGGGCGGTAACCAGCAGAAGGCGATTCTGTCGCGCTGGCTGGCCGAGCCGGATCTGCGTGTGGTGATTCTCGACGAACCGACGCGCGGTATCGACGTCGGCGCGAAGCACGAGATCTACAACGTGATTTACGAGCTGGCCGAGCGCGGCTGCGCAATCGTGATGATTTCGTCGGAACTGCCGGAAGTGCTGGGCGTGTCCGACCGGATCATCGTGATGCGTCAGGGGCGTATTTCCGGCGAACTGCCGCGCAGTGCCGCGACCGAGCAATCGGTGCTGAGCCTCGCGCTGCCGAAGAGTTCGACGACGGCGCAGGCGGCGTGACTGCCTCGCGCCCGATGAAACGAAAGCTGCAAGACATCTGTAACTGACAGGATCTACAACAGACCTGTAACCCGTGGGGAACGGGAGGAGTGAACCAAATGCAAGCCAGAGAAAACCTCGCGCAACAGGCCGCCAAGAGCGCCGCTGATGCGCTGATTCCGCAAGCCAACGACAAGCAGAAGTGGTGGCAGCAGATCACGGAGTACAGCCTGATCGTGATCTTCGTCGTGATGTTCGTCACGATGTCGCTGACCGTCGATCACTTCTTCTCGATCGAAAATATGCTGGGCCTCGCGCTGTCGATCTCGCAGATCGGCATGGTCGCGTGCACGATGATGTTCTGTCTCGCGTCGCGCGACTTCGATCTGTCGATCGGTTCGACGGTCGCGTTCGCCGGCGTGCTCTGCGCGATGGTGCTGAACGCGACGGGCAATACGTTCATCGCGATCATCGCGGCGGTGGTCGCGGGTTCGGTGATCGGCTTCGTGAACGGTGCGGTGATCGCGTATCTGCGCATCAACGCGCTGATCACGACGCTCGCAACGATGGAAATCGTGCGCGGCCTCGGCTTCATCGTGTCGCACGGTCAGGCTGTGGGCGTGTCGTCGGATACGTTCATCGCGCTCGGCAGCCTGTCGATGTTCGGCGTGTCGCTGCCGATCTGGGTGACGCTGGTCTGCTTCATCGTGTTCGGCGTGATGCTGAACTCGACGGTGTACGGGCGTAACACGCTGGCAATCGGCGGCAATCCGGAAGCGTCGCGTCTGGCGGGTATCAATGTGGAACGCACGCGCGTCTACATCTTCCTGATCCAGGGCGCGGTGACGGCGCTGGCAGGTGTGATTCTCGCGTCGCGTATCACGTCGGGTCAGCCGAACGCCGCGGAAGGCTTCGAGCTGAACGTGATTTCGGCGTGCGTGCTGGGCGGCGTATCGCTGCTCGGCGGACGCGCAACGATTTCGGGCGTGGTGATCGGCGTGCTGATCATGGGCACGGTCGAAAACGTGATGAACCTGATGAACATTGACGCGTTCTATCAGTACCTCGTGCGCGGCGCGATCCTGCTCGCTGCGGTGCTGCTGGACCAGTTGAAGAACCGCGGCTCGCGTGACTGAGCGTGACTGATTTTTCGTCGCGCTTTACATCAGCAATCAAGTCAGAAGAAGGAAACCGAACGATGTCGTCTCCCGCCAGCGCGAACGCGCGTGAACAACAGGGCGTCTACGCGCGCTATCCGAGCCTCGTGGATCGCACGGTGCTGATCACGGGCGGCGCGACGGGCATCGGCGCATCGTTCGTCGAGCATTTCGTCGCGCAGGGCGCGCGCGTCGCGTTCTTCGATATCGATGAAACGGCGGGCGACGCGCTCGCCGATCAACTCGGCGATTCGTGCCACAAACCGCTGTTCCTGCGCGTCGATCTGACCGATATCGACGCGCTGAAGAAGGCCATCGCCGACGTTCGCTCGGCGCTCGGCCCGATCGAAGCGCTGGTGAACAACGCGGCCAACGACAAGCGTCACAAGATCGAAGACGTGACGCCCGAATCGTTCGACGCAGGCATCGCCGTCAATATCCGCCATCAGTTCTTCGCGGCGCAAGCCGTCGCAGAAGACATGAAGGCGGCCAGGCGCGGCTCGATCATCAATCTCGGCTCGATCAGCTGGATGCTGAAGAACGGCGGCTACCCGGTGTACACGCTGGCAAAAGCATCGGTGCAAGGGCTCACGAAAGGTCTCGCGCGCGATCTCGGCCCGTTCAACATTCGCGTCAATTCGCTGCTGCCGGGCTGGGTGATGACGGAAAAGCAGAAGCGCCTGTGGCTCGACGACGCCGGACGGCTCGCGATCAAACAGGGTCAGTGCATCGACGGCGAACTGCTGCCGGAAGATCTCGCGCGCATGGCGCTGTTCCTCGCCGCCGACGACAGCCGCATGATCACCGCGCAGGAAGTCATCGTCGACGGAGGGTGGGCATGAGCGACACGATCACCAACGTCCAGGCCGCGCTGCTCGTCGATTCGAAGTGCACGCTGGGCGAAGGCGCAACGTGGGACGCGCGCAGCGGTCTCTTCTACTGGACGGATATTGAAGGCGCGCGGCTGTGGCGTTACGATCCGCGCGATGGCCGCAGCACGTTCTGGCGCATGCCCGAACGGCTGTCGACCTTCGCGTTGTGCGCCGATCCGCATTACATGTTGCTGGGCCTCGCGTCGCGGCTGGCGTTCTTCGACCTTGCGACGGGCGAGATCGAACCCATCGTCGATGTCGAACCTGGGATGAACACGCGCGTCAACGACGGCCGCTGCGATCGTCAGGGACGTTTCGTGTTCGGTACGAAGGATGAAGCGTCGCCGGTGAAGCCGGTCGGCGGGTTTTATCGACTGAATCAGGATCTGACACTCGAACGTTTGTCGTTGCCATCGCCGGCAATTTCGAACAGTATCGCGTTCAGCCCCGACGGCACGACGATGTACTTCTGCGATTCGCCGACGCTGGAAATCCGCGCGTGCGATTACCTCGCAGACGGCAGCGTCGCGAACGAGCGCCTGTTCGTGAAGCTGACCGACAAGACGGGCGAGCCGGATGGTTCGACCGTCGATAGCGAAGGCGGGCTGTGGAATGCGCAGTGGGGCGGGCGGCGCGTGGTGCGCTACGACGCGAGCGGCGTCGAGACGGAGCGCGTCGACGTGCCGACCGTGCAGCCAAGCTGCGTCGCGCTGGGCGGCGCGCAGCTCGGCACGCTGTATGTGACGAGCGCGCGCGTCGGGCTCGATGCACAGGCGCTGGCGGGCGATACGCGCGCCGGCGGTGTGTACGTCGCGACGCAGGGCCGGCGCGGTCTGCCGGAACCCGTGTTCAAGGGATCGCCTGTGACGAAACGCAACACCTGACGCCATTGGGCGAAAGATTTCCGTAGTATCCGCAGCAGGGCAGTTCACGCCCCGAAAGCAATGAAGTTGGGGCAACAGTACATGCAGCAAAGAATCAGGAAGCGGCCGCTACGACGTGTCGCCCGCACAAGCAGCCATCTGTTCTCCGATGCGCCGATAACGCTGTCCGATGCCTCTCGTGGGAGTTTGATATGACTGTCGCGAATTCCGCTGTCCCGTCTTCTCCACAATCCCGCGCGCGGCGCGCCCGGCTCGCGGCCACCGTGCAGCCGGTGCTCGCCGGGCCGAGCACATCCGCAGTGGCCGTCGGCGCGGGCAGTGCCGCCGATGTCGCCTGCGTGACGCTCGCCAATTCGCTGCTGCGTCTCGATGTGGCGCCCGCGCTGGGCGGCGGCATCACGCGCTTCGACTTCCGCAACGAAGGCACGCTCGTGCCCGTGTTCCGGCGCTGCCGTCACGTCGACGGCAACACCGATGCAAACGATCTCGCCTGTTACTCGCTGCTGCCGTATTCGAACCGGATCGGCGGCGGGCAATTCATGCTGGGCGAGCGCGCTATCGACGTGCCGCTCAACCGCGCGGGCGAATCGCTGCCCATTCACGGCGACGGCTGGCTCGCGAAGTGGGACATCGCCGCCGCCGATGCCGAAAGCGTCACGCTCACGCTCGATCGCCGAGACGGCAAGCCGTACGCGTATCGTGCGACGCAGACTTACGCGCTCGACGGCTCGACGCTCGTCATCACGCTCGAAGTCGAAAATACGGGGCGCGAAGCGATGCCGTTCGGCGTCGGCGTGCATCCGTTTCTGGTGCGCGATGCCGACACGCAGTTGTCGGCGGCGGCTGCGGGCTTGTGGCTGTCGGGCGAAGACTGGCTGCCGGTGCGCCATGTGCCCGTGCCGCCCGCGTGGCAGTTCGGCGTCGCGTATCCGTTGCCGCGTACGGTCGTCAATCACGCGTTCACCGGCTGGAGCGGGCACGCGACGGTCGTGTGGCCGAAGCGCCGCCTGTCGCTGACGATGTCGTCGAACACTGAGTACTACATTCTCTACACGCCGGCGTCGAAGGACTTCTTCTGCTTCGAACCCGTCGATCATCCGATCAACGCGATGAACCTGCCGGGCGGCGCGGCCGAAAACGGCATGACGATGCTCGGGCGCGGCGAGCGGCTCGTGCGTTCGTTCAGCTTCGCGGTCGAGCGCACGGGGCTGCGGGCGGCGGCGGGCGGGCGTGCGGCGAAGCGCGGGCAGTAAGCGAGCTTAAGCAGGGCTGGCGCAGGAACCCGGCCCGGAAGCAGCCCAGAATCAGCCCGCAAGCGGCGTCGCGAGTAAAATACGCGGCTCATCAGTTACCCGCATTCGCGCGCCGCGAGATTTCCTATGTCCACATTCATCCAGACGCTCGACCACGCATGGCACACGACGAATTCGCTGCTGTGCGTCGGCCTCGATCCTGAGCCGTCGAAGTTTCCCGGCGCGTACGCCAACCGTTCGGACGCCATCTTCGATTTCTGCAAGAAGATCGTCGACGCGACCGCGCCTTACGCTTCGTCGTTCAAGCCGCAGATCGCCTACTTCGCCGCGCATCGCGCCGAAGACCAGCTCGAGCAGCTGATCGCGCACATTCATCTGAAGCATCCGGGTCTGCCCGTGATTCTCGACGCGAAGCGCGGCGATATCGGCAGCACGGCCGAGCAGTACGCGCGCGAAGCGTTCGAGCGTTATCGCGCCGATGCCGTCACGGTGAATCCGTACATGGGTTTCGATTCGATCGAGCCGTATCTGAATCACGAAGGCAAGGGCGTAATCGTGCTGTGCCGTACGTCGAATCCGGGCGGCTCGGATCTGCAGTTCCTGGAGACAGGCGGACGTCCGCTGTATCAGGTGGTCGCGCAGCTCGCGGCGGAAAAGTGGAACGCGAAGGGCCAGCTGGGGCTGGTAGTCGGCGCGACGTTCCCGAAGGAAATCGAAGTGGTGCGCGGCATCGTCGGCGATATGCCGCTGCTGATTCCGGGCATCGGCGCGCAAGGCGGCGATGTCGAGGCGACCGTCAACGCGGGCCGCACGGCAGCAGGTACGGGCATGTTGATCAACTCGTCGCGCGCGATCCTGTATGCGGGAAAGGGCGACGATTGGGTCGAGGCCGCCGCGCAGGCCGCGAAGGATACGCGCGATCGCATCAACGCGTTTCTCTAAGACGCAGCTTGAATGTAGTGAAGGCCGGCCTTGCTCAAGCGCCGGCCGGACCGAGTTTCGCGACCAGATCCTGGTGCCGCGGATACTCGCGCAACAGCGCATCGACATCCGCAATCTCGAACTCGCTGAACTCGAATCCCGGCGCGACCGTGCAGCCGACGAGCGCAACGCTCGTCGCATCGTCGCATTGCGCGGCGAACCAGCGGCCGGACGACACCACTGCCTGAAACACGCAATCTGAATGCTCTAGCGCGTTGCCGAGGCGGTGAACGCTCAGCGAGCCGTCGTCTTCGAGCACGTAGACGTTGAGCGGATCGCCCGCGTAGAAATGCCAGACTTCGTCGGACCTGATGCGATGCCACGCCGAATGCGCGCCGTCGCACAGCAGGTAATAGATTGCCGTCGAAGCGGAACGGGAGTCGGCGGAACCTTCGCGATGCACGGCATCCGCTGAACGGTACGTCTCGCGAAAGAATCCGCCTTCGGGATGCGGCTGGAGATCGAAGCGGCGAATCAGTTCATCGCGGTCGATATGACGGGCCATGATTGCCTGCTCGCTCAGCGTTCGCGTTCGTCGAGCAAGGTCAGCAGCCCGCGCAACGCATGCGTCGCCGCCTGCACGCGCACACGCTCACGGTCGCCCTTGAACACGAGCGTTTCGACGACGGTATGCAGCCGGTTGCTCCAGCCGAAGCACACCATGCCGACCGGCTTCGTCTCGGTGCCGCCGCCAGGACCCGCGACGCCCGTAATCGACAGCGCGACCTGCGCGCGCGAATTGCGCAACGCGCCTTCCACCATTGCCCGCGCGACCGGTTCGGACACGGCGCCGTGTTTCTCGATGAGATCGGGCGGCACGCCGATCATTTCGCTCTTCGCCTGATTCGAGTACGTGACGAAGCCGCGCTCGAACCAGCCGCTGCTGCCGGAAATATCGGTGATGGCCGTCGCGACCATGCCGCCCGTGCAGGATTCAGCCGTGGCAAGCATCAGCCGCTCGTCGCGCAGACGGTTGCCGGCGCGGATGGCGAGTTGGTGAACGACGGAATCGGTAGCCATGCTTGACTCGGGTTAAGAGAAACGCGGGAAAAATCAGACCGACATCCGCCACAGCGCAATCACGAGCAACGTGAAGAACGCCGCGACGAGATCGTCGAACATGATGCCAAAACCACCTTTCAGTCTGCGGTCGAAATAGCGGATGGGCGGCGGTTTCACCATGTCGAAGAAGCGGAAGACGATGAATGCCCACAATTGCCCGGTGAAGGTGGCGGGCGTGACCATCAGCAGCACGAGCCAGAACGCGACGATTTCGTCCCACACCACGGGCGACGGATCGTCGATGCCGAGCCGGTTCGCCGTAAAGCTGCAAATCCCGATGCCGCCGATGAAACCGGCGATGATCAGAATGCCCCATTCGATGACGGTCAGTTGCGCGCTGAACGCAGCGAACGATGCCCACGCGAACAGCGTTCCCATCGTGCCGGGCGCGATCGGCGACAGGCCGCTGCCGAATCCCAGCGACAGGATATGCAACGGATGTGAAAGCATGAAGCGCGCGGTCGCACGGCGCGGCTGCGGCGCGCGCGGCTTGCCCTGCGGCGCACCGCTCGAGGCGCCTTCGGATACGCCTTCGCGTGTTCCGCTGGGCGTCTCGCCCGATGAGCCGGGTTGTCCGCCTGTTGGCGCGTCGGAGAAGTTTCCGGCCGGGCCAAGCGAGGATTCATTCTGCATGGAAATGATCGAAGCCTTGCAACGTCAGTGTGAGTGGAGCGCCTGACGCGTCGCGCCACGCGATCGCGGGCGCGGCGCCGGCCGCGTCGAGCGGAGTTATTGTACCGACGCGCGTCACGGGCACATGCGCCTGTTGACCCGCTGCAACGACGGCGTCGCGCGCAGACGACGGCGCGGTGAAGCACAGCTCGTAGTCGTCGCCGCCCGCGATGGTGCAGCGGCGCTGGAGATCGGTGGAAAGACGGCGCAGTGCGTCCGAGCGCGGGAGTGCGTCGGCGTCGACGGTGGCATTCACCTGCGAGCGTTCGAGGATGTGCATCAGGTCGCCCGCGAGGCCGTCGGAGATGTCGAGCGCGGCGCGCGCGATCCCGCGCAACGCAAGACCGAGCGCGACGCGCGGCTCCGGCCACTCCATGGCGCGACGGAATGTCGCAGCGTCGCTGGCGTCGGCCGACCACTCGCCGCGTTGCACGCCGAGACTCGCGCGCGCATCGCCTAGCGTGCCCGACACCCAGATATCGTCGCCGGGCTGCGCGGCGTCGCGGCGCAGCGCAAGCTGCGGCGGCACCGCGCCGAAGACGGTGAGGCACAGATTCAGCGGCCCGCCCGTCGTATCGCCGCCGATCAGCTCACAGCCATGGCGCTCAGCGAGTTCGAACAGACCGTCGCTGAACGCGGAAAGCCAGTCGGCATCGGCTTTCGGCAAGGAGAACGCGAGCGTGAACGCCTGTGGCTTCGCGCCCATCGCCGCGAGGTCCGACAGGTTTACCGCGAGCGCCTTGTGGCCGAGCGCCTTCGGATCGACATCGGGAAAGAAGTGGCGGCCTTCGACCAGCATGTCCGTCGAAATGGCCAGCATCTCGCCGACGGGCGGCGCGAGCAACGCGCAATCGTCACCGATCCCAAGCGGGGCGCGCTGCGGATAAGTCGAACCGGACGCGCGGCGCGCGAAGAATCGGTCGATCAGCGAAAACTCTGAAAGCATAGACAGGGCGTATGAGTGCGAATGACAGCGAAAGCGGGTGAACGGATGCGCTCAAGAAACGCGATTGGAAGCTAACACGACGCTAAAGGCGCGCATTGTAGTCGCGGCGTGGCTGCCGACCAAGCCAGGCGCTTTCCTTTCACGCTGTTTCGGTCGCGGCACTTGCACCCGGATTGCAGGGTTCGACTTTTGGGATTGGCGCTACAATGCCGTCGAACACCTATTCTAATCCGCACTTCCAAGTTCGCTTATGTCGACTCCCGTCAATACCAAACTCCGTGAAGCCGCTCTCGATTACCACGAATTCCCGACCCCCGGGAAGATCGCGATCGCGCCCACCAAGCAGATGATCAACCAGCGCGATCTCGCGCTGGCGTACTCGCCGGGCGTCGCGTTCGCGTGCGAGGCGATCGTCGAGAATCCGCTGAACGCCGCGCGCTTCACGGCGCGCAGCAACCTGGTCGGTGTCGTGTCGAACGGCACGGCAGTGCTTGGCCTCGGCAACATCGGGCCGCTCGCGTCGAAGCCGGTCATGGAAGGCAAGGCTGTCCTGTTCAAGAAGTTCGCCGGTATCGACGTGTTCGACATCGAGCTGAACGAATCGGACCCGCACAAGCTGGTCGAGGTGATCGCGGCGCTCGAGCCGACCTTCGGCGGCATCAATCTGGAAGACATCAAGGCGCCGGACTGCTTCATCGTCGAACGCGAATGCCGCAAGCGCATGAAGATTCCCGTCTTCCACGATGACCAGCACGGCACGGCAATCGTCGTCGCGGCGGCTGTCACGAACGGCCTGAAGGTGGTCGGCAAGAGCATCAAGGAAGTGAAGCTAGTGGCTTCCGGCGCGGGCGCGGCATCGCTGGCGTGTCTGAGCCTGCTCGTCGATCTGGGCATGCCGATCGAGAATATCTACGTGACGGACCTCGCAGGCGTGGTCTACAAGGGCCGCACGGAGCTGATGGACCCGGACAAGGAGCGCTTCGCACGCGAAACGGACGCACGCACGCTGGCCGAAGTGATGGGCGGCGCGGACGTGTTCCTCGGCCTGTCGGCCGGTGGCGTGCTCAAGCAGGACATGGTCAAGCAGATGGCCGACAAGCCGCTGATTCTCGCGCTGGCCAACCCGACGCCGGAAATCCTGCCGGAACTCGCACTGGAAGTGCGCCCGGACGCCGTGATCGCAACGGGCCGTACCGACTATCCGAACCAGGTCAACAACGTTCTGTGCTTCCCGTTCATCTTCCGCGGCGCACTTGACGTCGGCGCGACGGTGATTACGAAGGAAATGGAAATTGCCGCGGTCAACGCGATCGCGGAACTGGCGCGTCAGGAGCAATCTGACATCGTCGCGACGGCGTATGGCATTCAGGATCTGTCGTTCGGACCGGAATACCTGATTCCGAAGCCTTTCGATCCGCGCCTGATCGTCCAGATCGCGCCCGCTGTCGCACAGGCTGCGATGGACGCCGGCGTTGCCACGCGTCCGATCGAGGACATGGAAGCGTACAAGCAGCATCTGCAGCAATTTGTCTATCACAGCGGCACGACGATGAAGCCGATCTTCCAGCTGGCGCGTGGCGTCGAGCCGGAGAAGAAGCGCATCGTGTTCGCGGAAGCCGAAGAAGAGCGCGTGCTGCGCGCGGTGCAGATCGTCGTCGACGAGAAGCTCGCGAAGCCGATCCTGATCGGCCGTCCGGCTGTGATCGAGCAACGCATCGCCAAGTTCGGCCTGCGTCTGGTGAACGGCCAGGACTACACGATCGTCAACACGGATCACGACGAACGCTACCGCGACTTCTGGCAGACGTATCACAAGATGATGGCGCGCAAGGGCTTCACCGAGCAGATGGCGAAGCTGGAAATGCGCCGCCGCACGACGCTGATCGGGTCGATGCTGGTGAAGAAGGGTCACGCCGACGGCATGATCTGCGGCACGGTCAGCACGACGCACCGCCACCTGCACTTCATCGATCAGGTGATCGGCAAGAAGGAAGGCGCGAAGGTCTACGCAGCGATGAACGCGCTAGTGCTGCCGAACCGCCAGATTTTCCTCGTCGATACGCACGTGAACGTCGATCCGACGGCGGAAGAACTGGCCGAGATCACGGTCATGGCAGCGGAAGAAGTGCGTCGTTTCGGCATCGAGCCGAAGATTGCGCTGCTGTCGCACTCGAACTTCGGTACGAGCAATGCGCCTTCTGCACAGAAAATGCGCGATGTGCTGGCTATCTTGCAGGAACGTGCGCCGCATCTGCAGGTGGACGGCGAAATGCACGGCGACCTGGCGCTCGACGCGAACCTGCGCAAGGAAGTCCTCGCGGATTCGACGCTGGAAGGCGACGCGAACCTGCTGGTGCTGCCGAACATCGATGCCGCCAACATCTCGTACAACCTGCTGAAGACGGCAGCCGGCAACAACATCGCGATCGGGCCGATCCTGCTCGGCGCGGCGCAGCCGGTGCACGTGCTGACGCCGTCGGCGACGGTTCGCCGGATCGTCAACATGACGGCGTTGCTCGTCGCCGACGTGAACGCGACGCGCTAAGTCACATACAGCGCTGAAGTCGTAACGGCGCGGGCTGTTGGTTTTTAGCCCGCGCTGGCAAAAAAGCAGGCAAAAAAAGAGGCGTGCCCGCAATGGGCACGCCTTCGAGCAATGGCTGGGGATTAGCCATCCCGCAAAAAAGGCAGACGCGTGACAGGAATCCATTCGTGGACTGTCGGGACGACGAGGCATGAAAGTCGTCCAACATCGTGCCCTGCGATAACTTTATCTCGTGCGAGATAAAATCGCTGTCAAGATTTGTCAATTCGGGCTTCGACGCCTGTCAGATTTCGCTTGGCCGACCATTCGTCCGACCAATGAACATTGATTCCAAAAGACATTAGCGATACCCTTACGACTTTCATGGTCGTCAAACTCGTTAGTTAACAGCGGGAATCCTGATTCATGGCACGCAAGTGGCTCCGCGACGGCGTGCTGATCGCCGCCTTGACGGTCGGCGGTCTTGCCGCCGGTTTTCCGGCAGGCGCCATGGCCCGGGAAGCACAGCAGGGACAGGTCGGAGGCACCGTCGCGGCGGCGCAATTGCCGCCCGAAGCAGTCAGGACATTGAACTTGATTGCAGCTGGCGGGCCTTATCCGTATGAGAAGGACGGCGTCGTATTCGGCAATCGTGAGCGGTTGCTGCCGCCGCACCGGCGCGGCTATTACCACGAATACACCGTCCCCACGCCAGGCGCCCGTGACCGCGGCGCACGCCGCATAGTCTGTGGAGGACCGTTCAGGCGGACCACCAATTGCTACTACTCAGACGACCACTACGCCAGTTTTAATCGCATTATTGAATGACATCGGGATAATCGGCATGAGCGACAACGTCTACGCGCACGACTCGAAAGTCGCGACGGATTTTTTCGCGCCCGGCGGCGACGGCAATATGTTTCAGCGCGTCATGCAGATGCGCGATGCCGGCCAGGCCCGTGACGTCCAGAACGAAGCCAGTACGGGCCTTTCATCGGAAGAGGAGCGCATGAGTCTTTTCCAGACCGTACGACCGAACATCGTGCAGTCGATCCGCGCGTTCCGCGTGCAGGATCTCGCCGACGAAGCCAGTCGGCTCGGTCAGCATTTTCTCTACGCGTTCGTGGGCAACGCCCAGTCGAAGCAGGAAGTGATGGAGACGATCGCGACCTCTTTTCTGTTCCCGAAGCATTTCGGCAAGAATTACGACGCGCTGTACGATTCGCTGACCGATCTCGTGCACAAGGCTGGTTCGCAACCGGGCTTCGTGATTGTGCTCGAAGCGCTGCCGATCGCGACCAAGTTCGACAAGGAAGGGCGCGAGACGCTGCTCGACGTGTTCCGTGAAGCGGCGGAGTTCTGGGCTGAGCGCAAAGTGGCGTTCCGGGTGTTTTATTCATTCGCGTGACGATCTGGTCTCAACGTGGCGTTATCGGAATGTAAATTGCGCGATCCGCTGCACGATGAAAACTAAAAGGCCCGCCATCACTGGCGGGCCTTTTGCATTTCAGGCGCGACTTGTCCGTCGCGGATGCAGGCGCCTCGAAATGTAGCGGTTACCAGCCGCCCCAACGCGCAGCCAGCGCAGACAGCACCGCGATTCCAGCCGTTTCGGTGCGCAACACGCGCGGGCCAAGTCCGACAGCGGTGAAACCGTGGCCGGCCGCAGCCGCTTCCTCGGCGGCAGAAAAACCGCCTTCCGGCCCGACCAGCACCAGCGCGCGAACCTTCGGCGGCTCGCTCGGCAGCTCCGAGAACGGCACGCTCGCGCGCGGCGACAGCAGCAGACGCAATTCACCTTCAACGGGTTGCTTCGGCATCGAACTGAGCCAGGTGGCGAGTTCGCGTGTCGGCATCACTTCGGGCATGCGGTTGCGCCCGCATTGCTCGCACGAAGCCTGCACGATCCGCTGCCAGTGCGCCTGGCGGCGCTGCGCGCGTTCACCGGCAAGGCGCACGACGCTGCGCGTCGTTGTCAGCGGCACGAATTCGGATGCGCCAAGTTCGGTGGCCTTTTCGATCAGCCAATCCATCTTGTCGCTGCCGGCAATGCCCTGCGCGAGCGTCAGGTGATACGGAGGTTCGGCTTCGATATCGCGAAACTCGCCGATCCGCACAATGGTGCCGTGCCGGTCCATATCGACGATTTCGGCGCCGTACTCGCCGCCGGTGCCGTTGAACAGGCTGATGGTGTCGGCCGGTTGCAGGCGCAGAACCCGGACGTGCCGGTTGACTTCATCGGGGAGGGAAACGATGTCGTCGGTTTTGAACGGGGTGCCGACGAAGAAGCGAGGCATAAGGAAAGTTCTCATTCACTCAAGACAGATGGCAGGCTAACGCCCAGCGATAGCCGTCGAGATCTTCGATCTGGGCAAAGCGATCTCCCCAGAACTGATCTTGCGGTTCGCTCAGCGACCTGGCGCCGGCCGCGATGGCGCGGGCGTAGACTGCGTCGACATTGTCGACATAAAGATAAAACGATTGGGGTGCCGTGACACTTGCGCTTTTCGGCGTTTGCGCCGTCGAGCCGAACGCGCCTTCCGGGGCGAACATCACGATCAGTTGATCCTGATAGGTCATCTCGACATGCATGACGACGCCGTCGTCGTGCACGCTGTCCCGGACACGGAAGCCAAACGCCGCTTCGAAGAACGCAATCGACGTGCGGGCGTCGCGGACGGTCAGATACGGCGTGAGCCACGGCACTCCGGCGGGGCGTGGGGCAGTCATCGAACTCTCCTGAACCAGTAGGTCGTTATGCCATCGCCTTCGCTACCTGCGCCTGCCTGACGGCGCCCGGTGCCGAAGAAGCGATGAATTTTGCAGCACTCTCACTGCGAGCGCTCTAAGAATCGGCTTAGTTTATCCTTGGATACGCGACGAACAGCGAATAAAGAAGCACGCAGCGATATTTCCGGCGTCAGGCCTGGCGGGATTTTCGCAGCTTCGCGCGGCCCAAATCGAGTCGTTCGCGCCTGTTTTGCCGCTTCCTTGACACCGACCGCTCTCGGAAAGATTCAGACAGCGGGTAGAAAGTTCTGAAGATTTGCGCGATATCAAGCGCGGACACGGGACGAGAGGGCAATTCGTCCGGCATGGCGATTGGACGCGGCCCGCGTGCCTCGTGCGATCGCACCGGCAGGCGGCGCGGGCGGTGCATCCATGCGCGCCGGATCGTGCCGAAACGCCTGTCCTATGGCCGAAGACGAGCGCGGCTATCTGCTAGAATATCCCGCTTTGCAGCCCTGTCCGTTTGCTCCGTCCGCCTCGCGTCTCCCGGCGCCGCACCGTGCGCCGAAGCAGACTGCCGCCGGGCTTCCGGACCACCAACGGCGCTTCCGCTTTTTGGACCATTCTCCGGAATCGACATGACGACCTCGTCTCCCGCCCCCACCTCCCTGATGGCCAACGCGATCCGCGCGCTGTCCATGGATGCCGTTCAACAAGCGAACTCCGGTCACCCCGGCATGCCCATGGGTATGGCCGAGATCGGCGTTGCGCTGTGGTCGCGTCACCTGCGCCACAATCCGAAGAACCCGCAATGGGCCGATCGCGACCGCTTCGTGCTGTCGAACGGTCACGGCTCGATGCTGCTGTATTCGCTGCTCCATCTGACTGGCTACGACCTGCCGATGGAAGAGCTGAAGAACTTCCGCCAGCTGCATTCGAAGACGCCGGGTCACCCGGAATACGGCATCACGCCGGGCGTCGAGACGACCACGGGTCCGCTGGGTCAGGGTCTGGCGAACGCGGTCGGCATGGCGCTGGCCGAGTCGCTGCTTGCGAACGAATTCAACAAGGCTGACGCGAAGATCGTCGATCACCACACGTACGTGTTCGTCGGCGACGGCTGCCTGATGGAAGGCATCTCGCACGAAGCCTGCTCGCTGGCGGGCGTGCTGAAGCTGAACAAGCTGATCGCGTTCTACGACGACAACGGCATTTCGATCGACGGTGAAGTCATTCACTGGTTCCACGACGACACGCCCAAGCGCTTCGAAGCATACGGCTGGAACGTGATTCCGCACGTGATCGGCCACGACGTCGAAGCCGTCGACGCTGCGATCAAGCAAGCGAAGCTGTCGGACAAGCCGACGCTGATCTGCTGCAAGACCATCATCGGCGAAGGCTCGCCGAACAAGGCCGGCACGCACGACGTGCACGGCTCGGCGCTGGGCGAGAAGGAAGTCGCGGCGGTGCGCGAGAAGCTCGGCTGGCATTATCCGCCGTTCGTGATTCCGGAAGAAGTCTACGCAGCGTGGGACGCGAAGGAGAAGGGCGCGAAGTTCGAAGGCGAGTGGAACGACGCGTTCGCCGCCTATCGCGCGAAGTACCCGGCAGAAGCCGCGGATTTCGAGCGCCGTATGGCGAACAAGCTGCCCGCCGACTGGGCGGAGAAGGCACAGGCGATCATCGCCGGCGCGAACGAGCGCGCTGAAACCATCGCGACCCGCAAGGCGTCGCAGCAGGCCATCGAAGGTCTCGCAGCGGTGCTGCCGGAACTGGTCGGCGGCTCGGCTGACCTGACGGGCTCGAACCTGACCAACTGGAAGGCGGCGAAGTACGTGCGCGTCGGCGAAAACGGCGCGGCGGGCAACTACGTCAACTATGGCGTGCGCGAATTCGGCATGAGCGCGGCCATCAACGGCCTCGCCGTGCACGGCGGCCACAAGGCATTCGGCGGCACGTTCCTGACGTTCTCGGACTACAGCCGCAACGCGCTGCGCGTCGCCGCACTGATGAAGGCGCCGTCCATCTTCGTGTTCACGCACGACTCGATCGGCCTCGGCGAAGACGGTCCGACGCACCAGTCGATCGAACACGTTTCGAGCCTGCGTCTGATTCCGCATATGCAGGTGTGGCGTCCGGCTGATACGGTTGAAACGGCTGTGGCCTGGACGCAGGCTGTCGAACATCATGGCCCGTCGTGCCTGATCTTCAGCCGTCAGAACCTGCAATTCAATCCGCGCACCGAGCAGCAGATCGCGAACGTCGCGAAGGGCGGCTACGTGCTGAAGGACTGGAACGACGACATCCCGGCACGCAAGATCATCCTGATCGCGACCGGCTCGGAAGTCGAGCTGGCGATGAAGGCGGTCGAGCCGCTGGCGCGTGAAGGCATTGCAGCGCGCGTCGTGTCGATGCCGTCCACCAACGTGTTCGACCAGCAGGACGCCGAGTACCGCGAGCGCGTGCTGCCGCACGGCGTGCGCCGCGTCGCGATCGAAGCCGGCGTGACGGACTTCTGGCGCAAGTATGTGGGCCTGGAAGGCGGCGTCGTCGGCATCGACGTGTTCGGCGAGTCGGCACCTGCCGGCGCGCTGTTCAAATACTTCGGCTTCACCGTCGAGAAGGTTGTCGAGACGGCCAAGGCCGCACTCGGTTAATTGCGCATCGCGTTGTGCGTGCCGCGTTCAGCGCGGTGCGCACGGCAGCTACAACGCGCATCAGCCGAAGCATCACGGAAGAGTTTTTTTAGCCATCAGGAGATAGAACATGACGATTCGCGTCGCAATCAACGGCTACGGCCGGATCGGCCGCAACACGCTGCGCGCCTTCTATGAAAACGGCAAGAAGCACGACCTCGAGATCGTTGCGATCAACGACCTCGGCGACGCCAAGACCAATGCGCACCTGACGCAGTACGACACGGCGCATGGCAAGTTCCCGGGCGAAGTGACCGTCGACGGCGAGAACCTGATCGTCAACGGCGACAAGATCCGCGTGCTGGCCAACCGCAACCCGGCTGAACTGCCGTGGGGCGAGCTGGGCGTCGACGTGGTGATGGAGTGCACGGGCTTCTTCACAACGAAGGAAAAGGCGAGCGCCCACCTGAAGGGCGGCGCGAAGAAGGTGATCATCTCGGCGCCGGGCGGCAAGGACGTCGACGCGACGATCGTCTACGGCGTGAACCACAACGTGCTGAAGGCTGAGCACACGGTCATCTCGAACGCATCGTGCACGACGAACTGCCTGGCACCGCTCGTCAAGCCGCTGAACGACAAGATCGGCCTGGAAACGGGTCTGATGACCACGATCCACGCGTACACGAACGACCAGGTTCTGACGGACGTGTACCACGAAGACCTGCGCCGCGCGCGCTCGGCTACGCACAGCCAGATCCCGACGAAGACGGGTGCTGCATCGGCTGTCGGCCTGGTGCTGCCGGAACTGAACGGCAAGCTGGACGGTTACGCGATTCGCGTCCCGACGATCAACGTGTCGATCGTTGACCTGTCGTTCATCGCCAAGCGCGACACGACGGTCGATGAAGTCAACGCGATCATGAAGGAAGCATCGGAAGGCGCGCTGAAGGGCATTCTGGGTTACAACGCAGCGCCGCTGGTGTCGATCGACTTCAACCACAACCCGGCTTCGTCGACGTTCGATGCAACGCTGACCAAGGTGTCGGGCCGTCTGGTGAAGGTGTCGAGCTGGTACGACAACGAGTGGGGTTTCTCGAACCGCATGTTGGATACGGCTGTGGCGTTCGCTAACGCGAAGTAAGGTTTTTGGTTTTTTTGCTTTTTCGCTTTTAGCGAAGGAAGGCCGCCTGCGGGCGGCTTTTTCTTTTGGGTTTTGGTTTTCTGGTTTTGTCTTGCGACGCTGGGGTGGTTTGCTTTTGTTGTCACGGGCATCCGCGTTTTGTCTTGCCTGCTTCAAGCGTTGCCCCTGTGCGGGGCGGCACTTACTTTCTTTGCCGCCGCAAAGAAAGTAAGCAAAGAAAGCGGGCTAACACCGCAAGTGCTTGACCACCGCCTGAGGGCCCCCGACGGGTCCTCCGCTTCACACGGCGTTCTGCCATTCAATGCTCGTTGCCAGCGCTCTTATTGAGCGCCTCACCCGCTTCACACTCCCGCGTCGCCACACGTGCGACCAAATCGCCAGCGTTCTATAGCGGCAAACTGTGTGTAGGCTGTCGCGGCTTACGCGCACTCACTCCGGACTGAAAATCACGATCGGTGTCGTAAGAGCGCTGAGGTGTGGAGTACTACGACCTACACACAGTTTGCCACCTGGGCGGCCGTAACCAGTCGCTGCCGCTGGCTGCGCTACGGGTGATTGAAGCGGGTGAGGCGATTATTCAAGGCGTTGGCAACGCGCATTCAAACGGAGCGGTTGCCGTGTGAAGCGGAAGACCCGTTGGGGGCCCTCAGGCGGAGGTCAAGAACGGGCGGTGTTAGCCCGCTTTCTTTGCTTACTTTCTTTGCGGCGGCAAAGAAAGTAAGTGCCGCCCCGCACAGGGGCAACGCTTGAAGCACGAAGGCAAAACGCGGATGCCAGCGCCAAACACAAAAAACCAAACCAGCATCGCAAGACAGCAAACCACCCAAAACCCCAAACCCCAGCACCCCCAAAAAAAACTTCACGCCAAAGGCGTAGGAAAATAAACCCCAGCCCGCTGCGCAGCATTAGCAATATGCTTCTCGATAGCAAGCCCGGCGGCATGTGGATCGCGTGCCTTGAGCGCATCAAGAATCGCGCGGTGTTCATGGAAAGTAGACAACACCAGTTCACGCCGATAAAACGGCATCCGCTGACTTTCTTTCATGATGTCCGCGCTACTCCGCAAAATAGACTCAATCGCGGCATTCCCGGCAATCGCAACAATCCGCATGTGGAAATCAAAATCCAGCTGCGCCGCATCATCAAGCTCGCCCTGAGTCAGCGCGCCATGCAACGAAGCAATGTTCTCCTCGAACCATTCGACATCGTCATCACCAATCGCCAGCGCCGCCATCCGGGCGACAAAACCCTCCAGCGCGAAGCGCATCTGATAAGTGTCAGGCAGCGAAGACTGATCGGCGAAACGCCATGGATGCGCCGACGACGCCTTCGCCGACTGCACATACACGCCTTTGCCAGGCCGGATGGTCAGCATGCCGAGCGCTTCGAGCGTCGATAACGCCTCGCGCAGCGACGCCCGGCTGATGTCCATTTCCTCCGACAACTGCCGCTGCGCCGGCAACAGACAGCCGACAGGATAAACGCCGCTCTCGATCCTCTCGCGGATTGTCGCGATGGCAGCGTCGGTGACGGTGTGCGGCACGTTTTTCATGATGTCGGCGGCGGTTTGGTGCGGTCTGACCAGCATTGTAGAACGGCTTCCGCTATCGCGTGCAACCTGCCGCAGGCATGCGAGCCAAGCGCGAGAAGGCCGGTCAGACCTGTTCGGGTAAACACCGCCACTGCGATCCTTGACCTCACTATATCGGCTTCCTACTATTCGCCATAACACTACTGGTCGGACCAGTATGAACAGGTGATTCAAGACCCCATTTTGACCGGGAGAAAGCCGTGTTGAAGTTCTTCAATTCGCTGTTTGGCCGTGTCGTGATCGCTCTCGTAGCGGGCATCGTGCTCGGTGCGCTATTTCCACATTTCGCGCAGTCGCTTCGTCCGCTGGGCGACGGTTTTCTGAAGCTGATCAAGATGGTGATCGGACCGATCGTGTTCTGCGTCGTCGTCAGCGGCATGGCTCACGCGGGCGATCTGAAGAAAGTGGGGCGCGTCGGCCTGAAGGCCGTCGTCTACTTCGAAATCATGACGACGATCGCGCTCGTGATCGGCGCGGTGCTCGCATACGTGACACGGCCGGGCGTCGGCATGAACATCGACCTGCATTCGCTCGACGCCGCTTCGCTCGCCACCTACACGGAGCATGCGAAGAGCCTCAAAGACACGGCGGGCTTCCTGCTCAAGATCATCCCCGACACGGCAATCGATGCCTTCGCGAAGGGCGACATCCTGCAGATTCTCGTGTTCTCCGTGCTGGTCGGCTCTGCGCTGTCGCTGCTCGGGCCGCGTGCGCAGCGCGTCAACGACCTGATCGACGAGCTGTCGCAAGTGTTCTTCCGTGTGATGAGCTTCATCATCAAGCTCGCGCCGCTCGGCGTGCTGGGCGCAATCGCGTTCACGACGGGCACCTACGGCGTCGCGTCGCTCAAGCAGCTCGGCATGCTCGTCATCGTCTTTTACGCGAGCTGCTTCGTGTTCGTCGCTGTCGTGCTGGGCGTCGTGATGCGTCTCGCCGGTTTCAGCATCTTCAAGCTGATCCGCTATCTGCGTGAAGAACTGTCGATCGTGCTCGGCACTGCTTCGTCGGATGCCGTGCTGCCGCAGATCATGCGCAAGCTCGAATGGATGGGCGTGAAGGATTCGACGGTTGGCCTCGTGATTCCGACCGGCTACTCCTTCAACCTCGACGGTTTCTCGATCTATCTGACGCTCGCCGTCATCTTTATCGCGCAGGCTACCAACACGCCGCTGTCGATGCACGATCTGATCGTCGTCGTGCTGGTGTCGCTGATTACGTCGAAGGGCGCGCACGGTATTCCCGGCTCGGCGATCGTGATTCTTGCCGCAACGCTCTCGGCGATTCCCGCGATTCCCGTGCTCGGCCTCGTGCTGATCCTGCCTGTCGACTGGTTCGTCGGCATCGCCCGCGCACTGACCAATCTGATCGGCAACTGCGTGGCGACCGTCGTCGTCGGCGTGTGGGAGAACGACATCGACAGGGCGCGCGCCCACCGCGTGCTGAATCTCGATAGCGACTACCGCTTCGTACCCGCCAGCGCCGATCCGGACCACGACACGGGCCACGCGAATCCGGCGCACGCCGTCTGAGACCACTGCGACACCACTTTCCGCCATCTGACCGACCACCTATGGCAAGCGCGGCGGGCCCGACGGTCCGCCGCTCCTCACCTCAATCGACCGAACACCGAACCGATCATGGCCAATCCGATTCTCGATCCGAACGCACCTGCTTTCACGCGCCGCTACATGAACCTCGCCGACCCGCGTCTGGGCGCGAAGGCGCTCTTCGCCAGCGACGAATTCTTCGCGCCGAAGGAACGCATGCTCGACCCGCAGCCGGCCGTCTTCATCCCCGGCAAATACGACGATCACGGCAAATGGATGGACGGCTGGGAAACGCGCCGCAAACGCACGACGGGCCACGATTATTGCGTCGTGCGCCTCGCGCGGCCGGGCATCGTGCATGGCGTCGATCTCGATACGAGCCACTTCACGGGTAATTTCCCGCCGGCTGCATCGATCGAAGCCTGCTACTCGACCGACGACACGCCCGCCGATAACGCCGACTGGCAAGCCATCGTCCCCGCGACGACCTTGCAGGGCAATCAGCATCACTACGTCGAAGTCAGCGATACGCGCGCCTTCACGCATCTGCGCGTGAACCTGTATCCGGATGGCGGCCTCGCGCGGTTGCGCGTCTACGGCCAGCCGAAGCGCGACTGGGAGCGCGCCGAACGCGGCACTTTGCTCGATCTGGCCGCAGTCGAAAACGGCGCGTATCTCGTCGCGGCGAACAACCAGCATTTCGGGCCGGCCTCGCAGATGCTGATGCCGGGACGCGGCGTGAATATGGGCGACGGTTGGGAAACGCGCCGACGCCGCGAGCCGGGCAACGACTGGGCGATCGTTGCGCTCGCGCGGCCGGGCGTGATCCGCAAGGTCGAAGTGGATACCGCGCACTTCAAGGGCAATTTCCCCGATCGCTGCTCGCTGCAGGCGGCGTCCGTCACGGGTGGCACCGACGATTCGCTCGTCACGCAAGCGATGTTCTGGCCGGTCCTGCTGCCCGAGCAGAAGCTGGAAATGGACAACATCCACACGTTCAGCGCCGAACTGGCCGCGCTCGGCCCGGTGACGCACGTGCGCTTCAACATCTACCCGGACGGCGGCGTGTCGCGGCTGCGTCTGTGGGGCGAACTCGAGTAACGCGTCCAGCCACTGAACTTGCACGGACCTCGGAGACGGCCATGAACACACTGCGCATCGAGCGCCTCACCCGCGAAGCGTTCGCCCCGTTCGGCGACGTGATCGAGCTGGACGGCGCGCGCCACTACCCGATCAACGAAGGCACCACCGAGCGTTTTCACGATCTCGCCAAGGTCGACGTGAGCACGCAAGGCGGTCGTCCGCTGATCAACGTGTTTCGCGCGCAACCGCGTGCATGGCCGATCGACATCGCGATGATGGAGCGGCATCCGCTCGGCAGTCAGGCGTTCGTGCCATTGTCGGATGCGCCTTATCTGATCGTCGTCGCACCGGCAGGCGACCTCGATCCGACAAAGTTAAGAGCGTTCTCGACGCGCGGCTGGCAGGGCGTCAACTACGCGAAAGGCGTCTGGCATCATCCGCTGCTCGCCTTGGAGCGAGTGAGCGATTTCCTGATCGTCGACCGAGGTGGAGACGGGCCGAACTGCGATGAATTGGCATTGCCGCAGACGTGGCGGCTGGAGCGTGAATCGTTCGAAACGGCGGACGTCTGACACGCGTTCAAACGCGTTGGTAAGCAGAAGAAAGCAAAAAGGCCCGGTCGACGAATCTGACCGGGCCTTTCTACGTCTTACTGGGCGGGACCGTGCGGGCCGTACAATGCGGCTTGCCCGGAAACGCCCGTCAGTGCTTGCGATGCGGGCATTTGTCCTTGGTGCACGCGCCGTACAGTGCGAGCGCGTGTTCCTGCAGCTTGAAGCCGCGCTCTTTGGCGATCGCCTGCTGGCGATTTTCGATTTCGGGGTCGAAGAACTCTTCGACGAGACCGCAATCGATACACACCAGATGGTCGTGGTGCGTCCCTTCGTTCAGCTCAAAAACGGCTTTACCCGACTCGAAGTTGCTACGCGACAGAAGGCCCGCCTGCTCGAACTGCGTGAGCACGCGGTACACCGTAGCGAGCCCGATATCCAGCTCTTCATGCAGCAGATTGCGGTAGACATCTTCGGCGGTCAGATGGCGCACCGGGCTGTGCTGAAAGATTTCCAGAATCTTGAGGCGCGGTAGGGTCGCCTTGAGTCCGATATTTTTCAGATCGGTTGGATTGGTCATGGCAAGGGATCCCTAGAGTACAATGCAGGGTTCTAATAGTAATGTGAATTGCTGTTCAGGTCATCTTACACGGAAACACGCGCGGCTCGGGGAGCCCGCACGGTGAGGGAAATGATTCCAAAAGCTCTATTGATCAACCGGGGGACCCGCATGCGGCGCACCTTGATCGTCGCCGCAGCGGTGGCGGTTCTTGCTGGATGTTCCACGTATGACAGCCTGACGCAGCGTGTTGCCCAAAGCATCACGCCGTACCGGATCACTGTGGTTCAAGGCAATTTCGTGTCGAAGGAAGCGGCCGCGCAGATGCAGGTTGGCATGTCGCGCGCCCAGGTCAAGCAGGTACTCGGCACGCCGCTTCTGTCCGACATGTTCCACGCGGACCGCTGGGACTACGTCTTCTATTTCAAGCGCGGCTCGACGGCCGTCGTGCAGCAGCGTGACTTCGTTGTGAATTTCACGGGCGATCGCGTGGCGAGTTGGTCAGGCGGTGAAGATCTGCCGTCCAACCTCGAACTGCTCGCGGAAATCGACGGCGATCGCACGGGCAAGAAGACGAAGGCTGCGCCTGTCGTCGCCAGTGCAACGGGCGAGGCAAGCGCGCCGGCGGCCGCAGCAGCGGCGCCTGCGGGCGTGACGGTGCCTGATACCGTGCGCTCGGCCACGTCCGACGCAGCTCAGGCAGGCACTCTGCCCGCCGTCGATCCGAACGCTCAAGCCGCGCAGGCCGCGAACCGTCTGACCAACGCGGTGCAGTCGCCCGCGCCGGGCGCGACGCCGTCGGTGCGCGCGAACACGCCGGCATCGAACGGCGGTGTGCCGCAGAACGCAACGGAGCCGGGCCAGCCTCAATTCCGCTTCACGCGTCCGCCGCCTCCGCAGATGCAGGGCGTGCCGAGCGACAACCCGGTCGGCCCGACTGGCCCGGAAAGCAACAACGGTCAATCGAAAGACACGGCCGCCAAATCGTCGCAGTCTTCCTCGACGCAAACGGGCACGGGAACGGGCGGCTGATTCCGTTGTCCCTAACATGACGGGCGGCGTGTCCGTCCGTCATGTGTCTTGCCGCGATGCGCTGTCAATCCGGCTGCCGCTCGCTTCGTTTCGCTTGGTTTCTTTTGTCGCCCGTCGGCGCGCTGCCTGCCGACGCAATCCACGGGCGCTGCTTGCAGGACTACCCATGAAAATTGCCATCGCCGGCGCATCGGGCCGCATGGGCCGGATGCTCATCGAAACCGTCCTCAACGATCCTGAAGTCACGCTGTCGGGTGCGCTCGACCGCACGGGCGCGCCGCAACTCGGCCAGGACGCGGGCGCGTTCCTCGGCAAGCAGACGGGCGTGCTGATGTCGGACGACATCGACGCCGTGCTCGCGCAATCCGACTATCTGATCGACTTCACGCGTCCGGAAGGCACCCTCGCGCACATCGAAGCCGCGCTGCGCACGAACACGAAGCTCGTGATCGGCACGACGGGTTTCGACGAAGCGCAGAAGGCGCAGATCCACGCCGCGTCGGAAAAAGTCGGCATCGTGTTCGCGTCGAACTTCAGTGTCGGCGTGAACGTGACGATGAAGCTGCTCGAATTCGCCGCGAAGCATTTCTCGCAGGGTTACGACATCGAGATCATCGAGGCGCATCATCGTCACAAGGTCGATGCGCCGTCGGGCACGGCGCTGACGATGGGCGAAGTAATCGCCAACGCGCTCGGCCGCAAGCTCGAAGATTGCGCCGTCTACGCGCGTGAAGGCGTGACGGGCGAACGCGATCCATCCACGATTGGTTTCTCGGCGATTCGCGGCGGCGATATCGTCGGCGATCATACGGTGCTGTTTGCGGGCATCGGCGAGCGCATCGAAATCACGCACAAGTCGGCGAGCCGTCTGTCGTACGCACAAGGCGCCGTGCGCTCGGTGCGCTTCCTCGAAGGCCACGCGAACGGCCTGTTCGACATGCAGGACGTGCTCGGCTTGCGCTAAGCCAGCCCGTGAGCCTGCTCTCACCCGCCAAAGCGCTTCTGCTGAGGCGACCGAAGAGGTCAGATGGCAAACACCGGCATCATCCACTACCTGCAAACCAGCGACGCCATCACGCATGGCGTCGCGTACGTGCTGCTGGCGATGTCTGTTGCGAGCTGGTGTTTCCTGATCGTCAAAAGCTGGATGCTGAGCCGCGCGAAGCGGCAAGGGCCGCGCGCCGTTGCGCGATTCTGGCAGGCGCCGACGCTTGCCGAAGGCGTCGCCACGCTGCGTCTCGCGGACCGCGAGCATATCTTTTCTCCGCTGGCTGAAGCGGCGCTGCAGGCCTCTGAAGTCGAGACGCCGGGCGTGCTGCTTGCGCGCGTTGAGCGCAGTGAACGCGTGCTGCGGGCGTTGCGCCAGGCGCTGCACCGCTCGCAGCGGCGGCTCGAGTTCGGTCAGGTGCTGCTCGCGTCGGTGGGCAGCACGGCGCCGTTCGTCGGGTTGCTCGGCACCGTGTGGGGCATCTATCACGCGCTCGGCAGCATCGCGCAAAGCGGGCAGGCGATGATCGAGAACGTCGCCGGTCCTGTCGGCGAAGCGCTGATCATGACGGCCTTCGGCCTCGTCGTCGCGATTCCCGCTGTGCTCGCCTATAACGTGCTGGGACGGATGGTGCGGCAGGTGTCGGAAGAACTCGACGGCTTCGCGCACGATCTGCACGCGTACGTCTGCGCACCCGACGACACACGCGGAGACGCGCCGCGCGACGGCCGCGCCTCGCGGGCGCCCGCGCGCACGCAGGCCTGACGGCTTATCGGACGAAAGGCGCGAGATATGGCATTCGGCGGACTCGACAGGCACAAGACAGCCGCACCGATGGCGGACATCAACATGACGCCGCTGATCGACGTGATGCTCGTGCTGCTTGTCATTTTCATCATCACCGCGCCGCTCTTCACGCATGCGATCCGGCTCGACCTGCCGCGCGTCGCGGCCGCCGAAGCGCGCGAGACGCCGCAGACCGTCACGCTGTCGATCGATGCAGCGGGCAAGCTCTACTGGAACGACAAGCCCATCACGCTGGAGCAGATGCGCGCGCAGTTCAACGAAGCCGGCAAGCAGAAGGAACAGCCTGAAATTCACCTGCGCGCCGAGCGCTCGACGCGCTACGAAGTGATCGCCCAGGTAATGGGCGCGGCACAGCAGGCGGGTCTCGAGCGCATCGGTTTCGTGACGGAACCGCCGGCGGCCGACGCCAAAGCGGGCCAGCCGGCGCAGCCGGTCGCTGCATCGGCGGCGCAGTAAGCAGACGTAAGCCGTACCTGGCCAGAGCAGGCCGCAGCGGATCACCACCGGGCCAAAAGCCCGCTTCCATCGTCCATCGCGCCTAATTTGCGCGCAAAACGCGGCGCCTGCGCTCAATCGCGCGCGGCGTGAGCCCGGCCGAACGGTATAATCAGCCCTTTCCCCTTGACGAAAGGGGACCCGACCAGATTTTCATCACGCAGAGCACCGTGCGGTGCCGAAGCACCTGAACCGCGGCACCGAATAGCGATCCCATCACACCATGCACGAAAAATACGTTCCCTCCGACGTCGAATCCGCCGCGCAAGGACAATGGCGCGCCACCGACGCGTACAAAACGACGGAAAAGGCCGACAAGCCCAAGTTCTACTGCGTTTCGATGCTGCCGTATCCGTCGGGCAAGCTGCACATGGGGCACGTACGCAACTACACGATCAACGACGTGATGTACCGCTATCTGCGGATGAACGGCTACAACACGCTGATGCCGATGGGCTGGGACGCGTTCGGCATGCCCGCCGAAAACGCGGCAATGGCCAACAACGTGCCGCCCGCGAAGTGGACGTACGACAACATCGCGTACATGAAGAAGCAGATGCAGTCGATGGGCCTTGCTATCGACTGGTCGCGTGAAGTCGCCACGTGCAGCCCGGACTACTACAAGTGGAACCAGTGGATCTTCCTGAAGATGCTCGAAAAGGGCATTGCGTACAAGAAGACGGGCACGGTGAACTGGGACCCGGTGGATCAAACCGTGCTCGCGAACGAGCAGGTGATCGACGGCCGCGGCTGGCGTTCGGGCGCGCTGGTTGAAAAGCGCGAAATCCCGATGTACTACATGCGCATCACGCAGTACGCGGATGAACTGCTGAACGATCTCGACGGCCTCGGCTGGCCCGAGCGCGTGAAGATCATGCAGCAGAACTGGATCGGCAAGAGCTTCGGCGTGAACTTCGGTTTTCCGTACGAACTCGACGGCGAGCAGAAGCTGCTGCGCGTGTTCACGACGCGCGCCGACACGATCATGGGCGTGACGTTCTGCGCCGTTGCCGCTGAACATCCGCTTGCGACGCATCTCGCGCAAGGCCGTCCGGAACTGCAGGCGTTCATCGACGAATGCAAGCACGGCGGTGTCGCCGAAGCCGACATCGCGACGATGGAAAAGAAGGGCATGGCCACGGGCTTTTTCGTCACGCATCCGCTGACGCAGGAAAAAGTCGAAGTGTGGATCGGCAACTACGTGCTGATGAGCTACGGCGAAGGCGCTGTGATGGGCGTGCCCGCACACGACGAGCGCGACTTCGCGTTCGTGAAGAAGTACGGCATTCCTGTGAAGCAGGTCGTCGCAGTCGAAGGCCAGACGTTCTCGACTGACGCATGGCAGGAGTCGTATGGTGACAAGGAAAACGGCATCCTGATCAACAGCGGCAAGTACGACGGCCTGAAGTACGCGGAAGCCGTCGATGCAATCGCTGCTGATCTGAAGGCGCTCGGCCTCGGCGACAAGCAGGTCACGTGGCGTCTGCGCGACTGGGGCATTTCGCGCCAGCGCTACTGGGGTACGCCGATCCCGATCATCCACTGTCCGTCGTGCGGCGACGTGCCTGTGCCGGAGAAGGATCTGCCTGTCGTGCTGCCGGAAGATCTCGTGCCGGACGGTACGGGCAATCCGCTCGCGAAGTCGGAAGCGTTCCTGAACTGCACGTGCCCGACCTGCGGCGCGGCTGCGAAGCGCGAAACGGACACGATGGACACGTTCGTCGATTCGTCCTGGTACTTCTATCGCTATGCAGCGCCGGATGCGAAGACGATGGTCGACGAGCGCACCGATTACTGGATGCCGATGGATCAGTACATCGGCGGCATCGAGCACGCCATTCTTCACCTGTTGTATTCGCGTTTCTGGGCGAAGGTCTGCCGCGATCTGGGTATCGTGAAGTTCGGCGAGCCGGCGAAGAACCTGCTCACGCAGGGCATGGTGCTCAACGAAACGTATTACCGCGAAAGCGACGCGGGTAAGAAGACCTGGTACAACCCGGCCGACGTCACCGTCACGCACGACGACAAGGGCCGCCCGCTCGGCGCGACGTTGAATGCCGACGGCCAGCCGGTCGTGCTGGGCGGCGTCGAGAAGATGTCGAAGTCGAAGAACAACGGCGTCGATCCGCAGGTGCTGATCGACCAGTACGGTGCGGACACCGCGCGACTGTTCACGATGTTCGCCGCACCGCCCGAGCAGCAGCTCGAGTGGTCGGGCGCGGGTGTGGAAGGCGCGAGCCGCTTCCTGCGCCGCGTGTGGGCCTTCGGTCAGGCGAACGAAGCCGCGCTGTCCGAGCGCGCCGCATTCGACGCCGCGAAGCTCGCCGACACCGACAAGACGCTGCGCCGCGAAATCTACAGCGTGCTGAAGCAGGCTGACTTCGACTATCAGCGTCTGCAGTACAACACGGTTGTGTCGGCGGCGATGAAGATGCTCAACGCGATCGAAGGCGCGAAGGGCGCAAGCGGCGCGGTGCTGCGCGAAACGTACGGCGTGCTGCTGCGCGTGCTGTATCCGGTCGTGCCGCACGTCACGTTCCAGTTGTGGCAGGAACTCGGCTACGAAGCAGAGTTCGGCACGCTGCTCGACGCGCCGTGGCCGAAGGTCGACGAAAAGGCGCTGGAGCAAAGCGAGATCGAACTCGTGCTGCAGGTGAACGGCAAGGTGCGCGGCGCCGTGACGGTCGCCAAGGACGCATCGAAGGAATCGATCGAGGCTGCAGCGCTCGCGCACGAGATGTTCGCGAAGTTCAGCGAAGGCAAGCCGGCGAAGAAAGTGATCGTCGTGCCGGGCCGTCTCGTGAACATCGTCGTCTGACGGATGCGCCGCCTTAACTGCGAACCAGGAGCTCATGTGACTCGCAGATCGTTTTTGACTCTGGCGTGCAGCGCGGTGCTGCTGTCCGCGTGCGGCTTCCAGCTGCGCGGGCAGCAGGACTATGCGTTCAAGCGCCTGGCTATCACGGGCGCGTCGGCGCCTGTCGCTGCTCGGCTGACCCGTATGGTGCAGGGTGGCAGCGATACCGTAATCGTGACGTCGTCCGCCAACGCCGACGCGGTCCTGTCGATTTCCGAAGGACGCGGCAACAGTGTGCTGACGCTGAACTCGCTCGGTGTGGTCGAAGAGTACGCACTCGATTACTGGCTGAACTACACCGTGCGCGGCGCGGACGGCACCGTGCTGATTCCGCCTAGCGCGATTCACCTGAACCGCGCGATGACGTATAGCGACCAGTTCTCGCAGGCGAAGGCCTCCGAATCGGATCTGCTCTACGCCGACATGCAGAACGACGCCGTCGATCAGCTGATGCGCCGTCTCGCCGTCGTGCATTCGCTGCATCCGGCGCCAGGCCAGGAAGTGCCCGGCGTCAATCCGCGCGCGCCTCTGCCGCCGCCGCCGCTTTGATCCGCCTCTCGTTCATCCGCCGCCATGCAACTGCGTCTTGACGCGCTCGAAGCGCATCTCGCGAAAGGTCTCGCCGGTCTGTACGTCGTGTACGGCGACGAGCACCTGCTCGCGCAGGAAGCGTGCGACCGCATCCGCGCGGCGGCGCGCGCGAGCGGTTTTACGGACCGCACCGTGTTCACGGTTGAGCGCAGTTTCGACTGGAGCTCGCTGCTCGGCGCGAGCCAGTCGATGTCGCTGTTCGGCGACCGTCAACTGGTCGAATTGCGCATTCCGACGGGCAAGCCCGGCAAGGAAGGCGCGGACGCACTGAAGACACTGGCGGCATCGGCGAATCCGGATGTGCTGACGCTCGTCACGTTGCCGCGCCTCGACGCGGCGACGCAGAAGGCCGCCTGGTTCACCGCGCTCGCCGATGCCGGCGTCGCGCTGAAGATCGATCCCGTCGAACGCGCGCAATTGCCTGGCTGGGTCGGACAGCGTCTCGCGCAGCAAGGGCAGCGCGTCGCGCCGGGCGAAGAGGGCAAACGTGCGTTGCAGTTCATCGCGGAGCGCGTCGAAGGCAATCTGCTCGCCGCGCACCAGGAAATCCAGAAACTCGGGCTGCTGTATCCGTCGGGCGCGCTGACGTTCGAACAGGTTCACGACGCCGTGCTCAACGTCGCCCGTTACGACGTGTTCAAGCTGAACGAAGCGATGCTCGCGGGCGATGTCGGCCGTCTGTCGCGGATGATCGATGGCCTGAAGGGCGAAGGCGAAGCGGCCGTGCTGGTGCTGTGGGCCGTCGTCGAAGAAATTCGTACGCTGTTGCGCATCAAGCGCGGCGTCGAGGCGGGCAAGCCGCTCGCGATGCTGCTGCGCGAAAACCGCGTGTGGGGACCGCGCGAGCGGCTCGTCGGGCCGGCGCTGTCGCGTGTGACGGAGGCGTCGCTGGAAAAGGCACTGGCGCTTGCTGCGAAGCTCGATCGGCAGGTGAAGGGTTTGTCGGGCGGCACGCCTGGCAATCATCGCAATGATCCGCCACCCGATCCGTGGGCAGGGCTCTTCGAACTCGCGATGGCCGTGGCGGGCGCGTCAGCCTCACAGTCGCGCGCCGCGCCGATGCGTCCCGCGCCGGGCAGGCCCGCGCCAGCACCGGCACGACCGGCGCCAATGCGCCGACCGTCGTAGGCTGTCGCACGGCTGACGGATCCGATCGCTGAGCGCTTTCTGAAGTAACTCAAGCGCATTGGCGAGACACCCAGATCTGTCTCAAACGCAGCGCGCCAGCCTTCCCCAGCCCGTGACACGACGCCGCTCGCACGAGCAGACAAGTGTCACACGTCATACAATCGTCGCATCGTTCCGCTTTCAGAAATTGTCAGCCGCACTTCAGAGGAAACTGAAGCATCACGCGGCACAACGGGAATAATCATGGATATCGATCAGTACATGACCGACCTCGGTCGCCGCGCACGTCACGCATCGCGTGCGATGGCGCGAGCGTCGACGGCGGCGAAGAATGCCGCGCTCGAAGCCGTTGCTGTTGCCATCGAGCGTGAGACGCACGCGCTCAAGGAAGCGAATGCGCGCGATCTCGCACGCGCACGGGACAAGGGGCATGACGCCGCGTTCATCGATCGCCTGACGCTGTCGGACAAGGCACTGAAAACGATGGTCGAAGGTCTGCGGCAAGTGGCCGCGCTGCCCGATCCGATCGGCGAAATCAGCAACATGAAGTATCGGCCGAGCGGTATTCAGGTCGGCCAGATGCGCGTGCCGCTCGGTGTAATCGGCATCATCTACGAATCGCGCCCGAACGTGACGATCGATGCAGCCGCGCTGTGCCTGAAGTCCGGCAACGCGACGATTTTGCGTGGCGGTTCTGAAGCGCTCGAATGCAATACGGCGCTCGCGAAGCTGATCGGCGAAGGGCTCGAAAAAGCGGGCTTGCCGCAAGAGGCCGTGCAGGTGGTCGCAACCTCGGATCGCGCGGCCGTCGGCAAGCTGATCACGATGACCGAGTACGTCGATGTGATCGTGCCGCGCGGCGGCAAGAGCCTGATCGCGCGCCTGATCGAAGAAGGTCGCGTGCCGATGATCAAGCACCTCGACGGCATCTGCCACGTGTATGTCGACGATCGCGCGGATATCGCGAAGGCATTGACCGTGTGCGACAACGCGAAGACGCATCGCTACGGCACCTGCAACACGATGGAAACGCTGCTGGTTGCACGCGGCATTGCGGCTGAAGTGCTGCCGGCGCTCGGCAAGCTATATCGCGAGAAGGATGTGGAACTGCGCGTCGATCCGGCGGCGCGCAAGGTGCTCGAATCCGCTGGTGTCGCGCCCCTCGTCGATGCGACGGAAGAAGACTGGCGCACCGAATATCTTGCGCCCGTGCTGGCCGTCAAGGTCGTCGACGGTATCGATCAGGCGATCGAACATATCAACGAATACGGCTCGCATCACACGGACGCGATCGTCACGGAAGACCACGATCGCGCGATGCGTTTCCTGCGAGAAGTGGATTCGGCGAGCGTGATGGTCAATGCATCGACGCGTTTTGCCGACGGTTTCGAATTCGGACTGGGTGCTGAAATCGGCATCTCGAACGACAAGCTGCATGCGCGCGGGCCGGTTGGACTGGAAGGGCTGACGTCGATGAAATACGTCGTGCTGGGGCATGGCGAAGGCCGTCAATAAACCGGCTGACAAAACAAGAACAAGGAATGTCGATGCTCTGGATCAAGACGTTTCACATCGTTCTGGTCGCTTCGTGGTTCGCGGGGCTTTTCTATCTGCCGCGAATCTACGTGAATCTCGCGATGGAGACCGATCCGAATGCGGTGAAGCGACTTCTGCTGATGGCGCGCAAGCTGTTTCGTTTCATGACCTTTATCGCGGTGCCGGCGCTGGCGTGCGGATTGTGGCTGTGGCTCGCGGTCGGTATCGGCAGCGGACAGGGCTGGATTCACGCGAAAGTCGGTGTGGTCGTGCTGCTTATCGTGTATCACGCGTATTGCGGCGTGCTGCTGCGCACTTTCGAGCGCGGTGAGAACCGGCGCTCGCACAAGTGGTATCGAATGTTCAATGAACTGCCTGTGCTCGGCATGCTGGCTGCCGTTGCGCTAGTCGTGATTAAACCGTTCTGATCTTTCTACGGGGCTTCGGCCCCGTTGTCTTTTCTGCTTTTGGGCGTGACTGATCGCCCGTGAGCAGACATCTCCTCAGCAGCGACTAATGTAGCTCGCTCGTTTCATCTCTCGTCTCGAAGTTTTCCTGCAAGTCTGCATTTTTTTCAGTGTGTCTGTCGGAAGACTTTGGCATCGTGCGAAAGCGCGTGATTGTTTCGTGCATAGGATCGATTTATATTCATTTTGTATCCTAAGTATTTAAGTTTTCGAATCGATAAATCCAAGACGCTGATCAAATGACTGAGAATTACGTCCAAAAATTTATGCAGATTTGACTGGTTTCTCAGCAAATTGAGACGAAGGTCCTGATTTAAGAGTAGTCCGATTCGCCACATATTTGACGCTCAATAAAGTTCGACTCCACTGCATCAGGATGGCAGAGGATTCTTCAATGGGACGCGACTTTGCAACATGGCAGCGTCGCAAAGTCGAACTCTTGATGTCGGTGTTCGCTGTACTTCGTCAGATTTCTTCTGCTTTTCGCGCGATTGGCGTGCAGGCAAATGCAGGAATCGGTGCGGACGGAGCTGCCGGTGATGTGTCGATCTCGTCAATATAATAAGGATTGCAAATGAATAAGGCTTATCGGTCAGTCTGGAACGAATCGTTGGGGACTTGGGTGGCGGTGCAGGAGAATGCGAGAGGACGTTCAAAAAAATCGTCACGTTCGGCATTGGTGCTTTCTGCAATTTCTTCGGCAGTGGGGTTGATGACGGCGATGCCAGCATGGGCGTCGTCGATTTCAAATAATTTCTGCAACCCCGATGGCCCCGGAAGCGGTACATGGTCGAACGTTGCCGGTTGCTGGGCGAATGCTGGGAGCTATGCTTCCGCGCACAATCTTGGCGAGACTGTCATCGGTTCGTATGGGTACATTCCAACCAATATCAGTTTCGGGACAGTCTTCGGGTTTGCTGGCCAGGCAAACGCCATGTATGGCACGGCCTTGGGCTCGAATGGCTACGTCAGTTACGGCGCACAAAACAGTGTGGCGCTCGGTTCGGGCTCAGTGGCGACGGATCCCAACACCGTTTCGGTAGGCCGGGTCGGCAACAATCCACTCTACAACGTACATACGGACAACGGAGATGGAAGCGGAGCCGACGCTACACCGATGAATCAATCGCTCCTCGGCACGGTCAACCGCCGCATCACGAATATGGCGGCCGGCATCAACGACACCGATGCCGTCAACGTGTCGCAGCTCAAAGGCGTCACAAAGTCGCTAGGCAGCGGTGCGAGCATCAACTCGGATGGTTCGGTCAAGGCACCAACGTATGTGGTTCAGGGCGCGAGCGTCAATGACGTGGGCTCGGCCTTGTCGAAGCTCGACACAGCGACGACGGCCAATTCGACCAACATCACGAACATTCAGAACACCGTCAACAACATCAACAACGGTGGCGTAAGTACCAAATACTTCCACGCGAACTCCACCCAGGCTGATTCGGTGGCAAGCGGCTCCAACTCGGTCGCAGTGGGCGACCGTGCGAACTCGATGGGCGGTTCATCGGTTGCAATGGGCGATGGCGCGACGGCAGTCGGCGCCGCCAGCATTGCGATCGGCAACAATGCGAAGAACGCCGCGACGGCCAACAACTCGGTGGCGCTCGGCGGCGACTCGTCTTCCGGCGACAAGTCGGTAACGATCGGCAACGGCGCGAACACGACGAACTCGTCGTGGGCCGTCGCGGTGGGCACGAATGCCAACGTATCGGGCGCGCTGGGTGTTGCGATTGGCGGCGGGTCGGTGGCATCGGGCGCGAACGCGGTGACGATGGGGCCAAACGCGGTCGCCTCGGGCGCGAATTCCGTTGCGCTGGGCAATGCAGCCAATGCGTCGGCGACCAATTCTGTGGCGCTGGGCGCAGGTTCGACGACGACGGCCAACCTCAGCGCAGCGGGCTATAACCCGGGTACGGGCACGCTGTCGGGCATCGCGTCGGCGGCTAATGGTGAGATGTCGGCGGGCAAGGCAGGCGCGGAGCGTCGCGTGACGAACGTGGCAGCGGGTGCTGCGGCAACGGACGCCGTGAACGTGAGCCAGTTGCAGTCGGAAGATGCGAAGGTCAATGGCATCAGCAGCAACGTGTCGAACCTGAGCAACACCGTCAACAACATCAGCACGGCGACGGCGGGCCTCACCAACATCACGAACACCGTGACGAACATCGTCAACGGTGGCGGTATCAAGTACTTCCACTCGAATTCGACGCTGGCGGACTCCGTGGCGGCCGGTGCAAATTCGGTTGCGATCGGTGGCGGCGCGAGCGCAGCGGCGGCGAACTCCGTGGCATTGGGCGCGAACTCGACGACGACGGCGAACCTGTCCGCTATGGGCTTCAACCCGGGCAGCGGCACGCTGGCAGGTGTGGCTTCGGCGGCTAACGGTGAAGTGTCGGTGGGTGCAGCGGGCAAGGAGCGTCGCGTGACGAACGTGGCAGCCGGTTCGGCATCCACGGACGCGGTGAACGTCAGCCAGTTGCAGTCCGAAGACGCGAAGGTCAATGCCGGAGGCACGAGCATCGCGAACACGATCGGCGGCGGTTCGACGTACAACACGTCGACGGGTGCGATCTCGGGCCCGACGTTCAATGTCGGCGGGACGACGGTCACGTCGATTGCCGGCGCGATCACCAACCTCGATGCCCGCGTGACGCAGAACACGACGTCCATCAGCAACATCATGAACCAGATCAACAATGGCCAATCCGGTCTGGTTCAGCAGATGTCGCCGGATGGCGCCGTGACGGTCGCAGCGGCCACGGGCGGCACGCTGGTGAACTTCGCAGGCACGGCGGGCGCACGCGTGCTGACGGGGGTCGCCAACGGCAGTTTGAACATGTCGAGCACGCAAGCGGTGAACGGTTCGCAGCTGTATCAGACGAACCAGAACCTCGCCAACCTGACCAACGTCGTGAACAACATTTCGACCTCGGGTTCGGGCACGGGCGGCCAGTCGAAGTACTTCCACGCGAACTCGACGCTGGCGGATTCGTCGGCGACGGGTGCGAATGCGACGGCGATCGGCGGTGCCGCGTCGGCATCGGGCGCGAACTCGGTGGCATTGGGTTCGGGTTCGGTGGCGGCTAGCGACAACACGGTGTCGGTGGGATCGGCGGGCAATGAACGCCGCATCACCAACGTCGCCGCCGCGACGGAAGCGACGGACGCAGTCAACTACGCGCAGATGAACGCGGCCATCGCGGCCGTTGAGAACGCGGCGACGGGCAGCGATGCAATGCTGGCCGTCGACGGCGACCGCGTCACCGAGGCTGCAAGCGTGAATGGCACGCACGCGATGGCAATGGGCCCGAGCGCCAGCGCAACGGCCACGCAGGCGATCGCATCGGGCTACAACGCTCAGGCGAGCGGCGACAGCTCGATCGCGATGGGTGCGAACGCGAAGGCGACGGCCGATCACGCCGTGGCTCTCGGCGACGGCTCGGTCGCGGATCGTGCGAACACGGTGTCGGTGGGTTCGGCGGGTAATGAACGCCAGATCGCCAACGTCGCGGCGGGCACGCAGACGACGGATGCCGTCAACGTCGGGCAGCTGAACAGCTCGATTGCGGCAGCCATCGGCGATATGCCGGCGGGCATGTCTGCCAAGGACTATACGGATCAGCAGATCCAGCAGGTCCAGGCCGGCGTGAACGACGTGGCGCGCAACGCCTACTCGGGCATCGCAGCGGCCACCGCGTTGACGATGATTCCGGACGTCGATCAGGGCAAGACGATCGCGGTCGGTATCGGCGGTGCGTCGTATCACGGTTATGCCGCCTCCGCGCTGGGCATCTCGGCGCGTATCACGCAGAACATCAAGGTGAAGGCCGGCGCGGGTATCAGCGCGCAGGGCACGACCTTTGGTATCGGCGGCGCGTACCAGTGGTAAGCATGGCGATGTAAGCGCGAAGGCGGTGTGGTAACGGCCGCCTGAGCGCAGTCAGCAAGATGCTCCAAACGAAACGGGCTCCTTCGGGAGCCCGTTTTGCGTTTCTGAACCCGGCGTCTGGCTTAGCTATTCCTGCGGCCCGACGCGCCGCCGTGTGATCAGATCTTTTGCGCCCGCCAGTTTTTCGGCCAGTTCCGGGCCGCGTCGTAACGCAACGCCCACGGCGAGAATGTCGCCGATCGCGAGATGCGAGGTGCGCGACGTCATCGGCGAAAAGATGTCGGTGTCTTCGTCGACATTGGCGAACAGGCCGATCGACGCAATACGCGCCAATGGCGAATTGCCATGCGTGACGGCGATCACTTTTGCGCCAGCGGCGAGCGCGGATCTGGCGGCGTCGATGATGTCGCGCGTGCGCCCCGTATTCGAGATTGCCACGACGACATCGCCTTCGCCCAGCAGCGCCGCCGACATCAGAAACGTATGCGGATCCGAGTAAGCGACGCTCGGCATGCCGAGCCGGAAGAACTTGTGCTGCATGTCGAGCGCGGCGATGCCCGAGCCGCCCGCGCCATAGAACTCGATGCGCTTCGCCTGCGCAAGCAGTTCGATCGCGGCCGCCACGCTGTCCGTCGACAGATTGTTGCGCACCTGGATCAGCGCGCCGATGGTCCGGTCGAGCACCTTCGCCGCGACGCCGGGCGTCGGCTCGTCGGGGCGCACGTCGCGATACACGGCGGGCACTTCCGTTGCTATGCCTTGCGCAAGGCGGATCTTGAATTCACGGAAGCCGGAAAAGCCGAGCGCGTGACAGAAACGCGCGATGGTCGGCTGACTGACGCCCGCGCGCGCGGCGACCTCCGTCATCGACAGGTCGAGCACTTCGCGCGGCGCTTCGATCACGTAGTCGGCGAGCTTGCGCTCGGAAGGGCGCATCTGGTCGCGCATCGCTTCCACCTGGGACAGCATCATCGGGAATCTCGCACTATGCTGAAGAATGCGTGGACTATAGCTGATAGACGAATCGAGTACAAAAACTACATATACGCCGTAGGTGATTACCCTAACGAAATTCGATGAATCGCCGAAAACGCCTGTGCACAATGGTTTGAGGCGAATCTGATGGTGGCGAAGATTCAGCAACTGCCACATTGTGTCGATGTAGTTTTTCTACTAATATCCCGGTTGCCGGCTTTCCATGCCGTTCCCCGCGATACCAATCTGGCGCAAGACGCGCATACGCGTCCGCCAGCGACGAAGGAGCATCGATGGTTTCCCCGCATTCGCAACTGATGAAAGTCACGAAGCGCGTGATCGAGCGCAGCAAGGCCACGCGCCACGCGTATCTCTCGCGCATCGACCAGGCGCAGGGCAAGTTCCCGGCGCGCGGCGCGCTCTCGTGCGCGAACCTCGCGCACGGCTTCGCCGGCATGGAGGGCAACGACAAGCTCGTCATCAAGCAGATCCGCCAGCCGAATATCGGCATCGTCTCGTCGTACAACGAGATGCTCTCGGCGCACGCGCCGTACAAGGATTTCCCGGACATCATCAAGGCCGCCGCGCGTGAAAACGGCGGCGTCGCGCAGTTTGCAGGCGGCGTGCCCGCGATGTGCGATGGCATCACGCAGGGCAACGCGGGCATGGAACTGTCGCTGTTCTCGCGCGAAGTGATCGCGATGAGCACCGCCGTCGCGCTCACGCACAACATGTTCGACGCGGCGCTGTGCCTGGGCGTATGCGACAAGATCGTGCCGGGCCTGCTGATCGGCGCGTTGCAGTTCGGCCATCTGCCGACCATCTTCGTGCCTGCCGGCCCGATGACGAGCGGCATTTCCAACGACGCAAAAGCCAAGGTGCGCCAGGAATTCGCCACGGGCCAGTGCAACCGCGACGCGCTGCTCGAATCCGAAGCGGCCGCGTATCACAGCCACGGCACCTGCACGTTCTACGGCACGGCTAACAGCAACCAGATGCTGATGGAAATCATGGGCCTGCATTTGCCGGGCTCGGCTTTCGTGCATCCGCATACGCCGCTGCGCGACGAACTGACGGCACAGGCCGCGCGCCGCGTGCTCGATCTCACGGTCGACCGCGGCCATTACATGCCGATCGGCCATGTGATCGACGAGAAGGCGATCATCAACGGCATCGTCGGTTTGCTGGCGACGGGCGGCTCGACCAATCACACGCTGCACCTCGTCGCGATTGCGCGCGCAGCGGGCGTGATCATCGACTGGGACGATTTCGACACGCTGTCGGCCTCCGTGCCGCTGCTCGCGAAGGTCTATCCGAACGGCAAGGCCGACGTGAACCACTTCCACGCGGCAGGCGGCATGGCGTTCCTGATCCGCAATCTGCTCGAAGGCGGTTTGCTGCACGAAGACGTGAATACGGTGGTCGGCAAGGGGCTTTCGCACTATGCCGAAGAGCCGAAACTGCTCGACGGCAAGCTGACGTGGGTGCCCGCTGCGAAGGAAAGCCATGACGCGGCCGTGCTGCGTCCCATTGGCGAACCGTTCCAGCCGGACGGCGGTCTGCGTCTGATGCAAGGCCGGCTCGGTCGCGGCGTGATCAAGATTTCGGCTGTCGCGAAGGACCATCGCATGGTGAAAGCGCCCGCGATCGTGTTCGATTCGCAGGAAGCCGTGCAGGAAGCCTTCGATAACGGCGAACTCAAGCGCGACTTCATCGCCGTCGTGCGCTTTCAGGGCGCGCGGGCAAACGGCATGCCCGAACTGCATCGTTTGACGCCGCTGCTCGGCGTGTTGCAGGATCAAGGTTTCCATGTCGCGCTCGTCACGGATGGCCGTATGTCGGGTGCATCGGGCAAGGTGCCCGCGGTGATTCACGTGTCGCCGGAAGCGCTGCTGCAAGGTCCGCTAGGCAAGGTGCGCACGGGCGATATGCTCGTCATCGATGCAGAAGCGGGTGTGCTCGACGTCGAAATGGACGAGGCCGAATGGGCCGCGCGTCCGATTGCCGTGTCGCAGCATCAGGCAGAAAACGAAGTGGGCTTCGGCCGCGAGCTGTTCGGCGTGTTCCGTGCGGCGGCCGCGCCGGCGGAACTGGGTGCGTCGGTGTTCGGGTCGCTCGTCGGCGAAGCGTCGCACGCAACGCAACATGCCACGCAAACGGCAAGCGCAGTGGCGAGCGAAGCCAGCCACGCAATGCAGAAATAAAGCGAAAAGGAGTCTGAAGATGACGTCGAAAACAGTCAGCGAAATCGTGCGCCTCGGTCCGGTGATCCCCGTCCTTGCATTCGATACCGTCGAACAGGGTGAACACGTTTCGCGCGCGCTGCACGCAGGCGGCGTGAAGGTACTGGAAATCACGCTGCGCACGCCGGCGGGAATCGGGGCGATCGAGCGCGCGAGCCAGCTTGCCGAAGATATCGTCGTGGGCGTCGGCACGATCACGAAACCCGAGCATTGCGAGCAGGCCAAGAAAGCTGGCGCGAAGTTCGGCGTCTCGCCCGGTCTGACGAAAGACATGCACAAGGCCGCGCAGGACGCCGGTCTGCCGCTGCTGCCGGGCGTGATGACGCCGAGCGACATCATCGTCGCGCTCGAACTCGGCTATGAAATCGTCAAGTTCTTCCCGGCGCAACAGGCTGGCGGCGTGCCGATGCTGCAGGCTTTCCACGGCCCGTTCCCGAACCTGAAGTTCTGCCCGACGGGCGGCATCACCGCGGAAAGCGCGCCGAACTTCCTCGCGCTGCCGAACGTGGTGTGCGTCGGCGGTTCGTGGCTGACGCCGAAAGCAGCGCTCGCTGCGCAGAACTGGGACGAAGTCACGCGTCTCGCGCGCGCAGCAAGCGAACTCGCTGCACCTGCACATTGATTCGTCGCCACGCGTTTTGACGACGCGCTAAACGTGTTCGATCGAACCTCGCCGCTCGAGCCCATACTGGGCAAGGCGGCGAGGTTTTTTTTATTTTTTGCGCGGGTTTATTCCACGCGCCACGAACGTCAACAAACAGTAAAATTCAGCGTCCGCGAAAACACCCTGTTTTAAAGGTGTTTTCTGCATCCGGAAGCGGGCGAGGTGCCGCAGCACTTTGCAATTCAAACCAACAAAGCAAAGGAGGAGCTTCATGGAAGCTGTCCACGGCAGCATGCTGCTGATCTACGCCGTGATCGCCATTGCAGTGCTGATTCTGATGATCACGCGCTTCAAGGTCTATCCGTTCCTCGTCCTCATCATCGTGTCGTTGCTGCTGGGTCTTGCCGTCGGCATGCCGGCGGGCACGATCGTGAAGTCGTTCGAAACGGGCAACGGCAATACACTGGGTCACATTGCGATCGTCGTCGGCCTCGGCACGATGCTCGGCAAGATGATGGCCGAATCGGGCGGCGCCGAGCGCATCGCCACCACGTTGATCAACTGGTTCGGTGAGAAGAACATTCACTGGGCGATGATGTTCGTGGCGATCATCGTCGGCTTGCCGGTGTTCTTCGAAGTCGGCTTCGTGCTGCTGATTCCGATCGCGTTCAACGTCGCGAAGCGTACGGGCAAATCGCTGCTGCTGATCGGCCTGCCGATGGTCGCGGGTCTGTCCGTCGTGCACGGTCTGATTCCGCCGCACCCGGCCGCGCTGCTCGCCGTGCAGGCCTATCACGCGGATATCGGCCGCACGATTGCGTATGGTCTGCTGGTCGGCGTGCCGACGGCGATCGTCGCGGGTCCGCTGTTCGCGCTGTTGATTCACCGTCATATCAAGCTGGCGGAAAACAATCCGCTCGCCGCACAGTTCGTCGATTCAGAACATCAGGCGGGCTCGCGCGAGCTGCCGGGCTTCGGCATCACGCTGTTCACGATCCTGCTGCCGGTGATTCTTATGCTGATCGGCAGCTGGGCGGATCTCGTGTTCGCGCCGAAGACGACGGCCAATGATCTGCTGAAATTCATCGGCACGTCCGACGTTGCGCTGCTGATCGCCGTGCTCGTCAGCTTCTGGACGTTCGGTGCGAGCCGTGGTTTCAACCGCGAGCAGATCCAGAAGTTTTGCGGCGAGTGTCTGGCGCCGATTGCGGGGATTACGTTGATCGTGGGCGCGGGCGGCGGCTTTGGGCGTGTGCTGATGGATAGCGGCATCTCGAAGCAGATCGTCGAGACGGCGACGTCCGCACATCTGTCGCCGCTGCTGCTTGGCTGGTTCGTGGCTGCGCTGATTCGTCTTGCGACGGGTTCCGCGACGGTTGCGATGACGACGGCATGCGGCATCGTCGCGCCGATTGCGCAGGCGAGCGGCGTGCAGGTGAAGCCGGAATTGCTGGTGCTCGCAACGGGTTCGGGCTCGCTGATTTTCTCGCACGTTAACGACGGCGGATTCTGGCTGATCAAGGAGTACTTCGGAATGACGGTGGGGCAGACGTTCAAGACGTGGTCGCTCTGCGAAACCATCATTTCGCTGATGGGATTGGGTTTGACCTTCGCTTTGGCGGCGGTCCTGTAAGGAGTTTCAGATGATTTTGATCGCGATGGGCGTGTCGGGCGCCGGCAAGACCCGGATTGGCGAAATGCTGGCGGAGCGGCTCAAGTGCACGTTCACCGATGGCGATGCGTTTCATAGCGCGGCCAACAAGGAGAAGATGCACAACGGTATTCCGTTGACGGATGAAGACCGTTGGCCATGGCTCAGGACGATCCGTGCGGCGATCGAAGAGAAGCAGAAGGCGCAGGAAGATGCGGTTTTTACCTGTTCTTCGTTGAAGCGGTCTTATCGGGATGTTTTGCGCAATGGCGATAAGGATGTGTGTTTTGTTTATCTGAAGGGATCGAGGGAAGTGCTGCAGGCTCGTCTGCAGACCCGAACCGGGCATTTCTTCGATCCTTCGTTGTTGCAGAGTCAGCTTGATACGCTTGAAGAGCCTGGTGAAGACGAGGCGATTACTGTGAGTATTGAGCTTACGCCTGAGCAGATTGTTGAGGAGACGCTTGTTCAGCTTCGCATGAGGTAAGGGGTTTTTGATTGTCTTGCGACGCTGGGTTGGTTTGCTTTTGTCTTCGCTGGCATCCGCGATTTGCCTTCGTGCTTCACGCGTCGCCCCTGTGCGGGGCGGCACTTACTTTCTTTGCCGCCGCAAAGAAAGTAAGCAAAGAAAGCGGGCTAACACCGCCCGTGCTTCACCACCGCCTGAGGGCCCCCAACGGGTCCTCCACTTCCCACGGCAACCTCGCTGGTCGATGCCCGTTGCCAACGCTCTTAACTCGCGCCGCACCCACTTCGATCACCCGTAGCACGTCGCGCGGCAGCGAACGACTACGGCCGCTCAGGTGGCAAACTGTGTGTCGGTCGTAGTGCTGCACACCTCGGCGCTCTTACGACACCGATCGTGTTCTTCAGTCCGGAGTGAAGTTCATACGCCGCGACAACCTACACACAGTTTGCCGCTATAGAACGCAGGCGATTTGATCGCGTGTGAGGTGACGCGGGAGCATGAAGCGGATGATGAGCCAGTTCGAAGCGCTGGCAACGGGCATTGAAAGGCAGATTGCCGTGTGAAGCGGAGGACCCGTTGGGGGCCCTCAGGCGGGGGTCAAGAACGGGCGGTGTTAGCCCGCTTTCTTTGCTTACTTTCTTTGCGGCGGCAAAGAAAGTAAGTGCCGCCCCGCACAGGGGCGACGTGTGAAGCATGAAAGCAAACCGCGGATGCCCGCGCAAGGCTAAGCAAACCAAATCTCAAACGCCCGGCGCGGAAAAAAACAGCTATTACTTAATCCGCTTGGCCAGCTCGGCAGCCTTGCCGACATAAGACCCAGGCGTCATCGCAAGCAAACGCTCCTTGGCGTCCGCAGGAATAGCAAGCCCATTAACAAACGTCTGCAGCGCATCGCGAGTGATGCCTTTACCGCGCGTGAGTTCCTTCAGCTGCTCGTAGGGATTCTCAATGCCATACCGGCGCATAACAGTCTGCACAGGCTCAGCGAGCACTTCCCACGTCGCATCGAGATCGTCGTTCAGACGCTGAGGATTGACTTCAAGCTTATCCAGCCCACGATTCAACGCGTCATACGCCAACAAGGAATACCCAAACGCAACACCAATATTCCGCAGCACCGTCGAATCGGTCAAATCACGCTGCCAGCGCGAAACCGGCAGCTTGTCTGCCAGATGCCGCAACGTCGCGTTAGCGAGACCAAGATTACCTTCCGAGTTCTCGAAGTCGATCGGATTGACCTTATGCGGCATCGTCGACGAACCGATTTCACCTGCCTTCGTCTTCTGCTTGAAATAGCCGATAGAGATATAACCCCACACGTCGCGATCGAGATCGAGCAGGATCGTATTCGCACGCGCGACAGCATCGAACAGTTCGGCCATATAGTCGTGCGGCTCGATCTGGATCGTGTACGGATTGAACGTCAGCTTCAGACGCTTCTCAACGACTTCCTTCGAGAACGCTTCCCAATCGAACTCCGGATACGCGGACAGATGCGCATTGAAGTTACCGACCGCGCCGTTCATCTTGCCGAGCAACTCGACCGTCGCAATACGATCGATCGCGCGCGACAGACGCGCTGCAACGTTCGCGATTTCCTTGCCGAGCGTCGTCGGGCTGGCCGGCTGGCCGTGCGTGCGCGACAGCATCGGCTGATCGGCCTGCGCATGAGCAAGCGCAACGAGTCGTTGATGCACCGAGCGCAGCGCCGGCAGAATCACGTGCTCGCGAGCGCCGGCCAGCATCAGGCCGTGCGACGTGTTGTTGATGTCTTCCGAGGTGCAGGCGAAGTGGATGAACTCGCTTGCGCGCTCCAGTTCCGGCTGGCCCTTCACCGATTCCTTCAGCCAGTATTCGACCGCCTTCACGTCGTGATTCGTCACGCGCTCGATGTCCTTGATGCGCGCGGCGTCATGCGCAGTGAAGCGCTCGGCCAGTTGCAGCAGGAATTGCTCCGATGCTTCGGAGAAGCGGGGCACTTCGGCAAAACCGGCGTGCGACAGCGCGATCAGCCAGTGAATTTCCACCGTCACGCGATGGCGCATGAACGCGGCTTCCGAGAGCCAGTCGCGCAGGGCTTCGGTTTTCGATGCGTAACGGCCGTCGAGCGGGGAGAGGGCGGTCAGCGCGAAGAGAGTGTCGGGGCGGGTGTCGGACATGATCGGGAGGGGCAGGAACGGTGAGAAAACGAACGGGGAGAACCGCGAATTTTACCACTTTAGGATATTCAGCCCGCCGCGTGGCCCCGCGCTGTTCCGCCTGGTCACGTGCGGCGCCGCTAGAATGCAGGCTTTCCGTTACTGGTGGGGCGGTAGGTCCGTATGGAACTGAAATGGCTCGAAGACTTCGTGTCGCTGGCGGAAACCCGCAGTTTCAGCCGCTCGGCGGAATTGCGGCATGTGACGCAGCCCGCTTTCTCGCGGCGTATTCAGGCGCTCGAGGCGTGGCTCGGCACGGAACTGATCGACCGTTCGGTTTATCCGACGCGGCTGACGGCAGCGGGCCAGGTGTTCTACGAGCAGGCGCTCGCGATGCTGTCGCAATTCCATGAAGCGCGCACGCTGCTGCGCGGTCACACGGCGACGCCCGCTGCGACGATCGAATTCGCCGTCCCGCATACGCTCTCGCTCACGTATTTTCCGCGCTGGCTGCAGCGCATCGAAGCGCAACTCGGTCCGATCCACACGCGGCTGCGTGCACTGAACGTGCACGATGCCGTGCTATCGCTGGTCGAGGGCGGCTGCGATCTGGTGATGGGCTATCACCATCCGAGTCATCCCGTCGCGCTCGATCCCGCGCGCTACGACATGCTGACGCTCGGCATCGAATCGATCAGTCCGTTCTCCGCGCCAGGGAAGGGCGGTCGCCCGCGCTACACGTTGCCCGGCACGCCCGAAACGCCGACGCCGTATCTGTCCTACACGCCGAACGCCTATCTGGGACGCATGACGGACGTGATCTTCTCGACGGCGCCCGGACGCCTCTATCTCGATCGCGTGTATGAAACGGATATGGCCGAAGGGCTGAAGGCGATGGCGCTCGCCGGACACGGCGTCGCGTTTCTGCCGCATAGCGCCGTCGAAGATGCCGTTGCGGACGGCCGCCTGATCCGGCTGGATCGTGCGGCGCGCGGCGTCGCGCAAGGCCAGTTGACGCTGACGATGGAAATCCGCCTCTACCGCGACAAGCTCGCCGTGCAAGCCGACGACGCGCGCCAGCAACTCGTGCGCGCGCTATGGGATGTCGTGAGCACGGAACTCACGCAAGCCTCGAGGTAGGTAAGAGTGCATTGCCGGAAAAGCAAATAACGGCTTTGCGACACGCATTTGCGCTTTCCACAGCGTTATGCAAGAAAAACATAATGGGATGATCAAACGGCATTGGACCCCGTCAGCGCTTTTTTTCGACAATGGCGTCACCCGATAAAAACGCTGGAGCGTTCATGTCTACCGCGGCAAATCTGCAGTCCATCCCGTCCTACCTTCACGCCGACGATCTCGGCCCCTGGGGCAACTATCTCCGTCAGGTCGATCGCGTCGCGCCGTATCTCGGCTCGCTGTCGCGCTGGCTGGAAACGCTGAAGCGCCCGAAGCGGATTCTGATCGTCGATTGCCCGATCGAACTCGATAACGGCACCGTTGCGCACTTCGAAGGCTATCGCGTGCAGCACAACGTGTCGCGCGGTCCGGGCAAGGGCGGCGTGCGTTATCACCAGGACGTGACGCTGTCGGAAGTGATGGCGCTGTCGGCGTGGATGTCGGTGAAGAACGCTGCTGTGAACGTGCCGTACGGCGGCGCGAAGGGCGGTATCCGCGTCGATCCGCGCACGCTGTCGCGTGGCGAACTGGAGCGCGTGACACGCCGCTACACCAGCGAAATCGGCATCATCATCGGACCGAACACCGACATTCCTGCGCCGGACGTGAACACGAACGAGCAGATCATGGCGTGGATGATGGACACGTACTCGATGAACCAGGGCCAAACGTCGACGGGCGTCGTGACGGGCAAGCCGATCACGCTCGGCGGTTCGCTCGGCCGTCGTGAAGCAACGGGCCGCGGCGTGTTCGTGGTCGGCTGCGAAGCGGCACGCCGCATCGGCATGGATATCGAAGGCGCGCGCGTTGCCGTGCAGGGCTTCGGCAATGTGGGCGGCATCGCGGCGCGTCTGTATCAGGAAGCGGGCGCAAAGATCGTCGCCGTGCAGGATCACACGGGCACGCTGTACAAGGAATCGGGTATCGACGCGGTCGCGCTGCTCGACCACGTGGCGAAGCATGGTGGCGTCGGCGGTTACGCGGAAGCCGACAAGATTGCGAGCGAAGACTTCTGGACGGTCGAAACGGACATCCTGATTCCCGCCGCGCTGGAAAACCAGATCACCGAAAAGAACGCGGGCAAGATTCGTACGAAGATCATCGTGGAAGGCGCAAACGGTCCGACCACGACGGCCGCCGACGACATCCTGAACGACCGCGGCATTCTCGTGATTCCCGACGTCGTTGCCAACGCAGGCGGCGTGACGGTGTCGTACTTCGAGTGGGTGCAGGACTTCTCGAGCTTCTTCTGGACGGAAGACGAGATCAACGAGCGCCTCGAACGCGTGATGCGCGAAGCGTTCGCAGCCGTGTGGCAGGTGGCGAGCGAGCACAAGGTGTCGGTGCGTACGGCAGCGTTTATCGTTGCTTGCAAACGCATCCTTGAAGCACGCGAATTGCGCGGCCTGTATCCCTGATAGTCAGAACGCACGGCGCCCGGCCTTGAGGCGGGCGCTGCGCCATATCGCTTCACCAGCGCGAATCGACAGGTTCGCGGAGAATACCGGGCGGACGGCATCTTCGGATGCCGTCCGCTTTTGTGCAGTTGAAGTCGGCCCCGACCGGCAAAAACGACGCATCCGATACCGTTTGCATCGGCCGGTAAAGGCGCTGTAAGCCAATACTGGCGCCGCGCCGCGCAAACTGCGTGCTTTACGCAACACTGCGCGACGAACATGGTTAACAACCATACTTTCAGAATAATTACTGAGATACACTGGCGCCGGTTCTTGCCAAGGAGATCACAAATGAAGGTTAAAAAAGCTGCGCTGCTTCTCGCGACACTGGGTTTGTTCACCGTTGGCGCGCATGCGCAGGACGCCGGCACGCTGAAGAAGATCAAGGACACGGGCGTCATTTCGCTGGGCCACCGCGAATCGTCGATTCCGTTCTCGTACTACGACGACAAGCAGAACGTGGTCGGCTACTCGCAGGAATTCGCGCTGAAGGTCGTGGACGCAGTCAAGGCGAAGCTGAACATGCCTGACCTGAAGGTCAAGCTGACGCCTGTCACGTCGCAAAACCGTATTCCGCTGGTTCAGAACGGCACCATCGATCTCGAATGCGGCTCGACCACGAACAACGCCGAGCGCCAGCAGCAGGTCGCCTTCTCGAACACGATCTTCGTGATCGGCACGCGCCTGATGACGAAGAAAGACTCCGGCATCAAGGACTGGGCGGACCTGAAGGGCAAGACCGTCGTGACGACGGCTGGCACGACGTCCGAGCGCCTGCTTCGCAAGATGAACCAGGACAAGAACATGGGCATGAACATCATCAGCGCGAAGGACCACGGCGAGTCGTTCCTGACGCTGTCGACGGGCCGCGCTGCCGCGTTCATGATGGACGACGCACTGCTCGCAGGCGAGCGCGCGAAGTCGAACACGCCGAACGATTTCGTGATCGTCGGTGCGCCGCAATCGCATGAAGCGTACGGCTGCATGCTGCGCAAGAACGATCCGGAATTCAAGAAGGTCGTCGACGATGCGATCGCCAAGGTCGAAACGTCGGGCGACGCCGACAAGATCTACAAGAAGTGGTTCGAATCGCCGATTCCGCCGAAGGGTCTCAACCTGAACTTCCCGGAAAGCGACGATATCAAGGCGCTCTACAAGAGCCCGAACGACAAGGCAATCGACTAACCCTCGAACAACCGTTAGCTAAAAAGTCAACGTGTTGAACGGAACGGAAGCGGCAAACGCCACTTCCGTTTCTTTTTGTTGGAGTCTTCGTCATGTCATACCACTGGAACTGGGGCATTCTGCTGAGTCCGGTTTCCACCGGCGAGCCGACCACCTATCTTGGCTGGCTGCTGTCCGGTCTTTGGGTGACGGTCACCGTTTCGCTGTGCGCGTGGGTGATCGCGCTGATTGTCGGGTCGTTTTTCGGCGTGCTGCGCACGGTGCCGAACAAGACGCTCTCCGCGATCGGCACCCTCTATGTCGCCATTTTCCGTAACATTCCGCTGATCGTTCAGTTCTTCGTCTGGTATCTGGTGATACCGGAACTGCTGCCCGCATCGATCGGTAACTGGTTCAAGCAGTTGCCGCCAAGTGCGCAGTTCTTTTCATCGTCGATCATCTGTCTGGGGCTCTTCACGGCCGCACGCGTGTGCGAGCAGGTGCGCTCGGGCATCAACGCGCTGCCGCGCGGACAGCGTGGCGCGGGTCTCGCGCTCGGCTTCACGCAATGGCAGACGTATCGCTACGTGCTCTTGCCCGTCGCGTACCGCATCATCGTGCCGCCGCTCACGTCCGAATTCCTGAATATCTTCAAGAACTCGGCGGTCGCATCGACCATCGGTCTGCTCGACCTGTCCGCGCAGGCGCGCCAGCTGGTCGACTACACGGCGCAGACGTATGAATCGTTCATCGCCGTCACGGTCGCGTATCTGCTCATCAACCTGATCGTGATGACGCTGATGCGCATCGTCGAAGCGAAGACCAGGTTGCCTGGCTATATCGGAGGCAAGTGATGCATCATTTCGACTGGAGCGGTATTCCGGGCGCACTGCCTACACTCTGGACGGGTGCCATCGTCACGCTCAAGATCACGATTCTCGCGATCGTGATCGGCATCGTGTGGGGCACCGTGCTCGCGCTGTTGCGGCTGTCGGGTGTCAAGCCGCTGGAATGGTTCGCCAAGCTGTACGTGACGCTTTTCCGCTCGATCCCGCTGGTGATGGTTCTGCTGTGGTTCTTCCTGATCGTGCCGCAGGTGCTGCAGAACGTACTGGGTCTTTCCGCCGACATCGACATTCGCCTCGCTTCGGCGATGGTCGCGTTCTCGCTGTTCGAGGCCGCGTACTACTCGGAAATCATCCGCGCAGGTATTCAGGCCGTGCCGCGCGGGCAGGTGAACGCGTCGTTCGCGCTCGGCATGAACTACGCGCAGGCGATGCGTCTCGTCGTGCTGCCGCAGGCGTTCCGCGCGATGGTGCCGCTGCTGCTCACGCAGGCCATCGTGCTGTTTCAGGATACGTCGCTCGTCTACGTGATCAGCCTCGCCGACTTCTTCCGCACGGCCACGAATATTGGCGACCGTGACGGCACGAACGTCGAGATGGTACTGTTCGCCGGTGCGTGTTACTTCGTGATCTGCGTGGTCGCGTCGAGCCTCGTCAAAAGTCTTCAGAAAAAGGTCGCAAGATGATCTCTATCAAGAATGTGTCGAAGTGGTACGGCGAGTTTCAGGTACTCACCGACTGCACGACGGAAGTGAAAAAGGGCGAAGTGGTCGTCGTGTGCGGCCCGTCGGGTTCGGGCAAGTCGACGCTCATCAAGACGGTGAACGGTCTCGAGCCGTTCCAGAAGGGCGATATCGTCATCAACGGCCAGTCGCTTACCGACAAGAAAACGAATCTGTCGAAGCTGCGCTCGAAGGTCGGCATGGTGTTCCAGCACTTCGAATTGTTCCCGCATCTGTCGATTACCGAAAACCTGACGCTCGCGCAGATCAAGGTGCTCGGCCGCTCGAAGGATGAAGCGACCGCGAAGGGCCTGAAGCTGCTCGATCGCGTAGGCTTGCGCGCGCACGCTGACAAGTATCCGGGGCAACTGTCGGGTGGTCAGCAACAGCGTGTGGCGATTGCGCGCGCGCTGTCGATGGATCCGATCGCGATGCTGTTCGACGAACCGACTTCGGCGCTCGATCCGGAAATGATCAATGAAGTGCTCGACGTGATGGTCGAACTGGCGCAGGAAGGCATGACCATGATGTGCGTGACGCACGAAATGGGCTTTGCGAAGAAGGTCGCGCATCGCGTGATCTTCATGGACAAGGGCTTGATCGTCGAAGACGACCGCAAGGAAGACTTTTTCGCCAATCCGAAATCGGATCGTGCGAAGGACTTTCTCGCGAAAATCCTGCATTGAAATCGATGCAATGAGTTCAGGAAAGCCGCTTCTTCGGAAGCGGCTTTTTTATTTGCGTGTTGACTTTCGTGAAGGTGATTTAAGAATTTTCAACGTTTGGCGACAAATCTTAGGAATGTTATCTATTTGTTGATCGGTTAATCGGAATCTTCTCATGGGACTTGTCCAGGCACGCGCCTATGCTATGCCGGCGAAATGCGATGAGGCGAGCGAGGTGCGGGTCGTCATCCGTTCCGATCGAAAAGAGACAGGCCATGAAAGTCTTTTTGTTGAGCGACCTTGTCGTTCACGAGCTGGTATCGATGCAGCTGGAAGGTCAATGGCTGACGGCTGAGCAGTTCTCGGAGTCAGCAACTTTGTGGGCTTCGCGTCACGGATATAAAGATAAGTTATCCAGACCGTTTCTCGCGGTACTGCGGCGTGAAGCGGTTCAGATAGCGCAAGGTCTTACGGGAGATGTGGAGTCCGGAGGAGGGCAGGGTTCGCCGCTGAAGCGACTTTTGCTGGATATCCCCGCCGTCAATTACGCAGACCCTGTTAGCGCGCGAGCGCTGGCCGCGAGTCTGGAGGTGTGCCGCGCGAAGCTGTGCGATCGTTGTTCGCGATGTGCCGACGGTTGCGGCGCGGCCGGGTCGCATGAAACCGGGTGGCGTTGCCACCCGGTGTTGCGGACGCTTCTTTGCGGTGAAGCCGCTGCGTCGCGCGGCATGTGCGACGACGGGCACCATGCCGCGATCGCTTGTGCGCGCGACGAGTGACCTTTCCCGATCAGGATTCGTACGCCGCGGTGTCGTCGGATTCGAGGTCGAGAACGGTGGCGGCGGGCAACATGCTTGCCGACGCGCTCGGATCGCAGGACGGATTGCGCGCTTTTTCCAGTACGGCCGGCGGTACGGGCACGTTGGCGCGCGCGATGACTTCGCCATGCTGGAACATCAGCAGATCGCCCGGCTCGAATGCCGTCCAGACCTCGTTGTCGGTGAGCGGCTGCGTGGCGATCACGGCAACGCGGTCTTCAGGCGTCGTGTATTTGGCAAAGTCGATCGACACGTCCGCGTCGACCAGATGCGCGGTCGAGAACGGCCAGCTGCGCACCAGATAATGCAGGTGTGTCGAGCAGTGCGCGAACAGCGCCTGGCCATTCGACATCAGGAAATTGAACACGCCGAACTGGGTGATCTCGCGCGTCAGGGTTTCGAGCGCGGCGAACAGTTCGTCCAGCGGCGGCTGCGAGCCCGGAAACGCCTTGCGCAAACCTTGCAGCACCGCGCAGAACGCCAGCTCGCTATCGGTGCTGCCGACGGGCTGATACACGCCCGACAACACCGGACTGTAATTCTGCAGATCGCCGTTGTGCGCGAAGATCCAATGGCGTCCCCACAATTCGCGCATGAACGGATGGCAGTTCTCGAGCACGATGTGCCCCTGCGTCGCCTTGCGGATATGCGCGATAGTGTTCTTCGACTTGATCGGATAGCGCTTGACCATGTCGGCGATCGGCGAGGTGGCCGACGACTGATGGTCGATGAACAGGCGACAGGCCTTGTCTTCGAAGAAGGCGATGCCCCAGCCGTCGGAGTGGTGGTCGGTGACGCCGCCGCGCGCCGCGAAGCCGGTGAACGAGAACGTGACGTCCGTCGGCGCGGCGCAATTCATTCCGAGTAGTTGGCACATGATGCGGAAGACAAGCCTTTCTAACGGGGTATGAGCCCACGTGGGCCGACCCGTTACAATGATGATTTTCCAAGCATATCACCGAGCCAGAAACGGCAAAAAGCAAAATTGACGGGTGTTTTGGCTGCTTTTGTGGATTAGCCTCGTCAGTTATGCAGTCTGCCGTGCGCTCGACGCACGTGAGTCCCCGCCATGACCGCCTCTACCGCTGCTTCCGTCGATACCCTCACGCTCGCCCGTCCCGATGACTGGCACCTGCACGTCCGCGACGGCGCGATGCTCGCCGCCGTCCTGCCGCACACCGCGCGCCAGTTCGGCCGCGCGATCATCATGCCGAACCTGAAGCCGCCCGTCACGACGACGGAGATGGCGCGCGCGTATCGCGAGCGCATCATTGCGGCGATTCCGGCCGGCATGAAGTTCGAGCCGCTGATGACGCTGTATCTGACCGACAACACGCCGCCCGAAGAGATTCGCCGTGCGCGCGAAAGTGGCTTCGTGCATGGTGTGAAGCTGTATCCGGCAGGCGCGACGACGAATTCGGATGCGGGCGTCACCGACATCCGCAAGTGCGCGAAAACGCTCGAAATGATGCAGGAAACGGGCATGCCGCTGCTGATTCACGGCGAAGTGACTGACTCGTCGATCGATCTGTTCGACCGCGAGAAGGTCTTCATCGACCGCGTGATGACGCCGCTGCGCCGCGATTTCCCGGGGCTGAAGGTGGTGTTCGAGCACATCACGACCAAGGATGCGGCTGAGTATGTGCGCGACGCGGGCGCGCCGCCCGAACTGCTTGGCGCAACGATTACCGCGCATCACCTGCTGTACAACCGTAACGCGATTTTCCAGGGCGGCATTCGTCCGCATTACTACTGTCTGCCGGTGCTGAAGCGCGAAACGCATCGCGTGGCGCTGGTCGAGGCGGCGACGTCGGGCAATCCGCGGTTCTTCCTCGGCACCGACAGCGCGCCGCATCCGAAGGGCTTGAAGGAGCACGCGTGCGGCTGCGCGGGCTGCTACACGGCGCTGCATGCGCTCGAACTGTACGCGGAAGCGTTCGACAACGCGGGCGCACTCGACAAGCTGGAAGGTTTTGCGAGCTTCCATGGCGCGGACTTCTACCGCCTGCCGCGCAGCGAAGAGAAAGTGACGCTGCGCCGCGAAGAGTGGACGCTGCCGGCCGAAGTCGCGGTGGGCGATACGCCTGTCGTGCCGCTGCGCGGCGGCGAGCCGATCGGCTGGAAGCTCGTTTGAGCGGATGTCGCACGGCGTGGATTCGCCCGGCGGCGCGCTGAAACGCGCGGCGCCGGGTTTTGCGGATATCGACTGGTCGAGACCGTGGTTCGCGCAGGTCGCGGGACGCGGCGTGCGCTGGCAGCAGGCCGCGCTGCGTAGCGCGGCGGATCAGCTGATCGAGATGAACGCGGACGCTTCGTCCGCATCGATTTCGACGGGGCGCGGGCATCTGCTTGCATTCATCCCGCAAGACGGGTTGCCGCCCGGCACTGCATACGAGGCGCATATCGCGGCGACTGGCTGCGTGCCGACGCGTCACAATCTGCATGACTTCTTCAATGCGTTGTCGTGGTTTCAGTTTCCGCATATCAAGGCGGCGCTGAGCGCGCGCGGGTCCGCGGCTGTCGATGCGCTGGGCATCGGTCCGACGCGCGGCGGCACGCGCGACGCGCTAACCGTGTTCGATGAAAATGCCGTGCTGTTCGCCTGCTCGGACGAGACGCTCGCCACCGCGTTGCGTTCGTTCGACTGGAAAACGCTTTTTGTCGACGAGCGCGCGGCTTGGGACGAGCGCTGCGAAGCGCGCTGTTTCGGCCACGCGCTGCTCGAAAAGCTCGTCACGCCCTATAAGGCATGCACGGCGCATGCGTGGATCGTCGACGTGCCGTCGTCCTATTTCTCATGGCCGCGCGCTGCCCGCGATGCGTTTCTCGACGAAACGGTCGCTCGCACGCTGCTCGACAGCGCCGAATTCAGCAGCCGGATGTTCGCGCCGCTGCCCGTGCTGGGCATTCCCGGCTGGTGGACAGAGAACGAAGCCCCGTCTTTCTACGACGATGCGACCGTGTTTCGCAGCGGCCGGCGGTCGCACGCAACGCCCGGTGTTAAAATCGCGGCCAGCAAAGCAGGCCAGGCAGTCGCGGCCTCGGCGGTTTCGGCCGGCGAGGGCGAGGAAAGTCCGGACTCCACAGGGCAGGGTGATGGCTAACGGCCATCCGTGGCAACACGCGGAACAGGGCAACAGAAAGCAAACCGCCGATGGCCCGGCGCAAGCCGGGATCAGGTAAGGGTGAAACGGTGCGGTAAGAGCGCACCGCGGCTGCTGCGAGGCAGACCGGCACGGTAACCTCCACCCGGAGCAATTCCAAGTAGGCTGGCTAGCATCTTCGAGATGCAGGGCGGGGCCCCCGTCGCGTCAGCGGGTAGGAAGCTTGAGCGCGTCAGCAATGGCGCGCCTAGAGGAATGGCTGCCACGCGTGGCGCGCTTTCGGGCGCGCCGCGTGCACAGAATCCGGCTTATCGGCCTGCTTTGCCGCTTAAATGACAAATGCCGGCGTCCGTTGGGACGCCGGCATTTTCTTTTTCTGCTTCGCGTTCGTTTCGGGCTTAGGCCGCGACGATTTCGAACGAATGCGTGAGTTCGGCCGTCTTCGCGATCATGATCGACGCCGAGCAATATTTGTCGTGCGACAGATTGATCGCGCGTTCCACCGTCGACGGATTCAGGTTCTTGCCCGTCACCGTGAAGTGGAAATGGACCTTGGTGAACACCTTCGGGTCTTCGCTCGCGCGCTCGGCCTTCAGCGTCACCGAGCAACCGCTGATTTCCTGGCGGCTCTTCTTCAGGATCATCACGACGTCGTACGCGGTGCAGCCGCCCGTGCCGAGCAGCACCATTTCCATCGGGCGCGGCGCCAGATTGCGTCCGCCGCCTTCAGGCGCGCCATCCATCGCGACGAGGTGGCCGCTGCCCGTTTCGGCGGCGAACGCCATGCCATCCTGACCCATCCAGCTGACTTTGCATTCCATTGCGTTGTACTCCGGCTCACAAGCTTGAATTCGAGATGCGCATTGTAGCCCGGCAGATGCTGACTCGCCCGAAGCGACATCGGCGGCGAGTTATGCGGATCCGGGCTTGTTTGTTGCGCTGCGTCATGTTCGACGCATAAGGGATAGCGCGAACGGTTTTAGGCGTGTTGCTCCAGGGCAACTGCCACCTTCGCTTCTTGAGATCGGGCTAGATCCTTGTTTTTCAATGGTTTGGTCGTTAGCGCGACAAGTTTGATGCGATGCCACAATATGAAATTCAATTTCGCATTGCAAATGTTCTTGCGTTGCACAAGGGTCGAACATATAATCAGTTCATTGGTTGTTGCAGTTCGACAATCTCCGCATGTCTCCTCCACCCTCCTCCTAAGGTGGATTAAGCCCGAACCGCTAGTTCGGGCTTTTTTTCGTCCTTACGCGCCCGAAGCTTCGGATATTTTGACTCCTTGAAGCAAAATCCTTTATAATCATCAGCTTTTCCGCATTCGTGCCCGCGGAAGAAGAAACAGGGAGAGCCTGCACGCGCCTCGATGCGCACATACAAGCAGGAAAAAAACACAGGGCGCAGCATATTTATTTGGATCGATCATGAAGACGTTTTCCGCAAAAGCCCATGAGGTGACGCGTGAATGGTTTGTGATTGACGCGACGGATAAGGTTCTCGGCCGTGTCGCCAGCGAAGTGGCACACCGTCTTCGCGGCAAGCACAAGCCTGAGTTCACTCCGCACGTCGACACCGGTGATTTCATCATCGTTATCAACGCCGGCAAGCTGAAGGTCACGGGCAACAAGACCACGGACAAGAAGTACTACCGTCACTCGGGTTACCCGGGCGGTATCTATGAAACGACGTTCGGCAAGATGCAAGAACGCTTCCCGGGCCGTGCGCTCGAGAAGGCGGTCAAGGGCATGCTGCCGAAGGGCCCGCTGGGCTACGCGATGATCAAGAAGCTGAAGGTCTACGCAGACGCAACGCATCCGCACTCGGCTCAACAGCCGAAGGCGCTCGAGATCTAAGGGGAGCCCACATGATCGGTAACTGGAATTACGGCACGGGCCGCCGCAAGAGCGCCGTTGCACGTGTGTTCATCAAGGCAGGCAAGGGCGACATCATCGTCAACGGCAAGCCTATCGCTGACTACTTCTCGCGCGAAACGTCGCTGATGATCGTGCGCCAGCCGCTGGAACTCACGAACCACGCTGCTACGTTCGACATCAAGGTCAACGTGTCGGGCGGCGGTGAAACGGGTCAAGCTGGTGCAGTTCGCCACGGTATCACGCGCGCGCTGATGGACTACGACGCAACGCTGAAGCCGGCTCTGTCGAACGCAGGCTTCGTGACGCGTGACGCACGTGAAGTCGAGCGTAAGAAGGTCGGTTTCCACAAGGCACGTCGCCGCAAGCAGTTCTCGAAGCGTTAATCGTTTCGGGCTGGCTCTGTTCCACAGGGCTTGCTGCAGAAAGCCGCCAACGCAGATGCGAAGGCGGCTTTTTTTATTTGTCGTGCTGGGTTTCGCGCCGTATGCGGACATCGCTGACAGTGCGTACGGACACATGATTGACACGTCTCGTGCGCGGTTCGGGTGTCAATTACCTTGCATAAGAACCTATTGATTTCATGGGCTTCAGCACGATATCGGGAACAGCAATACAATAGCGTCAAGAAGCAATTTTTGGAGAGTTCGCATGGACGCAGTGACCGACACCCCCGTGACCGAGATGCCGGCGCCGTTCGTCTTTACCGACGCAGCGGCAGACAAGGTTAAGGAACTGATCGAAGAGGAAGGCAACCCGGAGCTCAAACTGCGCGTATTCGTGCAGGGTGGCGGCTGCTCGGGCTTCCAGTACGGTTTCACCTTTGATGAAGCCATCAACGAAGACGACACCGTGATGAACAAGAGCGGCGTCCAGTTGTTGATTGACTCGATGAGCTACCAGTACCTGGTTGGCGCGGAGATCGACTACAAGGACGACATCAACGGCGCACAGTTCGTCATCAAAAACCCGAACGCCACGACCACGTGTGGTTGCGGCTCGTCGTTCTCGGTGTAATCGACGGCTTTTTTCGCGTAAGTTGCAGCAAAAACGGGGCTTCGGCCCCGTTTCATATTTCCACGCAGCTTTCCGGGCACTACCGCGGATAAATCGCGCCGAGCACGCGCTCGCCGGCCGCGCCCGTCACAGACGGCAGATTCCCCGGCTCGCGTGCGACGCAGCGCATGGCCAGCCACGCGAAAGCCAGCGGCTCGACCTGGTGCGGCGGCACGCCAAGCGCTTCCGTCGTCATGACGGGGACGCCGCTGCAGCCGCTTTCGGCGAGCGCGCCTTGCAACCCCTTCATGATTTCCGGATTGCGCGCGCCGCCGCCACACACGTAGACCGCCTTGCAATCGGGTGCATGCCGTTCGATTTCGCGTGCGACGGTGACGGCCGTCAGTGCGACCAGCGTCGCCTGGACGTCGGCGGGGCTGACATCGGCGAATCCTTGCAGTCTTGCATCGAGCCATTCAGGGTTGAACAGGTCGCGGCCCGTGCTCTTGGGCGGCTGGGCCTCGAAAAAGGGCTCGTCGAGAAACGCGTTCAATAGCGGACGATGAACCTGGCCCGTCGCCGCAAACTGGCCGTTTTCGTCGAATGGCTTCTTCAGGTGCCGATGCGACCATTCGTCGAGCAGCGCGTTCGCCGGGCCGCAATCGAAGCCGCGCACGGCGCCGTTTGCCGAAAGAATCGTGATATTGCTGATGCCGCCCAGATTGCAGACCACGCGCGTCTCGTTCTTCGCGCCGAAAACCGTCGCGTGGAACGCGGGCACGAGCGGCGCGCCCTGGCCGCCCGCCGCAACATCGCGGCTGCGAAAATCGGCGATCACGTCGATATGCGTCATTTCCGCGAGCAGCGACGGGTTGTTGATCTGCGTCGTGTAACCCTTTTCCGGACGATGCCGCACCGTCTGGCCATGCACGCCGATCGCGCGGACGTCTGCGGCAGACAGGTTGCCAGCGCGCAGTAACTCATGGCAGCACACCGTGAAGCGCGCCGCGAGCGCGTTCGCGGCGAGCGATGCACGCTCGATTTCGTTGTCGCCGGGTTGCTGGAGGGCGAACAGCGCATCGCGCAGTCCCTCGGAGAAGCCCACGAACGCCTGTGACCGCACGACAGGCGCCTTGCCCGCTGCAAATTCGACGGCGACGCCATCCACGCCGTCCATGCTCGTGCCCGACATCAACCCGAAATACACGCCGTCTGCCGTGTCTTTGGCCACGCTTTGCTCCTCTGATCGTCGTTCGTCGCGCCGCATGGACACTTCCGGCGCCTGCCTGACGACGATTGTCGCTCATCGGCGCGCCGCGAAACAACCGGTGCGCGCGTGCGACGCGGTGCCGTTCCAGGCGCGCATGGTGCACCACACCGCGAGTTGGGCGCGATTCGCGTGAGATCAGGGCGCAATGCGCCGCAACTATGGGACAATCTCCCTTTTTGCGATCTCCCGTTCCAGCATGAGCACCGAGTCCACCGCCAAGCCCAATTCCGCCTACCCGATCACCGACGAAGTCCGCCATGCGCTCGAAGTCACCAAGCGCGGTGTCGACGAACTGCTGATCGAAGAGGAGTTCGCGCAAAAGCTCGCGAAGAGCGCGGCCACGGGCACGCCGCTGCGTATCAAGCTCGGTCTCGATCCGACGGCGCCCGACATCCACATCGGCCATACCGTCGTGCTGAATAAGATGCGCCAGTTGCAGGACCTCGGCCATACGGTGATCTTCCTGATCGGCGATTTCACGTCGCTGATCGGTGATCCCTCGGGCCGTAACGCGACGCGTCCGCCGCTCACGCGCGAGCAGATCGAATCGAACGCGAAGACGTATTTCGAGCAGGCCGCGCTCGTGCTCGACCGCGAGAAGACGGAGATCCGCTACAACAGCGAATGGTCGATGCCGCTCGGCGCCGACGGCATGATCAAGCTCGCGTCGCGCTACACGGTGGCACGTATTCTGGAGCGTGAAGACTTCACGAAGCGCTTCCAGGGCGGCGTGCCTATCTCGATCCACGAATTCCTGTATCCGCTGATGCAGGGCTACGACTCCGTCGCGCTGAACGCCGATCTCGAACTCGGCGGCACCGACCAGAAGTTCAACCTGCTGGTCGGTCGCGAACTGCAAAAGCAGTACGGCCAGGAACAGCAGTGCATTCTGACGATGCCGCTGCTCGAGGGGCTGGACGGCGTCGAGAAGATGTCGAAGTCGAAGGGCAACTACGTCGGTATCGGTGAAAAGCCGAACGACATGTTCGGCAAGCTGATGAGCATCTCCGACGTGCTGATGTGGCGCTACTTCGAACTGCTGTCGTTCCGTCCTATGTCGGAAATCGAAGGGTTCAAGCGCGAGATCGAAGGCGGGCGGAATCCGCGTGACTTCAAGGTGCTGCTCGCGCAGGAAATCGTCGCGCGCTTCCACACGCAAGGTGATGCAGAGCGCGCGCTCGAAGACTTCAACCACCGCGCGAAGGGCGGCGTGCCGGACGATATTCCTGCCGTCACGCTCGCAGGAGCGCCGTTGGCGATCGGTCAACTGCTCAAGCAAGCCGGCCTCGTGCCGTCCACGAGCGAAGCGCTGCGTAATATCGAGCAGGGCGGCGTGAAGATCGACGGCGCGACCGTATCGGACAAGGGTCTGAAGGTCGAAGCCGGCGAGTTCGTCGTGCAGGTCGGCAAGCGCCGCTTTGCGCGCGTTACGCTGACGGCATGATGCACGTCACACAACAGCAGCGCGCCGCATGATCGCGCTGATTCAACGTGTGCGGCGCGCGGAAGTGCGCGTTGGCGACCGAGTGACGGGCTCGATCGATGCAGGCCTGCTTGCGCTGGTCTGCGCCGAACGCGGCGACACCGATGCCGCCGCCGACAAGCTGCTCGCCAAAATGCTCGGCTACCGCGTGTTCAGCGACGCCGCGGGCAAGATGAACCTGCCCGTGCAGAACATCGACGGTGCGGGCCGTGCGGGCGGTTTGCTGCTCGTATCGCAGTTCACTCTCGCCGCAGACACCAACAGCGGCCTGCGCCCGAGCTTCACGCCTGCCGCGCCGCCCGACGAGGGCAAGCGTCTGTTCGACTACTTCGTGACGGCGGCTCGCGCGAAGCATCCTGTTGTCGAGACGGGCGAATTCGGCGCGGACATGCAGGTTTCGCTTGTCAACGACGGACCAGTCACGTTCTGGCTACAGACGCGCGCGTAACGTTCCGATTCATTCTCATGGCGACACAAGTCCTCTTCATCCGACACGGCGAAACCGACTGGAACCGTATCAAGCGGATTCAAGGTCACATCGATATTCCTCTCGCGACAAGCGGCGTCGATCAGGCGCAGCGGCTCGCCGAACGGTTCGCGCGCGAAGCGCAGAAAGGCGCGCGGCTCGACGCGATCTATTCGAGCGATCTCTCGCGCGCGCAGCAAACGGCTCAGCCATTTGCCGACGTGCTTGGTTTGCCCCTGAATCTGAAGGAAGGTTTGCGCGAGCGGAATTACGGCGCGTTTCAGGGACACGACAGCGATGAAATCGCGCTGCGTTTTCCTGACGAATATGCGCAGTGGCAGACGCGAGATCCGGGCTTTTCACCACCCGAGGGCGAATCGCAGCGCGTGTTCTATCACCGCGTGCTGCACGCGATCGAGCCGGTTGTCGCTGCGCATCCGAACGGGCGCATCGCCTGCGTCGCGCATGGCGGCGTGCTGGATTGCGTGTATCGTTTTGCGAATGGTTTGTCGCTGGAAGCGCCGCGCAACTATCAGTTGCTGAACACGAGCGTGAACGTCGTCGAGTTCGAGAATGGCCGCGCGAAAGTCGTGTCGTGGGCCGATGTCGCGCATCTCGACGGCAAGGCTGAAGACGACAGCTTCAAGAAGACGCCCGAAGCGGGGCGTTGACTACTTCAGACGCGGCATCACGCATAAGAACAACATCGCGCGCCGCGTTTTCCGCCTAAGAGCCGCTTAGCTCGGCTCAGAATCCCACAGATTGCGTACAGGGCTCGCCGAATCAGGCGCGGCCAGGCCAAAGTGCCGATACGTCAGCATCGTTGCCACGCGTCCGCGTGGCGTGCGCTGCAAGAAACCTTGCTGGATCAGATACGGTTCGAGAACGTCTTCGATCGTGTCGCGCTCTTCACCAATCGCGGCCGCCAGATTGTCGACGCCAACCGGACCGCCATCGAATTTGTGCAGGATCGCTTCGAGCAGCTTGCGGTCCATCAGATCGAAGCCGACGGGATCCACATCTAGCATTTTCAACGCGGCATCCGCGACCTTCGCGGTGATATTGCCGTCTGCCTTCACCTCGGCATAATCGCGCACGCGCCGCAGCAGCCGGTTCGCGATACGCGGCGTACCACGCGAGCGCTTGGCGATTTCCAGCGCGCCTTCGGGATGAATCTGCGCGCCAAGCAGCGACGCCGAACGGCTCACGATGCGCGCCAGTTCCTCGGCGTTATAGAACTCCAGCCGCGCGACGATACCGAAGCGGTCGCGCAACGGATTGGTCAGCATGCCCGCGCGCGTGGTTGCGCCGACCAGCGTGAACGGCTGCAGATCGAGCTTCACGCTGCGCGCGGCGGGGCCTTCGCCGATCATGATGTCGATCTGATAATCCTCGAGCGCCGGATACAGAATTTCCTCGACGACAGGCGAGAGCCGGTGAATTTCGTCGATGAAGAGAACGTCGTTGGCTTCGAGATTGGTCAGCAGCGCGGCGAGGTCGCCCGCGCGTTCCAGCACGGGGCCCGACGTCTGCCGCAGATTGACGCCCATCTCGCGCGCGATGATGTGCGCGAGTGTGGTCTTGCCCAGACCCGGCGGCCCAAACAGCAACACGTGATCCAGTGATTCCTTGCGACGCTTGGCAGCTTCGATGAAGATTTCCAGCTGGCCGCGCACCTTTTCCTGACCGACGTATTCGTCGAGCTGGCGCGGGCGCAACGCGCGCTCGAACGCTTCCTCGTTCGGCGACACGGGCGTGGCGGCGATGATGCGTTCGGCGGCGAGTTTGTCGTGTTCGATCATGCAGGCATTGTACCGCGCGTGGCCCGTTCGACGACCTGGCCGAACGGCCAGGGTGTGCGCACTCTTGCGGCATGCGAAGCTTCACGCATCGCCGCTCGTGGAAGCTCGTTCAGACCTTCGACAGCGCCTTCAACGCCAGCTTGATGCCCTCGGAAACGCCCGTACCTGCCGGCACGTTCTTGATGGCCGCGAGTGCTTCTTTCTCGGAGTAACCCAATGCCAGCAATGCATTCAGGATGTCAGACGCGTGATCGGACTGCGACGCGGCGCCCGCCATCGCGCCGAGGTCGGCGCCGAGCTTGCCCTTCAGTTCGAGCAGGAGCCGCTCCGCCGTCTTCTTGCCGATGCCCGGCACGCGCGTGAGGCGCGCGGCGTCCTGCATCGTCACCGTTTGCGACAGTTCCTGCACGCTCATGCCGGACAGCACGGCCAGCGCCATGCGCGCGCCGATGCCCGTGATCTTTAACAACTCGCGAAACGTCGAGCGCTCTTGCGGCGTGAGAAAGCCGTACAGCAGATGCGCGTCTTCGCGCACGATCATCTGCGTGAGCAGCACGACTTTTTCGCCTGTGCCGGGCAGGTTGTAGAACGTGCTCATCGGCACATCGACTTCGTAGCCGACGCCGTTGCAGTCGATCAGAAGGTGAGGCGGATTCTTTTCCAGCAGGACGCCGGCGATGCGACCGATCATGGCGGGTGGCTTCTCTCGAGAGGGAAAGCGCGAGTGTAGCGCAGCGTGATGGGCTTTCGTACGGCATGTCTGACGAAGTCGGAGAGCAGCTGATTGACCTGGCTGTGCGCGCTCCCTAAACTGAGATCCCTTTTGGACGTTCCGCCACTGGCCAAAAGGGGTCTTCGATGCTCAGTCTCACCACGCTTGCGCTGTTCTCGGGCGCATGTCTCGCGCTTACCGCCACACCCGGTCCCGATATGTTGCTGATTGCCTCCCGAAGCGTGAGTCAGGGAAGGGCAGCGGGTTTTGCTTCGTTCGCCGGGATCATGGTCGGCACGTACTGCCATGCGCTCGCCGCCGCTTTTGGCCTGTCACAGCTTTTTCTTGCCGCGCCGATGGCCTACGACGTCGTGCGTTTCGCGGGCGCGGCCTATCTGCTCTATCTCGCGTGGAAAACGTTCCGCTCGGAAGGCACGATGCTCACGCCCGATGCTTCGATGCGACGTTATCCCGTCGGCAGAATTTTCAGGCAAGGGTTGTTCACGAACCTGCTCAATCCGAAGGTTGCGCTGTTCGTACTCGCGCTGTTTCCGCAGTTCGTGAAGCCGGAGGCGGGGTCGGTCGCTGTGCAGATCATGTTGCTTGCGACCGTGCTCAATGTGATCGGCTTCTTTGTGAATGGCAACGTGATTCTGCTTGCCAGCAGCCTTAGCCGGAAACTGAACGGCGGCAAGCGTCCGTCGCGCTGGCCGCAGTACTTGCTCGGATCCGTGCTTGCAGGGCTGGCGTGTCGACTGGCGCTGGCGGGACAACGTTGACGCGAGGGGCGTTTTGCTAGCCCACCAACCGCCCGCGCCGCACCCGCAACCCTTTCTTTGCCAGCGACGGCGCAATCCCGCCCAGCGTGCTCAACGTGCCGCCGCCATGTGCGTGGCAGATCGCCATGCCGAGCGCATCGGCGGCGTCGGTGGAAGGAATGCCCGAGAGACACAACAGCCGCACGACCATCTGCTGCATCTGCTCTTTGGTTGCGCGTCCATAGCCGACCACCGCCTGCTTCAACTGCAGTGCGGTGTACTCGGCAACAGGCACACCACCCGCCACCAGCCCGCATATCGCCGCGCCGCGCGCCTGGCCGAGCAACAGCGTCGACTGTGGATTGACGTTCACGAACACCTTTTCAATCGCCGACTGATCCGGCGCATGTTGCCGGATCAGTGTCGAAATGCCCTCAAAAATGGTGCCGAGGCGCGTCGGCAGATCGGCATCGGCGGTCTTGATGACGCCGCTCGTCACGTAAGTCAGCTGATGACCGGACACGTCGATCACGCCGAAGCCAGTGACGCGCAAGCCTGGGTCGATGCCGAGAATTCTCATAAGTACCGTGCGTGTTCAGTGCCTGCGATACTACAACGGCACAAAGGCAAACGCGAAATGCAAAACGGCCCGGCAGTAGCAAACTGCCGGGCCGTTTCAGAAGAAGCAGATCAGCCGATCAGTGGCGGAAGTGGCGAATGCCCGTCACGACCATCGCGATGTTGTGCTCGTCGGCGGCAGCGATCACTTCGTCGTCGCGCATCGAGCCGCCCGGCTGGATCACGCAGGTTGCGCCCGCATTCACCACCACGTCGAGACCGTCGCGGAACGGGAAGAACGCGTCCGACGCCACCGCCGTACCCGACAGCGTGAGGCCCGCGTTCTGCGCCTTGATGCTGGCGATACGCGCCGAGTCCACGCGGCTCATCTGGCCAGCGCCGACGCCCATCGTCATGCCATTAGCGCAGAACACGATCGCGTTCGACTTCACGAACTTTGCGACGCGCCATGCAAACAGCAGATCGTCCATTTCCTTCGGCGTCGGGTGACGCTTCGTGACGACGCGCAGTTCGTGCGGCTGCACGTTCTTCGCATCCAGCGATTGCACCAGCAGACCGCCGCCCACGCGCTTCAGATCGAACGCGTTGTGGCCATCGCCGAGTGCGATTTCGAGCAGACGCACGTTCTGTTTCGCTGCGAACACCTGCTTCGCAGCGTCGCTGAACGACGGTGCGATCAGCACTTCGACGAACTGCTTGGCAACAGCCTGTGCCGCCGTTTCGTCGACTTCACGGTTGAACGCGATGATGCCGCCGAATGCCGAAGTCGGGTCCGTCTGGAACGCCTTCGAATACGCTTCGTGCGGGTTCGCGCCGACAGCCACGCCGCACGGGTTCGCGTGCTTGATGATCACGCAGGCCGGTGCGTCGAACGTCTTCACGCATTCCCACGCGGCGTCCGAATCGGCGATGTTGTTGTACGACAGTTCCTTGCCCTGCAGCTGACGATAGTTTGCGAGTGCGCCGGCGGGCACTGCGATATCGCGGTAGAACGCAGCGCTTTGATGCGGGTTCTCGCCGTAGCGCAAATCCTGGACCTTTTCGAACGCCATGTTCAGCGTCGCGGGATACGTATTGCGCTCGCGGTGCTGCAGCTCTTCCGTGAGGCTCGTCAGGTAGTTCGTGATCGCGCCGTCGTACTGCGCGGTGTGCGCGTACACCTTGGTCGCGAGGCGGAAGTTCGTCTTGTAGCCGACCGTGTTGCCGTTCGCGCGCATTTCGTCGAGCACGACTGCGTAGTCAGCGGGATCGACCACGACGGTCACGTCGCGATGGTTTTTCGCCGCCGAGCGCAGCATGGTCGGGCCGCCGATATCGATGTTCTCGATCGCGTCTTCCAGCGAACACTCTTCCTTCGAGATCGTCTGCACGAACGGATACAGATTCACGACGAGCAGATCGATGGTCGGGATGTCGTGCTTTTCGAGCGCAGCCATGTGCTCGGGCAGATCGCGGCGCGCCAGGATGCCGCCGTGCACCTTCGGGTGCAGCGTTTTCACGCGCCCATCCAGCATTTCCGGAAAGCCCGTGTAGTCGGCTACTTCGGTAACGGAAAGGCCGGCGTCCGCGAGCAGTTTCGCGGTGCCGCCTGTAGACAGGATCTTGACGCCGAGGTCCGACAGCGATTTCGCGAAATCGACGATGCCTGACTTATCGGAAACGGAGATGAGCGCTTGCTTGATCATGATGAGAACAAAAGCCGATGAAAGGCGTGGCAGGGCGCCAGAACTACAGCAGGCCGTGCTGTTGCAGTTTCTTGCGCAGCGTATTGCGGTTGATGCCGAGGTACTCGGCTGCCAGCGACTGATTGCCGCCGGCCTGCTCGAGCACCACCTCGAGCAACGGTTTTTCGACGCACGAAATCACCATGTCGTAAACGTCGTGCGGATTGGAGCCGTCGAGATCCTGAAAGTACATACCCAGGCTATCGCGGACACATTGTTCGATATTGTGCTTGCTCATGCTGCTAGTCGGTCGGTTTGATCCTGCTCACCGTTGTTGTTGACTTCGTTGTCGACGTACACGAGGCGGTCCGAAATCGCCTTTTGCGCGTCGAAGAATTCGTTGACGGCGAGCAGTTGTTCGCGCGTCGTGTCCAGCGTATTCATACGGTGGCGGAACACGTTGGCGCCAGAAAGGCCGCGAGTGTACCAGCCGATGTGCTTGCGCGCAGTGCGAACGCCCGTAAATTCGCCGTAGAACGCGTAGTGATCTTCGAGATGCTCGTTCATCACCTGCTGGATCTCGTCGATACGCGGCGCTTCCATCAACTCGCCCGTACGCAGGAAATATTCGATCTCGCGGAACAGCCACGGACGCCCCTGCGCCGCGCGGCCGATCATGATCGCGTCCGCGCCCGTCGCGGCCAGCACGTCGCGCGCTTTCTGCGGCGTCGTGATGTCGCCGTTCGCGACGACGGGAATCTTTACCGCGGCCTTCACGGCGGCGATCGTTTCGTACTCCGCGTCGCCGTGATACAGGTCGGCGCGCGTGCGGCCGTGCACGGTCAGCATCGAAATGCCGGCATTCTCGGCGAGGCGTGCGACATTCAGCGCGTTCTTGTTCTCGCGATTCCAGCCCGTGCGGATTTTCAGCGTGACAGGCACGGCATCCAGCCCGACCCCAACCGCATTCACCACGGCCTCGACGATCCGCTGCACCAGCGGCTCGTTCTGCAACAGCGCCGAACCGGCCGCGACGTTGCAGACCTTCTTGGCCGGACAACCCATGTTGATGTCGATGATCTGCGCGCCGTTCGCGACGTTGTAGCGCGCGGCCTCGGCCATCATCTGCGGATCGGCGCCCGCGATCTGCACGGCGATCGGCTCGACTTCGCCGGTATGGTTGGCGCGGCGCATCGTCTTTTCGCTCTTCCACAGCTGCGCGTTCGACGCGACCATTTCCGACACCGCATAGCCCGCGCCCATGCGCTTGCAGAGCTGGCGGAACGGCCGGTCGGTGACGCCTGCCATCGGGGCGACGAACAGGTTATTGCGCAGTGTGTGGGGGCCGAGAGTGGGCATGGCGGACGTCGGCGGCGAGCGAAAGGTGCGCCAGAAAGCTGAAAAACGCGCACCCCACGTACCGCAAAATACGAGGGAAAACCGCTATTTTACCGTTAACGCGTTGCCCCAGATCGAACCGCACCTGAGGTAACTCATTAAATCTTCTATGAAAGTGGCCGCGTTCATAGAACGGCGGCCACTTTTAGCGCGATGTCGCCAGGTTTTAGCGGCGCTGTCCGAACATCATCTGCCGGGCCAGTGCTGTCTTCACGGGCGGCACGAATTCGAGCGCGGTGAGCGCGAGGCCGCGCAGCGCGGCGAGCGGCGGGAAGTCGACGGTGAACAGGCGCGCGAGCGTGTCGGTGGCGCCGATCGTCATGCGGCGGTCCAGCGCGCGGCGCTGCGCGAACTCGATCAGCGCGCTGCGCGTCGCGCCGTAGTGCGAGAGCGCGTCGGCGAGCGCGTGCGCATCGCGCAGGCCGAGATTCAGACCCTGACCGGCGACGGGATGCAGCGTCTGCGCCGCATTGCCGATCGCGACGACATTGCCCTTAACGAGGGTATCGACGGTATTGAGCCCGAGCGGGAACGCGGCGCGTCCCTTGATCTGCACGAAACGGCCCATCCGGTCGCCAAACTCGCTGCCCAGTTCGCGCAAAAAGTCTTCATCCGACAATTGCGCGCGGCGCGCCGCTTCTTCGGGCGCACAGCACCAGACGAGCGCGTAGTCCGCGCCGCGCACGCCGCCCGTCGGCAGCAGCGCGATCGGACCTTGTCGCGTGAAGCGTTCCCATGCAACATGCGGCTGCGGCGACGACAGCGTCACCGTGCCGACCAGCGCCGTTTGCCCGTAATCACGCGTTTCACCCGATCCCGCCTGTTGTTCGCCGAACAGGCCGCCTTCGGCGTTCACCAGAATGCGGGTGCGCAGCGTGCGTGTGACGTGCGCGCTTTCGATCGGCAGCAGCACGCCGTCGTCTTCGAGTTGCTGCGGTGCTTGGGCTTTGGTCGACTTGAACCAGTGCACGGGCGTCGAGCGCACCGCGTCGGCGAGTGCGTGGACGATCGAGCCATAACGCAAGACGTAGCCGAGCGCGGGCAGGCCATGCTCCGCATGATCGATCAGCGTGCGTCCGAAATGGCCCCGCTGCGACACGTGAATGCGCTGGATCGCCGTCGCGTCGGATGGCCACGCGAGCGGCTCGAGAATCATCCGGCTACCTTGCGATACAGCGATTGCGCGCGGATCGGCAATCGAATCTTCCGGCTCGCGCGCGTCGATCAGCGCGACGTTCAGCCTCTGCGTCGCGCTGCGACGCGCGAGCCAGCCCGCGAGCGCGAGACCGACGGGCCCCGCGCCGACGATCGTCACGTCGTAGTCGAACGGCGCGGTTGACTGATTGCCCGGCGCGTTCGCGGCCTGTTGGACTTCGTTCATTGTCTGGTCAGTTCCTTGCGCTCAGGCGGCCGTCGCTTTGTGCGACTGCATGAGCGCTTCGATTTCGTCCGCATCGACGGGCACGTCGCGCGTGATCAGTTCGCAGCCCGTGGCCGTGACGACCGCGTCGTCCTCGATGCGGATGCCGATGTTCCAGTATTTTTCCGGGACGTCGTCGGCAGCGCGGATGTAGAGGCCGGGCTCGATGGTCAGCGCCATGCCGGCTTTAAGCGTGCGCCACGGCAGCGCGCCGGTATCGTCGGCGGGTACGCCGCGCTCGCGATAGTCGCCTGCGTCGTGCACGTCCATGCCGATCCAGTGGCCCGTGCGATGCATGTAGAAGCGTGCATACGCGCGCTCTTCGATTACCTCATCGACGCCCGCGAACAGATCGCGATTGAGGATGCCCGTGTCGAGCAGACCTTGCGCGAGCACGCGCACGGCTGCCTGATGCGGCGCGTCGAACGTCGCGCCCGCTCTGGTTGCATCGATCGCAGCTTGCTGCGCGGCCAGCACGATGTCGTACAGCTCGCGCTGTGCGGGCGTGAAGCGGCCGCTTGCCGGGAAGGTGCGCGTGATGTCGGACGCGTAGCCATCGAGCTCGCACGCCGCGTCGATCAGAATCAGGTCGCCGTCCTGCGCGACCGCGTTGCCGGCCGGGTAGTGCAGCACGCACGCATTCGCGCCCGCGGCGACGATCGAACCGTACGCCGGCGCCTGCGCACCGTGTTTGCGGAACGTGTACAGCAACTCGGCTTCGAGTTCGTATTCGCGCACGCCGGGATGGCACGCCGCCATCGCGCGCCGATGCGCCTGCGCGGAGATCGCGGCGGCGCGGCGCATGATCGACAGTTCGTGGTCGTCCTTCACGAGCCGCATGTCGTCGAGCAGCGGCACGATGTCATGCACCACCGACGGCGCGAGCACGCCGCTGCGGCCCTGCATGCGCACCGCGTCGAGCCACTGGCGCACCTTGCCGTCGAACTGTTCGGACGCGCCGAGCGCGTAGTGCAGCGCCGGCTTGTCGGCGATGATGCGCGGCAGTTGCGCATCGATCTCGTCGAACGCGAAGGCTGCATCGAAGCCGAAAGCCTCGCGTGCGCCGTCGGGGCCGAAGCGAAAGCCTTCCCATGTCTCGCGCTCCGCATTCTTCGCGCGGCAGAACAGGATCGCAGCGGGTTCGTTCTCTTTGGCGCTCGCGTCGAGGACGAGCAGCGCTTCCGGTTCCGTGAAGCCCGTCAGATAGTAGAAGTAGCTGTCGTGCCGGTACGGATAGTCGGCGTCGCGGTTGCGCAGCACTTCGGGCGCGGTCGGAACGATTGCAACGCCGCCTCCCGTCGCGCGCAGTGCATCGAGCACGCGCGCGCGGCGCTGACGGTAGATGTCGATTGCCGGAGTCAGATCGGTCATGGGTTCGGTCGGCGGTTCATCGTGCGGGGTGGAAGGCGGCGCGGCAGTCGACGACATGCGCCGCGCGGCAATGTTGGGATTGTATCGCCCAACTGGAATCGCTTCCGTGTCGCCGGGTGGCATGCGCAACGTCTGGCCATCTGGCCAGGTAGACCGGCCCGTGCGCGGGCGGCATTGTTGCAATCTGTCAACAGCCGGACGCGTCAGCGACGCGATGCACGTGCCGCAGCGCAGGGAAAAGCCTCCAACGCCCGACAACGCACGTATACTTGCGCCCAATTTCAATCAAGGCAGGATGTAATGAAACTCATCGGTTCGCTGTCGAGCCCATTTGTCCGCAAGGCGCGGATCGTGCTCGCCGAAAAGAAAATCGACTACAAGCTCGAACTGGAAAATGTCTGGGCGGCTGATACTGCCATCCACGAGTACAACCCGATCGGCAAGGTGCCGTGTCTCGTGATGGAAGACGGCGCGGCTGTATTCGATTCGCGTGTGATCTGCGAATACGTCGATACGCTTTCGCCCGTGTGCAAGCTTGTGCCGCAGTCGGGCCGCGAGCGTGTCGAAGTGCGCTGCTGGGAAGCGCTCGCCGACGGCATTATGGATGCCGCCGTGCTGATTCGTCTGGAAGGCGTGCTGCGCGAGGAAGCGCATCGCAGCGAATCGTGGGTCGCGCGACAGCGTCACAAGATCGACGATGGCCTGATCGCGATGGCGCAGGGCCTTGGCTCCAAGGCGTGGTGCGCGGGCAACCATTACACGATCGCCGACGTGGCGGTTGGCTGCGCACTGAGCTATCTCGACTTCCGCATGCCGCAACTCAACTGGCGCGAGCAGCATCCGAATCTCGACAAGTACTACCAGAAGCTGTCGCAACGTCAGTCGTTTATCGACACCACGTTGAGCTGATTCGCGACCGGCCATTCATCGCGCATCGAAATCTGGCACAAGTGTCGTCTGTGTTCGACGGAGTGTTAAGAAAGATTACGTTTTCCGCAAAAAATCCTTTCAACATGTTAAAAAGCGCCTGCCCGTCAGGCGCTTTTTTATTGCGCGTCTGATTGGGTGAAGCCGCGGGGCACGGCCGTCGCCCTCGCACGGACTATCGACACCATCCGTCAGTTGGACATTCGCCATGAAAACGTTCCGCATTGCTCTCGCTGCCGCCGCGTGCGGCGTGCTCGCCGCCTGTTCGGGGATGAGCCTCGATCCCAACTCGCTCGTTCAATCCGGCTCGCAGGCTGTGCAGGCTGCGTCGTTGACGGACGCCGACGTGCGCACGTTGTCGGACAAGTCCTGCGCGCAGCTCGACTCGGAAAACCAGATCGCGCCTGCCAGCAGCCCGTACACGAAGCGTCTGAACAAGATCGCCGCGCAGCTCGGCAACAACATCAACGGCGTGCCGGTCAATTACAAGGTCTACGTCACGAAGGACGTCAATGCGTGGGCGATGGCGAACGGCTGTGTGCGTGTCTATAGCGGTCTGATGGACATGATGACGGACGACGAAGTGCGGGGCGTGGTTGGCCACGAGATGGGCCACGTTGCGCTTGGCCATACGAAGAAGGCGATGCAGGTTGCCTATGCGACGTCGGCGATTCGTTCGGTGGCGTCATCGGCGGGTGGGGTCACGGGGGCGATTTCGGCTTCGCAGCTTGGCGATTTTTCCGAGAAGCTGATTAATGCGCAGTTCTCGCAATCGCAGGAAACGGCGGCTGATGATTATTCGTTTGATGTCCAGAAGAAGAAAGGGCAGGACCCGTCGGGGCTCGTTAGTGCGTTTAACAAGCTCGCGAAGCTGGATGGCGGGAAGTCGAGCATGATGAGTTCGCATCCGGCGTCGGCGGCGCGGGCGCAGCATATTCAGCAGCGGATTGCTGCGAATCAGTAACGGGATTTGTTTTTTTGTGGATGTCTGTGACGCTTGGTGTGGTTTGCTTTTGTCTTTGCTGGCATCCGCGATTTGTTATTGGTTTGCCTGGGTTGCCCCTGTGCGGGGCGGCACCTACTTTTCTTTGCCGCGGCAAAGAAAAGTAGGCAAAAGAAAGCCGCTGAACACCGCCCGTTCTTGACCTTTGCCCACGGGCCCCCAACGGCCCCGTCCTGTCCGCGGCAACGTTCTTCTCGATGCCCGCTGCCAACGCTTCGAATTGGCTCATCACCCGCTTCACACTCCCGCGTCGTCGCACGCGCGATCAAATCTCCCACGTTCTATAGCGGCAAACTGTGTGTCGGCTTTCGAGGCGTACACACATCACTCCGGAATGAAAAGCAGGATCGGTGTTGTAAGAGCGCTGAGGTGTGAAGCACTGCGACCTACACACAGTTTGCCACCTGGGCGGCATTAACCATTCGCTGCCGCTGGCTGCGCTACGGGTGATTGAAGTGGGTGAGGCGACTATTCGAAGCGTTGGCAGCGGGCGGTGACTGAGAGATTGTCGTATGAAGGAGAGGAACGGTTGGGGGCCCTCAGGCGGAGGTCAAGAACGGGCGGTGTTAGCCCGCTTTCTTTGCTTACTTTCTTTGCGGCGGCAAAGAAAGTAAGTGCCGCCCCGCACAGGGGCAACGCGTGAACAACGAAAACATCACGCGGATGCCAGCGACAACAAAAGCAAACCGAACAACCTTAGCAACCCAACAACAACCCGCGAAAGCCAGTAAAAAAACGAACCTCACCCAGTGACCACCTCAAGATTCGGCGCAAACGAATCACTGCGCGCGACAGGCCAATACTTCTCATACAACGTATATCGGAAGTTCCCAACCAGCAGATCACCCGGTTCGAGATACTTCAAAAGATCCGACATCAACCGAACCTCATAAGAAGACACACGCCGCACAATATGATGCGCTTGCAGATCAGCAGGATGCCGCAGGCCAGCGGCCTGAACAATCTCCTGCAACGCATGCAACGTATTGTGATGAAAGTTAAACACGCGATCCGACTTGTCGGTAACGATCAGCGCGCGCTGCCGCACAGGATCCTGCGTAGCGACCCCAGTCGGGCATCGACCCGTATGACACGTCTGCGCCTGAATACAGCCCACAGCGAACATAAAGCCACGCGCAGCATTAACCCAGTCAGCACCAATCGCAAGCGTCTTCGCGATATCAAAAGCGGTAATCATCTTGCCGCTCGCACCGATGCGAATCTTGTCGCGCAATCCAACACCGACCAGCGTGTTATGCACGAGCAGCAAGCCTTCCTGCAACGGCACGCCGATATGATCGGTGAACTCGAGCGGCGCTGCGCCCGTACCGCCTTCCGCACCATCGACGACGATAAAGTCCGGCAGAATCCCCGTTTCCAGCATCGCCTTGGCGATACCGAAGAATTCCCACGGATGCCCGATGCACAGCTTGAAGCCCGTCGGCTTGCCGCCCGACAGATTACGCAAACGCTCGACGAATTCGAGCAGTTCACGCGGCGTCGAAAACTCCGAATGCGTGGCGGGCGAAATGCAGTCGCGGCCCATCGGCACGCCACGCGTTTCGGCGATTTCCGGCGTGATCTTCGCGGCCGGCAGCACGCCGCCGTGACCCGGCTTCGCGCCTTGCGACAGCTTCACCTCGATCATCTTCACCTGTGGTTCGCTCGCCTGCTTCGCGAACTTGTCGGCGTTGAACGTGCCGTCGTCGTTGCGGCAGCCGAAGTAGCCTGACGCAATTTCCCAGATGATGTCGCCGCCATGCTCGCGGTGATACTTTGACATCGAGCCCTCGCCCGTGTCGTGCGCAAAGTTGCCTTTCTTGGCGCCGAGGTTCAACGCGCGGATCGCATTCGCCGACAGCGAGCCGAAGCTCATCGCCGAGATGTTGAAGATCGACATCGAATACGGCTGCTTGCGGTTCGCGCCGACCACGATGCGGAAATCGTGGCCGTCGAGTTTGCTCGGCACGAGCGAGTGGCTGATGAATTCGTGGCCCGTGGCCTTCACGTCGAGTTCCGTGCCGTACGGGCGGCTGTCCACGTCGTTTTTCGCGCGCTGATAGACGATGCTGCGTTGTGCGCGCGAGAAGGGCTTCTCGTCCGTGTCGTCTTCGACGAAGTATTGGCGAATCTCAGGCCGGATGAACTCGAACAGGAAGCGGGCATGCCCCCATAGCGGATAGTTGCGCAGGATCGCGTGGCGCTCCTGCATCAGGTCGTAGGCGCCGAGCGCGACCAGCAGCACGGGCACGATGATCCACAGCCATGCGATGTGACCGGTTGCCGCGAGCGCAGCGCAGGCCGCGAGCAGCAGGATGGCACCCCACATCGCCAGATAACGTCGAGAAAACATGACAACTCCATTGCGGTGATGACATCGCAGCGGAAGCATCCGGCGCGGATGCGTCGGCGTCTTCTCGTGAAATCAGCGTGCGTCCGTGGGGATGGATCGCGCTGCGAATCGTTCGGCGGGTTGTTCCTGCTCAGTTAACGGCGCGTTCCGCAGATCATGAAGGGAACCGTAAGCGAGACGAAACCGGGCGGCAGGACAACCGTCGCCCGGAAGATACAACGAAGCGGGATTCAGTGCAGCGATGTCGGCGCGAAAAGCTCGCGGAATGTGTCCGCGAGCCGCACCCGGCAAGGCTTAGCGCGCGGTCAGCAGCGCCGCTTTCTGAGGCTGGCGGGCGACGGGTTGAGCCGTCGCCGCGTGTTCGATGATGCCGCCGCCAAGGCACACGTCGCCATCGTAAAGTACGGCCGATTGCCCCGGTGTGACAGCCCATTGGGCGTCGGTGAAATGAAGGGAGAAGAGGGCGTTTTTATCGGCACCTTCGGGGGCGCCGAACGTACAAGCCGCGTCGGCCTGACGGTAACGCGTCTTCGCGGCGCACGGGTGGCCTACCTCGGGCGCGTGACCGGCGACCCAGCTCGTATTGCCCGCCGTCAGCGTATGGCTCAGCAGCCACGGATGGTCGTGGCCCTGCGCGACATACAGCGTGTTCGACGCGATGTCCTTGCCCGCGACGAACCACGGCTCGCCGCTGCCATCCTTGCTGCCGCCCAGCCCAATGCCCTTGCGCTGGCCGAACGTATAGAACGCGAGGCCGATGTGTTCGCCGACCGTCTTGCCTTCCGTGGTCTTCATCGGGCCGGGTTTGGTCGGCAGATAGCGGTTCAGGAAGTCGCGGAACGGCCGTTCGCCGATGAAGCAGATGCCCGTCGAGTCCTTCTTTTTTGCGTTCGGCAGGCCGATCTGCTCGGCGATCTCGCGCACCTTCGTCTTCGGTATTTCGCCGAGCGGGAACAAGGTTTTCGACAGCTGCGCCTGGTTCAGCCGATGCAGGAAGTACGACTGATCCTTCGTATGATCCAGCGCCTTCAGCAGCTCGAAGCGGCCGTCGACCTCGCGCACGCGCGCGTAGTGGCCCGTCGCGATGGTTTCCGCGCCGAGCGACATCGCGTGATCGAGGAAGGCCTTGAACTTGATTTCGGCGTTGCACAGCACGTCGGGGTTCGGCGTGCGGCCCGCTGAATATTCGCGCAGGAATTCGGCGAACACGCGGTCCTTGTATTCGGCCGCGAAATTCACCGCTTCGACGTCGATGCCGAGCAGGTCGGCGACGGAGACGACGTCGATCCAGTCCTCGCGCGTCGAACAGTATTCGCTGTCGTCGTCGTCTTCCCAGTTCTTCATGAACAGGCCGACCACGTCGTAACCCTGTTCCTTCAGCAGCCACGCCGTGACGGACGAATCGACGCCGCCTGACATGCCTACCACTACTCGTTTTTTGCTCATCTGAATCTGCCTGACTGCCATGACTCGTGCCGAGGGGGCACGCGTTCTATCGGGAAGGCCCGACCGAATGCGTTTGCACGAAGTCGAGCGGGAAACGCCGGCCTGCGAGGTAGTCGTCGATACACTGCATCACGAGCGGCGTGCGATGCCGTTCGGGGCACGCGCGCAACTCGTCGGCGCTCATCCAGACGGTACGCACGATATCGGGATCGAGCGCGCGGCCTGCAATGGGTCCGCCCGCCATCGAACCGCAATACGTGAAGCGCAGATACGTGACGCCATCCTGCGGGCCATCGACGGTATCAGGCCGGCTGAAATGCGTCATGTAGACACCCACCAGCGCCTCGGGCGTGAACGGCTGCGCCGTCTCTTCGAGCGTTTCGCGGATCACGGCCTGCGCCAGTGACTCGCCCGCTTCCAGATGCCCGGCGGGCTGGTTCAGCCGCAGCCCGGCGGGCGTGTGTTCTTCGACCAGCAGGAAACGCCCGTCGCGTTCGACGACGGCCGCCACCGTGACATGCGGAGCCCAGGTTTCCGGTTTCATGGGACGGCATTTTACCGTTTATGGGCCGGGCTTGCCGGCGCCCGGGAAAGACGGATCGACGCCGATCTAGCACATATCGGTGAAAAAGGCACGGAAAGACATAAGGATCGCGTTCCTGAATACCGGGATCGATACCAATTTCGATCTGCCCCTGGACTTCGGTTAAAGTGGACCTCGTGGCTGTAGCTCCAGCCGTGCCTAGCCGTTGCACTTGCCTTATTGCATTGCCGGCGTTGCCCCTCGTCGGCGATTCCAGATTTTCATAACAGGATGGTCGAGGAGGATTCACGATGCACATCGGAGTGCCAGCCGAGACGCGGCCGTACGAAACACGCGTCGCCGCGACGCCCGAGACGGTCAAGAAGTACGTGTCGCAGGGCCATAGGGTTAGCGTACAGAGCGGGGCAGGAACGCCCGCAAGTTATCCGGACGACGCGTACACAGCAGCGGGCGCAGAGCTAGTCGATGCGGCTGCTGCGTTTGGCGCAGAGCTCGTTCTCAAGGTTCAAAGCCCGACTGATTCAGAACTGCCGCTTCTTAAACGAGGCACGGTGCTGGTCGGCATGCTTGAGCCGTTTAATGCGGAGAACGCATCGAAGCTAGCAGCTGCGGGCATAACTGCGTTCTCGCTCGAAGCCGCGCCGCGCACGACACGTGCGCAAAGCCTCGACGTACTGTCGTCTCAAGCCAACATTGCGGGCTACAAAGCGGTGCTGCTTGCCGCCGATCTCTATCCGCGCTTCATGCCGATGCTGATGACAGCAGCGGGCACGGTGAAAGCCGCGCGCGTGCTGATTCTGGGCGCGGGCGTCGCCGGCTTGCAGGCCATTGCGACGGCCAAGCGTCTGGGCGCCGTGATCGAAGCGTCGGACGTGCGGCCTGCCGTGAAAGAGCAGATCGAATCGCTCGGGGCGAAATTCCTCGATGTGCCTTACGAAACCGATGAGGAGCGCGAAGCTGCCGTTGGCGTCGGCGGCTACGCGCGTCCGATGCCGCCTTCGTGGCTCACGCGCCAGTCGGCACTCGTGCACGAGCGGGCCAAACAGGCCGACATCGTGATCTCGACAGCGCTGATTCCGGGCCGTGCCGCACCGACCTTGCTATCCGTCGAAACCGTGCAGGCGATGAAGCCGGGTTCCGTGCTGATCGACCTCGCAGCCGGACGCGGCGCCGAGTACGAAGGCCAGCGCGGCGGCAACTGTCCGCTGACGGAAGCGGACAAGGTCGTCGTCAAGCATGGCGTGACCATCGCGGGATATACGAATCTCGCTTCGATGGTCGCGTCGGACGCTTCGGCGCTGTACGCACGCAATCTGCTCGACTTCATGAAGCTGATCGTCACGAAGGAAGGCGCGCTCAATATCGATCTCGCGGACGACATCGTCGCGGCCACGCTGCTGGCACGCGACGGCGAAGTCACGCGCAAGGCTTGAGGGGACACGCATCATGGAAGTCATCAACCATACCGTGATCAACCTGATCATTTTCGTGCTGGCGATTTACGTCGGCTACCACGTCGTCTGGAACGTGACGCCGGCGCTGCATACACCGCTGATGGCCGTGACCAACGCGATTTCGGCGATCGTCATTGTCGGCGCGATGCTCGCTGCGGGCCTGACGGTCGGCGGCACGGGCAAGTTCTTCGGCACGGTGGCCGTAGCGCTTGCGGCGGTGAACGTGTTCGGCGGGTTCCTCGTGACCAGACGAATGCTGGAGATGTTCAAAAAGAAAGAGCCGAAGAAGATTGCCGCGCCTGGTGGTTCGAAGGAGGGTGCGTAAATGAGCCTGAACGTCGTTACGCTTCTTTATCTGATTGCCTCTGTGTGCTTCATTCAGGCGCTCAAGGGGTTGTCGAATCCGAAGACCGCGCGAACCGGGAACATGTTCGGCATGGTCGGCATGGCGATCGCGATTCTCACGACCGTTGCGCTGATTGCCAAGCAGGCCGCTGCGCTTGGCTCGAATCTTGGGCTTGGACTTTCTCTGGTGTTCGTCGCGCTGGTCGTGGGCGGTGGGATTGGCGCATTCGTCGCCGCGCGCGTCGAGATGACGAAGATGCCGGAACTGGTCGCGGCGATGCACTCGCTGATCGGTATGGCGGCTGTGTGTATCGCGTATGCCGTTGTGTCGGAGCCGGCTGCATTCGGGCTTGGCGCCGAGGAAGGCATTCCCGGCTTCCTGCCGTATGGCAACCGGATCGAGCTGTTCATCGGCACGTTCGTTGGTGCGATTACGTTTAGCGGTTCGGTGATCGCGTTCGGCAAGCTGTCGGGCAAGTACAAGTTCCGGCTGTTCCAGGGCGCGCCTGTCGTGTATGCGGGCCAGCATCTGATCAACCTGCTGCTCGCGATTGCGATGATCGGCTTCGGCGTGATCTTCTTCCTCACGCAATCGTGGCTGCCGTTCATCATCATGACGCTGATCGCGTTTGCATTGGGTGTGCTGATCATCATCCCGATTGGCGGCGCGGACATGCCCGTCGTCGTGTCGATGCTGAACTCGTACTCAGGCTGGGCGGCGGCAGGTATCGGTTTCTCGCTGAACAACGCGATGCTGATCATTGCCGGTTCGCTGGTGGGTTCGTCGGGTGCGATTCTGTCGTACATCATGTGCAAGGCGATGAACCGCTCGTTCTTCAATGTGATTCTGGGTGGGTTTGGCGGCGAGGCTGGCGCGGCGACTGCGGGTGGATCGACTGAGCAGAAGCCTGTGAAGTCGGGCTCGGCGGAAGATGCGTCGTTCATGCTCGGCAATGCCGAAACGGTTGTGATCGTGCCGGGTTATGGTCTTGCCGTTGCACGCGCCCAGCATGCGTTGAAGGAACTGACCGATCTGCTGATCGAGAAGGGCGTGGACGTGAAGTATGCGATTCACCCTGTGGCTGGGCGTATGCCGGGGCATATGAACGTGCTGCTCGCCGAAGCCGAAGTGCCGTATGAGATCGTCCATGAGATGGAAGATATCAATGGTGAGTTTGGTCAGGTCGATGTGGTTCTGGTGCTTGGCGCGAATGACGTGGTGAATCCGGCTGCCAAGAATGATCCCAAGTCGCCGATTGCAGGCATGCCGATTATTGAGGCCTATAAGGCCCGGACTGTTATCGTGAATAAACGCTCGATGGCGGCTGGGTATGCTGGGCTCGATAATGATCTCTTCTATATGGATAAAACCATGATGGTGTTTGGTGATGCCAAGAAGGTGATTGAGGATATGGTTAAGTCTGTGGACTAGCGTTTTTTTTTGCCTTTCAGGCGGAGGGGGCTCTCGGGCGCCTCCGCGGCGGTTTTGATGTTTTTGCTTTTGCTGTTGCTGTTGCTTTTGCTTTCGCTGGCATCCGCGTTTTGTTATCGGTGCTTCAGGCGTCGCCCCTGTGCGGGGCGGCACCTACTTTTCTTTGCCGCGGCAAAGAAAAGTAGGCAAAAGAAAGCCGCTGAACACCGCCAGTTCTTCTCTTTACCCACGGGCCCCCAACGGCCCCGTCCTGTTCGCGGCATCTCCCTTCTCGATGCCCGCTGCCAACGCTTCGAATTCGCTCATCACCCGCTTCACACTCCCGCGTCGCCGCGTGCGCGATCAAATTGCGCGCGTTCTATAGCGGCAAACTGTGTGTAGGCTGTCGCGGCGTACACGCACCACTCCGGACTGAAAAGCACGATCGGTGTCGTAAGAGCGACGACGTGTGAAGCACTACGACCTACACACAGTTTGCCGCCTGGGCGGCAGTGACCATTCGCTGCCGCTGGCTGCGCTATGGGTGATTGAAGCGGGTGAGGCGTCTAGCCGAAGCGCTGGCAACGGGCATTGAATGGCAGAGCGCCGTTTGAAGTGGAAGACCCGTTGGGGGCCCTCAGGCGGAGGTCAAGAACGGGCGGTGTTAGCCCGCTTTCTTTGCTTACTTTCTTTGCGGCGGCAAAGAAATTAAGTGCCGCCCCGCACAGGGGCAACGCGTGAAGAACCGATAGCAAAACGCGGATGCCAGCGCAGAGAAGTAAGGCGCATGCCACCGCACGGGGACAAAAAAACCCGTAAGGCCTGCGCAGCAAAAAAGCCATCACCGCCCCTTCACCCCAATGCTCCGCATAAAATCCGCCAACCGCCGACCTTCAACATCGGGAAAAGGCTCATGCACCGCAAGGTCATCAATATTCGCGAGAGCGAAATGCCGAAAATCCTCCCGCAACTCGCACCACGCGCCAAGCGTGAACCTTGCACCCCAATAGGCTAAAGCAAGCGGCCAAACCCGCCGCTGCGTAGCAGCACCATGCTTATCCTGATACGCGAAGCTAACAACACATCGAGAATCAATCGCGCGATGCAACGTATCGACAATCGTCGACACATTCGCATCGATATGAAACGACGGCGCAAAGAACGCCAGCCGATCAATAGCGGCACGCTTGTCAGCCGGCATCGCCGACGAAATCTTGGCCAACGCGCCGCGCGCCCCGGCGGCCATGCTCTCACCGCCCCACGATTCAAGCATCCGCGCCCCAGCCGCGAGCGCCATCAACTCATCGGCGGTGAAAGTCAGCGGCGGCAAACTCGCACTGCGGCTCAGCCGATAGCCAATCCCAGGCTCGCCTTCAATCGGCACCCCCGACAACTGCAAATCCTGCACATCGCGATATACCGTGCGCAGCGACACATGCAGCCAGTCCGCCAGTTGTTGCGCAGTCGTCAGCCGCCGGCCGCGCAGCAGTTCGGCAATCTGGAACAGGCGGTCGGCGCGACGCGTCATCGTGGGAGTCTCCCGGATAAGGACGGAAAATCTCCCGCGATGATAGCGCCGCATGATGCTCTCCCGGCGCGCCGTGTGTCACTTCGCCCGTCACTTCATCCGTTGGTCTTCGAATGCAGGCCGATGCGGTTGCCCTCGCTGTCGATGAAAAAGCCGATCCAGCCGATATCGTTCGGCAACTGCACCGCCGGACCTTCAACCTTGCCGCCCGCGCGCTTCACGCGTTCGAGCGTCGCGTTGACGGTCGGCTGCGCATTCAGATAGATGACCGACCCCGTTGCCGACGGCTCCAGCGTCGGGCTTTGTACGATGCTGCCGCCCGCCGACGGCTCGTCGTAGTTGAAGATCGCCATCGGCACGCCGAAATCTTCGCGGCGCAGTGTCGTATCGAGCGCGCTCTCGTAAAAGCGGACGGCGCGCTCAAAATTGCTGGCGGGAATTTCGAACCAGGCGATCGCGCGCTTGGGTTGGGCTGCTGACATGCTCTTCTCCTTGATCTGGTGTTGCGCCGGATGGCGTAAGAGAAGTGTGCGGGTGGGCTACTGACACCGTTCTGTCAGCAGGGTTGTCAGCATTCGCCGATTCGCAAAACACGGCGGCAATAAAAAAGCGGGCCGAAAGCCCGCTTCTCTGTCTGCAACTGCAAGAAAACCGCTTACTCCTTCGGCGTATCCGCTGCCGGCCGTTGCCTGACGCTTCCCGCGATCAGATCGAAGCGGAACAGGCGGCATTCGAGCGCGCCATTGAAGAGCGGCGTCTTCGTCGATTCGCGCAGGCGCAATTGCCCCGGCAACTTGCGGTCCGACGTCAGCACGAATGCCTGCCATCCGGTGAAGCGCTGTTTCAGCGCATCGCCGAACGCCTGGAAGAACTCCGTCATGTCCGGCGTATCCGTTTCAGCGCGACGGAAGCCGCCTGGCTCGCGGCCCGTATCGCGAATCTCGCCGCGCGGACCGCGCCCGCGCACTTCGATCCGCTCGCCATACGGCGGGTTCGCCACGAGGATGCCTGCTTCGCCCGTGGGCGGCATCATGTTGCGCGCGTCGATCTGCTTGAGCGGCAGCGCCGGGAAACCGGCGCGCTCGAAGTTCGTGCGCGCCTTCTCGAGCATGTTGGCCGAAATGTCGCTGCCGTAGATCAGCAGATCGCCGCGGCCCGCGCGTGCTGCGCGCTTCGCGTCCTGCGCGGCGACTTTCAGCGTCTGCCATGCCGACACGTCGTACTGTTTGAACTGCTCGAAGCCGAAGCGCCGGTCGACGCCCGGCGCAATGCTCAGCGCCACTTGCGCCGCTTCCGCGAGGAACGTGCCGCTGCCGCACATCGGGTCGTACAGCGGCGTGCCCGGCGTCCAGCCCGTCAGGCGCAGGATGCCCGCTGCAAGGTTCTCGCGCAGCGGCGCCGCGCCCTTGTCCAGTCGCCAGCCGCGCTTGAAAAGCGGCTCGCCGGAGGTGTCGATATACAGCGTGCAGTCGGTGGCCGTCAGGAACGCGAACACGCGCACATCAGGTGTACTCGTGTCGATGCTCGGACGCGCGCCCGTCTTGTCGCGCAGACGGTCGCAGATCGCGTCCTTGACGCGCAGCGTCGCGAATTCGAGGCTGCGCAGCGGCGACTTGATCGCGGTGACGTCGACGCGCAGCGTCTCGTTCGCCGAGAACCATTGTTCCCAGCGCTGTTCGAGCGCGAGCCCGTAAATGTCCTGCTCGTTGCGGTACGGACGATGCGCGATCTTCAGCAGCACACGGCTCGCGATCCGCGAATGCAGGTTGGCAGCCATGCCGGCCGCCCAGCCGCCCTTGAAATGCACGCCGCCGGGGACTTGCGCGCCGGCCGCGAACGGCGCGCCGTTCAGATGACGCGCGGCGATCTCGGCGAGTTCGGCGGCGAGCGCGGCTTCGAGGCCGCGCGGGCAGGGGATGAAAAATTCGAAAGACATGGAGTTTGCCGCAAAGGCGTGGATTAAGGCGACATTGTACGCGGTCGCCTCGTTGTGACTTGCGGCAGGTGATGCGCGCGGGCCGGGGCGCCCGCGCGACGGGCGTCAATCAGCCCTTTGTCAGCCCTTCGTGCCTGCGTTCGAGGCCGACGGCGCGCTGGATGGCGCCGCCGATGGCCCAGAGGTCGACGCCGGGCAC
>NZ_JAAGPI010000023.1 GCF_017104715.1 Burkholderia sp. Ac-20365
ACCCGTTGGGGGCCCTCAGGCGGGAACAAGAATTAGCGGTGTTCAGCGGCTTTCTTTTGCCTACTTTTCTTTGCCGCGGCAAAGAAAAGTAGGTGCCGCCCCGCACAGGGGCGACGCGTGAAGAACCAATAACAAAACGCGGATGCCAGCAACAACACAAGCAAACCAAACAAAGCGTCGCAAGACAAACCAGAAGCAAATGCCGCCCCGCACAGGGGCAACGCCCGAAGCAGGCAAGACAAATCCTGGATGCCACCTCAACAGCAAAGACAAAAGACAAAAGACAAAAAACAAAATCAAAAGCAAAAAACAAAAAAAAGCCGACCGCTTCCGCAGTCGGCCAGAAGGATTCTGGCGTGCACCGATCGCCGTGCCAGAACCAGAGGGGCCTGCTTCAATGGTTCCCATCTTAGGCACGGACAGTTAGCAAAGAATGAGCATCCCGCAGCGCGGGCAAAAACCCTCACGCCACAGCAGGAAAACAAAGCGTCGCGACAATACCTGAGACCCCGTCCGAACGATTGCGCAAACTCGCCTCCCCGCCATAGCGATTAACAATAGCCTGAACAATCGACAGCCCCAGCCCGCTCCCTTCAATCTGCACATTGGCCCGGAAAAACCGGTCAAACACGCGCGGCAGCAGCGCCTCATCAATGCCCGGCCCCGTATCGACGACTTCGATCCACACTCGACCCTCGCGCAGATGCACGCTGAGGTCGACCTTGCCGCCGTCGGGCGTGTAGCGAATCGCATTGCTCACCAGGTTGCGCAGCGCAATGCCGATGTCGGCGTCGTTGGCATGCACGTAGGCGCTCGCCATTTCGTCCGCGCCGATGTCGATGCCGCGCTGCATCGCGATCGGCAACACTTCGGCAACGGCGTCGACGACCACGGCCGATACGTCGACGCGCGTCAGCGTGTCCGCCTGCACCGCGGCATCGGCGCGCGCGAGACGCAGCAGCTGCGCAATCATCCGGCCGCTGCGGCGAATGCCGCCCTGCAGCTCCCGAAAGCGCTCCTGATTGCCCGGCGCGATGTGCGGCTGCAGGTTGTCCGCCTGCAACTGCAACGCGGTGAGCGGCGTGCGCAGCTCGTGCGCGGCGTCGGAGATAAACTTGCGCTCGCTTTCTATCGACTGTTCGAGCCGCTCGATCATCTTGTTGATCGAAAAGATGAACGGGCGGATTTCGGTGGGCACGCCCGAGGTCGACAGCTGCTGGAAATGCGTCATGTCGATTGCCTGCACCTGCGCGCCGAGCCGCGTCAGGCGGCGCAGCGCGCGCCGTACGACCAGCAGCACGGCGATCCATACCATCGGCACGAGCACGATCATCGGCCACAGCGTATTCAGCGAACGCGCTTCCGAAAGGTCCTGGCGCACGCGCGAGCGCTGCGCAACCTGAACCACGGTGGACGGCTCGCGCAGCGTGAAGATGCGCCAGCTTTCGCCGTTCACCATCGTGGTCGTAAAACCCGGATCGGCGTCGCGCGGCAACGCAAGCGAAGGATCGGTCGAACGATACGGGGTGTCGATGCCGTCCCTCCAGACGGTGAGGTAGACGTCGCGCTCCGGCTGCGAGCCGCGTGCGGGCGTAGTCGGCAGCGCGTCGGCAAGTCCGCTGTGATACAGGCGCATGGCCACCTGCTCGAGACGCAGATCGAGCAGCGCGTCCATGCCCGCCTTGGCGAGCTGCCATGAACTGATGCCCTGCACCACACCGACGACGCTCACCAGCACACACAGGGCGAGCACGAGTTGATTTCTGAGCGAGCGGATCTTGGGCATGGACATGGGTGTGATGCGTGCCGTCCGGTGAGAGTTGTGCGACTGGATTGGGCAACGACAGACGTGCCCCAAGGGCTCGCCGATTCTACACCGCGCTGCACGCGCTCCTGGTTGTAAAGACAATGATGCGGGCGCGCAGAGTTATCTGCGCGCCCGCGATATTTATCGAACGGACCTGCGGTTCCCGCGTGTTCTCAATGTCCCACGTAGATCGACTTCAGTCCCACGTCGTATTGCGGATGGAAAGCCGCCCCGCTTTGCGACGAGCCGTCCGCGACGCCGCCATATGCGCCGCCTTGCTGCGCGTCGAGACGCGCCTGTGCGGCTTCGATGTTCGCCGGATATTGTGTCCGGTCGGACGTCGGGTTGTAGCCCGCCTGTTCAAGCTGCGTCAGCTGCGCCTCGACATCGGCGCGCGTGACGGGTGCCGTCGTTTGCGCAAAACAGGCGATGGGCAGTGCGAGCAAGGTTGCGACAGCGGCAGTACGAATCAGCGTTTTCATGATGTTTCCCTCCAGATTGTTGGTCAAGTGTGTGTTGCGATGAAGTGGATCGTAGAGATCGAAAATTAGAAACAAGTGAGCTTCGTGTCCGCCTAGCGCCAGTAGCCGTAGCCGTAATAGCGCGGGTAGTAGTGCGGGTAATAGTGCGGATGGCCCCAATACGCGCCAACCACGACGGGCGGTGCGACGTACACAGGCGGAGGCGGCGCGTAATACACGGGCGGCGGCGGATAGACGGGCAACGCCGCAACGGGCATAACAGGCACGACGGGCGCAACCGGTCCAATCCCGACGCCGACGAAAACATGGGCCTGCGCGGCGCTCACCAGCCCCAGGCCGAGCAATCCGGCAACTGCGGCAGTAACTGCGATGTGGCGAATCCCTTTCATGTTCTTCTCCTGAACATCCGATGCCGTCTCATTGCTGCATCGGTTGATTCGCATTCTGTGCGTGCAGAGTGAGCGAAGAATTAGCCTCGACATCACGCTCGAATCGCGTGATGTCACGTCATGCCATAGCGGTTTTTCACTCGCACAGCGCACTCATTTCCCGCTAATTCATCCCGCCTACGATGCATTCCGTCGATGCAGCGTCATGGTCGAAAGCGACGAGACGGCGGACTGCACCCAGCCCGCGCATCGTCACCACGCAGCCACGCGAACCACGTATTCGTCAGCGCGTTTCACTTATCGCACTACTGAAGGAGCACATCATGTTCAACCAGATCGCACATCGTCTTGGCACGATCTTCACGGCATCCCGTGAAAGCGAACGCGACGCGTATCTCGCATCGTCGACCGACCTCGCCGATCTCGAACGCCGCCAGCGCATGCTCGACGACACACGTTATCCGTTCCACGTGAACTCGAACCTCTCGCCGCGCGACTGGATTGCGTGACACGCGAGCCTTCGTGCAGTCAATCGAATCGAAGTAAAGGAGATATGGAATGCGTCACTATCGAAGCAATAGCCCCGAAGCGGCAGCGCGCATCGTGGCCGCGTGCCTGCTGTCGGACGGACACGTCGGCACGGATGAACTCGAAGCGCTCGAGCGCTGTGGAATGGAAGCGCGGCTGAAGATGAACCGCGGACAACTGCTCGGCGTCATGCAACAGATGTGTGAAGACCTGACGTCGACGGCGTACCTGAACTGGGGCGACACCTGCCGTCTCGATCCAGGTGTGATTCTCTGCCTCGCGCAGGACATCACCGACTGGCGGATGCGCCGCGAAGTCCTCGCGCTATGCAATGAAGGCGCGCATGCGGACGGCCATCTGTCCGAAGGCGAAGCCGCCTTCATTGAACGGTTGCGCGCGGCGTGGCAGATGCCGGAGCCGCACGACATACACGGCACACCGCTCGCCCGCGGCCGCCTGAAACTCGTGCCGGCGCAGCCGCGCTGAGCCCACGCCACCTTCGCTTCACCCCGCGCTTTCCCGCCGACGCGTCAATCGCCGAGGCGGGAAAGCGCTTCGCGCACGGGTTCGACCGATACCCTGACCATGCCGTCGCGCGGCACATCCATCCCGCAAAAATACGCCCCCTCGCATAGCACAATTGCGCCTATCGATAGCGCAGCCCGCGTGGACACCTTCGCACGAAATGTCAGTTCTCTTTGCGCGAGCACACTGCTTGAATGGACGCTCTCACTTACACGGAGACGTCAGATGTCGAATACGCAAGCGGCGCTCGCCCCTTCGAATGCACCCGGCATTGCCGCACACGCTACGCCTGACACGCTCGAACTGCGCCGCGTCGCCGGCCATATCGGCGCCGAGGTTCAGGGCGTCAGGTTGTCGGGTTCGATCGATACGCATACCTTCGCGGCCATCAACGCCGCACTGCTGAAGCACAAGGTGCTGTTCTTCCGCGGCCAGCAGCATCTCGACGACGCAGAGCAGGAAGCCTTCGCGCGGCGCTTCGGCGAAACCGTCGCGCATCCGACCGTGCCTTCCGTCGACGGCAGCCGCCATCTGCTCGAACTCGATTCGCAGCACGGCGCACGCGCGAACTCGTGGCATACGGACGTCACGTTCGTCGATGCGTATCCGAAGATTTCGATCCTGCGCGCCGTCGTGATTCCGCCATACGGTGGCGACACGGTCTGGGCAAACACCGCTGCCGCCTACGAGAATCTGCCCGAGTCGTTGCGCAATCTGGCCGACACGCTCTGGGCGCTGCATACGAATGCGTACGACTACGCGTCCTCGCATGTGAACGCGGATAGCGAGCAGCTCAAGCGCTACCGGGAAGTGTTCACGTCGACGGTGTACGAAACCGAGCATCCCGTCGTGCGCGTGCATCCGGAAACGGGCGAGCGCTCGCTCGTGCTCGGTCACTTCGTGCAGCGTCTGAAGGGGCTGTCGGCCACCGATTCGACGCATCTGCTGCAGGTTTTCCACGATCACGTCACACGGCTGGAAAACACGGTGCGCTGGAACTGGACCCAGGGCGACGTCGCGATCTGGGACAACCGCGCGACGCAGCACTACGCGATCAACGATTACGGCGATGCGCACCGCGTGGTGCGGCGCGCCACGGTGCATGGCGACGTGCCCGTGAGCATCGACGGGCGGCAGAGCGTGGTGGTACGAGGCGCGGGCGCGACGCTGCAGTAAGCAGCGCTGCGTGCTAGAAATCGCCGCGGCCGATGGTGGTCGGCTGGACGGTGCTGCCGGGCAGCCCGTACAGCGTGATGCTCACGTTGGTCGCGTCGATGCTGCCGCCTGCCGCCTGTTCGGACAGCTCGAAGCCTTGCGATTTGTACAGGCCGCCGTCGTCGAGGTTCTGGTAGCGCACGTCGTAGTTGCCCGGCGCGACGCCGACCAGCGTAAAGCTCTGGCCAGCCGGAATGAAAAAATGGCGCACCGGCTGGTCGAACACCGACGCGTTGTAGACAAGCTTGCCGAACACGTCGAAACGGTTGACGGAATTGTCGATCGTCACCGACGAATGCCCGTCCGCCGCGCCGATCGACATGCCGTCGAGATAAGACGCCGTCGACGGCCACGGCAAGCCATTCGGCGCGACCGCAGGCCTCACGTACGACACGTGTGCAGCCGACGGATCGTTGCCTGCGACGGACACGTCGTTCTTCCACGGCGAGGTGGCCGCCTGCGCCGACGACATCGCGCCCAGCGCGCGACGCCTGCTGTCGGCCGCATTCGCATCGCCCGCCCCGGCGCCAGCGTGTGAACCGTACTGTGAACCATACGACGGCGTGTTGCGCGTGAACGGCCACGGCGTCATCGATTCCGTGATCGCGACGTAACCGAAGAACGCGCACACGCCAATCACGGCCCAGCTGCGCAGCGAAATCTTGCGCAACAAGAAACGGGACGCGGAGGACGCGGCACGCGGCTTGTGCTGCGCGGCACGCGGATCGACGCGCGCTTGTGATGTCCACGTACTCGAACGGGCTTGCTGACGCGGCGGCGGTGTGTCGCGCCTGGTTTGCGTGGCGGTCTGCCAGTGAGCTTGCTGCTGGGATGCCGAAGCCGATGGACGCGGCGGCGCGGCGGCAGCCGCCGCTTCACGCTCCTTGCGTGCGAGCCATTCGTCGTGCTCCTTGCGTTGCACGGGGTCGCTCAGGACCGCATAGGACGCGTTGATGATCTTCATCACCCGCTCGGCATCGGGATCGTCGATCCGCCGGTCAGGATGATATTTCTGACACAAGGTCTTGTAGGCCGCGCGGATCACCTCTTGAGGGGCATCCCGCGAGACTTTCAGATTGTCATAGTGGCTGTGAATCTTCACGCCCTTCCCCGATTGCCGTGCTGGTATTTTCTGATGATTCTACGCGAGCGCGGGCGGACCGACCGTTCGTGAATGCGGCCGGAAGCCAGCTTTTCTATCGCCGTTGTGGGCCAGACCGCATTTCCCGTCGCGTCCCGTCGTTTTGCGTCGCGGCAAATGCCGCGATGTCCTTCAGGCCGTTTTCCGGTCCGGCATCCGCATATCAGACTGCATCGCTATCTCGTGCTGGTGTTGCTGCTCGTTCCAGATCTGGCTGTCCGGGAACCAGAACGCGCCTTCACGCGGCGGAACGGCGAGCCTGACGGGCAGCGAAGGGTTGAACATTTTCGACCATGCCGACAGATACGAAGGCGTCTTCACCAGATATCCGCAACTCGCGAGCAGCAGGCTCGCGACCAGCGCCTCGCGTCCGATCGCAAGACCGGGATGGCCGCTGAAATGCACGGGTGTGGCGCCCGTGGCGAGCAGTTTGGCGGGCGCGACATTCACGGGCACGGGAAAGTCCCGTTTGACGAAGTAATCGAGAAACGCCTGTTCGTCGCTCGACACGAAGATGTTGTTCAGTTGCGGATCGGCGGCAAGTGTCTCTTCGACAAGCCGGCAGAACGCTTCCCATGCGATCGTATGCGCCTCGACCTTCTTGTCGGTGCCACGAAAATGCACACCGAGCGTCGAAGTGCCGATGCCCAGACGCCGGCAGATCGCGCCCACTTCATCGCGAATGGGCGCAGCCGGCTGATAGTGCGAGCGAAACAGCGCGCTCGCATGCTGCAGATCGAGCCTCGGCTCATAGCGGCGGCGAAAACCCAGCCCGCCGAGATCGTGCACGACCGACGTGCGCAGCCGCACGTTCGACGTGGGCAGCGGCGCCGGGCCCACGGTATCGAAGTATTGGGAAAACCAGTCGACCTTGCCTTCGGCATCGCCATAGATGCCGCCGCGCGCGGAAATGAGCGGCGTGAGGCGTTTCTCCTCGCAATACATGAGGATGAACAGCACCATCTGCATCACGGAAAAGAAGCCCGAATGCGCGCGAATTTCGATCGCGAAGTAGCCGCGGTTCAGACGTTGTTGTGCGTGCAGCGTGATGCGGCCCGGCGTGCTGATCGAATGTTTGAAGCGTTCACTGCGCCGGATGTGTCTCGCGATGTCGATCAACCTGTTCAACATGCCACGTCCCTCTTATGCGCCGGGCAGCCCTTCCCGGCAAGCCGTCTGGGTTCGAAGAAATCAGGCGTGTTGCGGCGCGTATCACGGTAACGAGGCGTCCGTCATGCAGGCATGTCCTGCCGCGTCTCGTTCGTCATACGTATCGGGCCGCCCGCCCGATGCAAAATCAGCCAGCGAATAGACATGTTGCGTCACGTGCCATCTTATCGGGCATAACTGCGATGGTCGAGCGTAGCAAAAATAGCTGTGTGCGAAGGCATACACTCGGGCATTTCGACCTGCTAATCGTATGAATTTATCGGGCTTGGGGATGACCCGAATCGGCGGTCGTGAACACGGCGACCGCTTCGCGCAGCGAGTGCGCCTGCTCGGCCATCGACTGCGCAGCCGCCGATGCCTGCTCGACGAGCGCGGCATTCTGCTGCGTGACTTCGTCCATCTGCGTGACGGCGAGATTGACCTGTTCGATACCCGCGGTCTGCTCATTCGACGCCGCGGAAATCTCGGCGATGATCGCCGTCACCTGCTGCACCGACCCGACGATCTCGCCGATGATGTTGCCCGCGTCGCGCACGAGATCCGAGCCCGCAGCGACACGCGTCGACGACTGCTCGATCAGCTGCTTCACTTCTTTCGCGGCGCTCGCGCTGCGCTGCGCAAGTGCGCGCACTTCGCCCGCGACGACGGCAAAGCCGCGGCCCTGTTCCCCTGCGCGCGCCGCCTCGACGGCCGCGTTCAATGCGAGGATGTTGGTCTGGAAAGCAATGCCTTCGATCACGGCGATGATCTCGCCCACCTTCGACGAGCTTTCCGAAATGCCCGCCATCGTTTCGACGACACGGCGCATCACGTCGCCGCCATGCGTGGCCGTGCCCGACGCTTTTTCCGCTAGCGACGCCGCGTGATTCGCATTGCCCGCGTTCTGTCGTACGGTGCCCGTCAGTTCCTCCATGCTCGCCGCGGTTTCTTCGAGCGACGCCGCCTGTTCTTCCGTGCGTGCGGACAGACTCAGATTGCCCGCCGCGATTTCCGAACTGGCCGTCGCGACGCCGTCCGCGTTACGGCGCACCTTGCTCACCACTTTCGACAGGCTCGCCTGCATCTCCGCCAGCGCGTTGAGCAGCGCGCCGATTTCGTCGTGGCCGTGCGCGTCGATGTGCGTGGTCAGATCGCCTTGCGCGACGCTGCGCGCCACATCGACGGCACGCGTCAACGGCGATGTGATCGAGCGGCTGAAGAAGAACGCGCCGCCAAGACCCGCGGCGAACGCGGCCAGCATCAGCACGACGCTGATTGCGCCGGCGCGGCGCGCGTCGTCGGCGGCTTGCGCCGACATGGCCGCCGTTTTCGTCGCGATCTGCTGGACGGCTTCGCCAAGCAGCCGCGCGGGCTCACGGTCGACGCCCGCGACCGCCTTGTCGCCCGCCGTCGGTTCGAAGCCGGCTGCCTTGAACGCTTCGAGTCCCTTGCGATAACCGCCGCCCATATCGACATGCGCAGACCCGAACTGCTCGACGAGCGCGCGCGTGCTGCCGTCGTCGAGCGACGCGAGCAGGTCTTTCGTCTGCGTATCGACGAGTTGCTCCTGCTTCTCGAATGCGGCCCAGCCCTTCTCGAGCTTCGCAGGGTCTTTGCCGCGCAGCAGGATGTCCTTCCATTCCTGCACCTGAAGCTTGAAGTTGACGAGGATATTCGCAGCCATCCGCTCGTTTGCGACATGCACGCGCACGAGGTCGTTGTATTCGTCGATTGAACGGTGCATCGCGTACAGGCCGTACATCGCGCCCGCGAACATCAGAAAGAGTGCAGCGGCGAAAGCAAGAGGAAGCTTGAAGGTGAGTTTCATGAACGATGAGGGAGAGACGTGCACCCGCGCGCGGCCTCTGCACGAGACGCGCGCGATGTCGTCATGGGAGGACGGTTGCTCCGCCTGTTACGGCCTGCTCATCGTTGTCTGAACCCCGCCCCGATATTTGGGAAGAAACTTTCGTTGAAATCGTTTTCAGCGGGCAGTGACTGCCTCGTGGCCGCGCGTCGTGCGCAGGCGCCACCGTAAAGCGGCATGCGGGATCAACCTTTCATATCGACCCAGATGCGGCCCCAGGCGGTCGCGTATTTGAGCGCCTGCTCGCCGTCGTAGAAGTAGTCGAGTGCATTGAAGGTGCGCGGCGGCAGACCCGGTTTATCGATGGTCAGTTCGGCTGCGTGCATGCCGTCGTCGCCAATTGCGGCGCTGGCTTGCAGGCGATAGCCTCGGTGTGTCGTCAGCATGGGAATGGTCATTGATACGTCTCTGGCTTCAACCGGAAAGGCTGGCGCTGCGCGCAGCCAGCGCCGCGCTTCACGCCCGTCCCGATTGCTCTCAGGCCAGCGTTCGCATTATCGCGATGCCCCGTTACTGTTCAATGACGGTCGGCGTGTCGACACGCCGACCCGTTTTTGTATGATTAATCCGATCAATCCGACAAATCCGATTAATCAGCGACCGGTTTGCCCGCAGCGTCCTTGACCTTCGCCTTCCATTGCGTGCGGATCTCGGACACGACGCCGTCCGGCAGCGTGATGTAATCGAGTTCCTGTGCCGTCTGATTGCCGTTCTTGAAAGCCCAGTCGAAGAACTTGAGGGTTTCCTTGCCGCGATCCGGCTTGTCCTGCGACGAATGCACGAGCACGAATGTCGCGCCGACGACAGGCCACGCGTCCTTGCCGGGTTCATTGGTCAGAATCTGATAGAACGACTTCGACCAGTCCGCACCCGCAGCCGCTGCCTTGAACGTGTCGGTCTTCGGCTCGACCACGGCGCCCGCCGAATTCTTCAGCGACGTGTACGTCATCTTGTTCTGCTTCGCGTACGCCCATTCGACGTAACCGATAGCACCCGGCAGCCGCTGCACGAACGCCGCGACGCCGTCATTGCCCTTGCCGCCCGTGCCAGTCGGCCAGTTGACCGTGGTGCCCTCGCCGACCTTGCTCTTCCACTCCGGGTTCACCTGCGCAAGGTAGTGCGTCCAGATGAAGCTCGTGCCTGAACCGTCCGCGCGGCGCACCACGGCGATGTCGGTGTCGGGCAGCTTCGCGCCGGGGTTGAGCGCGGCGATCGCGGGATCGTTCCACTTCTTGATCTTGCCGAGGAAGATGTCGCCGAGCACGGGGCCGGAGAGCACCAGCGCACCAGGCTTCATACCCGGCAGGTTGACGACGGGCACGACGCCGCCGACCACCGTCGGAAACTGGAACAGGCCGTCTTTGGCGAGTTCGTCGTCCTTGAGCGGCGCATCGGAGCCGGCGAAGTCCACGGTCTTGGCGAGCACCTGCTTGATGCCGCCCGACGAGCCGATGCCCTGATAGTTGATGCGACCGCCGCCCGTCTTCTGGTATGCATCGGCCCATTTCGTGTAGATCGGCGCGGCGAAGGTACTGCCTGCGCCGGTGATGTCGGCTGCGTGCGCGGCGGAGAAGGATAGCGCGGTGATCAGGCTGGCTGCGGCTAGTAAGGCTGTTTTCATGGCTTGCTCCTGTCCCATGCACCAAAATGCGGTCGGTGAGCATTGGCGCTATCGACCGCTCTACTGAAAGCTTTGTATGGGGTGCGTTTCGAAATTAGACGCGCTTCGTGACAATGCGGTGACGGATGCAGCGAACTTCGCGCGGCCGTTTGAGCAGATGAAACTGAATGCCGAAATCAGTCGATCGCTTCGACCAGACGGCCGAGTTGACGAAACGCCGCCTCCATCCGCGTATCGAACGGACCGGGACAGCTCAAGCGGATAAATGAACGAAAGCGCGCCGAGTTCGAAAAGATCGACCCCGGCGCGATCCGGATGCCATGCGGCAACGCGGCCTCGAACAGTGCATCCGACGACTTGCCTTGCGGCAACTCGACCCACAGCAGCAGCCCGCCGGGCGGCAAGCTCAGGCGCGTGCCTTCGGGAAAGTACCGGCCGATGGCATCGGCACTTGCCTCGCGCTGCACGCGCAGCTTTTCGCGCAGACGGTACAGATGGCGGTCATACGCGCCCGAACCGATGAACTCGGCCGCGACGAATTGCGCGAGCGACTCGTTGTGGCGCGTCTGCGCGAATTTCAACAACCGCACACGCCCTTGCCAGCGTCCTGACGACATCCAGCCGAGCCGCATTCCCGGCGCAAGCACCTTGTTCAGCGACGTGCAATAGATCACACCGCCGTCGCGATCCCACGCCTTCAGCGGGCGCGCGGGCTCTGCACCTTCGATCAGCTCGCGATACGGCTCATCTTCGATCAACGCCACGCCACGGCTCGCGCACAGCCGTACCAGTTCGGCCTTGCGCGTATCCGGCATCACGCAGCCGAGCGGGTTCTGCAAGTTCGGCACGACGACGAGCGCCTTGATGTCCGGGCACGCGGTCAACGCAATATCGAGCGCTTCGAGCGACAGTCCCGTGGTCGGGCTGGTCGGTATCTCGAGCGCGCGCAATCCGAGACTTTCGAGAATCTGCAGCAATCCGAAAAACGCCGGCGATTCGACGGCGATGGTATCGCCCGGCTGCGCGACCGCACGCAACGCGAGGTTGACGCCTTCGACGCCGCCGCTCGTCACGAGCACCTCGTCCGGCGAGACGGTCACGCCCGTTGACAATGCGCGCTTCGCCACTGCCTGCCGCAGTTCGGCCGCACCGCCGTCTTCGCCGACCTCCGTCAACAGCGTCGGCCGATGACGCAGGATGCGCGACGCAAGCGCCTGCAGTCGCTCGGTCGGATACAGCACCGCATCCGCTGTCGCGCCGCCGAGGTTGAGCGCGTCCGGAAACGCCTGGCTGCGCTCGATCACGCGCGAGATCCGCTCGTGCAAACCGACGTAGCGCGCCGGCTCGGCAAGCGCCGGAATGTCCGGCTCGGCGACCGTCGCGAGCTTCGATGCGTGCGGACGCCGCACGAAGTAGCCGGCGCGCGGCCGCGCCTGTAGCCAACCGCCATCCTCGAGACGCCGGAACACCTGAATCGCCGTCGACAGACTCACGCGATGCTGGCTCATCAGCGCGCGCACCGACGGCATCCGGTCGCCCGGCGCGAGCGTGCCCGACGCGATCACGCGCCGGTAGTGATCGGCGAGGCGCTCGTACAGCGGCGCGCCCGTTTCGGGCGGTGTCAGGAGGGGTTCGTCGTTCAACGGATTCATCGTTTGGATCGTGCCTGTGGCACGGAAAGATCGCCAGATACAGACAGCCGCAATTCAGACCGAAACAGATCAGGAAATTGGCCTTCTGTATCGCTACAGATTCTAAACGTGTGAGTCTGTTGCGGTCTGATGGGTGTCTTTACGCTGTGGACATGTAGCCCGTCGATTCCGAAATCGCCGGGCGGATCCCTTGACCTGCGTTTAGATTGAGCTTGCGATGAAACCCTTCGAACACCGATACGCCCCCGGTCAGATTCACGCCGCCTGGTTCAGACGCGGCAGCGCGATTGCCGCGCTGGAAGGCACGCTGCAGATCAGCTACCGCGATGCGTCGCTGGACTGGCTGCTCGGCGATGCGCCCAAGGTTTCCGTGGTGCTACACGAAGGCGAGCGTCACGTATTGCCCTACGAAGCCTTTGTCGAAGTGATCGCGATCGGACAGCACGCCGTGATCGCGCAGATCGATTCGGGTCCGTTGAACGGTTCGATGGTCGCGAAGATTGGACGTCTACTGGTTTCGCTGGGTCGATTGAACGGTGCTTCGTTCCGGCGAGGCTGAACCAGGTCAGCAGTTCATGCAGTAAATGGCAGCTCGGCCTGTACAGGTAGCGGCCGTGCCTGCTCGTTTGCCAGCGACAGCCCGCTCACGCGCACGCCGAGCAGCCGCAACTTGCGGCTCAGCGTGACGCGCTTCAGACACTCCGTCGCCGCGCGCCGGATCGCCGCTGCATCCTGCGTCGCAACGGAAATGGTCAGATCGCGCGTGACGGTGGAGAAATCGTCGAAACGCAGCTTGATGCCGATCGTGTGGCCGACATAGCCCTTGCGCTGCAAGTCTTCCGCGACGCGCACGCATAGCCGCGTGAACGACTCCGACAGCGCAGGCCTGTCATGGCGCGGATGCAGGTCGCGCTCGAACGTGGTCTCACGGCTCATCGACTTGGGCTCCGACTCGACCACGACGGGACGATCATCGATGCCCTGCGCGACTTGCGTCAGCCACGTCGCGTACTTGAGACCGAAGTTGGATTGCAACAGATCCGGCGCCGCATTCGCCAGATCGCCGACTGTGTTGATGCCGAGCGTTGCCAGCCGTTCACTGGCCTTTGGCCCGATGCCGTTGATCTTGCGCGCCGCGAGCGGCCAGATGCGCGTCGACATGTCCTCGGGCGTCAGTATGGTGAGACCGTCGGGCTTGTCCAGTTCGGAGCCGATCTTCGCGAGCAGCTTGTTCGGCGCGACGCAGATCGAACACGTCAGCCCCGTTGCGCTACGCACCGCCTGCTTGATTCGCGAACCGATGTCGGCGGCATCGCCGGGCGCGTCCGTCAGATCGATATAGATTTCGTCGATGCCGCGATCTTCGATCCGCGTCGTGAACTTTGCCACTTCCGCCTTGAACAGGCGCGAGTAGTGGCGGTATGAATCGAAGTCGGTTGGCAGGAGAAACGCGTCGGGCGCGAGTTGCGCCGCCTTCATCATGCCCATCGCCGAGAAGACGCCAAAGGCACGCGCCTCATAGGTCGAAGTCGTCACGACGCCGCGCCCGGCATAGTCCCTCAGACGCGCAAACCGGCGCGTGCCGTCAGGCAAGACCTCCGGTGTCGCGTCGCGCCCGCCACCGATCACGACCGGCTTGCCGCGCAATTCCGGATAGCGCAGCAGTTCGACGGATGCGTAGAACGCGTCCATGTCGAGATGCGCGATACGGCGGACGGTGACACTCATGTTGCGTGGTGCGGTTTCGATAAAGGGCTGCGGCACGGCGTTGCCGGATCGTTCCGCCGACGCCCACACGGGCCGCGGTGAACAGGAACGATCAGTTTAGCAAGTTGCCCGCGCATACCGGATTGGGACGCCCGCCGCCTTCCCTGTTCTCTCAGACGCGAAACACGTTGCCGTCGGGGCCGATCTTGCGCGGGATGCTCCGGTTGCCGGGCCGCTTTGTCGACACCACTTCCGACGCGCGCTGATCAACGTGTGCATTACCGGCTTCCGTGACCTTTCTCGCGAGACGCGGCGTTGTCGGCTTTTGCGCGTGTGGGCGCAGCGGTTTTTGCACGGCCGTGCCACCCGAATGCCCGCGCGCTTCAGGCGGATTCCAGATTTCGGTGTACTTTTCCGCGTGCGCCGCAGACGTCAAAACCAGCGCAATCAGCGCGACGCATAGACGACCTGCCTTCATCGCTCAATCTCCTTGCCCTGAACAACCTGACAGACGTCACTTGCCTCAGCCTCGGCCAGCTCATGCGCCACAGCGGCGACCACCGTGGCATGCGCTGTACCAACCGAACGGCCATTTTCGCGTGCGTAGAACGTCGGCTCCCCCGCCTTGCCGCGGCGGATGGCCTCGTCGATTTCCCGCTCGCCGAACGCCGTCTTCAGGTTCGCGACAAAGGCCGCGATTTCCGGCATCGGGTGACGGCCGGGTTGTTGCACACGCATATTCATGACGCACGCTCCTCTTCGATCGCACGCCGATACTGTATATTCATACAGGTTTTTACGCAATCGAAACGTAGCCGCGACTGCGCGCTGCAGTCTAACCCGCATGTCCGCGCGACGGATAAACAAACGCCGGGCCGTCGCAATGGCGCGACGCCCGGCGTTTAATCGTGAGACAGCCGCGGCAAATTGCTTGCCGCGGCCGATGCGTTGTGCTCGAAACGTCAGAACGCGTGGCGAATGCCCACCATCCCGACGAACTGCGACGGCCCCGACGAAGGCGTCGTGTTCTGCGAATCGCCGACAACGGCCACGGCATCCGTAATCGCCACACCCGAGCCCGACGCGACCAGCGACTTGCCGCGCGCCAGCTGATACGCCTCGAGTGCGTAAAGCGTCGTGCGCTTGGACAGGCTGTAGGTCTGCTCCAGCGAAATCTGGTGATACTGCGCCGGGTCGTCGATGCCGTTCGCCTTGCTTGCGCGTGTATAGCTATAGCCGATGCCCGCGATCACCGACGGCGTGAAGCGATACGTCGCGATCGCGCCATAGGTGTTGAACACCGCCTCGCTCGCGAACAGCGAGTGCGAGCCGGGCGCGTACTGCACGTTCGAGTAGTTCACGCCGACCATCAGATCGCTGAAGTTGTAGCGCGCGGCGGCGGCAATCATCTGCGTGCTGCTTGCGCTCGCGTAGCCGTTATTGACGGGCGAATTGATCGCGAAACTGCCGAGCGACTGGCTCGTCGTGATGTCCTTCAGCTTCACATAGCCCGCCGCAACCGAGAACGACTGATAGTCGTACCGCAGCGCCGCGCTCAGGTTGCTGCCGTTCGTGACGCTGCCCGGCACGCCGCCGAGTCCGTACTGCGCGCCAAACGTGAAGCCGGCGATATTCGGCGAAGCATAGGTGATCGAGTTGTTGAAGCGCAGCGTCGTGTCGAGCGCGTCGAGGTCGCCCGGATGCGCGCCTGTTGCGCCCGTCAGCACGCCCGTCGGTCCAAGCGCGCCGACCATGTTGAAGTACGGTGTGTACTGGCGGCCGAGCGTCACGGTGCCGTATTTGTCGTTACTCAGGCCGACATACGCCTGGCGGTTGAAGAGATTGCCCGCGCTGCTTTGCGCGCCCGTCAACGAATTGAAGCCGCTCTCGAGCCGGAAAATCGCCTTCGTGCCGCCCCCGAGTTCCTCCGCGCCGAGCAAACCGAACTTGCTCGCCTGCAGATTGCCCTGGCTCATATAGAAGTTCGAGTGGCCGCGCTGATTGCTCACGTAGCTGAATGCGTTATCGACGACACCGTAGAGCGTGACGCTACTCTGCGCGAACGCACCCGTCGATAGCGCTGCGCCAGCGATCGGCAGGCAATAGAGGGCCCTTGCACGCCTGCGCGTGCATTTCAAAATCGTCATTGCTTGTAGTCTCCCTATGACGGGAGCGGGAGCTTCAGCGCCCCGCGCCCGCCCCATGCAAAATGGTTGTGGGTTGGAATGGCGACGGGTGGGTCAACCCCGTCGCAGATTGAAGTTATGGACGCGCGAGTCGCACCGTCAGACGGCGCCAGCCGTTTTCGATCGCATCGCCAGTCAAATCGCCGCTCGTGCAGTGAACCGCACGCGTCTCCGACGCCGGCACACTGAGTTGCACTTCCGTCTGCTCAACCGGCATCTGTCCTTTGCGTTCGATCGCAATACGCAGCGTGGTTGCGTCGCTGGCGATTGCAATCTCCCAGCGACCTTGCGCGCCGTCGCGCCATGCTTCCGTTTCCCCGTCGTCTTCGACGCAACCACCTTGCGCGGTGCCTGCTCCCTTGACGGGCAACGCGATGAAGCCGCGGGTGTCGGCGGGTTGCGCAAAGTGCTGCTCGGCGATGTTCAACGGAACGACGCTGCCTTCGCGCAGCAGCATCACAGGTTGCTCGAACGGCGCGGGCAGCGTCACGCTCTGCCCGCCTTCGAACACCTCACCGCTCCAGTACGACGCCCAGCGCGCGCCATCGGGCAGATAGACTTCGCGCTCCGTCTGTCCCTTCTCGACGACGGGCGCAAGCAGCAGCGACGAGCCGAGCATCATGTCGTCGCCATCGGCGAGGCAACGCGGATCGTTCGGAAACTCCGCGAACAGCGGACGCATGACCGGCTCGTACGCGCGATGCGATTGCCACAGCAGTTCGTACAGGTACGGAATCAGCCGGTAACGCAGCTTGATGAGGCCAGCAATCTGGCTGGTCGCTTCCGGATACATCCACGGTTCGTTGACGGTGCCGTCGTCGTTCCACGAATGGATGCTGAAACGCGGCAGGAAAACGCCGAACGCCACCCAGCGCAGCAGCAGTTCCGGCTCGGGCGCCGGACCGGAAAATCCGCCGATGTCGTGACCACTGTTCGACACGCCGGACATCGCGAGGCCCAGACCCATTTTCAGGTTATAGCGCAGCGTTTCCCACGACGTGTAGTTGTCGCCGGACCATGTCTGCACATAGCGATGCATACCGACGCCGCCCGAACGCGACACAAGAAATGGCCGCGTGCGGGGCGCGTGTTCGCGCTGCGCGTCGCGTGACGCGCGCATCATCGACTGCGTCTGCAACACCTTCGCCTGATGCGCGGGGAACGGCTCGCCAAAACCTTGCGCAATGGCGTTGGGCGTCCAGATTTCAAACTCGTTGTTGTCGTTCCACGTCGACGCGATGCCATAGCGCAGCAAACTGTCCTTCACGCGCGCTTTCCACCAGTCGATCGTCGCCGGATTGGTGAAGTCCAGATACGCGCCCACTTCATCCCAGAACTGCACCCATGCGGGCTCGCCATCCTTTGCTTCGATCAGCAGACCGGCTTTCGCGGCTTCATCGAATGCTGGGTGATCCTGCAGCAGACACGGTTTGATGTTCGCGCACAGCTTCACGCCTTCGCGCAGATAGCCGTGAACGAACCCTTCGATATCCGGAAATTTCTCGTGATTCCAGTTGAACACGTAACGCTTGGGTCCGATCGACGTATAACCCGACGACAGATGGAACGAGTCGCACAGCACGTCGTGCTCGCGGCAACGGTCGATGAATTCGCCCATCCGGCGTTGCGCGTCGGGCGCGTCGGTGTAGCTCATCGTCGAGCCGGAATAGCCCAGGCCCCACTTCGGCATCAGCGCGGGGCGGCCGGTGAGCCACGTAAAACGGCGCACGGCGTTCAGCGGCGTATCCGCCGACGCGATGAAGTAATAGTCCAGATCGCCATGCTCGGCGACGAAATGGCGGTAGTGGCCATGATAGTTGTCGAGTTCGCGGCCCATGTCGAAACGGCAATCGGCGAGCGTGTCGTAGAACAGTCCGAATCCCAGCGACGACTGCGGCTGCCACGTCACGTAAAACGGGATGTGCTTGTAGAGCGGATCCGTGTTGCGCGCGCTATAACCCATCGCGTCGATGTTGCGCATCTCGTAGCTCTGGTTCGCGCGGTCCAGCGTGCCCGCGCGTTCGCCGAGACCTACATACATCTCGCCGCGCTGCCGTTCGACATAGTGATAAACGCGTTCGTCCCACCAGCCGAAGTTGTACGCCTGGGTCTTGCGGTCGTTCATCACGGCGTGCCAGCCGCCGTCGCGCGCGATTGCCCACGAACAGAAGCCGCCGTCCAGATCCACCGTCAGGCGAATCTGCGCGGTTTCGACGACGAAGCGATCCGCGTCGCTCGTCGCGCTGAACGTCACTTTCTCAAAGCCAGTCAGATCGCGTCGGTCGCGGCCTTCGACCGGCACGTCTTCCAGGCCGGGCGCAATCGACCACGTGCGCGGTCCGCGCAATTCGCCGTTCGGCAGCACGAGCACGCGGATGATGTCGTCGGCGAGAACGAACAGTTCGATCTGCGCGCCGTCGGCAGCGCGCAACACGATCGGGTTACCGGTTTGACCGGCGAGCGGTTCGGAGACAGCAAACCGCGGTCGATTCTTCAACGTAGCCATGATGTGTTCCAGCTCAGTCAACAGTTAGGTCAGTCAGATCAATCGGGTCAGGCCGCGCTGCCCGCACCGTTTTCGACACGTTGCAAACGCGCGTCACGCGACACGCCGCGCATCAGGATCACCAGCAGCGCCGCGCCGATCAGGTCGAATGCCCCAAGTGCGCCGAACAGCGGCGTATAGCCGATCTTGTCCGCCAGCGCGCCCACCATCAGCGAAAAGCCAAGTCCGCCGATCCACGCGGCCATGCCCGCGAAGCCCGCCGCGGTGCCGACTTCACCGGGCTCGAATACATCAGCAGCGAGCGTGTTGACGAGTGCGGAAATCATCTGGTGGGCGAAGCCGCCGACGCAGAACAGCGCAATGGCCTCATACGGCGAAGCGACCAGGCCAATGCACGCGGGTCCGATCATCATGAATGCGCCCAGCACGACGCCGGCGATACGCGACCAGATGAGCGGCACGCGCAGCCGCTTCATCAGGAACGGCGACAGATAACCACCGAACAGGCCGCCAAGGTCCGCGGCAAGAAACGGCAGCCAGGCGAACATCGCGATCTGCTTGAGATCCATGTGACGTTCGGTAGCGAGATAGAGAGGAATCCAGAAGCTGAACGTTTGCCAGGCCGGCTCGGCGAAAAAACGCGCTTGCGCGATCGCCCAGAAACGGCGCGTGCCGAGCACTTCGCGAATGCGGCGCTTGTCCTGCGCATGCGCGGCAGGCGGCGTCTGCCCTTCGACGATGGCGGTGCGCTCGCTGTCGCTGATCCGCTTGTGCTCGGACGGCGTGCGATAGAACGCGTACCAGAGCGCGGCCCACACGAAACCCAATGCGCCCGTCACGGCAAACGCGCTCTGCCAGCCGTAGCGCAGCGACAGGAACACGACGAGCGGCGGCGCGAACAGCGAGCCGAGCGACGTGCCCGCGTTGAAATACCCGACGGCCACCGACTTTTCCCGATTCGGAAACCATTCGGCGACGACCTTCATCCCGGCGGGAATCGCGACGGCTTCCGACAGACCCATCAACCCGCGCAGCGCCGCAAGCGACAGCCAGCCGCTCGCGAGACCGTGCAGCATGCCCGTCGCCGACCACAGACACGCGAACAGCGCGAAACCGAGACGCAGACCGATCAGGTCGATGATCAGACCGCAAACCGGTTGCATGATCGTGTAGCCGATCTGGAACGCGCCGACGACATACGAATACTGCTGCGTGTTCATGTGCAGCAACGTCTTCAGTTCGGGCGCCATGACGCCGAGCGCGTTGCGTGACAGGTAGTTGACGATAGTCCCAAGGCACACGAGCGCAATGATCCACCAGCGCAGGCCAATGATTGTTCTCAAGTCTGTCTCCATTCCTTTGTGCAGACCGGGCCCGAGATCGCCCGGCGGTGACACCGGCCGATGCGCGAATTCGAACATTCAGTCAGCGTTTATCGTCGGTCATCGTATCACTGAAAAGTCTGTAGGATACCAGGGAAAACCATGTAAGCGCCACGTCATCCAACTCGGAAACCTTGTCGGATGGCCGATCTGCACATTACAGAGGCTGCTATGTTGAGAAAGGACAAAACCGGGAACGTCAGGCTCGCAATGTTCATTCGAACATCGGATTGTTCTCTTCACGACTGAAAAGGAAGATCGAGGCGTCCGAAAACGCAATTCCGCATCCGCGAAGGCCGCCGCAGCTGTCGCCATTCGTGCGCACACGCTTTGCGCGCAATACGCGAGAGTCGCTTCGCGCGTCGAAGCGCTTACGTGCCGAGTATTGAGATACGTCATCGTACAAGTAAGACGAACGACAAACCGATGAAGAACTCACCAATACTTTCTTTTACCTTTCTTATTTCTTTCGATTTAGACTAGCGCCACCACCCAGAACATCACGGAGCGCTATATGGGGAATTTAGGAGGTTTCATGCAAGGTGCCGTCGCGTTGGGCGGCTGCATCGGACTGTTTACGACGGTCGTCTGTCTCGTCGAACTGTTCAACTGAGCGTCAGATCCGGCGCTGGAGACCACGTAAAAGCAAAGAGCCGTCGCAAATCGACGGCTCTTTTTTTATTCCTGCTCAACGGCGTGAGTCTCTTCCATCGTCGATGCCCTCACCCGCTCGGCGAAGCTTTGCAGCGCCGCCAGCGACCCGTGCACACTGTGATATTCCTGTCGACCGATGCGTGCTTCGAGCACGACCGTCATTCCCGCTTGCCGCGCTACGTCGAGGATGTCCATTTCAATCTCCGCTATCCGTCCGAATCCTGAATCGCCTGGCGCCGTTGCATCCTGCGCCCCTTGATGACAATTTTAGGAGTCTCCCGTCAAGCATCAATCGTATGCGCGGGGAATCTATGTTCACGTGAGAACAACAATCCACGCGCCACGCTGGCACGAAAGTTAAGCATGCGCCGAACGGCTAGCCGAATGGCACGATGTACCGGATAGCGCTGAGCCGCTGTACGATTCCGTCACCGCAACGGGACGCGACACACGAGGACTTCATGATCGTCTACAAGTTCGGTGACGGCGCGGGCGCCATGCCGCCCGATCTCAGTCCGTTCGTCGTCAAGCTCGAAACGTGGCTAAGACTCTCAGGGATTCCGTACGAAGGACGCATCGGCAATCTCAACGCGATGCCGAAAAAAAAGTTGCCCGTTGTGGAGATCGACGGCATGACGATCTGCGATTCGTCCGCGATCATCCGCTATCTGCAGAACCGCTATCCGGATGCGCTGAACGACGCGCGACTAGACCCGAAGCAGCGCGCGCAAGCTGCTGCGATCAAGGCGCTGCTCGAAACGCATCTGTACTTCGTGGCCGTGTACTTCCGCTGGGCCGTCGATCGCAACATGGCCATCTACAAGCCCGTGATGATCGACTACGCGCGGCGGATCGCGCCGCCGCCCGCCCGGCCGCTGGTGGGCGCAATCGCGCCGCTGCTGATGCCCGTGGTCCGCCGCAAGGTGCTGCGCCAGGCGTGGGAGCAAGGCACGGGACGACATAGCTACGACGAAATCGCGCAGATGGGCATCGAAGGCTGGCAGGCCGTCGCCGATCTGCTCGGCGATCAGCGCTTCCTGCTCGGCGATGAGCCGACCACGATCGACGCAACCGGCTTCGCGTGGATTCACACGACCGTCGCCCATCCCTTCGAAAGCCCGGTGCGCGATTTCGTCTCGCAGCACGCCACGCTGATGGCGTATCACGAGCGGATCGCGCAACGCTGCTGGCCGGAACTGGCGCAGAACGCTCGACGCTGAACGCACTGTCATCAACCATCCGGCGCGTTCCAGACGGCTGGCCTGCCTTGCGCGCCGCGAATTGTCTATTCCGCGCGCCGCGTGCGCCAGTGACAATCTCCGCTCGGCTCAACTACATCCAAAACATCCCATGTCCAGCCTTCCGCTGCTGTCCGCGAACGTCGTGTTTGCCTGGTCCGCGTATTTCGTCGGTACGGCGAGCCCCGGCCCGAGCAATCTGGCCATCATGTCGATCGCGACCTCGGATGGACGCAAGTCCGCGTTCGCGTTCGCCGCGGGTGTCGTGTGCGGATCGTGCTTCTGGGCGATGCTCGCGGCGCTGGGGTTGTCGGCGGCGCTGCTCGCATTTTCGGGGCTGATGGTCGGACTGAAGATATTCGGCGGATGCTATCTGCTGTGGCTCGCCTTCAAGTCGGGCCGCTCGGCGCTGCAACCGCGTAGTGCCCAGACGCACGCGTCGGACGCGCCGTTGCCGCTACGCCGCCTTTACACTCGCGGACTGCTGATGCATCTGACCAACCCGAAGGCGATTCTCGTGTGGATTTCGGTCGTGGCGCTCGCCTCGCCGGCGAACGGCGGTGCGCCGCACATGCTGACGACGGTGGCCGGCTGCCTGGCGATCGGCATGCTGGTGTTCAGCACCTATGCCGCGTTGTTCTCGACGCCGCTTGCGCGCCGCGTGTATCTGTCGATCCGTCGCTGGCTCGACGGCGGCCTCGCAATCGTGTTCGGCCTCGCGGGCCTGAAGTTGCTGACTTCGCGCGCATGAGCGCACGCGTCGATCACTTGCCCCAGTAGCAGACCACGCCCTGCTTCGCGCTGCTATCCGACGCATACGGCACGAAGCCCTTCGCGCGGCTGCGCGCCAACACGCGGCGCGCCTTCGCCGCCGCGTCGCAACTGCCCACGTAATCGAGCGTCGCGATCCAGAATGCGTGGCCATTCGGCGTGAGCGCCATCGCTTGCCACGCAGCCAGTTCCGCTTCGGCCTGCGGGTCGTACTTCGGCGCGTACACCTCTTCATGCGCAACGCCATCCAGCAGCGAGGCGAACGGCACGCCACCCGTCATGCCTTCGCGCGTCGTGCGGCCGGTCGCGTTCTGCATCACGAAGACGAGCGCCGGATACTTCTCGCGCAGCTTGCGCACAAGATCGAGCGCGCCTTGCACGCAAGCCGCATCGCACGGGCCGTTGCGCGTCGACGTGCCGTGCTCGACGATTTCGAGGTTGTCGAGATAGAAGCCGTCGGCCCCTTGCGCAACGAGACGCGGCGCGACGTAATCGACGATCAGCCGCTGGTAGTCGGCATTAGACAGATTCATCCACGTTTCCTGCCGGTAGCCGCGATAACTGCCCGCGTGCGCCGCCGTGTTCGCTTCGCACGAAACGAACCCTTCCGGCACATTGCGCCAGTACGAGCGATACGTCTCGCACGATCCTAGGTTCAGGTAACTCAGCACGATATTGCGGCCGCCGTCCTTGAGCGCGGCGACCTCGGCGGGCGTGAAGTTGTCGGTGTCGGGATCGAGATCGACGTCGATGACGCGGAAGGTCGACGCGACGCGCGTCAGATCGCCTAGAGAATCGGCATCGCCGTAGTACGACGTCCATGGCGATGCGTCGAAAGCCCGGGTCTGCACATGATTCTCAGCGTGCGCGGCCGTCAACGGCAACGCCAGCGCTGCCGCACACAGCAGCACACGGTCAACCACGCGCTTCAACCGTCCGTCCACACATCGCTCGCGAAGAAAAAAACGAGCGCCAGTGTAACCGCCTCGCGTGAACTCATTGAACAAACGTCAAATCGCGCGGATCAGCCACCGGCCAGCATCCGCTGCGCTTCGCGCGCGAATTCCCCCGCCACGACGGGCCGGCCGAACAGATAACCTTGTTGCCGCTCGCAGCCGATCGAGCGCAGAAACGCGGCCTGCTCGCTCGTTTCGACGCCTTCGGCCGTCACGTTCATGCCGAGCGAATGCGCCATCGCGACGACGGCATGCGTGATCGCAACGGCGTCGCGATGCTCCGGCAAGCCCGCGACAAACGAACGGTCCACCTTCAGGCTATGCAGCGGAAAACGCTTCAGATACGACAGCGACGAATAGCCGGTGCCGAAGTCGTCGACGGAAATGCGCACGCCCATGCGCGCGAGCGTCGTCAGCAGCGGCATCACGGCGTCGCTGTCGCTCATCAGCACGCCTTCTGTGATCTCCAGTTCGAGCGCGCACGCCTCCAGCCCCGCGAGTTCGAGACTCAGCGCCACATGCTCGATCAGCTCGCCGTTGATCTGCCGCGGCGACAGGTTCACGGCCATCATCAGATGCGGTGTGATCGTCTTGCGCCATTCGACCGCCTGCAGGCACGCGTTCTCCAGCACCCAGCGGCCGATATCGATGATGAGGCCGGTATCTTCCGCGACGGGAATGAACTCGACGGGCGACACATTGCCCAGTTCGCCGTTGTGCCAGCGCAAGAGCGCCTCCGCGCCGACGATGCGCCCGGTCGCACCCTCGACGATCGGTTGATAGGCAAGGCTCAGTTCATCGGCAACGAGCGCGCGCCGCAACGACTGTTCGATAGCGAAGCGCCGCTGCAGCCGCTGGCTCAATTCGGACGTGAAAAACTGGAAGTTGTTGCGGCCGCGCTGCTTCGCGTCGTACATCGCGGAGTCGGCGTTGCGCATCAGCGTCTGCGCGTCGCGTCCGTCGTCGGGAAAGAGGCTGATGCCGATCGACGCGCCCAGGTAATACTCGTTGCCGCCGACGGCAAACGGCTTCGCGATCGTATCGAGCACGCGTTGCGCGAGCGCGGTGAGAAACGACCCGTCGCCGTAGTCGCCCGTCGCAATCACGAACTCGTCGCCGCCGACACGCGCGAGCGTGTCCTCGCTGCGCACGCAGGCCGCGAGCCGCTCGGCGACGCTGCACAGCAGCGCGTCGCCGGCTTCGTGGCCGGCGATGTCGTTGACCTTCTTGAAGCCGTCCAGATCGACAAACAGCACGGCCAGACGCGGCGCGGACTCATGCAGTCCTGCACCGGTACCGGCATAGGGCGCGAGCAGCGCGCTCATCCGGTCGGCAAGAAACGCGCGGTTGTAAAGCCCGGTCAACGAATCGCGCGTGGCGAGGTGCTGCAACTGCGCCCGCGCGGCGCGCACTGCGCTGATATCGTTGAACGACACCAGCACCGCATGCGGCTCGCTCTCGCCCGGCCTGACGATCGGCACGACGTTCTCGGTGATCCAGATCGATTCACCGTCCGCCAGTTCGAGCCGCAGCGTGATGCCAACGGCGGGCTCGCCCGTGTGCAGCACGCGCTGCGTCGGCTGGTCGCCGCCCTCGACGGGCGAACCGTCTTCCCGGAACGCGGCGCGAATCACCTTGTAGATGTCCTGGCCGATTACTTCGCCCGTCGCGTGCAGCATGCGCCGCGCGCTCGGATTGCAGGCCAGCACGACGCCGTCGCGCGTCTGCACGACGATCCCTTCGTTCAGATGATCGACCACCAGCCGGTGATGCTCCTCGCTTTCCGCAAGACGCTTGCGCATCAGATCCTGATGGACGGCGAGACCCACGCTCTGGCCGATCTCGCGCAGCAGCGCATGTTCGTCTTCGTTGGGACGGCGCTGGCGGTCGTAGTAGACGCCGAACGCGCCGAGCACCTGGCCGGCGTCGTCCTCGAACGGCACCGACCAGCAGGCGCGCAGCCCGAGTGGCAGCGCGAGATGCCGGTAGTCCGACCACAACGGATCGTTTTCGATGTCATCGACGATCACGAGCCGCCGGTCATGCATTGCCGTGCCGCAGGAACCGGCGCACGGACCGATAGACATGCCGTCGATAGCCTCGCTGTACAGCGCCGGCAGCGACGGCGCCGCGCCGACGCGCACCGTGAATCCGTCGGTGTCCAGCACGAGGATCGAGCAGCGCGAGCCCTCGCCGAGCAGCGTTTCGGCGCGGCGGCACACTTCCGCCAGCAGTTCGGGCAGCGGCGTGCTGCGCGTGAGCAGACGCAATACGCTCTGTTCCGATGCCAGCACCTCGGCGGCCAGATCGGACCCGTGGCGAGTGCGTTCGGATGGCTTGTCAGTCGCGATGTCTGCAGTCACTGGACGACTCATGGTTGCACTCCCTTCATGCAACAACGGCAGACGGACGCGCAGCGCGTATCAGGGTTTACGCGAAGCACGGCCATGAACCTGCAACGACGCTATGTTCCATGCGGATTGAATTGCCGCGATTCGATTGCGCCGCCCTTCGCGACGATCGCCGTCGCTTCCGGTATTTCCTCCCACCAGCCTTCCAGGTCGACGAGCGGCTCGGAAAGCACCAGAAACGCATCGGCGCCGACGGCGGCCAGACGCGGATCATCAGGATACAACTCCATCAGATGGCGGATCGACGTGCTGTGAAAAAGCGAGCGCGACTGCCGCTCGCTCGAATAGCGCGCCGACACGATCTGCTCGCCGTCCGTCGCGCAGACGGTCATGTTCAGCGGCGCCTCGATGCCGTGGCGCCGCCCCACTTCCTCGACGAAGCCCGCCATGCGTTCGAGCGCCAGCACGGGATCGATTTCGAGCCCGAAGGTCAGCGCCAGATAGAACATGACTTCGGAATCCGTCGAGCCCTCGATCGAAGCGAACAGGTCCGGGTCGATGCCGAGCATCAGGTCCCGCCGCACTTTCGGGTAGTTGCGGATCAGGCCGTTGTGCATGAACAGCCACCGGCCGTGGCGAAACGGATGACAGTTGGTTTCCTGCGACGGCGTATCCGTCGCCGCGCGGATATGCGCGACGAACAGCGGCGCGCGCACGGCCCGCGCGGCGTCGCGCAGATTGCGGTCGCTCCACGCGGGATGCGCGCAGCGGTAGCGAAACGGGATATCGGTGGGATGACCGTACCAGCCGACGCCGAAGCCGTCGCCGTTGGTCGTTGTCTGCCCGAGCCGCGAATGAAGGCTCTGGTCGATCAGGGAATGCTTGGCCCGGAACAGCACGGCTTCGAGCTGAATCGGGTTGCCTGTGTAAGCCAGCCAGCGGCACATGATCGGTCTCCTCGAAGAAAAACGCCTGCGCACGCTTCCGTTTGAAACGGCGTGAAGCGGCGCCGCTTTGATCGGGATCATGCCGGGTCACATCGGGGAAGCGCCCGACTGGCTCCCGGCGTTCAATTGTTCAGCCGTCCGTTCGCAATCGGCGCGAGAAACTCGGACAGCCCCGTCAGGATGATCTGTACGCCGATGCACAGCAACAGAAAGGCGGACACGCGCAGCGCGACCTTTGTGCCTTCCTTGCCCAGATAACGGCCAAGGGTTGCCGAGTGGTTGTACGTGAACCAGATTGCGAGCATCACGAGAAACGAAATCGTCACGGAAGCAATCGACGACATCACGAACTCCGACAGCTTGTGACTGCGGTTCGCGTTCAGCGCAATGGCGGTTGCCATCGTGCCGGGGCCTGTCGTGAGCGGCACCGTCAACGGAAAGAAAGCCTTCGACATGGCGTTGTCGGGATCGACGGGCTTGACGGCTGCTTCGTTCGGCTGCCGTTCGGGCGCATTGAGCATATTCCACGCGCTCACCGCCACGGCAAGACCGCCGCCTATGCGCAACGCTTCCATGGAAATGCCGAAGAAATGCAGGATCGGCGTACCGACAAAGAATACGACGAGCAGCACAAAGAACGCGTTGAGGGACACGCGTTTGGCGAGCGCGGCGCGCTCCGCGTCCGTGAGCGATTCCGTGCGGTCGAGGAACACGAACGCAATCGCGATCGGGTTGATGATGCTGATCAACCCGGTGAAGCCAAACAGAATCTCCGAAATCAGGCTCGAAATCATCGATGAAATCGCTCTTTGATGGTTTTGATTTTTGCGCCGCGCAACGGAGCATCAGGGCCGAACAGTGTAATTGCAACCAATTTCGCACGCCATGCGCGGGCACCTTCTTCATGCAATGCAGCACGCCTTCGATGCACGCCGACGCCCACGGGCACTGCGTTTGCGCACGTTCCTTTCAATATACCTGCATATTTTTGGCGAGCTTTACCGGAATATGGCAAGAGGCATACAGTCGGTGCGCGGCATCTCAGTCGTTGCTTCAGGAATTGACGGTCACATTGACGTTCATCGAGACGGACTCATTCACAATCGAGGAGTTGTCCCATGTCATTTCGTCTGCTCGCCGTGCTGCCGTTCATCGGCATTCTGCTCGGCGTTCCGTTCGTCAACCGCGTCGAGCCGCTCGTGCTCGGCATGCCGTTCGTGCTTGCGTGGATCGTGATGTGGGTGGTGCTGAGCTCGGTCATCATGGGCATCATCTACAAGCTCGACCCCGTGAACCGGCAGACTTCCTCCGGCGAGGAGGTGCGTTCATGAGCAGCGCCCTCGCAATCATCGTCGCCGTCACGCTGTTCGCGCTTTATCTGGGCATACGCGCCCGTCATGGGCACGACATGAGCCTTGAACAATGGACGGTGGGCGGCCGCAGCTTCGGCACCGCGTTCGTGTTCCTGCTGATGGCAGGCGAGATCTATACGACGTTCACCTTCCTTGGCGGCAGCGGCTTCGCGTATGGCAAGGGCGCACCCGTCTACTACATTCTTGCGTACGGCACGCTGGCGTATGTGCTGTCGTACTGGATGCTGCCGCCCGTGTGGCGCTTCGCGAAGACGCATCGCGTCGTGTCGCAGCCGCACTTTCTCACGCGCAAATACGATAGCGCGCCGCTTGGGGTGCTGGTTGCGATCGTCGATGTGGCTGCGCTGATTCCTTATCTGGTGCTGCAGTTGAAGGGCCTTGGGATTATCGTGTCGACGGCATCGTATGGTGCGATTTCGTCATCGGCGGCGATATGGATCGGCGCGGCTGTTGTCACGATCTACGTGACGGTATCGGGTGTGCGCGGCTCGGCATGGAATTCGGTCGTCAAGGACATGCTCATTCTTGGCATCGTGCTGTTTCTTGGCATCTATCTGCCGATGCATTATTACGGCGGCCTCGGTCAGATGTTTCATGCGATCGATGCTGCGCGTCCTGGCTTTCTCACGTTCCCTGAGAAGGGCTCGAGCGTCACCTGGTTCCAGTCGACGGTTCTGCTTACCGCGCTGGGCTTCTTTATGTGGCCGCATACGTTTGGATCTGTCTTTACCGCGAAGGACGAACGGATCTTTCGACGTAACGCGATGGTGTTGCCGCTTTATCAGCTGATCCTGCTGTTCGTGTTCTTTGTTGGCTTTGCTGCGGCGCTGAAGGTGCCGGGCCTCAAAGGCGGCGATATCGATCTGTCGTTGTTCAAGCTGTCGTTGCAGACGTTTGATCCGTGGTTTGTTGGGGTGATTGGTGCCGCTGGCGTGCTGACTGCGCTTGTGCCAGGTTCCATGATTCTCACGACGGCTTCGACGTTGCTTGCTAACGATGTTTATCGCGGGCTTGTGCAGCGTAATGCTTCCGATGAGACGGTTGCAAAGCTTGCGCGGGTTTTCGTGCCTGTTGTTGCGCTGGTGGCCGTGCTTTTTACATTGCATGGCGGGGAGACGATTGTTGCTCTCCTTTTGATGGGGTATAGCTTTGTTACGCAACTGTTCCCCGCTATTATTTGCAGCCTCGCGCCGCGGAATCGTGCTACGAAACAAGGGGCGTTTTGCGGGATTGTGGTTGGGGTCGCCGTTGTTGCAATCACCACTATCTTCAAGATGAGCGTCGGGCAGTTGATGCCGTTTTTGCCCGATGCGCTCAAGGACGTCAATATCGGGTTTCTTGCGCTCGCGCTGAATGTTGTTGTGTTTGTGGTTGTTAGTGCTGTTACTCAGCCGCAGGCGCAGGGTGAGCAGTCTTCCGTGCAAACGCGTTGACGAGTTTTTTTGCTGGCGGCGCCTCGATGATGTTGTTTGCTTAAGGGGTCGCTGGCATTCGCGTTTTGTTACTGGTGCTTCAGGCGTTGCCCCTGTGCGGGGTGGCATGCGCTTTTGGTTTTGTTTGGTTTGCTTGTGGTTTCGCTGGCATCCGCGATTTGTTTTGCCTGCTTCACGCGTTGCCCCTGTGCGGGGCGGCACTTACTTTCTTTGCCGCCGCAAAGAAAGTAAGCAAAGAAAGCGGGCTAACACCGCCCGTTCTTGACCTCCGCCTGAGGGCCCCCAACAGTTCCTCCACTTCACACGGCGTCCTGCCATTCACTGCCCGTTGCCAACGCCTTGAATGGGCGCCTCACCCACTTCAGTCACCCGTAGCGCAGCAAGCGGCAGCGATTGGTTACGGCCGCCCAGGTGGCAAACTGTGTGTAGGTCGTAGTGCTTCACACCTCTGCGTTCTTACGACACCGATGGTGCTTTTCAGTCCGGAGTGGAGCGCGTACGCCGCGACAGCCTACACACAGTTTGCCGCCATAGAACGTGGGCGATGCGATCTCGCGTGTGGCCACGCGGGAGTGTGAAGCGGGTGATGCGCTCAATCAGAGCGTTGGCAACGGGCGGTGGAAGGCAGGTTGCCGTTTGAAGCGGAGGACCCGTCGGGGGCCCTCGGGCGGAAACAAGGATTAGCGGTGTTCAGCGGCTTTCTTTTGCCTACTTTTCTTTGCCGCGGCAAAGAAAAGTAGGTGCCGCCCCGCACAGGGGCAACGCGTGAAGTACGAAGACAAATCGCGGATGCCACCACCAACAACAACAACACCTCACCTGCCATCGGCATCTTTGGCATACAACGTTGAATCTGCAAAATGCTCAGCATCGAGCACACGCCCCACCAATATCAACGCAGTGCGTTCAATATCAGTCGCCTGCACCCTGGCAACAATATCAGCCAGGGTCCCGCACACCCGCTCTTCATCAGGCCAACTAGCCCGATAAACAACCGCGACAGGACAGTCGCCCCCATAGTACGGCACGAGCACATCAACAATGCTGGCAAGATGCCGCACGCCAAGATGAATCGCCATGGTCGCCCTATGCCGCGCGAGATCGGCCAACTGCTCGCCGTCAGGCATCGAAGTCTTCCGCGCATAGCGCGTCAAGATCACCGTCTGCGACACATCAGGCAACGTCAACTCAACGCCAAGCGTAGCCGCACACGCTGCCGTCGCCGTCACCCCAGGCACGATCTCATACGGAATGCCAAGTGCACGCAAGCGGCGAATCTGCTCGCCAATCGCCCCATATAACGACGGATCGCCCGAATGCACGCGCGCAACGTCCTGCCCTTTGGCATGCGCTTGCGCAAGCAGCGCGATGATCGCATCGAGATCGAGCTCGGCCGTATTCACCACCTGTTCGGCAACATTGCCGCTCAACACGGCTTCAGGCACCAGCGAGCCGGCATACAGAATCACCGGACACGTGCGCACCAGACGCTGCCCCTTTACCGTGATCAGTTCAGGATCACCCGGCCCCGCGCCGATAAAAAACACCGTCATTTCACACCACTCCAATCTTCTTCATTCAATGCGCGCAGCAGTTGCGCCGGACTGTCGAACTCGCGATCGACATCGGGCAACGCAGGACGCCGCATCATCACCACAGGCACCTTCAACTCGCGCGCGACTTCGAGCTTCGCCTGCGTCGCGGCGCCGCCGCTGTTCTTCGTCACCAGCACATCGATGTGATTCAACGCGAACAGCGCCCGTTCACCGTCGATATCGAACGGACCCCGTGCATCGATAATTCGCGCGCGCTCGTTGCCCGGATGCGCGTCGAGACAACGCACGAGCCAATACTGATGCGCCGGTATCTCGTCGAGATGCACAAGCGGCTCGCGGCCCGAGGTGAACAGCACGCGCCGGAACGCGCGAATCGCATCGACCAGCGCATCCCAGTCGTCCACCATCCGCCAGTCATCGCCCGTCTGCTGCGTCCAGCCCGCGCGGCGCAGCGCCCAGCATGGCACCTGCGCCGTACGGCACGCAGCCGCCGCGTTCGCGCTCATTTGCGCGGCATACGGATGCGTCGCGTCGATCACCAGCGCAATGCCTTCGCTTTCGATGAACCGCGCCAGCCCTTCGCAGCCACCAAAGCCGCCGACCCGCACTTCACACGCGAGCCCTTCCGGCACACGTCCGAGTCCCGCCAGACTGTAGACATGCTGCGGCCCGAGCTGCCGCGCGATCTGCAACGCGTCGCCCGTTCCGCCGAGCAGCAGCACCCGCTTCATCGCGCCACACCCATGATGTTGCCCTGCCGGTCGATCGCGAACATCTCGACTTCAACCGATGCCGGCACGATCTCGCGCGCCACATCGCGCGCCCGTGCGCAGACGATGTCGCCGAGCGGCACGCCTTTTTTCAACGCCATTGCCAGCGCTTCCTGGCTCGTGTTCGCCGCGACAATGGCGGCCTGCAACGCGGCATCGCTCGCCGCATGTCCCGCGCACCACGCGGCAAGTTGCGGCAGATCGATGCTCGAATTGCGGCTGTGCAAATCGAGATGCCCGGCCGCGAGCTTGCTCAGCTTGCCGAAGCCGCCGCACATGCTGAGCTTGTCGACGGGCGCGCGTTTCAGATGCTTGAGCACCGCGCCCGCGAAGTCGCCCATTTCGATCAGCGCAATATCGGGCAACTGGTAGTAAGCGCGCATCGCGTCCTCGCTCGCGTTGCCCGTGCACGCGGCGATATGCCTGTAGCCGTTCGCGCGCGCCACATCGATGCCCTGATGGATCGAAGCGATATACGCCGAACACGAAAACGGCCGCACGATACCCGTCGTGCCGAGTATCGACAGCCCGCCGATAATGCCCAGCCGCGGATTCATCGTCTTTTGCGCAAGTTCTTCGCCGTTCTCGACGCCGATCGTCACGTCGAAGCCGCCCGCGTAGCCATGCTCGGCAGCGAGTTCGGTCAAATGCGCGGTCATCATCTGACGCGGCACCGGGTTGATAGCCGCCTCGCCCACAGGCAGCGTGAGCCCCGCGCGCGTCACCGTGCCGACGCCCGGCCCCGCATGAAAGCGCACGCCAGGCGTGTCGGCGAGACGCACGCGCGCGAACACCACGGCGCCATGTGTGACGTCGGGGTCGTCGCCCGCGTCCTTGATGGTGCCGGCTTCGGCTGCATGTGGATCGTCGTCGAGCAGGCGGCAGAACACGAGCTTCATCGGCACGTGCTGGCCTTTTGGCAGCACGATTTCGGCGATGTCGCTGGCCACGCCCGTCAGCAGCAGACGCGCCGCCGCCAGCGACGTCGCCGTCGCGCAGCTTCCCGTCGTGTAGCCGCTGCGCAGCGGCGCGGGTTGTTCGGGCGTTTCGTCGCGCATCACGGTTTGGTGGTATCGAGCAGCGTGATCGGCAGCGCGGAACGCCACGTCTCGAAGCTGCCGAGCGCCTGCGCTTCGGCAAGTGCAATGCGCGTCAACGTGCCGCCGTGTTGCGCGCGCCATGCGACAAGCGCTGCTTCGCCTTCGAGCGTGACGGCATTCGCGATCAGCCGCCCGCCCGGTTTCAATGCGCTCCAGCAGGCATCGAGCACGCCCTGCGCGGTCACGCCGCCGCCGATGAAAATTGCATCCGGCGCGGGCAGTCCACCCAGCGCATCGGGAGCCTTGCCCGCGATCAGTTGCAGTCCCGGCACACCGAGCGCGTCGCGATTGTGTTCGATGAAACGCTGGCGCTCGCTATTCGCTTCGATTGCAATCGCGCGGCAACTGGCGTGCGCGCGCATCCATTCGATACCGATCGATCCGCAGCCCGCGCCCACGTCCCACAGCAGTTCGCCGGGCGCGGGCGCAAGACGCCCGAGCGTCAACGCGCGCACGTCGCGCTTGGTCAACTGGCCGTCGTGACGATAGGCGTCGTCGGGCAGACCGGGGGTCAACGCGAGGCGCGGCGTATCGCCCGCTTCGTCGCGACGGCAGTCGAGCGCGATTACATTGAGTTGCGCCGTCTCGCCGATCGACCATTCATGCGCGCGAGCGTCGATCAAACGTTCGGATGCGTTGCCCAGATGCTCCATCACGACCATGCGCGTCGCGCCGAAGCCGCGTTCGCGCAACCACGCGGCGACCGCTGCAGGCGTCGTGCCGTCCGCGCTCAGCACGAACACGCGGGCGCCGTCGTGCAGATGCATCTGCAACGCGGCGAGCGGCCGCCCGACCAGCGACACCGTCGCCGCATCCTGCAACGCCCAGCCCAGGCGCGCTGCCGCAAGGGAAACCGACGACGGCGCAGGCAGCACGCGCAATTCGTCTGCGCGAAGATGACGCGCGAGCGTCGCGCCGACGCCGTAAAACATGGGATCGCCGCTCGCCAGCACGCACACGGGCGTATCGCGCCGCGCCAGCACGGGCGCGATGTCGAATGGTTGCGGCCACGGCTCGCGCGCGGCGGAGAGGCACACCGGCAGCATCGACAGATGCCGCTCGCCGCCGTAGATCACCGACGCGTCGATCAGCGCGCGCCGCGCCGCTTTCCCCAGACCGGCAAAACCGTCATCGCCCATTCCCACCACGGTCAGCCACGCCGACATGCCTCGATCCTCATCTGCTCGCTGTATTGAAAACGCTGCTGCGGACCGTGTTCAAAGGCCGCAGCGTCGTTGTGCTGTTCGAAAAAAGGCATAATACCCGTTCGCCGGTGCCTTTCGGGGCCTAAGAGGGAACACACATCACTGCGATGACCGTGACTGCCCCCGCAACTGTATGCAGCGAGTCCACGCCAATTTGCGCCACTGGTGATACCGGGAAGGCCCGGCGCGGACGACGACCTGTGAGTCAGGAAACCTGCCGGCCAACAGTTCGTGCCAGCCAACATCGGGCGGGGTGTACCGATGCCGAGCCACTCTCCTTCGAGATGCCCGGGCCGTCGCGCGACGCTTACCCGGTGATGTCTTGAGCCACGCTTTCCATTCGTCCGACGCTTCCACTTTGCGCCCTTCGGCTTGTCCGGGGTTGTTGCGCATCGTGCCCGCGCTCGACGGCGGCATCTGCCGCGTGAAGCTGGCGGGCGGCGAGTTGAACGCGGCTCAGGCGCTCGCCATTGCAAATGCGATCGACGAGCACGCATCCGGCATCGTCGACGTGACGAATCGCGCGAATCTGCAATTGCGCGGCGTGAAGCGCGGCCATGAAGATGCGCTGATCGCGGCGCTGCTGGATGCGGGCCTCGGTCCACGCGACGCTACTCAAGCCTTCGCCGACGATGTGCGCAACGTGCTCGTCAGTCCCGCCGCGGGCTGCGATGCGCACGCGCTATTCGACACGACGGCGCTCGCGGACCAACTTCTGTCGACGCTGCAAAGCGACGCCCGTTTTGCCGCGCTATCGCCGAAGTTTTCGCTGATGCTCGATGGCGGCGAGCGTCTGATGATGCTCGATCATCCGCACGATGTCTGGTTTTCGGCGATGCCGAGATCTGATCACGCGCAGCCGCTATTCGCGTTTGGGCTCGCGGGATGCCCGCCCGTTGTTGCGGGACACGAAAGCGCTGCCGCCGCTATCGCCGCTTCGGATCTGGCGACGCTCACGCAAGCGCTGCTGCACACGTTCCTCGATCTCGCAAGCGCGGACGCGACGCGCATGCGCGATCTGCTCGCGACGCATTCCGTAGAAAGCATCATCAGGCACGCCGAACGCAGGAGCGGTGTGTATCTGCTGCGCGACGCATCGCTGAGCCACTGGCGACGCGCGCCGGCCGATGCATCCCGAAGACTCGGCGCCCATCGTCAGCGCGACGGACAGCATTGGCATATCGGCGCCCAGCCCGCGCTGGGCCGCATGAACAGCGCGACATTGCGCGGCCTCGCTCAGCTTGCGCGCGAGACTGACGGCGCGACGCTGCGCATGACGCCATGGCAAAGCGTGCTGCTCGTCAACATCGCGAGCGCCAACGTCGATGCGACGTTGCACACGCTCGAAACACTCGGCCTCGCGACCACGCCGCACGATCCGCTGACCCGCGTGATCGCCTGCACCGGTTCGACAGGCTGCGCGAAAAGCCATGCAGACACCAAAGCCGATGCATTGAAACTCGCCGCGCGCGTGCCCGGACACACGCAGGCGCACCTCAGCGGCTGCCAGCGCTCCTGCGCGGCCGCGCATCGCGCGCCCTACACGCTGCTCGCCGTGGCCGATGGCCGCTACGACCTGTACCAGACACACGATCCGCGCGACGCCAACGGCTTCGGCCAGTGCCTCGCGCGCGGTCTGACAATCGACGAAGCCGCGGACAGGCTGCACGCATCCGCGCTTCCTTCTTCAGATGAGCCATTCGATGCTTGACTACATCCGCGACGGACAGGAAATTTATCGCCAGTCGTTCGCGACGATACGCGCGGAAGCCGACCTCTCGCACATTCCCGCCGACCTCGAAAAGCTCGCCGTGCGCGTGATCCACGCGTGCGGAATGACCGATATCGTCGGCGATCTGCGCTTTTCCGAAGGCGCGGGCCGTGCGGGGCGTGAAGCGCTCGCCAGCGGCGCGCCGATTCTCTGCGACGCACGCATGGTTGCCGAAGGCATTACCCGCGCGCGACTGCCGGCACGCAACGAAGTGATCTGCACGTTGAGCGATCCATCCGTGCCCGATCTCGCGCGCGAAATGAACAACACACGCTCGGCGGCGGCGCTCGAACTGTGGCGCCCGCGCCTGCAAGGCAGCGTGGTCGTGATCGGCAATGCGCCGACTTCGCTGTTTCATCTGCTCGATATGCTCGATGGCGGCGCACCGCGCCCCGCGCTGATTCTCGGCTTTCCGGTCGGCTTCATCGGCGCGGCGGAATCGAAAGCAATGCTTGCCGCCGACAGCCGCGGCGTGCCGTTCGTCGCCGTGCAAGGACGGCGCGGCGGCAGCGCGATGGCCGCTGCCGCCGTCAATGCGCTCGCCACGGAGGTCGAATAAATGACGGGCCAGTCGAACAGCACGCGCGGACGTCTCTTCGGACTCGGCGTCGGTCCCGGCGACCCGGAGCTGATCACGGTAAAAGCGCTGCGGCTGCTGAAGTCGGCGCACGTGGTCGCGTATTTCGTCGCGAAGGGCAAAAAAGGTAACGCGTTCTCGATCATCGAGTCGCATCTGTCGAACGAGCAGGAGCAGTTGCCGCTCGTTTATCCCGTCACGACGGAAGCGCTTGAACCGCCGCTCTCTTACGAAGCGATCATCGCCGACTTCTACGACACCGCCGCCGAAGTGGTCGCGAATCATCTCGATGCGGGCCGCGACGTGGCCGTGATCTGCGAAGGCGATCCGTTTTTCTATGGCTCGTACATGTACCTGCACGACCGGCTCGCGAACCGGCTCGATCCGCGCTTCGAGGCGGAAGTCGTGCCCGGCGTGTGCTCGATGCTCGGCGGCGTCGCGGTGCTCGGCCAGCCGCTCGTGTATCGCAACCAGACGCTGTCGGTGCTGTCGGGCGTGCTGCCCGAAGACGAACTGAAACGCCGGCTCGCGGACGCCGACGCAGCCGTCGTGATGAAGCTCGGCCGCAACTTCGACAAGGTGCGCCGCGTGCTCGACGAACTGGGCCTCGCCAGCCGCGCGCTCTATGTGGAACGCGCGACGATGGCGAACCAGCGCATCGTGCCGCTCGCGGACGTCGATCCAATGGCGTCGCCCTATTTTTCGCTGCTCGTCGTGCCGGGGGAAAAATGGCAAGGATGACGACGCCGCCCGCGATCGTGATACTCGGCGTCGGCGCGCAGGACACGGCGCAGCGTCTGAAAGCGCTCTACGACGGCGCGCAGGTCCACGGCCTGCGGGGCCGCGTCATGCAAGCCGACGTCGCGTACACGGAACTCAGCGCGCATCTGTGCGAACTCTATGCAAGCGGCACGCCTGTCGTCGCGTTGTGCGCAGCGGGCATCGTGATCCGCTGCATCGCGCCGCTGCTCGCGAACAAGGGCGTCGAGCCGCCCGTGCTCGCCGTCGCCGAAGATGGCAGCGCCGTCGTGCCGCTGCTCGGCGGATTGTCGGGCGTCAACACGATGGCACGCGAGATCGCCGCCGCGCTCGACGTGGCGCCCGCCATCACGACGAGCGGCGAGCTGCGCTTCGGCGCATGCGTGCTGAATCCGCCCGACGGTTACACGCTCGCGAGCATCGACCAGGGCAAGCGCTTCGTCTCCGACCTGCTCGCGGGCGAAGCGACGCGTATCGAAGGCGACGCGCCGTGGCTCGACGACGTGCAGTTGCCGCGCGCCAATGACGCGCAACGTGCGATCCGCGTCACGCCGCTGGCATGGAGCGGATCGAAAGACGAGCTGGTGATCCATCCGCGCAGCGTCGTAGTCGCTGTCGACGCAACGGCAACGGCCGACGGGCTGCATGAACGCATCCTCGAGGCGGCACAAGCGCACGGACTGGCCGCGCAATCGCTCGCGGTGCTGCTCGCGCCGCTGTCGCTCGCCGGCGAACCGGCGCTTCAACAGGCCGCGGACGCGTTACAGGTTGCCCTGCGCTTCGCGGCCGAAAGCGGCCCGCAAAACCATCCCGCTGACATGCTTCGGCAGACATTACGGGTGCCGAACAAAACGCTCGTAGCCAGCGCCGAAGCCGGCATCGCCTTCGCCGTCACCCACGCGCCGCCCGATCCCGCGACGGTCGGCCGCGCGCGCGGCAAGCTGAGCGTGATCGGCCTCGGGCCCGGCGACAAATCGCTGCTGGCGCCCGCCGCGCGCGCCGCGCTGACGCAGGCGACCGACGTTCTCGGCTACGAAACCTACGTGAAAATGGCCGGCCCGTTCCGCGCCGACCAGCGCGTGCACGGCACCGACAATCGCGAGGAAATGCAGCGCGCCCGCCATGCATTCGAACTGGCGAGCGCGGGGCGACACGTGGCGATGGTGTCGTCGGGCGATCCCGGCGTGTTCGCGATGGCGGCCGCCGTGATCGAAGCGCTCGATGAAGCCCGCGACGAACCGCAAAGCGCTGCATGGGCCGCTGTCGAACTGGAGATCGTGCCGGGCATCTCCGCCGCGCTGGCGACGGCCGCACAGGCAGGCGCACCGCTCGGCCACGATTTCTGCATGCTGTCGCTGTCGGACAATCTGAAACCGTGGGCGATCATCGAAACGCGCTTGGCGCACGCGGCGCAAGCCGATCTGGTGATGGCGTTCTATAACCCGATCTCGCGCGCGCGTCCGTGGCAACTCGACAAGGCGCTCGATATCGTGCGCGAATGGCGGGCGCCGGCGACGGTTGTCGTGCTTGGCCGGGATATTGGACGACCAGGCGCGACACTGAAAACGACCACGCTTTCAGAACTGAAATCCGCCGATGTCGATATGCGAACGATGGTAATAATCGGCTCGTCCACCACACGTGCGTTCCGCCCCGCCGGGCATGGCCGGGAATGGGTTTACACGCCGCGCTGGTATGAACTTCCGTGAAAAGGCGCCGATTTTTACGTTTACAGCGCATTAAACCGGCACGCTTATCGATAATAAATAAAGCGGGTGAAAGGCAAATTTCGTGCGCGTAATAAAATAAATTAAAGTTTTTTCACCACGCGACGTATACAGCGGTTATCAACGGCTACCGCTTTATTCGCATATGGAAACCAGTGAAGACATCGTCGACACCGGCGCGAGCGCGCCCGTCGCAGCACGACACCTTTCGCCCGACGCCGTGCCGGTCGGCGCACCGCTCGAATTTCCGATCGTCGACAGCGACGGCGCGTTGCTGTTCGATCGCGGCGCGGTCGTGATCGGCGCGGACGAACACCGCTTTCTGTTTCAGAATTTCAAGCCGCAGCGCGGCGATGTCAGCACCGCGAGCGACGACGTCACGGCCGCCGCGCAGGCCGCCGCCGCAAAAGCCGGCGAAGCGGATGCGCTGACGCTCAAGGAAATGCATCTGACCATCGGCGCGCTGATCGGCGTGCGCTCGCAGGTCGGCATGGGCGCGCCGATGCATCCGTCGCGCATCATCGGCTTCGCGCCGAACGAGTCGCTGTTCGTCACGCCGCCGCTGGTCGACGGCAAGCCGATGCCGTTGTCGATCGGTGAAAACGTCGAGATCGTGGCGATTGCGAGTCAGGCGGTGTTCCGCTTCGTCTGCACCGTCGATTCCGTCTGCCAGGTGCCGTTCCACTATCTCGTGCTGTCCCGGCCCGGCGTGGTGCGCCGGTTGCGCGAGCGCAAGTCGGTACGCGTGCGGGCGAGCCTGCCGCTGCGCTTTGGCATCGAAGTGGAAGGCACGGGCTACGAAAGCCTTGGCCTCGTGCAGAGTGTGAGCGCGATGGGCATGTCGTTCGTCGCGCCGTGGACGGTGGGCGAAGTCGGCAAGCGCATCCGCGTCGCGTTCACGCTACGCTCGAAGGACATGGAAACGTCGATCGAAACGACGGCGACCATTCGCAACGTGCAGCCCGGCTCGAAGCCGGGCGATCCGACGACGCATGGCATCGAGTTCGACAAGCTCGACCAGGTCGAGCAGATGGCGCTGAAGGTCTATGTGTTCGACCGGATCGACGATGTGATTTTCTGGACCAGCGGGCCGAAGTGAGCGCGCCTGCCGATACCTTTTCGTAAGCGATAAAAACGGCCCGGTCATGCGAATGACCGGGCCGTCCTGTTTGCGGACCGCCTTGCCGGCAGTCGTCCGCGCCCGCGACTAGGGCTGCGCTGCCGACGCCATCTGCCCGCTCACGCGAAGTTCCACGCGGCGATTCGGTGCCAGACAGGCAATCACGGCCGCGGACTTCGCCCCCGGACAAGTCGCGACGGGCGCGCTCGCCCCAGCGCCGCGCACATCGAATCGCGCCGGGTTCAGGCCGCGATCCTTCAGCGCATCAGCGACGGCCTGCGCACGCCGCCGCGACAGATCGCGGTTGTGTGCGACCGAGCCGAACCGGTCCGTGTAGCCGATCACAGTCACCACGTCGATCGCTTTCACACGTTTCAGGCTCGCCGCGAGCGCATCGATCGCTTCGATGCCCTCGGGCTTGAGCTTCGCGCTATCGAAATCGAACAACGCATCCGCCGATAAGGAAACGGGCCGGTCGGGTTGAGGCATGAGGGCGACGGGTTGCACAGGCGGAGGACAGCGGTCGAGCTCGTCGTTGACCTGCACGCTCAGCGTCTTGGCGCGATCGATCGCGTCCCAGCCGTGCACCCAGCGCGTGCCATGCGTTTCGGCCTGCTCTTTCCAGACCTCGTCGGTCAGCGCGAGCAGCCGTCCCGCCGCTTCGCTCTTGCAGGTCGAAGCCGAGGCACGCGCGTTGGTTGTTTCGATCGTACGGATCGACTGGGCCCACTTGTCGCGCGTCGGCCAGTTCTTCGTGCGGTACAGCGGCTGCCATGCTCCGGTGCCGTCGATCAGATAGCGCGCGTTGCCGAGCGCCTTGCTGGCCGCGTCGTCATAAACCGTCGACACCAGCACGTGACTGTCCTGCCGTTGCGCGATCTCCAGAAAACCTTCGGCCACCCCGCGCCGGTATGGATCGCTGATCTGTTGCACGGACGGCTTCAGCGCCTCGGCCTGGCTGCTGATGTTGTCGGCAAAAGCGCTCGCCGGCGCGCTGGCGGCGATGCCGAGCGTCGCGGCCAGCACCGCGCCGCGTAGTTTGGGTTGTGTCATCGATATCTCCCGGCCCGCCGCGCGTGCGCGCGGCGGGCGCGTCAGGTCGTCAGAAGCCGAAGGTTGCGCCTACCGACGCACCCGTGCTGGCACCGCTCCCCGTCGAACGCGTGACGTGCGCGTTCACCAGCAACCGGTCGGAGACCCAGTAGTTGGCGCCGACCGCGAGCGCCGACGCGCCGCCGTACGTGCCCGCCGCCGCCGACATCTGGAAGTTGCCTTCCGCACGCGCATTCGGGATCAGCGAGGTCGCCGCCATCGCCGCCGCGCCCAGCGAGTTCATCTTGTCGTTCATCTTGTTGAACTGCTGGTCGGTGTACGAGTTCGCCTGCTGGACAGCCTGGTTGACGGTGTTGCTGCTGGCGGTCGCGATCGCATCGTTCAACTGGCTGACGTTGACGGCGTCGGTGCCCTGCGTGCCCGCCGCGACGTTCGTGATGCGACGCTGCTGGCTGGCGGAACCGACGGACACCGTGTTGTCGTCGGTTGCCACCGAGCCTGCGCCGAGTGCCACCGAATTGTTGCCGCTCGCCGTCGAACCTGCGCCGATTGCGACGGCATTGCTGCCCGTTGCGTTCGATGCGTAGCCCGTCGCGACGGACTGCAAACCGTTCGCAACCGACAGCGCGCCCATCGCAACCCCGTGCGTGCCGCCCACCTGCGCGGCTTCGGTGTTGCGGTCGCCGTCGCCCACGAACAGCGTGTCGACGCCCGTGCCTGCATTGGCGATCTTGTCGACCTTCGCCTGCAGATCCGTGTATTGCGCGAAGTTCACCGCATCGTTGGCAGACGAGCCCGCCGCAACGTTGTGGATCGCCACGGGCGCCGCGCCCGCCGAACCGTCGCCCAGCGTGATGTTGGTGTAGTCGGTCGCCGTCTTGCCGCTGGCGTCGGTGGTCGTGTCGTACGTTACGGCCGTCTTCGTCGAACCATTGCCATTGATGATGCCAGCCGCTTTCAGTTGCGCGACGTTGACTGCGTCATTGTCGTTCGTGCCGGCCGCGACGCCCGTCAGCACGCGCGCCGCACCGTCCTTGTTCGTGAAGTCGACGACGGTGCCGTCGGTCTTCGACGCGACCAGAATGTTCCTGCTGGTTGCATCCTGCGTGACGATGCCGATACCACCTTCGTTGATCTGCGTCTGCAGATTGGTGATGTCGGTGGTATTCGCGTAGACGCGCGCATCGAGGTTCGTGATCGCGCCGCCTATTGTCGTGATGGTCGTGCCGCCGATGTTGTACGTCGGGTTCGTGATCCTGCCCGTCGACGGGTCATAGGTCGAACCGCCGCCAATCACACTGGCCGTCGACGCCGCCACGTTGAACAGTTGCGCGCCGTTCACCGCATCGAGGCTCGATGCGTTCACCGCGCCGGCTGCAACGCCCGTGAGTTTGCGCGCGGCACCGTTCGTGTTCGTGAAATCGACGATCGTGCCGTCGGTCGTCGATGCAACGAGAATGTTTCTGCTGGTTGCATCCTGCGTGACGATCCCGATGCCGCCATCGTTGATCTGCGTCTGCAGGTTCGTGATATCGGTCGAGTTCGCGTACACGCGGTTATCGAGGTTCGTGATCGCGCCGCCTATCGTCGTGATCGTCGCGCCGCCGATGTTGTACGTCGGGTTCGTCACCTTGCCCGTCGACGCATCATAGGTCGAACCGCCGCCAATCACACTGGCCGTCGACGCCGCCACGTTGAACAGTTGCGCGCCGTTCACTGCATCGAAACTCGAGATGCTGACCGTGCCCGCTGCAACGCCTGTCAGCCTGCGGGCACCTGCCGTGCCCGTGAAATCGACTGTCGAGCCACCCGTCTTCGAGGCAACCAGAATGTTCTTGCTGGCCGGATCCTGCGTCACGAGACCGATGCCGCCATCGTTGATCTGCGTCTGCAGGTTCGTGATATCGGTCGAGTTCGCGTACACGCGGTTATCGAGGTTCGTGATCGCGCCGCCTATCGTCGTGATCGTCGCGCCGCCGATGTTGTACGTCGGGTTCGTCACCTTGCCCGTCGACGCATCATAGGTCGAGCCGCCGCCGATCACGCTCGCGATGCTCGTGCCTTCGGCGTTCACCTTCGCGTCTTCGGACTTGAGCTGGCTCACGTTGACCGCGTCGGTTGCGTTGAGGCCCGCAGCGAGATTCGTGATGCGGCGTTCGCTGCCTTGCGCACCGACGGACACTTCACCCGCAGCCGTCGCCGCCGACAGCGTCGCGTTGCCGGGGTTGAATGCCGCCATGGCGAGCGTGCTCGAATTCGCCAGCGAGTTCGCACCGAGCGCGACGGAGTTCGCCGTCGTCGCGCTCGCGTTGCCGCCGATCGCCACGGCGTTCGCGCCCGACGCTGCCGAGTCGGCGAGTGTGGAGTTCGCGTGGAAGTACTTGATGCCCTCGCCGTTGAAGATGTTGTTGATCGAGTTGTTGATGTACGTAATGTTGTTGCCCAGATTCGTCACGTTCTGGTTGGTCGCGTACAGCTGCGCGCCGTTCACCGCATCCGTGCTCGTCGCGCTGACATCGCCCGCCTTCAGCTTCGTGAGCTTCGTGCCGCCCGAGCCTTGCAGCGAAATCTGCGTTTTCGAAGTGTCGTCGTACGCCACGCCCAACGGATTGCCCGTCGCCGCTGCGTTGTTCAAGGCCGCCAACGCGTCGCCCACATTGGTGTACGTACCGCCGCCGACCGCGTATGACGGCTTGAACATCGGGTCGTTGCCGGGGACATAGGTCGCCGAGCCACCCAACGCCGCTGCCGCAGCGGCGCCGAGCCGATTGACCTTGTCGTCTTCCGTTGCCAGCTGACTGACGTTGACGGCGTCCGTCGAAGCCGAGCCCGCTGCCAGATTCGTGATGCGGCGTTGCGCGCCCGCAGCGCCCACCGACACTTCACCCACGTTGTTGACGCCCGAACCGGCGGTGTAGCCCGTCGGCGTGAACGCGGCGCTGGCTAGCGTCGTCGAGTTCGCCACCGAGTTCGCGCCAAGCGCGACGGAATTCGCCGTCGTAGCGGTTGCGTTGCCGCCGATCGCGACCGAGTCCGTGCCCGAAGCCACGGAGTCCGCGAGCGCCGAGTTCGAGTGGAAATACCTGATGCCGCCGCCAATCAGGATGTTGTTCACCGTGCTTGTGATGTTCGTCACATTGCCGTTGGTCGCCGTTTCAGCCGCATCGAGCTTCGCGATCGCGGTGCCGACGTCGGAGATGTTCGACAGGTTCTGCACCGTGTACTTCGGCGCCACGAACGCACCCGTCGACGTATTCAGCGCCGCGCCGCCGCCCAGCGCCGCTGCCGCGCCGGAGAGCTGCGACACGTTCACGGCATCGGTGTTCTGCGTACCGGCACCGACGTTGATGATCTGGCGCTGCTGCTTGTTGCTGCCCACGGACAGCACGTTCGCACGGCCGTTGTCGGAGCTGGCGTAACCCAGCGTCACGCTGTTCACGCCGACGGCCACGATGTCCTTGCCGATCGCCATCGTGTTGCTGCCGCCAACGGCGACGTTGTTGCCGATCGCGATCGCGTTGTCGTTATCCGCTTCCGTGCCGTTGTTGCCGATCACGATCGCGTTGGCCGCGTTCGCCGAGACCACACTGCCGATCACTACGGTGTTCGAGCCATTGATCGCAATGTTCTGACCCACGCCGACCGAAGAGGCCGAGCCGACCTGCACGTTGTCGCCGATAGCGAGCGCGTAGTCGGCCATGGCAGCCGTGTTCAGGCCGATCGCCATCGAATCGATGCCGATTGCCTTGATCATGCCGCCCTTGTCGGTCGGACCCGATGCGAGCAGTTGATCGGGTGGCAGACTCGACGTCACGCCGAGCAACGACTGGCTCGTTGCGCCGAGCATCTGCGTGGAGCCGCCGGATGTCGCCGCACCAGGCAGCCCGCCCTGGCTCGTGGTCTGGCTTTGCGCCTTCAGCCCGGCATTCAGGTTGGCCATGGCCGCCGCGATATTCGCACTGACCTGGCCGACCGTGGCGGCATCGGTCGCGTTGACGCCGTCTGCGACGTTGACGATACGGCGCGTGGACGTCGAACTGCCAACCGCGAACGTGTTCGCTGCCGTCGTTGCCGAGCCAAAGCCAATGGCGACGGAGTTCACGCCCTGTGCACGCGCGCCCGTGCCGATCGCCAGCGCGCCGTTGCCGTTCGAGAACGAGTTGCCACCGATCGCGATCGAGTCGGAGCCTGAAGCCTGCGCAACGTTCGCATTCGTATCGCCGAACTGGATGTACCGCAGCTGCGGGTTGATGCCATTCACAAGGGTCGCGAGGGCATCACCCACGTTCGAGTACGTCGAGCCCGCAACGTTGTACGTCGGCAGTTTGACCGAGCCATCTGCATTCACCGCCGCGCCGCCGCCGAGCGCGGCGGTCACGCCCTTGAGCTGGTTGACGTTCACTGCATCGGTATTGGCGGTACCTGCCGACAGATTGATGATCTGACGCTGCGCCGTCGACGAGCCGACGGAGACGGTGTTCGCGCGGTCAGCCAGCGAGCCTGCGCCCAGCGCCACCGAATTCGCCGCCGACGCATTGGCTGCATTGCCCAGCGCAAGGGTATTCGCACCGGAGGCGATTGCGTTCGGCCCCATCGACACGCCGTTCGCGCCCGATGCCACCGAGCCGCCGCCGATCGCCACGCCCAGTGCGCCCGACACGTTCGCGTTCGTGCCGACTACAACGGCCCACGACGAGTTTGTCGAGTTCGCGCCGTTACCGATGGTCACCGACTTGTCGCCGGACGCCGAATCGCCGCCGATCGCTACCGAGTTGTTGGCCGTGGCCGCATTCTTCGCATTGTTGCCAATCGCGACGCTGGCCGCGCCGACTGCCGTCGCGCCGTCGCCCACCGCCACCGACGAACCGCCCATCGAATTCGCGCGGTCGCCGACTGCGACCGAGTTCGCGCCGCTCGCGAGCGAGTCGGCCTGGCTGGAATTCGCGTGGAAGTACTTGATACCGCCACCGTTGACGATGTTCGTCACGGTGTTGTTGATGTTGGTCGTCGACGCGTTGATGTTGTTGACGGTATTGCTCAGGTTCGACACGTTGCCGCTGATGCCGTTGACCTTCGCGTCTTCCGACTGCAACTGGCTCACGTTCACGGCATCCGTCGCGGCAGAGCCCGCGGCAACGTTCGTCACGCGACGCTCCGCGCCTGCCCTGCCCACCGACACTTCACCATTGGCCGCCGAAGCGATACCCGCCAGCGTGCCCGTGCCTGGGTTGTATCCCGCAGCCGACAGGGTGGCCGTCGTCGTCGAATATGCGCCCAGCGCCACCGAATTGGCCGCTGATGCCGTTGCGGCGTGACCCAGCGCCTCACTATCGGTCGCCGTTACGCGCGTGTCGCGTCCCAAGGCCGTGCCGTCATTCGCACTGACCTGCGAGCCCGTGCCGATAGCAAAGCCGCTGCTCGCCACCGCCGACGTCACCGTCGCCGCGTATCCCAGCGCCATGCTGTTACTCGCACCCGCGCCGACGTTCGCACTCTGACCCAGAGCAATCGATGCGGCGCCTGCCGACTGTGCATTCACGCCCACAGCGACCGCGTTTGCTGCCGAAGCCGTCGCGCTCGTGCCCACAGCGGTCGCATTTGAACCCGAGCCGACTGCGGCGCCGCCCGCTGCAACGGAGCCAGAGCCTGATGCATTCGAATCCGCCAGCGTCGAATTCGCGTGGAAGTACTTGATGCCGCCGCCGTTGACGATGTTCGTCACGGTGTTGTTGATGTTGGTCGTCGACGCGTTGATGTTGTTGACGGTATTGCTCAGGTTCGACACGTTGCCGCTGATGCCGTTGACCTTCGCGTCTTCCGACTGCAACTGGCTCACGTTCACGGCGTCCGTCGCGGCAGAGCCCGCGGCAACGTTCGTCACGCGACGCTCCGCGCCTGCCTTGCCCACCGACACTTCACCATTGGCCGCCGAAGCGATACCCGCCAGCGTGCCCGTGCCTGGGTTGTATCCCGCAGCCGACAGGTTGGCCGTCGTCGTCGAATATGCGCCCAGCGCCACCGAATTGGCCGCTGATGCCGTTGCGGCGTGACCCAGCGCCTCACTATCGGTCGCCGTTACGCGCGTGTCGCGTCCCAAGGCCGTGCCGTCATTCGCACTGACCTGCGAGCCCGTGCCGATAGCAAAGCCGCTGCTCGCCACCGCCGACGTCACCGTCGCCGCGTATCCCAGCGCCATGCTGTTACTCGCACCCGCGCCGACGTTCGCACTCTGACCCAGAGCAATCGATGCGGCGCCTGCCGACTGTGCATTCACGCCCACAGCGACCGCGTTTGCTGCCGAAGCCGTCGCGCTCGTGCCCACAGCGGTCGCATTTGAACCCGAGCCGACTGCGGCGCCGCCCGCTGCAACGGAGCCAGAGCCTGATGCATTCGAATCCGCCAGCGTCGAATTCGCGTGGAAGTACTTGATGCCGCCGCCGTTGACGATGTTCGTCACGGTGTTGTTGATGTTGGTCGTCGACGCGTTGATGTTGTTGACGGTATTGCTCAGGTTCGACACGTTGCCGCTGATGCCGTTGACCTTCGCGTCTTCCGACTGCAACTGGCTCACGTTCACGGCATCCGTCGCGGCAGAGCCCGCAGCAACGTTCGTCACACGACGCTCCGCACCTGCCTTGCCCACCGACACTTCACCATTGGCCGCCGATGCCACGCCCGACAGCGCGCCCGTACCCGGGTTATAGCCTGCTGCGCTCAGGTTGGCCGTTGTCGTCGAGTTCGTACCGAGCGCCACCGAGTTCGCCGCAGTCGCCGTCGCCCGCGCACCGATCGCCACACCTTGTACGCCTGCGGCGCCGACGTTCGCCTGCGTGCCAAGCGCAACGCTGTCCTGACCTGCAGCATTCGTCTGATACCCCATTGCGTTCGAGTAGCCGCCGCTAGCCACCGCCGACGTGCCCGTGGCGACCGCATTGTTACCCGACGCCAATGCCGATTGTCCTAAAGCAATGGCCGAGGTGCCCGTCGTTTTGGCGACATAACCGATAGCCACCGAGTTCCCTGACGCCGTCGAGTTGTAGCCGATCGCGACTGCATTCGAACTCGCGTTAGTCGCATAGCCGAGCGCAGTGGCCTCATAGCTCGACGCTGTCGCATACGCGCCGACCACCGTGTTCGCACCCCACGTGTTGTCGCCATTGGCGTTGGCGGCATAGCCCAACGCGACACTCGGCATCGCACCCGTCTGGTTGGTGGACATGTACGCCTGGGCGCCGCCACCGATTGCCACGTTGCCGATATCGGCAACGCCTGCGCCGCCTGCCTTGCTGTTGACGCCCATCGCGATCGTGGAAGCCTGATTGGCCAGCGCATTGCCGCCAATCGCCAGGCTGTTTGCACCCGCCGATGTCGACTGGTAGCCCAGCGCCACCGCCGAGGTACCCGACGCAGTCGACGACAGACCGCCCGCGAATGCGCCGCCCGCGAGCGCCGACGACTGGTCGCCAACCGCGGTCGCGCCACCCGTGCCCGCCGTGTGTGTCCAGTAGCCAACGGCAACGTCGCCATACGCTGACGCCGTCGCGCCTGTGCCCACAGCCGTCGCGTTCTGCCCCGAGCCGACCGCTGCGCCGCCCGCTGCCAGTGAACCCGAACCCGAGGCATTCGAATCCGCCAGCGTCGAATTGGCATGGAAGTACTTGATGCCGCCACCGTTCACGATGTTGTTCACCGTGACATTCATGCTGTTGACGGTACTGCTGATGTTCGAGATGGTCGTGCTGTAACTGTTGACCGTATTGCTGAGCGTCGAAACCGAACTGCTCACCTGGTACAGCTGGCTGCCGTTGACCGCATCGGTACTGGAACTGCTGACCGTGCCAGCTGCCAGGGAAGTGATCTTCTGGTTGTTCAGGTACGTCGTGCTGTACAGATATATGCCGCCCGGTCCCTTCAGGTTCAGCGCGTTGGTGTAGTAGTCGTCGTAGACCATGGCCGTACCGCCCGCACCGTTCGCGCCATTTTGATCGCCAACCCCCAGAAGGAAGTTGTAGTGGACGTAGTTCCCATTGACCGTGGCGTTGCTGCAATTTGGCGAAACTTGCCCCGAGTATCCGTGAGACCAGCCGCCCCCTCCTCCCGTCGGGCAAAGGATGAGCGCTCCGCCGCCCGCGAATACTGCTCCGCTGTAAGCCCCAGTCCCCAGCGCGACTGCCGCCAGCACACGTTTCGCAGCATTCCGTTTTCCCCGCGCTCTGGAATTCTCTTGCGCTGCCACCCACGTCCCGGTCGATTCGTTCCAGACCGAACGATATGTCTTATTCATTCGCAATCCTGTTTATTTATGTTAAAGCGAACCTGAAACAAGTGACACTCTCATCCGTCACCACGGTCGTCCATTCCTTCCTCGGCTACATGATTTCAGCCGACAACCGGCTGAACCTTAAGAGACGGGAACCGCTTGCAGGAATCGGACTATTCCGAAGCGCCTTGAATCACACGCACTTTAAAAGTAGTCCTACATATTGATTCGACCATTCCTACACGTCGAACAGACATTGAAGCTCGATCAAGTGAGATTGATTCGGCAGCGCACCGGTGCCTGCGCTACGCCCATAGAGGTGATTCGCCTACGAAGGCTAAGACCTGCGCGGGGCGGCAGGTAGTCCGCAGCCTGGCGGCGCGGCGCCCGACAATCAGTGAAACGTGCGCACCGTGCGAAGAGGAGGAACAAAGAGACAGACAGCGCCCGTCCTGGCAAACGGGCGCAACGAAGGCTACGACGCGTTCGGTCGATCAGCCTGGGTATCGCCGAGCAATGCGTCGACCGTCACGTATTCGGCATGCCATTCGTGTGCAATTTGCCGGCAACGCCCGAGCGGCACCTGTCCGCTCTCGAAATCGACGACCACGACATGATCTGTAGCGATGGGACGCGACGGTAAACCGCTGCTGCGGCCATCCGTCAGGAGCCAGAGCCAGCGCTGCCGCGTCCGGATTCTGCGCGCAGCCTGCGCCAGAAGCTGATTCGCCCGTTCGATGCCGAGCGACAACGGTGTCCCACCGCCACCGCCGACCGGTTCGATCCACCGTTCATTCCACCAGCGCGGCACGGCCGGACCGAAGTGCACATCGGCCTGAACACCGCCGAAGCACACCAGCGCCACTTCCGAGCGCGTCATGCGCGCCTGATCGAACAACGCGACGAGCAGGCCCTTGGCGAGCGCCAGTCGCTGCCCGGACAACATCGAATGGGAACAGTCGAGCACGAAGCAATGCAGCACGCCACCGCGCGCTTCTTCATGCACGAAATGCAGATGTTCAGGACGCAGCGCGGCATCGCGCTTCGCTGCCAGCGAGCGCGGCCATGCGATGCGTCGCGCGCCGGCCGTGCCGGCCCGCGATGCATCGCCCGCGCCCTGCCGCCATCGAAAACCGCTGCGCATCGCGCGCGCGGCCGCGTTCTTTCGATGGCCTAGCGTTTTTTTATGTCGAGTGGAATAACGCTCTTGACGCCTGCGACTCGCACGATGCCCGTCGGCTCGGGCGGAAGATAGCCATGGTCGCTGTCCGTTGCAGCGGACTCGGGTTGCGACGAAGCATCCTGCTGCGAAGAAGATCCAGCGTCATGCGTACGCGAGGCAGCGTCATCATGCGTCCGGCGCCGGTGCAACAGTACCGACGCGGCGACGCGATCGACATGCGCTGCTGTCACGGCATCCGCCTGTTCAAGCGCGGCGAGCGCCCGCGCAGCACGCAGCATCACGAGATCGGCGCGCAATCCGTCCACGCCGGCCGCGATGCACAACGCGCTGACATGCGCGTGAACTTGATCGTCGAACGCCAAACGCGGCAACGCGGCGCGCGCATCGTGGAGCCGCGCGACATGCGTTTCCTGCTCGGCCGCATGAGACGCGCGAAATGCGACAGGATCGAGATCGAACGCGAGTCGTGCCTTGACGATCGCCTGACGCGTCTGCGCCTCGAAGCAGTTTTCCAGCGCAACCATCAGCCCGAAACGGTCCGTCAGTTGCGGGCGCAATTCGCCCTCTTCCGGATTCATCGTGCCGATCAGCACGAAACTCGCGTCGTGCGTATGCGACACGCCATCGCGCTCGACGGTGTTCACGCCGCTCGACGCCGCATCGAGTAGTGCATCGACGAGCCCATCGGGCAACAGGTTGACTTCATCGACATACAGCACGCCGCGGTGCGCCTTTGCCAGCAGACCCGGCGAAAAGCGCACGGACGCATCGCGCAAAGCCGATTCGATATCGAGTGTGCCGATCAGCCTGTCTTCGCTCGCGCCGAGCGGCAGCGTGACGAACTGGCCCTCAGGCAGCAACTCGGCGAGCGCGCGCGCCGCCGTCGATTTGGCCGTGCCGCGCGGACCGCTGACCAGCACGCCGCCGATGCCGGGATCGACAGCGGCCAGCAGCAACGCCTGTTGCAGCGGCGCCTGGCCGATCAGCGCAGAAAACGGAAACGCCGCGCGCGGTGCGTTGGCTTCGCTCATGATCGTGATCCTTCGATGTGCTGTTCGCTGTCCAGCAGGTGTTGCTCGACTTGCGCGCGATAGTCGCCGGGTTCCTGCCATAGACCGCGCTGCATCGCTTCGAGCAGCCGCTCGCAGACGCCGTGCAGCGCGTGCGGATTGTGCTTGCGCATGAACTCGCGTGTATCCGCGTCGTTCAGATAAGCATCGGCGACGAGCGCATATTGATGATCCGCAACCACGCGCGCGGTTGCATCGTAGCCGTAGAGATAATCGACCGTTGCTGCGATTTCCGCGGCGCCCTTGTAGCCGTGGCGCTTCACGCCATCCAGCCACTTCGGATTCACGACGCGCGAACGGATCACGCGCGCGATCTCCTCATGCAGCGTACGAACGCGCGGCGCATCCGGGTTGCTGTGATCGGCGTGATACACATGCGGCTGACTGCCAGCGAGATGCCGCACGGCCGCCGTCATGCCGCCCTGAAACTGGTAGTAATCATTCGAATCGAGCACGTCGTGCTCGCGGTTATCCTGGTTCTGCAGCACGACGTCCATCGCGGCGAGCCGCGTGCCGAACGCGTGCCGCGCTTCTTCGCCGGCGCGCTTCTGCGTGTACGCATAGCCGCCCCACGACAGATACGCGTTCGCGAGATCGGCATCCGTTTGCCATTGCTGCGTGTCGATCATCTGTTGCAAACCCGCGCCGTACGCGCCCGGACGCGCGCTGAACACGCGAAAGCCCGCGCGCCTGCGTGCTTCATCGGGCGCGACGCCGCGCGAAATCCACGCGTCGCGCTCGCGCAGCACGCGTGCGCGAATCGGGTTCACGTCTTCCGGTTCGTCGAGTTCGGCGACGGCTTGCACGGCTGCATCGAACAGATGCATCACGTTCGCGAACGCGTCGCGGAAGAAGCCGGACACGCGCAACGTGACGTCGATACGCGGACGGTCGAACGCTGCGATCGGCATGATCTCGAAGTCCGTCACGCGATGGCTGCCGGGCGCCCATTTCGGCCGCACGCCGAGCAGCGCGAGTGCCTGCGCGATATCGTCGCCGCCCGTGCGCATCGTTGCCGTGCCCCACACGGATAGACCAATTGCGCGCGGATAATCACCGTGTTCCTGCATATGACGCTCGATCAGCATCTGCGCGGATTTGAGTCCGAGCGACCACGCGGCCTGCGTCGGAATGGCGCGCGTATCGACGGAATAGAAATTGCGGCCGGTGGGCAGCACATCTGGACGTCCGCGCGATGGCGAGCCGCTCGGCCCCGGCGGCACGAAACGCCCTTCGAGACCGCGCTTCAGGTGCATCAGTTCGTTTGCACCGCATGCGTCCAGACGCGGCAGGATATCGTTGCGCAGGCGTTCGAGTACGCGTGCTGCTTGCGGCAACGCTTCAGCGACGGCCCATGCGGGCGTATCGGCTGAAGGCATGCCGCACATCTCATCGAGCAATGACGCCGCGAGCAATTCGAGCCTTTCGCGCGTATCGCCGTTGTGGCGCCACGGCGAGTCGCTGACCTGTTGCAGGCACGACGGACGCGGACCATTCCATTCTGCAGACCAGTCCGCCGATAAAGGATCGAACAGGTGATCCATGTTCAGATCGCGCGCCAGCGCATCGATGAGGCCCGCCTTCGCGCCGTGTCCATCGCCTACCGGAAAGCGCCCGAGCGCGAGCAGCGTATCGCGCCGCTGCACGCCTTCCGGCGACTGCCCGAACGTATGCAAGCCGTCGCGGATCTGCGCTTCCTTCAACTCGCACAGCCATGCATCGACGCGCGTCAGCACCTCGTCTTCCGCCTCGGTGTTGGCAGGCGCGTCGAGGCTCAGTTCCTCGTGCAGGCGATGCGTGACGATCGTGTCGAGAATCGTCCGGCGCAATAGCTTCGCGCGGCGCGGATCGACCATCAGTGCGTCGTAGTATTCGTCGACCTGGCGTTCGAGATCCTGCAACGGCCCGTAGTTTTCTGCGCGCGTGAGCGGCGGCATCAGATGATCGACGATCACGGCCTGCGTGCGGCGTTTCGCCTGACTGCCCTCGCCCGGATCGTTGACGATGAACGGATACAGGTGCGGCAGCGGCCCGAGTATCGCATCGGGCCAGCACGTATCGCTGAGCGCCACGCTCTTGCCAGGCAGCCATTCCAGATTGCCGTGTTTGCCGACATGCACGACGGCATCGATATTGAACTGATGGCGCAGCCAGAAATAGAACGCGAGATACGCATGCGGCGGCACGAGTTCGGCGTCGTGATAGCTCGCGTAATCATTCTGTTCGCGCGAGCGCGGCGGCTGGATGCCGATGAACACATGCCCGCAGCGCCAGCCCGCGATCATGAAACGTCCGCGGCGCAAGGTGGGATCCTGCTCGGGCGCGCCCCACTTCGCGTTGAGCGCGTCGCGCATCGACTGCGGCAGGCGCGAGAAATGCGTGATGTAATCGCTCAGCGCGAGGCTTTGCAGCGCAGGGCGCAGATCGCGCACGACGGGGTCGTTGGTCACGCCTTGTGTGAGCGCGTCCATCAGTGCGTCGCCGCTCTCGGGCACATTGTCGACTGCATAGCCTTCGTCGCGCAGCATCTTAAGGATGTTCACGACGGACGCGGGCGTATCCAGTCCAACGCCATTGCCGATGCGCCCTTCGCTCATCGGATAGTTCGCGAGGATCAGAGCGAGCTTCTTGCCTTCGTTCGGCTTGCTACGCAGCCTGCACCAGCGCTCGCTCAGTTCCGCGAGAAACGCGATGCGCTCGTGATCCGGCTGATAGCGGACCACGTCCACTTCCGTATGCGGGCAGCGATACGCGAGTCCCTTGAAACTGATCGCGCGCGTGATGATGCGGCCGTCCACTTCGGGCAGCGCGACATGCATCGCGATATCGCGCGAATTGAGGCCGTGATTGTCGTTCAGCCAGTCTTCGCGGTTGCCGCCGCTCAGAATGACCTGCATGACGGGCGCATCGCCTGCCAGCGCGAGCGGCTCGGGATCGTCGATCGCGGACGCAGCGAAGGCCGTCGTGTTCAGCACGAGCGCAATGCGATGCTGCTCCGCCAGTTGCTGCACCACGTCGCGGCTGATCGTGTCTTTCAACGACGTGATCGCCACGGGCAGCGGATTCATCCCGCGCGCTTCGAGCGCGTCGATCAACGCATCGAACACGGCCGTGTTGGCAGCCTGCAAATGCGCCTTGTAAAACAGGATCGCGACGACAGGCGCATCGGGCTTCCAGCGTGCCTGCCAGTCTTCGATGGTCGCGATGTCGCGCGCGGGGTGATAAAGCGCGGCAGCCGGCAACGGAACGGGCGGCGCAGGCTCCTTGCCCCAGCCGAGCGTGCGCCACGCGATGCAGCGCATGAACGACTCGGCGTTATGCGCGCCGCCTTCACGCAGATAGCGCCATAACTGATGGCACAGATCTGCGTCGGCGGTACTGCGCGCGAGCAGGTTCGGGTCTTCCTGCAAGTCGCCCGAAAACATCGCGAGTGTCTGCTGCTTGCGCTGCGCCAGCGCGACGACCTGCTCGATTCCATACGGCCAGTACGCTTCGCCGCCCAGATGATCGACGACGACCACGCGCGCATGCTGCAATACATCGTCGATATAAAAATCCACCGATGCCGGCTGCCGCAGATACGTCACATTCGCGAGCCGCACGCTCGGAAAACCATCGCCGAGTCGCGGCACGACGCTCGCAAGCAGTGACAGTGTCGTGTCGGCGGAACTGAGGATCACGATATCGGCGGGCTTCTGGTCGATACGGATCACGCCCTTCGTATCGTCGACGAAACCCCCGGGGACGGTGCGCAGCAGATGCATCGGTACGCTCTCAGGCCTGTTGCGGCTGCACGTTCAACGCTTCGTCGAGCGCGCGCTGCAAGGTCGGCTGATCGAGATCTTCGCCGATCAGCACGAAGCGGCTCAGCGACGCGGCATCAATTTCGCCCGCCTGCCAGCGCCGGTCGAAGTAGCTGTCGAAACGGCGCCCGACACCTTGAATCACCAGACGCATCGCCGCGCCCGGCAGAGCCGCAAAACCCTTCACGCGATAGATCGTGTGACCTTCCACCACGTGCTGCAACGCCGCGATCATCGTTTCGCGCGACATGGCGCGCGCCGTGACGACGACGGAATCGAATTCATCGTGATGATGGTCTGCGTGATCGGGGTCGTCGGCGGAACCGTGATGATCGTGACGCAGATGAATCGTTTCTTCCGAAGCGGATTCGAGCCCGAGCAGCGCATGGAGATCGAGCTGACCCATGTGCGCGCGCACCACCTTCACCTGCGGCGGAATCTCTTCGCGAATCACGGCCTCGACGCTTGCCTGCTGCGCTTCGTCGAGCAGATCGGTCTTGTTGAGAATGACGAGATCGGCAGCCGACAACTGGTCTTCGAACAGTTCGTGCAGCGGCGATTCGTGATCGAGATTCGGATCGGCCTTGCGCAACTGGTCGACGGCAACGGGGTCTTCGGCGAACTGGCCGCTCGCAACGGCGGGACCATCGACTACGGTGACGACCGCATCGACGGTAAAGCTGTTCTTGATCGACGGCCAGTTGAACGCCTGCACGAGCGGTTTCGGCAGCGCAAGGCCCGAGGTTTCGATCAGTACGTGATCGATCTGGTCGCGGCGCTCAACCAGTTGCTCCATGACAGGGAAGAACTCTTCCTGCACGGTGCAGCACAGGCAGCCGTTGGCCAGCTCGTACAACTGGCCTTCTGCCTCGTTGCCGTTTTCATCGCAACCGATGCCGCAACCCTTGAGAATTTCGCCGTCGATACCGAGTTCGCCGAACTCGTTGACGATCACCGCGATGCGCAAGCCGCCCGCGTGTTGAAGGATGTGACGCATCAACGTCGTTTTGCCGCTGCCGAGAAAACCGGTGACGATCGTCACGGGAATCTTGCGCATCTGTGTCTGCATGGTGGCTCCGTTGCCCGACATGGATTCGGGTGACTTCGATGCCGCGCCGCCAGCAAGGCGCGGAGTCAAAAGTGATACACGGGGACGAAAAACGGCGCGACAAGCGGTACGACAAGCGGTGCGCAGCCCGCAATGACGGGCGCCCGACCGGCTTGAAGCGCGTAGGGAACATTGAACGCAGTGCCGCATCCCCGCAGCATCGCGTCGTTTTCTCGGGCCGGTATCCGGGCTGATGAAAGCGCCGCCTCTCCTTCCCGCGCGAGCGTTTTCGCGCAGTGGATTGTCTGCATGGGCCGCTATTGGACGCACATGCAGCGAGGCCGGCTCTGCATCGTCTGCGCGATGCCTTCACCTACCGTTGCGGGGAGCAGCATAGTTTGGCCGGCACTTTCATGCGCCCGGCCTGCTATTTCCCGTTTAACTGCGCGCGCAGAAAGCGCGCGCGAGCACCAGAGTGCGTGCGAGTTTAGGCCGTGAGGAAGGTAGCGTCAAGGACAGACGACGGCATGAAGCGTGCCTCATGCCGTCGTTCACTGAAGAAATATCCACCGGCTGCCTCCTGCGGCAGCCCTGAAGATGCGCAACTCAGTTTGCAGTGGCTTGCGGCTTGATTTCGATCGCCGCCGCCGACACGAACACCGCGTGGATCGTGTCGCCAACGTGCAGATTCTTCATGTCGAAATCGGGCGTCACCCTGATTACCTGGGTCTCGTAGACGCCGCGCAGCGTCAGCAGGCGCCGGGTTTGATCGATCTTCTGCACGGTGGAGAGCGTTTCGACCTGACGCGCCGTTTCCTTGCCGTCCGGACCCCGCAGAACGACCTGCGCATCGACCCGCTCGCGGATACCCTTGCCGGCGGAATCCACCTTTTCGGCCTGGACGAGCAGCGCATTCTTGTACAGTACGTCGACCTTGTCGCCGACGTGCAATGTATCGAACGTCGCGGCTTTGGCGCCCACTGACACCGTCACTTCGAGACCGTCGTCGCCTTTCAGCGTGACCGCCCGGGCGCCCGCGTCGATCGCGATGATGCGCGCCTTCAAATGCACCGACGGCGCCGCCTGGACGAGCGCATCCGCGTCACTGGCAAGCGGATCGGCTGCTTGCGCGGGGCCTGCCGTCAGCACGGCTGCCAGCAATACCGAGGCGATCATTGCTACTTTCATATAGATATTCTCCCTGGAGGTTGATCTGCCTGCCCTGCGGGCAGACGCAGACAAAAGCGGTTGAAAGAAACCGTCGATTCGAATCAAAGTGAAATTTAATTAGTTATCCGATATATCACACCGAAATAAACGGCATTTCACTTTCAATCACTATAAATGACCGCCTTTCAGCTTCGCCACCCGCACCGGTCGAAAACAGTTTTCGAACTTGTCGAAATGCAGCAGCAACCGCCCCACCGCGCGGGCACTCCGGATAAGCCCGCGGCGCCCCGGCAGCACGCGTGTGCTATCGTAGCGGCGCATCTGGTGCCCGCAGGCGTTGACCGCCTGTGAGGTTAAACGGGAAACAGGGAAGCGCCTGATCGTCGCGACATCGAAAGCGAAGAACATGCGCCCAGCCTGTGCTGTCCCCGCAACGGTCATGCGGCGAGCGGAAAAGGCATCTTCCGCGCAGTGCGTTCCGGGCCACTGCCTGCACTTGCAGGTGGGAAGGCGAACGCGATGAGCCGCCAGCCCGGATACCGGCCAGACGCAAGGGGGCGACAGTACGATCGCCATTCGCTGGAGCCGCGGGAAACGGACGCCAGCGCCCACGCGCGATACACGCCTACATCAGGCTCTCGCGCGTTACACGCAACATCGCATGACCTGTCACACACAAGCGTCCGCCTGCGCAGCGGCGCTCCCCACGCCATGAGCCGCGCCTGGCTGATCGGCGCCGGCCCCGGCGACGTCGAACTGCTGACGCTCAAGGCAGCGCGCACGCTCGCGCTCGCCGACGTCGTGCTCGTCGACGATCTCGTCAATCCCGATGTCCTGCAGTTCGCGCGCGAAGACGCGCAAATCGTCTATGTCGGCAAGCGCGGCGGGCAGCAGTCCACACCGCAACCCGACATCGTCGCGATGATGCTCGAGCATCTGCGCGCGGGCCGCAGTGTCGCGCGCCTCAAGGGCGGCGACCCGTTCGTGTTCGGCCGCGGCGGCGAAGAGCAGCAGGCGCTGCAGGACGCGGGCATCCACGTCGAAATCATCAGCGGAATCACCGCTGGCATCGCCGCGCCCGCTGCCGTCGGCATTCCCGTGACCCATCGCGACCACGCACAGGGCGTGATCTTCGTGACGGGCCACGGCGCAGGCGAACACGAAGCGGATTGGCGCGCGCTCGCGGCCACGCGGCTGACGCTCGTGATCTACATGGGCATGCGCCGCCTGAGCGACATCGCCGACGCGCTCCTGAGTGCCGGCATGCCGCCCGACACGCCGTGCGCCGCGATCGAATCGGCGACGCGTCCCGAACAGCGCCATATCCGTTCGACCTTGCATGAACTCGTGCGGCACGTCGCGGAGGCCGGACTCGGCTCGCCGTCGATCGTCGTGATCGGCGGCGTCGCGTCGCTGGCCGCGCCCGTCGAAACCCTGCTCAAGCCCGCGCCATGACCGCGCTCGTTGCAGGTATCGGTTGCCGGCGCGGCGTGTCGGCCGAACAGATCGAAGCGGCCGTACGCGACGCGCTCGGCGCGACGCTGCCGTTTGCGGCACTGAACGCAATTGCGTCGATCGATACGAAAGCGGATGAATCGGGCCTCGTCGCGTTCTGCGCGCGGCATGCGCTGCCGCTGCAAACCTTCACACGCGAAGCGATCAACGCACTCGATACGCCTTTTGACGCCTCGCCGCACGTACGCGCGCAGCTCGGCGTCGACGGCGTCTGCGAGCCGTGCGCGTTGCTGGCTTCGCAAGGCGGCGCACTGCTCGTGCGCAAGCACGTGCGCGACGGCGTGACCGTCGCGATCGCGTGCGCTGCCGCACACCCTCATTCCAACGACACATCCAGAATCAAGGAACCCCGATGAAGACCGATCCCGAATCGCACGCACGCATGACGCAGCGCCGCCGCGAAGGCCACGAGAAAAAGCAGGCGCAGGCCACCGTCGAAAAAGGGCTGCTGATCGTCAATACGGGCACGGGCAAGGGCAAAACGACGGCAGCGTTCGGTATGGCCGTGCGCGTGCTGGGCCACGGCATGAAGCTCGGCGTCGTGCAGTTCATCAAGGGCGCGCTGCATACGTCCGAGCGCGATTTTCTGGGCGCAGTGGCGAATTGCGATTTCGTCACGATGGGCGATGGCTACACCTGGAACACGCAGGACCGCGAAGCCGACATCGCGACGGCGCGCAAGGGCTGGAACGAGGCACGCCGCATGATCGAAAGCGGCGAGTATCAGATGGTGATTCTCGACGAACTGAATACCGTGCTGAAGTACGAATATCTGCCGCTCGATGAAGTGCTCGAAGTCGTGAACGCGCGGCCGGAGATGGTGCACGTCGTCATCACGGGCCGTCACGCGCCCGACGCGCTGATCGACGCCGCCGACCTCGTCACCGAAATGCGCCTCGTCAAGCATCCGTACCGCGAGCAGCACGTGAAGGCACAACGCGGCGTGGAGTTCTGAGCGATGCCCGCGTGCCCCGCTCTCTTCATCAGCGCGCCGGCGTCGGGCCAGGGCAAGACGACGATCACGGCCGCGCTCGCGCGGCATCACCGGCGGATGGGGCGCGACGTGCGCGTGTTCAAGACAGGCCCGGATTTTCTCGACCCGATGATTCTCGCGCGCGCGAGCGGCGCGCCCGTTTTGTCGCTCGACCTGTGGATGGTCGGCGAGCGCGCGTGCCGTGCGCTGCTTGCGCAGGCCGCGCGCGAAGCGGATCTGATATTGATCGAAGGCGTGATGGGTCTGTTCGATGGCACGCCGAGCAGTGCCGATCTCGCCGCGAAGTTCAATGTGCCTGTTGCGGCCGTGATTTCGGCCAAGGCGATGGCGCAGACGTTCGGCGCGATCGCGTTCGGCCTCGCGCGCTTTCGCGCTGACGTGCCGTTTCATGGCGTGTTCGCAAACCGCGTCGGCTCGGCGCGCCACGCGCAGATGCTCGAAGAACTATTGCCGCATGACCTGAAAATGCTCGGCCATCTGTCGAGCACCGATGCGATCGAACTGCCGGATCGACATCTCGGTCTGCTGCAAGCCGCGGAAATCGGCGATCTCGACGCGCGACTCGATCGTGCGGCGGACGCGCTTGCATCGACGGCGTTGGCGCAATTGCCGCCCGCGGTCATGTTCGAAGACGACGCGGACGAAGCGCCACTGCCGCGCCTGCTCGACGGCATGCACATCGCGATCGCGCGCGACGCCGCCTTCTCGTTCATCTATCCGGCGAACATCCGCTTGCTCGAAGCGCTCGGCGCGCGCCTCACGTACTTCTCGCCGCTTGCAGACGAAGCCGTCCCCGACGATGCAAACGCGCTCTATCTTCCCGGCGGCTATCCCGAGTTGCACGCAACAAAGCTTGCTGCCAACGCCTGCGCTGCGGCATCGATCCGCGCACATGTGAGCGCGCAGAAGCCCGTCGTCGCCGAATGCGGCGGCATGCTGTATCTGCTCGACAGCGTCACCGACACGCAAGGCGTCGCCACGCCGATGCTCGGCCTTCTGCCGGGCCATGCAGCAATGCAGACGCGCTTCACGGCGCTCGGCATGCAGCAGTTGAACGACAGCGTGCACGGCGCGCTGACGGGCCACACATTCCACTATTCGCGCGTGAGCACGCCGCTCGCACCCGTCGGCCATGCAACGCGCGCCCAGTCCGACACGCCTGGCGAAGCGGTTTATCGCCAGGGTCCGGTCGTCGCCACCTATATGCACGGCTACTGGCCGTCCAACCCGGCCTTCGCGGCTGCCCTCTTCCATGGCCGAGCCTTTTAACGACGCCGAACGCGCCGCCGTCTACCGCGCGATCTACGAACGCCGCGACATGCGCCATTTCGTGCCCGGCCCTGTCGACCCGGCCGTGCTCGCGCGCCTGATCGACGCGGCGCATCACGCGCCGAGCGTCGGCTACATGCAGCCGTGGCGAATCGGCCGCATCACCGATCCCGCGTTGCGCACCCAACTGCATGCAGCCGTCGAACGCGAGCGCCTGTTGACGGCCGACGCGCTCGGCAAGCGGCGCGACGAGTTCATGAAGCTGAAGGTGGAAGGCATGCTCGATTGCGGCGAGCTGCTGGTGATGGCGCTGATGGACGGCCGCGAAAAGCACGTATTCGGGCGGCGTACGCTGCCGGAGATGGATCTCGCGTCGGTGTCGTGTGCGATCCAGAACATGTGGCTCGCGGCGCGCGCCGAAGGCCTCGGCATGGGCTGGGTGTCGCTGTTCGACGCCGACGAAGTGCGCGCGATGCTCGGCATGCCGGAAGGCGCGCGGCCCATTGCGCTGCTTTGCCTCGGGCAGGTGGAGCGCTTCTATCCCGAGCCGATGCTCGAAACGGAAGGCTGGGCGACGCGCATGCCGTTGAGCGCATGCGTATTTGAAAACACGTGGCCCGAAACGCAGCCAACGTGCGGCGATGCGCCGCAGGAAAGCGGCACTGACCGGACGTTGCAGAACGCGCCCTGAAACGCGCCAGCGTCCGGCTCAGGCGTCGCCCTTCTCGATCCGTTCGAGCCGGTATCCGAAGCCGTAAATCGGCATCAGACGATACCCATTCTCGGGCCGCAGACCGAGCTTCGAGCGCAGCATCGACACATGCGTGTCCATCGTGCGCGACGGAATGCTCGCCGCCTGCTTCCAGATCGCATCGAGGATATGCGAGCGCGACAGCGGCCGGCTCAGATGCTTGAACAGCAGCAGCGCAAGTTCAAACTCCTTGTGCGTCAGCGTGACGGCGCTGCCGCGCACATGCACGCGCTTCGCGCCGGGCTCGAACTCGTATTCGCCGAACACTTCCTTCTCGGCCATCGGCTCGCGCTGGAACGCGCCGCGCAGCAGCACGCCCACACGCGCCAGCAACGCGGCCGCGCTGACCGGCTTGACCAGATAATCATCGGCGTCGATGTCCTGGCGCGCGGTATCGCTCACGCGCGTCATGAACAGCACGGGCAAACGCTCCGTGAGATTCTGACGGACCCAGCGCAGCACCTCGTCGCCCGACAGACCCGGGGCATGACGATCCAGCACGAGCAGATCGAACGGCTGGCTGCGCAACTGCCTGACGAGTGCCGCTCCGTCGTCGAATGCATGACACGTGTGCCCCGCCGCCGACAAGGTCCTGCACACGAAGTCGGCCTGCGCCTGAGTCTCCTCCAGCACTGCAATTCTCATAAAACCCCGCAACGCTAATTCGTTGTTTCCGTTCGACCGGGTAATCCTCGATGAAGGATGACGACTCGCGAATATGAAATTTCAAATCCACATGCGCAATGTTCTTCAAGCCTTGCATCGAATGTCGGCAGATTGCTTCACATTGCCAGACAACGCCACGATTGCCCGATATTGCTTTAATGCCTGCGCACCTGATTTCCGCAATGGAACAACGGGATTTAAACAGGCGCACAATCCACTTCTTTTGACCGCGCAGTACAAGCGGAATTTTTTTCTTGCGTTTTTCCTGCGCGCATTGCCCGCCTCGCGTCAGCGAGCGCCATGCCGGAAAGCATGACGCCACACGCGCGTGGGCCGTGCGCAGCACTTCGTTTTGCGGCTGGAATTACTGGCGTAACACTGAAAGCCGATCGACAGATCATGCTGCCGATACTTACCGACACTGCCCGACAAACGCCCGTTTAATGTGTCTGATTCCACACATTAGAATTAAAGTTCGTGCCAGTGTCGCGAAAGATTTAACAATTCGAGCGTCGCCGCTGACGCATTCGATTTAAATCGGAACGAAGATTATTAGAACGAATTGGATCAGTCAATTAATCTCGCCATTTTTATGTGACGAGCCGGTCATTTCGTTAAATTGGACCGATGATACCGATAACCGGCTTATCGGTGCCATATGCGCTATACGTTGCAATGGAACACGACGATTCCAATTCGGTTAGCGGCTATTGATGCACTGCACTTTAGGACCACTCGCGAATGGCTTGCGCCATCAGGCGCGCCTAGACAACTTCATCATTTGTATCGTCGGCCGCGGGCGACGCGCAGATCACTTCGACCCCCGCGCCCGCCAGCACCTTAGCAAGTCCCGTTGCGGGCGCTGCATCGGTGACCAGTGTGTCGACGTGATCGGCGCCGAACACATGCACCAGGGCGCTATGGCCGAACTTCGTGTGGTCGGCCGCGATGATGCGATGTTCGGCCTGCGAGAACGCGATTTGCGCGAGCGCGGCGTCGGCGGGCTGCGCGTCCATGAAACGCCCTTTCGCGTCGATGGCCGTCACGGACACGATGGCGTGACGCACGTGGAATTGCCGGAAGAATGCAAGCGCGCTTTCGCCGACAGCGGCCGCATCGTCCGCGCGCAGTTCGCCGCCCGCCATCAACACGCGGTTCTCGTTGCGCGGCGCCAGTAGCCGCGCGATCTCGGCGGAATTCGTCACAACCGTGAGACGTGCGTGCGACTCGAGCGCCTGCGCGATGTGAACGCAAGTCGTGCCGCCGTCGAGCATCAGCGAATCGCCGTCGCGAATCAGTTGCGCGATATGCGCCGCGATTGCGCGCTTGGCCTCGCGTTGCTCGACCATTCGGCGCCTGAACGGCGGCTCGTCCAGCTGCGCGGGCAGCATGATGCCGCCGTGCACCTTGACCAGCAGCCCCACAGCGACGAGCGGCTTGAGATCGCGGCGGATCGTTTCATCGGACACCGCGAACGTCGCGGCCAGATCGGTGACCGTGCAGGTCTGCTGCGCGCGGACCAGCCGGAGGATCTCGTTCTGTCGATGAGTAGCGAACATGCGAATGCGGCGTGTGGAAATTGGCGCCAGTCTAACAAACCTGTGCACGCAGTTCCAAAACGAAACCACGGAAATCCACATCGACTCCTCACCACCCGGATCGGGAAGTTGTCCGACAGCGTTGCATTTCTAGGCTTTTTGCGGCAAAGTACGCAGCGACGCACTTCCACACATTCCCACTCAATTCCACGCATTCCCGCGAGCCTCGATCCATGTCCACTCCTCTTCCGGCGCAGGCGCGCGTCGTCATCATCGGCGGCGGCATCATCGGGTGCTCGGTCGCGTATCACCTCACGAAGCTCGGCTGGACGGACGTCGTGCTGCTCGAACAGGGGCAGTTGTCATGCGGCACGACATGGCATGCGGCGGGTCTGGTCGGCCAGTTGCGCGCGCAGGAAAGCATGACGAAGCTGATCCGGTATTCGACGGCGCTCTACGCTGAACTCGAAGCCGACACGGGTCTTGCGACGGGCTGGAAGCAATGCGGCTCGCTGTCGGTGGCGCGCACGGCCGAGCGCATGACGCAGCTCAAACGCACGGCCGCCGTCGCGCGCGCCTATGGCGTGAGCTGCGACGTGATCGGCCCGAAGGAAGCCGGCGAACTGTGGCCGCCGATGCGCACCGACGACCTGCACGGCGCAGTCTGGCTGCCCGGCGACGGCAAGGCGAATCCGACCGATCTCACGCAGGCGCTCGCACGCGGCGCACGCCAGCGCGGCGCGCGCATCGTCGAGAACACGCGCGTTACCGCGATCCACACGCGGCCTGCCGTGAAGGGCCGCGAAGCGAGCGGTGTCGCGTGGCGCGACAAGCAAGGCAATGAAGGGACGATCGCGGCACTGGTCGTCGTCAATTGCGCGGGTCAATGGGCGAAAAGCGTCGGACGTCTGTGCGGCGTGACCGTACCGCTGCATTCGGCCGAACACTACTACATCGTCACAGAGCGGATTGCGGGCGTGCATCCCGACCTGCCCGTGATGCGCGATCCCGACGGCTACATCTACTTCAAGGAAGAAGTGGGCGGCCTCGTGATGGGCGGCTTCGAGCCGGACGCGAAACCGTGGGGCATGAACGGCATCCCCGAGAACTTCGAGTTCCAGTTGCTGCCCGACGACTGGGATCAATTCCAGATCCTGATGGAGAACGCGCTGCAACGTGTGCCCGCGCTGGAAACGGCACAGGTGCGCCAGTTCTACAACGGGCCCGAGTCGTTCACGCCTGACAACAACTTCATGCTGGGCGAAGCGCCCGAGCTGCGCAATTTCTATGTCGGCGCGGGCTTCAACTCGATGGGCATTGCATCGGCGGGTGGCGCGGGCATGGCGCTCGCCGAATGGATCGTCGCAGGCGAGCCGACGATGGACCTGTGGCCCGTCGACATCCGCCGCTTCGCGCGTTTCAACGGCAACGATACGTGGCTGCACGACCGCGTGAAGGAAACGCTCGGCCTGCACTACGCGATGCCCTGGCCAAACCGTGAACTCGATAGCGCCAGGCCGTTCCGCCGCTCGCCGCTCTATTCACTGCTGCGCGACGAAGGCGCATGCTTCGGCAGCAAGATGGGCTGGGAACGCGCGAATTTCTTCGCGCCGTCGCAAGAAGAGGCACGCATCGATTATTCGTTCGATCAGCAGAACTGGCTGCCGTGGAGCGCTGACGAACATCGCGCATGCCGCGAAGGCGTCGCGCTGTTCGATATGACGTCGTTCTCCAAGTTTCTCGTCAAGGGACGCGATGCCGAGGCCGTGTTGCAAGGCATCGTCGCGAACGATGTTGCCGTGCCGCCCGGTACCGCTGTCTATACGGGCATGCTCAACGAGCGCGGCGGCTACGAGTCGGACTTCACACTCACGCGCCTCGCTGACGATCAATACCTGCTCGTCACAGGCTCTGCGCAAACCACGCGCGACTTCGACGCAATCGACAGACGCATTCCACACGACAGCCATTGCATGCTCGTCGACGTGACAGGCCAGTATGCCGTGCTCGCCGTGATGGGACCGCGTGCGCGCGATCTGCTTGCGAGCGTATCGAAAGCCGACTGGAGCAATGAAGCGTTCGCGTTCGGGCAAAGCCGCGAAGTCGATATCGGCTATGCGACGGTGCGCGCCACGCGCATCACGTATGTCGGCGAGCTTGGCTGGGAACTGTATGTGCCCGTCGAGTTCGCAGTCGGCGTCTATGAGACGCTGCATGCAGCGGGTACGCGTTTTGGCCTGAAAAACGCGGGCTATTATGCGCTGGAGTCGCTGCGGATCGAGAAAGGTTATCGCGCGTGGGGACGCGAGCTGTCACCCGATACGAATCCGTTCGAAGCGGGTCTCGCGTTCGCTTGCAAGCTCGACAAGGACATGGCGTTTATCGGGCGTGACGCACTTATCGAATTGCGCGGCAAACCGCGGCAACGACGCCTTGTCGTCTTCACCGCCGATAGCGCGAGCGATCGCATGCTATGGGGCGGCGAAGCGATCATTCGCGATGGCAAGGCGGTGGGCTTCGTGAGCTCGGCGGCGTTCGGGCATACGCTTGGCTGCCCGGTTGCGATGGGCTATGTGAAGGGCGACGACGGCAACGCGATCGATGAAGCCTGGCTCACGAGCGGCAGCTATCAGATCGACGTCGCCGGCGATCTGATAGCTGCGACACTGCATCTCAAGGCGCCGTACGATCCTGCTTCCGTACGCGTCAAAAGTTGAAGCGAATTAACTCGCGCGGCGTCACACCGAGCAGCCTTTTCATCCAGTGCGCCATGTGGCTCTGATGCGCGAAGCCCACTTCGAGCGCGACCTGGCTTGCGCTCAGCGTCCCTTGCAGCAACAGCGCCTTCGCGCGCTCGACGCGCCGCTGCAGCACATGCCGATGCACGGGCACGCCCATCGTCTCGCGAAACAGCACCTTGAAGTGCGGCACGCTCAGTTCGACAAGCGCAGCGAGTTCGCTCAGCGTCAGGCGTTCGTCGAGATGCGCTTCGATATAGTCGATCACGCGTGCGGCCGCATGTGGGGACAGCGTGCGGCGTTTGTTGTCGCGCACGACGGAAACGCCCGCGAGCCGCACGATCATCGCGGTGCTGAGGCTCTCCGCGTAAAGCGGATCGGAGGCTTCGTCGGCTTCGAGCTCCGCGCGCATCGCCCACGCGAGATGCTGGAAGCGCGTATCGCGTAGCTGGAACTGCGGGCGGATCTGCGCACCGGACGCGCGCAAGCCCAACTGATCGAAGGTGTTGCGCACGAAGTCGTCTGCGAACCAGATGCGCAGAATCGTGCAGTTGCCGTCGTCGGACCATTCGCCATCGAGACCGGCAGGAATCACGTCGGCATCGCCATGTGCCTGAATGCGTGCCGCGCGCTCGCCGTTGCAGCGGCAGACCGCTCGCACGGGCGCGCCGACATGCACGCCGACGCGATGCTCGGCGGCAGCGGGAATACGGTGCGAACCCGCCGATACGCCGATCAGTTCCGCGCCGAAACCCGACCAGCCGAGCGACGCGCTCGACAACAGGCTCGCGCGCGCACCGGAGTGCGGCACTAACGCAGGATGGGCTGCATTCATCGCTGACACCTTGTTTTGTCGTCCGATTGCCGCATTGTGCTGTGTTTTGCGTCTGTGCGCTCGCGGATATCTGTGAGGCGCAGATCGTCATCCATATCTGCTCGGCGCCATCTTTCCGTGAGCGTTTCGCAACGCGCCCACACGTACCCTTGATTCGAATGCAATTCAAGGAGACGAATGATGTTTGTGATTTTTGGCGCATCGGGCAAGGCAGGCCGTTCAACGGCGACGGCGCTGCGGCAACAAGGACACGCCGTGCGCGCCGTCGTACGGCGCACGGCACAGAATGAAGCGTTGACGCGTATTGGCTGCGAACTGGTCGAAGCCGATCTCGACGATGAAGCATCGATCCATCGCGCGCTCGACGGCGCGCAAGCCGTGCAGATGCTGTGCCCGCTGCCGCAGCGCGATCCGGACCCGGCACGCGCAATGCACCGCATGATCGATACGGCCGCGCGCGTGCTGCTTGCGCATCCGCATCTGCATGTCGTCGCGCTGTCCGACTATGGCGCTGAACTCGATACGAACACGGGCATCACGATGCTGTTTCATCATCTCGAAGCGACGTTCAGAAAGGCTGCGTCGCGCCTGACGTTGCTGCGCTCAGCGGAACACATGCAGAACTGGGCACGGGTGTTTCCCGCCGCGCTCGCAACAGGGTATCTGCCGAGTCTGCATCATCCGCTTGATCGCAAGTTTCCGACTGTATCAGCGCAGGACGTAGGCGTCGTTGCGGCGCAATTGCTGACGGACGGATGGAATGAGCGTGAAGCGCGAATCGTGAGCGTGGAAGGTCCACGCCGGTACGATGCCAACGATGTCGCGCGTATCCTGGGCGACGCAAGCGGCCTCGCCATCTCTGCACACGCGCTGCCACGCGGCGAGTGGTCCACAACCCTCTCACGCGCCGGTCTCAACGACAATCACGCGAAGCTGATCGTGGATCTCTACGATGCGCAGAACGCCGGGCGCATCGACGTCGAAGTGGGCACCGAACGGCGCTTCGGCGAGACTGAACTGCACGATGTTTTCGCTGCGCTCGTTTCAAGGCACAACGCGTGAGGGAGCGTCGAATGCAATGCTGCCCTTTGATTCGCACGATCCATCATCCCGATGACGAACCAGAACAGGCAAGGAAGTTTTACACACTCGTGACAGCGCTATTAACGCGGCTCGGCTGGCATCGGCTTGAACGGCTGCTGAGCGCGATCCCCGACAGCAACGACGACTTCACGATCTTTTAACGCTGCAGGCACAAAGCAAATGGCCTCGCGATCTGCGAGGCCATTGCACATGACTCACTGATTCCGGGCGACGAGCGTCACTCGTTTTCTTCGAAGTAATGCCCGAACTTCACCTGCTTGGTGCGGATATAGCGCTCGTTTTCCTCGCGCATAGGGATGGCGAGTGCGACGCGTTCGCACACGGGAATGCCGTGCTTCGACAGCGAATCGAACTTCTTCGGGTTGTTGCTCATCAAGCGCACGGACGTGACCTTCAGCAACCGCAGAATGGCCGCCGCCGAATCGTATTCGCGCGAGTCGTCGGGCAGGCCGAGATCGAGATTGGCTTCGACGGTGTCGCGGCCCTGCTCCTGCAGCGCATACGCGCGGATCTTGTTCGACAGGCCAATGCCGCGCCCTTCGTGGCCGCGCAGATACAGCAGCACGCCGCAGCCTTCAGCGGCGATATAGCGCAGCGCGAGATCGAGTTGCTCGCCGCAATCGCAACGGTAAGAACCGAGCACATCGCCCGTCAGACATTCGGAATGCAGGCGCGTGAGCACCGACTGTCGGTTCTGGACATCGCCCATTACGAGCGCGAAATGCTCGGCACCCGAGTCGTTCACGCGAAACACATAGGATTCAAAGGTGCCGTAGCGGGTGGGAAGCGTGGCGGAGGCGTCGAGCGTGACGCATTCGCCGGTGGAGGCGCCGTCAGCAAGCAACGGATCGTGAGACATGGGCATGGCGTTAGCGGAATTGCGGACATGAACCCGTGAACTACCGGGGATAAAGTATAGAAGCGGAGTTTACCGCTAAACAGCGAATTGTACCTGGCAGCCGCTTCGCCTTGGTGCGCGAGCGGCAATGCGGTGCATCAGCCATCGGCGGATGACACGAAATGCAGCATGCTCATATCCGCGATTTGCGTGACATACGTCATCCGATGCGGCATGACATGCGTGATGCAGCCCACGATACCAGGCGAAGCGAGCGTCGCCGCCCGCGTCGTCGACGCCTATACTTGACTTGCGCCTGTTCTGCGCTTGACGTGCCTCTCTTTCACCCCAGCGCGCCGCGGCCGGGCGTGCTGCACTGCAAACGGAGCCGCTCCATGACTAGCGTTGCACAACTACTCAAATCGAAGCCGAATCAAGACGTCTACACGATCGAAGCATCCGATTCCGTCTACGACGCCATCAAGCTGATGGCCGACAAGCAGATCGGCGCGTTGATCGTCAAGGAAAACGGGTCGATCGCGGGGATCGTCACCGAACGCGACTATGCGCGCAAGGTCGTGCTGATGGACCGTTCGTCGAAGACGACGCCCGTGCGCGACATCATGAGCAGCGCCGTGCGCTTCGTGCGCCCGGACCAGACCACGGACGAATGCATGGCGCTGATGACGGAGCGGCGCATGCGCCATTTGCCCGTGCTGGAGAACGACCAGCTGGTCGGCATGGTGTCGATCGGGGACCTGGTGAAGGCGATCATCGCGGAGCAGCAGTTCACCATCCAGCAGCTCGAGCACTATATCCACAGCAGCTGAGCGGCGGCGCCACGACAGCTTTCCAGATGCCGCAGCGACAGCGGCGCGCCGCCTCGCGTCTTTGCCCCGGGCCAACAAAAAAAGCCCAATCCGCGAGGTTGGGCTAAGCCACCTTACGGCGGCGGAGGTTCATGCTTTCTTCGACGGCGGCGCCGCGACCTGCATCGGCCGACGCCGCCGTCCGCGTTCTGTGATGCGCGCTTCGCCCATGGGTCGAAGCCGCGCGCGCCGGGCCTGAACACTGCGGCCCGGCTGGCATTCTCAGATCAATGGCCGAAGTAGACGTCTTGCGCCGGGTTCAGCGTTTTTGCGGCACCCGATTGCGACGAGCCGTTGGTCGATGCGCCGTAACCCGTGTCGGCGACCGGTGCTTGAGCGACTGCACCGTTTTGAGCCTGCACGCGGGCTTCAGCAGCCTGAATGTCGGCCGGATAGTTCGAATCGACAGCCGTTGCGGGGTTGTAGCCTGCCTTTTCCAGCTGGACCAGTTCAGCGCGGACTTGTGCGCGGGTCACGGGCTGGTTCGACTGGGCGAACGAGACAGCGGGAATTGCGAGAACAGCAGCGATGGCGACAGCCTTGATCAGCGATTTCATGGTAACTACCTCCGAAAGTTGTTTTGTCAGCCGCTTCGCACAACCGTGTGTGAAGCCAGTGAGATCAGTGTAGCCACCGGGGGACCAAGGGAAAACCCCTATAACGGAGATACTTAATTGCGCAGGTTGAAAAAGTCGCGCTGCGCCGCAAGCCTTCTGTCAAGTGAAAATTAAGCGCGCTGCAATAATCCGGGGACGCATCCGTGCGTCTGCGCATGTGGCAAACGCGACGGATGTCACATGTCCAACCGGTTTTTCCCGAGACGCGCAAAAGACGAGATCACACGGAAGTCGGCGGGTCGCCGGATAGCAGCTTGCGCGGCCCGCTGACGAATGGGCTGCCCGGCACATAGAAACGCAGCAGCCGGTGCGTTTCGCGGGCAATGCCAATACGCGTCGTCACCGCAAACGGCGTGGCCGCTTTGCCCATCGCGCCGAGCCACAGCCCGTGACCGGTGCACAGATCCGCGCCGTCGAAGCCGAGATCGATGCCAAGCGCGAGCGCCAGCCGCCCCGGACCGCGCGCGAGGTCGCGCAGTTTCACGCCAGGCCGGCGCATCTGCATCCATTCGATACCGTTCACCGGCTCCAGCGCGCGAATCAGCACGGCGGCGCCCGCGCCTTCGCGCTCGCTGACCACGTTGATCACGTGGTAGATGCCGTACGTCAGTCGCACGTAGGCATGTCCATGCTCGAGGAACATCGAGCCGTTGTACGCGCGCCGCCCCGGATACGCATGATTGGTCGAATCCCCAACGGGATACGCCTCCGTCTCGACGATCCGTCCAACGACCCGCCCTTTGGGCAGATCGCGGACCAGGTATTTACCCAACAGGAAGCGCGCGAGGTCAACCGTATCGATGGGAAGATCGTTGCGGTGTAGAGGAACGAGGGAAAGCGTGGTGTTCGCCATGCGATGGTGTGTAGCAAACCGGTGTGGCCGGCGAGGCTCGGATGTCCGGATCGGACAGGCAGGTTGCACCATGATGACCCGCCGCGCAATTCGATGCAGGACGCACGCCGGATGCGCCAGACGACACCGATCCGTTGTAGCAAAGCCGCACCGCGGCAACCCTTATCTTCACTATGGAACCAATTGAGGTATCGTTACTGTCCAGTCGGCCGCATCGCTGACTCAGGCAGGCCGCCAGACCGGCCAGCCGCCCGGTGTACAGACAACCCGCAACCGTTTTCATCCAGAAGTAAAGAAGTGGTAGTGCAGTGGTATCACGCGTGAAGAGCCCGTTTGCCGGGCGCGTTCCAGGCGCGACACTGTCGCAAATCATGACAACAGGAGAAAGTGAATGAAGGCGATTCAGGCAATCAAGATGGTAGGTGCTGCACTCGTAGTGCTCGCGTCGGTCAATGCATACGCTCAGGCCAGCGATGCCGACATGACGGCTCAGCCGAGCGCCAAGCAGACCGCGAAGGCAGCGAAGTCGGCTGACCGTGCGCTGGCGCGCAAGGTGCGCGGCGCGCTGGCCAAGGCCAAGGGCATCAGCGTCGCCAACATCACGGTTCGCGCGAAGAGCGGCGCTGTGGTTCTGCAGGGCTCGGTGCCGGAGCAGCCGCAAGTCGACCAGGCGACGCAGGTTGCACAAGGCGTGGCAGGCGTGACGTCGGTGAAGAACGCACTGACGATCCGCCCGGTCGGCCAGTAATCGACGCATCGTCTGGTGGCGCCCGCTCGCGGGCGCACGGTCGGACAACACACCGCTCTTCGTCACGAGGAGCGGTGTTTTTCTTTGTGGCGGGCATTTTTACATGGCCGTCATATCGCCAGCCTGTCCCGCTGGTTTAATCTCACGGAAGTGCGAGCCGCGCATCAGTCAATGCGGCGGCGTCCCGTCGCGGATCATACGAACAACAACGAACGGACTGAACCTTTATGGCATCGACATCGCCCGTATTGCCCCGCTGGACGGTCGCAGCGCCCTTCATTGCCTGGATCGTGCTCGGCGCCGCCTACGCGCTGCCCGGCAACGGACTGCTGACGGCGCTCGCCGCCGTCGCGCTGGCGGGCTCGGTGTTCTCGGGCGTGCATCACGCGGAAGTGGTTGCGCACCGCGTCGGCGAGCCGTTTGGCACGCTGGTGCTGGCCGTGGCCGTGACGGTGATCGAAGTGGCGCTGATCGTCTCCGTGATGCTGTCCGCGGGACCGGAAAAAGCGGGCCTCGCGCGCGATACCGTGTTTGCGGCCGTGATGATCGTGTGCAACGGAATCGTCGGCATCTGCCTTCTGGTGGGCGGCTTGCAGCACCGCGAACAGGACTTCCAGATTCGCGGCGCAAGCGCGGCGCTGGCCGTGCTCGCCTCGCTGTCCGTGCTGACGCTGGTGATGCCCAACTACACGAGCGTCAGCCTCGGCCCGGCGCTCAGCGATTCGCAACTGGCGTTCGCGGGCGTCTCGTCGCTGGTGCTGTACGGCGTGTTCGTGTTCGTGCAGACCGTGCGCCACCGCGACTACTTTCTCGCCGACGCCCATGCCGCCGATGAAAACGCGCACGCCGCACCGCCCAGCACCCGCGTCGCGATGGCGAGCGGCGCGCTGCTGGTGGTCAGCCTCGTCGCCGTCGTGCTGCTCGCGAAGGTGCTGTCGCCGGTGGTCGAGCGCGCGGTGCTCGAAGCGGGCGCGCCTGCAGCCGTGGTCGGTATCGTCATCGCCGCGCTGGTGCTGCTGCCCGAAGGGCTTGCCGCGGCGCGGGCGGCACGCTCCAACCGGTTGCAGACCAGTCTGAACCTCGCGCTCGGCTCGGCGCTCGCGAGCATCGGGCTGACGATTCCAACCGTTGCGCTGGTGTTCATCTGGACGGGGCGCCCGCTGGTGCTGGGTATCGACGGCAAGGACACCGTGCTGCTCACGCTGACGCTGCTGATCAGCACGCTCACGCTCGGCACGGGGCGCACGACGATCCTGCAAGGCGCCGTGCATCTGTCGCTGTTCGCCGCGTACCTGTTTCTTTCGTTCGCGCCCTGAGCGCTGCTGCGGCCGTCACTGCGCCCAGTGACGGTCGATCCAGTCGCGAAACAGATTGACCTTCTGCTGATGCGCGACGCTGTCCGGATACACGAAGTAATAGCGCGCGCCCGTCGTGAGCACCGCGTCGAACGGGCGCACCAGCCGCTGCGCGGCCACATCCTCTTCGATCAGCGCGAGATCGCTGATCGCCACCCCGAAGCCTTGCAGCGCGGCGTTGGTCGCGAGATCGAGCGTATCGAAGCTCGGGCCGAGTCCTGCGTCGACGTTGCGCACGTCCACGTGTTCGAGCCACATTTTCCAGTCGCGGTGATCGCGCGTGGGATGCAGCAGCGTATGGCGCGACAGATCGGCGGCATCGCCGAGCGGCTTGTCCTGCAACAGTTGCGGCGCGCACACAGGCGTCAGCCGCTCCTCGAACAGCGGCACGGCCTGCACGTCCGCGCCTGCTGACGTGCCATAGACGATCGCGGCATCGAACGGCTCGACCTGAAAGTCGACGTCGTGCTGCCAGGTGGTCGTGATCTGCACGTGCAGATCGGGATATTCGGCCTGGAACTGCATGATCTTGGGCAGCATCCAGCGCATCACGCAGGTCGGCACCTTCAGCGCGAGATCGGTACGCTGCCGCGTGAGCCGCAGCGAAATCTCTTCGATACGTGCAAAGCTCTCCTTGACGGCAGGCAGCAGCAACTCGCCTTCGGCCGTCAGCGTCAGGCCTTTCGCGTGACGCTTGAAGAGCGGGAACTGATAGTAGTCTTCGAGCGCGAGGATCTGCCGGCTCACGGCGCCTTGCGTCAGGCACAGATGCTCGGCCGCGCGCGTGAAGCTGCGATGGCGCGCCACCGTCTCGAAGATCTGCAAGGCATTCAGGGGTGGAAGTCGGCGCATGAGGATTCGTTGCATCAGGAAAATTCATCGCGCGTGCCGCTTTTTGCATGGCTGGCCGCGTGACGATCCCAGAGCATACGCGATCCAAAATTCCGCGGCCCCTGACCGTCATGCATTGCACTCATGCACGATCGGGCTCGGGAGAACCCTTGTGCCATGAGCGCAACGCATGGCATCCATGCGCAGATTTCGATTGTTCCAGTTTTTTTGCATACCTAGAGTGGCTTTCACCGCAGCCACAACATTCACAAAGGATGCACCGATGACCACCGCCGCTCTCCTCCGCCGCCGCTTCTGCAACGCCTTCGCCTCGCTCGCTTTCGCAGGCGTGGCGTTGTCCGCGTTCGCGCCGCTCGCGCATGCGGATGCTCTCGATACGATCACGAAGGCGGGCGTCGTGCGCGTCGGCGTGTTCATGGACTATCCGCCGTTCGGCTCGATTGGCCCGGACATGAAGCCGCAGGGTTATGACATCGACGTCGCCGATCTGATCGGCAAGTCGCTTGGCGTGAAGGTCGAGCTGGTGGCCGTGACGGGCGACAACCGCATGGCCTATCTGGCCGACCACAAGGCGGACATGCTGCTGTCCGTCGGACAGACGCCCGAGCGCGAGAAGGTGATCGACTTCTCGCAGCCTTACGCGCCTTACTACCTCGCCGTGTTCGGCCCGAAGTCGCTAAAGGTGAAGGACGCGAACGACCTCGCGGGCAAGAGCATTTCCGTCGCGCGCGGCACGCTGGAGGACCTGAGCGTGACGAAGATCGCGCCGCCGAGCGCGAACATCAAACGTTTCGACGATCCTAACGGCGCTATTTCTGCATTTCTTTCTGGTCAGGTACAGTTGATGGTCGTCGGTAACGATGTGGGCGCGACGATTCTCGCGCGCCATCCTGCCAACGACCCGGAGCAGAAGTTCTCGCTGTTCAGCTCGCCCGATCACGTCGGCCTGAACAAGAACGAGCCGCGCCTTTTGAAGAAGGTCGACGACACCATTGCGCGCGCCCGCAAGGACGGCACGATGAACGCGATTTCGCAGAAGTGGCTGCGCGCGCCGCTGCCGGAGAACCTCTAAACCATTTCCTTTGATCACCAGATGTCACGATGAGCCGCATACGATGAGTTACACGTTCGATTTCAGCAGTTTCGACATGTATGCGGGGATGCTCGTGCGTGGCACCGGCGTGACGCTCGGACTGACGGCCGTATCGACGGTACTGGGTGGCCTGGTTGGCATCGCGGGCGCGGCAGCGGCCGTGTCCGCGCCGAAATGGGTGCGCTGGCTGATTGCGACCTATGTCGAACTGATCCGCAACACGCCGTTTCTGGTGCAGTTGTTCTTCGTGTTCTTTGGATTGCCGAGCCTTGGCATACACATCGACGAAATACAGGCCGCGATACTTGCGATGACGGTGAATCTGGGCGCCTACGCGATCGAGATCGTGCGTGCCGGTATCGATTCGATTCCACGCGGACAGATTCAGGCGGCGCAGGCGCTGGGCTTGCATCAACGCCAGGTTTTCCGTCATGTCGTGTTGCCGCAGGCGGTGGCCAATGTGTTTCCCGCGCTGTTGAGCCAGGTGTTGATCGTGATGCTGGGTTCGGCTGTCGTGTCGCAAATCTCGGTGCCTGATCTGACTTACGCGGCGAACTATATCCAGTCGCGCAATTTCCGTTCGTTCGAAGCGTACGTGATCATCACGGCGACGTATCTGGTGTTGTCGATCGTATTGCGGCAGGTGTTGAACCGGCTTGGCAAGGGGCTCTTTGCTGGCCGCTCCGCACGTTCTGCCGAGGCTCCGCGTGGCCTGTTGCGCACGCTGTTTGCGATACGCGGTGCGCGCGCTGCATCGACGACGGAGCGCTGATCATGATCGAATTTACGCTTTGGGATATTGCACGTAATTTGTTGCTCGCGGCGCGATGGACTATTTTGTTGTCGCTGATTGCGTTTGTTGGTGGCGGTGTTGTTGGCTTGCTGCTGCTTGCGATGCGCGTGTCGCCGATGCCCTGGCTCAGGCGCATTGTCGTGCTCTATGTTGAGTTGTTTCAGGGCACGCCGTTGCTGATGCAGCTTTTTCTGGCGTTTTTCGGGCTGCCGTTGATGGGTGTCGACGTATCGCCCTGGGTTGCGGCTACTGTGACGTTGACGCTTTATACGAGTGCTTATCTGGCTGATATCTGGCGCGGGTGTGTCGAGGCTGTGCCTCGCGGGCAATGGGCTGCCGGCGCCAGTCTCGGGATGACTTTCTCGCAGCAGTTGCGGTATATCGTCTGGCCGCAGGCTCTCAAGATTGCTGTTGCGCCGACTGTCGGGTTTCTGGTTCAGGTTGTGAAGAGTACGGCTCTGACTTCTATTATCGGGTTCACTGAGCTGACCAAGACCGGGACCATGATTACTAATGCTGCGTTTCGGCCGTTTCCTATCTATGGGATGGTCGCGCTTCTGTACTTTGCGATGTGCTTTCCTCTTACGTGGTATGCGCGGGTTTTGGAGCGGCGGCAGAAGGTGTCGAGAGAGAGGTAGGGTTTTTTGTTTTTGTGTTTGTCTTGCGACGCTTTGTTCGGGTTGCTTGTGTTGTTGCTGGCATCCGCGTTTTGTTATGGGTTCTTCAGGCGTTGCCCCTGTGCGGGGCGGCACCTACTTTTCTTTGCCGCGGCAAAGAAAAGTAGGCAAAAGAAAGCCGCTGAACACCGCCAATTCTTGACGTTTGCCCACGGGCCCCCAACGGCCCCGTCCTGTCCACGGCATCTCCCTTCTCGATGCCCGCTGCCAACGCTCCGAATTGGCTCATCACCCGCTTCACACTCTCGCGTCGCGGCCCGCGCGATCAGATTGCCCACGTTCTATAGCGGCAAACTGTGTGTCGGCTGTCGCGGCTCATGCGTTCCACTCCGGACTGAAAAACACGATCGGTGTCGTAAGAGCGCTGAGGTGTGAAGTACTACGACCTACACACAGTTTGCCACCTGGGCGGCGCAAACCATTCATTGCCGCTGGCTGCACTGCGGGTGATTGGAGTGGGTGAGGCGCTAATTCGAGGCGTTGGCAACGGGCGGTGACCGAGAAGTTGCCGTGTGAAGGAGAGGACCCGTCGGGGGCCCTCAGGCGGAGGTCAAGCACGGGCGGTGTTAGCCCGCTTTCTTTGCTTACTTTCTTTGCGGCGGCAAAGAAAGTAAGTGCCGCCCCGCACAGGGGCGACGCCTGAAGCACCAGTAAAAAACCGCGGATGCCAGCAACAACCCAAGCAAACCGAACAAAGCGTCGCAAGACAAAAAAAACCTATTTCCCTGCTGCGTGAGTCTCCTTCCTCATCTTGGCCACATCACGAGCACTAACAGCCGCCGCACCATTCCCCCAACCTGAACGAACAAAACCAAGCACATCAGCAATCTGCTGATCACTCAACACAGCCGCGTACTTAGGCATCGGATAAGGCGCAGGAATACCGCCAATCACAAGATCCTCAGTGCCATTCAACGTAACGTTAATCAACGAAGAAGCATTCTTCTCCAGCACATTTGGATTGCCCGCCAAAGGCGCAAGCATAGGCGCAAACCCACGCCCATCCACCCCGTGACAATGCATGCAGAACGCCGTGTAAACCCGTGCACCCGCATCATTAGCAGGCCGCGTCAGCGAGACCTTCGTCGCCTTCGCGTCATATGCATAAGCAGGCCCACCCGAACCACCCGCCGCCGGCAGCGATTTCAAATAGCGCGACATCGCAGCGGCATCCTCATCAGTCAAAGTCTGCGTGCTGTTGTTGATCACACTCGTCATCGCCCCGAAGGCAGAAGCATGCTGATTCGCGCCGGTCTTCAGAAACAGCGCGACATCCGCCTCTGACCAGCGCCCAAGCCCGACGTTATGCTCACCCGTCAGGTTCGACGCGAACCAGTTATCAAGCACGCCACCCGTCAAAAACGCACTGCCGCTTTCATCGAGCGCCTTCTCCTGAAACGCAACGCCGCGCGGCGTATGACATGAACCGCAGTGCCCCAGGCCCTGAATCAGATACGCACCGCGATTCCACGCGACGTCCTTGCCCGGCTTGTCGCGATACACACCCTTCTCCAGAAACACCATGTTCCAGAACTTCAGCGGCCAGCGCATGTTCATCGGCCACTTGATATCGGGTTCGCGGTTCGCCTGATTGATCGGCGCCACCCCATGCATGAAATACGCGTACAGCGCATGCATGTCGTCGTCGTTGACCTTCGCGTAGGACGGGTAAGGCATCGCCGGATACAGGTTGTGCCCATCCTTCGCGACGCCCTCGCGCATCGCACGTTTGAAATCGTCTTCACTGTATTGGCCGATACCCGTCTGCGGATCCGGCGTGATGTTGGTCGAATAGATCGCGCCCATCGGCGTCATCATCTGCAAGCCGCCCGCGAATGGCTTGCCGTGCGGCGCCGAATGGCAAGCGATGCAATCGCCCGCCTTCGCCAGATACTCGCCACGCTTGACGAGCGCATCGTCGGCGGCGTGAGACAACGCGGGCAGCGCGAACGCCACGGCCAACGCAAAAGCCTTCAATGTCGTTTTCATCGTCGGCCCCTTATGCGTTTATCAACTGGCTGCCAACCGGCAACTGACGCAAGCGCTTGCCCGTCGCCGCATAGATCGCGTTGGCGATGGCCGGCTGCGCCGCGGCCGTTCCCGGTTCACCGATACCGCCCGGCGCTTCGCTGCTCTTCACGATATGCACGTCGATCGAAGGCGCTTCGTTGATGCGCAGAATCCGGTAGTCCGTGAAATTGTTCTGCTGCACACGGCCGCGATCGATCGTCACCTCGCTGTAAAGCGCCGCCGTGATCGCGAAGATAATGCCGCCCTGAATCTGCGCTTCGACGGTGTTCGGATTGACCACCATCCCGCAGTCGACCGCGCACACCACGCGGTTGACGGTGACCTCGCCCTGATCGACGGTCACGTCCGCGACCATCGAAAAGAAACTGCCGAACGCATGCATCACCGATACGCCGCGCCCCTGCCCCTTCGGCACCGTGTTGCCCCAGCCCGCCGCCTGCGTCGCGACATTCAGCACATTCAGCGCGCGCGGCGATTTGCCGAGCAGATCGCGCCGGTACTTGACGGGATCGATCTTCGCCTGCGCCGCAAGTTCGTCGATAAAGCTCTCGACCACGAACGTGCCACGCGTCGGCCCGACGCCGCGCCAGAACGCAGTCGGTATCGCGTGCGGCTCCTGGCGCACGTAATCGACGAGCTGATTCGGCAGGTCGTACGGCAAGTCGGCGGCCACTTCGACGGCATCGGGATCGACTCCGTTCTTCACGGCAGGCGGCGCAAAGCGCGCCAGAATCGACGAACCGACAATCCGATGCTGCCACGCGATCGGCTTGCCATTCGCGTCGAGTCCCGCCGAAATCTTGTCGTAGTAATACGGCCGGTACATGTCGTGCTGAATGTCTTCCTCGCGCGTCCACGTCACTTTCACAGGCACGTTCAACTGTTTCGCGACTTTCACGGCCTGCGTGACCATATCGAATTCGAGCCTGCGCCCGAAGCCGCCGCCAAGCAGAAAGTTGTGCACGACGATCTTGTCCGGCGACAGTCCCGTCACCTTCGCGCCCGCATCGCGCGCGCGTGTCGGCACCTGCGTGCCGACCCAGATATCGCAGCTATCCGGCTTCACGTGCACCGTGCAGTTGACCGGCTCCATCGTTGCGTGCGCAAGGAACGGCTGCTGATAGACCGCATCGATACGCGTCTTCGCCTGCGAAAACGCGTTGTTCACGTCGCCGTCCTTGCGTGCGACGGCGCCAGTACCCTGCGACGCTTTCTCCATATCGTCGACGATCGTCTTCATCGACACCGTCGCGCCCGCGCCTTCGTTCCACGTAATCTTCAACGCCGAGGCGCCGCGTTTCGCGGCCCACGTGTGATCGCCGATCACCGCGACGCCGTTGTCGATCTTCACGATCTGGCGCACACCGGGGATCTTCTTCGCCGCCGCGTCGTCGACGCTCGCGAGCGTGCCGCCAAACACGGGGCAATTCACGATTGCCGCGTAGACCATATCGGGCAAACGCACGTCGAGACCGAACATCGCGCTACCGTCCACCTTCTCCGGCGAATCGAGACGCTTTGCCTGCGTGCCGATCAGCTTGAAGTCTTTCGGGTTCTTCAGCGGCACGTTCTCCGGCACGGGCAGCTTCGCGGCAGCTTCGACGAGTTGTCCATACGCGATGCTGCGCTTCGTGTCCGAGTGGATCACCTGGCCGTTCTCCGCATGGCACGACGCCGGATCCACCTGCCATTGCTGGGCGGCTGCATTGACGAGCAGCACGCGCGTGGTCGCGCCCGCGCGGCGCATCGGTTCCCACGCATAGCGGATCGACGTCGAGCCGCCCGTCAGCTGGCCGCCGAGCAGCGGGTCGGTGAAGCGCTTTTCGTCGGGTGGCGCATGATCGATCGTGACGCTGTCCAGCGGCACTTCGAGTTCTTCCGCGATCAGCATCGGAATCGACGTGTACACGCCTTGGCCCATCTCGACCTTCGGGATGATCAGCGTGACCTTGCCGGCTGTGTCGATCTGCACGAACGAGTTCGCCGCGAGCACACCGCTTTGCGGCGTCTCGACCCCATCGCCGCCAATCACGGACTTGCGCACGTCGCCCTGGCTTTGCGCAGGCATGCTGAAGCTGAGCATCAGGCCGCCGCCCGCCATCGCGGCAACGCTCGCGCTGAACTTCAGAAAGGCGCGGCGGTTGACACGGGTGGCATCGTCGTCGCGCGGCTTGCCGTTTTGTGCATCGAGCAATCCTTGTGACATGTCACGCCTCCTTGGCTGCCTGCTTCACGGCAGCGCGGATGCGGTTGTAGGTGCCACAGCGGCAGATGTTGCCCGCCATCGCCGCGTCGATGTCGGCGTCGCTCGGGTTCGGGTTCTGCGTGAGCAGCGACGCCGCCTGCATCACCTGTCCGGACTGACAGTAGCCGCACTGCACGACGTCGAGATGCCGCCACGCCGCCTGCACCTTCTTGCCGGAAGGCGTATCGCCGACGGCTTCGATCGTCGTGATCTTTTTGTCGCCGACCGCCGCGATGGGCAGCACGCACGAGCGCACAGCAACACCGTCCAGATGCACGGTGCACGCGCCGCATTGCGCGATGCCGCAGCCGAACTTGGTTCCCGTGAGACCGACGATATCGCGCAGCACCCAGAGCACGGGCATGTCGGGCGGCGCGTCGATGGTGTGAGACTGGCCGTTGATGTTCAGCGTTGCCATGAACGTATCCGTAAAGTGGGAGTTTTATTTATCCGCCGACGTCGAACAAAATCCGGTCGATAACCGGTCTTTGTTAGACGTGACGCGCTAATCATGCGAGGTCCGCAAGTGCATACGCACTACGTGAATCCATTGCGCATGCACATTGAGGAATCGGGCCGACTGATTGTAGTGGGGCGTAAAAAAACGTGCGTGCGAAGTGCCGGCGGCCGTCCGGTGGTGGCGGACGGCCGTCGTTCATTTGGCAGCAGGAGAGGAGCAGCAACGCGCTGCGTTGCTGCTTTCAGGAAGCGCGCTTAATCGTTCACAGGAAGATACTGCGACCTGAGCGGCGAAGGCGGGAAGACGGGCGAGCCAGTCTGTTTGGTAAATGCGTAGCGTACGTAGACGGCGGCAACGAACTCGCGATACTCGTACGCGTTGCCGAACGACGCTGCCGCGCCGACCGCGAGCTGTGGCGCAAGCTGATACTCGCCCACTGCGTCGATCGAGTACGACACGCCCGTCTTGCTCTGACCGGGATAGACCGCGTTCGGGTCCGCCAGCGTCTGGTTCGACGTGGCGAAACGCGTGGCGGCGTCGCTCTGCATGGTTGGATCGAGCGGGAAATACGGGGAGTCGTCCTGCCGGTAATGCTGCACGCCGATCGACGCCTTCAGATCGTACGTGAACGGTCCGTTGCGCCCTGTCCATTCGATCGGCAGATTCAGGATCGCATACTGCTGCGGGCTGAAATAGCCGCCCTGCCCATACGTGAAGTACGACAGGTTCTTGTTGTAGTGCATCCACGTGGTGTTCACGCCGACCGTGAAGGTCTGGTCCGCGTCCTTGTAAAGACGCGTGTACACGCCGCCGCCGCCCTTGATCGACGTGTTCGATGCGACGTGATGGCCATCATAGTAGTCGCCCGAGAGGTTCGCATACAGGCCGCTCGTGCCGTCGTCCCAGGCGACGTCCGCGCGAAGGCCGTTCGACGTCACGCCGCCCCATTCGAGGTTCGCCAGCGCATCGCGCGCGCCCGCATACGACAACAGACTATCGGTCACCGCGCGGCGTTCCGCCGTCAGCCGGTAGGACACCTTGTCGGTCAACCCGCCCTTGAACTGCACGCCGCCGACGATGTTCTGCTCGCGAAAGCCGAACGGCGTGGCACCGACATCGGTCTTCAGCCCGCGGTATTCGTAGCCGACGCCTACACCGACGCCCGTGGCCGTCTGCGAGCCGTACGGATTGGTGGCCTGATTGACCTGAGCGCTGCCAAAGCGGGCCAGCGTGTTGGCGCTGCTGCTCGCTGTGCCCGCGTCCAGCGTGACGGGCGTGACCTCGACGGTCACGTGACCATCGCCAGCACGAATGCGGCCTTTGATGGGCGCCTCGATATCCGTCAGGTTCGACAAACCGTCTTCGCCGTCGCGATTGCGGAACTGGATGCCGGCGCTCACGGTGCTGGTCTGCTCGCGGTTGATCTGCGCGAGTTCCTCCTCGACGGTCAGCGGCTGCGGCTGGGTCGGCTGCGGATATTGCCGCGCCTGCTCGTCCTGCATTTGCGCATTGCGCGTCGGATAAGGCGCAGGCGGCTGCGGGATGTACGGTACGAGCCCGTAGCCCTGATTCGTGTAGTTCTGCGAATACGACTGTTGCGGGTACGGCTGCTGTGGCGGTTGGGGCTGATAAGGCTGCTGATACCCCTGCTGCGGATACTGCTGCGCATACGCACGCTGCTGCGGATACGCTTGCTGTGGGTAGGCTTGCTGCGGATAAGCCTGCTGCTGCGGATAGGCTTGCGGGTAGCCACCTTGCGCATATCCCTGCTGCGGATACGCGGCGTTGTTATTGCCGGTGTTACGCGCATTCTTCGCCGGGCGCTTCTTCGACGACGGCTGCACACCCGCACCCTGATTCGCCTGAGATTGCGCGGCGGCCTGTGCCTGCGGCGACATCGGCCACGGCGTGCTGACGTCAGCCGGTTGCGCATACACCGGTTGCTGATACTGCTGCGGATAAGGTTGCTGATACGGCTGCTGATAGGTCTGCGCCGGCTGCGCATAACCCTGCGCCGGATACGCCTGCCCCGGCGCAAGCCCGCCGCCCGACTGCGACGAGCCGTACTGATCGGGGCCGTAACCGTCCGTGTCAGGCGTCGTGTTTCCGCTCAACGCTGCCTGCGGCGCCAGCGTCTCGAGCGAATTGATCTGCGAGGCCGGGGACTGCTGCGGCTGCGGCGCGACATAAGGCGCATAAGGCGCGGTTGCCGGCTGCGTCGGCGGTGTGTAAGCAGGCATAGCTGGCATCGGATACGGTTGGGTCGTCAGACCGGTATTCTGCGCTGGGAACGGCACACTGTTCGACGCATCCGCCGACGTGCGGTTCGCAAAAGGATTCGTGCCGGGCAAGGGAATCGGCCCGCGCGAACGCAACGGCACGTCCCAGCCGCTCGGCACGGGCTGGCCATTGGCGCTCGCGGTCGTCGCACCGGGCCGCGCCAGCGGCGCATTCTGCGCAATCAGCGAGCGCTGGAAATACTGCGCGGCAAGATTGTTCCTGCCCTCTGCACGGTACATCCGGCCCATCGCGGCAAGCGCATCCGCATTGTTCGGCGCGATGCGCAACGCCTGCTTCAGCGTCGACTCGGCAAAGTCGAATTTGCGGATCTGCGTCGCGGCGCCCGCGGCGTTCAGCAGCAGCCCCATGTCGGTCGGATTCTGCGCGAGCGCAAGGCGATACGTGGCCAATGCGTTCGCGTTGTCGTTGTTCGCGGTGTACAGACGCGCGAGCGCCGCGAGAATGTCGGGATCGTTCGGTCGTGCAGCAAGCCATGGCGACAGCACGTCGAATGCGCTCGCGAGATCGTTCGCCTGACGCAACGCATCCGTGCGGCGCACGACGATCGCCACGTTGATCTTCTCGAAGTCAGTGCGCTGCTGGCCAGTCAACTGCATCGACGCGAGCCGGCGCATCACTTCGCCCAGTTCGATATCCTGGCCTGCGTTCAGCAGAATGCCTGCATCGGTGAGCATCAGACCCGCATCGTTCGGCGAGCGAGCAACGGCGCTGCGCACCATCATCAGCGCGCGCGGTGTATCGCCCGTGCTCACATAAGCCGACGCGATCGCGCCGATCAGTTCCGCATTATTGCCCGCCACCGGTTCCGCGTTTTGCAGCATGCCGCGTGCCTGCGCGACGCGACCGCTCTTCGCGAGCGCCACGGCTTCGTCGCACTGTTGATGCACCCACAGCCGATGTTGCAGCATCGCCATCGCGTCGGTGCGCCTGTTGAGCGGAATGCGTTCGAGCTGCGACAGGCCGTAGCGCCAGTCCTGCATGTCGGCGGCAAGCAGCGCGCTTGCGTAGAACGCATCGGGCATCTCCGGGTGCGTCGCGATCAGCCCATCCATGATGCTTTTCGCATTCGCATACGCGCCCTGCTTCGCATAGATACGTGCAAGGTCGAGCCGCAGCCAAGGATCGTCGGGATTGCTCAGCAGCGCGTCTTCGAACAGGCTGCGCGCATTGCCGAGATCGCCGCGTGCTTCGGCTGCCCGCGCCTGCGCCGCTTGCGCTTCACCGCGCAGACGGTCCGCGCCGCCCACTTTCTTACGCTGCTCGTCCGTCAACTGATTGGCAAAACTGAGCGCTTCGTCGCCGCGTCCCTGCGCAGCGAGCGCGCCAACGAGGCCGCGTATCGCATCGGGATTGTCGGCCTGTCGGCGCAACGCCATGCGAAACGCCGCTTCCGCGCCGCGCGGATCGCCGCTTTGCATCAGCACATCGCCGAGCGCGGTTTGTGCGGTGACGTCGCCGGGACTCACGGCGATCGCTTTTTCGAACGATGCCTTGGCCTGCGCGAGATTGCCGTTGCTCTGCTCGCCGAGACCTTCGCTCGTGTACATCCAGTAAGTCGCGCTATTGAGCGCCTCGCGCCAGCGCGCCGCGCCGCCTTGCTGCGACGCCCGCAGCAGATAGTCGCGCGCCTGTGCGAACTGCTCCTGCTTCAGCAACGCGACGCCCATGCCGCCGAGCGCGTCGCCGTCGTTCGGCGAACTCGCGAGCACCGACGTGAAGCGCGCTTTCGCCGTCACCAGATCGCCGCGATCCAGCGCAGCGAAACCTTCCGCGACGGTGCGGCCGCGTGCATCGGCGCCCGCGTTCTGCTGCGCACGTTCTGACGCGCGACGATCCTGTTCCGTGATCGAATCGGCGCGAGCCTTGACGGCGGCGTCATCGGGCGAGACGGACAGATAGGCCTGAAACAGCGGCGCATCGGACGCACGCACGCCGAGCCACAGCAATGCCTGGCGCCACGCGGCCTTCGCCTGTGCGCCGACCACGGAATCCTTCGACAACTGCGCCAGCTGCTCGATGCCCTCGCGCCGGTTCGCTTCGCGATACGTCAGATGCTGCGCATACGCGAGCGCAAAACGCGGATCGTCGGGATGCTCGCGCGCAAGCTGCTCCAGCCCGCGGCGCGCCTCTTCCCAGCCTTGCGGCGACGAACCGAGCGCCTGGTAATACTCGAGCGCAAGCTGCGGATTGGTCGGCTTCGTGCCGAGCGCCTGCCGGTACGCCTGTGCCGCCGACGCCTGCTGCCCCGCCTGCGCGAGACGACGCGCGTCGTTGACGGCCTGATCGGTGGGACTCGACTGACCGAGGCGGCGCGCGAGTTCATCCATGTTCGGATAGTTCGGCGCGGCCTGGCGCAAGCGCGCCAGATATTGCTGCGCGCCCGCGCCATCCTTGCGGTCGGCCAGCACGATGCCCATGCCGTACAGCGCGTCAGGCTGCTTCGGATCGATGCGCAAGACTTTCAGCCACGCCTGCTCGGCGAGATCGCCGCGCTTGTGCGATTGCCAGTACTTGCCCTGATCGATCAGGACGTTCATCGGGTCGTTCGGCTGCGCCTGCGCGAATGCCGACGCCGCCGCGCCCGCGCCCAGCGTGAGCGCGACGCCGATTACGAGCGCGCGTTGGCGGATTGGCATGTGTTCTCCCAACGCGGCACCAGTCGTCCGTTTTCATCGAAGCGGTAGCGGCCGTCTGCGGACCCTGTACCGAAGAGCATCAACACCTCGTCGTAATAGACAGGCTGGTTTTGTGTGGATTGTCCCGCGCCCGGTGCGGGCGCAGGGGCTGCAAGCGAGGCCAGATGCGTTTGCGCGAGGCCCGCTGCGCGCGTATCGCGAAACGCACGGAAGTATGGCAGCAGCGCGCCCCAGAAACCAATCGGGCCTTCACCCGTTGCGTTGCCGGTGGTCGTCGCGACTTTCTCGGGCGGCACGCCCGTCTGCGCAATCCGGTCGCGCATGCCGTGCAACGCAGCGAGCCACGGCTTCGCGAGCGGGTCGGCGGGTGCGGTCAACCCGGCCCACAGATAGACGCGAATCGCGTCGTAGCTGCCCACATCGCCCTTTTGAGGATCGACGATGAACTGGCCATCGCCCGAGCTTTCACGATAAGCGGCCCAATCCGGCGAGAAGCCGAGCGGCGCGGTCGTCTTGATGAGCTTGAACGCGTTATCCGCGATGCGCGCCCACGGCCCGTTCGGCGACTGCGCGGCCATCGCGCGAATGAGAGGCAACGGCAGATAGCTTGGATTCAGGCGCGTCGTGTTGCCATTGCGAAACCCTTGTGGACCGGGCAGCAGCATCGGACCAAGGCCGCGCAGATCGGCGACTTCCTGCTTTTCGATCTGCGTGACGAGCGCATAGGCGAGCTTCGTATAGGCCGGTTCGTGCCACAGGCGTCCCGCTTCGAACAGGTCATACGCGATCCACAGATCCGAGTCCGCCGCCGAATTCGGGTCGAGCACGCCATACGAGCCATCGGGTTTTTTGCCCCATTGCCACGAAGGCAGCTTCACGTCCTCGCCGTCGAAACGTCCCGCCGACAGGTTCGCGCGCGTCCAGCGCAGCAGACGCTCGAAGGTCGCGCGGTCATTGGCGACGAGCGCGAAGAACATGCCGTACGACTGCCCTTCGGATGTGGTCTGCTGCGTCGGCGTCGAGAAGTCGACGACACGTCCATCCTGCTGCACGAAGCGCGACACGAACGCGCGATACGCGGACCAGTCGTCGCACGTTGCGGCGTGTGCATGGCCGGTCATCCCCACAACAAGGCCCGCGCACGCGAGTGCGGTACGCAACGGACGTGAGAAAACTGCTGCCCGCATATCAATCCTTCAACCGGCGCGCAGCGACCGCGCGCAACATCCGGTAGAACACGGCCGCGATGATCAGCGCCGCGATCAGTCCGCCGAACAGCAGCAGCAGCGGATGCACGGACAATGCCCAGCGCATGTATTCGATCGGCGACAGATGGCCGACGTAATACACGTCGCCGTTCGACACGACTTCGAGCGTGCGACCGCGCACCACCGTCAGGCCGCCCTGGATCGACTGGACGAGATCGGGATCGAGCATCGCATTGGTCAGATCGGTCTCCGACTGGCCGGGCGCGGAAATCAGCGCCACGACGCTGCGCCCCTTTTCGAGCGGCGACTGGAAGCCGGTGACAATCGCATCGCCCGACGCATTCACCAGCGACAGGTCCGCGCGACCCGCCGTACGGACGCCGCCGCGATCGCCATGCCACCAGTTGGCGATACGGAACGACACGTTCGAGAACTGCATGCGGCGCGTGTCGTCGTCGGCGGAAAACGGCATGTCCTTTTCCCATGTGGTCAGCAAGGGCTGCTGGCCAGGCGCGCCGATCACGAGCAGATCCTTGTCGGCGAAACGCTGTACATCCGCTGCGGTCGCAACGGTGACGCCCGTGACGGGGTATGCCGTCGATGCGCCCATGCGGCCCATCACCATCAGATACAGGCTGTAGTCGCTCGGGTTCGCGTTCACGGGCAGGATCACGGCCGTTTGCGAGAGGTCGGCGAGCTTGCTGAATGGCCAGCCGCTGTTCGCGAAGGCGGCGAGATCCGGCATTGCCATGTAGTGCGGGAACGATGACAGATCGATGGTCGAATCGGGATCGATCTCGCCGCGCACGTTATCGAGCACCTGCCCCTGGCATTCGCCCGTCTTCGGCATGTCGTAGTAGAAGTGGAAACGCAGTTGCGCCTGCGACGCGAGCAGATGCGGCGGAATGTAGATCTCTTTCGACGCGGGCGCCGTGTTGTCCGGCAGCATCCGGTTCAGATAGCGGCCCAGATCGAGCATCGACGATGACTGCGCCGGAATGCGCAGCGCCTGCACGAAGTTGTTGTTCACGCTGATGTTGAGCGTCGAACGGTCGGGCGCGGGACGCACCGTGAAGCGGTAGCGCAGATCGACCGGCACGCCCTTTGTGCGCCACGTGAAGAGATCGGGGGGAATGCGCAGATCGACGCGCACCACATCCGGGTTATAGCCGCGCACGGACAGATCCTTCGGCACGGTCAGTTCGCCGAAGCGCACGGTGCGGTCGGTCGGCAGCCAGCCGGGCGCGTCGTACGGCTGACGCGCGCGCGGCGCGTCGACGTGCGTGATCGTCTGCACGGTGCCCGACAGCGCCGCTTCGCCCAGCGACAGCGCGTTCGCGGCGATCTTCAGTTCGCGCGCGTCGCGGCCCATCACGAGCAGCAGCTTGCCGCGCGCGGGCGCTTCGCGATCGACGACGGCCAGCATCGGTCCGTTGATGGTCGGCAGCGTGACGCCGGCCGGACGTTCGTCGTTGGTCGCAAACACCACGGCGTTGCCCGACAACGGCGCGTTGTCGAGTTGCGCGGGGAACAGCGCGCCGCGATAACCTGCGAGCGAACCGAACCACGACGCGACGGCGCCCGCTGCTTCCAGCGCCTGCGACGAAGGCTTCGCGGCGAACACGAACGGCAGTTCGAGGCGGCGGATATCGCGACGGTCGAAGAACGGCAGCGGCAGCGCGCCGAGATCGGGCTTCGTCGCCAGCGATGCAAACGTCAGATCGAGCGAACTCGCATTGCTGACGGTCGCCCACAACGCGCTGCTCGCGGGGTCTTCACAGCCTTGCGTGTAATGGCCGATCAACTGGACGTTCAGGTGATTGAACTCGGTGATCAGACGCGGTTCGAGCGGAATGTCTCGTGCGAGCAGCGTGCCGGCCTGTTCGCGCGGCAACGGCAAGGTCGCGGCAACTTCGCCGTTCACCAGCACTTTCAGATGCGACAGGTTGGACAGCAGCGACGGCGAGTAGCTGTAGATCAGATGCAGATTCGCGCCCGTCACCACTTCGTCGGCGCGCACCGAAAACGGCACGCCGTTCTGGCCATCGACGCCGCGCAATTGCAGCGGATCGAGCGCGCCCAGTTGCGCGAACGTGAAGGTCTGGCGACGTCCGCCCGAGACAGCCGTGCCATTGTCGGCCGTGGTCGGCATCGTGTCGCGGCCGCTGCGCACGGCGGCGAACGTCTGCGCCATCGGCTCGGCGAATGCGGGCTGCAACGCGGCGCGCGGATCGACAGGTTTCGCGGCTGGCAGCGGCGGCAAACCTGAACCGGCCGGCGCGGACGGCACGAGTGGCGTCGTCGCGGGCGTCGTGCCCGGCTTCGCCGCGAGTTCGGCGCGCGTAGCGGGAATCGCACCTGGCGCAGTTGCAGGGGTCGCGTCGGAGGCCGCCCGAACGGTCGGCAACAACGCCCCGAACAGCAGCGACGCGGCGAGCGTCGCGCGCAGTGGCAGACGCCATGCGTTGCGAATCGACAAACGCGCACCCATCCGCTTCGCCGCTGCTGAACCAGCGGTGTTGTTTCGCAAGATCCCCATGCTTTATTTTCCGTTCTTCGAGTCGGTTGCTGCGGCCTTGCGTCTGCCGCTCCACGTGCGCAGGTCGGCATACAGATGTTCGAACAGTCCGCCGATGCCGCCCACACCGACGCGCATCACGTGTGACAGACTCTTGAGCGGCGTATCGACTTCGCGCCCTTCCGCCCAGCCGGTCCAGGCATCGGCACGTGCAAACGTGCTCTGCACGAAATCGAGTTCCTGCTCGCGCGTCATCGGCGCGAACTTCAGGCCGACTCGGCCCGGCACCGAATAGGTGACATCGGCGGGAAACACGAATTCTTCCTGGCCGCGAAACAGCGACACGACCACGCTCTCGTGCAACGGCACCTGAATGGCGGCGGGCAGTTGCAGCGCGACGCCGCCTTCGGCGTAGTCGACCGTTTCACATACCAGCGTGCGGCCCGTCGAGAAGCGCAGCGACGCGGGAATGCGCATCGCGACGCGGTGTGTCGAGCGCACCTGGCGCTGCTCGCGCGCCGCCGCGACGCTCGCGCCGAGGATCAGCATGTTGTAGCCCGTCCACGCGAGGTTCAGCACGGTCGTCTGCACTTCGCTGTGCGAGCTGGAATTGAGCGCGATATGCACGCAGCCGACGATAAAACCAATCAGGTTCAGCGCCAGCAGGATCAGATACGGCCGCGAAATGCCCCAGTCGAAGTACTGCTCTTCGATACGCCCACCCTTCGCCGTCACGTTGAACTTGCCGAGCTTCGGGTTGATCAGCGCGAGCAGCGTCGGCGCCGTGATGTACGACGCGAGCACCGATTCATAGACTTCGGACCAGAACGAATGGCGGAACTTCTGCTGCATCCGCGAGTTCGTGATGTTCGCGTGGAACATGTGCGGCAGCGCGAAGATCGCGATCGTGCCCGCCGCCGCCTGGATGATGTGCGCGTTGAAGAACAGGAACGACAGCGGCGCGGTGAGGAACACGAGACGCGGGATGCCGTAGAAGAAGTGCATCATCGCGTTCAGATAGCACAGCCGCTGGCCGAACGAGAGCCCGCGCCCCGTCAGCGGATTGTCGATACGGAAAATCTGCGTCATGCCTCGCGCCCAGCGGATGCGCTGGCCGATGTGGCCGCCGAGACTTTCCGTCGCAAGACCCGCCGCTTGCGGAATTGCCAGATACGCGGTCGTGTAGCCTCGACGGTGCAGCTTGAGCGCGGTGTGCGCATCTTCCGTCACGGTCTCGACGGCAATGCCGCCGATCTCTTCGACCATCGTGCGGCGCAGAAGCGCACACGAACCGCAGAAGAACGTCGCGTTCCACAGATCGTTGCCGTCCTGCACGAGACCGTAGAACAGTTCGCCTTCGTTCGGCACCTTGCGGAACGTGCCGAGATTCTTTTCGAACGGATCGGCGGAGAAGAAATGGTGCGGCGTCTGCAGCATCGACAGCTTCTTGTCGCGCAGGAACCAGCCGAGTCCGACCTGCAGGAATGAGCGCGTCGGGATGTGATCGCAGTCGAAGATCGCGAAGTATTCGCCGTCGGTGATCTTCAGCGCTTCGTTGATGTTGCCCGCCTTCGCGTGGCGGTTGTGCGAGCGGATCGTCCACGCCACGCCCACTTCTTCGCAGAACGCCTTGAACTCCGGGCGACGGCCGTCGTCGAGCACGTGGATCGACAGTTTGTCTTTCGGATAGTCGAGCGCGATCGCCGCATAGATGGTCGGCTTCACGACCGACAGCGGCTCGTTGTAGGTCGGAATGAAAATGTCGACGGTCGGCCATGCGTTGCGATCCACGGGCAGCGGCAACGGCTTGCGCCTGAGCGGCCACGCCGTCTGGAAGTAGCCGAGCATCAGCACGAGCGCCGCATACACTTCCGCCGTTACCAGCAGCAGCCCCCACGCGGCGTCGAGCGGACGCTCCCAGTACGTGGTTTCCGTCAGACGCCAATACATATAGCGGCCCGTTGCGATCACCGACAGCATGATCATCACGAGCGTCGCGTAGTGCCCTTTCGCGCGACGGAACAGCAGCGCGCACACGAAGCAGCAGATCGCGAACGTGAGCTGCTCGCCGAACGCGAGCGGCACGGTGAAGACGAAAAAGAGCGCCGCCAGCGCGAGCAGCACCAGCACGAGCGTGACCGGCTTGCTGCCGAGAATGCGTCCATCGATCAGATGCGACGCCAGCCGGTCGAAACGCGAACGGCGTGGCGGCTCGGCGTCGACGGCTTCGAGAATGTCCTCGGGTGCGGTGCTCATGCGACGTTCCTCGGCAATCCGGCCCGACCGTTCAGGCGTGCGCCCAACCAGTCGCCGCAGGCGCGCAGATCGGCGGCCGCCTGGCTATGCGTGTCGTAGTGGATCACGGTGGTGTCGTAGGCGAGCGATTCGCTGACGCCCTGGTCGAGATGGATCACGCCGGGGAACATGTGGTCCGCCAGCGAATCGCGCAACACCTTGACCACGTCTTTCGTCAGGCTGCGGCTCTGGTCGACCTGATTGATCACATAGCCGTAGCCGATAAAGTCCTGACGCGGCAGCGCGTATGTCTGGATCAGCCGCTCCATCTGCGGAATCGCTGCATACGATGCGGCGTCGGCGATTACCACGTTCAGCACGAAGTCGGCGGCGAGCAGCGCGGCGCGCGTGTAGACGGTTGCGCCCGGCGGCGTGTCGATCAGGACGATGTCGTTGGTATCGAGCGCGAGCGATTCGAGCGACGCGCGGATCAGATACGGATCGGCGTCCAGGCGCGCCTCGAACTCGCGCCGGTCGTCTTCGTTCAGCGCGCCATGCGGCAGCGCGGTAATGCCGTCGATGCCGTCGAACATCACCGTGCGCCACGAAGCGCCCGCGAGCGTCGCGCGCGCGACGCCGTCGTAGTTATCGATGGGAATGCCGAAGTGCAGGCGCAGCGCGTTTTGCGGATCGAAGTCGACGGCGATCACGCGATTGCCGTTCGAGCCGAGCACCGATGCGAGATTCGCGGCGAGCGTCGTCTTGCCGACGCCCCCTTTAGCAGAAACAACGGATACGACTCTCATGCGTCACCATCCGCCTTGAAACGCGATTTGAAGGTGTCGCGCAGTGAACGGCCGGGCGCCGCCGATCCATGCGACAGCCGCGCGAAGAGCGTCGACAGGTCTTTCGACGGTCCATCGGAGCGCGCTTCCGGCTGCGGCGCGTTCTTGCCGCCGAACAGGCTGGCGAGGATCGAACCGCCCTGCTGCGATGCGACGCGAGGACTCTCCGTGACCGGCTTGTTAACTGGCTTGTTAACCGGTTTGTTAAATGGGGCACGAGCAAACGTTTGCCGCTCTTCGAAAAAAGGGGCGGCCGGAACGGCCTGTGCCGGGCGCTGCGGCGCGGCATCGCGTGACGGCAGTGAAGCCAGCGGCGCGGGCGGTGCTGATGGCGCAACGACCGGTGCGGGGGCGACGGATTTCATCGGCGATTCGGCAACGGGCGTCACGGGCACCGATGGTATGGACGGTGCGGACTGCGGGGACTGTGCAGACGACATGGTCGGCGCATTCGCGGCGGCATTCGTGCGATCCGTGGCAGCCGCGACGGCGGGCGGCGGGCTGAAACGGCTCGCGCCCGTTTGCGCGGGCGCGACGGGCGGCGGCATCGACGCATGGCGATGGCCGCGCGCGAATAACGGCGGACGCGCCGGGCCAGTGGATTCGGAATCGGAAGCGCCGGGCGCGTCAACTGCGCGCGCCGGCTGCGAAGGCTGCAACGCCTGCACGGCGGGCTGGACGCGCGCCGCCGGCGACGCCGCGGGACGACCGGCATCCGGCACGGCTTCCGTGTGCGCGATGTCGAGCGCGTTCAGCAACGGCCAGCGTAGCGCAGCGTGCTTCGCGTCGTCGTCCCGCGTGACTTCCTGATATTGCCCGGCGTCGCCGCCGAAGCGCCGGAACAGATTACCGACGTCGTCTGAAACGCTCATGATGTTCCCCCTGCTCGTCCTGCGCATCCCTGCACTTCATCAGCATGCCCGTGCGGCACACTGTTCACTATATGGTTAACGTCTTCGCTCGCGCCAAGTTTAGTCAGAGTAAGTCACGGCGCTTTCAACAGTCTGAACTCATATACATGCGCGCTGGTGCCTTGATATTCCTGCAATGCCAGCGACCCGGCACCCAGTTCGTGCAGCCAGTGCTGATACGCGCCTTCGAGAAACGCCGATGCCCACGGCGCAGCCGTTTCGCCAAATGCGGCAAGCGGCGCGCAGCTATGTTCGATGGAAAGATAGTCGTCCCGTTCGGCAAGACCGACGAAACCCCAGTCGAGTCCCGACCATATGCCGTTGAGAAAAGCAGCGAGGTCGTCGAGCGTCGTGCAGTCGCTGGCCGGATAGCGCGCGGCGAAGCGGGCACCGATGCGCGACATCAGCACGCGCAGTTGCGACGTATCGAGTTGCGTGTCGAACTCTTCGGCAAGCGCAGTCAGAAAGCCGCGCCATTGCACGGAAGTCTGATGTCGCGTGTAATAGTCGAGCAGGTTTGCCGTGTGTTGGTCTTGCATGTCCGAGAGGTTGATTACGTATGCGTAGGGTTAACCGGAACGCCGGAACGCCGGAACGGCACGGGTAATCCGGTATCGGACACCGTCACGCCGACAGACTGATATGGTCAGCGAATCGTCATAATGGGCGTCGCCAGCATAGCATCGTTCAGCTGCCTATAAAAAAGCAACCGGCACAGTTTCTGATGTGGGAAGTGAACGACGGAACGATTATTTTGCACTTGCTCTTTCGCTTCCGCTCTGTTCGGTTTAGCAAATGCTTCATTCGAACTGCGCATTTTCTTTCCGTGGCTTACACATCTGCCCGACTGCCTGCTTCTACTCAATGGATTACCGCTTCTGGAGTCACACGATGAACATCAACGACGAGCGCGCCATTCAGTTTCTTCGCGACATTCGCAAGCCGCTACTCGTGCTGCACAAGGCGATCCTCGATCACGAGCGCGCATTGTATGAGAAGGAGTTCGGTCCCGTCACGCCCGCCGCCTTTCTGCAAGTATTGATCAACGGAACGGGCTTTCGCTGGCTCAATCCATTGTCGACGGTAATTGCCAATACCGATGAGATTCTCGACGATGCAGAAGCGACCAGTGCCGATCGTGTTGCAGCCGTTGAATCGACCGTGGGTCTTTTCTCGGACGACCTGCCAGGCAATATTTTCCTGCCGCGTTATCGGCAAATTTTGCAGGGCAGTCCCGAGATACTGCATGCACATGGTCAGATTGCGCCGATTTTAAAGTCGCTTGAAGGAAGCTGATTAATCGACTCATTTGTTTCGCAATTGACTCGCTGCATAAATAGCGAAAGCGGGGCGCGCTCCTGTATCGACTCACCTTTTGCGAATTCGCTTCACGCGTGTTGAAAGCTCGATTTGCAGCATGCAAGAGTGGATTTCCTCGCTACGGTGAGAAGATGCGGGAGCGCACATGAGCGTGCGGTGTGTGCGCGAACTTATCGACTCAAAAGCGAACCACACTCACACGAACGCCGAACGGAGTTGAACACGCATGACACACTGGACGCTCGATCAGCAGTTCACGTATCGCGATCAGATGGTTCGTTATCGGGTCTTCGGCGACGGGCCGCCCATGGTACTGATTCACGGCACTCCGTTTTCGTCATGGGTATGGCACAGGATCGCGCCGCATCTCGCACAGGACCATACGGTCCATATTTACGATCTGCTCGGCTATGGGCAATCGGAGAAGCGTGAAGACCAGGACGTGTCGCTCGGCGTGCAGAATGGCCTGCTTGCCGCGCTGCTCGAACACTGGAAACTCGATGCACCCGATGTCGTCGCGCATGACTTCGGCGGCGCGACGGCGCTGCGCGCGCATCTGATAGATGGTTGCGACTACGCGAGCCTTACGCTGATCGATCCCGTCGCGGTTGCGCCGTGGGGCTCGCCGTTCGTGCGGCACGTGCGCGAACACGCCGCGGCGTTCGCCGGCCTGCCCGCATACATTCATAAAGCCATCGTCGATGCGTACATTCGTGGCGCGCTCGCCAGGCCGATATCCGACGACGATCTCGCGCCCTATGTCGCGCCGTGGCTAGGCGACGTGGGGCAAGCGGCGTTTTATCGCCAGATCGCGCAGATGGATCAGCGCTACACCGATGAGGTCGAAGCGCGTTACGCGCAAATGCGCTGCCGCACGCAGATCCTGTGGGGCGAGGACGATGAGTGGATTCCGATCGAACGCGGCCAGCACCTGGCCAGCGTCATTCCGCACGCGCGCTTTCAGCCCGTGCCGAATGCCGGGCATCTGATGCAGGAAGATGCGCCCGAAGCAATCGTCGCCGCGGTGCTGAGGTTTATCGGCTCAGCACCGGCGAGATGAAAAGAAACGGGGATTATCCGCGCTGATGCGGCAGAAAGGGCATCGGGTCGATGGGCTTGCCGTCGTGGCGCAGTTCGAACAGCACTGAGACACGCGAGTTGTTTTCGCTGCCCATTTCGGCGATCTGCTGCCCCTTGCGCACGATATCGCCCATCTTCACCAGCAGCTTGCGGTTGTGCGCGTAAGCCGTGAGGAAATCCTTGTTGTGCTGCACGATGATCAAGCTGCCGTACTCGTTCAGCCCTGTGCCCGCATACATGACCTTGCCGTCCGCGGCAGCGCGGATAGGGTCGCCCGGCTTGCCGGCAATCTCGATGCCGCGCGTCTCGCCCGGCTGGAAGCCTTCGACCACGCTGCCCTGCGCCGGCCACATCAACGCGACGCCTTTTGCATGCCGCGCGACTTCGGCGTTGACTTCACGCGCGTCGGCGGCGCTCGGCGCGGGTGCGCCTGTTACTGGTACTGGCGCCGCCGTGTTCGGAGCGCCGCTCGTGTTGCCGGCCGTCCCACTGCCTGCTGCTACGCTGGCAGCGGCTGGCGCACTCTTCGTGGCAGAAGCGGACGCCTGCGCGGAAGCAGAAGCAGAAGCAGGAGCCGCCGGCACCGCGACCATCTTCACTGCATCCGGCGACGACACCTTCAACGGCTGCCCGATATGCAGGCGCGAAGAAGTCTTCAGATGATTCCACGCGACGATCTGTTTGACCGTGACCTTGTTGCTGCGCGCGATACGAGCCAGCGAGTCGCCACGCTTCACCTTGTAGATCACGGGCGGCACGGGCTGCGCAACCATCTGCGTGGCAGGCGCTGCGGCGGTGGAATCGACAGCTGTTGTTTGCGCGGTCGATGCCGCGTCGTTGTTCTTTGCACCCTGCTCGCCGACTTGCGCGCAGGCACCCAACATAAAGGCGAGCGTGATGCTCGCAAAACTGGCCCAGTTCGTGTCGAATCCATTCTTCGACATATGCACTCCCGCCTTATTCGCGCATTGTTGTGTAAAGACCGGATGCTCGCGGTTCGCCCGAACAGCAGATGTCCATCGACACCCACGGACGGCGCGCAGCATGCCGCCTCGTTGCGGCCTCAACCTTCCGGCGTTACGCCGGGATCAATCCACCTGACACGGAGCCGCGTCGAAAATGATGCGATCTTCCGCTAAAGGGGTCGGATTGACCATTCAGATCAAAGCCGCATTGTAAAGTGCAGGCACCGGAAAACGCGGCACGCGAACACTCTGATACAAAATCCTGAATCGGCGTAATTTTGGGTGGATCGCAGGTAGATCGACAGCCGTTTCAACCATGCGTCACACAAGGCCGCTCAATTCCATATCGGCACGCCGTGCGCGAAACTTGAGACACACGACGTGCAGCCATCAATACGGAGACGACCATGACGGAAACTGTCGAAGCGAAGACGATCGGCGTGACGATCGCGCGCGACTGGCGCGAGGCGTACGCGTTCATGGAGCATCCACTGTCTTTCGCGCAATGGGCGTCGGGGCTCGGCAAGCCGCTGCGCGGTGAAGGCGCGCAATGGACCTTCGAAAGCGCGGACGGCCGCCCCGTCGCCGTGCGCTTCACGCCGCGCAATCCGTACGGCGTGCTGGACCACTATGTGAGCACCGGACAGGGCGACGAGATCTATATACCGATGCGCGTCGTCGCCAACCGCGACGGCTGCGAAGTGATGCTCACCCTGCTCCGGACCGCAGGCATGAGCGACGCGCAATTCGCCGCTGACGCGCAATGGGTCGCACGCGATCTCGCGGCACTGAAGCAGTTTCTCGAGAAACAGTAAGCCTCGCGCCGTTCACGCGCGCACGATCGAGACGCCGAGCGTTTCGAACGGCGCGGTCGCCGTTTCGGCCGCACCCTTCTCGACGATGATCGTGCTCACAGCGTCGATGCCCGCAATCATGTACGCCGACGCCGCGTTCAGCTTTTCCGACGATGCCAGCACCACCGTCTCGGCCGCGCGGCCCATGAGCGCGCGTTTTACATACGCCTCTTCCAGATCGCCTGTGCTCAAGCCCGCTTCGGGGTGAACGCCCGTCACGCCCATGAAGTAGAGATCGGCGCGGATATGGCCGAGCGTCTCGATCGCGGCCGCGCCCACCGTCACCATCGAATGGCGGAACAGCCGACCGCCGATCAGCACGATTTCCAGCGCCTCGTGCGCCGCCAGTTCGACGGCGACGCTCGGACTGTGCGTCACGATCGTCGCGTGGAGATCGGCAGGCAGATGGCGCGCCAGCTGGATTGCCGTCGTCCCGCCATCGACGAACGCGATCTGGCCGGGTGCGATCATCTGCGCCGCGGCCCGCCCGATCGCGGCCTTCGCTTCCGAGCCGATCGCCTGCCGGCCCGCGAGATTCGCCACGGCTGGGGATGACGGCAACGCGCCACCGTGGACGCGCTGCAGTTTGCCCTCGGCAGCAAGCTCCCGCAGGTCGCGGCGCACCGTGTCTTCCGAAACACCGAATGCATCGCTGAGCGGCCTGGCTAGCACCTGGCCGTCGCGCTTCAGTGCTTCGAGGATCAGCTTCTTACGTTGGGAGGTCAGCATCGTCATTAGTCTGAGGGTGAGACAACTCGAATTGCACGATTTTTCTTGATTTTGCACGAATATGCACGATACCATGAATTCATTCGAACCGAGGAGGATGCATGAGCGAGACGAATGAACGCGTGCGCATCGTCGATGTACAGCTGCTGTCCGACGACTGGTACGTGCTGAAGAAAACCACCTTCGACTACCGGCGTGCCGATGGCAGCTGGCAGCGGCAGAGCCGCGAGACTTATGACCGGGGCAATGGCGCAACGCTGCTGCTCTACGACCCGCGGCGGCGGACCGTCGTGCTGACGCGGCAGTTTCGCTTGCCCGCGTTCGTCAATGGGCACGAAGGGATGCTGATCGAAGCGCCCGCCGGCCTGCTCGAGGAGGCGTCGCCCGAAGAGAGGATTCGCGCTGAAGTGGAAGAGGAAACCGGCTATCGCGTGGCGAACGTGCGCAAGGTCTTCGAGGCATTCATGAGTCCAGGCTCGGTGACCGAGAAGCTCTATTTCTTCATTGCCGAATACGATGCCGATTCGCGCGTCGGCCGGGGTGGCGGCATTGCGGACGAAGGCGAAGATATCGAAGTACTCGAATTGCTCATCGACGATGCGCTAGCAATGATCGCTGGCGGCGAGATCATGGATGGCAAGACCATCATGCTGTTGCAGTATGCGGCGCTTCATCTGTTCGCAAATAATGGTGTGATGGCAATCTAATTGCGCCAATAAAAAAACCCGTCGGGCTTCGAATGAAGCGCGACGGGAAATGCGTGGAAATCTGACGACACGAATGTCGCTTGCTACATTACGCGATCAGAACTTGTGGCGGATCGCCGCGCGGAACGCGAGCTGGTTCGACGTCGACGACGGCGCCTGCGTGCCGAGAATGAACGCGTTGTCCATGATCGAGTTCGTCGAGTCGCCTGCAACCTTCTGGTACACGCCCTGCACGTAGAAGTCGGTGCGCTTCGAGATGTTGTAGTCCGCCATCAGGCCAACCGTATGAACCTTCGGCTTGACGCTACCCGTCGATGCGTCGTAGTTCTCCAACGTGTACACGTATTCGCCACCAACGTAGAAGGCAGGCGTCACCTGGTACTTCGCGTTCAGTTCGAAGTTCTGGAAGCGCAGGCGATTCAGCGTCGAGCCTGCTGAAACGATTGCGCCCGGCGTGCCGAGGTAGCCGTTGCCCGTCGGGTTGTGGTAATCCGAGTTCGTGTAAGCGAAGCCGACCGTCGCCGAGCCGAACGTGTAGTTGATGCCTGCGCCGAACACGCGCATGCGTTGCGCGAAGAAGCTGGCGTCGTTGGTTGCAATTGCACCCGCCGACGTGGCGCCTGTGTTGTTCGCCTGCAGATACGCAGCCGCGAGCAGCAGACCACCCGTCGCGTATTGCGCACCGAAGCTGTACTGACGGTTGTTGGCGAAATTCGTATCGTTGCTGAAGCTATACGTGCCGCCGAACTGGAAGCCGGCAATGTCCGGGCTCGCGTACTTGACCGTGTTGTTGACGCGGAACGAGTTGTCCGTATTGTCGTTATCGAACGGGTGCGAGAACAGATAGCCGGACCAGTTGCCGTTCGACGTCGTTTGCGCGAGGTAGTCGACGACGGAATCGTATTGACGGCCCAACGTAATCGTACCGAAGCGGTCATTCGACACACCAACGTACGCCTGACGGCCGAACATGCGGCCACCCTGCCCCGCACGGCCGCTATTCAGGTCGTAGCCGCTTTCCAGCTGGAAGATCGCCTTGTTGCCACCACCAAGATCTTCCGCACCCTTCAGGCCCCAGCGGCTGCCCTGCGCATAGCCGCTTTGCAGCTCGACAACGCTATGGCCGCCGACGCTATTCGTGTAGTTGACGCCTTCGTCGATCACGCCATACAGCGTGACGCTGCTTTGTGCGAACACGGGAGCGGCGAACGCAGCCGTAGCGGCTAGCGCGAGGATCTGTTTCTTCATTGGACGATCTCCGATTTTGGTAGATATGCTGGTTGGCGCGGGTTCAGGATTTAACTTTTTCATTCGGCATGCTTACTATTTGCGCAGCTTCTTGCCGGTTTGCTTGCGGGTGTGCCCGTATTTTTTGAATCAGGGTGCATGCAACGGACGAGATGCTGCCCGAGCCGTTTCATGCCGTCTAGTTGAAGGCTAAACAGTTGTAGAAATCGTTGTGAAATGCCCACGTTTGGTGCATCAATTCGTGGGATTGAATGGGTCTGTAGGGGATGTTCGAGTTCTTGTGGCGCAGATTCGTTAAAAGTTTCGCGCATGAAACTTCCGCGCTTTGAATCGGAATTGTCCGATAGGACGTATTGAAATGTCTTCGTATTCTCTGCGCCTTTAGAGGGCGTAGTTTGAAGCAACTGCTGAGCAACCACATTCGATTGCGCCGTCGACCAACCCCTGGACTACGTCACATGTCCAGACCGTCACACTGCAGGGAGGCATGGATGAAGTCGAATCATTGCGACGTCATACGCAGTCCGCGCAACGCTGTATTGAGGCAAGGCATCGGGTGCCAGACTCATCTCATCGGGGTGGCCGTATTCGACGGGTTCTCGATGCTGCCTGCGGCAGAAGTCATCGATGTGTTTGACAAGGCCAATCAGGTCTTGGCCGCGACGCATGCCGGCATGTCTTGCTATAGGACCGTATTTGTGTCCATTCACGGTGGCCGCGTCTCGAGTTCGGCGAGAGTCGATGTGCTGACGAAAAAGATTGACCATCTCGGCAACGCGCGGGCGCTGTTCTTCGCACGCGACAACGCCGGACTAACCACTTCACACCATTCGGAATTAATACAGCGCCTTCGCGCCGCGACAGCTGATCCTTACGATTTGATCGCAATGACAGACGGCAGCGCACCGTCATCGTCGGCAAGTATCCTGCGCTCTTCGTTTCGTCATGACGAGATAGTCACACAAATTGACGCAAGCATTGATGGCATAGCGGGTATCGCTGCGCATTCTCATGCAAAGCGATCGGCAGTTGCACGCGCGCTGGAATTGATCAGGCAGGACTTCGGCGTAGCCTTGCAGCGTCGCGTAATCGAACTCTGTGCCAACAATACCGCTCTCCCAGAATTGCCCGCTATCACAAGAGACAGCTGCAAATCAATCAAGCGGAAGATACAAGAGAGTGCGCAATGGATCACGAGCAATTGCAATAGGCCGATTTCCGTGACATTGGCCGCCCAAACCGCTGGAATGAGCGACCGTTCCTATTTGCGCCATTTTCGCGAGCAGATGGGTGTCAAACCATCTGAATATCTACGGCACTCGCGCATAGGACTCGCCACGAAAATGCTGGAAACGACCGATCTACCGGTGGACAAAATTGCCCGACGCTGCGGCCTGACAAGCGGCGAAAGTCTCGCAAGACTATTCAGGGACATTTTGGGCATCGCGCCCACAGAATATCGCAGTCGATTGCGTGCGATATAAAAATAGATGTGAAGCAGAGTCCAAGAAAGAACCATGCATATTTAACGTCATTGGTCAATACAAAAGATGCTGACTCCATTTGCAAAAGCCGCAGACCTTATCTGTATTACAGGCGCGGCGATCCTTTCCCAAAGCGTTATCTTTAGCGACCGATCTTCGTTTTCTCACATCGACGGCTTGCTAGGTCTGCTAGGTTTCGTTCTTCCATTCATGACGTTTCGGCTGACCAGGGTGTACAAGCCATTCCGTTATGACTCACCGCTCAGCGGCGCGCTGCGCGCAATCCTCGCCTGGCTTGCTTCGCAGTTAATTCTGATTGCGATCTCTCATGGCTATCCAGACGGTGAGATGCGGGACCGATGGTTCCTCTGCTGGACACTGACAGCCGCATGCGCACTCGTCGCGGCGCGCTTCACAATACATGCATTGTCGTCCTTGTTCAGACCGCGTCAATTTGCACCGACGCGTATTGCAATAGTTGCCTCAAAGGTATCCAGTGACGATCTCGTCGCGCAGATTGCCGCACACACGAGCATGGCCTTCATACCGGAGGTCATTTTCGACCCTTCGCTTCGCGTCAATACGACAATCGACCGGATAGCCGCTGTACGCGATATGAACGCGTTCAAGCAGTACGTTGAGGCTCAAAAAATTCGTGAAATCTGGATTCTGAACAATCCACTCAGACCGGTTTCAGTCGAGCATCTCTTAAGCGAGTTTCGCGACGACTTCATCAACATCCGCGTTCTACCCATTTCGAGCGTGGGAACCGGGAGCGGCTCCCCGATTGGTCACTACAGGGGCATCCCTGTCCTGAACCTGCTAGCGGCACCTGAACGCGGTTGGGACATTTTTCCTAAAGAAGTATTCGATCGTCTTTTTTCCTTCTTTATCCTGCTTGCGATCCTCCCGCTTTTACTGTTGATCGCCGCCCTGATCAAGCTATCTTCGCCCGGCCCCGTTCTTTTTCGGCAATACCGCAAGGGGATCAACGGCGATGTTTTCTCCATCTACAAGTTCCGCACCATGTTTGTGGGCGCTGACAAACCGGGTTCAGTTGTACAGGCCCGTAGAGGCGACGCGCGCATCACAAAAATTGGAGGCTGGCTACGGCGTACCAGTCTTGATGAGTTGCCGCAGTTTCTGAACGTGCTAAAAGGTGAAATGTCCGTTGTCGGGCCACGCCCGCACGCCGTCGAACACGACGAATACTACAAGGAACTTGTTCAGCACTATATGTTCCGTTACCGGATCAAACCGGGGATCACCGGGTGGGCGCAGATCAATGGATACAGGGGTGAGACGGCGGAAATCGAAAAGATGGAAGCACGCGTCAAGTTCGATATGTTCTACATTCAAAACTGGTCGTTCTGGCTAGACATCAAAATCATTGCGCTGACAATCATCAAAGGATTCGTAAGCAAGAGTGCCTACTGAGCGAATGTTACTAATGAGCGTGGAAGAGCACTCGATGTGCCCTCCGCGCTCAGTTTTCCTCGCGCACCAGTGCCGACGATCCGCTGAAGTAATTAAACGCACCGCTGTAGTCATCGGTGCGGATGGATTCTTCGCCCTTCTTGTCGGCGATTGTGTTTCCATTACGAACCAGTACGAAGCGCGGAGCACCGGGTGATGCCGGCACGGCAACATGGTTCACGCCAGCGCATAATTTGTGCGTTGTGTGCGTGCCACCTTGTTCGATCACCAGAACAGCAGCTTCAGTCAGAAACGCAGTCACATGAATTTGAGCAGTCAACGGTGCGCGCACTAAAGGTGGAGGTGGCGTATCGGACGATGTCGGTTCCCCCTTCATCAAGCCAGTTCGGATCGGATGGACACGGTAGAAATAATAGAAGACGTCCCGCTCGATTTCCGGTGCATCGCCCCGCTTAAACCATTCGATAAAATATCGGCTCGCATCGAGGTATGCGGTGTGGTTCAGCAAAGCGCCGAATCGCGGATCATAGACCTGTTTTCGCGTGCTGCTTCCGATGGGTGAAACATACGTTGATTCTGCCCAGTCATTCCACGTGACAATTTGAATCCAATCGACACGCGCTTCGATGGCGGCACGCCATTCTGTCTCCATACCCGAAAAGCCATTGGTCTCGAACGCCCGATAGTTCGTTCCGCTCGCGAGGCCACGATAGTAGGGAGTGACGGACGCCATAAACAGCTTGCCACTGGACTTGAGCGCCTCAGCAAGATTCCTGGTGGACCGCGCCAGCGAATCCGGCAAACCAGCCGCACCAAAATAGAAATATCCGCTCGCGGACTGGCAGCGGCTTGCAACTTCAAGCGCAGCGACATCACCGATTTCCGCTTCGCGCGTGGAAGGCATGAAATGCGGCACGAAGTACGCACCCAGCTTGTCCGCCTGCGCGATCAGTACTTCACAACGAGCAGCGTCTTGTCCACCAAGCGCGTACGATGAAAGCACTGGTTTGCCGTCAACCATTAATTGAGCGGGCAGTTCAGCTGTCGTCCGCACAATTTGATCGAGCTCCTGCTGTGCCTTACCATCTGCCGATACGAATAACCTGAAGCCGTCGCCGAGTTCTTCGGCAGCACGATACATCGTGAGTATCCGAGATCGATACAGCGGTTCGCTCAGTGACCACCCGCCGCAATTCAATGCGAATCCATCTATGCCACGCCGCTGCGCATCGCGGAATTCTGCAACATAGTCAGCGATACGAGCATCACGTCCGCCACGTGGCCAGGCAACCATGTAATGCGCAAACACTTTCCGTTCCGACAATGCAGCAGCACGTGCAGGTCTGGCCATCCACACGAGAGGCGCGCTAGCACATCCTGCAAGCAGCGTTCGACGTTTCATCTTTCCGCGCTGGCTGTTGTCAACCGGTCCTACCCGCCGCGCATGGCACCGTCATTGAATGCCGTGCCGCACGCCCGCCCATCCTCAACGACAACGCCAGCACAAGAGCGCCTGTGATCGCAATGCCCGTCAGTGCACCGAGTAGTCCAAAACCATACGACAAGATAGAAACCAGCAGTAGAGTCGAACTGACCTCGAGTGTCGAAATGCCGACGAAGGATGCGCGATTGGTCGAGAAGATGAAAAGCGATAACACGCGGCAAAGGAAAATGAGCGTAGCACCAAGGAAGGCAGCAAACATGACGCTGAACTGTATCGTCTCGGAGCCAAGCACTGCGATCGGGAACAAACGTACACGGCACGCGAGCAAACTCGAGCACGAGACCAGCGTAAGCAAGGCCACCACTGCAGCGAGCACGCGACCCCACGACATTCGAAAGAGCCACGTGCCACTGTGCTTGATCCGACCACCCAGCACGAGTGCCACGCCTTGCCCGCAGTTAAACGCCAGGTTATGCACGCTCTTCATGCCACGATACAACGACCCCGCAACTGGCCCGGCAACGAATGTGACGATCACGACGTCCACGTGCTTTGCGCCTGAGAAGATCGCATTTCCATACCAGCTTCCCAGAATCGCTTTCTGGTTCTCGCGGAAGAACGTTTTGTATTCGAACCGTAGAAGTCTGAACTTTTCCGCTTCTGACGGAAAAAACTCGGCGTCATGCGGCGCTCCACGGCGCAAACTATAGCCGTACGCGACTAGCAGCATGACGCCATACATGGCTTCGACAAGTAACAGAAGATCGGGAAAATATGGAACGAGTGATTGGTGCACAACGAGTAGCACGACAACCAACACGCGGCTGAGCGCGGATAGCGTAGAAATCGCGCAGATCATGCCGCTCCGGCCATAAAAACGTAGTGCTCCGAGCGAGAAATGCGAGAGTCCGTAGCAAATCGGCGCGATCGTCATCAGCACGCTGAACTGCGTGCGCGCAAGCAGACCACGATCTTCCAATAGCGTGCCGACGGTTGTGAACACGACCGCCGAACCAAACGCGCTAATACAATCCATGAAAATCAACGTCGATACGCGCGAGTGGACCGTTTTGACCGTGAAGATCCGTGGCGAACCGAAATTGAAAAGGTCGATTGAAACGAAAAAGAACGCGATGAGCGCGTACGATTTACCAAGCCATTCGGCATCGAGATACCGCAGCGCGAGCGCTACGGCTACGAAATTGCCCGCGGCCGGCAACGCGGACGCGAGCATCACATAGACAACGTCTCGTTTCATATCAGCCGTACGCTTTTAGCGCGTCGCAATAGTGGCGGTACCGCACCTGCAGTTCCGAATAGCGAAACGCTCGGGCTGTCTCGCGCTGGCGTTGCTTCTGCTCTTCTTGCCACTGCCTGTCGGAGGCAATCTGCATCAACTTTTCGACAAGCGCATCGACATTACCCGCAGGAATCAGGCAGGCCGGATCGAGCACCTCCGCAATGCCACCGACACGCGAGGCGACCGCGGGGACGCCCATCGCCATCGCCTCGAGCAACGCACGCGGCATACCCTCCTGTAACGATGGAAGCACGAATAGGTCGTGCCGGCTAACCACGCGCAGCACGTCCTCTCCATTCAGCGCACCTTCGAACCGCGCATGCTCGGCGAGCCCAAGCTGTTCGGCCAGACTCTTTAGCTCGACATGCAACATGCCGTCGCCAACGAGCGTCAGTTCGATGTTCAAGCCGCGTTCACGCAGAGTCGCGACCGCATGCAGCAAAATCGCATGCCCCTTGCTCCCGTTGTGCATCATGGCGACGTTCACGACGCGAAATACGGCGTCGTCGGCGTGGTCCATCCGATTTCCGTTGTCAAACCCGAACAGCTCGTCGGGTAGATAGACGTCGCTGAAACCGAACGCTTGTGCGTGTGCTCCCGGCGGATATGCCGCCTGCAGGGAGTTCGCCGTCACATATCGCACGGTTCGGCCATGCCTTGCCGCGTGACGCGTAGCCCAGCAATGAACCCGGCGAGCGACACGCCTTAGTGGATGACTAGAGGCCGCCTCACTGAAGTATTCGGCAGGATCGGCGACGATTTCGGCGGAGAATGGCTTGTTGCTTGCCCGACATAGCAGCATCGCCAGCAGCGGAAAATTGCCGGGAAAACGGAGCAACAACAGGTCCGCATCACAGACCAGACGCCAGCAGCGCCATACCAGGTGGGGAAAGTGCTTCATCCACCCTGCTACCCCGCGCGGACTGCCCAGATCAACGAATTGCGTATATCGTCCCGTAACGAGTTCTCCACGGGCCTGTTGTACTGGAAACGACCTGGCTGCAATCAGAACATTTGAAAAATTGCCCTCGAAGCGCGACGCGAATTTTCGGTGCCCCATATGCGGGCTGAAAATTCGGCTCTCCGCTCTCTGGAAGTTGCCGTCCATCAGGAACGTAATCGAAGGTTTTTTTGCAGGCGCAATCAACTCCAGCAATTCCTCACGACGATCGATTGCCGAAGTCGCCAGTTTTCTCCAGAACGGTGCTGTGTCACACCTGAGATTTTCGATCGAAGCAGCAACCTGCTCAGGATCGAAGCTTTCCGCGTGGAACGCATAGTCGGACAGTCCCAGATCGCTAAACGCGGCAAGCCCTTTGCGTTCGTACGCAATGTGAATGCTCGGCGTCCCACCAAGCACGCTTTCGAGGCTGCCGTGCAAACGCACGGACACGACGACGGCATCTTCGTCGCGAATCACATCGCCCAGCGCGGGCGCAGAACTCACACCGAACATCTGTTGGTAGAAGCGATCGTCGCTATTCCCACGCCCGGCGCTCTGCAATGCAAGCGTTGCGTCGGGCGTCAGTTCGAGCAGACGCTGGAGCTTTGCGTTGTAGCGCTCCGCGTAAGGCTTGCCGCCAAGATCGCGAAAAACGAAGTACACCTTGCGGCGCGCGGCGGGAGCAGCGGATATAGCGGTCACGGCTCGCGACATGTGCAATGGCTTGCCGATTTCCAGCACAACCAGGTCGCCGATCCGAACGGAGTTCCGATGATCGAGTTCGCGCACGCTCTTGTCGTCGCGCAACATGATCGTATCGACGTGATTTCGCACGAGCCACTTCAATATATGGCCCGGCACCCCTGAAAACGGGCCGACACTCTGCGGAAAATAGATGCGCGAGCGCGGCTTCCACAGCGACCCACACACGATCTGCAGCCCATGCGCGATCAGCGTCTTGCAGCCCTCCTTCCATGTGCCCGCACGCAGATAGCCGCCACCGACTCCGAAGAATACTGTCTGACGCGCGCGCCTCGCACATACCAATGTTCTGCCCACAAACCGCCAGAGCGAAATCAACTCTACATTCGGATCGTCGAGATAACCATGGAAGGATGCTGGATCAAGACACACAACCGTAATGGGCTGTGCAAATCCAGCATCGCGTAGTGCGCGCAAGCTTAGCTTGACTAGTAGCCCGTCGCCGCTATTGCGTGAACTGTATGCGTGCAGCAGGTAGATATCAGGACTTTTCATAGCAGTTCATCAGGGACTTGAAGAATTTATCCGCGTTGAACGCCTGATCGAATACATGGCGCGAATTTGCGCCCATCCGGCGGCATTCGTCGATGGACAACGCGTTGAGCTGTTCGGCAAGGCAAGCTCCCGTCAGTTGCCGAAGCATCAGGCCGTTGTAGCCGTGGATCACCTGTTCAGGCAACGAGCTTTCACTTGAGACAACCAATACCTTGCCGGCCCGCATTGCCTCAATGGGAACGAGTGCGAGTCCTTCCCAGCGCGATGGAACGACAATGACATCCATCCTGCGCATCGCATCACCCGTCTCCTCCGGGCTTAGCCAACCGTGATAGTTGATACGCGTATCGTTTCCCGAGATCGCCACCCCGCCGCGCACCGCCGTGCCAAACACGTGCACGTGCACGTGATCCTCGAGCAAGGGCAGCGCGTCGACGATTATGTCGAAGCCCTTTTGGTAATCGAGCCGGCCGAAATACCCTACGTCGATATGTTTCTCTCGATGAGATCTCGCGTGGCGCTCCTCCTCGGCTCGATGTGCCGGTATATCCGTCGGAATACCCGTGTACACAAGTTCGACTTTCTCGGGCGCGATGCGATACTTTCGCGCAGCCCGAACTTCATCGAACGACATGCAGAGGATTCGCGCGCAACGCGGCGCCAGCCATTTTTCCATCGAAGCAAAGACAAACGCGGTCACACGCGATATATCCTTTTTCATAAAAGCCCACGCGTGTGGCGTATAAAGTACTCGCTCATCTTCGAACCGGTTAAGGCGAACGTAGAATCCAGGATATGAGCTATGGCAATGAACGACGTCTGCATTCAGCGAACGGATAATCTCACCCATCCTGCGTGCGACTGGCAGGATGCGAAATGGATTACGGCTGGATCGATACGGTACGACCTGAAAGCCGTCGGCATCGAGTCTTGAAATGTCCATTCTGGCGGGATCGCAGACGAGGACCACTTCGTGTCCACCGCTGGACTGTTCGCTCATAAGGGCCGCAACATAACTGGCGATACCCCCTGTCCATGCTTCAACCACGTGAACTATCTTCATTATTCACTCACGATCCCTGACGCGATTGACGCGCCGGAACTCCTTTTTTTTAGCAACATCGACATGGGAAAAGCAAACAGCAAAATCCATCTAACTACGTAGTACGCCAAAACATTTGAGTCGAAAAGAAAGTACAGAAACGGCAACGGATAAGACACCACTTTCACCGGCAACCATTTCCAGTTCGAGCCGTTGGCCATACGGCCAATTCGATCGATCATCCACGCCGCCACGACGAACGACAGCAGATAGCCGAACATGCCGAAATTGACGAGGAACTCGCCCGGCATGCCGAACAGAAGCGTGGTTTCATCAGACTGGTTACTTTCGCTTCCGCGAACAATGTCACTCTTCTCGCGTGCGAACGTTTCCGGCTTGTCTTTCCACATCGCCTTAGGAACGATCGCAGCTGCTGCGCCCACGAAACTACGGCCCATCGCGAGCGTGAAATCTGGTTTGGAGAGTGCGTCCAATGCTTTTACCTGCACGTCAAAGCGGGACAGATCTCTGAACAGGAAGAAGCTAAGCGGCCCCATCGACAATTGCAGCATTCGCTGATCAGCGAAGTTTTCCGAAATATTGCCGATCTCTGAATAGTCGATTCCGAATTTCATCGGCAGCATCGCGAGGCCGCCTACGGCGACGCAGATTCCTGCGAGTTTCGCTATGCGCCGGCTGATATGTGTCACGAATGCGTTGTAAATGAGAGAGGCGAACAGCAGCACGAACACCATGCCTTGCCGGTTTCCGAAAACACCTGACGACAACCACCCAAGCACGACAAGTTGCACAAACGCCGCCGTTCTCAACGCGCGGTTACGCCAGGGTCTGAGCATGATGCAAGCGAATACCCAGAGGGGTGCCGTATTGGCAAGCGCCTGCACGACACCCAGCCCTTCGAGGGGATCGTTTTCAGTGACTGACGTTTCAAGGCGATCCGCATAAAGCTGCACGATCTGGCCATAGCCGCCGAGCTTCAGGTAGATGAACAACAGTGCCGCGAGGGCCATCAACGCGAACACGTAAGCCCATCGGCTCACCCTTACATTGCGCAGCGTCTCCGGCAATACGGATCGCGCTACGCCGCCCCTTCGCATTGCGATAAGCGTGACGTTCATCGCCCAGATGCCGACGATATTCAGCGCGAACCAACTGATCGTCGCGGGGTCCCGTTCGGACAGGAGCGTCAGATAGATCTCGTCGCGCAGGATCAGTTGCCCGGCGGGCAGCACGCAAAAATAGCCAAGCGCGAATATTCGCCACAGCCTGAGCAACTCATTGTCGGCCTTGATGAACCAGATGCTCGCGCCCTCGAGCAGCAACAACACGATCGTCAATGGGTCGGCGCCGCCAAGATGAACTGCTGTGAAGAGTCCCGTCACGGCGAGGCCACCCGTGAGCAGCGGAACAAACGGCGGCTTGCGCCGCCCCCTGCGCCATGGCGCGCGCGAAGTGCTCATTTCGTCGCCTTCCGGCTCTGATATTGATAGGCAACATAGCGATAAGCGCCGTACCTCGAGCGATAACCGAATGCGCTCGGGCTCACGCCATTGAAGAGCACGCCTTTGAGCGGTGCACGTGCACGCCGCAATTGACGCGCGCTTTCGTTGATTTCTCCAATACTCGTACGCTGAAACCGCGCGACGAGAAACACCATGCCGGCGATGTTCGCCATGGCCGATACGTCTGAAGCCACCAGCATCGGCGGTGTATCGATAATGACCATGTCGTAGCGGGCGCGTAGCATTGCGATGAGACTGCTCATCTTCTCGCTGACCAGCAACTCTGAGACATCGTGCGGAATGCTGCCCGTTGTGAGCAGATCGAGTCCCGGCCAAACGTCGCGCCGGATCGCGTCGTCAGCCGTGACCACACCCAGAAGCACATCTGACAAACCATCTCCGCGCCCGCAGCCAAAATATTGATGCAGGTGTCCACGCCGCATATCGGCGTCGACCAGCAGCACGCGCTTCGTCCCGCCACACAATACGGCGGCGAGGTTGGCGGATATGAACGATTTTCCGACGCCTGGCGCAGGCCCTGTCAGCAGAACGCAGTTGCTTTGCGCATCCAGCATCGCGAAGGTCAACGAGGTACGCATGCTGCGCAGGCTCTCTATTGCCGGCTCTGCAGGATTTGTTTTCGCAAGCAGATGTCTTTCCGCACGCACGTCGGCGTTGAACGATTTCTGCGCGCGTGACAGCGGAATGGTGCCGTACACGTTGAGCCCTGTGTAACGCTCGATGTCCTGCGCGTCCGTTACGCCGCCATACAACATTTCTCTCGCGAACGCGACGCCAATACCGAGCATCAGACCCGCAATCGCCGCCAGCCCGATCACAAGCGGAATCTTCGGCCACACGACTTCTTCCGGCACGCGGGCGATGTCCACGAGACGAACGCTGCCAACCTTCCCTGCCGCAACCAGTTTCAGTTGCTGAATATTGTTGAGCGTGCCGACGTAGATGCCCTGATCGACCTGCACGTCGCGCATGAGTGACACCATATCCTGCTCGATGTCGGGCAGACGCTTCATGCGGCTGTTGACATCACCGAGTCTTGCTTTGATCGCGTCGATCTGCTGATCAAGACCGATAATGGCGGGATGACCCGGCGCGTACCGCGTGGCGAGATCGTCGCGCTTCTGGAGCAGATCCAACTGGCTGTTCTGCATGGCGACGCTCTGCTGCAACAGGCTTTGAGCCTCGAGACTCAAGTCAAAGGCGCCGTAATGGTTGCGCATCGCGTTGTAGCGCTTCTCCGCCGTTTGCAAATCGAGCTTGAGTTTTGGCAGGAGACCCTCGAGGAACTGCGACGACTTTTCCGCTTCGGCAGCTTTTCGTTTGGCGTTTTGTGCAACATAGGCCTCTCCGATGCGGTTCAGAATCGCGGAGATCTGCTCAGGATCACGGCCGCGTAGCGTGCCGTTGATAATGTCGCTCTGCTTGCCTTCCTGCCGGACGGTGAATTCACGCTGCAGATCGACCAGGGTTTTGAGCGACGACTCGCGTGTTAAGTCGAACGCTGCGCGGGGCGCGGCGTGTATGGCCGACACGAGCAACCGGATGTGACCAACGCTCTGCTCGACGTCCACGCGTTCGCCGATCGCGCCTTCGATGGGCGAGTCGAGATCGGACTGCTCCAGACGGAAGCGATCCTTATCGAGTAACGTCAGTTTGAAGGGTTTGCCTTCCAGCTCTTTCGGCACGTCGAATTCGCGCACGTCGATTGATTCGTTGCCCCAGCAAAAACCTCCCCAGCCTAAAATTCCCGGATTGGATAATGATTTCGCGCCGCCGGCAATGCGCCAGCCGATCAGCGGAAAATAATGCGGCCGGGCGTCGATAAAGAGTTGCAGGCTCTGCACAGCCTGATCGACGACCATACGCGACTGCAAGATCTTCGACTCACCTTCGGCTTGTGTTTTTACATTGAATAGCGACGACACGTCCCCGAGCAACGAGCTGGCGCTTGTCGGATTATCTTCCTCGACTTGCACGAGAATATTGGCCTGGTACGCGGGTTGGGCGAGCAGCGCATAGGCAGCGCCCAGCAGCAAGACAACGCCGAAGATGCTCGCAATGAGCCAACGGTTTGCGAATAGCGTATCCAGATAACGGATGAAATCGCTCTCTTCGCCTGGTCGGTCATCGACGATCGGTTGTTCCTGGTAATTCATGTTGCACTTTTGTCAGGTCATGGCTTTGATACGGGGCACCCACGCGTCGACGCCCTTCTGGATCAACCTGAAGGCATCGTAAAAGCGTGTAACTGGCTTCCGGTATGGATCGGGCACGTCGAAGCGTTCTATTTCTCCGAGACGGAATACCTTCCCCGACGCGCACGGATGGCGGCGCACAATCTCGTGCCTCTGCGAGGCTTCCATGGCGAGAATCAGATCGCAGTTGCTGACGAGTTCGAGATTGAGCAGTTGTGCACGATGCCCGGCAATGTCGAGTCCCGACTCTGCCGCGACGCGTATTGCAAGTGGATCGGCACACGATCCCGCCATTGCGTCGAGACCGGCCGAATGCACCGCGACGCCGCCAAGCTTCCCGTCGAGGAGGTATTGCGCCATGGGGCTGCGGCAGATATTGCCGGCGCACACGACCAGTATCGTCTTGATCATTTGCTTACTATCGCGCCCGTCAATGCCGCATTTATCGCAGGCAGCAGCAGGCTTAGCACACGGGAAAAGCGCACGAGTCCATTCGCGTCGACATAAACGACGTCGCGGGGATTGAGTTCGAACTGATTCGCGAGAATCATCGAAACGGGAGACTTCGCTTCGAGACGGAACACCTTCAGATCTGCGCTCATCGAATCGCGAATCACATACACTTGCGATGCATCCGCTGTCGTGTTGTTCAGGCTGCCTGCCTGCGCGATCGCTTCACTCAGCGACAGGCGTCCGCTTCGCATAGGCACGGCCTTGACCGGCTTGTTCACTTCACCCATCACGAAGACGCCGTTTTCTTCGCGCGCCAGGACACGAAGAAGATCCCCGTCCTTGAGCACGATCCGCGCGGGATTGAGTCCCTGTTCGAACATTCCCGTGAGATCCAGCCGATAGGAATGGCCCGCACGCACCAACACGATTCGACTCTGATCGGCCGTGGATGAGAAACCGCCCGCCCTGTTGACGGCGTCGTAGAGAGTCATCGGAATATCGTTGACGGGCAGCGTGCCCGGCGCGTGCACTTCGCCGTCGATATAGACCTGCCTCGCACGAAAGGAAGCAACGCGTACGGTAACCTGCGGCTTGACGAAAACCCGGCTTAGCGCACTGGCGAGTAGCCGTTGAACCTGCTCGGGTTTCAGGCCTTCGGCGCGAATCTGGCCCACATACGGAAAGTCGAGGTTGCCGTCCTGGTCGATAACGAATCCGGGGATGGGATCGGCGGGCCGCGTCGTCGTTTGCCCCGTTGGGATTTGCGCCTGCGCCAGCTCGGGATGATCCCAGACCGTAATTTGCAGCACATCGCCCCTACCCAGCGTGTAAGGCTCCGGGCTCGTCAACAGACCTTGCGCCAGACCTGAATTGACGTGTTTCAGATCCTCTTTCATCCGTGCAATCAGCGCGGCGTCTATATCCGTGATCTGCACGGAGGACTCCTGCGCGCCAGGATGACTCTCTGCCTCGCTCGTCGCGGATCCCGCGGATGCGCTCATCTTCATGCCCGGCGCCATTGCACAACTGGCCAGCCCCGCGCATGCCACAACGAGCACTGCGAGTCGGCCACATAGCGCAGCACCCTTGCGTGGCACATCCCAAACCGCTTCCATCTGTCTACCCTCGTCTCTGCACACCCAGTCGCCCGACAAGCAAACGCATCACGTTCCCGGCCCGCCGTCTGACACCAGACGACACGGCGCAGCAGAGCGGACTGCGATCGACGACGCCTTCGCGTCACGCGTGTCAGCGAGCCGGAAGCATACGAATCCCTCCCCCGGATTTCCGGCCAATACCCGAACCGTTTTCGCCAATTCCCATCTCATATTTCGAAACGTGGATGGATCCACAAGCGATGCGCATAACCACTTTCTTACCAAAAATGCAACCAGGAGGAACTCTGAGAGATAATGTCGGTCCATCTGGGGACGTGCGGCGGTTCCCTGGCCGGTTTCCCAGCGGGCAAAAGCCTCAGAGACCACCCGGAACCCGGCCAGCCGGCCGCGCCAGCCCTTTCAGGCCTATGCCTGCCGGGCCGCATACGCACCACGCATACCTCACCCGTTTCCCGCCTCATCGAAACCGCGCTGCGCGCCGTTCGCGCACCGTTTCAGGAGGCGTTTTGCCGAAAAAACGCATGCAGACATCAAAAAACCGTCTGATCGAGCTGGACTTCTTCCGAGGGCTGGTTCTTCTTTTTATCGTCGTCGACCACATTGGCGGCAGCATCCTGTCGCGCGCGACGCTGCACGCGTACGCGCTGTGCGACGCCGCCGAAGTCTTCGTGTTCCTCGGCGGATTCGCTACAGCCACGGCTTACGCGTCGCTGGCAAGGCGCCACACGGAAGCCGACGCGCGCAACCGCTTCTTCAAGCGCTCACTCGAGCTCTACAGGGCGTTTCTGATCACGGCCGTCCTGATGCTGCTCGTGAGCGCGGTGATGAGCGCATTCAGCATCGACGCGCCCAACATGGCCACGACCGATCTCGACGACATGATGGACACGCCCACTGCCGTCCTGCGCGACATCCTGCTGTTCCGTCGTCAGCCATATCTGGCGTCCGTTCTGCCGATGTACGCGTTCTTCGCGTTCGCGGTGCCCGCCGTCCTGCCGCTCGCGCGCAGCAAGCCCTGGCTGCTGCTCGCCGGCAGTCTCGCCGTGTGGGCCATTGCGCCGTCGATGCTGCCGCATCTGCCCGTCGCGGAAGACGCGCAATGGGATTTCAATCCCTTCGCGTGGCAGCTGATGTTCGTGCTGGGTGTGATCGCGCAGACGCAGCCTGTCTATCAACGCGCGAGCGCGCATCGCTATGGCTGGCTGGTAACGGTGCTCGCCTGCGGCATCGTCGCGGCGGCAGCGTGGTTCAAGCTGTTCGTGGAAGCGGGTCCGCTCGACAGCAGCCTGAAGCAGAATCTGTCGTGGCTGCGCGCGATGAATTTCCTCGCGATCGCATGGATCGTGGCAAATATGGTGCGCATCGGCTGGGCGCGCACGCTTGCGCAGCGCCTGCCGTGGATCGGGCTTGTCGGCCGCAGAGGGTTGGTGTGCTTTGTCGCAGGAACGGTGATTTCGCTTGTCGTCGACTCGCTGCTCTATACGGCCACCGACGGCTATCTGAACGTGCCGCTCGGTCTGCTCGCCGATGCCGTCGCAATCGGCTCGCTGCTCGCAGTTGCAAAGGTTTCGGTGCCGATCTCGCGCGTGCTCACGCTGCGTCTGCGCGGATCGGGGCCGGCCTGAACGGCGCTACCGGCCGCACCCAAAGACACGCGTGGACCCGGTTGATTAACGCTCGACCCACTCGGTCCACAACACCATCAGCACCGTCATCAGCGCCGGGCCGACGAACAAGCCGAGCAGCCCGAACGTCTCCGCGCCGCCCAGAATCCCGAACAGCACGAGCAGAAACGGCAGCCGCGCGGAGTTGCCGATCAGCACGGGCCGCACGAAGTGCTCGGCGACGAACGCCACGACAAACCCAAACACCGCAAGACCGATCGCCGGCATCAGCGCGCCCTGCTCGATGAAAAGCCAAAGTGCCGCGCCACAGAACACGATAGGCGCGCAAAACGGCAGCATCGCGGCAATCGCGGTCACGAAACCGAGCAGCGCCGCGTGCGGCACGCCCGTCAGCATATAGGCGAGCAGCAGCAGCGCGCCCTCGCCGATCCCGACCACCACCAGCCCCGACACCGTGCCGCGCACGGCCGCGGCCATCCGTTCGACGAGATGCATGCCGTCGTAGCCGAACGCACGCCGCACGCCCTTCATCAGTTCGCCCGACAGCTTGGGCCCAGCCTGGAAGATCACGAACAGCGTGACGAGCATGAAGCCGAACAGCATCAGCGCATGCGCGGCACGCGCGCCGAAGTGCCGCCCGAATGTGACGACGGCACCGCCGTGCAAGCCCTTCATCGCAGGCGAATCGCGCAGCGGCTGCGCCAGGTTGTCCTGCCACCAGCTCGCAATTTGCGCCGCGCCCCACGGAAGATGCTGAACGAAATCGGGCAGCGGAATGCCGTTTTCCTGGACGTTGCGCGCCCAGTCGATCACGTCGTGCGCCTCAGCCGCCGCCTGCGCAATGCCGATCCCGACAGGCAGCAGGAACACGAGGCCGATCACGATCGTCAGCACGGTGGCGAGCAAGGTCGAACGCCCCTTGAACATCTTGTGCTCTTCGATCCGGTGAAACGCCGGCCACAGCGCGATCGCAATCACACAGGCCCAGGCGATGGCCGGCACGAAGTCGCGGATCACCCAGATCGCCAGCGCCACCATCACGGCATACAGGCCGACGGACGCGATCCGCTGCATCTTGCGGCGATTCGGCATGTCGGCCTCGGATGGAACGTCGGGCGGGCGCTGGTTCATGTGACCTCGTAAGTGGATTCGATGCGTCGTCAACAACCGGCCATCGCATGACGATGCGTGCAATGTCCTTCAGCGGATCTGAGCATGCGCAATGCCGGAGCACACCCGCCGCTGGCTGCCGAACCGTTCATCTTAAAGGATGACGCTCACGCCCGTAGGGCACGGCATCTGATCCAGCCCTTTTCCGCCTTTCATACAACAGTTCGTTGCATATTTGTATGTAATCGATATGACAGCCCGCAAATCGGCTTATTACCGTTCCCGTGCATGGTCGCTATCTCATTATTGCGGAATCGGGAACAGTGTTTCTACGCGGGCACAATGGCTCTCACGCGCGCGCGGGACTACATTCGGCACACCACAACTACGGAGCCGACCATGACGACCTTGGAGTGTTTGCCGTTGACGGGCGCCAACGGGTTGCGCATCGAGATTCTCGAGCACTCTGACACGACGCTGGTGATCCGCTGGGTCGAACCCGGCCGCTGCCATTACGGGGAGCAGCGCTGGCGCCGCCGCTCGGCGCATACGTCGGGCACCTGCGCCGTTTCGCGCCGCAAGATCCGCCGCGGCGATGCCGTCTTCAAGCCGGCCGAACGCCCCGCTCCGGCCAACGCCTCCGCGATGATCGCGGCCGAAGTGCTCGAACACGCGCTCGCCGCATAACCGACGTTTCTGGCAACAATCGGGAGCGGGAGTTCCCGACGGGGTTTTCCATTCAGTCTGCCGCGTGCCCGGCAAGGAACCGGCACACCTCGCGATGCATCCATTGCACGCCCGGGCTCGTCGCCAGTGCCCGCCACGATCCATGCACGAGGCCGACGCCGACAGGCGCGTGCGCCTGCCCTCCCGCCGCGCGAATGCGTTCGGCGAACACGCGCGCGTCGTCGCGCAACGGATCGTGCTCGACGCCGATCGCAAGCGTCGGCGGCAATCCCTCATAGTGTGAGGTGTCGAGCGGGACGGTCCATGCGTGATCGCGCGCCCTGTCGCCCCAGTACAGCGCGCCGTAGCGCCGCACATCGGCAAGCGTGAGCATCGGCGCAGTGGCTTCCGTATCGCGCGCGGGCAATTGCGGCTCGATGCCGAGCATCGGATAGACGAGCGCGACGCCGCGCACGCCCTTCACCCCCTCGTCGCGCAGACGCAGCGCGACGCTCGCGGCAAGCGTGCCGCCCGCACTGTCGCCAGCCAGTTGCAGAGAATGCGGCAACTGATCAAACGGCAGCCTGCCGTCGAGCGCGGCACGCGTGACTGCGAGGCAATCGTCGTGAGCGGCAGGCGCGGGGTGTTCGGGCGCAAGCCGATAATCAACGGCCACCACGTGCAGCCCCGTATCCGCGGCGATGCGCGCCGTAATCAGGTCATGACTGTCGAGCGATCCGACCACGAACCCGCCGCCATGAAAAAACAGCACTGTGCCCGTCGATCGCGTGCGCTGGGCAGGTGCATAGAGACGCACATTGAACGTGTGGCCATCGGGCGAGGTGAACGGCGCGTCATGAGTCGTGACGCCGCTGGGTAACGGCGGCGTGAAGGCCGCGGCTGCGCGTGCATAGTTCGCCCGTTGATCGGCGAGCGTCGACGCGGCGCGATCGTCCGGATAGAAACGCGACATGCGTTCGATGAAGGCAATCATCTCCGGTTCAAGCATGTCGCGCGCTCTCCGCTTTTCGTTGTCCGATTATGCACACGGTACGCACACGGGCGCCAGCGGCGCTACCTGCGCGTTTGCCCCGGCAAACCGATCACGCGCCCCGCGTACTGCGCGGCAGGCAGCGAGGCTTGAGCATCGACGAGCGCATGCACGCGTGCCTCGACGTCACTGTCGAATACGGCCGAACGCGGGCCGCTGGTGTCGACGTGCAGCAGCATCTGCTCGCCCGCCGCGACGGGTTCGTCACCGTCACCGGCGTACATTTCGAGGTAAAGGTGCATGCGCTTGGCGTCATGCGCGAGCAGACGCATGTCGACCTGCACCTTCGTCCCTTCCTTGATTTCGTGCAGATAGTTGATGTGCGCTTCGAGCGTATAGATCGAGCGGCCGCGCGCCTTGCGCACGGTATCGTCGAGGCCGATCTGGTCGATCAGCGCATCGGTCGCGAAGCTGAAAATCAGCATATAGAACGCGTCGCGCAGATGGCCGTTGTAATCGACCCACTCGGCGCGCACGACGTCGTGATACACAGGCAGGTCCGCATGTCGCGGCATGGCGAATGTCTCCGTCGCGTTGAATGAGGTGCTGTGCGCGGGCATCGCGTTCGATGCCCGCGCAGGCACAGATATTACGCGAGCTTATTCGTCTGCACGCAAACCATGACGCGCTTTCGTTTCGGCAATCGCCGACAGCACGTTCGTGATGCATTCGTCGCGATACCGTTCGAGCTGCTTGATCGAACGCTCGCCAACCTGCTCAGCCGTGCCGTCCACCACGCGATCGATCAGCTGATCCGTCAGCTTCGGTGCGACGAGTTTGGTCCACGGCAACTCCAGCGCGGGGCCGAATTGCTGCATGAAATGGCGCATGCCCGCGTCACCGCCCGCGAGCGTATAGGTGAGAAACGTCCCCATGAAGGACCAGCGAATGCCCGCGCCAAAACGGATCGCATCGTCGATTTCGCCCGTCGTCGCGACACCTTCGTCGACCAGATGCAGTGCTTCGCGCCACAACGCTTCCAGCAGACGATCAGCGATGAAGCCCGGCACTTCCTTACGTACGTGCAGTGGTCGCATGCCGAGGGCAGCGTAGATGCCAATCGCCGCATCGATGGTCGACGGCGCCGTTTGCTCACCGCCCAGTACTTCGACGAGCGGCAACAGATACACCGGATTGAACGGATGCCCGACGATGCATCGTTCAGGATGCAACGCACGCGCGTAGAAATCGGTCGGCAGCAAACCCGATGTCGACGAAGCGATGATCGCATTCGGCTTCGCGGCGCGGCTGATCTGCTCGTGCAGCGCAAGCTTCAGTTCTTCGCGCTCGGGCGCGCTTTCCTGAATGAAGTCTGCTTGCGCGACGCACGCCTCGATTGTCTTCACGAAGCGCAGCCGTTCCTGCGAAGCACCCGCCGCGAGCCCCACACGTTCGAGCGCGGGCCATGCATTTGCAACGTTGTCGCGCAACTGCTTCTCCGCACCCGGCGCCGGGTCCCACGCGATGACGTCGAGCCCGTGCGCGAGCGCGCGCGCTACCCAGCCGCTGCCGATTACGCCTGCGCCGATGGCTGCAAACGTCTTGATGTCGGTAATCACTGCCATTGCAGATAATCCTCTGGAATTGTTCAAAGCATTAAGCGAACTGTTCTGCGGCACGCTTTTCGAGCAGCCGTTCACCGCGTGCGGGCAAGCCTAGTTTCTTGCGGCCTTCCGCCGGCGTCAGCGCACGGCCGCCAAGCCGTTCGATAATCTCGATAGCGCGCGTGACGAGCGAGCCATTGCTCGCGGGCACGCCCCGGTCGAGCCAGATGTTGTCTTCAAGTCCCACACGAACATGACCGCCGAGCAGCATCGCCTGCGCGACCATCGGCATCTGCATGCGGCCGATGCCGAAGCCCGCCCATTGCGCGCCGGGCGGCAGATGATCGACCATCGCTTTCATCGAGGCGGTATCGGCAGGCGCGCCCCATGGAATGCCGAGGCAAAGCTGAAACAGCGGCGGCGCATCGAGCAACCCTTCTTTCAGTATCTGGTTCGCAAACCACAAATGGCCCGTATCGAAGATCTCCAGTTCCGGCTTCACGCCGAGTTCCTGAATACGTTTCGCGCCCGCACGCAATTGAGCCGGCGTCGACACGTAGATATAGTCGCCATCGCCGAAATTGAGCGTGCCGCAATCGAGCGTGCAAATCTCCGGCAAAAGTTCTTCGACATGCGCAAGCCGCGTCAAGCCGCCCACGAGATCCGTTCCCGCACCAAAGCGCATCGGATCTTCACCAGGACCGATTTCGAGGTCACCGCCCATACCCGCAGTCAGATTGATGATGACGTCCGTATTCGCCGAGCGAATGCGATCGACGACTTCGCGATACAGATTCGGATCGCGGCTGCCGCGGCCCGTTTTCGGATCGCGCACATGGCAGTGCGCAACCGTCGCGCCGGCTTTCGCGGCTTCGATTGCCGCGTCGGCGATCTGCTTCGGCGTAACGGGAATGGCGGGATGCTTGCCGACGGTGTCGCCTGCACCCGTGACGGCGCAGGTCACGATCACTTCATGGTTCATGCTTGCAATTCCTATAAGAAGTACTTTTTGTATCTGAGCGTCGATTCTCAAAGACCGAGATAAGCCTTGACGGCGGGCAAGCCATCCTTGCCGTCATACGTCTTCACACCTGCGAGCCATTCGTCGAGTACTTGCGGATTCTTTTTCAAATACGCTTTCGCGGCTTCAGCGGGTTTCTCCTTGTTCATTACCGACTGCATCACGACGTTTTCAAGTTGCGTGGTGAAGCGCAGATTGCTCACGAGCTTTCCCGCATTCGGACAACGCGTCAGAAAGTCCGGTGACGTCAGCGTATAAACGCGTGCTTCGCCATCGTTGGGACCGAATACGCCTTCGCTTCCGCTCAGGTACTTCATGTCGATCTGAATGTTCATCGGATGCGGCTGCCAGCCGAGAAACACCACCCACTTCTTGTCGCGCACAGCGCGTTCCACGGTGACGAGCATGCCCGCCTCGCTCGATTCGACCAGCTTGAAACCACCCAGACCGAACTGATTGGTCGCGATCATCTTCTGGATCGCGGCGTTCGCGCTGCTACCCGGTTCGATGCCATAAATCTTTCCATCGAGTTCCGCGCGATGTTTTGCAATATCCGCGAAGGTCTTCAGCCCTGCGTCGTATTCATACGTCGGTACCGCGAACGTCGCCTTGGCGCCCGTCAGATTGGGCGGTTGCAAAACGTTGATCGATTTCGCGTCAACGAAAGGCGAAATCGCCTTCTCCTGCACAGGCCACCAGTAACCCAGCGACACATCGAGCTGCTTGCTCTTCAGCCCGGCGAATGAAATCGGCACGGACGCCACCGTCGTCACGGGCTGATAGCCCAGCCCTTCGAATACCGTCGACGCGAGCGCCGTCGTCGACGTGATGTCGGTCCAGCCGATATCCGCGAAATGGACCGCGCGGCAGCTCGCGGGGTCTTGCGCGAGCGCGGGTAACGACAGCGCCGCCAGAAGGCCGGCAAGACATGCGGATATGGCTTTGTTGATCAACTTCATGACGATCCCCTTCGACACTGCTCTAGTGTTCTTGAACGCCCGCGTGGCGGGTGGCGAGTGATACGACCTGAAAAGACTTGCTGTGCATTAAAGGTACAAATCCATAATCCGGCAAAATCGACCGCCAGCGACCCGTTCTTGCTTGCGTGCGACCATGAGGGAAAACCAGCATGCACCGCGCGCGTTGTGCGCTGCGCCAAATGCGAGTGGAATTTTTTCAACTTGCCGCATTGCATGGCACTTGCTACGCTCGCCGGATTCGACGAATCCGGTCCCCTTGATATCCAGAAGATCGAGCGATGCCCGAAGACATTTCGTTCCTGCTGCTGCCGGGCTTCTCTGCCATTGGCTTCATGTCGGCTATCGAGCCTTTGCGCGTAGCAAACCGCTTTCGCGAGAACCTGTATCGCTGGCATATCCTGAGCGTGGACGGCGCGCCTGTTGCCGCCAGCAACGGCATTTCGATGAATGCCGAAGCGGCGTTCGGCGACGTAGAAGACGCGCGAACGGTGTTTATCGTTGCGGGTTTCGAACCTCTTGCGCACTACAGCCGCGCGCTCGGCGACTGGCTCAAACGGCTCGACCGCACGCACGCCACCCTCGGCGGCATCGACACGGGCGCATTCATCCTCGCGGAAGCGGGGCTGCTGCGTGCAACCGACAGCGCGACGTTGCATTGGGAAGCGCTCTCCGCATTCCGCGAACGTTACCCATCGGTGCAGGCCAGCGAAGAGCTATTCGAAATCGGCGCGCGGCGCATTACGTGCGCGGGCGGCACTGCGTCGATCGATATGATGCTCGACCTGATCTCGCGCAGTCACGGCGCGGCGCTCGCTTCGTCGATTTCCGAACAGTTTGTAGTGAGCCGTATAAGGCAGCGCTCGGATCATCAGCGTATGGAAATCGCCGCGCGTTACGGCGTGCACAATCGCAAGCTGATTCAGGTGATCGGCGTGATGGAACAGAACATGGAAGAGCCGCTTGCGCCCGCCGATCTCGCACAGGAAATCGGCGTCACACGCAGGCAGCTGGAGCGGCTCTTCTGTTCCTCGCTAAAGGACACGCCAACGCATTTCTATCTGCAATTGCGGCTTGATCGCGCGCGAGAGCTTTTACGGCAGACCGATATGTCGATTACGGCAATCTGCGTGGCGTGCGGATTCGAGTCGCCTTCGCATTTCTCGCGGACGTATCGCGCGCGTTTCGGTACGAATCCGCGTAGTGACCGTAGTCCGCTCCGACACAGCGCCAGCGGCAGCACCACGCCGACACGCGAAGCCGCCGTGCCTTGAAGCGATCTGCTTTGCCCATTGCGGACAAAGCAGATCGATCGGAAAAAGTACTCCAGAAGATCAGAACGAATGGCGCATGCCGATGCGAACGTCGGCTTGCGTCGACGTCGTGGACGGCGTGAAGCTATAGCCGATCACCGCATCCACACCGCTGGACGCCTTCAGATAGTCGCCCGAAATATAGACGTCCGTACGCTTGGAAAGCAGATAATGCGCGCCGAGCGAGCCCTGATTCCAGTGGTGCCCTTCGAAGTTCGTGTACTGGTAGCCACCGATCACGCTGAATGCGGGCGTCACCTGCCAGCTTGCGCCGCCTTCACCCACCTTCATGTGCGACGTGACACCCAGGCCCTTGATCGTCGTATAGGTGAAGTTGCCCATCAACGTCACGTCGCCGATCGCATAGCTCGAACCGACGCCAAAGGTGCCCTGTTTGTCGACGGGAAACGGATTAGTCGAAAAGAGATCGGTTCTTGCGCCCGTCGCGGGATCAACGGTGACGGTCTGCTGGCCGAGGAAGGTATGCACGCCGAGCATCGCGTACGGATCGAATGCGTAGATGCCGTGCGGATTGTTCAGTTGCGTATAAGCCGCGCCCATTGTGAACGGACCGTTCGCATAGTGTGCGCCGACGCTCCATGCGCTGTCCTGATGGAAATCGCCTGCAACATTGCCGAATGAGTACATGCCGCCGAACATGAAACCCGCAAATTCATTCGACAGGAACTTCACCGAATTAGGCAGCCGGTCGCCATTGAAACGGTCGAAGTCGCCCTGGTGAATCGCATAGCCGCTACCCCACGCCGAGACGTTGTACAGGTACACCATCTCTTCCGTCATATCCAGTTGATTACCGAACGAGAGCGTACCCCACTGGTTCTTCAACCCCACATACGCCTGACGTCCGAACAGCGCACTGCCGAAGCCCAGTTGCCCATTGCCGAGATGAAAGCCGCTTTCGAGTGCGAATACCGCCTGCAAGCCGCCGCCGAGATCTTCCGTGCCCTTCAGGCCAAAGCGGTTGCCGTACGAAATGCCGTCGTCGAATTTCACGACATGCGAGCCGCCTGTATTGTTGACCCAGGTAATGCCCGCGTCGATGACGCCATACAACGTGACACTGCTTTGCGCATGACTCGCATTCGAAACTCCGGCGAGCGCGAGCGCGACGCCTGTCAGTGCTGCGGCATTCAGCTTTTTCATTGTATCGTTCTCTCTTGCCTGGCTTTTAGGGGAAATGGATGCGAAGAAAACTCCGCAGCGTGTGCACTCCGCACGACGATAAATGCACAGTACAAATCCATTTTTCAGGCAACTCGACCAAACACGACGAACTTTGGTCTGTTAGCGACGCGCTCGCGGCGATTTCGGACATGCCGCAAAAAAAGCGCATGTTCCGCATAAGAAAAGCGCGCAGTCCCTTGCGGAACTGCGCGCTATCTGACAATGCCAGCGATGCCGATTCAGTGAATACCGAGTTGCGCCTGTACCGCCTGCAGTCCATCTGCGCCGCTCGTGGTCGTCACGCCGTTGAGCCATGTATTTAACAATGCCGGATTGCTCTTCAGCGCATTCAATGCCGCCGTGTTGAGATCCACTTTGTTTTGCAGCACATTCGTGATGATCTGGTTTTCCAGATCGACATTGAACGTCAACTGCTGGAAGAGCCTGGCGAGATTGGTGCATTGCCCCGTAAAGCCCGGACGCGTCACGGTATTCACGGTTGCGCCGCCATAGTTCGGACCGAAATACGCATCGCCGCCAGACAGATACGTCAAATGGAATTTCGTGTTCATCAAATGCGGTTCCCAGGCGAGAAACACGATCCATTGCTTGTCGCGCACCGCCCGCTCGACTTGCGTCAGCATGCCGGTTTCGCTGGATTCGACGATCTTCCACTCGCCGAGTCCGAATGCCTTGTCGCCGATCATCTTCTTGATGTTCTGATTGGCAGGCGCGCCCGGCTCGATGCCGTAGATCTTTCCATTGAACTGGTCGGCATGTTTGACGAGATCGGCGAATGAATGCACGCCCGCAGCGGCAACGTAATCCGGCACGGCTAGCGTGAACTTCGCGTTGGTCAGATTGGCGTGCACCACGTCGATTGAATGTTCATCGACAAACGGTTTGACGAGCGGCCCTTGTGCCGGCATCCAGTTGCCCAGAAACACGTCGATCTGCCCTTTTTTCAGGCCCTGATATGTGATCGGCACCGACAGATTCGACACGTTCTGCTGATAACCAAGCGCCTTCAATAGCACACCCGCCACCGCATTGGTCGCATCGATATCCGTCCAGCCCGGATCGGCCATGCGGACCTGTGTACAGCTTTGCGGCTCTGCCGCCTGCGACGCGCCGATCAATGCCATGCCGCATGCCGCAACCACTAAAGCGGTTTTCGCAAACGACTTTCTCCAGCGTATTGTCATCGTGGTACTCCCGTATTGAAGTTTTCTCACTTTTGCCTGTCCGTTAGCCAGTAACGACGCGCGGATAACGCGCCATCGCTTCCAGCGTGTCCAGCTCGATGTGATTGCGCATGTAGCGCTGGCTTGCATCGTTGAACGGCTGCCAGTCCCACGAACGGATCGTGCCTCGTGTCGTCGCTTCGAAATGAAAGCGCCGGCGCCGCTGGCTCGCAAGTACCGTTTGATGCAGTGCAGGTATATCCCAGCGCTCCGCGATTTCCTTGCGAAAAGCGTCCACGAGTGACGCAGCATTCGAATCCTCCGCAAGGTTCACGCGTTCCTGAGGATCACTCGCCAGATCGTAAAGCTGGTCCGGGTCGACTGGCGTATGAATGAACTTGTACTTGCCGCGTCGGATCATCAGCATCGGCGCAATTGCGCCTTCCGCAAAGTACTCGACAATCGCTTCGTCGTGGCCGCCATCGTTCTGCAGATGCGGGACCAGGCTTTGCCCGTCGACAGAATCGGGCCATTCCGTGCGCCGCGTGCCCGTCGCCATTTCGACGAGCGTCGGCAGGAGGTCGACATGCGAGACGGACGCCCCCACGCGATGCGCGCGATACTGCTTCGGTGCATGCACGATCAGCGGCACACGCACGCCGCCTTCGAAACACGTCATCTTGTACCAGAGCCCGCGTTCACCGAGCATTTCGCCGTGATCGGACGTGACGATGACAATCGTATCGTCGGCAAGGCCTGTAGCCTTGAGTGTGTCGAGAATGGCGCCGAACTGCGCATCGACATAGGAGAGCGCGCCGTAATACGCATGCCGCGCGTCGCGGATCTGCTGCTCCGTCGGCGGTGTGAGGTCGGCTTCATACACGTCGCGCAGGCGCTTCGAATGCGGATCGCTCTGTTCCCGCGTCAACGTCACACGCGGCATGTCGATCTCTTCATCACGATACAGATCCCAATATGGCTGCGGAATCGCGTATGGGTCGTGCGGATGCGTCAGTGACGCGACGAGGCAGAACGGCCGTGCGTCGCCGCCCGCTGCGCGTTCGCGCACGATGTCGTAGAGCTTCTGGCGCGACGTGTACGTGACTTCGTCGTCGAAATCGAGCTGGTTGGTGCGCACGCACGGGCCTGCGTCGAGCACCGAACTCATGTTGTGATACCAGCTAGGGCGTACGTCCGGGCGGTCCCAGTCGGGAACCCAGCCGAAGTCGGCGGGATAGATGTCGGTCGTCAGGCGTTCCTCGAAACCGTGCAACTGATCGGGCCCGCAGAAATGCATCTTGCCCGACAGGATCGTCCGGTAACCCGCCGCACGCAGATAATGTGCGAAGGTCAGCGTTTGCGCGGGCAATTCGGCGGCGTTATCGTAAGCACCGATGGCCGCGGGCAATTTGCCGGCCATCATCGAGAAGCGCGAAGGCGCGCAAAGCGGGCTCGCGCAGTACGCGGAATCGAACACGACGCCTCCTTTGGCGAGCGCGTCGATGCGCGGCGTCAGCGAGACCTGATTGCCATACGCGCGCAACGCGAACGGCGTCATCTGGTCGGCCATCAAGATAACGATATTCTGCTTTGTATTAAGGCTCATGGGCGGGGCGGATTAGAATCGTGAGATTGCGCTTCGGCGTGCAACGTTCGCATTGCAGCAATGCGTCGCCGTACTTCACTATTGCCGCTCATTAAACCGTTGTGAAGGTGGCGTGCGCTTATCGGCCCATAAGGGGATGTTATGCCGGGACCAGACCGTCTTCCGCCGATGCAGACTTTATCGGCCTTTGAATCGGCCGCGCGCCTCGCGAGCTTCACGGCCGCTGCGCGCGAACTCGGCTCGACGCAGCCCGCCGTAAGCCAGCGCATCGTGCAGCTCGAAGAAGACCTCGGCGCGCCGCTGTTCGAGCGCGGCCATCGCGGCGTGACGCTCACACCCGAAGGCGTCCTGCTCTACGAAGCCGTGCGCAGCGGCCTCGACACGATCCGCGAGGCGACCTCCGACATCCGCGCGCGCCGCGCCACCGGCGCCTTGACCATCCTCACCGACGCCGGCTTCGCCAGCTACTGGCTGATGCCGCGTCTGGCGCGCCTGAAGGCATCGATGCCGGGCGTCAACGTGAAGATCGTCACGTCGCAGCTTGGCTACGATCCCCACCGCGACCACGCCGACCTTGCCATTGCATTCGGCGACGGGCATTGGCCGCCGTGCACGTCAACGCGCCTGTTTGCCGAATCCGTCACGCCAGTCTGCTCGCCCGCGTTTCGTCAGCAGCATCCGGCAACAAGCGTCGCCGCCAACCTCACCGCCCTGCCATTGCTGCACGTACAGCCCACCGAGCCCGAACGCTGGCTCGCCTGGAACACATGGTTCGCCGCGAACGGGCTGAGCGCGCCCGAAGACAGCCAGGGGATGATGTTCAACAGTTACTCGCTCGTCGTGCAGGCCGCGCTGATGGGCCAGGGCGTCGCGCTCGGCTGGACGCCGCTCACCGACGAGCTGATCGCCGCCGGCCAGCTCGTGCGCCTGCTGGAGACGCCTGTCACGACGGAACGCGGCTACTACCTCGTCTGCCCGCCCGCGCGCCCCGCGCCGGCCGCCGTGCCGCTGTTCCGGCGCTGGCTGTTCAACGAACTGATCGACCTCGGCGAGCACGCGCACGCCTGACGTTCCGATACCACGAGCACGGCGCATCGGTTCTATGCGCGCGCAAATTGGGCTGATTTACTTGATCATCCCGCTTGCCGCGCCGCGCTGCGCCGCATGACGACTGGCACGGCCATGCGGGAATCCCATATCGAAGACAGAGGATTCGCATGCCCGCCACCGATCGTCCCCAGCAGTTCGCGCTGACTCTTTCCTGCCCGAGCGCCGCCGGCCAGGTTGCCGCCGTCGTCGGCTTTCTCGATCGGCATCATTGCTATATCGACGAATTGACGGTATTCGACGACGACATCAGCACGCGGTTCTTCGTACGCTGCGTATTCCACGGCGTCGCAAACGCGCCCGATGCGGCATTGCAGATCGATTCCTTGCGCCGCGAATTCCGCCCCATCGCCGCCGATTTCGACATGAACTGGGCGATGCACGACCTCGATACGCGGCCCAAGGTATTGATCATGGTGTCGAAGCTCGAGCACTGCCTGGCCGACCTGCTGTTCCGCTGGCGCATGGGCGAACTGAAAATGGACATCGTCGGCATTGCATCGAATCATCCCGACTTTGCGCCGCTCGCCGAGCAACACGGACTGCCTTTCCATCACTTTCCGATTACGGCTGAATCGAAGCATCAACAGGAAGCGCAGATTCTCGAGCTGTTCGAATCGAGTGGCGCTGAGCTCATGATTCTCGCGCGCTACATGCAGATTCTCTCCGATGAAACGAGCCGCAAAATTTCGGGTCGCGCGATCAATATCCACCACTCCTTCCTGCCCGGCTTCAAGGGCGCACGACCGTATCATCAGGCACACGCACGCGGCGTCAAGCTGATCGGCGCCACAGCACACTTCGTCACCGACGATCTCGACGAAGGCCCGATCATCGAGCAGGAAGTGCAGCGCGTCGATCATTCGTACGGACCGGAACGCATGCTGGCCGTGGGCCGCGACGTCGAGTGCATTACGCTCGCGCGCGCAGTGAAGGCGTTCGTCGAGCGGCGCGTGTTCATCAACGGCGATCGGACTGTCGTGCTCTAAATGCGCTGAAAGCAAAAACCGCCGCGTTGCATTGCAGACGCGGCGGCTTTCGTCATGCTCAAACGATCAAACGAACGGCTTCGCCAGATAGTGCGAGAACCACACAACGAACACGGCTAGCAGCAACGCCGCGTACGGCAGCAATCCGCGCAGTCCGGCGGGACGCAAGCCGCCCTGCCATTCCATATCCTGCTGCATGCGCGCAGGGAAACGGCCGCGATCCTGCACGTAATGGCGGAACATGAACACAGGCACGATCAGCAGCATCGCGATCAGTCCGTTGCGCATCGTGCCCATGCCCTGCATATCCGCACCCGCGCCGATGAACGCGAGATCCAGATAGCCGCATAGCGCGCCCGCTGCGAGCAGCCACGTCGGGCAGCGGAACGGACGGTCCGCATCCGCGCGATCGAGCCTGTGAATCCAGCCTGATTGCAGATTGAGGAACACGAAGATCATGTAGCAGACGTTCGAGATCGACAGCACCGTCATGTAGTCCGACATCAGCAGCAGGATCAGATTAAAGCCGAGGTCGGTCCACATCGCGCGCGTGGGCGACCCGTGCTCGTTGACGTGCGACAGGTACTTCGGCAGCCAGCCATCGACAGATGCCTGATACAACGTGCGCGACGAACCCATCATCGACGTCATCACGATCAGCAGGATGGTCAGCATCAGCATGATGACCACCACATCGAACACGATCGCGCCGCCGCCCACCATATGCGCCATCGCAGCCGCGACACCCGTGCCGTCGGCGATCTTCGGATCGAGCATGCCTTTGGTGCCCAGCACGCCCTGAAACGCGAGCGGCACCAGCGTCATGACGACGAGGCACGCCATACCAGACCAGAAAATGGCCTTGACGGTATCGGTGCGTGGATTGCGGAACTCACGCGTATAGCAGACGGCCGTTTCGAAGCCGTACGCGGCCCAGCCCGCCATGAACATCGCACCGAACGCCATCGTGATGCCCGCGCCATTCCATGAGCCGAACGTCGACGCCGTCACATTGCCTTGCGCGTCGTGCCCGAGCGGCAGCAGCGGCCACAGATGCGCGGCGGGCACATCGCCCGTCACGAACGGCACGATACCCACGATCAAAAGCGGCGCCAGCGATGCGATGCCGAGAATGCGCTGCGTCTTCGCCGCTTTCGACGCACCGCTATGCTGCAACTTGAACGTGATGAGAAGAAAGATCGCCGCGATGATGAACGTCGCGTTGATGCGCAGCGAAAGCCCTTGCTTGATGAAGCTGAGATCGAGCAGCGTCAGACGCCATGTATTGATGGCGGCATCGGGCGCATAGAGACTGGAGAGCGCGTAATTGGCGGCGAGACCCGTACCCAATGCGAGCATCGGTGACCAGGCGAGCCAGTTGCACCACACGGAAACGGGCGCAATGGTCTTGCTATAGCGCACCCAGGCCATCGCGCCATACACGGACGCACCGCCCGACTTGTGCGGGAAAAGCCCGGAAATTTCAGCGTACGTGGCGCTTTGAATCAGGCCCATCAGGATCGCAGCGACCCATATGGCCCATGCGGGTTGACCGATCGTTGCGGACACGCCGCCGATCGTAAACAGCACGCCGCCTGGCACGCCGCTCGTCACCCAGAATGCATCCTTCCATGTGAGGCCGCGTTGCAGCGAATGGCCTTCATGTGCGGCGCCGTCGGTAGTACTTTCGCTACTGCGTGAACGCAGTCTTGCCTGATCCATCCAGAGTCTCCGTCTATTAGAAAGAGCCTGCGCGCTGGCTGGAACACAAATAACCAGATACATCGACGATACGGACACGCGCGCAGCGCATCCGCATCACCACAACAACGCTCGTCAGAACGCGTTAAAGAAGGACGGTTATTGTGCTCCGCCTACCCAGCTGTTCACGCGGTCGCCGTGTGCGGCGATCCACGATCCGGCTGCGTCGGCAGGCTTGGCGCCGTTCTCTGTCGCCAGCATGACGCTGTCGATTTCGCCCGGCTTCCATTGGAACTTCTTCAGAAACGCGACGACTTGAGGTGCCTTTGTATCCAGGCCCGGATTGACGACGCTATCCACATGCTCGGATTCACCGAACACCTTCTTCGGGTCTTCCAGGAACTTCAGCTTCCATTTGGCGAACATCCAATGCGGTATCCATCCTGTGACGATCACAGGTTTATTGGCATTCATCGAGCGCGCAAGTTCCGCAGTCATTGCACTGCCCGAGCTCGGCATCAATTGATAGTCGAGGTTATAGGCCTTGATTGCGTCCGAGGTTTTCTTCATCACGCCTGCGCCGGCGTCGATGCCGACGATACGTCCACCGAAGTCGGCCTTATGTGCCTGGAGATCGGAGATGGTTTTTTCCGGCACGTCGGCGGGGACAATCAGGCCGATCTTTGCGTCGTTATAGTTGGCTCCCAGGTCCTGCACCTTGCCTTTGAACTGATCCCAGTACGCGCCGTGCGTGACGGGCAGCCATGCGGAAAGGGTCGCGTCGAGGTCGCCGCGTGCAACGCCTTGCCACATGATGCCTGCCGCGACGGGCACGAGTTGAACCGGATAGCCGAGACGCTTTTCGATGATCTGGGCGGCGACGTTAGAGGTAGCGACGCTGTCATCCCAGCCTTCGACGTAGCCGATCTTGATGGTCGGTTTGGTGTCCGCTGCCGCGGTGCCCATTCCCACTGCGCTCATCGCTGCGAGCAGCGCCCCGCATAACATCAGTTTTTTAAGGTGCTTCATGGTCGATCTCCTTGTGGCCGCGTGGCGCGGTGTGACTTTAGAATCGCTAACCAGAATGCATGAGGTGGTCGGGTTTGCGACGTTTACTTGTCTGTATGCGACTTGGCGTTTTTGGTGTCTGCGACGCTGGGTTTGCTTTTGCTTTCGCTGGCATCCGCGTTAGCGCCTACGCGGCGCATGCGTTGCCCCTGTGCGGGGCAGCACTTACTTTCTTTGCCGCCGCAAAGAAAGTAAGCAAAGAAAGCGGCCTAACACCGCTAATTCTTGACCACCGCCTGAGGGCCCCCAACAGTTCTTCCGCTTCAATCGACAACCTCCTGTTCGCTGCCCGTTGCCAGCGCTCTGACCAGGCGCCTCACCCACTTCATGCTCCCGCGTCACCGCACGCGCGATCAATTTGCCCAAGTTCTATAGCGGCAAACTGTGTGTAGGCTTTCGCGGCTTATGCGCTCCACTTCGAAGTGAAAAGCAGATCGGCGTCGTAGGATCGACGACGTGTGGAGCACTACAACCTACACACAGTTTGCCACCTGGGCGGCATTAACCATTCGCTGCTATTTGCTGCACTACGGGTTTTTGGGGTGGGTGAGGCATTCATTCAAAGCGCTAGTAACGAGCATCAACAAGGGCGTTGTCGCGTGAAGCATAAGACCCGTTGGGGGCCCTCAGGCAAACACAAGGGCTGGCGGTGTTAGCGGCTTTCTTTTGCCTACTTTTCTTTGCCGCGGCAAAGAAAAGTAGGTGCCGCCCCGCACAGGGGCAACGCTAGCAAACCAGAAGCAAATCGCGGATGCCAGCGAAACCACAAGCAGACCACTAAAGAAAGCGTCGCAGACAAAAAAATCACTTATCCACTACAAGATCACTAAGAGGCTTACTGCAACACAACAACACCATCCCCTGATCAATCTCCCGCTGCCTGATCCCACCGTTATGCTTCATCTCCACCTGCCCGGAAACGAGCTTCACCTTGCAGGTCCCGCACATACCCTGAGTGCAGGAAGCCGGCAACCGAACCCCGGCCTGACGGGCCGCATCCAGCACATGTTGCGTAGAACCGCATTCAATCGACCGGTTACTCCGAGCGAAGCTCACAGCAAAAGTCTGCGCACCATTGGCCTTCTCTTCGGCCTCGAGCACTTCCGCCGCAACCTCAGGCTCAGTCGCAATCAAGGTCTCGAATGAGAAACTCTCTTCGTGATACTGCTTGCGATCAAACCCGGCCTCATCAAGAAGATCACGCACTGCCTGCATATAAGGCGCTGGACCGCAGGTAAAAATCTCCCGCTCCATAAAATCAGGCGCAATCAGCTTCAGCAGCGGCAAGGTCAAAAAGCCAGTCACACCCGGCCAGTTGGTCCGGCCACCCACCCGCTCACAAACAAATGAAGTGCGGAAATTCACCTGATTGGAAGCAATCAGATCAAGCTCACGCGAGAAAATAATGTCGTCCGGCGTACGCGCGCTGTGCACAAAAACAATATCGCGATCTTCGCTCAGTTCATGATGCGCGCGGCTCATCGACATCAACGGCGTAATGCCAGATCCCGCCGACAAAAACAGATACTTCCGCGCCGGATGCCGCGCGCACGTAAACTCGCCCGCCGGGCCAAGCACGCGCACTCGCGCGCCCGCCTGCAGGTTCTCGTGCAGCCAGTTCGATACCTTGCCGCCCGGCACTCGCTTCACCGTGATCGAAATCGTGTGCGGCCGCGTCGGCGACGAAGAAATCGTGTAGCAACGGTTGATCGTCTCGCCTTCGATATCCAGCTCGAGCGTGATGAACTGGCCCGGCTCGAAGACAAACGCACGGCCTTCCGGCGACCGGAAGAAAAAGCTCTTCACGTCGTGCGTTTCCTGTCGAACCTGGCAGCACTCCAGCGTTTCCTCGACGTCGCTCGTCCAGCGCGCCGGCAACGCACTCCAGAATTCAGGCTTCGTCACGCGGCTTTCGACGGGTTCGAAGGTTGCTGCATCACGCATCATTGCTTGCTCCACTTGCCGCCAGGCATCCGTTGGTTTTCCCTGCAGCCTTCTTTACACGGCCTTGATGTTGATCGTGCGCGGCTCCGTCGCCGTGCTGTCGATATGCGCAGCAACGCGTCGCGCATACCAGTCGCTGAACTTCTCGACCAGCCCTTCCGTGAACGGCGAGTACGGACCGGGCTCGTATGCGCTGCTCGTCGCACCACGCTGCGAGTACTCGACAAGCGCACGGTCCTGATCGTTGGTCGCATTCCACACGGCCGTCAGATTGGCCACGTCGTAATCGACGCCTTCCACCGCGTCCTTGTGCACGAGCCATTTCGTGCGCACCAGCGTTTCGCCCGCGGAAAGCGGAATCACCGAGAACGTCACGATGTGATCGCTCATGAAGTGATGCCACGAATTCGGCTGCGTCCAGAACGACAGGCCGCCCAGATCCGCGCGTTCGAATTCGCCCAGCAGTTTCTTCGACGCAACCTTCGCATCGAGCGTCTGCGATTCGCCGCTGCGATCGAGCGGCAAACGCTGCGTGCGGAAACCCGTCACATCCGACAACCGGTCGATTTCAACCGACGGCAGATCCATCTCTTCCCATTGCTTCGCGCGCTCGATGCAGGTGCGCTCGAATGCGTCCATGTCATCGGCATTCGCCGGTGAACGCTGATAGCCGAAGCCGTATTCATAGAGCGAAATGGTCAGCTCGGGATGGTTCGCGACGCAGTGGTAGCACTCGCGGTTGTTCTCCATCGTGAGCTTCCAGTTGCCCTTTTCGATGATGTCGATCTGTGCGGCGATCTTGCAGTTCGGCAGATCATGCGGCAGCAGATACGGCTCCATCGCGGCACGCATCACAGCGAAATCGACAGGCGGCTGTTCCGCGAGGCAAACGAAAATCAGACCCGCGAGGTTCTCGACATGCACGCTCTTCAGGCTATGCTTGCAACGGTCGAACTCGTCGCCCATGTGCTCGGCGAACATCAGGTCGCCCGACAGGTTGTAGGTCCAGCTGTGATACGGGCAAACGATGTTACCGACAGAACCCTTGTCCTCGTTGCACAGGCGCGCGCCGCGATGGCGGCAGACGTTGTGGAATGCGCGCACCTGCATGTCGTCGTCGCGCACGATCAGGATCGAATCGTGGCCCAGTTCGATGGTGACGTAATCTCCCGGTTCCGGAACATCCGGCTCGACGGCGACCTGAATCCAGTGCTGGCGGAAAATTGCGTCCATATCGAGCGCGAAAATGTCTTCGCTCACGTAAAACGGTGCTTCGAGGCTGTAACCCTTCTTGCGCCGATCGACCAGCGCGCGAATGTCTGCCGATACTTTCATGTGTGCTCCGGATTCCGAGGCCGTGTGGGTGCGGCGCAATATCAGTAATCGATGAGTTGATGCTCGCGCAAATAGCCGAGTATCACTTGTGCTTTTTCGACCGAAGTCCCTTCAATTACGACGCTGCCGCCGCGGCTTTCCGTGGTCGTCGCGGACAGCATGCGGGCATGCCCCGAGCGCTTCTCGGCGGCGGCAAGGCGCACCGGCTTGCGCGTGACGGGCGCGAGCGTCCATTGCGCGGCTTCGGCATCGGCGGCTACCTCCACGCGCTGCGGCTGGACGGAACCTGCGCGCAGGCGCGCGTAAGCGTAGCGCGGCGTGACGGTCGCGAGCGGATGCACGGCGACGACTGCGGGCAGCGCCACTTCCACGCGGCGGCGCACGCCTTTCGGCAGGAATTGCCGCACCGTTGCGCGGCCGCCCGCTACCGTGACGTCGACCGCCGTGCCGACGAGCGGCACGCGCAGCGCGTCCGCGAGACGGTACGGCAGCATGCCGCTGTCGAACGCGCCTTCCGCGCACGTGCCCGTCAGCACGAGGTCATAACCTTTCAGACGGCCTGCAAGCAGACCGACGGCATCGCCGTTTTCGCTGCACGTCAGCACTTCGACGCGTTCTGCGCCAAGCGCCAGGTACTCTTCGAGTGCGGGATTACCCGGATCGCCCGCATGCAGCACGTCGAGCCGCGCCGCGTTCTGGCTCGACAGCTGGCGGCCGATTTCGAGCGCAGCGGCATCGTTGCGGCTATAGCGTGCGACACCGCTGACCGGATGCTTGCCGACCGACACCAGTACCGCGATTTTTTCAAGCTTGCCGTTCATGCCGCGACTCCTTCGACGAACTGGTTCACGACAGGCGCAGCCGCAGCCGGACGACCGGAACGCGCGCGATTGATTTCGTCGATCAGCGACGCGATGGTCGCCTGCGTATCGCCGATGATCGTCAGATTCGCGCGCTTGACGATGGGCGCGCTGCCGTCCAGGTTCACGGCGATCACGTGGCGGCAATCCTTGATGCCCTGCAAGTGCTGCACGGCGCCCGAAATACCGAACGCGATATAGACGCTCGCCTCGACGGTCTTGCCCGTCGCGCCGATCTGCTTGTCGCGGGTGAACATGCCGTTGTCGACGGCGACGCGACTTGCGCCGATCGCCGCGCCAAAGGTGCTGGCGAGCTTTTCGAAGGTCGCCACGTCCGTCACACCATTACCCGCCGACACGATGAAGTCCGCTTCTTCCAGTGCGACTTGTGCGGCGTCGATTTCCTCGATGCCGAGATCGCGGTAGACGCTATTCGGCGTCTCGTTCGTTTGCGCGAATGCAGTGAGTTCGACATGCTCGCCCGCGCCGACGAACGGCAGGCGCGTGTCGACTGCGCCTGCAGCGAGCAGAACGACATCAGGCAGCGCACGCGTTGCGTAAGCCTTCTTCGCCTGTGCGTAAGTCGACACGTTATGAGCGTCGATCTGCACGACATGTGTCGCGATGCTCGCACCTGCCAGCGCCGCATAGCGACGACCGAGATCGCCATCGCCCGTTGCGTTATCGGGCATGAAGATATGCGCAGGCGCAAGCTGCGCAACACACGCAGCGACGGCCTGCACCTCGCGTTCTGGCGCGAACGTGCGGCGGTCGAACGACGGCAGTTCGATCACCTTGTCCGCGCCGAGCGCAGCGGCGTCGTCCTTCAGTTCGCCGAGCACGAGCAGCGCGACTTGCGTGCCTGCATCCGCGATCAGCGCGGCAGCAGCGAGCGCCTGACGTGCATGATCGTCGAGACCGCCTCGGTCGCTGTGCGCAACCACGAGCAAGGTGCGTTGCGGCGTCTGTGTCGTGCGCAGCGTTTTGGCTGCGGCATGGCCGTGCGCGCCAGCATGCAGCGCGTGATCATTCGATGCGCCCTCGACATGCTCCGCACCGAGCGTGATGCGCTTCAGCCCTGCTGCCGTGATGACGAACGGCCGGCGCGGATCGATACGTTTGATGTTCGTATTCATCGTTCACTCCAGCGCAGCGGCAACGAGTTCAGCCACATCGAGCACCTCGGGACGCGGACCCACCACACCCTCGAGCATCGCCGTGCAGTTCGGGCAACCCACGGCCACGACATCGGCGTTGATCGCGCGCGCATCGTTGATGCGGATATCGGGAATGCGCTGCTTGCCGGGAATATCCGTCAGCGGCGCACCGCCGCCACCGCCGCAGCAACGGCCACGCTTGCCATGACGCTCCATCTCGACGACCTTGATACCGATCGTCTTCAGCAACTGGCGCGGCGCTTCCGTTTCACCGTTATAGCGCCCCAGATAGCAGGGATCGTGATACGTGATCGTCTTGTCGTTGAATGCCGCGACGGCTTTCGGCGACAGCTTGCCGCTCGCGACGAGTTCCGCGAGGAACGTCGTGTGATGCAGCACTTCGTAACGGCCGCCAAGCGCGCGGTATTCGTTGCGCAGGCTGTGCATCACGTGCGGATCGGCGGTGACGATGCGCTTGAAATTCAGCGTCGACAGCGTGCCCATCATCTGCTTTGCCATGCGCTGGAACGTGGCTTCATCGCCGAGACGGCGCGCGACGTCGCCGGTATCCGTCTCTTGCGAGCCGAGCACCGCGTACTTCACGCCAGCCTTGTTCAACACCTTGACGAGCGAGCGCAACGTGCGCTGATAGCGCATGTCGAATGCGCCTTCGCCGGCGACCAGCAGTACATCGACAGGCTGGCCGGGTTGCGCGACAGGCGAGCTCAGATCGACCGACCAGTCGTAACGCGCTGCCTTGTCATAGCCGCCCATGGTGCCCGTTTCGCGCAGATTCGCGAGCACTTCGGGGCCTTTGCCCGGCACCGTGCCGTGCACGAGCGTCTGGTTGCGGCGCATGTCGACAATTGCATCCACGTGCTCGATCAGCATCGGGCATTCGTGCACACAGGCGCGGCAGGTCGTGCATGACCACACCGTATCGGCTTCGATCAGGCTCGAGATAATCGGACGCTGCGGCTCGCCGCCATGCTGGCCGACCTTGATGCCAGGCGTCGGGCTGCCCGCATACGCGGCATCCGTGCCACCCACCATGCCCGTCACAAGATCCTGAATCAGCTTCTTCGGATTCAGCGGTTGACCAGCAGCAAACGCGGGACAGGCCGCTTCGCACTTGCCGCACTGCACGCACGCATCGAAGCTCAGCAACTGGTTCCAGCGGAATTCGACAGGCTTGCCGACGCCGTATTCGTTCTGTTCGAGCACGGGCGCTTTCAGTGCCGTCGGCGGAACGGCCGCCTCGCGACGCACATCGCCTTCCGCCGCAAAACGCTCCTGACGCGGATGGAATGCGAGATGCAGCAGACCTGCCAGCGCATGCTTCATCGGGCCGCCACGCGCCGCGCCAAACGTCATCGCGAAGGCGCCCGTTGCGATCAGCAGCGCGAAAATGACAGCCAGACCCGCCGACATCGCCGAAGCCGGCAACAGCGTGTACAGCAGCAATCCAAGCGCGAACGAACCAAGCAACCAGGGCAGCGTATTCCACGGACCGCGCGACAGACGCGCAGGCACATCCTTCGCTGCGCGGCGACGCCATACGAACACGGCGCCCACCAGCATGATCAACGCGGCCAGGAAAATCAGCCGGTCGAGCCACGGCGAGTAAATCGCGAGACCGTAGTTGATGAACACCAGCGCGAACGCTGCAATGGCACCGCCCGCCGTCGCGACGTGCGTCTTCGCGATGTACGGATCGCGCGCCACGACATGGTGCAGATCGACGAAATAGCGCTTCGGGATGGTCAGCAGATTGGTCCAGCCGAATGCGCCGGCCGCCGTTGCCCGTCCGAGACGCCAGTAAGCCGCCCGTTTTGCGACCGCGAACGCAAGGCCGGCGACCGATATCCACAACAACGCGGTGATGAGAAACGCCGGGCTCATCGTCAGAAGTCCTTGCAGAGACGCAGCGCGTCATAGATCGCGCCGTGAATGTTGTGCATCGAAATGCAGTCGCCGACACGGAACAGCAGGAAGCGTCCATTGCCGAGTTCTTCGGAGAGCGACGGCTGCGGCTCGGAAGCAAACAGCTTGTGCACATCGACCTGACCGCGATTCACCGATTCCGGCTTGAGCTTCCAGTACAGCGCGTCATTCGGCGTGCTGCCGTTTTCGATGATGACCTGATCGACCGCGCGCTCTTCCTGTTCTTCCGTGTACTCGTTGCGGATCACGGCGATCTTCTTGCCGTCTTCCTCGTACACACGGTCGAGCCAGTAGTTCGGCGTGTGGATCACGCCTTGCGCATAGAGACGTCGATAGAAAATCGGGAACGTGGTGCCGCCAACGTCGTCGGCCACTTTCACGTCGGGCGTCACGATCTCGACCTTCGAGCCGCGGCTCGCGATAAAGTCGGCCACGCCCGCGCCAGCATGCGTGCTCACGCCGTCATACACGAGCACGTTCTGTTTCGGCTCGACCTTGCCCGACAGGATGTCCCAGGAACTCACGGCGAGGCCTTCGTCGACGCCCCATGCCGGCACCTGATGCGTGAAGCTCGTACCACCCGTGGCAAGCACGATGATGTCCGGCTTCTCGGCGAGAATCATCTTCTCGTCGGCTTCGACGCCCAGACGCCGGTCGACGCCAAGACGCTTCGTTTCCATATCGAACCAGCGCACGATGCCCGCCATCTGCTCACGTTGCGGCGCCTTCGCGGCCAGCATGATCTGACCGCCAACGGCGTCGCTCTTCTCGAACAGCACGACATCGTGACCGCGTGAGCGCGCGACACGCGCTGCTTCCAGTCCCGCCGGACCCGCGCCGACCACGACCACCTTGCGGCGCGGCCCACGCGTTTTCTCGATCACATGCGGCATCGTCGCTTCGCGAGAAGTCGCTGCGTTCTGCACGCACAGCACATCGAGACCGTTGTACTGGCGGTCGATACAGTAGTTCGCGCCAACGCACTGCTTGATTTCGTCTTCGCGGCCATCGCGGATCTTGATGACCATATGCGGATCGGCGATCTGCGCGCGCGTCATGCCGACGAGATCGACCATGCCGCTGGCGAGCAGACGTTCGGCCTGCCCTGCATCGCGAATGCTTTGCGCGTGCATCACGGGCAGCTTTACGACCGACTTGATGCCTGCCGCGAGGTGCACGAACGGCTCGGGCGGCAGCGCCATCGGCGGCATGCAGTTGGCGAGCGTGTTGTGCGTATCTGCACCCGAACCAATCACGCCGATGTAATCGATCAAACCGGATTCCGACATCGCCTGCGCGATTTCCTTCAGTTGCTCGTGATTGAGCCCGTCTTCATGAAACTCATCGCCGCACATGCGCAGGCCGACGCAAAAGTCCTTGCCCACAGCTTCACGCACGGCCGTCAACACTTCGACGCCGAAACGCAGACGGTTTTCGAGCGAGCCGCCCCATTCGTCGTTACGGAAATTCGTGCGCGGGCTCCAGAACTGATCGATCAGATGCTGGTGCGCAGCCGAAATTTCGATGCCGTCCATGCCCGCGTCTTTCACGCGCTTCGCAGCTGCTGCAAAGTCGCTGATGATGCGGCGGATTTCTTCGATTTCGATGATCTTTGCGTTACCGCGATGCACCGGTTCGCGCACGCCGGAAGGCGTCATCAGATGCGGCCAGTGCTCGCCATGAAACGCCGAGCGGCGGCCCATGTGCGTTGCCTGAATCATGATCTTCGCGCCATGCCGATGCATCGCTTCGGCAAGACGCGACAGCGGATCGATGATCTTGTCCGTCGACAGGTTGACGGACTTCCACCAGCCCTGAGGACTATCGATCGACACCGGGCTCGAGCCGCCGCATACGGCGAGGCCCACACCGCCCTTGGCCTTTTCCTCGTAGTAGCGGATATAGCGGTCGCCGGGCAAGCCACCCGGTTCGGCATATACCTCGGCATGTGCCGTGCTGACGATGCGGTTGCGCAGCGTCAACTGATTGAGCGTCAAAGGCTTGAACAGATTGGGGTAACGCATTGCGGGCGACCTCGGGCGGGTTCGATTCAGTCTGTTGTTTCAGTCACGCAGCCGGCGCTGTTTTTCAGCGCACCGCCGCGTGTCTGTACTTCTTTCATGCAGCAAGCGGAGATACTTCGAATACACAGTGATCGTGCTGATGGTTGTGATGTTCGCCCGCGCACTGTGCTTCTTTCGACTGACTGCGCGGCGCATTCTTGCCGCCTTCCGTCGTGTCGTTGACCCAGTCCATTGCGCCTGCGAACCAGCCCGCGAACATGTAGCAAAGCTTGCCGCTCTTCTCCGGCTGCTGAAGCACGAACGACGAATAGCGCAGTTCGATCTTCGCGTGCGCCGTCGCCGGGTCGGCTTCGATGATCTTGAACAGACCCCAGCCGCGCTGCGACAGACGGTTCAGGTAGTGCTCGAACACGGCCATGCCGCTGATGCCGTGCTGCTTCGCTTCCTTGTCGCACCAGTAATAAGCGGACTTGTAGCCGGCCTTATAGAGAATCTCGGCATACGCTTCGACGCCGAGTGCTTCTTCGACAGCAGCGTGGTTGTTCGTGAAGAAATGGCGCGGCACGTACAGCATCGGCAGCGCGTCAGTGGTCCAGACACCCGTATTCGGATCGACGTCGATGGGCAGTTGCGGTTGCATTGCAGGTTCCTTTGTTCTCTCAGGTGTCTATCAGCCGTTCCAGACTTCGCCGAATACGCGCAGCCAGTTCTCGCCCATGACTTTCTTGATGCGCGATTCGCTCCAGCCAGCCTTTTCCATCGCGGCCGTCAGGTTCGGGAATTCGCCGATCGTGCGGATGCCTTCGGGGTTCACGACCTTGCCGAAATTCGTCAGGCGGCGATAGCGGCCCTTGTCGTGCGTGATCCAGTCGAAGAACTCAGTCGAATAACCTTGCGTGAAGTCGGTGCCGATACCGACCTTGTCTTCGCCAATTACGTCGATCACGTATTCGATCGCTTCCAGATAGTCTTCGACAGTCGCGTCCGGGCCGCGCTTGAGGAACGGCGCGAACATCGTGACGCCGACAAAGCCATTTGCATCGGCGATCTCTTTCAGCTGTTCGTCGCTCTTGTTGCGCGGATGCTCTTTCAGACCCGACGGGCAGCAGTGCGAGTACGTAACGGGTTTCTTCGAGCAGGCGATCGCATCGGAAGACGTTTTGCCGCCGACGTGCGACAGGTCGACCATGATGCCGACGCGATTCATTTCCTGAATCACTTCGCGGCCATAACCGGAAAGACCGCCGTCCGGTTCATAACAGCCGGTGCCGACGAGGTTCTGCGTGTTGTAGCAAAGCTGCACCACGTTCACGCCGAGTTCCTTGAACACTTCGATATAGCCGAGGTTGTCCTCGAACGCATACGAGTTCTGGAACCCGAAAATGATGCCGGTCTTATTCTCTTTCTTTGCGCGCAGGATGTCGTCCGTCGTGCGCACCAGCGTGAGAATCTCGCTGTATTCGCGGATCTGCTGCTTCATTTCCGCGATGTTGTCGATGGTCTTCTGGAAGTCTTCCCACACGGAAACCGTGCAATTGACGGCCGTGACGCCGCCCTTTCTCATGTCCTCGAATACCGAGCGCTCGAACTTCGAAATGTTCAGACCGTCGATGATGATGCTGCTGTCGTGAAGGGTACTCATGATTGACTCCGTAGCTGTGGGGCTTTCGTATTGATTGCGCGGCTCAGTAGATCGGGAAGCGTTCGCACAGCGCGAAAATCTCACGGCGCACGCGCTGTTCGGTGGCGGCATCGCCATCGGGATGCGTGCGCAGTGCGTCGAACACTTCCAGAATCAGGCGGCCGATGTCGCGGAACTCCGCGACGCCGAAGCCGCGCGTCGTGCCTGCCGGCGTACCGAGGCGAATCCCTGAAGTGACCGTCGGCTTTTCCGTGTCGAACGGAATGCCGTTCTTGTTGCAGGTGATGCCCGCGCGTTCGAGCGCCTGCTCGACCTGCGCGCCCTTCAGACCCTTCGGGCGCAGATCGACGAGCAGCAGATGGTTGTCGGTGCCGCCCGTGACGAGATCGACGCCGCCTTCTTTCAGTACTTCACCGAGCGCCTGTGCGTTGGCCAGCACGTTGTCGATATAAGTTTTGAAGCTGTCTTCGAGTGCTTCACCGAATGCAACCGCCTTGCCCGCGATCACATGCATCAGCGGGCCGCCTTGCAGACCAGGGAACACGGCCGAGTTGATCTTCTTAGCGATGTCTTCGTCATTGGTCAGCACGAAGCCGCCGCGCGGGCCGCGCAGCGTCTTGTGCGTGGTCGACGTCACGACGTGCGCGTGCTCGACGGGATTCGCGTGACGGCCCGCGGCGATCACGCCGGCGATGTGCGCCATATCGACCATCAGCTTCGCGCCGACGCTATCGGCAATCGCACGGAAGCGCGCGAAGTCCAGCTGGCGCGGATAAGCGGAGAAGCCGGCGATGATCATCGACGGCTTGTGTTCGTGCGCAAGCTTTTCGACCTGGTCGTAGTCGATGCGCATCGTCTCGCGGTCGACACCGTACTGGACCGCGTTGAACCATTTGCCGGACAGCGCCGGCTTCGCGCCGTGCGTCAGGTGGCCGCCTGCATCGAGCGACATGCCGAGAATCGTGTCGCCCGGCTTCGCCAGCGCGAGCATCACGGAACCGTTCGCCTGTGCGCCCGAGTGCGGTTGCACGTTGGCGAAGCCGGCGTTGAAGAGCTTCTTGATGCGTTCGATGGCCAGCGCTTCCACTTCATCGACGAACTCGCAGCCGCCGTAGTAGCGCTTGCCCGGATAACCTTCCGCGTACTTGTTCGTCAGCACCGAGCCTTGCGCTTCGAGCACCGCGCGCGACACGATGTTTTCCGATGCGATCAGTTCGACCTGCGACTGCTGGCGTTCGAGTTCCTTGAGCACCGACTTGCGCACGGCTGTGTCGCGCTCGGCGAGGGTCTGCGAGAAGAAAGGGTTGGCGTTCGACATGGCTTCCGTTCAGTTGACTTTCAGTTGAGCACTGGTGGCTGAAAAGCGAAAACAGCGTGCGAGGCCAACTGTCCAATTCCGCGCTATCCCTTGACTGGACTGGCTTTGCACCACTTGCACCGACGGCTCTATTCTTGTCTTTCGCCCGCCGGGTCAATTTACGATTTCAGACGCGTTCTTTGCCTTTTCCGCCATGCAAGTCCGTTTTGGACAAGTTGGCAAGAAGCGACCGGTCGTGCTTAATCGCGACTTCAATTGCTGAAATTGAAGTGCTCTGGTCATGGTGCGTTGCAGCGATCCGATGACGGCCCGGCGGGCGGGCATGGCACCGCATCAGAGCGCAACGGGCTCGCGGAGAGTGCGGAGCTTGCACAGCGACGGTGCGATCGCGCGAATGCACTGCCGCATGGTCCTTATCCAGCCAGGGTTTAGCCGTATGGCATGCTTGTTGCGCTCACTCGCAGAATAAGAAAGGCCGTTTCCCCACTCGGCCGTAACAGAACATCGAGCTGAAGGAACGCCCGAACCATGTCGCCCGATCGAACCGCGTCGTTGTCGCACTTCGCGTTCATGCCGCTGCCCAACTTCACGATGATCGCGTTTACGAATGCGATCGAAGTGCTGCGCATGGCCAACTACCTGAGTGGCCAGACGCTCTACCGCTGGTCGATCATCAGCCCTGATGGCGGCTCTGTCACCGCGAGCAATGGTTTGTCCGTCGACACCGGCCCGGCCGAGTGCGTGGGCACGCCGGACATCGTGTTCGTGTGCGGCGGCATCGACGTGCAGCGCGAAACCACACCCGAACATCTATCGACATTGCGCCGCTTTGCGCGTGCGGGTGTTGCGCTGGGCAGCCTGTGCACGGGCACTTATGCACTCGCAAAGTCGGGCTTGCTGGCGGGCTATGCGTGTGCGATTCACTGGGAGAACATGTCGGCGCTCAAGGAAGAGTTTCCCGACACCCGTTTCCTGAAAGAACTCTTCGTGATCGACCGCGATCGCGTGACATGTACTGGCGGCGTAGCGCCGCTGGACATGATGTTGAATCTGATCGCGGCGCGCGTGGGGACGCCGCGGGTGACCCAGATTGCCGAGCAGTTTATTGTCGAGCATGTGCGGGATAATTCTGCGCAGCAGCGTATGCCGTTGGTGGCGCGGCTTGGGTCCGCTAACAAGTCATTGTTCGAAGTTATCGCTTTGATGGAGAACAATATCGAGGAGCCACTCTCTCGTGAGGAGCTGGCTCGTTTGGCCAATATGTCTCAGCGGCAGTTGCAGCGGTTGTTCCGGGAGCATCTTGGGATGACGCCGACTCATTACTATCTGACCTTGCGGCTTCGGCGCGCTCGCGAGCTTTTGCTTCAGACTGATATGTCGATCATGCATATCACCATGGCTTGTGGGTTTCAGTCTGCTTGCCATTTCAGTAAGAGCTATCGTGATGCGTTTGGGACCGCGCCTACGCGCGAGCGCCGGAAACAGGTTGCGCCGTTGGCGCATGCAGTGATTAATTCTCTTGCTGGTGCTGTTACTGTGCATGCTTGAGGTTGTTTGATTTGGCTTTGCGGTGCTTTTTTTGTGGTTTGCTTTTGGTGTCGCTGGCATCCGCGATTTGTCTTGCCTGCTTCAGGCGTTGCCCCTGTGCGGGGCGGCACTTACTTTCTTTGCCGCCGCAAAGAAAGTAAGCAAAGAAAGCGGGCTAACACCGCCAGCCCTTGTTATTGCCTGAGGGCCCCCAACGGTTCTTACACTTCACACGGCAACTTCTCAGTCTCCGCCCGTTGCCCGCGCTTCGAATGAACGCCTCACCCACTTCAAACACCCATAGCACCGCCAGCGGCAGCGAATGGTTTGCGCCGCCCAGGTGGCAAACTGTGTGTAGGTCGTAGTGCTTCACCCGGCAGCGCTCTTACGACACCGATCGTGTTTTCCAGTCCGGAGTGATGTGTGTACGCCGCGAAAGCCTACACACAGTTTGCCGCTATAGAACGTGGGCAATCTGATGGCACGTGTGGTAACGCGGGAGTGTGAAGCGGGTGAGGCACCGATTCAAAGGCGCTGGCAACGGGCATTGAATGGCAGAACGCCGTTTGAAGCGGAGGAACTGTTGGGGGCCCTCAGGCGAGAACCAGAACGGGCGGTGTTAGCCCGCTTTCTTTGCTTACTTTCTTTGCGGCGGCAAAGAAAGTAAGTGCCGCCCCGCACAGGGGCAACGCGTGAAGGGGTAAGTCATATCGCGGATGCCAGCGTAAAGTCAGGCGCAACCACCCCAGCGTCGCAAGACAAAAGCAAAAGCAAAAGCAAAAGCAAAAGCAAAAGCAAAAACCAAAACCAAACCACTACCCGCCCTCATGCGGCGGCAAATACTCCATCTGAGCCTCTTCATAGAGGCGATAAATCAGCTCTAGCATCTGAGTCAAATCTTCTGACTCATCCATCACTCGCATACTCATGATAATCGGCGAAACCAGATTGGAATCATCAAGCTCGACATAGCTGACATCATCGCGTTTAAGACCATAAACGCTACTCGGCACAACAGAAATCCCCTCGCCGGCGGCGACCAGCCCCAACGCTATCTGCAACTCCCGCGTCTCGTAGATTCGAGCCGGCTCCAACCCGCGATCGCGAAACGCAGCCAACACCTGATCCGCGTAACTCGGCCTCGGCGCCTTCGGGAAAATAATCAAGGTCTCATTGAGCAGATCGTGCAGCGACAAAACCGGCTTCAACTCCGATAACGAATGCCCCAGCGGTAACGCGACGATCATCCGCTCCTCGCGCAACACGATCCGCCTGATACTCGGGTCCTCGTGGCGAATGCGCCCGAACCCGACATCGATCGTGCCTTCCTTCAGCGCCTTGATCTGGTCCATCGTCGACATTTCGTGCAACGTCAGTTCGACCGCGCTGTGCTCGGTACGGAAGCGCCGGATGATCTTCGGCAACATCCCGTACAGCGTCGAGCCGACAAAGCCGACAGAAAGACTCCGCTCGATCTTCCCCACGCGCCGCGTCATCGATTCGAGCTCGGCCGTTTGCGCCAGCAATTGCACCGCGTGCGAGTAGAAAAAACGCCCCGTATCCGTCAATTCGACAGGCCGCGAATTGCGCACGAACAGCTGCACGCCGAGCAGATCTTCGAGCTGCTGCATCTGCCGGCTCAGCGGCGGCTGCGCAATGTGCAGACGTTGCGCAGCCCGCGTGAAGTTGCGCTCCTCAGCCACGGCGACGAAATAACGCAGATGGCGCAGCTCCATGACGATACCCCTTGGATATTGAACTGATACTAAATCAGTGTTGGACGCACCGTATGTCCGCCAACTACTCTTCACTCACACGCAGCGCCCTCACAAATTATACCTTTCGGGTTGCGACAAACCCCGTACAGGAGACACGTGATGATCCCCATCTACCCGGACCGCAGTCCGAAGCTCAAGCACATCGACGACTATCTGGTCGAAGACACCGCGCGTGGCGACTATCGCCTGCACCGCAGCGCATTCACGGACGAAGCGCTGTTCGAGCTGGAAATGCAGCACATCTTCGAAGGCAACTGGATCTACCTCGCGCACGAAAGCCAGATCCCGTCGAACAACGACTACTTCACGACCACGATGGGCCGTCAGCCCGTCGTCATCACGCGTAACCGCCAGGGCGAACTCAATGCGCTCGTCAACTCGTGCACGCATCGCGGTGCCATGCTGTGCCGTCACAAGCGCGGCAACAAAGCGACCTTCACCTGCCCCTTCCACGGCTGGACCTTCAATAACAGCGGCAAGCTGCTCAAGGTGAAAGACCCCGAAGGTGCGGGTTATCCCGAATGCTTCAACCACGAAGGCTCGCATGATCTGAAGAAAGTCGCGCGCTTCGAAAGCTATCGCGGCTTTCTGTTCGCCAGCCTGAATCCCGATGTGAAGCCGCTCACCGAGTTTCTCGGCGAGGCCGCGCGCATCATCGACATGATCGTCGATCAATCGGAAGACGGTCTCGAAGTTCTGCGCGGTTCGTCGACGTACACGTACGAAGGCAACTGGAAGCTGACGGCCGAAAACGGCGCGGATGGCTATCACGTGTCGGCCGTGCACTGGAATTACGCGGCGACGACCAACCAGCGCAAGGAAAAGAACGCTGCCGAAGACAAGATCCGCGCCATGGACGCAGGCGGCTGGGGCCGTCAAGGCGGCGGCTTCTACGCGTTCGAACACGGTCACATGCTGCTCTGGTCGCGCTGGGCCAATCCCGAAGACCGCCCCAATTTCACCCGCCGCGATGAATTCGCCGCACGGTGCGGCAGCGAAACCGCGGACTGGATGATCCAGAACTCGCGCAATCTGTGCCTCTATCCGAACGTGTATCTGATGGATCAGTTCGGTTCGCAGATTCGCGTGCTCAAGCCGCTGTCGGTGAACAGGACGGAAGTGACGATCTACTGCATCGCGCCCAAGGGCGAATCCGATGAAGCGCGCACACGCCGCATCCGCCAGTACGAAGACTTCTTCAACGTGAGCGGCATGGCGACGCCCGACGATCTCGAAGAATTCCGTGCATGCCAGCAAGGCTATGCCGCACGCTCGGTCGAATGGAACGACATGTGCCGCGGCTCGACGCACTGGATCGAAGGCGCGGACGAAGGCGCGCAGAAGATCGGTCTCAAGCCGCTGCTCAGCGGCGTCAAGACAGAGGACGAAGGTCTCTACACCATCCAGCACCGCTATTGGGTCGAAACGATCCGCGATGCACTCGCGAAAGAAGGGAGCGCGGCATGAGCACGACTATCACTGCGCCGGCACTCACGGATATCCAGACGTTTCTGTACCGCGAAGCACGCCTGCTCGACGACGAGCAATGGGATGAGTGGCTCGAGCTGTATCACCCGGACGCCGTGTTCTGGATGCCGTCGTGGGACGACACCGACCAGTTGATCACGGATCCGCAGCGCGAAATCTCACTGATCTACTACCCGAGCCGCCAGGGCCTCGAAGACCGCATCTTCCGCATCAAGACCGAGCGATCGAGCGCGACGATTCCCGATACGCGCACGAGCCACAACATCAGCAACGTAGAACTTGAGAGCAACGACGATGGCGTCTGCACCGTGCGCTTTAACTGGCACACGCTGAGCCATCGCTACAAAACCAATTACAGCTATTTCGGCATGTCGCGTTATGTGATCGATTTCAATGGCGCGTCACCGCGCATCCTGAACAAGTACGTCGTGTTGAAGAACGACTACATCAATCAGGTCATCGACATCTATCACATCTGAGCGCTGCATCGTCCGCTACATCGTTCGCCACATTGGGCAGCAGCACGAGCAGCAATCCGCAGCACAGGAGCAGTTCATGGAACATCGCATCGCACTCCAGTTCGAAGACGGCGTCACGCGCTTCATCACATGCCGCGACAATGAAACCTTGTCGGACGCAGCGTACCGGCAAAAAATCAACATCCCGCTCGATTGCCGCGACGGCGCATGCGGCACGTGCCGCGGCTTCTGCGAATCGGGCTCGTACGATCTGCCTGAATCGAGTTATATCGAAGACGCGCTGACGCCGGAAGAAGCCGCGCAAGGTTATGTGCTCGCATGTCAGACGCGTCCGCGCTCGGATTGCGTGATCCGTGTGCCCGCTTCATCGACGGCATGCAAGACGGGCGTTGCGCGTCACGAAGGCACGCTCGCCAACGTGCAGAAACTGTCCGACTCGACCATCGAATTTTCTATCGATGTCGATGCACCCGATCAATTGAGCTTTCTCGCAGGCCAGTATGTGAATGTCGAGGTACCGGGCAGTGAGCTGTCGCGTTCCTATTCATTCAGCTCGGCGCCTGGCGAATCGCGTGTGTCGTTCGTCGTGCGCAACGTGCCTGAAGGCAAGATGAGCACGTATCTGAGCGAGCATGCGCAGCCGGGGCAACGCGTCGCGTTCTCCGGTCCGTATGGGGCGTTCTATCTGCGCGATGCGACGCGGCCCGTGCTGTTTCTCGCGGGCGGCACAGGCATCGCACCGTTCCTGTCGATGCTCGACGTGCTCGCGGCAAAAGACACCGCAAAGCAGCCCGTGCGCATGGTGTACGGCGTGACCAGCGACACTGATCTCGTTGCGCTGCCCAAGCTCGATGACGCGCAAGGCAAATTGCAGGACTTCGAATACCGGACCTGTGTCGTCGATCCTTCGAGCGATCACCCGCTCAAAGGTTATGTGACCGCGCATGTCGACCCCGCGTGGCTGAACGGCGGCGACGTCGACGTGTATCTGTGCGGTCCTGTTGCGATGGTCGATGCGGTGCGTGGCTGGCTCGGCGATATCGGCGTCACGCCCGCAAGCTTTCACTACGAAAAATTCTCTGCCACCAACGCGGCCTGACCATCATGAATCAACGCTTCGCAGGAAAAGTGGTCGTCGTGACGGGCGCGGCGCAAGGTATTGGACGCAGCGTCGCGGTCACGGCCGCGAGGCAAGGCGCGACGGTCGTGCTGTGCGACCGCTCCGATTTCGTGCATGAAGTCGCAGCCGAAATCTCTGCGCCGGGCGCGCGCTGCATCGCCGTGATCGCCGATCTGGAAACGTATGCAGGCGCGAGCAAGCTGACGGATGCGGCACTCGGCGCATTCGGACGCATCGACGTGCTGATCAACAATGTCGGCGGCACGATCTGGGCCAAGCCGTATCAGGAATACGATGAAGCGCAGATCGAAGCGGAAGTGCGTCGCTCGCTGTTTCCAACGCTTTGGTGTTGCCGCGCCGCGTTGCCTTCGATGATCGAACGTAAGGGCGGCGTAATCGTCAATGTGTCGTCGATTGCAACGCGCAGCATTTATCGGGTGCCCTATGCGGCATCGAAGGGCGGCGTCAACGCATTGACAGCCAGCCTCGCATTCGAGCATGCGGCCGACGGCATCCGCGTCAATGCGGTTGCAACGGGCGGCACGGAAGCGCCACCGCGCCGCGTGCCGCGCAACACCGAACAGCAGACGGAACAGGAAGCGCTCTGGTATCAGGGCATTGTCGACCAGACGAAAGCCACCAGCCTGATGCATCGTTACGGCACCATCGACGAACAGGTCGGCGCGATTCTCTTTCTCGCTTCAGACGAAGCGTCCTACATCACGGGCACCGTGCTGCCCGTGGGCGGCGGCGATCAGGGCTGACGTCTTTCCATACCGCGCGCGAGCCCTTCGTGCGCGGCGCTACGCTTCATCCACACGAAAACAGCGGACGAAAAAAAACGCGGCGAGAAGCCGCGTTCAAGCGTGTTGTCTGCTGCGTGCAGACAGGATGAAACACGGGCAAGTCTAAAGCATTGCGCGAAACGATAAACCCCGCAACGTGCAATTCATTATCGTTGTTCCCGCAATATTCCCATTCACAACATGATGCAGCGAAATAGCGGTCGCAATACGCTTCAATCTTCGTCCGCTAAAAACAATCCAGCACGCCATGCCTGAATAAACATAAGCACCGCAATACTGTTTGTATAAGGCCGCAATAATCGCATGAACTCGTGTTGTGAATAACACTAATACCGTTTTTTTGGATTTTTTACATTTGTTGCGTGCGCCATTAGTCTCTCGATCATTCAAACGCTTTACCACACGCAGGAGAAGAGAAGAATGAAGCGCACTGCCCTCTCGATGATCTCGCTGGCCGCACTGGCCACCGCCACCAGCGCCGCACACGCACAGACCAGCGTTACGCTGTATGGCACGATCGATACGGGGATCACTTACGTTCACAACGCATCGGGCAATAACAGCCTGTGGTCGCTTGGCAATACCAGCGCAGGCAATCTGTCAGGCACGCGTTGGGGCCTCAAAGGCAGCGAAGACCTGGGTGCCGGTATGAAGGCGATCTTTCAACTCGAAAGCGGCTTCGATCCGAGCACGGGCAAGATGGGCCAGGGCAGCCGCCTGTTTGGCCGTCAGGCCTATGTCGGCTTGACGCAGGATCAATACGGTTCCATTACACTTGGCCGTCAATATGATCCGCTGATCGATCTCGTGCAAGGCATCACGGCCGACAACTACTTCGGCAGCGCATTCGCAACAGCCGGCGACGTCGACAACTACGACAACAGCTTCCGCGTGAACAACGCCGTGAAGTACACGTCACCCGTTTTCGCAGGCCTGCAATTCGAAGCGATGTATTCGTTTGGCGGCGTGGCGGGCAGCACGGGTTCCGAGCAGTCGTATTCGGGTGCCGTCGCTTACAACAATGGCCCGATCGGGCTTGCTGCCGGCTATTACTACACGACCAACAGCCCGGCATCGGAAGGCATTCGCACGACCTGGAACAGCACGTCCGACGGCACGTTCGACGGCCCGGTGAACCTCGGCTACCAGACGGCTCACTCGATCGGCATTGCACGCGTGGCCGGCCAGTACACGGCCGGCTCGTTCACGTTCGGTCTCGGCTACAGCAACGCGCAGTATCGCCGCGACGACAGCTCGATCTTCAGCTCCAACGAGCGCTACAACACAGGTCAGGGCTTCGTGAACTATCAGGTGAACTCGGCGACGCTGGTGGGCGTCGGCTATAGCTACACGCACTCGAACGGCGATACGTCGGCGACGTACCATCAGGTCTCGCTCGGCGCGGACTACAACCTGTCCAAGCGCACCGATCTCTATATGACGGCTGCGTATCAGCACGCCAGCGGCCAGACGCGCGACGCAAACACCAACACGATCACCGACGCGCAGGCGTCGATTGGCTCGTATGGCTATGCAGGCACGAGCCATCAGGAAATGGTCAACCTCGGCATCCGTCACAAGTTCTAAGCGTAGCTGAACGTTTCTGCACGGCGGCTTCCGTGCGGCACGCGAAAGCGTGCTGCTACCGAAGCCGCCGTCTGCTTTGCAGCGCAATTGATAATGGCTCAATGAATCTGTCGATAATGGATCTTTCTATCATCCATTTTCATTCGTAATCTCCCACTATGGGCTTCGAAGCCCGGCACACATGGAGAGGATCGGAATGAACGCGACAGTATTCGTGGCAGGCGCGGCGGGCGCGATCGGCAACGCACTCGTACCGCTGCTGGTCGATGCGGGCTACACCGTTTATGGCAGTACGCGCCGCGCAGAGCGCGCGGCGCAGATCGAACGCGCGGGCGCGACCGCCGTGATCGTCGACGTGTTCGACGCACGCAAGTTGGCCGACGCACTGCGGAGCATCCGCCCCGCAGCAGTGATCCACCAGCTGACCGACCTGCCGCCTGCACTCGATCCCGCGAAAATGGCACAGGCCGTCGCTGCCAATGCGCGGATCCGCGACGAAGGCACCCGCAATCTGATTGCAGCGGCGCGCGAGGCGGGCAGCAAGCGCTTCGTCGCGCAGAGCATTGCGTGGGCGTATCGCGAAGGCACGCAACCCTACGACGAAACACACCTGCTCGACACGGACGCCGAAGGCAACCGTCTCGTTACGGTGCGCGGCGTCGTGTCGCTGGAGACGCAGGTGTTGACCGCACCGCTGATCGGCACGGTGCTGCGGTACGGGCACCTCTATGGCCCCGGCACCGGTGCCGATCACGCAAAAGGCGCAAGCCCCGTCCATGTCGATGCCGCGGCACATGCGGCGCTGCTCGCACTGCGGCACGCGCGCGCCGGCGTGTTCAATATCGCCGAGGACAACGCCGTCGTATCGACGGAAAAAGCGAAGCGCGAGCTAGGCTGGTCCGCCGGCTGGCGGCGCCTCGCCGCAAGCGAACAGGCCGCAGCGCGATGAATGCCGCTCACCTGTTCACGAGCACGAACGGCAGGCACGCGCGCACGTTCGCCACCGTCACCGCGCTTGCGCTCGCGCCGCTCGCCGTGTTGCCGACGCGCCCCGCGATGCCATGGCTCGACGCACTGTGCAGCACGCCGTTGTTGAGCGATGCTTCGGCCTCACCCGATGCAGCCGCCCAGCGCCCGACTTCAAGCTCGCGCGTGCTGTCGTGTGAACCGCTTGCAAACGTGCCCGGCAAATCCATCACGACTGCGCTGGTGGACTTCCCGCCGCGTGCTTACACAGGCGCGCACCGGCATCCGGGCGCCGTGACGGCCTACGTGATCTCGGGCACGCTGCGTTCGCGGCTGGACAGCGGCCCGGCCATCGACTATCGCAGCGGCCAGACATGGTTCGAGCCGCCCGGCACCCTGCACGATTCCGTCGAAAACACCGATCCCGCGAAGCCCGCGAAACTGCTCGCCGTGTTCGTCACCGATTCGAATTGCGGCCCGCTCGTGCTGCCACCCTGATTATCGACGTCACGTCCTGTACAGCATCTTCTGCAGCACGCGGGCGAGCGTACGCGCGCCCGCGTCGATCTCCTCCGCGTCGACACCCGCAAAACCAAGCACCAGTCCCGCGGGCGCCGCGCGCTGAATCGCATAGGACGACAACGGCCGCGTCTCGACACCGGCATCGGCAGCCAGGCGTGCGGCAAGTGCATCGTCCGTCCCGGCGGGCAGAAATGCAGGCGCATCCAGACCAGCGACGATCGGCGGCAGCGCGAGCAGGCCGCCCCAATGACGGCGAGCCGCATCGTGCAGCGCTTGCGCCCGCTCGCCATACAGCTCGCGCATGCGCCGCACGTGACGGCCCGCGTGCCCTTCGGCGATGAACGCGTGCAGCGTCGCCTGCTGATCGAGCGGCACGTGCCGGCCCGTCAATGACCACGCCGCCACGAACGGCTCGACGAGACGCTCGGGCAGCACCGCATACGCGATGCGCAGCGCCGGAAACAGCAGCTTGCTGAAGGTGCCGCAATAGATCACATGGCCCGCATGGTCCAGACTCTTCAACGCCGCGAGCGGCCTGCCTTCGAAACGATATTCACTGTCGTAGTCGTCTTCGATGACGAGCGCGCCGCGCGTATGCGCCCAGTCGAGCAACGCGAGGCGCCGCT
>NZ_JAAGPI010000024.1 GCF_017104715.1 Burkholderia sp. Ac-20365
CCCGCGCCGCCGCCCGCCATGCCCCCCGCATTCGCCGGCTCGCTTTGCGCGGCGTCGGATGCTCCAGGCGCACCCTGTTCCGCACCGCTTGCCGGCGCCGCGCCGCGGCCGATCAGGATCTGACTTTCGTCGATCACAAAACAGCACACGGCGACGATATCGTCGGACGACACATCGGATTCCAGCCACAGCGTGATATCGCTGCCTGTCTTCACCTGTCCGACGATACGGCCCAGGTTGCCCAACTCTTCGGTGAGCAGTTCCTGGTCCTTTTCCCCCACGCCCCGTAGCGTAATTTTCAGATGGGGTCCTGCAGCCGCATCGGATGCAGCAGCGCCGGTCTGTGCCGGATCGTTGTCTGCCCATTCGCCTGCGGCTTCTACTGCCTGTTCGACCACGTGCTCCGGCGTGCGCCCTTCCGCGGCGGCGGGCGCTGCTGCCGGTGCCGCCTGCGCGGCAGCCGGTGCTGCAGCGGCTGCTTCGCCGCTGCTTTCCTTGTGCAGCAGTTCGAGCTTCGCGCAGATCGCAGCCGCGACGGCCGCATCCGGCTCGGCGCTCGCGCGATAGTCGGCGAGCTGGCCCGAGAGCACGTCCTTGGTTTCAAGGAACGTGTCGATCATGTCCTTGCGCAACACGATTTCGTTGTTGCGTGCGCGGTCCAGCAGCGATTCGAGAATGTGCGTCGTCTCGGTCAGCGCCGTGAAGCCAAAGGTGGCTGCGCCGCCCTTGATCGAGTGAGCCGCGCGGAAGATGGCCGCCAGATCCTCGGGATCGGGATGGCCGACGTCCAGGTTCAGGAGCAACTGCTCCATCTGCGCGAGCAGCTCGTCCGCTTCGTCGAAGAACGTCTGGTAGAACTGAGTGATGTCGAGTGTCATGCGTGTGTCACCGCGAGAGTCCTGGCTGCTATGCCGCTTCCATATATCGTTTGCTGTCTGGCTGCCGCCGCGCTCAGGCGAGCGCCGCGACCAGTTCGGTCAGCATGTCGGGGTCGAGCGGTTTTTCGATCCATCCGGTGGCGCCCGCGTCGCGCGCCGCCGCCTTGAACGGCTCGCCGGATTCGGTCGTCAGGACCAGGATCGGCGTGGTGCGATAAGCGGGGTTGCCGCGCAGTGCGGCGATCAGATCGAGACCGGTTCGGCCAGGCATGTGCTGGTCGGTCAGCACGAGATCGAACGGCATCGCCAGCGCGTTTTCGAGACCTTCGTCGCCGTCGGCCGCGAGCGTCACCTGATAGCCGGCACCCGTCAGCGTTGCGGCAAGGATTTGCCGCATCGATGCCGAATCGTCGATTGCCAGAATGTGCCTGATCATTCAATCCTCACTGCGCTCACGATGGATCGCGGTCGCACCGGTGCCGGCGCTTCCGTTATCCGCTATCTGTCATTGCGTCGCCGTTGCAGGCGCCGCGCTTTTGTCCGCTGCTTCCGTCACACCTGGCGCAGCTGCGCCAGGTTCCGCTGTGCTCTTCTCCATCGCGTGCGGCGCTTTCGCGGGCGGCGTCTGGGGTTGCACGGCGGGCGGCTGGGTAATCCTTTGCAGCAGCGGCTTGTTCGTGCCTGCCGCGTCGTTCGACAAGGTGGTCGACGTCGAGTCGTCCTGCATCAGCGCATCTTCCGAGCGCTTGTTCAGCACGATGATGCTGATACGGCGGTTTTCCGGATCGAGCGGATCGGCCTTGTTCAGGTTCTGCGTCGACGCGAGACCGAGCACGCGCAGCACCTTCGCTTCGTCCATGCCGCCCGCGATCAGCTCGCGGCGCGACGCGTTCGCGCGGTCCGCCGACAGTTCCCAGTTGCTGTAGCCCTTCTCGCCGCCCGCGTAAGGCACGGCGTCGGTGTGACCCTGCACGACGATGCGGTTCGGCACGTCGTTCAGCGTGTTGCCGATCGCCTGCAGGATGTCGTGCATGTACGGCTGCACGATTGCCTGCGCGGTCGCGAACATCGGGCGCTTCTGCGTGTCGACGATTTCGATGCGCAAGCCCTGCAGCGTCGAATCGATACGGATCTGCTGCTTGAACTGGCGCAGCACCGGGTTCGCCTCGATCGCGGCCATCAGCTTGACCTGCAGGTCATGCAGACGCACCTGCTCGCGGCGTTCGACGGCGCCCTGCAACTGCTGCATCGCCTGGTCGTCGGCGCGTGCGGCCGTGTGCTCGGCGCGGTTCGTCGAACCGTCTGTCTGACGCGTGATGCCGTCCTTGTCGGTCGAGATGTCGCGGCCGCCGCCGGGAATCTGGCTGGAATCGACCGCGCTGCGATCGCCGCCCCACAGCGTGATCTTCAGCGGCTGGTTGAAGTAATCGGCGATGCCCTTCAGCTGCACCGTCGAGGCCGAGCTCAACAGCCACATCAGCAGGAAGAACGCCATCATCGCGGTCATGAAGTCCGCATACGCGAGCTTCCACGCGCCGCCGTGATGGCCGCCCTTCTTCGGCGCGGCGCGCTTGACAACGATTGCGCGGTCTTTGTCCTTGCTCATCGCCCGCGTTCCTTATTTGGCCTTCACGCGGCGAACGTGTTCTTCCAGCTCGGCGAACGACGGACGCTCGGTCGAGAACAGCACCTTGCGGCCGAATTCGACGGCGATCGCGGGTGCATAACCGTTCAGGCTGGCGAGAATCGTCACCTTGATGCACTGGAACATCTTGGTCGACTCGGTCACGCGCTGTTCAGCGACGCTCGCGAGCGGGCCAATCAGACCGTACGACAGCAAAATGCCGAGGAACGTACCGACCAGCGCCTGCGCAATCATTTCGCCGAGCACTGCGGGCGGCTTGTCGGCCGAGGCCATCGTGTGCACCACGCCCATCACGGCCGCGACGATACCGAATGCGGGCATCGCGTCGCCAACCTTGTTCAGCGCATGCGCGGGCGCTTCGCCCTCGGTGTGGTGCGTTTCGATCTCTTCGTCCATCAGGCTTTCGATCTCGAACGCATTCATGTTGCCGCCGACCATCAGGCGCAGATAGTCCGTCAAAAATTCGACGATGTGATGGTCTGCAAGAATCTTCGGGTATTGCGTAAAGATCGGGCTCTTCTGCGGATCATCGATATCCGCTTCGAGCGTGAGCGTGCCCTCCTTGCGCGCCTTCGCCAACAGAACATAGAGGAGCGCCATCAGCTCCATGTAAACGTCCTTGTTGTACTTGGCGCCTTTGAACAGCGTCGGAATCACGCGCAACGTAGCCTTGATTGTCTTCATCCCATTGCCGAGGATGAACGCACCGAGACCCGCGCCCACGATCATCAGCACTTCGACGGGCTGCATGAGCGCGCCCAGGTGGCCGCCCTCCAGCGCATAGCCGCCGAAGACGGACAACAGCGTAACGAGTGTTCCCACGAAAATCAGCACTGCCGAGCCCTCACGAAAAGCGACGGGAGACCGTCGTTATTCAGGTTTACGGCAAGCAATCGGAAAACTTTGGCGTATTGGACGCGCGATGAGGGGGGTGTTAACCAGAGTGATGCCGCTCGCATGCCGGAGCCCGCGCGGCGAGCGTGCGCGCGGGCCGTCAGACGGCCGTGACAACGCCTTCCTGCAAGACTTCGAGCGATTCCTCGAGCGGCGCGCCAAGGGCCGCCTGCGCTTCGTCGAAGCGTGCGTCGGCGGCTTTCCGGGTCTTACCGGCGCGCGACGGCGGTGCACACAAACCGCATACGAAGCTGTGCTGCGGATCGTGCGCATGTGCGACAAATTGTCCGCGGCAGCGCGTGCATGACGTCATCTGCAGCATGCCGGAGTCGAAGAAGCGCACCAGCGTCCACGCGCGCGTCAGGCTGAGCGCCGGCTCGTCGTGGTGCATGCTCACGTGTTCGAGGTAGAGCCGGTAAGACTTGACGATCGACTGGATCGTCTCGCAGCGGCCCAGCCCCGACATGAATTTGTAGACGTTGTAGAACAGCGACGAGTGTATGTTCGGCTGCCACGTCATGAACCAGTCGGTCGAGAACGGAAGCATGCCCTTGGGCGGCGAGACGCCCTTCACTTCCTTGTACAGCTTGATGAGCCGGTCGCGCGACAGCGTCGTCTCGGCTTCGAGCAACTGCAGACGCGCGCCGAGTTCGATCAGTTCAATCGCCAGGGTGATTTCCCTGACTTCGAGCACCACGCTTTTTTGTGCCATCCGCCTCGCTTCCCGCGTCCGTTGTCGTTTTCCCGCCAGCGCGAGCGGCCGGAAAAACGATAAAAGCGCCGTTGCCGGCGCGCGTATGGTTGCGTCAGTCCGGGCGCGCGAGCGCCGGGCGCAAGTCAGTCTCAGCCGATCTGTTCGACGGGTTGGCCCGCCATCAGGATGGCGGAGTGCGCCTGAGCGACGGCCGTCGATTTCCCCTTGTCGGCGAGCGACGAAAGGATCTGGTGGTCGTCGAAGCGGAAGCGGCACAGCATCTGGTTCGATGAGGCCAGCTTGACAGTCTGTGCGAGCGACAGGTTGGCGAGCACGTCGGCGAGCTGCTCCGAGATGCCCATGCGGAACATGCCCATAGGCTTGTCTTCACGCAGCAGGCGCTGCGCGAGAAGCAGATAGGACAGGTTCACTTCCCTAATTTCATTGAGCATGTCACTTTGAGTGCTCATTGAATCCCCCGATTCAAATCTGGCTGGTCAGGCCGTCGTAAAACGTTTGCTCGCTCGCGTTAAAAAAAACCACGAACGGCACGCTTATGGTTAGCGTGCATTTTCGCTAAAGGGCCAGCCGACGAAAATCGGACATACACCCTGACTATTTGACGGAAAAATCCAGGATTTCTGTAGGTCTTTTTCCTACAAAATTTCGAGACGGGGATTTTGGAGAACAACGGCGCGCTGAATGCGCTGGATGGCTTACACGCAGTTCACGCGTGAAAGGTTTGGGAAGCGGATTATGCGCCCATATTCGAGCCGGAACCAAGCGAAATTCGCATCGGAATGTTGGGCGGCGTACAAAATCATCGGACGAAATGGATGTGCAGCATGCTGCGTCAAACTGTCCGAAGTGCGGCGGATATTCTCCCGATGCCCATGCCAGCCCGCTTTCCGGCAGCAACGGCGGACTTGTTACGCATCATGTTTCGCGCTGTAACAACGTTAAGTGTTTGAAAAATAGCTCGAATTGGCGCTCGCGATCCCGATAATGAGACCTAGGGATAACCCCATCGGGCTTCCTGCCAGGGCGGCGGCACACCGCGCCCAACCGTCCGACAGGCTTCCGCGGTTTACGCCACACGCAGGCACCGCAGCGCGAAGCCCCTCAGCAATAGGAGATCACGCATGCGAATCGCACAAATCGCACCGTTGTACGAAGCTGTCCCACCGAAACTCTATGGCGGCACAGAACGCGTCGTGTCGTATCTGACCGAAGCCCTGGTCGATCTGGGTCACGATGTGACGCTGTTCGCGAGCGGCGATTCGGTGACGTCCGCGAAGCTGGAAGCCGCATGGCCGCGCGCCCTGCGTCTGGACCCGACGGTCCGCGACGCGCTCGCCCCGCACATGGTGCTGCTGGAGCGCGTGCGCAAGATCGCGCATGAATTCGACGTGCTGCACTTTCACCTCGACTACCTGCCGTTCCCGCTGTTTTCGACGCTCGACACGCCGTTCGTGACGACGCTGCACGGCCGTCTGGATCTGCCGGAACTGCAACCGGTGTTCGACACGTTCAGCGACGCACCGGTCATCTCGATTTCGGATTCGCAGCGTCTGCCGCTGCAGCAGGCCAACTGGCTCAACACGATTTACCACGGCCTGCCGGACCAGCTGCTCACGCCGCAAACCAGCAAGAAGCCGGAATACCTCGCGTTTCTCGGCCGCATCTGTCCGGAAAAGCGCGTCGATACAGCCATCAAGATCGCTGCACAAAGCGGTTTGCCGCTGAAGATCGCCGCCAAGGTGGACAAGGTCGACCAGGAATACTTCAAGACGCAGATCGAACCGCTGCTGTCGCAGGCGCACGTCGAGTTCATCGGCGAGATCAACGAAGCACAGAAGCCGGAATTCCTGTCAGGCGCGAAGGCGCTGCTGTTCCCGATCGACTGGTCGGAGCCGTTCGGCCTGGTGATGATCGAGTCGATGGCGTGCGGCACGCCGGTAATCGCGTTCAACCGCGGCTCGGTGCCGGAAGTGATCGATCACGGCGTGACGGGTTTCATCTGCGAAGACGTGCAAGGCGCGGTCGCCGCGCTGCAACGTATCGACGATCTGTCGCGCACGGAAATCCGCGCGCAGTTCGAACGCCGCTTCAGCTCGAAGATCATGGCGCAGAACTATGTCGACAGCTATAGCGCGCTGCTCGAAGCGACGCGCCGTCCGATGCTGCGCCGGGTGGCCGTGGGCTGATTGCCCGGAATGCCGGTCAACTCTGCCGATGCCGTGAATATCGCGTAATTTGTTCACTTGAACGTTTGCGCGATCATTCAAAGACAGTTTTAATGCATCGCTCACACGAAAAAGCCGCCTCCCCAGGCGGCTTTTTCTTTTCCAGCGTTCGGTAGCGTACCGGCAATGGAAGCGCTTTCTCATTGCACGGCATTGCGTCTTTAAAGAATGAAGCTATCCCCGAGCTTCTGACGCCTTACCGAGCATTAACCGAAACTGGAAAGTGGCGCATTTGGCCGGATCACCTTCAAGTGGCTTTCGGCCTTCGTCCGAATTACACAGCGCCGATCAGAAAGCGGTCGCGATTCTTGCCGGCAATCCACTTGGGCGGCTTTCCCCGGCCGCTCCACGTATTTCCCGACTTCGGATCCTGATACTTTGCGGGCAGCGGCGCCTTCTTGGGCGGGCGTCCCCGGCGTGCCGCCTCGGCAAAACCGAGATCATGCGCGCTAAGGCCGTACTCGGCTATTTTCTGGCGGATTTCGGCAATCACATTGCCGACTTCACTGCGTCGTGCTTCGTCCGCTTCAGCCTGCAAGCGGGCAATTTGTGCCTTCAGATCTGCGTATTGTGACATTTGGGCTCCCCTCTTTTTCTAAAAGTGGTTAGCACGGAGATTAGCCAATACTAACGAAATTCGCAATGGCGGCTAATACCGCGCTATCGAAAGTTTTCGTCTGAGTATTTATAAAAGATCACTGAATCGTTCAAGTTACCGGTCTTTTATCGCGAAATAATTCCGCGTTCGTGAATGACAATTCTTGACAGTGCTTTTGTGCAACGTTGCTTAAAATTTGCGCTCCCAAGTGCCGGGTGGCGCATGCGCTCTCGTCCTTGAATCCCACGTACTTATTAGGATTACACACGATGAACCTCTCCAAGCGTCTGGCCGCGGAGCTGTTCGGCACCTTCTGGCTCGTCCTCGGTGGCTGCGGCAGCGCCGTCCTTGCAGCAAACTTCGCTGGCCCTGTTCACGGACTCGGCATTGGCTTCGTTGGCGTGTCGCTCGCTTTCGGCCTGACTGTGCTGACCATGGCTTATGCCATCGGCCATATCTCCGGCTGCCATCTGAATCCCGCCGTGAGCGTCGGCCTGACTGTTGCCGGGCGTTTTCCGGCGCGCGACGTCATTCCCTATGTCGTGGCTCAGGTGCTCGGCGCCGTGCTTGGCGCGTATGTGCTGTCCGTTATCGCTTCGGGTAATCCGGATTTCCATCTGGTTGCAAATGGCTTTGCGAGCAACGGCTACGGCGAACGCTCGCCGGGCCACTACGCGCTGACGGCTGCGTTCGTCTGCGAGACGGTGATGACGGCGTTCTTCCTGTTCGTGATCCTTGGCGCGACGGACAAACGCGCGCCCGCTGGCTTTGCACCGATCGCAATCGGCCTGTGCCTCACGCTGATCCATCTGATCTCGATTCCCGTCACCAATACCTCGGTGAATCCGGCGCGTTCGACGGGGCCGGCACTGTTCGTGGGCGGCGCTGCCGTCGATCAACTTTGGCTCTTCTGGATTGCGCCGATTTTCGGCGCCGTGATCGCCGGCATCGTCTATCCGATGGTTGCGGGCAGTGCGCAGCAAGTCGTTGAATCAGAGCGTGTGCGCGTGACGGCCTGATTACCGGCTAGCCGATTCAGGTGAAAACGGGGCGCTTCGGCGCCCCGTTTCCGTTTCTGAGGCTCTCTGGCGAAGCGCTTCAACATTAATAGATGGTTCAAATGTAAGGCCGGTTTACGGTCATATTCACCGCTATTAAAGAAAGCATTCAGGTTTTCGAAAGGGCGATTCCGCCCTGTTCCGCGCTACACAGGCGTTTGCTTGCGGCGCGCGCGGCCCCATCCGTAGAGGATTGCGCAGGTGCCGCAATTCGCCCCGGACGCCGGCATTGCATGCTTTCACTTAGTAACATCCTGTCGCAGTGGCGCACGCTCGCCGCGCGTAGATTGAACCTGTACGGCAAACACGCCGCATTCACAGGAGAAACACAATGAAGCGCATCGTCACTCACATGCTCGTCGCTGCTGGCCTCGCCGCCGGCGCATGCGGTGTCGCACAGGCGCATACGAATCTGAGCATCGGCCTGTCGCTCGGCGCGCCTGCGCCTGCCTACGTCGCGCCCGCGCCGCAGCCGGTGTACTACGGCAACCGATATTGGGGCGGCGACCGCCGTTATGACGGATATCGACATGACCGCGATTGGAACCGGGGCCGCTGGGACCACGGCAACCGATGGGACGGGAACAACGGTAACCGCTGGAATGACAACCACCGCGGCGGCTATCGAGACTAAGCGCTCGCGGCTTTGATGGCGTGAATAGGCTTGATTCCGGGCCGCTTGATTCCAGCCCGTTGGCTGCGGGTGAGCAAGCCTCTTCTTCATGGCGCGTTTCCCCTCACGGAAGCGCGCCATGTGCATTCGACGCCCGGATTTACGACGTCAGTTCGCCGTCGACTTCGAACAGCTTGCGCAGATGATGCGCAACACCCGCTTCGAAGTTGTTGCCAATGCGCGGCACGTTCGGCAGACGCTTGATGAGGTCGGGGTTCGCGTTGTTCATCATGAACGGATGGCCCGCCGTTTCGAGCATATCGATGTCGTTCATGTTGTCGCCGAAAGCGATGCACTTCGCTGCCGGCACATCCAGCCGGTCGAGCACGAACTGCAGCGCGCGTCCCTTCGATACATTGGCCGACATCACCTCGAGGCAGTCCGGCAGCGAGTATGTAACGTACAGATCCTCACCAAACGTCTGCTCGAGATTGGTCGAGATCACCGCGAGATCCTTTGGATCGCCGATGTACAGCGCCTTCGCGATATCCGCGCCGTCGTGCTTCTGCAGATCCATCACGTTGTACGTGAAACCCGAGTCCTGGTGATAGCGCAACAACTCGGGCGCGTCGCGATCGATCAGCCACTCCCTGTCGGCAAACAGATTGACGATCACGCGCCCATGCTCGCCGACGATCTCCGGCGTCACCAGTTGCTGGACGACGTTCGCCTTGAGGTCGTCGGCGAAGATCATTTCGTCGTCGGGCGAATGGACGCGCGCACCGTTCGACGTGATCAGATACGGCCGGATACCCAGCACGTCGCGAATGCCGGCGACGTCGCAATAGTGGCGCCCTGTCGCAATCACGATGTGTATGCCCTGCGCTTCGAGCGCACGCACCGTGCTGATCGTGAACGGGTCGACCTGATGGTTGCTGTTCAGGAGCGTTCCATCCAGATCACTTGCGATGACTTTGTACATGGGTAGGCGGCAGACGGCGGCAGAAAACCTCTATTTTATCGCCTCGCGGCGCGCTGCCTTCGGTTTCCGCCCGAGTCGCTCCCGCCGCCCGTCACGCGCCGCTAACGCGTTCGGCCTCCCGCCGGGCCATTTGCAGCGCGCCGTGCGCTGAATCCGAAAGCGGCGCGCGCAGACGCCCGCGATACGCCGCAGGCACATACTCGCTCAGTGGCTTGCCCAGCCCGCCGCACAGCGCGACGGGCAAGGTGCCAGAAGGATCGAGCGCGGCGATCATCTTGCCGATTTCCTGCCCCGCTTCGTTCAGCAACTGTGCGGCAAATGGATGTGCACGATGCGCGACGACGACGGGCGCGAGGCTCGCGTAAGCAGTCTGGTTCGCGTCGCACAGCCAGACCACCAGCCCGTCGCGGTCCGTTGCGCCGACGTGCGCGAGCAAGGCCTGCGACAGTTCATCGGCGGGAACGCGGCCGTCCAGCGCCTGCTGCGCGTGCACGATGGCGCGCAGGCCGAGCCATGCGCCGCCGGCTTCATCGGCAGATGGGTAGCCGTAGCCGGCGACCATCCGGCTTTGACCGTCGCGATCGAGCACGGCCGCGACGCTGCCCGTTCCCAGCGCGACGATCACGCCCGGCTCGCCGCCGTGCGCGCCGAGCAAGGTCGAATAGGCGTCGCTTTCTATTGCAAGTCCGGCAAGCGCGGGCGCCTTCGCGCGAAACGCCGCCAGCCATTCACGGTTGTTGACGCCTGCAAGCCCGCAGCCGAGCACAAAGCGCGGCCAGTCTGCCGCGATGCCGGCCCGCTCGCACGCTTGCGCGCTTGCCGCCAGGATCGCTTCCCACGCGCGCTCGACACCGAGCGCGAGGCCCGACGGGCCTGCCGTGCCTTGCGCGAGTTCCTGTCCTGCGGCGTTCGCCAGCACGACGCGCGTGCCGGTGCCGCCACCGTCGACGCCGATCAGATAGAGGTCTTGATTCATCGATTTGCTCTCGGAAGTGTTACCGCATAGCGTGGCAGGTCTCGTGGCTTGCGACAATCGGCCGAATGGCCAGGTTGCGACAGCCGCCCGTTCCGCTAAGCTGGCGTGGCCCGATCGACGGGCGATCAACCAGACAAGCAGGAGCCTGAACGTGACGGAGCAACGATGCAACTGGGCGACGACGAGCGAAGCGCTCGCACACTATCACGACACCGAGTGGGGCGTCCCTTCGCGCGATGACCAGCATCTGTTCGAGATGCTGACGCTCGAAGGCGCGCAGGCGGGTCTGTCGTGGTCGACGATTCTGAACAAGCGCGCGGGATACCGGCGCGCCTTCTCGAACTTCGATATCGACAAGGTCGCCCGCTACACGCCGCAAAAGATCGACGCGCTCGTGCTCGATGAAGGTATCGTGCGCCATCGCGGCAAGATCGAATCCACGGTTACCAATGCCAAAGCGGTGAAGCAGATTCAGGCGGAACACGGGTCGTTAGCGGATTTCGTGTGGTCATTCGTCGACAACACCCCGATCCAGAACGCGTGGAAGAGTTATCAGCACGCGCCCGCGTCGACGGAAGTGTCCGATGCGCTCAGTAAGGCGCTCAAAGGCTACGGCTGCAAATTTGTCGGCACAACCATTTGCTATGCCTTCATGCAGGCAGTGGGCATGGTCAACGATCACCAGACCGATTGCGCCTGCTATTCGCGCTGCGCTTCACTGGGGAAGAAAGGCCGCAAGAAAAGCGCGAAATGACGCGCGGCGTGGGCACGGGGCAGATAGCGAATACGTGTCGTTTCGTTGCAACACATGGCTTAATCGTGCCCGCCTCGAGCGGACACGACCTGCTGCACAGCGTCACGTGTAGACCCGCTTCCCACAAGGCTTTCCAGCACGAGCCAGTATGCGAGGCAACTGCCATCCGCGACGGATTGAGCGCTAGCCCACACAACGGTTGACCTGTACCTCGTTTCGCTCGTTATAACTGATGCATGCGATGTCGTTCGACGCACCTCCGGACGGGGAAGTCAGCCGGGCGTCAACGGAGTCGCTGGTGTGTGGCGCGCCTCGCAAGCCGCGAATTGGACGGTATTTACCGCTCTCGTTGTGGCTTGGAGCGTGGATGCGCGAAGGGATACTGTCGCCCATTGCACCGAAAACGAATGACCGCTGCGCATCGCGCGGGGGGAGACCAACATGAAAAATCATAACTTCCTGACGCATCAGGAAATTTTCGACCGGGCCGTCGATCATCTGTTCGGCCAGGGCCGCGCGGCGTTGCTGCCGCGCGGTGGCGGCGCCTACCGCGGCTATTGCGGCGGCTGCCCGGTCGGCAGCTTTATCCATCCGCGTGACTATATGACCGCGATGGAGGGCATTCCCGTTCGATACATCGGCAAAACGCCTTCCGAAGTGCCGTTGTATATGGACGTCGGCGTTGCCGCGCTCAAGAAAGCGTTACTGCGTTCGCGCCTGAATATCTACGATCCCGCCACAGTCGATCTGCTCAGCTGTCTGCAGAACGTTCACGATGTTTTCGGTACATGGGAATGGCGTGACCGCCTGCGCTCGATTGCCCGCCAGTTCGGCGTCTCCGACGAGCGCGCGCGAACGGCAGCCTGATTCTCGAACTCAGGACGCGCGGACTCTCGCGCGTCAAATCCAGGTGCACAAATGAAAAACGGCGGTGTGGCTTCTTTCGAAGCTCACACCGCCGTTGGCGTGCTTTCGCGTGCCTGGAAGCGTGCTTAGTGCAGCTTCTTCGGCAGCATCTGGCTGCGCAGGCGCTTGTGCAGGCGCTTCACTGCAGCTGCCTTCTTGCGCTTACGTGCCGTCGTCGGCTTTTCGTACGATTGGCGCTCACGCAGTTCTGCGATCAGGCCATTCTTTTCGATTGCGCGGCGGAAGCGGCGGATTGCCACTTCGAACGGCTCGTTTTCCTTCAGAAGAATCGTCGTCATGTAATTCCTAAAAACGCTTTGATACGGTTAATGGCGTGGCGGTCGGCCCACTCACGCGCCGGCCCTCCGGTCGTCCCAGATCTGGCAAAGCACAACTGAAACGAGAGGCAATGCGGCCACGGAGGCCGGAAAAGAGAGGTGGGAGTTCACCGCGAAACGCGGGCAGCGCACGTTGCGGCGCCGCGCCTAGCTAGCGTTTCGCCACCAGTAACCCATGACGAAACGAGCAAAGATCTCAATTCACTCCCGATCATACCAGGAAATTGCTTTTCAGACCAGCATTTTAACGATTCTGCTCAGGCACTTGCATCGTCGAGCGTGCGCAAATCGGCGTCCGTTAGCGTCAAATGCACTGCTGCGACAAGACTTTCCAGCTGTTTGACGGACGTTGCGCTGGCAATCGGCGCCGTGATGCTCGGCCTGGCGATCAGCCATGCGAGCGCCACCGCTGCCGGCGTGCTGCCGTGCCGCCCCGCCACTGCGTCGAGCGCATCGAGGATCGTGAAACCGCGCTCATTCAGATATTTCTCGACCTTTCCACCACGCGCGCTTTTCGACAGATCGTCGCGCGACCGGTATTTGCCTGACAGAAAGCCGCTCGCGAGGCTGTAATAGCAGACCACGCCCAGCCGCTGCGCCAGCGCGAACGGTTCGAGATCGGTTTCGTAGGCAGCGCGGTCGTACAGGTTGTACTCCGGCTGGATCACCTGATACTGCGGCAGACCGTTGTCGCGCGCGATCTGCAGCGCCTCCTGCAGGCGCGCGCCGCCGTAATTCGACGCGCCGATCACCCTCACCTTGCCCGCCTCGATCAACTGCTGATACGCGCCCAGCGTTTCCGCGAGCGGCGTCTCTTCGTCGTCGAGATGCGAGAAATAGACGTCGATGTAGTCCGTCTGCAGGCGCCGCAGCGAATCTTCGACGGCCGCGCGGATATTGCCCGCCGACAATCCCTTACGGCTTCCCAGCATGCCGACCTTGGTCGACAGCACGATCTGGTCGCGTTTGCCCGACTTCGCGAACCACTTGCCGATGATCGTCTCCGATTCCCCGCCGCGGTTGCCGGATACCCAGGCCGAATAGACGTCGGCTGTATCGATGAAATTCAGGCCCGCGTCGGCGAAGGCGTCGAGGATCGAAAACGAGGTGGCTTCATCGGCTGTCCAGCCGAACACATTGCCGCCGAACATCAGCGGCGCGACCTGCAATTGCGACGTGCCGAGAGTGCGTTTTTGCATGAGATCTCCACGGGCAAAGATAGCGGGCCAACCAGAATACGCCCTCTTGACATTTGTCACAGGCGCACCGGCGCACGCTCCCTGGCGACCATACGCCCCCAAATTTCGCGAGATCGCCCCTAAAGTTTTCTTCTGACCACGCCGTCAACCAGGACAGGCGGCGGCGCAATGCATTCAGTCCAGCGCGACGCCGAGCCAAAACAGCCTACATCCGAGGCGTTTTACAAACGAGGACGCAAAATGCTGAATATCAACACCAACATCGCTTCGCTGACCGCGCAGAACAACCTGTCGGGTTCACAAAGCGCGCTGTCGCAGGCGATCAACCGCCTGTCGTCGGGCAAGCGTGTGAACACCGCTGCTGACGACGCGGCTGGTCTGGCGATCTCGACGTCGCAAACGGCATCGATCAACGCACTGACGCAAGGTGCAGCTAACGCCAACAACGGTATTTCGATGGTTTCGACCACGAACGGCGCGCTGCAATCGATCGTCGACAACCTGCAACGTATTCGCCAGCTGGCAGTGGAAGCAGGCGACGGCTCGCTCGACTCGAACGCACTGGCTAACCTCCAGTCGGAAGTGTCGACCCGTCTGACGGAAATCACCCGCGTCGCGCAACAAACGACGTTCAACGGCCAATCGGTCCTGAACGGCATCGGCTCGGTCAACTTCCAGATCGGCGCATTCAACGGCCAGCAGATCACGGCAAACTTCGGCACGCAGAAGTGGGATTCGGGCAGCCTCGGCGTGAGCGGCGTGTCGGTTTCGACGGCATCGGGCGCGCAGGCAGCCATGAGCACGATCGACTCGGTTCTGACGAGCGTCAATACCTTCCAGGCAACGCTGGGTGCAACGCAGAACACGTTCGCTGCTGCAATCTCGACGACGAACACGCAAGCAACGAACATGAGCGCAGCACGTTCGCAGATCACCGACGCAGACTTCGCGACGGAAACGGCGAACCTGTCGAAGGCTCAGGTTCTGCAACAAGCAGGTATCTCGGTTCTCGCGCAAGCGAACTCGATGCCGCAACAGGTTCTGAAGCTCCTCCAGTAAGAGTGACGACTAGCGGCGCGCAGCAAGGCGCCGCGCTCCGAAGCCGCGGCTTGCGCCCGGCTTCGGTACGCAACTGGATCGCATGGTTGGGAGGCTCGCCTCCCATCATGCATTTAAAAGCCATGAACAAACCGCATCCCGTTTCGCCCATTGGAGCACCAGCATGACCACCACGTCGACCTCGACTTCATCAACTGACGTCTCCTCGCTGCTGCAGCAGGCGGCACAGTCCATTATCAGTGGCTCGACCAAGTCGACCCTCGATGTCGACTCGCTGGTATCCGCGCTCGTCACGGCGAAAACGGCAGGCCAATCGTCGGCAATCACGACGAAGCAGACCTCCGACAATGCGGAACTGTCCGCAATCGGCAAGCTCAAATCGGCGCTCTCGTCGCTGCAGACCGCGCTCAGCGGCCTGTCGGACGGCACGGCGCTCAACCAGCTCGCGGTCGCGGTCAGCGGCACGGGCGTGACGGCTACGGCTGCACCTGGCAAAGGCGCAGTGGCTGGCAACTATTCGTTGCAGGTCACCAATATTGCGACGGCCAACAAGATTTCCTCGCAGGCTTACGCTTCGGGCGCGAGCCTCGGCAGCGGCACGCTGACGGTCGGCGTCGGCAGCAACTCCATGCAGATCAACGTCTCGTCGACGGATACGCTGGCGAGCATCGCCACCGCGATCAACTCGGCGAACAACAATCCGGGCGTATCGGCTGCCGTTATCACGGCGGCGGACGGCCAGCATCTGGTACTCACCTCGACGCAGACGGGCGCGGCCAACACCGTTTCGGTTTCTGCCGGCGCCGGCGTCGACGCGGGCCTGAACACGGCCAGCTTCACGCAGGTCGCGGCAGCCAAAGACGCCCAGTTCTCGCTCGACGGCAACGCCATCACGAGCGCGAGCAACACGATCACGTCGGCGCTCACGGGCGTGACCATCGACATTTCGGGCGCGTCGGCGAACAGCACGCAGACGATCTCGATCACCAACGACACGACCGCGTCGACGAAATCGATCAATGACTTCGTCACCGCGTACAACAACTACATCACGACGGCCACGGGCCTCACGTGGGACTCGACGCAGGCAACGGGCTCGCAAGCCGGTCCGCTGCTCGGCGACGCGATGACGAACACGATCACGAACGGTCTCGGCGGCCTGATCGGCGGTGGCATCACCGCTGGCGGCAAGACGTTCAGCCTGTCGGCGATCGGTATCGACCTGCAGCACGACGGCACGCTGTCCGTCGACGCAACGACCTTGCAAACCGCGCTGACGAGCAACAGTTCGGCTGTCTCAGCCGTGTTCAACACGACGAACGGTATCGGCACGACGCTGAACTCGTTCATCAACACGTACACGCAATCGAGCGGCACGATCGACCAGCGCACGCAGGCACTGAACACGGACCTGAGCAATCTGTCGGACCAGGCCACGCAGCTGACGAACTATCAGTCCACACTCACCGACCAGTACAACGCGCAGTTCACCGCGCTGAATACGCTGATGTCGCAGATGCAGAACAACACGCAGTACCTGAACCAGCTGTTCGGCGGCGGCGGGCTGACGGGTTCGCTGAACTCGAAGTAACGCGTACACACACGCTGCTTAATGGAACTCACGATGAACGATTCGCTGACTCGCGCACTGGACCTGACCCACGCTCTCGAAGCGGCGGTTTCGCAACAAGACTGGCCGCGCGCGTCGGCCATCGTCGAAGAACGCTCGCCGCTGCTGATGTCGCTGCAGCCGGAACAAACGCCGGAAGCGCTCGAAAAGATCCGCGCGATCCAGCGCATCGACGCAGGCATCACGGAGCAGACGCGTGTCGGCATGGACCGTCTTGCCGAACGGCATGGCGATGCACTGCGGCGCATCAAGTCAGTGAGCCTGTATCACACGACGGGCATGCTCTGACCAAACGATCTGAAGAACGCCGCGCGACGTAGTCAAAAAGAACTGCGCGGATTGACAAAGCTGCAGCGATGCAGCTTTTTTTTCGTCTGCCGCTTTGGCGACAGATGAGCGCCGCGATTGCGGCATGAATGCGCAACCGCAGCGTACGTCGCAACGAAACAGATTAGCTGGCGCCTTCCTCGTACACGCGCCACATGCCTTCCAGCGCGTCCTCGAAGTTGCGCGCGAAACGGCGCGCGTCGCACATCGGCGATGCAAGCACGTGTTCCCGCAAGCGCGCGCGCAGCGTCGCGAGAGAATCAGGATTGGCCGCCAGCTCGCTCGCCTTCGCGATATAGCCCGCCGCGTCGCTGCTGATCCATTCGCCGAAGCCCGCCGAATGCAACACGCTTTCGCAGATATGGCCGAGAAAGCGGTCGCCCTTCATCGCCACCACGGGCACGCCCATCCACAGTGCTTCCGCTGTCGTCGTGCCGCCCGGATAGGGGAAAGGGCTGAGCACGACATCGACGCGATGATACGACCTGAAGTATTCATTGCGCTTCGCCCCGCCTTCGAGCACGAGTCGGGAAGCATCGATGTCACGCGCTGCGAAGCGCCGGAGTGTGGCGTCGACGGCATGTTTGCGGTCGAGTTCGTGCGCCTTCACAAGCAGGCGCGATCCGGGCACCTCGTGCATCACGCGCGCCCACAGATCGATCACGTCGTCCGTCATCTTCGCGAGCTTGCCGAGATAGCCGAACGTGACGAAGCCATTCGTGAGCATCGGCAACGGTCCGACGGACACATCGGCGTCAGGCGGCGTCATGCAAAGATAGCCGTCGGGCAGACGCCACGGCTTTTCGATGAAGTGATGGGCTTCTTCCGGCGGCAGCACGTAACGATCGCCGAGCACGTAATCGATCTGTCCGATCCCCGTCGATGCAAAGAAGCCGAGCCACGTCACCTGAATGGGCGCGGGTTTCTTCGCGAACACGGGCAAGCGGTTGAATGCCGTATGACCGGCCATGTCGAGCAGAATGTCGATGCCGTCATCGAAGATCTTCTGAGCCGCGGCGTCGCGCGACAGCTTCCACAACGGTGTCCAGACATCGAAAAGCGGCTTCAGACGTTGTGTCGTTTCGTCTTCGATATCGTTGGTCGGATACGCGATCAGTTCGACCCGCGACGGATCGATGTAGCGCAACACGCTTTCCGTAAAGATACCAACGGGATGCGTGCGCAGATCGCCCGATACGAAGCCGACACGCAGCGGCCGCGTGCCGCGCGGCGTGCGCGCATGCGTGAACTGCGTGACGTGTGCGGCGATACGCTCGCCGAAATACACGGCGTCGGCGAGATAGTCGACGACCGGCCGCTGTGACATGCTCGCCTCGCAAAACAGCAGCGCCGTATGCGCGACATCGGCATCGGGCGAGCGCTCGATCGCGCTTCTGTAACTGTTCGCGGCGGCTTCGAGTTCGCCGAGCGAGCGCAACACGTCGCCGAGATTGATGTGCATCCGCGACGAGCCGGCCTTCAACTCGAGCGCCTTGTGCGCGTAGCGCAGCGCATCGGCCGGGCGATCCGTCTTCAGATAGGCGACGGCGAGATTGTGGTGCACTTCGGCATCGTCGTCCGCGAGCGCGACCGCGCGCAGATAGCTCTCGATCGCTTCGTCGTAGCGATACAGCCCATACCATGCATTGCCGAGCATCGCGTAGGCTTCGGCCAGCGTCAGGCGCGGCTCGGTCGAACGGCCAGGCGCGATGGGCGTGCCGGTCAGATAGGAATCGACGATACCCTGCGCGAGTTGCAGCGCCTGCGAGTAATGCGCCCTGGCGGCTTCCAGCTCGCCCATGTCGCGCAGCGTGTTGGCCAGATTGTTGTGCACGCCGGGCCGCTCGGGATCGAGATCGACTGCCCTGCGAAGACTGGCCGCGGCATCGGCGAGATCGCCGCGCGCGAGCAGCAGCGTACCGAGGCTGTTGTGCATCAACGCGCGGTTCGGGTCGAGGGCAATTGCGCGGCGATAGCTGTCGATCGCCTCGTCGTATTTGCCTTGCTCCATCAGCGCGTTGCCGAGGTTGTTAAGCGCGTCCGCGTAGTCCTGCCGGAACGAAATCGCCTTTCGGTACGCGAGCACTGCGCTGTCGATCTCGTTAAGATCCTTCAGTGCGTTGCCCAGATTGTTGTAGGCCTCGGCGTAACCAGGCCGCAGTTCGATCGCCTGCGCGCAACTGTGCATCGCCTTATCCGGCTGACGGTCCTCGCGCAATGCATTGCCCAGATTGTTGTGCGCTTCCGCGTAGCCGGGATTGAGCGCAACCGCTTCGCGGTAGCCGTCGATCGCCTGTTTCAGCTGACCGTGCTCGCGCAGCGCGTTACCCAGATTGTTGTAGTAGATCGCGTTCGGCAGAATCGCGATCGATTCGCGCATCAGCGTGATGCCGGCGTCGTGCTGCTGGATCTGGCAGGCGAGCAAGCCGAGGAAATGCAGCGCATCCGGATGACGCGGATTGCCCTGCAGGATCTGATCGTAGATCGACTTGGCTTCGGCGAGCCGGCCGGCCTGGTGATGCGCGAGCGCGGTGTTGAGAAGGTTTGAATGATCCACAGTGATCCTTTGATTCTTCAGAGGCGGGCGCGCCCGGCGCGCGTCATTGCGCGTGCGTCGCGACGTACTGCGCCCACATGCCCTCGAATGCCGCCTTGAGATGCTTCGCAAAGCGCTGCGCGTCGCACAGCGGCGACGCGAGCGTCTGCGCGCGCAAGCCCGCGCGCAACGCGGCGAGGTGCTCGCGCTGCGTCGCCCACTGGCTCGCCAGCGCGACGTACTCGTGTTCGTCGCGCGCGATCCATTCGCCTAGTCCGGCTGCATGCAGCACGCTCTCGCAGATATGCGTGACAAAGCGATCGCCCTTGAGCGCGACGACGGGCGTGCCCATCCACAATGCTTCCGCCGTGGTCGTGCCGCCCGGATACGGAAACGGGCTCAGCATGATGTCGACGCGGTTGTACGCGGCGAGATACTCGCTGCGCGGCGAGCCGCCCTCGAAAACCAGACGCGACGCGTCGATGCCCTGCGCCGCGAACTTCTCCGCCGTCGAACGGCGCGCATGCTCCGCGCCGAGTTCGTGGGATTTCATCATCAGCCTCGCGCCCGGTAGCGCATGAAGAATGCGCGACCATTCCACAATCACGTTCGGCGTGATCTTCACGAGCTTGCCGAAATAACCGAACGTCACATGTCCGTTGTGCATCATCGGCAGCGGGCCGACGGCGACGTCGTCCGCAGGCGGCGTAAAACAGAGATAGCTGTCGGGCAGCCGCCATGTCTTTTCGACGTAGTGCGATTCTTCGTCGACAGGCAATACATGCGGATCGCCAAGCACGTAGTCGATTTCTTTCAGGCCCGTCGTACCGAAGTAACCGAGCCAGCTCACCTGCACAGGCGCCGGTTTCCACGCGAACATGGGCAAACGGTTGTGCACCGTGTGGCCTGACAGATCGACCAGGATGTCGATGCGATCGTCGCGAATCATCTGCACGGCCTGTGCGTCGGGCACGTTGGCGAGACTGCGCCATGCAGTGAAGCGCGGCTTCAGGCGCGCCGTGATGTCGTCTTCCTTGGCGCGCGTCGAATACGCGAACAGACCGAAGCTGTCGTCCGCAAAATGCTCCATCACCGATTCGATGAAGATGCCCACGGGATGCAGCTGCAGATCGCCGGACACGAAACCGATGCGCAGCTTGCGTCCATCGTCGCGCGGCGCCGGATGCTCGCAGCGGTGCGCGCGGGCAGCCATGCGCGCGCCGAAGTCGCGCGCGGCGGCCAGTGTGACGGACAGCGGCGTCGGCGCGTGAGTGGCGAGATCGAATAGCAGGCGGTTGTGCGCCAGCTCCATTTCACCGTCGAGTTCGATGCCGCGCCGGTAACTCGCGATCGCGCCTTCCGCGTCGCCGAGCACGCTCAACACGTCACCGAGATTCACATGCGGCACGGCCGAATGCGGATCGAGCGCGGCCGCCTTTTCCGCGCTCGCGAGTGCTTCATCGGCGCGGCGCTGTTTGAGCAGTGCAACGGCCAGCCGGTGATGCGCATGCGCATCCCGCGGTGCGAGTTCGGTCGCGCTCCGATAACAGAGGATTGCAGCGTCGAGCTTGTCGCCCTGTTCGTATGCCTCGCCAAGATCGACATAGCCCTGCGCCTCGTTCGGCGCGAGTTGCACCGCGCTCGTCAACGCCTGCGCCGCTTCGTCCCAGCGCCGGCGCGCGCACAGCCATTGCGCAAGCTTGCGATGACGCGCGGCATCCGCCGCATCGAGTTGCGCGGCGCGGCGCAGCACGTCGATTGCCGCGTCCGTGGCGCCGCTCGCGTGCAGCAGTGCCGCAAGACTGTCGTAACTGTCGACACGGTTCGGATCGAGTGCGATTGCGCGGCGGAACGCGGCGATCGATTCGTCCGCATTGCCTCTCCCCGCCTGTGCGCGCGCGAGGTTGCTGAACGCGTCCGCGTAGTCGGGCCGGAACGACACCGCTTTGCCATACGCGAGCACCGCATTGTCGAGATCGCCGAGATCCTTCAGTGCGTTGCCGAGATTGTTGAACGCCTCGGCGTAGTCGGGGCGCAACTCGATCGCCTTCGCGCAACTGAGCATGGACGCGTGTGCGTCGCCAGCTTCGCGCAGTGCATTGCCGAGATTGTTGTGCGCCTCCGCATAGTCGGGGCGCAGCATCACCGCGTGGCGGTAGCCTTCGATGGCATCGCCGAATTGCCGTCGCCCGAGCAGCACGTTACCCAGATTGTTGTAATAGACGGCGTTCGGATTGGCCGCTATCGACGCGCGCATCAACGCAATGCCCGCGTCCGCGCGATTCGTCTGGCACGCGAGCAGTCCTGAAAAGTGCAGCGCATCGGACTGCGTCGGCTCGGCTTGCAGAATGGCATCGTAGAGCGTCTGCGCGTCGGCGAGCCGCCCCGCCTGATGATGCGAGAGCGCGGCGTTCAGAAGGCCCGGAATGTCGTGCATGTTCAAACGTCCCGGGCTCGCTCAGTACGGATGCGCGTGCGCAAAGAAATCGACGAGGCCGCCCTCGTGCTCGATCATCACGCGCTTCGTTGCAATGCCTTCACGCGTCATTTCAGCGATGATGTCGCGCGCGCGCCATTGCGTCGGGATCACGATCACGTCGACATCCGTCTGCTTGAGCACGTCGCGGAATTCGATACGCTGGCCCGTGCCGGGCACGAAGGTGCCGACCTTGCCAGGGTCCGAATCGACCACGAGCGGAAAGCGCTTTGCGTCCGCGCCGAAATGGTGGATGAACGCCGCCGCCTTGCCCGTGCCGCCCCAGATCGCCACACGCTGGCCGGTCTCGCTGAGTTGCGACAATTGCTGCGCAATCGTCGCGCGGCTCGTGACGGTGCGCGCGGCAAAACGCGTCGCCGCTTCCGCGCGCGAGCGAGCGTGTGCAGGCACCGCGAGCTTGACGAGCGCATAGACGACTTCGCCGTCGTAGCCGTGATCGAGCGTCACGATTTCACCGGCACGCGACATCAGCGCACGGAACGATTCCGTCGTGAAGTGCGACACGTGTTCGTAGAAGAAGTCGGCGAGACGCTGCGTCTCGAACACGCGGTCGATACACGGCACTTCGGCGAACAGCCACGCATCCTTGCCCGCCGACGCCGCGCCCCAGGCGAGCGCCTCGACAAGCCGCGCCGGTTCCGTCAGATGCTCGAGCACATGACGGATCACAACCGCGTCGGGCTGAAACGCCTTCATGTCAGCGAGCGGCTCGAACAGACGCGGATGAAACTCCACGCCAAGTCCTGTTTCAGGCGTTGCATTCGGATCGAAGCCGACAAAGCGGCCTTTCGGCTTCGCCTGCGCGAGACCGCGCACGAAGTGCCCTTCGCCGCAGCCAATCTCGACGACGTTCGGCGCTTCAGGCAGCTGCGACAGCACGAGATCGCGCGTGTTCGCGAGATGGCCTTTCCAGATGCTGCCGCTGTTGAACATCCGGTTCGGATTGCTCTGGTACGGAATCGCGTCGTATTTGAAGCGGTGATTCCATACGTGCGTGCACGACGGACACTGCACGAAATCCTGCGCATGACGCGGCAACGCTTGCGCAGCATGCGCCGAATCCGGCCAGGCAAGCGTGGCCAGCGTCTGCTCACCCGCCGGGAAAAAGCGCGCAGCAACCGTGTTCGAGCAAACTGGGCAAATCGCTTCGATCAGATCGCAACTCATTGCTTCACTACCTTTTTGAAGTACGCGATGGTCTCCTTGAGACCGTCTTCGAGCATCACGCCCGGCTCCCAGTCGAGATGCTGGCGAGCCTTCGCGATGTCGGGGCGCCTTTGCACGGGATCATCCGATGGCAGCGGCCGGTATTCGATGCGCGAGCGCGAGCACGTGAGGCGCAGCACCGTTTCCGCCAGTTCGCGGATCGTGATTTCGCTCGGATTGCCGATGTTGAACGGCCCCGGTTCGCCTTCGTGTTCCATCAGCCGCATCAGCCCTTCGACGAGATCGTCGACATAGCAGAACGAGCGCGTCTGGCTGCCGTCGCCGTATAGCGTGATCGGCTCGCCTTGCAGCGCCTGCATGATGAAGTTCGACACCACGCGGCCATCGTCGGGACGCATGCGCGGGCCGTACGTATTGAAGATGCGCGCGATACGGATATCGACGCCGTGCTGCCGGTGATAGTCGAAGAACAGCGTCTCTGCGCAGCGCTTGCCTTCGTCGTAGCACGCGCGCGGCCCGTTCGGGTTCACATTGCCCCAGTACGTTTCCGGCTGCGGATGCTGCTGCGCGTCGCCATAGACTTCGCTGGTCGATGCCTGCAGGATGCGCGCGCCGCAACGCTTCGCGAGGCCGAGCATGTTGATCGCGCCGAGCACCGCCGTCTTCACCGTCGAGACGGGATCGCTCTGGTAATGGACGGGGCTGGCAGGACACGCCATGTTGAACACGCGGTCCGCTTCGACGTAGAGCGGCAGCCACACGTCGTGACGAATCACTTCGAAATTCACCTTGCCGATCAGGTGGTGAATGGTCTGCTTGCTGCCCGTGTGAAAGTTGTCGACGCACATCACGTCGTGACCGGCCGCCACCAGCCGGTCACACAGATGCGAGCCGAGAAAACCCGCGCCGCCCGTAATCAGGACCGACTGGGCACTCACTGCGCCGCCTCCGCGCGCTGCTTGACGCGCTGTTCCCACATGCCGTGCAGCGCCGCTTCCAGATTGCGCGCAAAACGTCCCGCATCGCACAGCGGCGACGCGAGGAGCTGCGCGCGCAGACTGCCGCGCAACGCGGACAGGTATTCGCGATCGGCAGCGAAGGCCATCGCCTTTTCGACGTAGGCAGCATCGTCTTGTGCGATCCAGTTGGCGAGGCCCGCCGTGTGAGCCATCGTTTCCGCGATGTGCGTGACGAAGCGATCGCCCTGGCGCACCAGCACGGGCACGCCCATCCAGTACGCTTCCGCTGTCGTCGTGCCGCCGCCATACGGGAACGGGCTCAGCATCATGTCGACGCGCCGGTAGGCCGCGAGGTACTGATTGCGCGCCGAGCGCCCTTCGACAATCAGCCGCGACGCCGCAACGCCGCGTGCCGCAAAACGGCTGACGAACGAATCGCGCACATGCGCGTCGTCGAACTGACCGGACTTGAGGAACAGCTGCGAGCCCGGCACGTTCTGCAGCAGCGTCGACCACACGCCGATCACATGGTCCGTGACCTTCGTCACGTTGCCGAAGTAGCCGAACGTAACGTGATCGTTCGTGAGCATCGGCAGCGTACCCGTATCGACGGAGCCGGCGGGCGGCGTAAAGCACAGATAGCTGTCAGGCAGACGCCACGGCTTTTCGACGAAGTGCGCCGCTTCCGCTTCGGGCAGCACATGCGCGTCGCCGAGGATGTAGTCGATCGCGCGCACGCCCGTGCTCGCGAAGTAGCCCGGCCAGCTGACCTGAACAGGCGCCGGCTTCCACGCAAAGAGCGGCAGACGGTTATGCGTGCTGTGGCCCGACGCGTCGATCAGGATGTCGATGCCATCGCTGCGAATACGCTGCGCGGCCGCCTCGTCGCTGACGCCGGCAAGGCTCGTCCACGCGGAAAACGCCGGCTTGATGCGCGCCGTGAGTTCGTCTTCGACGTCACGGGTCGGATAGGCCACCACTTGCACGCGCGACGCATCGAGCTTCGCAAGCACGCTTTCGATGAAGTATCCGACAGGATGCTCCTTTAGATCGCCCGACACGATGCCGACACGCAGCGGACGGTCCGCGCGCGAACCCGCATCGACGAGCCACGTCGCAAACGGCTTTGCACGCGCTTCAACCGCCTCGCCGAAGCGCAGCGCTTCTTCGAGATACGCTTGCGGCGTGGTCTGCGATCTGTAGTTCAGTGCGAACAGCAGATTGCTGCGCGGCTCGGCGAAATCGGGGCGTAGCGCGCTTGCCGTCTGCCACGCTTCGATGGCCCCGTCGAGCTCGTCGAGTTCCATCAGCGTGTTCGCGAGGTTGTTGTACGCGCGCGCATGGTCCGGCTTCAGGTTGATTGCCTGGCAGAACGACTGCACGGCGCCGTGGTGATCCTTCAGCGCACGCAGCGCGTTGCCGAGATTGTTGTGCGCGTCGATGTACTCCGGCTGCAGCGCAATGGCCTGACGGAAACACTCGGCGGCGGCGGCAGGCCGGTTGTTCGCCTGCATCACGTTGCCGAGGTTGTAGAAGTAGAACGCCTGCGGGTTGCGCGTGATCGCCGCCATGATCAGATCGCTGGCTGTCTGATACTGGCCGAACTCGTGCGCGATCAGGCCGAGCAGATGCATCGCGTCGGCGTGATTGGGGTCGAGCGCGAGAATCTCGCGATACAGCGTTTCCGCTTCGTCGAAGCGCTCTCCCTCATGATGCGCGACGGCTGCCTGCAGCATCGACGCGATACGCTCCTGCGCAGCGGAGTCGGGTGCCGCTTGCGGCTGCGGCGCCGCGCCGAAGTTGGCGGGCACGGGAATGCGCTGCCAGGAGCCGTTGTGGTTCTGATTGAAGTCTGTCATGCGAAATTGCGCTCCGCGCACGCGCGGGCGTCTCCTGATGAAGGTCGATCCGGTTGGGCAGACAGCCCGTTGTTGGCATGAAGGCATGCGACGCGGTGCGCCCACATGCCGTGAAATGCGTCTTCGAGATGCCGCGCAAAACGCGGCGCGTCACATAGCGGCGATGCCAGCAGGCGCTCGCGCAACGTGCTTCTGAGTGCGGCCAGCTGATGCCGCTGTGTGCTGAAGCGCACGGCTCGGGCGACGTAGTCGTCGTCGTCCGCTGCGATCCATTCGGACAGGCCTGCCGTGCTCACGATGCTCTCGCCGACATGCGACAGGAAACGCTCGCCTCGCCGCGTCAGGACGGGCACGCCCATCCACAGCGCTTCGACGCTCGTGGTGCCGCCTGCGTAGGGGAATGGATCGAGCGCGATGTCGACGCGGTTATAGGCTGCAAGCAGTTCGGCGCGCGGCGACTGTCCTTCGAGAACCAGACGCGTTGCGTGGATGCCGTGCGCGGCGAACCGTTCGAGCGTGGCCGCTTGCACCGCCGGGTCGTCGAGCTGGCGTGTCTTCAACAACAGACGCGATTGCGGCACGGCGTCGAGCACACGCGCCCACAACGCGACCACGGCATCGTTGAGCTTTACCAGATGATTGAAGCAGCCGAACGTGATTGCGCCGTTCGCGCTCGATGGCAAAACGCCCACCTCGATACCGAAAGGCGGCGGGGTGAAGCACAGATAGCTGTCGGGCAGATACCACGGTGTTTCGACGAATTGCGACGCTTCGCTCAAGGGCAGCACGTGCCTGTCCGCGATCACGTAATCGATCGAAGTGAGGCCTGTCGTCGCGAAGTAGCCGAGCCACGTTGCCTGAACGGGCGCGGGTTTCCACGCGAACACCGGCAGGCGGTTGTGATTCGTGTGGCCCGACAGATCGACGAGAATGTCGATCGCGTCGTCGTGGATCCGGCGCGCGCAAGCTTCGTCGTCGAGCCGCGAGATGTCGTGCCACGCGCTGAACTGCGGCATCAGACGCTTCGACACCGCATCGTCACGCTCGCGCGTCGCGTAGGCGACAGGTTCGATGCGCTCGCGGTCCAGATGCCCGAGCACGCTTTCGAGAAAAAAGCCGACCGGATGTGAGTTCAGATCGCCAGACACGAAGCCGACACGCAGGCGCTTCGCCGTCTTACCCGAGAGCGCCAGGTGCTCGACGTGCTGCGCCTTCGCAGCCTGACGCTGGCCGAACGCGCACGCTTCGTCGAACTGTTCGCGCAGGCTCATGTCGGGCCGCGTGTTGAGCAACAGCAGCAGATTGCTGTGCGCCTGTGCAAAGCCGGGATCGAGCGCGACCGCCTGCCGGTAGCTCGCCGTCGCCTGATCGAGCAGGCCCTGATCGCGCAGCACGTTGCCGAGGTTGTTGTGCAGCGACGCGCGTCCCGGTTCCAAGGCCAGCGCGCGCTGATATGCGTCGGCAGCGCCCGCGGCCTGACCGTACTTTTCGAGGATGTTGCCGACGTTGTTGTGCGCGTTGGCATCGTTCGGATTCAGCGCCAGCGCTTTGATATAGCTGTCGAGCGCCCCTTCGTCGCTGCCCAGATCGAGCAGCGCGTTGCCGAGATTGATCCAGGCCTGCGCATGGTCAGGCTTGAGCCGGGTCGCTTGTGCGCAACTGTCGACGGCAGCCTGCGGGTCGCCCGCTTCGCGCAACGTGTAGCCGAGGTTGCTGTGCGCCTCTGCGTAATCGGGCGCAAGCGATAACGCCGCGCGATACGCGGCAATCGCGCCCTGATGATCGCGCGCGCGTCCGCGCATGTTGCCGAGGTTGTTCAGATAGATCGCGTTTGGCAGCAGCTGGATCGACTTTTCGATCAGGTCGATCCCCGCAGGCAGATTGCCGACGTCGCACGCGAGCACACCGAGAAAATGCATTGCATCGGCGTGCGCTGCGTCGCGCTGGAGAATCTGCTTGTAGCACTCGGCGGCTTGCGCCGTGCGGCCCGCCTGGTGATGTGCGAATGCGGCTTGCAGTACGGCGCCGGCATCGAACGCAAGCGACGGCGCGTGCGGCGTCCCGTCCTTCGGGACGTCGCCGCTCGTGCATGACTCGTGGTCGGCTGGCATTTGCATGGGAGCTTCTGAATTCGCGCTGGTACTAGCGCTCACACGCCCATGTACTTCTGCATGTAGCGCTCGTAGCCGCCGCGCCATGCGGGGCTGCCGAACGATCCACCGCTTTCGTGGACGATGCTCAGCGGCCACGTTCCCATGCGCAGTCCACGCGATTCGGCCTGGCGGCAAAAGTCGAGGTCGTAGAAGTGAAAGTCGAAGCGCTCGTCGAACGTGAGGCCGCTGGCAATCAGACGCTCGCTATCGGCAGCGAGGAACAGGCCGTCGAGCAGTTTGCATTCGCGTCCGGGCGGCCCGTAGATCGACATGTTCGTGCACGGGAAACCGCTGCCGTGCCCGACGACGCCGCTCAGATACTGCGCATCATCGCGGGTGAACGACGCATCCCTGAAGAACCACGACGGCTGGCCCGGCAACCGGCGCGTGTTGCCCGCCAGACCGACGATATCGAACTGCGTGATGGCTTCGCGGATGCGGTCCATCCAGTAGAAGTCGCACAGATGCAGATCGTCGTGCAAAAACACGAGGATTGCCGGGTCGTTGCGGGACTGTTCGATCGCGTAGTTGTAGATCGACGAAAGACCGGCCCGGTTGTTGTCGAACAGCATCAACTGCGGCGGGCTCGCGTGGCGAAACAGTGAGAGCGAGCGGCCGAGTGCGGTGTTCTGCGAGAAGTCGTCGTACGAGGCGCGTGTGCCGCAAACCAGGCGAATGGGTTTCATGAAAGCCGAATACTGGAAAAGAGTCGAACGAGCGCGTGGGCTGGCGCGCGCGACAGCGGCGCTCTGCGCTGTCGGACACACGCGCTGCCGGCATGCCACGCACCGGCTTCAACGGCAACTCGACCCGCAATGAGCTACCGTGGCGCTATTCTGTCCGCGGTGCCGAGAGGGTGATTGGTGGATCAGATGGAGTTAATGGCCGTATTTCGGCGGACTGTGCTGAAGCGGCGGGGATAGCGTGGAGACCGTTGCGCGGAGGGATGCGCAGGCAGACGGCGTAAAAAAACCCGCTCGGGGCGGGTTCTGGATGGCGGCGGGTGGCAGCCTGCTGCACATACTGCAGTTACTTCAGTTTGAGCCACCACGCATGATGCGTTCTTGGCGCGCCCGGCTGGGATCGAACCAGCAACCCCTGCCTTCGGAGGGCAGTACTCTATCCATTGAGCTACGGGCGCATTCGGCAAAAAGCGCTGCAAAATCACACGGTTGATGCGAGATGCGGCGCCAAAGCGAGACCGAGAGCATACCCGGTTTCGTGCGGCCCGTCCACCGCGAACCCGCCCAGCGCCCGGCTCGGCAAGGCGCGCCGCGCCGGCGTCCGGTTCCCCTGGCACGCACCGTCATGAACCCGACACCCGGATTTACCGCATAAACACCGAAAATGTTCGCGTAAACGCCTACTGAACACCTTCCGGGCCCGCTCGCCGACGCCGAAACCTTCCGTCTATAATCGTCCGTGGCTGATCAAGAACAAGATGTTGCCGTCGCGCTGTACCGCTCACAATACCCACGGGAGACGAGACAAGCATGAGCGAAGCACCACACGGAGCCCCGATCAAGACGCCCGGACAGCTGATCGCCGCAGTCATCGCTGGCTTTGCTGTCCCCATCATCATCATCATTCTGCTCGCCTATTACGTCGACAACTCGACCCGCACGGGCGCGGGCACCGATGGTCTGTCCGACGCCGCTGTCGACGCGCGCACCGCACCGCTCGCCCAGGTCGAAATCCGCGATGCCAATGCGCCGCGCGTCTACAAGACGGGCGAGGAAGTCTACAAGGCAGTCTGCTCGGCGTGTCATGCGTCGGGCGCGGCAGGCGCGCCGAAGTTCACCAACACGGGCGACTGGGCGCCGCGCATCGCCGAAGGTTTCGACTCGCTGTGGCACAACGCGCTGGCGGGCAAGGGCGCGATGCCCGCGCGCGGCGGCACGAGCCCGGACGATTACAGCGATTACGAGATCGGCCGCGCCGTCGCGTACATGGCGAACAACGCCGGCGCGAAGTTCGAAGATCCGCCGAAACCCGTGCCGGGTCAGCCGGCCGCCGCTCCGGCGGGCGCTTCGGGCGCAGCAGCGGCTTCCGGCGCCGAGGCGGCTTCGGGTGCTTCGGGTGCAGCAGGCGCTTCCGACGCAGCCGGCGCGCAGGCTGCCGCTGCGATGGCGGCCATGGCCAACGTGCCGCAAGCCGCGGCGCCCGCGACACAGAGCGCAGACGCATCGCAGGCGGGCAAGGCCCTGTATCAGCAGGTCTGTCAGGCCTGCCACGCGGCTGGCGTCCTGAACGCGCCGAAGTTCGGCGACAAGGAAGCCTGGGCGCCGCGCCTGAAAGAGCCGATGGAAACCGTCTACAACTACGCGCTGCACGGCAAGGGCGCGATGCCGCCGAAGGGCGGATCGAACGCGTCGGATGCCGACGTGAAAGCCGCCGTCGACTACATGGTCAACGCGTCGAAATAAGCAACGCGCATCTTTCTCGGACGCAAACAAAAATCCCCGCTTTGAGCGGGGATTTTTTATGGCTTCTGCAACAACGCCTTCAGGCTCGCCAACCGATCCTTCGGCGACATCGGCGCCTCTTCCGGCGTCGGCGGCGGCGCTTCGTCGAGGCCCATTTCAGGAATGAAGCGCGACGGCTCGCACACCACCGTTTCGCGCGCCCGCTTGCGCTTCTTGCACCAGTTCAGATGCAGGCTGCGCTGCGCGCGCGTGATCGCGACATACATCAGCCGGCGTTCTTCCTCGATGCGCTCGTCGTCGATCGGACCGTCGTCTTCCGTGCCGCCGCGATGCGGCATGATGCCTTCCTCGACGCCGACCAGAAACACGTGTGGATATTCCAGTCCCTTCGACGCATGCACCGTCGACAGCCGCACCGCATCGGGATCTTCATCCTTGCCTTCGAGCATCGACATCAACGCGACAGTCTGAATCAGTCCGAGCAGGTTCTTGCCGGTGTCGGTGAGACCGTCAGCGGTGTCGAAGCCGGTCTGTTCCGAGCCCGCTGCCGGTTCAGGCTTCGTGCCCTTGCGCTTCAGCCATTCCAGGAACTCCAGCACGTTTTGCCATTTCGCCTGAGCCTGGCGCTCGTCGAATGCGTCGTACAGGTAGGCTTCGTAGTGGATCGCTTCCATCAGGTCGTCGAGCACGGTGCTGGCGGGATCATGCTCAGCGCGATCTCGCAGACGCTGCATGAAATCGCAGAACATTCGCAACGGCTCGACCTGACGCGCCGACAGCCGTGCCTCGAGGCCACCCATGTAGACGGCTTCGAATAGCGATACCTTCGCCTGGCCGGCGAACGCGCCGAGCGCTTCGAGCGTCGTGTTGCCGACGCCGCGGCGCGGCGTCGTGATCGCGCGGATGAACGCGGGATCGTCGTCAGCATTCGCGATCAGGCGCAGATAAGCGCAAAGGTCCTTGATCTCGGCCTTGTCGAAGAACGACTGACCGCCCGACAGCACATACGGAATCCGCTCGCGGCGCAGCACCTGTTCGAAGATGCGCGCCTGAAAGTTGCCGCGATACAGGATCGCGTAATCGCGGAACTGCGCGCGCCGCTCGAACTTGTGCGCCGACAGGCGGAACACGACCGACTCCGCCTCATGCTCTTCGTCGTTGCAGCCTGTGACGGTGATGGAGTCACCCATGCCGTGCTCGGACCACAGCTTCTTCTCGAACAGCTTCGGGTTGTTCGCGATCACGTTGTTCGCGGCCGTCAGGATGCGCACCGTCGAGCGGTAATTCTGCTCGAGCTTGATCAGGTGCAGCTTCGGAAAGTCCTTGCCGAGCTGCGCGAGATTTTCGAGCGTCGCGCCGCGCCAGCCGTAGATCGCCTGATCGTCGTCGCCAACGGCCGTGAAGGCGGCACGCGGACCGGCCAGGAGCTTCACCAGTTCGTACTGGCACGCGTTGGTGTCCTGATACTCGTCGATCAGCAGATAGCGCAGCTTGTTCTGCCAGCGTTCGCGCACCTGCTCGTTGTTCTTGAACAGTTCGGCGGGCAGGCGGATCAGATCGTCGAAATCGACGGCCTGATAGGCGTGCAGCGTCGCGACGTAATTGCGATAGACAATTGCCGCCTGATGCTCGTCCTCGTTCGACGCGATCGCCATCGCCTCTTCCGGCATGATGAGGCCGTTCTTCCACAGCGAGATGATCGTCTGGATCTTGCGGATAAAACCTTTATCCGTCGAGCCGACCTGCTCCTGGATCATGCCGAAGCAGTCGTCGGAATCCATGATCGAGAACTGCGGTTTCAGGCCGACGTGCTCTGCCTCCTGACGCAGAATCTGCACGCCGAGCGAGTGGAAGGTGCTCACCGTCAGCTGATTGACGGGCACCTTGCGGCCTTCCTTGCCGGGCGCACTGAGCGTCTTGCCTTCGAGCAGCTTGCCCACGCGCTCGCGCATTTCCGCCGCGGCCTTGTTCGTGAACGTGACAGCGGCAATATGGCGCGGCTCGAAGCCTTTGTTTTCGATCAGATGCGCGATCTTCTGCGTAATCACGCGCGTTTTGCCGCTGCCCGCGCCTGCGAGCACGAGGCAGGGACCGTCGAGATAGCGCACCGCTTCGCTTTGGGCGGAATTCAGGCCTGCGGACATCGTGTGTGGATGAGTAAACGTTTGAGGGCGCGATTCACGAGGAATGCCCGGGGAACATGCAGCGGGACGGCACACGCTGCGCATCGTGGCGAAATGCGCCACGCAATTGATTCCATGCGCTTTTTGCCGTTCGCGTGAGAGCCGCGATGTTAACACGAATGACCTTCCCGATGCCTCGTCTTACGCCATCCGGACGATGCCGCCCGCGCGCCGATCGAGCGACGAAAGGTGTCCGTGTAACAATTACGGCGTTGCACGCCGCCACCGCGGCGCGCCGCTTTTGCAGGGAACACGCATGTCTTCATCGCTGAAAATTGGCTTGATGGGCTACGGTTTCGCGGGTGCCACGTTTCACGCGCCGGTGATCGAACATTGCGGACGCGCGAGCGTCGCGGCGATCGCCACGGGCCAGCCGGACAAGGCGCGCGCCGACTATCCGAACGCCACGATCGTCGCCGACATCGACGCGCTGCTCGCGCTGACCGACATCGAATGCATTGTGATCGCGACGCCGAACGACACGCACTTCGACCTCGCGCGCCGCACGCTCGAAGCGGGCAAGCACGTCGTGGTCGATAAACCCGTCACGCTCAGTTCCGCCGATGCGCGCACGCTCGCCGATCTCGCGAAAAGCAAAGGGCTGCTGTTCGCGCCGTTCCACAACCGCCGCTGGGACGGCGATTTCATGACAGTGCGCGATCTGATCGCAAGCGGCGAACTGGGGCGCGTCACGCACTTCGAATCGCACTTCGACCGGTTTCGTCCGGGCATCCGGCAACGGTGGCGTGAAGAGGCATCGCGCGGCGGCGGTCTCCTGTTCGATCTCGGCCCGCATCTGATCGATCAAGCCTTGACGCTGTTCGGCGCGCCCGACACGGTTTATGCGACGGTGAAGGCGTATCGCGACAACGCGAGCGCGCCGGATTACGTGCATCTGCTGCTCGGCTACGCGAATTTCGAAGTGGTGCTGCACGCGAGCGCGCTGACGGCGATCGTCGCGCCGCGCTACACGATTCACGGCACGCGCGGCAGTTACGTGAAATACGGGCTGGATACGCAGGAAGATCAGCTGAAAGCGGGCCTGCGCCCAGGCGATGCCGGTTTTGGCGGCGGCAATGAGGCAGGTGCGTTGCGCGTGCTCGAAGGCGAGCAGGAAGTGCAGCGCGAACTGCCGACCCGCGACGGCGCCTATGTTGAGTTTTACCGCGCGCTGGCTGCGTCGATTCAGGACGGCGCGCCGTTCCCGGTCAGCGCCGATGACGCCGTGGACGTCATGGCCATCATCGAACTGGCGAACCGCAGCGAACAGGAAGGCGTGCGTCTGCCGTTCCGGCGCGGCGCGTGACAAGCGGATAACATTCCGCCTTTGCGTTTTGCTTTGCTTGAGGCTGGACTCGCGCCAGCCTTCATTGCGCCATCGAGGGTTCGCCGCGCGCGAACCCTTTCCCGCCGCAGTTTCCGCCGACATCAGGCCACCGCAAGATCGGGCCTCGTGGCGTGACTGCGCGCCGCCCGTGTTCCGCGTCGTGCCGTATCGGCCGGCGGCCGCCACGGGCCATCGTCGAAAGGAGAAAACTTTTATGCAACGTATCGTCCGCGCGCTTGGCTGTGGTGCGCTGGTTTTGTCGCTTGCCGCGTGCGTGGCGCCGCCGTCAAGGCAGATCTCTGAGCCGGGTCCGACGGTGAGTCCGCACGAAATGGCCGTGCGCCGATTCGAACAGGTCAACGGCCGCATCGACAATATGGGCCGCAACATCGACTCGCGCGTGAACCAGGGTCACTATCCGCCGCCCGAAGGTGCAGCGCTGCATCACCGGCTCGATACGATCCGCCAGGAAGCGCGCGACATGGCCGCGCAGCATGGCGGCGGTCTGAACGGCGACGAACAGCGCGTGCTGAATCAGGAGCTGGATACGGCGGCGGCGGCGATCAACCGCTGACCGGCTGATTTGCACTTCCAGAGCGCGGGCCAGGCATGGGTCCGCGCTTCTTTTGCGCTCACGTTATTGCGCCCAGCGAGCGCGCAGGCGCGACCGCCAGTCTGCCCGATTTTGGGGCGTCATTTTTGACCGCAGGCATATCGTCGCACCCCCGCGACGCAAGCCGGACATGGCCTCTATGTCGCAATTTGACAACCCCTCGGGCCTCGCGTACATTCGCCGCACGCGTCGGGAGAGCGTGCTGTTTGCTGTCGTCTGATCGATCAGCAGCCAGCGCCGCCGAAGGGGCACACCCGCAAACTCTCAGGCAAAAGGACCGACCGCGTCGAAAAACCCGCTCGTCTTCCGGTCACACGACCCCAATCGAATGAGCGTCCGTTTTTCGCACTCTGGAGAGCGGCAGTAGCGCCGGTGCACTAAACCGCACGCGCAGGCTGCCCACCGAAGGGGCGCGCGCCACGCACGTCAGCACTCGCTGGCGGCAGCGCAATCTCTCAGGTACCGAGGACAGAGGGGGCATGCAGTTATCGCTCGTTGGCCCGAGATGGGATCAGGCCGCGAGGGGTTTCGCCGCATGGCCTTTCCTGTTTAGCGATGCCCGAGGCCCCGATGACCGAACTCAAACACACCCCGCTCCACGCCACGCACCGTGCGCTCAATGCCCGCATGGTAGATTTCGGCGGCTGGGACATGCCCGTCAACTACGGCTCGCAGATCGAAGAGCATCGCGCCGTGCGCACCGACGCCGGCATGTTCGACGTGTCCCATATGTGCGTGGTCGATTTCACCGGTCAACGCGTGCGCGCTTTCTTCGAGCGCGCGCTGGCGAACAACGTCGGCAAGCTGCAAACGCCCGGCAAGGCGCTCTACTCCTGTCTGCTCAATCCCGAAGGCGGCGTGATCGACGATCTGATCGTCTATTACTTCGGCGAAGATCATTTCCGCGTCGTCGTGAATGCCGGTACGGCTGAGAAAGACGTCGCGTGGTTCAGCAAGCTCAATGACGAAGAAGGCTTCGGCCTGACCATCAAACCGCGCCGCGACTACGCGATCGTCGCCGTGCAAGGCCCGAACGCGCGCGAAAAAGTCTGGGCGACGGTGCCGCATGCCCGCGCCGCCAGCGAAGCGCTGAAACCCTTCAACGCCGCGCGCGTCACCGATACGCCGTTCGGCGAATTGACCGTTGCGCGCACCGGCTACACGGGCGAAGACGGTTTCGAAATCATCGTTCCCGCCGATCACGTCGAAGCGCTGTGGAACGCGCTGCAGGCGCAAGGCGTGCGCCCGGCCGGTCTCGGCGCGCGCGACACGCTGCGCCTCGAAGCGGGCATGAACCTCTACGGTCAGGACATGGACGACAACGTGTCGCCGCTCGACGCCGGTCTCGCATGGACGGTCGATCTGTCCGCGCCGCGCGATTTCATCGGCCGCGCGAAGCTGGAAGCGGATGGCTCGCAGGCGTCGTTCGTCGGCCTGATCCTGCACAAGGACAACGGCAAGGCAGCGGGCGTGCTGCGTGCGCACCAGAAAGTCGTCACGCCGAACGGCGAAGGCGAAATCACCAGCGGCACGTTCTCGCCGACCATGCAGGAATCGATTGCGTTTGCGCGCGTGCCGAAGGGCGTGCAGCCGGGCGACGTCGTGCACGTTCAGATCCGTGACAAGGCACTTCCCGCCAGCGTGGTTAAACTGCCATTCGTGCGCAACGGCAAAGTGCTCGTCGGCTGATCGTTCATACGATCCGCGTCACGACACCGTCACCTGACAGACACAAAGCCGAGACACGAAAGCGTCGCGTGCGTCCCACCATTTAAATCAACCGAATTACCGCATAGGAGCATCCGATGAGCATCCCGGCCGATCTGAAATACACCGAATCGCACGAATGGGTCCGCACCGAAGCAGACGGCACGCTGACGGTCGGCATCACCGACCACGCGCAGGAAGCGCTCGGCGACATCGTCTTCTTCGAAGTGCAGCAACTGGGCCAGACCGTCTCGGCTGGCGACACGGTCGCCGTTATCGAATCGGTGAAGGCCGCGTCCGATATCTACGCACCCGTGTCGGGCGAGATCATCGAGGCAAACCAGAACGTCGCCGACACGCCGGACGCCGTGAACACCGCGCCGTACGACAACTGGCTGTTCAAGATCAAGCCGGCTGCAGGTGCGTCGGAAGATCGTCTGATGGACGCAGCCGCTTACGGCAAGTCGATCGGCGAATAAGCCAGCGCTCAAGCCACTTACCCACGAAGGGCGCGGCGTTTGCACTCGTGAACGCGCGCCGCGCCAGCAGGAACACTCAATGAAGCTCGAACACCCGGATCGTCTGATGAACCGCACTCCCCTCTCGCTCGCCGCGCTCGAAGTGCATGACGCCTTCGCTGAACGGCATATCGGCCCGGACGGCGCCGATCAGCAGTCGATGCTCGAAGCCCTCGGCTTCGCATCGCGCGCCGCGTTGATGGACGCGGTGATTCCGCAGGCGATCCGCCGCCAGGACGCGCTGCCGCTCGGCCCCTTCGCCCAGCCGAAGAGCGAAGCCGAAGCGCTCGCCGCGCTGCGCGAACTCGCGGACAAGAACCAGGTGTTCCGCTCGTACATCGGCCAGGGCTATTACAACGCCCACACGCCGACGGTGATCCTGCGCAACGTGCTCGAAAATCCGGCCTGGTACACGGCGTACACGCCGTATCAGCCGGAAATCTCGCAAGGCCGTCTGGAAGCGCTGCTGAACTATCAGCAGATGATCGTCGACCTGACCGGCCTCGCAATCTCGAACGCATCGCTGCTCGACGAAGCGACCGCCGCCGCTGAAGCGATGACGCTGCTGCAACGCGTCGGCAAGTCGAAGTCGAACGTTTTCTATGTGGCAGACGACGTGCTGCCACAAACCATCGAAGTCGTGAAGACGCGCGCGAAGCCAGTCGGCATCGAAGTGAAGGTCGGTCCGGCTGCGGATGCTGCAACGTCGAATGCATTCGGCGTGCTGCTGCAATATCCGGGCGTGAACGGCGACGTGCGCGACTACCGCGCGCTGGCTGACGCGATCCACGCAGCGGGCGGCCACGTGGTCGCCGCCGCCGATCTGCTCGCGCTAACCGTGCTCACGCCGCCGGGCGAATGGGGTGCGGACGTGGCCGTCGGCAACTCGCAGCGCTTTGGCGTGCCGGTTGGCTTCGGCGGCCCGCACGCGGCGTATCTCGCCGTGCGCGACGAATTCAAGCGTCAGATGCCGGGCCGTCTGGTCGGCGTGACGGTCGATGCGCAGGGCAACCCCGCGCTGCGTCTCGCGCTGCAAACGCGCGAACAGCATATCCGCCGCGAAAAGGCGACGTCGAACGTGTGTACCGCGCAGGCGCTGCTCGCGATCATGGCCAGCATGTACGCCGTCTATCACGGCCCGCGCGGCCTGAAGACGATTGCGCAACGCGTGAACCGCATCGCTGCGCTGCTCGCGGAAGGCGCGAAGCAACTTGGCTACACGCTCGTCAACGAATCGTTCTTCGACACGCTGACGTTCGAAACGGGCCCGCGCACGCAAGCGCTGCACGACGCAGCGACGGCAAAGGGCATTAACCTGCGTCACGTGAGCGAAACGCGCGTCGGCCTGTCGCTCGACGAAACCACCACGCGCGCCGATCTCGCCGATCTGCTCGCCGCATTCGCGCAAGCCGCGTTTGTCGAAGCCGTGCCGCAAATCGATGAACTCGATGCGAAGCTCGGCGCGTCGAACACGTTCCCCGCAACGCTCGAACGCGAGAGCGCGTATCTGACGCACCACGTGTTCAACCGTCATCATTCGGAAACGGAAATGCTGCGCTATCTGCGCAGCCTGTCGGACAAGGACCTTGCGCTCGACCGCTCGATGATCCCGCTCGGTTCGTGCACGATGAAGCTGAACGCGACGTCGGAAATGCTGCCCGTCACGTGGCCCGAGTTCGGCCAGATTCACCCGTTCGCGCCCGCCGAGCAAACCGTCGGCTACCGCGAAATGATCGATCAGCTCGAACAGATGCTGGTCGCCGCAACGGGTTATGCGGCTGTGTCGCTGCAACCGAATGCCGGTTCGCAAGGCGAGTACGCGGGCCTGTTGATCATCCACGCGTATCACGAGTCGCGCGGCGAAGGTCATCGCAATGTCTGCCTGATTCCCGCTTCGGCGCACGGCACGAACCCGGCGTCGGCACAGATGGCAGGCATGCAGGTTGTCGTCGTCGCGTGCGATGCGCAAGGCAACGTCGATCTCGAAGACCTGAAGAAGAAGGCCGAACAGCATTCGGAAAAACTCGCGGCGATCATGATCACGTATCCGTCGACGCACGGCGTGTTCGAACAGAACGTCCGTGAAGTCTGCGAGATCGTTCACGCGCACGGCGGCCAGGTGTATGTGGACGGCGCGAACATGAACGCAATGGTCGGCCTCGCGGCGCCGGGCCAGTTCGGCGGCGACGTTTCACACCTGAACCTGCACAAGACGTTCTGCATTCCGCACGGCGGCGGCGGACCCGGCGTCGGCCCTGTCGCTGTCGGCGCGCATCTGGCGAAGTTCCTGCCGAATCAAACTTCGACGGGTTACGAGCGCGATGCGAACGGCATCGGCGCGGTGTCCGCTGCGCCGTACGGCTCGGCATCGATCCTGCCGATCTCGTGGATGTACATCGCGATGATGGGCGCGAAGAACCTGACGGCCGCTACCGAAACCGCGATCCTCAACGCCAACTACGTCGCGAACAAGCTCGCGCCGCATTACCCGGTGCTGTACTCGGGCCCGGGCGGACTGGTCGCGCACGAGTGCATTCTCGATCTGCGTCCCATCAAGGAAACGAGCGGTATCAGCGTTGACGACGTTGCGAAGCGCCTGATGGACTACGGCTTCCACGCGCCGACGATGAGCTTCCCGGTGCCGGGCACGCTGATGGTCGAGCCGACCGAATCGGAATCGAAGGAAGAGCTGGATCGCTTCATCGAAGCGATGATCGCGATTCGCAACGAAATCCGCGCCGTCGAAGAAGGCCGTAGCGATCGCGAAGACAATCCGCTGAAGCACGCACCGCACACGGCGGCTGTGGTTGTCGCGAACGAGTGGACGCACGCTTATGCGCGTGAAACGGCGGCGTATCCGCTGCCGACGCTGATCGCGAAGAAGTACTGGCCGCCCGTTGGCCGTGCCGACAACGCATATGGCGACCGCAATCTGTTCTGCTCGTGCGTGCCTATGGCCGATTACGAGTGACGACACTGGTTTGCCCGCCCCGATGCGGGCGAACCGAAGCTGAAATACAAAAGCCCGGTAACGAGTCGATCGTTACCGGGCTTTTTCGCTTGCACGCCGGCTGCGTTTGTCAGCCTTGCAGCGGATCCTTTTCGATCACCAGATGGAACTGGATCGTACACAGTTCGAGCAATTCGTCGCGCGTCACATCCTTGAGCTTCATCCGGTCCATGTTGATTTCGATGGGCGCCGTGTTCGCCTGATTCTGGTTCCAGAAGTCCCTGAGTCTGCCGTCGATCGCGTGTTCCGCGCGCACGATGCGATACCCCGTCTCCGCGACGAACCTGACGATCTCCGCAAGCGTGAAGAACCGGATATGCGTGATATCGAGCAATCCGGCTTCGGCATAGGTCCACTTGCCTTTGCTCAGATCGTCCATCAGCATCAGGTTGCGCACGTTCGGGATGCTCAACACCAGTTGGCCCTTCGGCGACATGTACGGACGCAGCTTCACCATCACGTCCCACGGGTTGTACATGTGTTCGAGCACGTCGGCGAGCAGGACGCCGTCGAGCGTTCCCTTCGCAATGCCTTCACGCTCCAGATCGAAGTCCTCGAACTTGCCGACCAGCACGCGATCGATCTTGCTGGCGGCCAGTTGCGCGGCCGCGCGATTCATTTCGATGCCCCACACCTGGCTCATCGGGAAACGCTGCTTGATCAACGCCGCCGTGCTGCCCGCTGCACAGCCGATGTCGATCACGATCGACGGATCGTTCGAATACATCGCGACCAGGTTCGGACGGCCCGGCGTATGGTAGCCCTCGGCAATCTCGCCCGACTCGACGTCCAGATATTGTTGCCACACATGTCGCTGCTTGCGCGGTGCAAGCCCCTTCGCCGAGCCGGCGAGAATCTGCGCGACCCGCATCGACGCCATGCCGTCGCCATCGTTGAGGTTGTAGTGCGCGGCGCGTTTCTGGCCGAGTTGAAGCAGGCCGGCGCGCAATTCCGGATTGGTGAGAATCTGCTGAAGCGCCGACGCAAGCTCGTGCGCCTCGACTTCGACGACACCCGTCTCCGCTTCGAAGCATGGGCCCATCAGCATGCCCGCCGTGTTCATCAGATTGACGACCGGCGTGTGCGCGAGCATGCCTTCGACGAGATAGTTCGAATCGACGGCAACGAGCACGTCGGCACCCGCAGCGAACAGTTCCGTGTCGTCGCTCGCGTAGAAATAGCCGTCTCCCGATGCGCCCAGCTTCACGAGGATTTCGGCGCAACGCTTCTCGCCGAACGCCGCGTTCGACGGACGATCCTTGATCACGGCGTTGATCTGCATGCCCGCCCTTTTCAGGCTTTCGCACGCGATCATGAAGGCACGCACCGACTCGTCATAGATGTCCTCGATGCAGTGCGCGCTGAGATTCGCAGCCCACGTCGTGCCGAACACGACGAGCGGCAACTCCGGCTTCAGCCCGTACTTCGTATTCAACTGCTGACGGCACGAAGGCTTCTGCTTGCGCAGCGTCGCATAGACGTCCCACGCGGGATTGCCAGCCGCAATCAGCCGTTCCTGTGCGACGCCCAGGTCGCGATATCCCTCGATGCCGCGCTGCCCGTACACGACGAGCTTGTCCGCGACCAGTTCGTTGTGCACCGTGTAGGGATCGACGAGCGCGATCGAGTGCGCAACATGCACACTCGGAATGCCCTGCGCGCGCGCCCATACGGTCGCTGTCTTGCCGACGCGCGTCATGTCGTCGTTGGTCGCGAGCAGCGCGATATCGTATTGCCCGGCCGCGCGCTTCAGGCATTCGAGCAATTGCACGGTAGCGGGCAGATCGCTTTTGACGCTCTCGAACACGACCGGACGCAGCTTGTCCGACGCGTCCGCCGCGAACCCGCAAAACTCCGGCTGCTGCTGGATGTGCCGCTCGAAGACGTCCAGCAGATGTTGCGTCTCCGCGCTCACTGTCTGCGCCGCGCTCGCGTCCTGCGCGAAAGCGTCGATCGACACGAACGTGCAACCCGCCTGCGTGATCGCCGACTGCATTTGCGGCGACAGCGAAGTCGGCGGTGCGATGATGGTCAACGGCTCATGCATCTGCAGGAACTGCAGCAGCGCGTTGAAGTGCTTGCCCCAGAGCAGGCTGATAATGGCCTTCTGCTTCATTGTCGGCCCTCTTTAAAAATTCCGAAGTATCTGGACAGCAGTGCCCGAACCAGGTTGTATTCCGTGCCGACAGTCACGTCGGTGCCCGCCTTGAACTTGTCCGCGAGTCCCGCCGACCAGCCGCGCGCGATTTCCGTCGATTTCTGGTCGAGCGCATTGCTGATGAGCCACGTCGAGAGTTCGCGCAACATCTGCGGCGAAACAGCGCCGCCAAACTCGAAGTTCGGAAAGCGCGTGAGCAGGCACTGAAACAGCAGGAAGAAGAAATGGCGGCTTCGCAACGGTTTGAGCAGCTTGTCCAGTTCCACGCTCATCGCTTCGGGCGCGAGCGGCAGCCACTGAGCGAGCTGCGCGACGTCGAGCGAATCGAGCGCCGTGTTGCGCGCGGCCATGTCCGCGGCGAAACGCGCGTTGGCGGCAGGGTCTGCCCGGTTATCCATGACGACGAACATGCGGCCCGCGATCTTCGGCGCGAGATGGGCGACGATCGCCTCTTCGATGAACAGCCCCAGATCGAACAGCCCCTTGTCGCGCGCGAACCACGACAGCGTGCGCTTCCAGCTCGCCTTTTGCTCGAGCGATTCGTACAGCAGCCAGTTCGTATTGCCGCCGCCGAGAAATGCACCGTAAGGCACAACTGTTTCGATTGCGAAGCCTTGTGCGTCGGCGAACTCGACCAGCTCGGCGATACTTGCGCGCGACATGTACAGGCCGAACTTGCCCGCCTCGTCAGTGGCGCGCAGCGCGTCGGGCCAGCGCGATTTGTCCGCGCCATACGCGGCGACCGCGTGATCCTGTGTGTGAATGTCGAAAATGATCCGGCCGCCCGGGCGCACGACGCGCTTCCATTCGAGCAGCGCTTCGCGCCAGTTCGGGAAATGCACGAGCACGTTCAGAGAGACGGCGCAGTCGAAGGACGCGTCGTCGCAAGGCAAGCTCGCGACGTCGCCAACCTGCAGACGGATCGGCGCGCCGTTCGCGAGGCGCCGCGTTTCGTCGAGCATAGCCTGCGAGCTGTCCACGCCCATCACGTCGTACCCGTCGGCGACGAGCGGCAACGCGGCGCGGCCGGTCCCGACGCCGATATCGATGATCTTCGGCCCGCGCGCATGGCGCCGGATCGTGTTGACCTCGACCGCGTTCTTCAGCAGGTTGGTGGTCTCGCTCTGAACCATCCGGTTCGAGTACCAGTTCACCATGCCCGGATCTTTCCAGGCGTCGGTTTTCCACTGGATCAGATCCTGGCGATCTTGCGGCCCAGCGTGTTCGGGTTGTGCGCTCATTTCAGAATTTCCCAGTTAAGCGGCGTGCCGCGTTTGATCGGCGCGCGCGCCGTCATGCCGATCACGGTGTCCAGATGCTTAGGCGCCATGCCGAGTCCAGGCCGGATCGCGCGGACGTTGTCGCGTGTCAGCGCTTCTCCCGCGCCAACATCCTCGACCACGTAAAGCGAGCGGCGAAAGACCATCGATTTGCGCTCCTGTTCGTTGGTGCCGTACGTAGCCTGACCGAGCGCTTGCCACGCGCGCTCCGTTTCGATCACGAGCGAACGCATTTCCTCCGGTTCCAGCGAAAACGCCGAGTCGACGCCGCCGTCGGCGCGCCGCAGCGTGAAGTGTTTTTCCACCACGGTTGCACCGAGCGCGACGGCGGCGACAGCCGCGCCGACACCCATCGTGTGATCCGACAGGCCGACCTGACAACCGAACAGGTCGCGCATATGTGGAATCGTGCGAATGTTGCTGTGCTCGGGTGTAGCGGGATAAGAGCTGGTGCACTTGAGCAGGATCAGGTCTTCGCAACCGGCGCCGCGCGCCGCGCGCACGGCCTCGTCGAGTTCCGCGACGCTCGCCATGCCCGTCGAGATGATCATCGGCTTGCCCGTCGCGGCGACACGCCGGATCAGCGGCAGATCGGTGTTCTCGAAGCTCGCGATCTTGTACGCTGGCACGTCGAGCGTTTCCAGGAAGTCGACGGCCGTTTCGTCGAACGGCGTCGAGAAAGCGAGCATGCCCAGTTCGTTCGCACGATCGAACAGCGGCTTGTGCCACTCCCAGGGTGTATAGGCCTGCTGATACAGCGCATAGAGCGAGTTGCCGGCCCATAGGCTGTTCTCGTCGCCGATATGGAATTCGCCTTCATCGATATCGAGCGTCATCGTATCCGGCGTATAGGTTTGCAGCTTGAGCGCGTGCGCGCCGCTGCGAGCCGCCGCCTCGACGATTTCCAGCGCGCGTTCGAGCGACTGGTTGTGATTGCCGGACATCTCCGCGATCACGAACGGCTGTGAGCCGGGGCCGACGGACCGGTTCGCGATTCTGATTTCTTTCATCGATAGTTTCCTCACGCCTTGCCGCGCGGCCCGTCATCGGAGCGCGCGATTCCTGTGTGTTGCGGGTTTGCGCTTCATCCGTTCGATTGCGCGAGCGCCCGCAGCGCCGCGAACATCAGCTCCGCGCGTCGCCAGTCTTCGGGCGTGTCGATGTCCTGCACGAGATGGCGCGGCAGTACGACGGGCATCGACAACGGTGAAAACAGCGTGTCGCCGCGCTGCCATGCCGGTGTGCGTCCCCAATAGAACTGGCCTGCGTCATGCCAGGTTTCCGGCAAGTCCTGCGAGCGCGTCAGACGGTGTTCGGGATAGACGGCATCGAGCCCACCGTCCGCCGTCAGGCGTAGGGCGCGCTGCACGGGAAACGCGAAGGTCGTCACCGAAAACGCATAAGACTTCTCGCGATGCGCTTCGAGCATCGCGATGCCTTCACGAAGATAACGAACGTCGATGAACGGCGCAGTGGCGTAAATACAGCACGCGTAATCGTATGGCTCGTCGAGCGCGCTCAACGCGTGCTGCACCACTTCGAGCGTGCCGGCGTGATCGTTGGAGAGTTCGGCGGGGCGCATGAACGGCGTCTGCGCGCCGTAATCGCGCGCAACGGCCGCGATGTCTTCGCTGTCGGTGCTGACCACGACGCGATCGAACAGCGCGCTATCGAGCGCTGCGCGAATCGAATGCGCGATGATGGGCACGCCGTCGAACAGGCGAACGTTCTTGTGCGGAATGCGCTTGCTGCCGCCGCGCGCGGGAATGATGGCGACGCGGCTCATGCGAGCACCCGCTTCAGTTCCGTCACCACGCGATCCTGCTGCGCATCGGTGAGGCTCGCGTAGAGCGGCAGGCTGAGCGCCTCGCGGTAATACTGCTCCGCTTGCGGAAAATCGCCGGGCTCGAAGCCGAGGCGGCGATAGTACGGCTGCAGATGAACCGGAATGTAGTGAACATTGACGCCGATATCGGCGCGGCGCAACGCATCGAACACTGCGCGGCGATCGTCGTTCTTCACGCGCACGACATAGAGATGCCACGCGGAATCGTCGAGCGCGTCGAGCTGCGGCAATTGCAGCGGCAGGTTCTTCAACAGCGCGCCGTAGCGTTGTACCAGTTCGCGGCGTCGCGCGAGAAAGCCGTCCAGACGCTTGAGTTGCGACAGCCCGAGCGCCGCCTGGATATCGGTGATCCGGTAGTTGAAACCCAGCTCCTGCATCTCGTACGACCACGCGCCTTCGTCAGGCGTATCCATCTGCGCGGCGTCCCGCGTAATGCCGTGACTGCGCAGACGGCGCAGGCGATCGCACAACGCGGGATCGCTGGTCAGCACGGCGCCGCCCTCACCCGTCGTCACGATCTTCACCGGATGAAAACTGAATACCGTCATGTGCGCGTACTCGCCGCAACCGACGGGCCGCCCCGCGTACGTTGCACCGACGGCATGCGATGCATCTTCGATCACGGTGAAACCGTACTCGTCGGACAGACGCTTCACGTGCTTCATGTCGCAACTGCGGCCCGCGAACGCCACGGGAATCACCACTTTCGGCAAGGTGCCGGCCGGGCGCGCCGCCTTCAGCTTCGCTTCGAGTGCGTTTGCGTCCATGCACCACGTAAGCGGATCGATATCGACGAAATCGACTTCCGCGCCGCAGTACCGGCCGCAATTCGCCGAGGCGACGAACGTGTTCGGCACCGTCCACAGCCGGTCGCCCGGTTCCAGCCCGGCGGCGACACACGCGATATGCAACGCCGCCGTCGCGTTACACACGGCGACGGCGTGACGAGCGCCGGCGCGGCTGGCCAGCGCTTCTTCGAACGCGGCGATCGCCGGGCCTTGCGTGAGCCAGTCGGAGCGCAACACGGCTTCGACGGCCGCGATGTCCTCGGCGTCGATCGACTGCCGGCCGTACGGAATGAACGCACTCATGGATGTTGCTTGTCGAGGGCAGCCAGTTCGTCCACCGTGAGGAACCAGCCGTTGTTGTCGGAGGTGTACTTGAAGCCTTCCGTGACGCGCTTGCCGGTCTCGCCCATGCCGTTCGTCGCGTACTCGCTTTGCACGACAAAGCGGATCGCCGGCGTGATGACGTAGTGGTCGTGATATTCGAGCGTGTGCAGGCTGTCGTCACGGGCGATCATCATTTCGTGCAGCTTCTCGCCGGGTCGAATGCCGATCACGTGCTGATCGAGTTCGGGCGCCATCGCCTTCGCCAGATCGACGATTTTCACCGACGGAATCTTCGGCACGAAGATCTCGCCGCCCTGCATGCGCTGGAAGTTCTTCAGCACGAAGTCCACGCCGTGATCGAGCGTGATCCAGAAGCGCGTCATGCGCTGATCGGTGATCGGCAGGCTCTTCGCCTCTTCGGCGATCAGCTTGCGGAAGAACGGCACGACCGAGCCGCGCGACCCCACCACGTTGCCATAGCGCACGACGGCGAAGCGGGTGCGATGTTTGCCGACCAGATTGTTTGCCGCCACGAACAGCTTGTCGGACAGCAGCTTGGTCGCGCCGTACAGGTTGATCGGGCTCGCGGCCTTGTCGGTGGACAGCGCGATCACTTTCTCGACGCCGTTTTCGATCGCGGCATTGATCACGTTTTCAGCGCCCGTCACGTTGGTGCGGATGCATTCCGTCGGGTTGTATTCGGCGGCGGGCACCTGCTTGAGCGCGGCAGCGTGCACCACGTAATCGATGCCGCGCATGGCCTGACGCAGACGCTCGGCGTCGCGCACATCGCCGAGGAAATAGCGCATGCACGGCGCGTCGAATTTCTGTTGCATTTCGTATTGCTTCAGCTCGTCGCGCGAAAACACCACGACACGCGATGGCTTGTATTGCGCCAGCACCGCCGAAATGAACTTATGGCCGAAGGAACCCGTGCCACCCGTGATCAGAATTGCCTTGTTGTCCAACATTGTTCGCTTCCTTGATATCGAGCCGTACTTCTCGTGAACCGCGTATGCGTCCCGGTTGCCCGTTTATGCGTTGTCATGCCCTTGCGCCGTCCCGCTGAGCAGCGCGCGGTGACGCTGCCGCAGAACCGGGATCGGCACGTTCCATCCTTCGTCGCCCAGCAGCGCATCCTTGAGCGCCGCGAATTCGCTTGCACGGTGAAACGTGCCGGTGCCCGTCTGCGAGCGCGGCGCGATTCGCCCGTCGCGCAACGACGGCCAGTTGTCGATGAACAGCTCGCCGATCGTCTGCTGCAAGGTCGCGTAGCTGCTGCCGAGCGTCTCGCGGTTCTCGTCGAACGAAACTTCGCGTTGCAGCAGAATCGCGCCCGTATCGATGCCCTCGTCGATCAGGTGGATCGATACGCCTTTGGGCGTGTCGTCGAGGAACGACCACAGGTTCGGGTCCGCGCCGCGGTTGTAGGGCAACAGCGAGATATGGAGGTTGATGAACCGGCCCGGCGCGGCGGCAAGCACGTCTCGCTTCAGAATGTGACGGTACGAGTGACTTACAATCAGGTCCGGCGCGAGCGCGGCAACATCCTGAGCGCTCAACGGCGTCTCCCGCACAGTGAGCGCTTCGCGTTGGCCGAGCCAGCCGGCCAGCGGCCGCGCCGCCTCGCCACTCGTCAAAAACAGTACTTTCATTTGCCTATGCCGAACCCTGTAGATTTCACCGACGCCCGCTACGACGCCGTCGTGGTCCTCGCAAATCTGATGGATGCGGACGGAACCCTGAACGACGAAACCCGCGCACGCGTAGACCTCGGCATCGAGGCGATGAAAACCGCCAGCGCGCCCTTGCTCGTGATGTGCGGCTGGGCCTATCGCGACGACTCGGACATCTGCATCGCGGACGCCATGCGGCGCTATGCACTCGAATACACGCAGCTCGATGCGTCGCGAGTGATCGCCGAAACCACGTCTCGCGACACCGTCGGCGACGCCGTCTTCACGCGGCGCAATCTCGCTGCCACGTTCGACGGCCCGCGCATACTCGTTGCCACGAGCGCCTATCACGCGGCCCGCACGCTCGAAATCTTCACCTTTGTCTACGGCCCTTCATTCCACATCGACGTCGCAGGCGCCGGCGATCCACCGACTGCCGCGCAGCTGGCCAGCGAAGCACGCTCGCTCGACGCGTTTCGCGCCACCTTCTCGGGCGTCGCGTCTGGCGACGGCGATGCGATCTTCGAGCGGTTGCGCGAGCGTCATCCGTTCTACAACGGCGACGTCTATCCTCGCGTCTGATGCGGCGCACTGCCGTCCGTCAGCTGTCCACTTACGACGCAATCCCTGTAACACGGAAGGCAGTATCGATGACATCCGGAAAAAACGACGCGTGGAAATGCGGGCGAAAAGCGGCCCAATTCGGTCGATAAAGCGGGCTGCGTGAGACGCCGCCGACGGGCCGCCAGCCGGGCCGTCCGCCCTGCGCGGTGGCCTGTCGGGCTGTCGCTTTGCGCGTTGGGCGGCTAACATCTCAACTTGGATCGAACCAGAGGAGCCATGCATGAAGCGAAACGGTCAGGCGCCGATACGCCGTAGCGCGCGCGCGCCGTCGACGCGTCCGTTTCTTCCACGCAGTGCCGCCACGCTGCTCGCCGTGGCAGTGTGTGCGCTGTCGCCGGGGATGGCCCACGCCGCCATGAACCTCTGCGCCGCGCCGGCGCTGCAAACCAGCGAACGCACCAATGCCGATCCGGGCGTCAAGGCTCTGGTGAGCAATGTCCAGGCGCAGCTGAACGCGCCCGCGCATGCCGTGCCCCGGTTGCACACGGAAGGCACGCTGCCGCACGAGGGCATCTACGACCAGAGCAAGGAAGCGGAAAAAGATCTCGATCTGTTGCGCGACGCCGCGCTCGCATGGCGCGCGACCAGCGACGACCGCTATCTGAAGCTGGTCGATCGCCTGCTGTATGCGTGGGTGACGACCTACCAGCCGTCGTTCAATCCGATCGACGAAACGCCATTCGAAGGGCTGATCCTCGCCTACGACATGACGGCCAGCGCGCTGCCCGTGAAGACACGCAACGCGACGATGGCCTTTCTGACGAAGCTCGCAAACGGCTACATCGCGCAGATCGACGCGCAAAAGCGCCCGTTGACGGGCACGTTCCGCAACAACTGGCAGAGCCACCGCGTGAAGCTGATTTCGATGGCCGCCTTTACGCTCGACAACCGCAAGTTGATCGAGTCGGCGCAGCGCCTCTACGTCGAACACATCAACGACAACATCGCGCCTGACGGCACGACTGTCGATTTCGGCGAGCGTGATGCGCTGCACTACGTGACCTACGATCTGCAACCGCTCGTGACGGCCGCGCTCGCTGCGCGCCGCCACAACCGCAACTGGCTGAATGAACGCGCGCCTGGCGGCGCAACGCTCGCCGCCGCATTGAACTGGCTGACGCCATACGCTACGGGCGAAAAGACGCACGAAGAGTTCGTACACTCGAGCGTGCCCTTCGACGCGAAGCGCCGCGAGGCCGGGTTGCCCGGCTATAGTGGTCAGTGGGATCCCAAAAACGCGGCGGAGTTGTATCACCTCGCCGCACGGCTCGATGGGCGCTATTTGCCCATCGCGCGACAACTGGCACCGACGCCGCCCGCGTGGCTCGCCGTGTGCCTGCCGTTGCCCGCGCGTTGATCACGCGCGGCGCATCGGCGCATTGAGCTGCCGCGCTACCCGCGCAGTGCAGCACAGACGAACTTTCTAGCAGGAGCAGTGATGGCAGTCAGCGTTTTCGATCTTTTCAAAGTCGGCATTGGCCCGTCGAGTTCTCACACGGTCGGTCCCATGCGCGCCGCGCTGATGTTCGCGCAAGGGCTCGAGCGCGACGGACTGCTGGCGAACACGGCATCGGTGAAAGTCGATCTGTACGGGTCGCTCGGTGCGACGGGCAAAGGCCACGGCACCGATCGCGGCGTGATGCTCGGCCTGCTCGGCGACGCACCCGATACCGTCGATCCCGAAACCATCGCGGCCCGCCTCGAACAGGTCCGCACGTCACGCACGCTCGCGCTGCTCGGCACGCATCCGGTGCCGTTCGTGCTGAAGGACAACATTTCGTTCTATCGACAGGCGCTGCCCGAGCATCCGAACGGCCTCAAGCTGCGTGCATTCGATGCGAACGGCGAGACGCTGCGCGAATCGACGTATCTGTCTGTCGGCGGCGGTTTTGTCGTGACGGCGGGCGCGCCGAATACGAAAGTGCTGTCGGCTGTCGAGCAATTGCCGCATCCGTTCCGCACCGGCGCTGAATTGCTCGAGATGTGCAAAACGACGGGCAAGAGCATCGCGCAACTGATGTGGGACAACGAGCGCGCGTGGCACACGGAAGAAGAAACGCGCGCGGGTCTGCTGAAGATCTGGGACGTGATGCAATCGTGCGTCGCGCGCGGCTGCGGCATCAATAACCCCGACGCGGACGGCAATCTGCCCGGCCCGTTCCAGGTGAAGCGCCGCGCGCCGCAACTATATCGCGCGCTGACGGGCAATCCGGAGCGTGCGTTGCAAGATCCGCTGTCGATGGTCGACTGGATCAACCTGTACGCGATCGCCGTCAACGAAGAGAATGCCGCGGGCGGCCGTGTCGTCACCGCGCCGACCAATGGCGCTGCGGGCATCATCCCGGCCGTGCTGCATTACTACACGCGCTTCATGCCGAACGCGAACCAGCAAGGCGTGTTCGACTTCCTGATGACGGCGGCGGCGATCGGCATTCTGTACAAGCTGAACGCGTCGATCTCGGGCGCGGAAGTCGGCTGTCAGGGTGAAGTCGGCGTCGCGTGTTCGATGGCAGCGGGCGCGCTCGCGGCCGTGATGGGCGGCACGCCGTTGCAGGTGGAAAACGCTGCGGAAATCGGCATGGAACACAATCTGGGCCTCACGTGCGACCCGGTCGGCGGGATGGTGCAGATTCCGTGCATCGAGCGCAACGCGATGGCGTCGGTGAAGGCGGTGAACGCAGCGCGTATGGCGCTGCGCGGCGACGGCAGCCATTACGTCTCGCTCGATTCCGTCATCAAGACGATGCGCGAAACGGGCGCCGACATGAAGACCAAGTACAAGGAAACGTCGCGCGGCGGGCTGGCGGTGAACATCATCGAATGTTGATGCCGCTTTTACGCATGACACCTGAAAGGGACTCGGCGTAAGCTGTCGAAGCTCTTCTGACTGGAGGTGTCTTCGCAATGTCGCTGTCTTCCGATGCATCAAATATGACTACCGGCGCGCGTCTGATGGTCGACGCGCTGCTGACGCATGGCGTCGAGCGCGTGTTCTGCGTGCCCGGCGAGAGTTTTCTGGCGGTACTCGATTCACTGCACGACGAGACGTCGCAAATCCAGACGGTCGTGTGCCGCCACGAAGCGGCCGCGGCCAACATGGCGGAAGCCGTCGGCAAACTGACGGGCCGACCGGGCGTCGCCATCGTCACGCGCGGACCGGGCGCGACGCACGCATCGATTGGCGTGCACACTGCGTTTCAGGACTCGACGCCGATGATTTTGCTGATCGGCCAGTGCGCGCGCGAGCATCTGGACCGCGAGGCATTTCAGGAAATCGACTATCGCCGCATGTTCGGCCAGATGGCGAAGTGGGTCGCGCAAATCGACGACGCCCGCCGCATCCCCGAGTACATGAGCCACGCATTCCACACGGCAACATCGGGCCGACCGGGCCCCGTCGTGCTGTCGCTGCCGGAAGACATGTTGAGCGATGCGTGTGCCGCGATGCCGGGCGCACCCGCATATCAACGCGTGGCGGCGGCGCCGGCGCCGCAGCAGATCGAACGACTGCGCGGCCTGCTCGAAGGCGCGAAGAAACCGATGGTGATCGCGGGCGGCAGCGGCTGGACGCCGCAAGCGTGCGAGGACTTGCGCACCTTCATCGAAAACTGGCAATTGCCGATTGGTCTCGCATTCCGCTTCCAGGACACGCTCGACAACGAACACCCAAACTACGCGGGTGACGTGGGCCTCGGCATCAACCCGGCGCTTGCGAAGCGCATCGACGAAGCCGACGTGCTGCTCGCACTGGGTCCGCGACTCGGCGAAGCGACAACAGGCGGCTACACGCTGCTCGAGATTCCGAAGACGAAGCAGACGCTGATCCACGTGCATCAGGGCGCGGAAGAACTGGGCCGCGTCTACGCTGCCGATCTGCCGATTGTGTCGGGCATGCCGGAAATCGCGTCGATGCTTGCCCAACTGAAGCCATCGACGAAACTGGCGTGGGAAGGCTCGGCAAAAGAAGCGCACGACGCATACCTCGAATGGCGCAAGCCGCGCAAGATTCCAGGCGACGTGCAGATGGGCGAGATCATGCTGCAACTGCGTGAGCACCTGCCGAAGGACGCGATTCTCACCAACGGCGCGGGTAACTACGCAACGTGGCTGCATCGACATTTTGCGTACCGCCATTTCCGCTCACAACTCGCACCGACAAGCGGCGCGATGGGCTACGGCGTACCGGCGGCGATCGCAGCGAAGTCGATGTATCCGGACCGAACGGTGGTGGCGTTTGCGGGTGATGGCTGCTTCATGATGTCGTCATCGGAGATTGCGACGGCGATGCAGTACGACTTGCCGGTGATCTTTATCGTCGTGAACAACAGCCAGTACGGCACGATCCGGATGCATCAGGAGCGGCACTATCCGAACCGCGTACATGGAACGGGACTGACGAATCCGGACTTCGCGGCGTTTGCGAAATCATTCGGCGCACACGGCGAAACGGTGGAGCGCACGGAAGACTTCATGCCCGCATTCAAGCGCGCACAGGAATCGAAGAAACCGGCAGTGATCGAAGTCCGTCTGATTCAGGAGGCGAGCACACCGGGCGCAACACTGGAGCAGGTACGCGAGCAGGGCAAGAAACTGCGAGGCGAATAAGCAGAAGCCACGGGCCGCCGGGGGCCCGTGGGCATTCGTCAAGCGGCTTGGTGTGAGCTGCTTTCTTTTGCCTACTTTTCTTTGCAGCAGCAAAGAAAAGTAGGTGCCGCCCCGCACAGGGGCAACGCGTGAAGAACCAATAACAAGTCGCGGATGCCAACAACATAAGCCGCGAAAAAACACAAAAGCCTCGCGGAGCAATAAACCCTACGAGGCTTCGAAAAAATCAGCAGCGCCCAGCTATAAAACCCAGGCGCCGCAAGGCAAAAAGATTACTTGCCACCAACGCTCTGCAGCGTCGTCCACTTACCGTCGACAACCTTATACAGCGTGATACCGCCGTTCTTCAGATCGCCCTTCGGGTCATAAGCGAGATCCTTGGTCGTCACAGCCGGCATGCTGGTCTTCGCCAGCATCGGCAGATACTTGGCCGGATCCGTCGAATTAGCCTTCTTCATTGCATCGAACAGGGCCATTGCGCCGTCATACGCATACGGCGAGTACGTCTGAACGTCTTCACCAAAACGCTTCTTGTACTTGGCAACATAGTCCTTGCCGCCAGGCATTTCTTCCAGCGGCAAACCAGCCAGCGAAGCAACCGTACCGTTAGCCGCATCGCCAGCGACTTGCAGGAACGTCGGCGTGTGGACCATTTCGCCGCCCATCAGCGGCGCCTTGATACCCAGCGTCTTCATCTGCTTGACCATCGGTGCAGCCTGCGAATCGGCGCCACCGTAGTAAATCAGATCCGGCTGCACCGACTTCAGCTTCGTCAGAATTGCCTTGAAGTCGACAGCCTTGTCGTTCGTGAATTCGCGATCGACGATCGTGCCGCCTGCTGCCTTCGCTGCCTTTTCGAACTGATCAGCCAGACCCTGGCCGTAAGCCGTGCGGTCGTCGACGATCGCGATCTTCTTCACGCCCAGCGTCTTCACAGCGAACGTGCCCGCAACGGAGCCTTGCTGCGTGTCCGAGGTCATCATGCGGAAGGTCGTCTTGAAACCTTGCTGCGTGTATTCCGGTGCCGTCGCCATCGCGATCTGCGGAATGCCGGCGTTCGCGTAGATGCGCGATGCCGGGATGGTCGTGCCCGAGTTGAAGTGACCGAGCATGCCCTTGATGTTGTCGTCGACGAGCTTCTGCGCGACCGTCGTGCCCGTGCGCGGGTCAGCCTGGTCGTCGGCCACGTCCAGCACGAAGCGAACCGGCTTGCCGCCGATCACCGGCTTCGTCGCGTTCATGTCTTCGACTGCGAGCGTGATGCCGTTCTGGAAGTCCTTGCCGTAGTGCGCCTGTGCGCCCGTCATCGGGCCGGCGAAGCCGATCTTCACGTCTTCGACCTGCTGTGCATGCGCAGTCCCCGCCAGCGACATGGCAGCGAACAGCGTCGCGCCTGCCAGCTTTTTCATCGTATGTTGCATAGCTTCTCCTTGGTACCAGGTGTGGACGGCGCGGTGATCGGGGTCGCCGTCTCGCGCCATTTTTTTGAATCGATCGAGCGAGGTTCGCTCAGCCGATCGTCATCAAATTCGCATTACCGCCTGCGGCTGCCGTGTTCACGCTCACCGAACGTTCCGTCAACAGACGTTCGAGTGCGTAATCCTCGTCGCCGCTTTCCAGCGCGCGCGCCGCAACGCCCTGCACCGACACGATCGGGCCAGCGCGCTTCGCGATGTCCTTCACGAGCGTCAGCAGCTCGTCGCTGTCGCCTTCGAAGAGCACGGCATCGAACGATGCTTCGGCGTTCTTCTTCACGCTCGCGTACTGCTTCAGCGATGCGGGCAACGCAGCATACAACTGCTCGCCCGCCGCGCCTTCGAACAGCGCCTTGTTGCCCGTCGCAAGCGCCGCCGCGAACTGCACGCGCGCGCCGCTTGCCGTCGATGCAACGCACAGCACCGTGCCGCGTGCGCCGAGCGTGTACGTGTTGCGCTCGCCCGTCGGACCCGACAGCACCGCCGTCGCGCCCGCCGGAACGTGCGACAGATAACCGTCGCAACGTGCGGCCAGCACCGGCTCGCGTTCCGCGATCAGCCAGTCGCGCAGCGTCGTCAGCGCAGCGGCAGGATTATCGCTCGCGGCGTTGCCGTTTTGTGCGCCATTCGATGCAGCTTGCGAATTGTCGACCATCAGCGTCTGCGCGAGCGACTTCGGCAAGCCCGCCGGACGCGTTGCCAGCAGACGTTGCAGATACAACGCACCACCCGCCTTCGGACCCGTGCCCGACAGCCCTTCGCCGCCGAACGGCTGCACGCCGACCACGGCGCCGATCACGTTACGGTTCACGTAGATGTTGCCCACGTGCGCGCGGCTGATCACATGCGCGATCGTTTCATCGATACGCGTGTGGATGCCGAGCGTCAAACCGTAACCCGTCGAGCGGATCTGTTCGAGCAGCTTGTCCAGCGCACTGCGGCGATAACGCACCACATGCAGCACCGGGCCAAACACTTCACGCTTCAGCTCGTCGATGCTGTCGAGTTCGATCAGCGTCGGCGGCACGAACGTACCTGCATTGCAACCTTCCGGCATCGGCAGTTGCGTAACCTTGCGGCCCTTTTCACGCATCGACGCGATGTGCGCGTCGATGCCGCGCTTCGCGTCCGTGTCGATCACAGGGCCCACATCAGCCGACAAACGGTCCGGATTGCCGACAGCCAGTTCCTTCATTGCGCCCGTCAGCATTTCGAGCGTGCGGTCTGCAACGTCGTCCTGAAGACAAAGAACGCGCAGCGCCGAACAACGTTGACCGGCCGAATCGAACGACGATTGCAGCACGTCCGCGACGACCTGTTCAGCAAGTGCCGAAGAATCGACGATCATCGCGTTCTGGCCGCCCGTTTCGGCGATCAGCGGAATCGGCTTGCCGTCCGGATCGAGGCGGTTCGACAACGTCTTGTTGATCAGACGCGCGACTTCCGTCGAGCCGGTGAACATCACGGCACGCGTGCGCGCATCGGCGACCAGCGCGGCGCCGACCGTTTCGCCATCGCCCGGCAGCAGTTGCACTGCGCCTGCGGGCACGCCCGCTTCGCGCAGAATGCGCACGGCTTGTGCGGCGATCAGCGGCGTCTGTTCTGCCGGCTTCGCGAGCACCGTATTGCCAGCGGCGAGCGCGGCGGCAACCTGGCCCATGAAGATCGCCAGCGGGAAGTTCCACGGGCTGATACACACAACAGGACCGAGCGGACGGTGCGTGTCGTTCGAGAATTCGTCGCGGATCTGCGTCGAGTAGTAGCGCAGGAAGTCGATGGCTTCGCGGATTTCCGCAACCGCGTTCGGCAGCGACTTGCCCGCTTCACGCACGACGAGACCCATCAGCGTATGCATCTGCGCTTCGAGCAGATCGGCGGCACGCGCGAGGCAATCGGCGCGCGCTTCGACGGGCGTCGCCTGCCAGATCGGCGCGGCAGCGACAGCATGCGAGAGCGCGGCACTCACGTGTTCCGGCGTCGCTTCGACCACCGTGCCGACGAGATCGCGATGATCGGCGGGATTGCGCACATCGCGTGCATTGCCGACGGCGATCTCGTTGTCTTCGAGCATCGGCGCAGCGCGCCACGGATGATTCGCGCTCGCCAGCAACGCCGACGACAGCGACGCGAGACGATGCTCGTTCGACAGATCGAGGCCCATCGAATTGGTACGCTCCGTGCCGAACAGATTGCGCGGCAACGGAATCTTCGCGTGCGGCGCGCCGAGCGGCACGACCTTCGACGCTTCTTCCACCGGATCAGCAACCAGATCCTTGATCGCAACGGTTTCATCCGCGATGCGATTCACGAACGACGTGTTCGCGCCGTTTTCCAGCAGACGACGCACGAGATATGCGAGCAGCGTTTCATGCGTACCAACCGGCGCGTACACGCGGCACGGACGGTTCAGCTTGTCGCGGCCGGTGACTTCTTCGTACAGCGGCTCGCCCATGCCGTGCAGGCACTGGAACTCGTACTGGCCGGGATAGTAGTTCTGGCCCGCGAGGTGATAGATGGCCGACAGCGTGTGCGCGTTGTGCGTCGCGAACTGCGGATACACGGCATCCGGTGCGCTCAGCAGCTTCTTCGCGCACGCGAGGTACGACACGTCCGTATAGATCTTGCGCGTGTACACCGGATAGCCTTCGAGGCCATCCACTTGCGCACGCTTGATTTCCGTATCCCAATACGCGCCCTTCACGAGACGAACCATGATCCGGTGACGGCTGCGGCGTGCCAGATCGACGATGTAGTCGATCACGAACGGGCAGCGCTTCTGATACGCCTGCACGACAAAGCCGATGCCGTTCCAGCCTTGCAGTTCCGGATCGAAGCACAGCGCTTCGAGCAGATCGAGCGAGATTTCGAGGCGGTCCGCTTCTTCCGCGTCGATGTTCAGGCCGATGTCGTAGCGGCGCGCGAGAATCGCGAGTGCGCGCACGCGCGGCAGCAGTTCGCTCATCGTGCGTTCCTGCTGCGAACGCGAATAGCGCGGATGCAGCGCCGACAGCTTGATCGAAATGCCCGGACCTTCGTAGATGCCGCGGCCGCCGGCAGCCTTGCCGATCGCGTGGATCGCCTGTTCGTATGATGCGTAGTAGCGCTGCGCGTCGGCTTCCGTCGTCGCGGCTTCACCGAGCATGTCGTACGAGTAGCGGAAACCGCGCGCTTCGAACTTGCGGCTGTTGGCCAGCGCTTCGGAAATCGTTTCGCCCGTGACGAACTGCTCGCCCATCAGGCGCATCGCCATGTCGACACCCTTGCGGATCAGCGGCTCGCCGCCCTTGCCGATCATGCGCGTCAGCGCCGACGACAGACCCGTTTCGCTATTCGTCGTCACCAGCTTGCCGGTGATCATCAGGCCCCACGTCGCCGCGTTCACGAACAGCGACGGCGCATGGCCGACGTGCGAGCGCCAGTCGCCCTTGCTGATCTTGTCGCGGATCAGCGCGTCGCGGGTCGCGCGGTCGGGAATGCGCAACAGCGCTTCGGCCAGACACATCAGCGCGACGCCTTCCTGGCTCGACAGCGAAAACTCGTGAATCAGCCCTTCGACGCCGCCGCCCGTGCTCTTGCCGCGCAGCGTTTCGACCAGCTTGCCCGCCAGCGTCTGCACGTCGCTCGCGATGTTCGCGGGCAGACGCGCCTGGCCGAGCAGGAACGGCACGCACTCCGGCTCGGGGCGTCGATACGCCGCCGTGATCGCCGCGCGCAGCACCGATTGCGGCTGCACGTTCTGCGCGAATTCGAGGAACGGATGCAGACCGTCGTTTTCGTCGTGATCGGCGCCGTCGGCCAGCTCGGTTGCGCCGTGATGGCCGGACAACTCAGCGGGAAGCTGGCCGTGCTCGATCTTTTCCAGGTAAGCGAAGATCGCCTGCTTGATCAGCCAGTGCGGGGTGCGTTCGAGACGCGTGGCGGCATCTTTCAGCCGGGTACGCAGCAGATCGTCGACTTTGACGCCAAGGGTGGTGCTCGCCATGGTTCCTTCTTTATGCGCCGGACGGACGCCGGCCAAAGACTAAAAAGTTGGGCGAATCGTACCCCTCTCAATAAAAAGGTGCAACCTGTGGCGTGAAACGGTTGCACCCTTTGGAAAGGCTTGTCACATAAGGGTTTGCGGCCAGCATGCACCTTCCGGAGGCGCGCGGTTGCGCTCGGTGTTTTCCCTGGATCGGTTTATTTTTTGGCAACCCTTATCGAAATCGAAATCCCGCCGATATACCGGTCATGAGATGCGCAATGACGCACGGTACGGGGTTCGATGTCTTGCTTTACGGGGTGACCAAAATGGAAAAATGGCTGGTTGTAGCGGGTGTCTGGATGATGTTCGCGACGTGCATGGTGCTGTTCATTCGCGGTGCGACGGGCGTGTCGCGGCGTGAGCTGATTCCCGTCGAAGTACGCGACGGCGAACGCGATGCGAACGCGGAGTCGATGCGCGGCTGAACGCGCTGCGAGACGAAACGCGCGCCTCTCGCGCGCGTTTCGGTGAAGCGGATGCAATCAATGCATCGGCGAGAAACGACCGCAGCTGTCGCGTGGCGCGACGAGCTGGTCGTGGATCAGACACAAACGGCTATCGGCGACACTTGCGCCAAAGCCCGAACTGAATACAGCGAGGCCAGGAATGCTCTGCTCAAGCGAATGCCGGTCGTCGGCGCGAAACCGGCAATCGGCGCAGCACGGCCGACGCTCGTCGGGCGTGGCGTTGTCGTCGAGAACGGCAGGCGCGTTCACGAGCCCTGCCCCAAGCTATTCCAATACGGTGCGAACACGTGCGCGGACAGCGCGTAGCCGATGGCGATATTGATCACCACGCCGGCCGTGAACGCGATGAACGGCTTGATGCCGGTCGCCGCGAGTGAACGCACGCGCGTCGTCAGTCCGATGCTGAAGAAGCAGAAGATGAACGCCCACGTGCGCAGCGCGGTGATCGGCGCGACGAACTCGGGCGTGACGACCTTGCGGTAATCCGCGAGCGAGTAGTGGCTCGCGATCCACGTGACGAGCGCCGACGCGATCACGAAGCCGATCACGAATTTGGGAAAGCGCGCCCAGATTTCGCGCGCGTCGGCTTTCGCCGTGACGCCGCTTTCGCTGGATTCCCAGCGCGTCGTCGCGACGATCGCGAGCAGGAAGGCCCAGATGCCGATCCAGATGTCCCGGCCGACCACCTTCATCAACGTGAACGCCTGAAGCGACGCTTCGGGCGATCCGGCGATTGCGCCGCCCGCGTGCTTCGCGAAATCACCGTAGGCTTGCGCCGCGGCGATGCCGGCGGCGTCGGCGAATTCGGATGTGCCGATCCATGCGCCCGCGACGGCCGTCGAGAGCCCGAGCGAGCGCGACGCGAACGGCAGCACGAAGATCATCACGATTGCCCACAAGATCACGAGCGTAATCGCGACTGACGCCTGTTCGCGCTTCGCGCGAACCGCGCCCGCAATTGCGATTGCCGCCGACACGCCACACACCGCGCCACCGACGCCGAGCACCGCGGCAAAGCGTTTGTCGAGTCCAAGCGACTTCGCCGCGAAGAAAATCACGAAGAAGGTGACGAGCGAGACGATCGTCGCCTGCCCGACAGCAACCGGGCCCGCCCATACGAGCAGCGTGAACGGCAGCGTCGCGCCGAGCAGCACGATCCCGACCTTGATGTAAAACTCGACACGCAGTCCCGCCGAAAACCACTCGGGCAAGCGGAACACGTTCGAGATCAGCAGCCCGAGCGCGAGCGCGACGAGCGGCGGTTCGAGGTTGTACTTCGACGCGTTGGCCCACGCGCCGACTTCGAATATCAGCACCGATACGGCAAACAGGATCGCAAACGACGCCAGAAAGTGCCCGATCCGCTGCCTCAGCACGCTCAGGCTGACGCCGAACAGCACGGCAAACACGACGAACAGCGCAACGTAGTTCGGCAGATGTTTGACCAGATCCCGCGCGGCCACGCCGGGATCGGTCCATTTCGCGGGTGCCGTCGCGAGCCACTTGATACTGCTACCCGACGCGAATAGCGCCCACGCAACGACGATCACCAGCAGGCCGACCCACACGGCCCACCAGTCTTCCGTCGAAAAAAGTCCACCGCCGCCTGTCGTGCTTGCCCGTCGCGAAGGCTGTGCGCCCGCCGGCAAGGTATGTCTTGTATCGCTCATTGTGTGCCCCGGTCGAGGTTGCGGCGCACGCGCTATCGATTGTTGTGATTCATGCGCCGATTCGGCGAAATATAGTCGAGCGATGTCGCGAAACGAAACGACCTTTCGTTTTATCGATATGACTTAAAGGGATTTGCGAGCAAATACGCGTGGGTTGACCGAAAACAGCGGGCCGCGCCTTAGATATCGAGCGGATCGACTTCGATGCTCCAGCGCAGCACGCCCTTGAGCGTGCGCAACGCCGGTTGCCAGGCGCGCAGCGTGGCCTGCAACGCGGCGCGCGACGCGCTTTCGACCAGCAATTGCGCGCGATGCACGTGCATCACCTTGACGATGGTGAGCGGCACGGCGTCATAGACAGTCACGCGGCTGGCAGCGGGAATGTCGGTGAGCGCCGCGGCGGCCTGTTGCAGGAAGGTCAGCGCGGCGTCGAGCGTGCGGCCTTCGGCGCGCAGCATCGCCTGATAGACGAACGGCGGCAGATGCGCGTCGCGGCGCTCGGCGAGCGTCGAATTGGCAAAGCCGACGTAATCCTGCCGACCCAGCGCGTGATACAGCGCGTGCGTCGGATAGCGCGTCTGCACGAGTACTTCGCCCGGCAAACCGGCGCGGCCTGCGCGGCCGCTCACCTGCATCAGTTGCGCGAAAAGACGCTCGCTGGCGCGGAAATCGTGGGAAAAGAGCGCCGTGTCTGCGTTCAGCACGCCCACCAGCGATACCCGCCGGAAATCGTGGCCTTTCGCGATCATCTGCGTGCCGACGAGAATATCCACTTCGCCCGCGTGCACATCCGAAAACAACGCCTGCGCGCTGCCCTTGCGGCGCGTGCTGTCGGCATCGATACGCAGCACGCGCGCACCCGGCACCGCGCCCGCAAGCGCCTCTTCGATGCGCTGCGTGCCGCGTCCCATCGGCGCGATATCGACGTTGCCGCACTCCGGGCACGAACGCGGAATGCGCGATTCCCAGCCGCAATGGTGGCAGCGCAGCGCGCGTTCGGGCTTGTGGAGCACGACGTAGGCGCTGCAGCGCGGGCAGCCCGCGACCCAGCCGCATGCGTCACATGCCAGTTGCGGCGCATAGCCGCGACGGTTCAGGAACACGAGACTTTGCTCGCCGCGTTCAAGGCGTATCTTCAGTGCGGCGATCAACGGACCCGACAGACCTTCCACCGACGCACGCCCACGCCTGCGCTCATCCTCAAGATCGATAAGCCTGACGGTCGGCAGCACCGCGTCGGCGACGGCACGGCGCGATAACGTGAGCCGCTTGTAGCGGCCCTGCTCGACCTGCCACCAGCTTTCCAGCGACGGCGTCGCCGAACCGAGCACGACAGGAATGCCGAGCTGCTTCGCGCGCCACACGGCCAGATCACGCGCCGAGTAGCGCAGACCTTCCTGCTGCTTGTAGGCCGGATCGTGTTCCTCATCGACGACGATGATCGCCAGATGCGGCAGCGACGCCAGCACAGCCAGCCGCGTACCGAGCACGATGCGCGCGCGCCCCGTGTGCGCGGCGAACCAGTTGCGGGCGCGCTCGCCTTCGGCAAGCCCACTGTGCAGCGTGACGATTTCGGTATCGTCCATCGACGCAAAACGCGCGCGAAATGCGGCTTCGAATTGCGGCGTGAGGTTGATCTCGGGCACGAGCACCAGCGCCTGCGCCTGCGGATTGCTCGCCAGCAGACCGGCGAGCGCACGCAGATAGACCTCCGTCTTGCCGCTGCCCGTCACGCCGTGTAGCAGAAACGGCGCGAAAGCGTGCGCGTTGCTGATGGCTTCGACAGCGGCCGATTGCTCGTCGGTAAGCGTCGGGAGTGACGCGCTTTGCGGCGTGTGGTCCTGCGCGGCGCGGGGCGCGGCGGGATCGATGACGTCGAGCGCGACCCAGCCTTCCGCTTGCCACGCTTCGAGTGTGGCGGTTGCTTTTGCGTGCAATGCGCGGGCATCGGCGGCGGGCAGCGAATCAGTGTCCGCGAGCGCAGCAGCCAGGCGACGCAGCGCCGTGGCGCGTGCCGGAAGCGCATCGGGCAGCGCCGCGCGACCGGCAGGCAGCAAGCGGTAATGTTCTTCCGGCGCGAAAAGCCGTGCCCAGCGCGCTGGATCGCGCAGTGCTTGCGGAAGCGCGGGCAGCGCGACTTCGCCAATACCGCGCTGGTAATACTCAGCAGCGAATTGCGTGAGTTGGAGCCAGGGTTCCGAAACAGGCGGACAGGCGGCGCATACGCTGTGGACCGATTTCAGGCGATCTGAGGGCACGTCACTGTGAGCAGTCACTTCCATGACGAGGCCCACCACGTGGCGCTTGCCAAACGGCACGCTGACGAGCATGCCCGGCGCAGGCGCGAAAGCGGCGTCGCAGCGGTAGTCGAAAAGCGTCGGCAGAGGATGATCGAGCGCGACGCGAACGTAGATGCCAGTCAGATCGTCGACTCGCATGGACGCCCTTCGCGGAGAAAGTTATTCACAGGCTGGAACCCGCCGCCGACACACTTAAAGTAAAACTTCAATTTCGGCGCTAAGTTTTGATTTTGCATCGACAATTACGATCGATCCCGCTGGCCTGTGGATAACTTTGTTGAGAACTTGCCCCGGATAGCCCGCGAGGGCCGTCGCACCGGCCTCTTTGTGGGATAGCGCACATTTGTCTTAAGAACCCGGAAACCCTTGTCGCTCAAGGGCTTGACCAGATTTCTCCCGACTTTTCAAGGTGGCTGCGACGATTCATCCCTCTACCGCGCCGCAACGAGACAAATGTGCATAAGTCAAGTCTTGACAACGCCAGGACGACGGCAGGACGGCCTTTGGAACGCTATTTTCCCCTTAGGCCGAGAGCCCACGTCGCTGCATCGCAACAAAAACGTCACAATCCTGGGGATCGTTTCACGCCTTTGGAGCACTGCTCGCCGCCCGGATGGCGCGGCTGTGCCGGTGCACTTCGTCGACCAGTTCAGCGACGTGTTCAGGCGGCGTGAATTGCGAGATGCCGTGTCCCAGATTGAACACGTGCCCCGGGTGATTGCCGAAGCTGTCGAGCACCGCGCGCGCTTCGATGCGGATGGTCGACGGCGGCGCAAACAGCACGGACGGATCGATGTTGCCCTGAAGCGCGACCTTGCCGCCGACGCGCTCGCGCGCCTTGCTCAGATTCACCGTCCAGTCGAGCCCAACGGCATCGACGCCCGTCGCGGCAATCTCGTCGAGCCACAGACCGCCGCCCTTCGTGAAGGTGATGACGGGCACGCGATTACCGTCATGCTCGCGCTTCAACTGGTTCACGACCTGCTGGATGTAGTGCAGCGAGAAGCGCTGATAGATGCCGTCGGCGAGTGCGCCGCCCCATGTATCGAAAATCATCACGGCCTGGGCGCCCGCTTCGATCTGCGCGTTCAGATAAGCCGCGACCGCCTTCGCGTTGACGTCGAGAATGCGGTGCATCAGATCCGGCCGGCTATAGAGCATCGACTTCACGGTGCGGAAGTCGTCCGAACCGCCGCCTTCGACCATGTAGCACGCAAGCGTCCACGGGCTGCCAGAAAAGCCGATTAGCGGCACGCGCTGGCGGCCTTGCGCGTCGGTGAGCGCGGTGCGGATCTGGCGCACGGCGTCGGTGACGTAGCGCAGCGTGCTGTCGATATCGGGCACTGCCAGACGCGCGACATCTTCCTCCGTGCGCACCGGGTGCGCGAACTTCGGCCCTTCGCCGACCTGGAAATCGAGGCCGAGCCCCATCGCGTCGGGAATGGTGAGGATGTCGGAGAAGAGAATGGCGGCGTCGAGCGGATAGCGCTCGAGCGGCTGCAATGTGACTTCCGTCGCGTAATCGGGATTCTTCGCGAGGCCGAGAAAGCTGCCCGCGCGGCTGCGCGTCGCGTTGTACTCCGGCAGATAACGTCCCGCCTGGCGCATCAGCCAGATCGGCGTGTACTCGGTCGGCTGGCGCAGTAACGCGCGCAGGAAGGTGTCGTTGAGGAGGTTGTAGGCCACGTTGCTCGCAACTGAAGGCAAAGGGATATTTTAACCGTTGAGCGCCCGACGACGCCTCCGTAATCCTGGCAATTGCTGTTTGTCCTATACCTTCCAGTCGATAGTCACCGATAGTTGCCCGGACTATTATCGATCCCGTTGCACCACGATAAACAACGATAACGGAGACTCGATGAAGAAAGCCATTCTGGTGCTGGCGAGCGCCCTGTGTTGTACGGGCGCGGCCCATGCGCAAAGTGTCGCACCTGCGGCGGGATCGCGGCTCGACGAAGTGCTGTCGCGCGGTTCGCTGCGGGCCTGCACGACAGGCGACTACAAGCCGTATTCGTTCTACAAGCAGGATGAGCAGTTCGAAGGCATCGACATCGACATGGCGGAATCGCTGGCGAAGTCGCTCGGCGTGAAAGCGGAGTTCGTCAAAACGTCATGGTCGAACTTGATGAACGACTTCGTGGCGAAATGCGATGTCGCTGTCGGTGGCGTTTCGACCACGCTGGATCGGCAGAAACGGGCTTTCTTCACGGTCGCGTATCAGGTGGATGGGAAGTCGCCTATCGTGCGTTGCGACGAAGTCGAGAAGTATCAGACGGTTGCGCAGATCGACCAGTCGTCGACGCGCGTGATCTTCAACCCGGGCGGCACGAATGAACGGTTTGCGAGGCAATTTTTTCCGCATGCGACCCTCACCGTCTACCCGGATAACGTCACTATCTTCAAGCAGATTCTCGCGGGCAAGGCTGATGTGATGGTGACGGACGCGTCGGAAACGCTCTTGCAGCAAAAGCTCAACCCGGGACTATGCGCGGTGCATCCAGACAAGCCGTTTCAGTACGGCGAAAAGGCATGGTTGGTGCCGCGAGGCGACGTCGTCTTCCAGCAATATGTCGATCAGTGGTTACATCTGGCGCGTGCGTCGGGCGAATATCAGGCGATATCCGACAAGTGGCTGAAGTAACGCCGACTTTGTGACGGCCGAAGCAGTCGCACTTACCGATCGGTTCGCGCGACTGCTTGGGGACTAATCATCTGATGTTATATACCCGCCAGGTCGCTCATGAGTCCGTTCCGGACGGTCGGTTAATGCGGCGACGCAGCATCAATTTGAGGAGATGACGAACGGCAGTTTGAAACGGACGGCTGTGTAATCCGTATGAGCATTAGGGTTGAGGGAATTGGACTGATTGGCCGCGGCACTCCGCGTGTCCTCGAATCTGCGATAACGCAGCGCAATAGACTATGCGAACGGTCGCACCAAAACAGCCACAATTGACTCAAAAGGTATCGGTAATATTTGCGCAATATGCGTTTCAGACTCGCAAAAAATCCCGCAGCGCCTTATCTGGCGGGCGTTACAACCTGAAACACTTTGTTACCGCGCAAGGCAGGTAATTCGCCCACAATGCCTTTCACGGGTTCAGCAAGGATGCGGCCGGGTAGTAGTGTCTTTAGACATATCTCTCCCGGCGGTCGGCAAAAAAAAGCGCCGAAGCTCTTCAAAGGGGCATCTCTGCTGGAATCGTGGTCGACGTCGATCGCGTCGAATAGTCGGTTCCTCCAATGGTCTCCTCGCGCTAACCCCGTAGCGTGTGGTTTTTAGCGGGCTCCAGGCCCGCTTTTTTTTTGCCTCGCCAAACGTTTGCGCACTGTTTGTTCTCAGCGTGAACTGGCTCCCCAAAAGCAGAACGCCGTGTGACTTGCACACGGCGTTTTTTGCTTTCAGGCCTCGAGAGTTCTCCACGTCACGCGGTCTTATCTTCCTTGAGGTGAAGTTCGTCGATCATTCGCTCGCGCATCACGAACTTCTGAACCTTGCCTGTCACCGTCATCGGCAGTTCGTCGACGAAGCGGATGTATTTCGGAATCTTGTAGTGCGCGATCTGGCCGCGGCAAAACTCCTGCACGTCTTCGGCGTTCAGATGCTCGCCGGCGCGCAGGACGACCCACGCACAAACTTCCTCGCCGTACTTCGAGTCCGGCACGCCGAATACCTGGACACTCTGAATCTTCGGATGGCGGAACAGAAACTCCTCGATTTCGCGCGGATAGATGTTCTCGCCACCGCGGATCAACATGTCCTTCAGCCGGCCCACGATATTGCAATAGCCGTCCGCGTCAATCGTCGCGAGGTCGCCGGTATGCATCCAGCCGTCGACGATGCTTTCGCGCGTCTTCGCCTCGTCGCCCCAGTAGCCCTTCATCACCGAGTAGCCGCGCGTGCACAACTCGCCCGTTTCGCCGACCGGCACGATATTGCCGAGCGGATCGACCACTTTCACTTCCAGATGCGGCTGAATCCGACCGACCGTCGTTGTCCGCTTATCTAGCGGATCTGTGGTCGAACTCTGGAACGACACAGGACTCGTCTCAGTCATCCCGTAAGCGATCGTGATTTCAGCGAGATGCATCTGCGAGACGACACGTTTCATCGTCTCGATCGGGCACGGCGAGCCCGCCATGATGCCCGTGCGCAGCCGTGTCAGATCGAAGGTCGCGAAATCCGGGTGATCCAGTTCGGCGATGAACATGGTGGGAACGCCGTGCAACGCCGTGCATTTTTCCTCTGCGACCGCTTTTAGCGTTGCACCCGGCTCGAACGCTTCGCCCGGGAACACCATCGCGGCACCCACTGAAACGCACGCCAACACGGCCAGAACCATTCCGAAACAGTGATACAGCGGCACCGGAATACACAGCGAATCCTGTTCGGTGAGCCGCATTGCCATCGCGATGTAGCGCGCGTTGTTCACCACGTTCCGGTGCGTCAGCGTGGCGCCCTTCGGATTCCCGGTCGTGCCGCTCGTGAACTGGATGTTGATGGGATCATTCGCATCGAGCGTCGCGCCGATCGCGTCGAGTCTTGCGGGATCGAATGCTTCTCGCCCGCTCTCAATCACGTCCGAGAAGGTCAGCATGCCCGGCGTTTCGGTGTCGCACATGCGGATCACGATTCGCAGATCCGGCAAACGGGCCGCGTGGAGATCGCCGGGTGTAGCCGTTGCGAGTTCCGGCGCCAGTTCCTGCAGCATCTGCAGATACATCGACGTCTTGAACTTCTCTGCCGAGATGATCGCCTTGCAGCTCACCTTGTTCAATGCGTATTCGAGTTCGGCGAGACGATAGGCGGGATTGATGTTGACCAGTACGGCACCGATACGCGCCGTCGCAAACTGCGTCATCAGCCATTCGACGCGGTTCGGCGACCAGATGCCGACGCGATCGCCCTTCTGGATTCCAAGCTGCAGCAAACCGGACGCCAATACGTCGACTTCTTGCTGAAACTCCGCCCAATTCCAGCGAATTTCCTGCTCGCGAAACACCACGGCCGGCCGCTCGGGGAAGCGTCGCGCCGTGTCGACCAGAAACTGTCCGACCGTCGATTCGCTTAGCGGCACTTCTGTCGAACCACGCACGTAGGACAGCCCGTCTTTAGGCTCGATGAGTGCACTCTCTCCTGCAGCTTGCGTTGCCATGGTGTTGTCTCCAGAGGTGAATCCAGTATTGAAATGAGTTTGCGACCGATTGTGCCTCTGCGGCGATCCGCCCGGCATCAAGTCTTACCCGCAGCTTTCTAGCTGTTTCGGGCGTCGGTATGATTTTGCTGACCTTTCCGTAAACGTCAAGTACAAGACGAAAAAAAGCAGCCACGAGGGCTGCTTTCGAGTGTGCTGCTTACTGCTGTCCGCGCAGCTTGCGCAGACGCTGGATCGCGGCCAGCTGCGCCGTCGCGTACGCCAGCTCCGCTTGCGCGGTAGCGTATTCGAGGTTCGAGCCGGTATTTTGCAGCGCTTCTTCCGCGCGCTTGCGTGCCTGCTCTGCCTTTGCTTCGTCGAGATCCTTGCCGCGGATTGCCGTGTCGGCCAAAACCGTCACCGCACCTGGCTGAACTTCGAGAATGCCGCCAGCGACGAACACGAACTCTTCGTCGCCATTTTCAGATTCGATACGCACCGCACCCGGACGGATCCGCGTGATGAGCGGCGTGTGGCCCGGCAGAATGCCGAGCTCGCCCGCTTCGCCCGGGAGCGCAACGAACTTCGCCTGGCCCGAGAAGATTTCCTCTTCCGCGCTGACGACGTCTACCTTGATGGTTGCCATTTATGTCGACTCCTGTCGACCAGAGTCGGCGCTTCAACGCGCTGCTCTGGTCCCGTGGTTGAGCGTAGGTCGAGGCACCCGCTTCGCCTGGTAACCGTCTCGCGACGACTACCGCACGCGAGCCGGCGCCCGCTTCGTTACACCCAGCCTTTACTGGATCTTCTTGGCCTTTTCGAAGGCTTCGTCGATCGTGCCGACCATGTAGAACGCCTGCTCCGGCAGGTGATCGCACTCGCCGTCGACGATCATCTTGAAGCCACGGATCGTTTCCTTCAGCGGCACGTACTTGCCCGGCGAGCCCGTGAACACTTCAGCAACGTGGAACGGCTGCGACAGGAAGCGCTGGATCTTACGAGCGCGCGCGACCGACAGCTTGTCTTCCGGCGACAGTTCGTCCATGCCCAGAATCGCGATAATGTCGCGCAGTTCCTTGTAGCGCTGCAGCGTTTGCTGAACGCCACGCGTGATGTTGTAGTGCTCTTCACCGATCACGTGCGGGTCGATCTGGCGCGAGGTCGAATCGAGCGGGTCGACTGCCGGGTAGATACCCAGCGAAGCGATGTCACGCGACAGAACGACGGTTGCGTCCAGGTGGCCGAAGGTCGTAGCCGGCGACGGGTCGGTCAAGTCATCCGCAGGGACGTACACGGCCTGAACCGACGTAATCGAGCCCGTCTTCGTCGACGTAATACGCTCTTGCAGCTTGCCCATTTCTTCAGCGAGAGTAGGCTGATAGCCCACTGCGGAAGGCATACGGCCCAGCAGTGCCGACACTTCCGTGCCAGCCAGCGTGAAACGGTAGATGTTGTCGACGAAGAACAGCACGTCGAGGCCTTCGTCACGGAAGTGCTCAGCCATCGTCAGACCCGTCAGCGCGACGCGCAGACGGTTGCCCGGCGGCTCGTTCATCTGGCCGTACACCAGCGCGACCTTGTCCAGAACGTTCGAGTCCTTCATTTCGTGATAGAAGTCGTTCCCTTCGCGGGTACGCTCGCCAACACCGGCGAACACGGAGTAACCACCGTGTTCCTTAGCGATGTTGTTGATCAGTTCCATCATGTTGACGGTCTTGCCCACGCCAGCACCGCCGAACAGGCCAACCTTACCGCCCTTCGCGAACGGGCAGATCAGGTCGATAACCTTGATACCCGTTTCGAGCAGTTCCGTCGACGGCGACAGTTCGTCGAACGCCGGAGCCTTCTGGTGGATCGAGCGCGTCGTCTCGCTCGAGATCGGGCCAGCTTCGTCGATCGGACGGCCCAGCACGTCCATGATGCGGCCGAGCGTCGGCTTGCCGACGGGCACGCTGATCGGCTTGGCCGTGTTCTTGACGATCACGCCGCGGCGCAGACCATCCGACGAACCCAGACAGATGGTACGGACAACGCCGTCGCCCAGCTGCTGCTGGACTTCGAGCGTCAGTTCCGAACCTTCGAGAATGAGCGCGTCGTAAACCTTCGGCATGGTTTCACGCGGGAATTCCACGTCGATCACCGCGCCGATGCACTGTACGATCTTGCCTTCTACCAAAGCAGTAGTACTCATCGCTTTTCCTTTAGATACTCAATTCTTCACTCGCGCAACGGCGCATTTCGGTGGAATCGCCTTAAAGGCGCTCCCGCGTGTCGACGTTAGCGTCAGACTGCCGCGGCGCCACCGACGATTTCCGACAGTTCCTTCGTGATCGCTGCCTGGCGGCTCTTGTTGTACACGAGCTGCAGTTCGTTGATGACCGTCTTCGCGTTGTCCGAAGCGGCCTTCATTGCGACCATCCGTGCCGACTGTTCCGACGCCATGTTTTCCGCGACGGCCTGATAGACCAGCGCTTCGACATAACGCACCAGCAGTTCGTCGACGACGGTTTGCGCGTCCGGCTCGTAGATGTAGTCCCACGACGTAGTCGGCGTCGGGCTATTCTTGTCGGCCTTGCTCTCGAACTGTTCCGTCGACAGCGGCAGCAGCTGCTCGATCACCGGCTCCTGCTTCATCGTGTTGACGAAGCGGGTGTACGCGAGATACACGGCCGAGACCTTGCCTTCCGAGTACAGGTCGAGCTGAACCTTCACTGCGCCGATCAGCTTCTCGAGGTGCGGCGTGTCGCCCAGTTGCACGACATTCGACACGACTTTAGCGCGCAGACGGTTCAGGAAACCCAGACCCTTGCCGCCGATTGCCGTCGCTTCGACCGTCTTGCCCTGGCCTTCGAGCTCCTTGAACTTCTGGAGCGAAGCGCGCAGCACGTTCGTGTTCATACCGCCGCACAGACCTTTGTCAGTCGTGACGAGGATGAAGCCCGTCGACTTCGCGCCTTCGTTCGACACCATGAACGGGTGACGGTACTCAGGCGTCGCACTGCTCATGTGCGCAGCGATATCGCGAACCTTGTCGGCGTACGGGCGAGCAGCGCGCATGCGCTCCTGAGCGCGGCGCATTTTCGATGCGGCCACCATCTCCATCGCTTTCGTGATCTTGCGCGTGTTTTGCACGCTCTTGATCTTGCCGCGAATTTCCTTCATTCCAGCCATTGCTTGCTCCTTGTCGGCCCGAGTTAGCGCTTTAGCGCTTACTCGGTCCCCATGCACAGCGGATCGAAGCAGTGCGGACATGTTTTCACGCGTCCACGCTGCTTCAAGGTCCGTTTATGCCTTGCGGATCACTCGCGAATCAATAAGCGCCCGACTTCTTGAAGTCCTTGAGTGCGGCATGCAGCGCGCCTTCGTCGTCCTTCGACAAGTCCTTGTTATCTTCGATGCGCTTGACCAGGTCAGCATGCTTCGACTTCAGGAATTCGCGCAGGCCCTTTTCGAAAGGCAGCACTTGCGCAACGTCCAGATCGTCGAGGTAGCCGTTGTTCGCTGCGAACAGCGACACCGACAGTTCCCACACCTGCAGCGGCTGATACTGCGGCTGCTTCAGCAGTTCCGTCACGCGGCGGCCGCGCTCCAGCTGCTTGCGGGTGGCTTCGTCCAGGTCCGATGCGAACTGCGCGAACGCTGCCAGTTCACGGTACTGTGCGAGGTCGGTACGGATACCGCCCGACAGCTTCTTCACGACCTTCGTCTGAGCCGCACCACCAACGCGCGACACCGACACGCCGGCGTTAATTGCCGGGCGGATACCTGCGTTGAAGAGGTCGGTTTCCAGGAAGATCTGGCCGTCGGTAATCGAGATCACGTTCGTCGGAACGAACGCCGTCACGTCGCCTGCCTGCGTTTCGATGACCGGCAGTGCCGTCAGCGAGCCACTCTTGCCCTTCACTTCGCCGTTCGTGAACTTCTCGACGTACTCTTCCGAGACGCGAGCAGCACGTTCGAGCAGGCGCGAGTGCAGGTAGAACACGTCACCCGGGTAAGCTTCGCGGCCCGGCGGACGGCGCAGCAGCAGCGAGATCTGACGGTATGCCCAAGCCTGCTTGGTCAAATCGTCATAAACGATCAGTGCGTCCTGACCGCGGTCGCGGAAGTATTCGCCCATCGTGCAACCGGCGTACGGCGCGAGGTATTGCATCGCTGCCGATTCCGAAGCCGAAGCGGCGACGACGATCGTGTATGCCATCGCGCCCGTTTCTTCGAGCTTGCGAACCACGTTCATGATCGACGAAGCCTTCTGGCCGATCGCGACGTAGATACAGATCAGGTCCTTGCCCTTCTGGTTGATGATCGTGTCGACTGCAACTGCGGTCTTGCCGCACTGGCGGTCGCCGATGATCAGCTCACGCTGGCCACGGCCGATCGGCACCATCGAGTCGATCGACTTCAGACCCGTTTGCACCGGCTGCGACACCGACTTACGCCAGATCACGCCCGGGGCGATCTTTTCGATTGCGTCCGTCAGCTTCGCGTTGATCGGACCCTTGCCGTCGATCGGGTTGCCCAGTGCGTCGACCACACGGCCGATCAGTTCCGGACCCACCGGCACTTCGAGAATGCGGCCCGTCGTCTTGACGATGTCGCCTTCCGAGATGCTTTCGTATTCACCCAGAATCACCGCGCCAACCGAGTCACGCTCGAGGTTCAGCGCGAGGCCGTACACGTTGCCCGGGAATTCGAGCATTTCGCCCTGCATCACTTCCGACAGGCCGTGGATACGCACGATACCGTCGGTCACGGAGATCACGGTGCCCTGGTTGCGAACGTCTGCGCTCGCTTCAAGGCCCTGGATCCGGCTCTTGATCAGCTCGCTGATCTCAGAGGGATTGAGTTGCATTATTCGCTCCTGATAGTCAATTCTGTTGCGTGCCAGCCGCCACAGCCACGTAAGGGCTTCAGGCGGTCAGAGCCGTCTGCATGCTGGCGAGCCGCGCGCGGACCGAGGTATCGAGCACTTCGTCGCCGACCGTCACGCGAACGCCGCCGATCAGCGACGAGTCCACCTGGACCGTCGGCTTCAGCTTGCGTTTGAATTTGCGTTCGAGACTTGCGACGAGGTCGTCCAGCTGCGCACCTTCGAGGGGGAATGCACTGACGATCAGCGCATCGGCCGCACCTTCGCGGGCGTTCTTCAACTCTTCGAACTGCGCGGCGATTTCCGGCAGAAGCGGCAGACGATGATTGTCGACCAGCATCTGAACCAGATTCTTCGCTTGCGCATTGTCCTTGAGCGGCGATTTCACCGCGGCGAGCAGCAGGTCGCTGATCTGTGCACGGCTGACTTTCGGGCTCGAGGCAATCGACAGCACTTCGGGCAGACGCGCAACCTGTGCCAGCTCCTGCACGAGCGTGGACCAGGCGGCGATGTCACCAGCTTCGGCCACGCCAAACAGCGCTTCTGCGTACGGACGGGCGATGGTTGCAAGTTCGGCCATGATCAGAGCTCGGCTTTGAGTTGATTCAGCAGGTCGGCGTGAGCCGCCTGGTCGACTTCGCGCTTCAGGATCTGTTCGGCACCCTTCACAGCAAGGGCAGCGACTTCGCCACGCAGCGTTTCACGCGCCTTGACGATCTGCTGGTCAGCGTCTGCCTTCGCCTGAGCGATGATGCGTGCCGCTTCAGCTTGCGCCTGTGCCTTGATTTCGTCGGCGACCGCGACTGCACGCTTTTCGGCGTCAGCGATGCGCTGCTGGCCTTCGTTACGTGCCGAGGAGAGTTCCTGGTCGACGCGCTTGTGCGCGGCTTCGAGTTCCGCTTTGCCCTTTTCAGCGGCCGAGAGACCGTCGGCGATCTTCTTTGCGCGCTCGTCGAGGGCGTTGATCAGCGGCGGCCACACGAACTTCATCGTGAACCACGCGAGGATCAGGAACACGACCATTTGCGCAAACAGGGTTGCGTTGAGATTCACGGTGTTTCCTTAAACGTTGCTTGATCGGAGGGGGAAACGGCAAGGCGCTCATCGATTCAGTCGATCAGCGCCTTAGTGCCCGTTCCGCTTTGCGCCCTTACCAGTTATAGGTCAGGCGCGCACTTCCGAGGAACCTCAGCCTGCCAGCTTCGACAGCAGCGGGTTCGCGAACGCAAACAGCATTGCCACACCAACGCCAATCAGGAACGCCGCGTCGATCAGACCAGCCAGCAGGAACATCTTGGTTTGCAGCGGGTTCATCAGTTCCGGCTGGCGAGCGCATGCTTCGATGTACTTGCCGCCCATCAGACCGATACCGATACAGGCGCCGATAGCACCCAGGCCGATGATGATGCCGATACCGATGGCGGTCAGACCCTGGATGTTGGCGATGAAAGCTTGCATGATCACTCCTTGTGAAAAGTCTTTTTGGAACTGGGATTTAAAAAACTACGATTCTTGAAACTCTGATTCTTTCTCTACGACGCCACGTTAGTGGGTGTCGTGTGCCTGGCCGATGTACACCAGCGTCAGCATCATGAAAATGAACGCTTGCAGCAGAACGATCAGGATGTGGAAGATTGCCCACACGCTGCCAGCGATCACGTGGCCGATGAAGCCAAGCACCGTCGTGTCCGCGCCGAAGCTCCAGATGCTGCCGAGCAGGGCAATCAGCAGGAACAGCAGTTCGCCCGCGTACATGTTGCCGAACAGCCGCATGCCGAGGGAAACCGTCTTCGCGACGAACTCGATGATGTTCAGTGCAAGGTTCGGGATCCACAGCAGCGGATGCGAGCCGAACGGAGCGGACAGCAGTTCGTGAACGAAACCGCCTGCGCCCTTGATCTTGAAGTTGTAGTAAATCATCAGCGCGAACACACCCAGCGCGATGCCGAGCGTGCCGTTGAGGTCGGCCGTCGGAACGATGCGGTGGTGCGGGATGACTTCGGACAGACCCAGCCAGCCGATCACGCGGCCCGGCAGGTCGACGGGGAGAAAGTCGAGCGAGTTCATCAGCGCGACCCAGACGAACACGGTCAGCGCGAGCGGCGCGATGAAGGTACGGTTGCCGTGGATCATCGACTTCGATTGATCCTCGACCATTTCGACCAGCATTTCGATCGCGCACTGGAAACGGCCCGGTACGCCCGGCGTTGCCTTACGCGCTGCGAGACGCAGGATCAGGATGGTGACGAGACCGCACACGATCGACCAGAAGAGCGTATCGAGATTCCAGACGTGGATGTCGAAAATCGACGTCTGATGAGCGGTGGAAAAATTCTGCAAGTGGTGCGCAATGTACTCGGACGGATCCAGAGCGCGCGTTCCTTCGCTAGCTGCCATATCGTTAATGCCACCCAAATTGTCGAAAATCTTTCCGGGCCGCTCCCGCCGCAATACTGTATTGCGGGAACACGCCAGCGCGGGTCTTTGTCGAACCCGCGCGCCTCGTTGCTGATGCCGCGTTATTCACGCCGGGCAACAGCCAGTGTCTCGCTTGCTTCAGCGCCAGGCGAGCGCGATCCAGTACGTCTTGAGAGCGATGAGGTACGTGACGAGTAGCGGAATCCACCGTACGTCGTGATACCAGAACGCGATGGCAATAAACATCGCGATCGTTGTCCCCATCTTGAGCGCTTCGCCGATCATCCAGCTCATCGCTGTCTGGGCGCCGCTCAATTTCTTAAGACGTGCCGCGAACAACGCGCTCGGCACCCAGCAAATCGCTCCTCCCAGGAAGGCTGACAGCGCAGCATCGCCCGGCGGCTTGTAGAACAGCCACCACAACAGCGTCGCACCCAGGGACAAAACCATTTGCGCAATCACGACCTTGAACGGTGTGACACGCGATGGACGACTCACGTTTGGACCGAAGAGCTTCTCGGCTTCAGCCCGCGTGAGCGGAACGATATTGTTATCTTGCTGCTCGGCATCCCACGCTTCGTCATGCATTGCGTGCTGACCATCGGTTGCTTGCGAACCACTGCCATTTTCGCGGTGTTCGTCGTGCCGTTGTTGCGGCGTTTGGTTCGACGCTTTGACCGCCATCGCAGTGTTCCGCAAAGTCCTGTTCAGCCCGCGAGCTTTCGCACCGCTTACGGGGTTGCCTAGCAAATAAATCCGGGCGATTGTAAGCGATAGTTGCAGGCAATTCAAGACTTTAGCCCGACCAATAACCCGCATGAAACGGTGCTTCACGATACGGGAAAACTCCGATTTTCACGGTGTCGGACTGCAAATGTAAGGCGGTCGCGGGAGAACGGGAAATGCGGGTCGAAGTGTGCTAAAGCAGCGGGTTTGGAAGTGTCATTTTGCCGCGTGCAGCAGTGTCAAAAATGCAACAGAAGCCAGCCGCCGATAGCGCCGCTGACCACCCAGAACGGGATCGAAAAGAGGTGGAATTGCGTCCACATGCCGCGCTGTCCTGAAAGCCTCATTGCAATCAGATTCGCGAGCGATCCGATCGCGAATCCGAAGCCACCGACGCTCACGCCGAATGCCAGCGCGCGCCAATCCTTCGAGAACTCGGCGAGCATGATGGCGGCCGGCACATTGCTGATGAACTGCGAAAGCACGGCGCCCGCTGCGTAGGCACGCAACGGCGTCGCGAGATGCAGTTGCCCGACTGCGTGATGCACCCAAGGCAACGCCGCGACGCTTCTCAATACGATGAACATGAACACGAAGATCAGCAGCAAAAGCCAGTCGATCTTCAGCACGATTTTCGGACGCCAGAAGATAAATCCGAGGCCGACGCCAATTAGTCCGATCCCTGCCCTATGCGCATCGGCGAGTAGTACGAATGCCGCAAACAATACGATGGCGACGCCAAGCAAGGGGCGATCGACGGGATGCGGCTCCGTGTCTTTCGACAGATCCAGTTCGGTGCGCTCGAAAGAAAACGTGGCCAACGCGTACAACATTGCCATCAACACGACGCACAGCGGCGCAAGCGCGAGCACGAATCCGCCAAACGACACGCCGCTCGTTTGCCAGAGAAACAGATTTTGCGGATTGCCTAAAGGCGTAAGAATCGAGCCCGCGTTTACCGCTATCGCAATAAAAATGACGAGCCGCTTGAGTGGCAACGGCGTCAGTTCATTTAGCGACAGCGCAAGCGGCACGACCACGAACAGCGCAACATCGTTGGTGAGCAAAGTCGACAGTGCAGCCGCAAGCGCAATCAACAGATAGGCTAGTGCACGCTGCGACCGTATGCGATGCACGACGCGGTGCGCAAGCCACATCAGGAATCCTGAATATTCGACAGCCTTCGTCAAAATCAGAAGTCCGGCCAGCGTCATCACCGTCTGCCAGTCGACCAGTCCCGGTAGCGTCGTCCAGGGACTCGGATGAAACACCTGCAGCACGATCAACGCAGCGACGAGCACCGTAAGGACGGGCTCCTTCGCTACATAGTGGATGATCGTGCGTAGCAGGTTGCGATGTGGTTTTAGCGCTTGCTCGGCAGCCGGCATTGGGGTTCTTTATGCAGCCGCCGTATTGCCACGTAAGCGAACGAGAATCCCTTCAAGTGCATCAAGGTCGCCGAAATCGACCAGCACCTGCCCTCGTCCACGACGCCCCAGCTTGATCTTCACCGTTGCAGCGAGCAGGTCCGACAGTTCTTCTTCGAGTCGGCGCGTATCGCGTCCGCCGTCGTTGTTCGCTTTCGCCTTCACGGCAGGCGCAGCCTTCGTCGTTGTCGTGACCAGCTTTTCGGTTTCACGCACCGACATGCGCCTGTTGATAACCTGGTTGGCGAGCGTGATCTGCGTGGCCGCGTCGACTGCGAGCAGCGCGCGCGCGTGACCCATATCGAGATCGCCGGCGAGCAGCATCGTTTGCACGGGCGAAGCCAGGTTCAGCAGGCGCAGCAGATTCGACACCGCGCTGCGCGAACGACCAACCGATTCGGCCGCCTGCTCGTGCGTGAAGTTGAACTCGTCGAGCAGCCGCTGGATACCTTGCGCCTCTTCCAGCGGATTCAGATCCTCACGCTGGATATTCTCGATGAGCGCCATCGCGGCGGCGGCCTGATCGGGAACGTCGCGGACCAGAACGGGCACCTCATCGAGGCCGGCCAGACGCGCCGCGCGAAAACGTCGCTCGCCAGCGATGATTTCGAACTTCTCCGGCGAAATGGGGCGCACCAGGATCGGCTGCATCAAACCCTGCGCACGGATGCTAGCGGCGAGTTCCTGCAGCGCGCCCTCGTCCATGCGCGTACGCGGCTGATACTTGCCCGCCTGCATCTTGTCGAGCGGCAACGTGTGCGTTGCGGTGTCGATCTTCACCGCTTCCGCGATGTCCGCGCTTCCGCCGAGCAGCGCTTCCAGCCCCCTGCCCAACCCTTTCTTCCGTGCTACTGCGTTCATCGTGGTTCCTCGATCCGCTTTGGATGATTGGCGTTGCGTCATAGCGCTCGCACCCGTTCGATCATTTCCGCACCGAACTGCACATAAGCCTGCGCACCGCGCGATGCGCTATCGAACACGACGCCCGGCAAGCCGTAACTCGGTGCTTCGGCGAGCCGCACGTTCCGTGGAATGACGACGTCGAACACCTTGTCGCCAAAGTGCTCTTTCAGTTGTTCCGAGACCTGCTGCTGCAACGTGATACGCGGATCGAACATCACACGCAACAGGCCGATCACCTTGAGGTCGCGGTTCAGGTTCGCGTGTACCTGCTTGATGGTGTTGACGAGATCCGACAGGCCCTCGAGCGCGAAGTATTCGCATTGCATCGGAATGACGACGCCGTGCGCCGCACACAGGCCATTCAGCGTCAGCAGCGACAGTGCGGGAGGACAGTCGATCAATACGAAGTCGTAGTCGTGCACGACTTGTGCGAGCGCTTCCTTGAGCTGGCGCTCGCGATTCTCCATGCTCACGAGCTCGACTTCGGCGCCCGCGAGCTCGCGGTTAGCCGGCAATACGTCATATGAAACAGCTTCCGGCTTTACGCGCGCGTCGGCCACCGACACACCGTCGACCAGCACTTCGTAAACCGTGTTCTCGCAAGCGGCCTTGTCGATGCCGCTGCCCATCGTGGCATTACCCTGGGGATCAAGATCGATGAGGAGGACCCGCTGTCCCTGCGATGCGAGGCTCGCGGCGAGATTGACCGCGGTCGTCGTTTTGCCGACTCCACCCTTCTGGTTCGCAACGCAGAAGATTTTTGCCATCTTTTAGGTGTCCCTTTGCAGCCTGTTTAATGAAATTTCAACGTGAAATTCAGCCTACCGTGACTTCGACCAGATGCCGTTCGGCGTCCAGCGCTGGCACTTTGAGACGAATCACCTGCTTCGCGTGTGCGCCCTCCGGCAAACGCTCGATCTCGCCATCTGGCCGCACGCCTTTCATCGCCCAGATCGCGCCGTTGTCCGCAACGAGGTGACGGGCCAGTGTAACGAAATCCGCGAGCTCTGCGAATGCGCGCGAGACGATCACATCGAATTTTCCTGACACTTCGACGCCCGGCCGCAGATTTTCGACGCGCCCCGTCACCACCGACAGATTTCCCAAGCCCAGTTCCGCCTTGGCCTGTGACTGGAATGCGGACTTCTTATGCACGATGTCGTTGACGGTGATCGACCAGTCGGGGAAGACGATTGCCAGCACGATGCCGGGCAGCCCGCCGCCCGAACCGACGTCCAGCGCTGTAGCCGGGCCCAGTGCGGCCAGATGCGGGATGATCGACAAAGAATCGAGGATGTGCTGAATCAGCATTTGGCGCGGATCGCGGATTGCCGTCAGGTTGTAGACGTTGTTCCACTTGGCGAGCAGCGCGACGTAGTCCAGCAGTTTGCCCTTTTGGTCCGCGCTCAGGTCGATGCCCAATTCGCGGACGCCCTCTTCCAGCAAATCAGCGAGCACCTCGCGCCCGGCCATCGTGTTGGAACGCGCCGTCATTGAGCCACCGGCGAATTGTCGGTGCCGCCAGCATTGGCGGGCTTCTGCGCACGCCGGCCAAGGCCGCGCTTCAGGTGAACCATGAGCAACGAGATTGCCGCCGGCGTGATGCCGGAGATACGCGACGCCTGACCGATCGTTTCCGGGCGGAATTGCGTCAACTTTTGACGTGCCTCGAACGACAAGCCTCGAACTTCTGCGTAATCAAGGTTCTCAGGGAGTCGCGTGTTCTCGTGCGCTTCGTTCCGCTCGATCTCACCCGCCTGGCGATCAATGTAGCCCTGATATTTGATGCCAATCTCGATCTGCTCCTTGATTTGCGCGAGTAGGACTTCATCGTCGGCCAACGCTTCAGCCGGACCACACGCGCCTTCGCGAAGCTCGCAAACGCCGTCGTACGAAACGCCCGGACGTCGCAGCAGATCGGCGAGACTGTATTCGTGATCGATCGGCTTGCCGAGCAATGCAGTCGCTTCCTCAGACGAAAGCGTCTTCGGATTGACCCACGTCGTGCGAAGTCGCTCTGTTTCACGTGAAACAGCGTCACGCTTGCGGCTGAATGCGTCCCAACGGACGTCATCTACAACGCCCAGTTCACGGCCAATCTCGGTCAGGCGCATGTCTGCGTTGTCTTCACGCAGGCTCAGGCGATATTCCGCGCGGCTCGTGAACATCCGATACGGCTCCGAGACGCCGCGCGTCACCAGATCATCCACCAGCACGCCAAGGTACGCCTGATCGCGGCGCGGACACCAAGCTTCCTTGCCTTGCACGTACAGGCCAGCATTAATACCGGCCAGCAGCCCTTGTGCCGCAGCCTCTTCGTAGCCCGTCGTCCCGTTGATCTGGCCGGCAAAGAACAAGCCGTTGATCACCTTCGTCTCAAGCGACGCCTTCAGCCCCCGCGGATCGAAGTAGTCGTACTCGATTGCATAGCCCGGACGCAGAATGTGCGCGTGCTCAAGGCCTACCATCGAGCGGACCAGCTCAAGCTGGACGTCAAATGGCAGGCTCGTGGAGATTCCGTTCGGGTAGAACTCGTTCGTGGTCAGCCCTTCCGGCTCGAGGAATATCTGATGCGACTCTTTCGACGCAAACCGATGAATCTTGTCCTCGATCGACGGGCAGTAGCGCGGGCCAACACCCTCAATAACACCCGTGTACATCGGTGAACGATCCAGCCCGCTGCGGATGATGTCGTGGGTCTGCGAATTGGTGTGCGTGACCCAGCAAGGCACCTGGCGCGGGTGCTGTTCTACGCGTCCGAGGAACGAGAAGACCGGGATCGGATCGAGATCGCCCGGCTGCTCTTCCAGCTTCGAAAAGTCGATCGTACGGCCGTCGATACGCGGCGGCGTACCCGTCTTCAGCCGGCCCTGCGGCAGCTTCAGCTCCTTCAGTCGCGCCGACAACGACACCGCCGCCGGATCGCCTGCCCGACCGCCCGTGTAGTTATTGAGACCGACGTGGATCTTGCCATCGAGGAATGTGCCCGCCGTCAAAACCACGGCCCGCGAGCGGAAACGGACGCCAACCTGAGTCACGGCGCCCACAACGCGGTCTCCTTCGACCATCAGATCGTCGACTGACTGTTGGAAAAGCCAAAGATTCGGCTGGTTTTCGAGACGATGCCGGATCGCAGCCTTGTACAGAATACGATCAGCCTGTGCACGGGTCGCCCGAACAGCCGGGCCTTTCGACGAATTGAGAATGCGGAATTGAATGCCGCCCTCGTCGGTTGCAGCCGCCATCGCGCCGCCTAGCGCGTCAACTTCCTTAACCAGATGGCCCTTGCCAATGCCGCCGATCGACGGATTGCAGCTCATCTGGCCGAGGGTTTCAATGTTATGGGTCAACAAGAGAGTCTTGTTGCCCATGCGCGCGGACGCCAACGCGGCTTCCGTGCCGGCATGACCGCCGCCAACGACGATTACGTCAAACTCTGTGGGATAAAGCATCGCGGATCTCACGCGGGACCCGGCGTGAGCCTAAAAAGAAAGTATGGGCGAAATTATAGCGGGTTCGCTTTTGTCCCGAATTCCGTCCGATCGGCATAGGACAAAAAAAACGGTGTGTTTCACGTGAAACACACCGCTCGTTTGACAGCGAATCCGCCGAAAATTCCTTTAGCTACGCGACTTTCTTCGTCAGACCCAGATAAGTTTCGATCACACGTGGGTTCTGCGCCAGCGCAATTGCCTCCCCTTCCAAAGCAAGCTCCCCCGTTTCAAGAACGTAGCCGTAGTCGGAGATCTGCAAAGCCGCGCGCGCGTTCTGCTCGATCAGTAGCGTCGCCACCCCCGTCTGGCGCAGCGCGCTAATGATATGAAAAATCTCCTTCACGATTAGTGGCGCCAAACCGAGACTCGGCTCATCCAGCATCAAGAGATCCGGCTTGCCCATCAGCGCGCGGCCGACTGCCAGCATTTGCCGTTCGCCGCCTGATAGCGTCCCCGCGGCCTGCTTCCGCCGTTCCTTCAATCGCGGGAAAAGCTGGAAGACGGGTTCCAACTGATCCAGATAATTCCGATCGCCGGCACGCTTGCGTCGATACGCGCCCAAGATCAGGTTGTCCTCGACCGTCATCGACGCGAACAGCTCCCGTTTTTCTGGCACGAGACACATGCCGCGCGCAACGCGCTTTTCGACCGGAACGTGGCTCACGTCCTCGTCGCGATACATGACTGCGCCTTTTGCATGGCCCGTTACTGGCAACGCGCCCATGATCGCATTGAGCAGCGTCGACTTACCTGCACCGTTCGGACCGATCACAGAAACGATCTGACCGGGACGAACGGCGATTTTGGCGCCGTGCAATGCCTCGACCTTCCCATAGCGCACGGAAAGGCTGTTGACTTCAAGAATCGGCGACGCCGTTGTCTGATTCACCATCATTCCACCCCGCCCAGATAGGCTTCCAGCACGGCCGGATCGTTTTGCACATCCTGCGGCAAGCCTTCCGCAATTCGCGTCCCAAACTCCATCACCACCAGCCGATCGGTGAGGTTCATCACGAAGTCCATGTCGTGCTCGACCAGCAGCACGCTCATACCCTCCTCCCGAAGCTTGCGGAGCAATGTCGCGAGCTGCTGCTTTTCCTGATAACGCAGGCCCGCTGCCGGTTCATCCAGTAGCAACAGCGTCGGATCGCAGCACAGAGCCCGCGCAATCTCCAGAATCCGCTGCTTGCCGAGTGCGAGACTGCCCGCTTCGTCGTACATATGCTCTTCGAGGCCCACGCGACGGATCTGGCGCGCAGCCTCCGCCATCAGACGCGCTTCTTCCACCGCATTCAGGCGCGCCACGCTGCGCCAGACGCCCGCATGTCCACGCAGGTGCGCACCGATCGCGACGTTCTCCAGCACGGTCATGCCCGGCAGCAGCTTGACGTGCTGGAACGTGCGCCCAATTCCGCGTTTAACAATTTCACGTGAATTGAGCGCATCGATCCGCTCGCCCTGGAAAGTGATTGCACCGCTAGTCGGTTGCAGGACGCCCGTGACGAGATTGAACGTCGTCGACTTGCCGGCACCGTTCGGACCGATCAGCCCGATGATCTGCCCTGCTTTCACCTCGAAACTCACATCGTTCACGGCGACCAGACCGCCAAACTGCTTGCGCGCCTTGTCGACGACGAGCAATGATTCACCAGCCGTCGGCTTGCTGCGCTGCGGCAACCCATCGGCATGATCCGGAACGTGAGCACGCGGACCGCGCGGAAAGATTCGCGCGACGAACGGCCACACGCCCTGGCGCGCGTACTGCAGCAGCAGCACCATCAGAATGCCGAAGACGATGATCTCGAAGTTGCCGTTCTCGCCGAGCAGTTTCGGCAGCAGCGTTTGTAGATAGTCCTGCAGGATCGTCAGAATCGCCGCGCCGAGCACCGCACCCCACACGTGCGCGACGCCGCCCACTACGGCCATGAACAGAAACTCGATGCCGTGATTCAACCCGAATGGCGTCGGGTTCACTGCGCGCTGCAAATGTGCGTATAGAAAGCCCGAGATCGACGCCAGAACCGCCGCGTAGACGAAGATGACCACACGCATCCACGCGGTGTTCACGCCCATTGCTTCGGCCATCAGGCCGCCACCGCGCAGCGCACGAATCGCGCGGCCCGGCCGGCTATTAAGCAGATTCTGAACAGACACCACCGCAAGCAGCACGACGACCCAGATCAGGTAGTAGATGTGGCGGCCCGATTCGAGGTTGATGCCGAACACATTCAGCACGGGAATGCCGTTGATGCCATCGTACTTGCCCAGCATTTCCATGTTGCCGAACAGGAAGAACAGCGCGAGACCCCACGCGATCGTCCCGAGCGGCAGGAAGTGGCCCGACAGTCGCATCGTGACAGCGCCCAGCAGCAACGCGATCAAAGCCGTCAGCACGACGCCAACGATCAACGCAAGCCACGGCGACACGCCGAACTGCGTCGTCAGATACGCCGTCGCATAGGCACCAACGCCGACGAACGCCGCCTGCCCGAAGCTCGTCATCCCACCGATACCCGTCAGCAGCACCAGCCCGATCGCGACGATCGAATACAGCCCGATGTAGTTCAGCAGCGTCACCCAGTACTCGGGCACGCGAATCGGCTGCGGCAGCACCGGCAGCGCGAACATGACGATAAGAAACAGCCAGAAGAACCTGTTTTGCATGATGCGTTTCATCGCGTCACTCCTCCTCTTCTTCCGCGTGCGGGCTGGCGAAACTCCGCCAGAGCAGCACCGGAATAATCAGCGTGAACACGATCACTTCCTTATATGAACTGGCCCAGAAGGACGAATACGACTCCAGCAGGCCGACGAGAATTGAACCCGCGGCCGCCAGCGGATAACTGACCAGCCCGCCGATAATCGCCCCGACAAAGCCCTTCAGACCGATCAGGAAGCCCGAGTCGTAGTAGATCGTGGTCAGCGGCGCGACAAGAATGCCGCACAGCACACCGAGCCCCGCGGCCAGCGTGAACGCAAGGCGTCCCGCCTGCGTCGTGCCGATGCCGACGAGCCGCGCGCCCAGCCGGTTCACCGACGTCGCACGCAGCGCCTTGCCGGAAATCGAGCGATCGAAATACACGTACAGCACGCCGATCATCACCACGGCCACGCCGATCACCCACAAGCTCTGTCCCGAGATCGACATGCTGCCGATGTTGAACGTGGAATCGGTGAAGGCGTTGGTACGCGATCCTTCCGCACCGAACATCACGAGCCCGAGGCCGACCATCGCAAAGTGCACGGCGACGGAGACGATCAGCAGCAACAGCGTCGTCCCCTCCGCTACCGGCTCGTACGCGAGGCGATACACGAACGGCCCCATCGGCACCACGATCAGCAGTGTCAGCGCGATTTGCGCGAGCATCGGCAGCGGCTGCATGAATACGCCGCGCGTGACGGCATACACGGCAATCGGGAACAGCAGGTACTTGCCGACCAGCATCACCAGCGTGCGCGCGCCGTGACGCCGCCGCTCCGCATGCCGCACCATGCCGATCACCTCGACGACGAAGCACGCCAGCCCCATCGCCATCAGCAGCCAGCATGTCGCTGGAAACTTCTGCGTCTGCAATGCGGCGAGCGTCAGCGCGCCATACGAAACGAACTCCCCTTGCGGGATGAAAATGGCGCGCGTCACAGAGAACACCAGCACCAACGCGAGCGCGAGCAATGCGTAGATCGCGCCCGTCGTGATGCCGTCCTGCGCGAGGATCGCCGCAATTGATAGATCCATACTTCCTCGTCCTGGAACGTCGAAATCGAAACTAAGAAACAATGAGAGTTTGCTAAACGACTACCAGCCGCCAAGCAAAGCCGATACACATAAGACAACTGCCGCGCCTGAGACACGGCGCGGCAGAGCTTGCCATTGTTATCGATCAGAAAATAGCTGCGTGGCTTAAGAGCATTCGCATATGCTCGCCACCACGCTCTGCGCGAGAGGCGCGTACCGTCTTAATCGTTCTGGAGTTTCCACTTGCCATCGGAGATCTCGACGATCACGCGTGCGCGTTTGTCGAGACCATTATGGTCAGTGGCAGTCGTGTTCATGATGCCGTGCGAGAGTGGCAAGTCCTTGACGTTCTCGAGTGCTTCACGCAACGCAACGCGGAAAGCTTCCGTACCCGGCTGGCCCTTCTTCAGCGCCTCGGGAATGGCACGCTGGAGCATCTGGCCTGCATCCCATGCATGACCGCCGAACGTCGCCACCGTGCCGACGCCATAGGCCTTCTCGTACGCGTTCTTGTACGCGAGCGACGACTTCTTCACCGGGTTCGAATCCGGCAGTTGATCGGCGACGAGAATCGGGCCTGCAGGCAGCAATTCCCCTTCGCAGTCCTTGCCGCACACGCGCAGGAAGTCGTTGTTCGCGACGCCGTGCGTCTGATAGATCTTGCCCTTGTAGCCGCGCTCCTTGAGCGCCTTCGCAGGCAGCGCGGAAGGCGTGCCCGCGCCGGCAATCAGCACGGCATCCGGGTTTGCTGCGGCAATCTTCAGCACCTGCCCCGTCACCGATGCATCCGTGCGGGCATAGCGCTCGTTCACCACGAGCTTCAGATGATGCGCTTCGGCCGCCTTGCTGAACACGTTGTACCAGCCCTCGCCATACGCATCCGCGAAGCCGATGAACGCCACCGTCTTCACGCCGTGCTTCTCCATGTACTCGGCGATCGCATCGGCCATCAGGCTGTCGTTCTGCGGCGTCTTGAAGGCCCATGAACGCTTCGCGTCCATCGGCCCGATGATGGCCGCCGATGCCGCGAGCGAAATCATCGGCGTCTTGCCTTCGGAAACCGGATCGAGCATTGCGAGCGAATTCGGCGTGACCGTCGAACCGATGATCGCATCGACGTGATCTTCGTCGATCAGCTTGCGTGTGTTCTGCACGGCGCGGCTCGTATCGGATGCGTCGTCGAGCACGATGTATTGCACGCTCTTGCCGGCAATCTCCTTGGGCAGCAGCGCAATCGTGTTTTTCTCAGGGATGCCGAGCGAGGCGGCCGGACCCGTCGTGGACAGCGTGACCCCAATCTTCACCTGCGCCATCGCCGCACTCGCACCGCAAACGAGCGCCATCGCGATCGCGGTACGGACCCACTGCTTTGTCGTTTTCATTGCTTGTCTCCAAACGCTTTAAATGCGTGTCGTAATCCAGTTCGAGAACCGGGTAACTGAATCTAGTTATCGGGTATAAGCCTGCCAAGCATGGTTTTCCCTGCTCGTTGCAATTGCGTCAAACGTGAAACGCAGGCTTTACCGCTTTAGTTTTCTCCCCTCTTCAATGCCCGCTTTCTTTATTCAGACATCTCGCGTGCAATAAAAAAGACGCGTCAACTGCACGCGTCTTTTTTGTTAATTCGAGTTCGTTAATTCGCCTCGCTTAATCGGAAGCAAGCTTCCATTTGCCATCGACGATCTGCACCATCACGCGCGCCCGCTGATCGAGGCCCGCGTGATCGTTCGCGCTCATGTTGAAGATGCCGTGCGAACCGGGCAGATCCTTCGTGTCTTCGAGCGCTGCGCGCAGTGCTTCGCGGAATTGCGGCGTGCCGGGCGCGCCCTTCTTCAATGCGATGGGAATGGCGTGTTGCAGAAGCAGACCAGCGTCCCACGCGTGACCGCCGAAGGTCGAGATCGAACCCGTGCCGTTGGCGCCCTCATACGCGCGCTTATAGGCGAGCGATGCCTTCTTCACAGGGTTCGAATCGGGCAGTTGATCGGCGACGAGCAGCGGACCAGCGGGCAGATACGTGCCTTCGCAATCCTTCCCGCACACGCGCAGGAAGTCGTTATTTGCGACGCCGTGCGTCTGGTAGTACTTGCCCTTGTAACCGCGTTCACGCAGCGTCTTTTCCGGCAATGCGGCCGGCGTGCCCGCACCGGCGATCAGCACGGCATCCGGGTTCTGCGACATCATCTTGAGGACCTGGCCTGTCACCGACGCATCGTTGCGTGCGAAACGTTCATTCGCGACGATCTTGATCTTCTTCAGATCAGCGGCCTTGGTGAATTCCTTGAACCAGCTCTCGCCGTACGCGTCCGAGAAGCCGATGAAGGCCACCGACTTCACGCCATGATTCGACATGTGCTGCGCAATTGCCGTGGCCATCAGAATGTCGTTCTGCGGCGTCTTGAAGACCCACGAGCGCTTCGGATCCATCGGCTCGACGATCGAGGCCGCTGCGGCCATCGAGATCATCGGCGTTTGCGTTTCATTGGCGATGTCGATCATCGCGAGCGAATTCGGCACGACGGTCGAGCCGATCAAGGCGTCGACGTGATCTTCACTGGTGAGCTTGCGTGCGTTCTTGACGGCTTGCGTGGAATCCGTCGCGTCGTCGAGCACGATGTAGTCGATCTTCTGGCCCGCGATTTCCTTCGGCAGGAGCGCGCTGGTGTTCTTCTCCGGAATGCCGAGCGAGGCGGCTGGCCCCGTTGCCGACACCGTCATGCCGATTTTCACGTCCGCGCATGCCGCGCCGCTATAGGTTGCGCACACGCCTGCTGCGACGAGTGCCGCGCTGATCCACCGCAATGCCGACTTCATTCCGCTCCTCTACGCCCCGATGTTCGAATTGATTCGAATGTTGTTCCAAAGGCCGACCCGATGGTCGGCGAATGGCGAGTGTAGCGGACGCATAGCGCACGCGGCAAGCGCTTTGAAGGCTTTGAATCTTTGGGGAAAAATGCCGAACGCGGCGGGCAGGAAACAGCCAGATTTACAACGCGGCGCGACGCGCGAACGCGTGCTGGGAAAGATGAAATTCAGAGCGGAAAAAGTAAAAAGCGCTGTTGGATTCCGTCCAACAGCGCTTTTGTATGGGCACTTATGCGCCTCATGTCTCCTCGTTCTCCACCTGCAAAATTCGGTGCATCAGAACTGTGTGAAGATTAAACGGGGTCCGCTTCACGAGCAACTAGCATTTACCCTAGTGGTGCAGTGCCGCACAAAATTGGGGCGCATTCTTGTAGTTTTGCTCCATATTCGCGTCAATTAGCAGCAGCACACGGTTATTTCGGATGGCCAATCAAATTGGCAGCCCGCCGCTCAGGCTCGCAGTGGTTTGACCCTCTGCACGATCTCTCCGACGATCCCACGCCGGAACGCCAGCACGCACGCGATGAAAATCAGCCCCGTGACGATCGTCGCCGATTCACCGAGCGAGCGGAACCACTCCACGCCCGTCACGGAAGCGAGCCCGCTGCCGATATCGCCGAGCCGGTCTTCGAGCGAGACGATCAGCGCGGCGCCGACCAGCGGCCCGAACAGCGTGCCCATGCCGCCTACCAGCGTCATCAGCACGACGAGGCCGGACATAGTCCAGTAGGCATCGCCGAGTGTTTCGAAGCCCAGCACGACCACCTTGAGCGCACCCGCCAGCCCTGCAAGACCCGCCGACAAAATAAACGCCAGCAGCTTGAAGCGGTTCGTATCATAACCGAGCGAGATCGCGCGGGGCTCGTTCTCCTTGATCGCGATCAGCACCTGCCCGAACGGCGAATGCACGATGCGTACGATCAGCAGGAACGCAAGCACCATCACGGCAAGCACGACAAAGTAGAGCGTCAGATCCGACGAGAGACTCAGCGAGCCGAACAGCTTGCCGCGCGGCACGCCTTGCAGACCATCTTCGCCATGCGTGAACGGTGCCTGCAGAAACACGAAGTAGACCATCTGCGCGAGCGCCAGCGTCACCATCGCGAAGTAGATGCCCTGTCTGCGAATCGCGAACAGTCCGACGACCAAACCCAGCACCGTGGCCGCCGCCACGCCAGCAATCACGCCCAGTTCGGGCGACAGTCCGAGCGTCTGGATCGCGTAACCGCATATGTAGCCGGCCATCGCGAGAAACATCGCATGACCGAAAGACAGCAGACCCGTATAACCGATCAACAGATTGAATGCGGCCGCGAACAGCGCAAAGCACAGCACCTTCATCACGAACACAGGGTACGCGCCGACAAACGGCGCGATGATCAGCCCGATCAGCAGCAGAACGTAGAGCGCTTTTCTCTGCATCATTTTTCCTTGCCGAAAAGACCCGCCGGACGCACGAGCAACACGAGCGCCATGATCACGAAGACCACGGTCGCCGACGCCTCCGGATAGAACACGCGCGTGAACCCTTCGATCACACCGAGCAGCAGGCCCGTGAGAATCGAGCCCATGATCGAACCCATCCCGCCGATCACGACAACGGCAAACACGGTGATGATCATCGGCTGGCCCATCAGCGGCGAGACCTGAATCACGGGCGCGGCTAGTACGCCTGCAAATGCGGCCAATGCGACGCCGAAACCATACGTGAGCGTGACCATCATCGGCACGTTCACGCCGAATGCTTCGACCAGCTTCGGGTTCTCCGTGCCCGCGCGCAGATACGCGCCAAGCCGCGTTTTCTCGATCACGAACCACGTCGCGAAACACACGGCCAGCGACGCGACCACGACCCATGCGCGATAGTTCGGCAGGAACATGAAGCCGAGATTGGTTGCGCCCGAAAGCGCGGACGGCACGTCATACGGCTGGCCCGACGAACCGTAGATCGAATGGAACACGCCTTCGACGACGAGCGTCAGACCAAAGGTGAGCAGCAGACCATACAGGTGATCGAGCTTGTACAGCCAGCGCAGCATCGATCGTTCGATCACGATGCCGAACAGGCCGACGAGCACGGGCGCAAGCACCAGCATCACCCAGTACGGCAGATTGAAATACGACAGCCCCATCCACGTGAGCATCGCGCCCAGCATGAACAACGCGCCGTGCGCGAAGTTGATCACGTTGAGCAGACCGAAGATCACAGCCAGCCCCAGACTCAGGATCGCGTAGAACGAACCGTTCACGAGACCGAGCAGCAACTGGCTGAGCATCGCCGGTAGCGGAATGCCAAAGATATCCATTGAATCCGCCGTCAGAATAATGTCGACGCTGTTCGCTCACGACACATAACGGGCGGCACCAACGCCGCCCGTCAGTCCCATTTGCAAACCGCTTACTTCCACAGCGCGCAGCGCGATTCCGCCTTGGTGCCGAATGCCTGATCGCCCGGAATCGTTGCCGTGATCTTGTAGTAATCCCACGGCTCTTTCGATTCCGACGGCTTCTTCACTTCCATCAGGTACATGTCGTGGATCATGCTGCCGTCCTGACGGATGTAGCCCTTCGCGTAGAAATCGTCGATCTTCGCCTGATGAAGTTGCGCCATCACCTTGTCGCTGTCGGTCGTGCCCGCCGCTTGCACAGCCTTCAGATACGTCGTGACGGCCGAATAGTCCGCTGCCTGCAGACTGGTCGGCATCTTCTTCATCTTGTCGAAGTAACGCTGCGCCCACTTGCGGGTATTGGCGTCCTTGTTCCAGTACCAGCTGTCGGTAGCGACAAGGCCTTGCGTCGTCTCGAGTCCAAGGCTGTGGATGTCCGTCAGGAAGATCAGCAGCGCAGCGATCTTCATCGACTTCGTGATGCCGAATTCCTTGGCGGCCTTGATCGCGTTGATCGTGTCGCCGCCCGCATTCGCGAGACCGAGCACCTGTGCCTTCGATCCTTGCGCCTGCAACAGGAACGACGAGAAGTCAGATGCCGACAGCGGGTGACGTACCTGGCCGAGCACCTGGCCGCCATTCGCCTTGACCACGTCAGAGGTGTTCTTTTCGAGCGCCTTGCCGAACGCGTAGTCAGCCGTCAGGAAGTACCACGTCTTGCCGCCCTGCTTCGTCACGGCCGAACCCGTACCTTTGGCGAGCGCCATCGTGTCGTACGCGTAGTGCACCGTGTACGGCGTGCATTGCTCGTTGGTGAGGTTATCCGCACCCGCGCCAATGTTGATGTACGGAACCTTCTTTTCGCCCGCGACCTGATTGGTCGACAGCGCAGTGGCCGAATTCGTGCCGCCGATGATCACATTGACGCCATCGCGGTCGATCCATTCACGCGCGCGCGAAGCCGCAATATCCGCCTTGTTCTGGTGGTCGGCATAGACCAGTTCGACCGGCTTGCCATTCACCTTGCCGCCAAAATCGGCAATCGCCATGCGGATTGCCTCGAGGCCGCCCTGGCCGTCGATATCCGCATACAGACCGGACAGATCAGTGATATAGCCAATCTTGACGGTCTGGCCATCCGCCGCCTGCGCACTGCCCGCAGCGAACATCGCGCCGGCAGCCGCGAAGCAGACGGCTGACAATCTGGCGAAAGTCTTCAGTTTCATGCGTGTCTCCTGTTTTCATGCTTGTGGTTATCAGAGGCATCTGGGTGTGTCGTGCGTCGCTGTTCCCATGACGACCCCGCTGGTCGGGATGCGTCCACCCCACTTAGACGCCGAGCAGATCGTGCAGCACCGGCATTTTGCTTTCGAGTTCCTTTGCACCGAAGTGCTCGACGATGCGCCCGTGCTCCATCACATAGAAACGATCGGCGAGCGGCGCGGCAAAGCGGAAGTTCTGTTCGACCATGACGATCGTGTAGCCGCGTGCTTTCAGGGTGACGATCATGCGCGCGAGCGCCTGCACGATCACGGGCGCAAGGCCTTCGGAGATTTCATCGAGCAGCAGCAGGTTTGCACCTGTGCGGAGAATGCGCGCGACGGCCAGCATCTGTTGCTCGCCGCCCGACAGGCGCGTGCCCTGGCTCATGCGCCGTTCCTGGAGATTGGGAAACATCTGGTAGATCTCGTCGATCGACATCATCAACGACTTGTCGCCGACGGGCGGCGGCAGCAGCAGATTTTCCTCGCAGGAGAGGCTCGAAAAGATACCCCGCTCTTCCGGGCAATAACCGACGCCGCAGTGCGCGATTCGATGCGTCGGCATCGAAATGGTCTCGCGACCACCGACGCGGATCGATCCCGTGCGCCGGCCCGTCAGGCCCATGATTGCGCGCAGCGTCGTGGTGCGGCCCGCACCATTGCGGCCGAGCAGCGTGACGACTTCGCCGCGGCTCACCGTGAGATCGACGCCATGCAGAATGTGCGATTCGCCGTACCACGCCTGCAGCCCGGCGATTTCCAGCGCCGGATCGCCGCTCACCACACTGACTGCCGCGTTTTCCTGTTCGCTCACTGTGCTCATGCATGCGCTCCGGCAAGCGCTGCGTCCGCACTGCCCATATAGGCTTGCATGACGAGCGGATTCTTCGAGACTTCCGCGTACGTGCCTTCGGCGAGCACCTCGCCGCGTTGCAGGACGGTAATCGTGTCGGAGATGCCGGCAATCACATTCATGTTGTGTTCGACCATCAGGATCGTGCGACCCGCCGATACTTTCTTGATCAGCGCAGTCACGCGGTCGACGTCTTCGTGACCCATGCCTTGCGTCGGTTCGTCGAGCAGCATAAGTTCGGGTTCCATGCCGAGCGTCGTCGCGATTTCGAGCGCGCGCTTGCGGCCATATGAAAGCTCGACGGCGGGGACATCGGCGAAATCGGTGAGGCCGACTTGCGTGAGCAGATCGATTGCGCGGTCATCGAGCTGACGCAACGTGCGCTCGCTGCGCCAGAAATGAAACGCCGTGCCGAGCTGACGCTGCAAACCGATACGCACGTTCTGCAATGCCGTCAGATGCGGAAATACAGCGGAAATCTGGAATGAGCGAATGATGCCGCGACGCGCGATCTGCGCGGGACGTTCACCCGTGATGTCGATGCCGTTAAAGACGATCTGACCCGCAGTGGGCACGAGAAACTTGGTGAGCAGATTGAAGCAGGTGGTCTTGCCCGCGCCGTTCGGCCCGATGAGCGCATGGATCGAACCGCGCTTCACGCGCAGGTTCACGCCATTGACTGCGGTAAAACCCTTGAACTCACGAGTGAGCCCGCGCGTTTCGAGTATCGTATCGCCGAGAATCATGTTCCCTTCCATGCGAAGTAAGGCGAAGCACTACCGCGTTTTATTCCGCGCTGGTTCGGCGCGACTGTTATTGGCGATGAAACCCCCGAGCCAATCGTGGCGTGGTGCACCAATGCGGACGGTAATCCATGCCGCACCACGCAGCATGGATGCCATTGTCGCGCCAATGATGCAGCGCAATCATTGGGATTTGCACTTAGTGTTTAATGCGACCTTTAACGCTGGAAACGTTAAACGTTGCGCGTCATGCAACCGACATTGGTGACACAGACTGTGTCTCGATCTTGAGATTTTCTTTTTTCGCACGACGGTCAGCGCGAATCATGTCGCTCGCGCGTTCCGCGATCATCAGCGTCGGCGAGTTCGTGTTGCCCGATGTGATGTTGGGCATCACAGAGGCATCGACAACACGCAGCCCTTCCACACCGATCACGCGCAAGCGGCTGTCGACCACAGCCTGGGGATCATCCGCCATACCCATGCGGCACGTACCGACGGGATGGAAGATAGTCGTGCCAACCTGCCCCGCCGCGATCTGCAATTCTTCCTCGGTCTGAAACTGGATGCCCGGCAAAATCTCCTCCGGACGATACTGTTTCAACGCAGGCGCCGCCGCAATGCGGCGCGTGAGACGCAACGCATTCGCCGCCACGTGACGGTCATAATCGGTCGACAAATAATTCGGCGCAATCAGCGGCGCTGCGTGCGGGTTGCGCGATTCGATATGCACGCTGCCGCGCGAGGTCGGACGCAAATGACAGACGGATGCCGTGAACGCATTGAAGCGATGCAGCGGCTCACCGAATTTCTCGAGCGAAAGCGGCTGCACGTGATACTCGAGATCGGGACGCGTCAGCGCGCTGTCGTTCACATCGGACTTCGCGAATGCACCGAGCTGCGATGGCGACATCGACATCGGTCCACTCTGTGTCAACAGATATTGCAGGCCGATCATCATCTTGCCCCACCAATGCGCCGAGGCCGTGTTCAACGTGCGTACGCCGTGCACTTTATACGCCATGCGCAGCTGCAGATGGTCCTGCAGATTTTCGCCGACGCCGCGCAGATCCTTCACGACTTCAATGCCGACATCCTGCAAACGCGCGCCATTACCGATGCCCGACAGTTCCAGCAATTGCGGAGAATTCACCGCGCCCGAACTCATGATGACTTCGATGCGTGCCTTCGCAATGTACTCGACATCGCCGCCGCGATATTCGACACCGACGCAGCGTTTGCCTTCAAACACGACGCGCTGCGTGTGCGCGCCCGTGATGACTGTGAGATTCGGACGCTGCATGGCAGGCCGTAAAAATGCCTTCGACGCATTCCAGCGAATGCCACGCTTCTGGTTCACATCGAAATAGCCGACACCTGTGTTGTCGCCGCGATTGAAATCGTCGGTGGCGGGAATGCCGGCTTCCTGTGCGGCTTCGGAGAATTTCTCCAGGATCTTCCATTTGAGGCGCTGCTTTTCGACGCGCCATTGACCGCCCGCACCATGAAACTCATTCGCGCCATTGTGATGATCTTCGCTGCGTTTGAAGACAGGCAGCACGGAATCCCACGACCATGATGAATCGTTCGTCACGCGCGCCCACTCGTCGTAGTCTTCGCGTTGGCCGCGCATATAGATCATGCCGTTGATCGACGAGCAGCCGCCCAGCACGCGGCCACGCGGATACGATAGCGAGCGTCCGTTGAGCCCTGCTTCTGCCTGCGTTTTATAGAGCCAATCCGTGCGCGGATTGCCGATGCAATAGAGGTAGCCGACGGGCACGTGAATCCAGTGGTAATCGTCCTTGCCGCCTGCTTCGAGCAGCAGCACGCTGACGTCGGAATCTTCAGTCAGGCGATTCGCCAGCACGCAACCCGCCGTGCCCGCACCAATGATGATGTAGTCGAATTCACCTTCGAGTTTTCTTGCGGTCGTGCTCACCCTTGTCTCCTTCGCATGGCCATGCGTGCATCGCGCATTGGGCGTTTGTGTCGCTGCTTTTATTTGCTTATCGACACGGCTTCTTCCCGGCGTGCGGCACTGCGCTATTTCAAGCGCAATGCCGCTGCCATTTCAATGCATCAACGTGCGTTACTTCGCAACCGGCATCGTGAACTCCGCGCCTTTTGCGATGCTATCGGGCCAGCGCTGCATGATGCTCTTGTAGTGCGTATAAAAACGCACGCCTTCTTCACCATACGCATGATGATCGCCGAACAGTGACTTCTTCCAGCCGCCGAATGAGTGCCACGCCATCGGCACAGGAATTGGCACATTGATACCGACCATGCCGATCTGGATCTGACGCGAGAATGCGCGTGCCACACCGCCATCGGATGTAAAAAGCGACACGCCGTTCGCAAACTCATTCTTGTTGATCAGTTCGACGGCCGACGCAAAGTCAGGCACGCGCACTACGCACAGCACGGGCCCGAAGATCTCTTCGCGATAGATCTTCATGTCGGTCTTCACGTCGTCGAACAAGGTGCCGCCAAGGAAGAAGCCTTTCTCGTGTCCCGGCACCTTGTGTCCGCGTCCATCGACGACGAGCTTCGCGCCTGCATCGACACCCGCATCGATATAACCCGACACCTTGTCGCGATGAACGGCCGTTACCAGCGGCCCCATCTCCGCTTCGCCTTCCATGCCGTTCATGATCTTCAACGCCTTCACGCGCGGCGTGAGTCGATCGATCAGTTCGTCGGCGATATGACCCACTGCAACCGCAACCGAAATCGCCATGCAGCGCTCGCCCGCCGAACCGTACGCTGCGCCGATCAACGCATCGACGGCCTGATCCAGATCAGCATCCGGCATCACGACTAGATGGTTCTTCGCACCGCCGAGCGCTTGTACGCGCTTGCCGCGTTTCGTGCCTTCCGTGTAGATGTATTCGGCAATCGGCGTCGAGCCGACGAACGACAGCGCCGTGACATCGGGATGCGCAAGCAATGCATCAACGGCAACCTTGTCGCCGTGCACGACATTGAACACACCATCCGGCAAGCCCGCTTCCTTCAGCAATTCAGCGAGACGAATGGATGCCGACGGATCGCGCTCCGATGGCTTCAACACGAACGTGTTGCCGCACGCGATCGCAACCGGGAACATCCAGCACGGCACCATCATCGGGAAGTTGAACGGCGTGATGCCTGCGACTACACCAAGCGGCTGACGCAGATTCCAGTTGTCGATCCCGCCGCCGATCTGATCGGTGAAATCCGTCTTCAACAGATTCGGAATGCCGCATGCAAATTCGACGATCTCGATGCCGCGCATCACTTCGCCCTTCGCATCCGAGAACACCTTGCCGTGCTCGCGCGTAATCAGTTCGGCGAGTTCGTCGTGGTGACGGTCGAGCAGTTCCTTGAACTTGAACAGCACGCGTGCGCGTTTGATCGGCGCGGTTTCGCTCCATGCAGGAAACGCGGCCTTTGCGGCAGCAACAGCGGCATCGACTTCAGCGACGCTCGCGAGCGGCACACGCGAACTCACTTCGCCTGTGGCCGGGTTGAATACATCGCCGAAACGCTGGCTCGTGCCATCGACAGGATGGCCGTTGATCACGTGCGTCAATGCACGCAGCTTCGTTTGATCCGTCTCGCTCATGGTGTCTCCTGAACAGGGATTTTTGATGGTCGATGCTGCAGCGCAATGCGTCGCGCCTTTGCATGATGTTGGCAAGCGTAATCGGCAAGTGCCTCGCGAATCCAATAAGTAATGCTCAAATGCGATATAAGGCGCGTTAATATCAGCGGATGGACCTCACCCTGCTCCGCGCCTTTGCGACCGTGGCGCGCGAAGGCAATCTGACGCGCGCGGCCACGCAATTGCATCTGACCCAGCCCGCCGTCAGTTTGCAGATCAAGAATCTGCAAACCATGCTCGGCGTGACGCTGTTCACGCGCACGTCGCACGGTCTCTCGCTCACGCGCGACGGTCAGGCGCTGTTGCCGCACGCGGAGCGCGCGCTCGCGGCCGCCAGCGATGTGGAGCGCGCAGCGGCCACGTTGCGTCAGGAAGTGCGCGGGCGTCTGCGTATCGGCACGATTCTCGATCCGGCGTTTCTGCGCCTGGGCGGCTTTCTCAAGCAACTCGTCGAAACCTGGCCGCATATCGAAACGCAATTGCGCCACGGCATGTCCGGCTGGGTGCGCGATCAGGTGCGCGCGGGGGAACTCGACGTCGGTTACTACATCGGCCAGCCCGACGAAGACGACACGCGCGACGCCGCGATCTTCCACGCCGTCACGCTGACGCATTTCCAGTACCGGGTGCTGGCGCCGCCCGGCTGGAAGGATCGCGTGAAAGGGGCGCGTGACTGGCGCGCGCTCGCCGCGTTGCCGTGGATCTGGACGCCGCCCGCGTCCGCGCACAACCGCCTGCTGACGCGTCGCTTCGCCGAGGCCGGCGTCAAGCCGATCAAGGTCGCGGAGGTGGATCAGGAACCGTCGATGCTCGATCTCGTCAAATCGGGCGTTGGGCTCACGCTCGCGCGCGACGCGACCGCACTTGCCGAAGCGCACGCGCACGCGCTGACGATCGTCGAAGGCATCACCGTGCCGACCGAGCTGACGTTCATCACGCTCGCCGCGCACAAGGACGAGCCGGCCATCTCCGCGGCGCTGAAGCTGATCGAGCAGCAATGGTCGACGTAAGCGGAATGCAACGTCGTGCGATATGAGCCGGCCTCATGACACAGCGATGCTTTTGTTCCATGCGCCCGCCGTGGCCTTTAACCACATCGTCATGAGCTTTTTGCTAGATTGACGCTTTGCCCGATTCAGCCCGCTGTTCCGTTTTCCGCTGTTCCGTATCCATTCTGGTTTCTGCCGGCCGGCTTGCGCACTCAGGCAACCGGGGCGAACCCGTCGTCGTCAGAAGCCATCCACGTTCACCTTCCGACAGGAGCTTCACATGGCACGCAACATCGAAATCAAGGCCCGCGCCCAGCAGTTCGAGCAGCTTCGCGAGCGCGCCGCTGCCCTTTCGCCTGACGCTCCGTTGATCTTTCGTCAGCAGGACTTTTTCTACGACGTGCCGCGCGGCCGCCTGAAGCTGCGCCAGTTCGACGACGGCACGCCCGCCGAACTGATCTTCTATCAGCGCGACGACCGCGACGGCCCGAAGGCGTCGTACTACACGCGCAGCCCGGTGACGAACCCAGAAGCGATGCACTCGTTGCTCGCCACTGCGCTGACCACGCGCGGCATCGTCTCGAAGGAACGGCACGTGTATATCGTCGGACGCACGCGGATTCATCTGGATCGCGTCGACGGTCTTGGCGACTTCATCGAACTCGAAGTCGTGCTCGCGCAGGATGACGACGAAGAAGGCGGCGAAAAGGAAGCGCACGCCGTGTTCGCGAAGCTCGGCGTGCCGGAATCGGACCTCGTTGCGGTCGCGTATGTGGATATGCTGAATCAGGAGCCGCTGAAGGCAGCGTGATGCTCCTCAAGCAGTGAAATCAGACGTCGGCCGCGCCCGGCGTCAGATGACCAAGCGGCAGCGGGCCATTGCGCTTGAACGTCGTCAGCACGATGTTCGAGCGCACGCTGTCGACGCCCGGCACGCGCATCAGCTTTTTCATCACGAACGACGACAGCGCGTTCAGATCCGGCGCCACGATGCGCAGCAGATAATCCGCATCGCCGACCACAGCGTGGCATTCCAGCACTTCGGGCAGCACGTCGATCTGCTGCTGGAACTGCTCGATGATCGAATCGCCGTGGTGTTTCAGTTTCAGGCTCGTGAAAGCCGTCACGCCGAGTCCCAGCTTTTCAGGCCGCAGCACGACGCGATAGCCGTCGACCACGCCGATCGACTCCAACCGCTGCAGGCGCCGCCCGATCTGCGACGGCGACAGCGGCACCTGTTCGCCCAGTTGCTGATGCGTCGCGCGCCCGAAGCGCTGCAACACGTCCAACAGCGCCAGATCGAAGTGATCGAGTTCCAGCATGTGAATTCTCCGCACCAAATAGCCTTTCGATGCACGATTATCGCATTTTCGCCGTGTGATTCGGAAAACTTGCGCCCTTTCCGTACGTTACCCGCTCTAGACTTGCATGATTACAACCATATCGGCAAGTCATGTCAGTCCCGAACACCGCGAAGCTCAAGGAGCAATTCGACGCCGGCCTCGAAACCCGTGCCGACTTCACCATCGATCAGCCGATGCATCGCTACGGCGCGGTCGATCACGCGGTATGGAAACAGCTCTATACGCGGCAGACAGCGCTGCTCAAGGGGCGTGTGTGCGACGAGTTTCTGCAAGGCGTGGAGCGGCTGAATCTGTCGCCGGAAAGCGTGCCGTCATTCGACGCGATCAACGAGCAACTGATGCCCGCCACCGGCTGGCGCATCGTCGCGGTGCCCGGCCTCGTGCCCGATCAGGTGTTCTTCGAGCATCTGGCGAACCGGCGCTTTCCTGTGACCTGGTGGATGCGACGCCCGGATCAGCTCGACTATCTGCAGGAGCCGGACTGCTTTCACGATCTGTACGGCCACGTTCCGCTGCTGATCAACCCGGTTTTCGCCGACTACGTTCACGCATACGGCCGCGCGGCGCTCGCAGCGCACGACGCGAATGCACTGCCGTTGCTTGCGCGTCTCTACTGGTACACCACCGAGTTCGGCCTGATCCGCGATGCCGCGAGTCCGAACGGCGTGAAAATCTATGGCGCGGGCATCGTGTCGAGCAAAGGTGAAACGCTCTACAGCCAGCTCAGCGACGCGCCCAATCGCATCGCGTTCGATCTCGAGCGCGTGATGCAGACGCAATACCGGATCGACACGTTCCAGAAGACCTATTTCGTGATTGATGATTTCGCGCAACTGTTCGACGTCGCGAACACCGATTTCGCGCCGCTGCTCGCAAAGCTTGCGCACGCGACGCCATTCCCCGCAGGCGAAGTGCGCGCAACCGACACCGTCATCACACGCGGCACCGGCGAAGGCTGGGCCACCGACGGCGACGTCTGAAGCGACGCGCTGCAACGCACGATCAACCGTGAAAAAATAGAAGCGCTGCGCTCGCAGCGTTAATGCGCACGGCATTTAAAAGGTGAGGCAATGAACCAGAAACTTTCTTCCGAAGAACGCGCGACACAGGTCGCTCAACTCGATGGCTGGCAAAACGTCGAAGGCCGCGACGCAATCAAACGCCAGCTCAAATTCGCCGATTTCAACGAAGCATTCGGCTTCATGACGCGCGTCGCGATCAAGGCGCAGGAGATGGACCATCACCCGGAATGGTTCAACGTCTATAGCAATGTCGAGATCACGCTAGCGACGCACGATGCAAATGGAATCACAGAACGGGATATCCAGCTCGCCCGTTTTATCGATGGAATTGCGGCTGGGAAATAAACGGTAAAACGGGCACTTTCCCGCTCCAAAACCCTTAGAAAACCCGCATATGAAAGCGTTTTGCAGGTAATCAGGCCACCAAACCTTCACTTCGTTAGGCCATTTTTAAGGGACACGTAAGAATCCCACGCGGCGCGGGCAATCTCGTCCAATGCTTCCTGCGACAGCGTGGTCTGTCGCTGTACAATCATCAGCGCATACGGCTTGGAGAGCGCGCTTGCCTCCTTGCACAGAACGAGTTCGTCACCGCTCGACGGCGAGCGGGATCGCCAGAAATTGATCGCGGCTTCCAGTTCGTAGATCGTAATATCGGACATGGCTGGCTGATCTTTCGAAGGCCGCATCGAACGGAACTTCGCACGGCATTCTGTGCAGCAGGCGCCCCGGCGAACCGCGTGCCTCTTGCCCAACCCATTGTACTTGAGCGAAACCCATGCGACTCCTTCTGATCGAAGACGACCGCCCTATTGCGCGCGGCATCCAAAGCAGTCTCGAACAAGCCGGCTTCACGGTCGACATGGTCCACGACGGCATCTTCGCCGAACAGGCCCTCACACAAAACCGCCATGAGCTGGTGATCCTCGATCTGGGCCTGCCCGGTATCGACGGCATGACGCTGCTCTCGCGTTTCCGCCAGAGCAACCGTCACACGCCCGTGATCGTGCTGACCGCACGCGACGAACTGAACGACCGCGTGCAAGGCCTCAATTCCGGCGCCGACGACTACATGCTCAAGCCGTTCGAACCCGCTGAGCTCGAAGCGCGCATCCGCGCCGTGATGCGCCGCAGCGGACCGCACGGCGACATGCCGCGTCCGGAAGTGTCGCTCGGCGGCGTGCGCCTGTCGGGTGTCGATCGCCGTATCTTCAACGACGACAAGCCGCTCGAACTGTCGCCGCGCGAATTCGCGGTGCTCGAAATGCTGCTGCTGCGTCATGGCCGCGTCGTCAGCAAGGCGCAACTGCAGGATCACCTGACGCACTTCGGCGGCGACCTCGGCGATACGGCAATCGAAGTCTATGTGCACCGCGTGCGCAAAAAGCTCGAAAACTGCCGCGTCGAAATCGTCACGGTGCGCGGTTTCGGCTATCTGCTCCAGGAAATCCGCCAGACGTCATAATGGTCGTTGAGACCGTTGTGGTCTGACGGCGTCCGGGTCGTACGACGGGCGGCCGCAAGCGCATGTATGTATGCGCGGCGGCCGCCTGTGTCATTCAGCCCGGCGGCAGTCGCCAGATAGTCCGCATTTGAAGCGAAGTTTGTAGGTATGCCGGGCGCCGTGGATGGCGTCGGCCTTTTACCGCGGGTTCGATCATGACTTATCCCGCCGCGAATAGCCTGCGTCGCCAGTTGCTGCGCCGGCTCGCCGCTCCCCTTTCGCTGCTCGCGCTGATGAGCGGCCTCATCGCGTACTGGCTCGCGTGGCAATACACGCAGCATGTGGTCGACCGTTCGCTTGCCGATCTCGCCACTGCCATTTCGAAGCAGATCCAGATTGCCGGCCCCGACGCGCCGATCACCGTGCCGCCGCTCGCGCAGGCAATGTTCTCCGATCCCGTCGAACAACTGGTGTATCGCATCAGCAATGGCGAAACAGAAATAGCAGGCGATCCGAAACTGCCGCTGCAAGGCACCAACGTGCGCCGCATGCACTATGCGTACGTGTTCGAAACGCAGCACGAAGGCACCGCCGTGCGCGTCGCGCAGGTTCGCGTCGATCAGCCGACGGGCAATCCCGTCGTCATCGAAGTCGGCCAGCCTGTGCATCATCGCTTTCGGATCGCTGCTGAATTTCTGGTCGCGATCATGATGCCGCTGCTGCTGTTGCTGCTCGCAGGCTGGGTGATCGTCTGGCGCGTCGTGAACCAGCAATTGAACCCGCTGACCGATCTCGCCGATTCGCTGAACCGGCAGACGCACACGTCGCTGGAACCCGTCGACGAAACCTTTGTTCCCGTCGAGATCCGTCCGCTGACGGGCGCGCTGAACGGTCTGCTCGACCGCCTGAAAGCCGCGCTCGATGCGCAGCGCAAATTCATCGCCGACGCTGCGCATCAGTTGCGCACGCCGCTCACGGCCATCAAGCTGCATGCGGAACAGGCCGCCATTGCGCGCGATCCGCATCAGACACTCGCTGCCGTAAAAGAGCTGCGCGCGGCCGCAGATCGCGCGGTACGTCTGTCGAATCAGTTGCTGTCACTTGCACGCGCCGAGCCGGGTGAACAGGCCGCGCGCTTCGTGAATCTCGATGTCGCATCGCTCGCGTTCGATACCGGCGCCGAATGGGTGCCGCGCGCGCTTGCCGTGCATGTCGACCTGGGTTTTCAGCGGCTCGACGATCCGTCGAACGATCATCCGCTGATTGCGCGCGGCAACCCCGTGCTGCTGCGCGAAGTGATCGCGAACCTGCTCGATAACGCATTGAAATACGTGCCGCCGTCGCGCATGAACGGCGCGCGTATCACGATGACGGTCGCGCAGACGGTCGTGGACGGCGTCGCGATGGCGGAAGTCACCGTCGAGGACAACGGCCCCGGCGTGCCGCAAAAGCAGCAACCCGATCTGTTCAAACGCTTCTTCCGCGGCGACGGACAGGGCTTGAGCGACGGCAGCGTCGATGGCGGTGCAGGTCTCGGCCTCGCCATCGTGCATGACATCATGGCGCTGCATCGCGGCAGCGTGCATTACGAAGATGCTGCCGAGGGCGGTGCACGCTTTATCGTGCGTGTACCTGTCGCGACGGGCGCCGTGCTGCGCGAGCGCGAACCCGTGCGCGAGACAAAAAAACCGGCGCATCATGCGCCGGTCGATCCCTGAAGAACTGCGTGACGCGTGCGCTGCTTCCAGTCAGAAAGCAGCGCACTCTGATCACTTTTTCTTCTTCGCTTTCTTGTCGTCTTTCTTTTCGTCCTTCTTGTCCGGCGCAGCGAGCATCGTGCCGCGGCACTTGCGCGCGCCGCAGCGGCACTCGTATTCCTTCTTCAGCTTCTTCGTCTGACGCGCGTCGATCACGAGACCGTAGTCGTAGAACAGCTCTTCGCCCGCTTCGATGTTGCGCAGCGCGTCGATATACACGTGGCCGTCGATCTCTTCCGCTTCGCAGTTCGGCGCGCACGAGTGGTTGATCCAGCGCGCACTGTTGCCCTTGATCTTGCCGTCGATCACGTCGCCGCTGTCGAGCGCGAAGTAGAACGTGTGATTGGGTTCGTCGGGATTATGGGGATGCCGCCGCAGCGCTTCCTTCCACGAAATCCGTTCGCCCTTGTATTCGATCAACCGCTCGCCGGCTGCGATCGCTTCGAGTGCAAACACGCCTTTGCCGTGCACGCCCGATTGACGCACAGCGATCCTGCGTGAACTCATTGAATCAATCCTTGTAGAACGGTGGATGAGCAAACTCTTGTTCGCCGATGCCCCTGCGTTTGACGCGCTATGACAGATACGCGGCTTTTCTGACGCAGATAGCAAACGCGGCGCCTTGCTGGCGCCGCGTCGACATGCGACGCACACGGCGTCACAACCGAAATCCTACACGGATGATGTGACTTCGTTCAACCGTCTTAAGTGCAGATCCACATTGCATGCGCACGACATGAGGATTCTTTTGCTGAAGATCGCACGTTGCGCTCAGCGCTGCCCGAACGAAATGTCGCCGAACAACGCCTTCTGATCGCGCGGTTGCGAGCGCCAGTATTGCGGCGGAGCGTCGACTGTCGCGCCGAGTTTCGCGGCTGCGTGCCACGGCCAACGCGGATCGTAGAGCATCGCGCGCGCCATCGCGATCAGATCCGCGTCGCCCTCTTCGATCAGCTCGTTCGCGTGATCGGGGTCCGTGATCAGACCGACGGCCATCGTCGTCATCCCAGTTGCTTCCTTCACCGCTTTCGCGAACGGCACCTGATAGCCCGGCTCGAGCGGTATCTTCTGCAACGGCGATACGCCGCCCGACGACACGTCGATCCAGTCGCAGCCGCGCTTCTTCAGTTCCTGCGCGAACGCGATCGTGTCTTCGATCGTGATGCCGCCGTCGACCCAGTCGACCGCCGACACGCGTGCGCCGACGGGTTTATCGGCGGGAAATGCGGCGCGCACGATGTCGAAGATTTCGAGCGGAAAACGCATGCGGTTTTCAAGCGAGCCGCCGTACTCGTCGCTACGCTGGTTCGCGAGCGGCGACAGGAACTGATGCAGCAGATAGCCGTGCGCAGCGTGCACTTCGAGTGCATCGATGCCGAGGCGCGCAGCACGCCGCGCCGTTGCCGCGAACGCTTCGCGGATGCGATTGAGACCCGCGTTGTCGAGCGCGAGCGGCGGCTCTTCGCCGGCCTTGTGCGGCAGCGCGGACGGCGCATGCGGCAGCCAGCCGCCGTCGGCGACGGTAATCAGCTGGCCGCCTTCCCATGGCACGTTGCTGGATGCCTTGCGTCCCGCGTGCGACAGCTGCATTGCGACATGCACTTTAGAGTGCTTGCGGATTGCAGCGAGCACGGGTTTCAGCGCTTCTTCCGTGACGTCGTCCCACAGGCCGAGATCGGCGGGCGTGATGCGGCCATCGGGTTCGACAGCAGTTGCCTCGATGCACAGCATGCCCGCGCCGGACAACGCGAGCGAGCCGAGATGGATCATGTGCCATGCCGTCGCTTCGCCGCGTTCGGCGGAGTACTGACACATCGGTGATACGACGATGCGGTTTGGCAGCGTCACGCTACGCAGCGTGAGCGGTGTGAAAAGTGCGCTCATGGTGGTGGGATCACCCATCGAAACTCAAGAGCGATCGAGAATAGCACCGGGTCTGAAATGCTGCAGAGAGCCGTCGCGCGGGCTTTACCAGATGGCGGATCAGTCAGGGTTGTGCGGCGTATCGAGGCGCTTCGACCACGATTCGACTTCACCGCTCTCGAGACGCTTTGCCGCCGTCTTGCGCCACGATGGCGAGAGCGTGTCGAGTTGTGCCATCTGTTCAAGCGCATGCCGGTCGTCGCGATCGACATAGAACACCCGCAACAGGCGTTCGATACTCCACTGTGCGTGAGGACGCGCGAGCCGCTCGATCGTGTCGCCGGCACCGATTTCACCCGCTTCGAGCACACGGTAGTACCAGCCCGTGCGACGCGTGTTCTGCACGGCGCGCGACATGTCGGCGCGCGCGAAACGCAGATTCAGTTTCCAGCAAGGTTGACGCGGCTGCGATACCTGTACGATCGCGCCTCCGATCCGGTACACATCGCCGACACAGACATCTGCTTCCGTCAGCCCGCACACGCTGATGTTTTCACCGAATGCGCCGCGTCCGTCGAGCGTCGCGAGACCAAGCGCGCCTGCTTGCCATTCGCTGCGCCACGTTGCGTAGTGATCGAACGGATAGTGATGCAGCGCCTTTTCCGGGCCGCCGTGATGCTTGAGTTCGGCTTGCTGATCACCTTCGAGTCCTGTTTCGCCGAGCCATACGCGGCCATCAACAGGCGTTTTGCCGATCGCGCTCGTCTTGCCGAAAAGGTCGTCGCCGAATGGCGCAATCGTGCCCGTCAGCACGGCATCGACAGTTAAAACGCGATGATCCACAGGCGTGCCGTTCGTTCAGGGCCGCGCGGCCAGTTGATCGAGCCACTCGCCGAACATGCTGGTCGCCGCTATTTCCAGCTTCGGACCGTGCTTCGCGGTATCGGCGCGCAGTGCGCGCACGTCGATCCCGTGACCCGCGATTTCACCGGCGTTGCCGATCAGCCAGGGTTCGAAACGGTCGGTGCGGATTTCAGGGTGACATTGCAGGCCGAGCACATGCTTGCCCCACGCGAACGCCTGGTTCTGACAGGCGGGCGTCGACGCGAGATGCACGGCGCCTTGCGGAAGATCGAATGTATCGCCGTGCCAATGAAGCATCGACGTATGCGCGGCATCCAGATGGTGCAGCGGCGACTGCTTGCCCGCTTCGGTGAGCGTCAGCGGCGTCCAGCCGATTTCCGTCTGTCCGGACGGATAGACTCGCGCGCCGAGTACACGCGCGATCAGTTGCGCGCCAAGACAGATACCGAGTGTCGGCAGACCGGCTGCAATACGCTTTTCGATCATCGCGACGAGCGGCGCGATGGTTGGGTAGTTGTCGTCGTCGTATGCGCTGATGGGGCCGCCGAGAATGACCATCAGCGACGGAATGACGGGATCCGGCGCCTCGATGCGCGCGAAACCGACATCCAGATAGCGCACGGGACGTCCCCGTTCGCCGAGCACCCGTTCGAGACTGCCCAGATCCTCGAAGTGCACATGGCGTATGGCCAGAACTTCGTGATGCATCGGCAAATCCCACCATCAGGTTGACTGAACGCGCCACAAAGCGCGTGGAAGACACGCCGTCTGCCCGAGCGCAAGACGGCGCAAGCTCACCCGCCGCGCTCGCGTGATACCCGCGAGCGGCGGCCGGCTCCGCAGTTTAGCCGACTCAGGCTTGCTGCGCGAAGATCTTCCAGGTCTTTTTCTGCGTGGCTGCGTCGGCCGTTTCGTGCACCGAGCAATCCAGACGCAGATCGGTATCCGACATCGACAGATCGAGCAGCATGCAGCGATGCGGCGTCTTCTTCGGGTTCTTGCTCGGCTCGAAATGCGAGCAGGTCACGCACATCCGGTGCGGCGGAATATGACCTTGCACTTCGAGCTGGCGCACCGTTTTCAGCAGCGTGCGATAGAAAATGGACTGCTCTTCGTCGCGCAGCGTGCCAACTGCTTTCGCGAGGAAGTCAGGCCATTGCGCAGCCCGCTTGGCCGCGGTGCGCCCGCGAGCCGTCAGACGCACGGCCAGCGCGCGGCCGTCGTCGAGCGCGCGGCGCTTTTCCACCAGACCCTTGCTTTCCAGCGTGCTCACGGCATCGCTGGTGGTGGCCGCCGTCAGCGCCGTTTCACGCGCAATTTCGCCGAGACGCATCGGTCCCTTGCGCTGCATCAGCAGCACCAGGATTTCGCCCTGGGTCGGCGTCAGACCCGCGCCTTCCGCCCATTCCCATGCCTGGCTCCGCATGGCCGTGCTGAGTCGCAGCAGGCTGTGGGTCACCCGCCCGGTTGCCTGCTCTCCGTATACGCCTTCGCTCATAGTCTTTCGTTCGTTGTTGACAGCGTGCCGTTGCCCGTCGACATCCGATTTTCCGATGCCGGCGCGCCGACAGTCTGTGGGGGGAAGCTAAGCCGGTCAACCCGGCTCGCCGATTCCTACTATCTCAAAAATTTCCTGTGATACAGGCCTTGTACCGGCCGCTTACACAGGCATTGCAAACACCCAGTGCCGTGCTGCGAACCCTGCTCATTTGGCCACGCATCGACGTGATCCCTGGCAGGCCGCAACGACGAAAAACGACATTCTATGCGAGAGCGGCAAATCGTACAGCTAAGTTATCCAATGCAATCTGTGGATAACCACGGGATAAGACGGGGGACGACATGTGCGCCGATTCTTGATAACTGCCACAACAGCGTCACACCTGAGAAACGTTCTCCCGGGTTCCCGGCCGGGATGCACGCCCGATCCGCGCAGTTATCGTTTACGCAGCCCCTTGAGTTTGCTGGAAATTATTCGGTTGTCCACAGGCAAACGCAATGCTTGTTAACTACTACTACGTTTGTATACGTAAACTTTGAGAAAACCTTAAGGGTGCGCTACCGGCATTCGAAAAAATAAAAAAACCCGCAAAAAGCGGGTTTCTTCACGTGTCGCTCATTCGCGAGGCAGTTGCCGTCGCGAGCAAAAAGCTTCGAACTGCGTCATGTCACTTCGCCGCGTGGCTCAGGCGCGCCATTGCAGGCACTGCTGGCGGACTGCTTCGTGCAGCGACTTTTCCTGTTCGACCACATTGCGCAGCCACGTTGCGTCGTTCACCTGACCGCGCGCGATCGTGCCGATTTCCTCCAGCGCCTTGCCCGAGCCGAGCGCGTCCGCATGCGGCGCGATGCGCTCGAGCGTGTGAATGATGTCTTCCGAAATCGTGCGGCGCTCGCCCGTCTGCGGATCGATGCAGGTTCCCGCCAGACCGAAACGGCAGGCCTCGAACCGGTTGAACGTGTAGACGAGATAGTCGTCTTCCTTCGGCATCAACGGCTTGTCGAGCAAAAGATGACGCGCGAGCGTCTGGATGTAGCACGCAATCGCGGCCGCGCGATCGACGGATAGCGGCGTATCCATCACGCGCACTTCAATGGTGCCGAAGCCGGGCTTCGGACGGATATCCCAATAGAAGTCCTTCATGCTGTTGACCACGCCCGTGTGCACCATCTTCGAAAAGTATTCTTCGAAGCTGTCCCACGTGAGAACGAACGGCGCGCGGCCCGACAGCGGAAATGCGAACACGGAATTCAGGCGTGCCGAGTGAAAACCGGTGTCGACGCCCTGCACGAACGGCGACGACGCCGACAGCGCGATGAAGTGCGGAATGTAGCGCGACATCGAATGCAGCAGAAACAGCGCGCTGTCGGCATCCGGGCAGCCGATATGCACGTGCTGGCCGAACACGGTGAACTGCTTGGCAAGGTATCCGTAGAGTTCCGAAAGGTATTGAAAGCGCGGCGTGTCGACGATCTTGCGTTCGCTCCATTGCTGGAACGCGTGCGTGCCGCCGCCGCACAGGCCCACATTCAGCCGGTCGGCCGCGGCGACGAGCACGTCGCGGATCGTGCGCAGATCGGCAACCGCCTGTTCGTGCGTCGTGCAGATGCCCGTCGACAGCTCGATCATGCTCTCGGTGATTTCGGGCGTGATGTTGCCCGGGATCTTTTCGTCCTTGATGAGCCGGAGCAGGTCTGTCCCCGCTTTGGTCAGATCATAGTCATGGGTATTGACGATCTGCATCTCGAGTTCGACACCGAAGGTGAACGGTTTCGAATCGATGAAGGCTTCGAGTGACATGGCGTTTCCTGATTCATGTCGGCGTGGGCGCCCGCTGCGGGCGGCGCCGGCCGGATTGACTGTCGAGCGCTGCAGCTAGACGCTGGAGCGCTGCATGCGAAATACGGAGTGCCCGTTGGGCTTACTCGCGGCGTTCGCCCACGAGCGCAAGTGAGCGGTACACGAGCCACGGGCCGACCAGTTGCAGCACGACGATCGAGCACATGATGACCGCGCGCAGCATCGGGTCGGAATTCGGATAGAGCTCGTAGGTGTCGTCGACGAGCAGATACGCGAGCGCCGACATCGGCGACAGCGACAGCCCGAGTGCCATGCCCTGCTTCATGTTCAGCCCGCTGGGCTTGGCGAACGCGAGCACGCCGATCAGCTTGGCGACCAGCCGCGCAACGATCAGACCGATCGCGGCGACACCGCCCATCGCGACATCGCGCCATTCGAACGTGGTCAGCGTCAGCACGAACAGAATCACCGTCAGCAGCCAGCCCGCCGTGCCGAAATGTTCAGGCCACAGCTGCGGACGCGCTTCCAGATTCTTCACGATGATGCCCGCCGCGAGCAGCGCGAGGATCGTCGACAGCTTGAAGATGTGCGCGATCGCGATCGCGAGCAGCACGAGGCCGAACAGCGCGACGAACGAGTGCTCGTCCTGCAGGTTCACACGCTTGTAAAAGAACGTGATGGTGCGCGCGAGCAGATATGCAAGGATCAGCGAACCGATCAGCAGATACAGCGGCTGAACGATCGTCGCGAGCAGGTTGCCGTACGCTTCCTGATGCAGCCAGCCCGACGCGAGCTTTTCGATGACCACGGCATACATGCTGTTGAGCGCCGTCAGCGTCATCAGGCGCTGGGTGACCTGCCCTTCTGCGCGCAGTTCGGTTTTGAGCTGGATCACCATCGCGGGCGACGTTGCCATCGCGATCGACGCCAGCACCAGCGCCGTCACGGTCGAAACATTCAAAAACAGCAGCACCAGCAGCACCAGCACGAACGTGAGCGTGGACTCCGCGATGCTCGACACGATCAGCCATGTGTTACGACGAATCCAGCGCAGATCCAGCCGGCTGCCGAGTTCGAACAGCAGCAGGCCGAGCGCGACATCGAGCAATGGGCGCGCCGTGCTCGCCGATTCCGCATCGATCACGCCGGATCCCGCTGCGCCCGCGATCAGCCCGATCACCGCGTAGCCGGTAATGCGCGGCAAGTGCCACGCGCGATAGCACAGCTCACCGACCAGACCTGCCGCGAGCAGTGCGAGGCCGGCCCAGAAAATCGCATCGGGCGTGAGCGGCCAGGCCGGAAAAAATGAAAACGCCGACTTCATCGTGGTGGCTTCTCCTTTGCAGCAACGTCAGGCAACGCGCGCGGACGGACGCCGTCGGCACGCAAGGCGCGCGCCGCATCCGTTGCCGCGATCGGTTCGCGTCTGCCGGCGTTGCGGGTTGTCAACGATCGGATGAAAAACTGAAACGACCACGCCGATGCCGCATGACTACAGGCGGCCCGACGTGAGTGAAAAGAGCGCCGTCGACTTTTGAATCAGATTCTTTGGGTCTGGCAACCGTTCCATTGGCGCGTCGGTTGCAGGGGCAAAACGCGACGCGGAAGAACGGCGATTGTGCCATAGCTTTTTTACACTTGACGGAAAAGCGTCGAACAAGCGCTCAAAGCGGTAAAACGTACGCTAACTTAGTGACAACAGGAAAAACCGACCGGCAAACGCAGGCATTTCAGAGAAGATCGGCCTTGCGAGCGATACATGTGCGCGTGGATCGAGCGTGCTGCGCATCTTCGCAGGTGGTTCGCGTTTGAGTGTCTTCGCGCGTTGACGTTCCTCCGGCGCGACGAAGGAAAAAGCTACGCGGTTGACGCACCACGGGCTTTTCATCAATAGGTTTACTGTATGTATACGTAGTAGAAGTTAACAAAGGCACCCACTTTCTGTGGATAACCCGTGTTTACCGAAACAAATCAGCATCTTGCCGAACGCATAACCGGATGCGCCAGATGTGCATGCACGATTGTGTTCGCTGGATAACTTTTGGGCCTGGGTTAACGTTTGTCGAGTTACCCCGTTTACGTCCACATCGATTCCACACGAGTTTCGCCCGCATTTTTCCCGGTTATCCACAGACTGCCGTGGATAACTTTTCCACAGATCGGAGTCAGCTCGCGGTGCCCTGGCGTAACACGCGCAACAGAAAACGCGCCGGGTCGAGCGCTTCGGCGAGATCGCGCTCGATCGGCCACGGTTCGCCTTCGATCTGCGAAGCGATCAACTCCGCACCCAGCGACGCCCACACCAGCCCACGCGATCCGAACGCAAACGCGCCAAACAGACCTTGCGTGCGTGGCAGATCCAGCGGCCATGCGCCGCGCAACTTGCCTGCTTCAGAGATCGCGGCCGCTTCGTCGGCGAAGGCGCCGATCATCGGCAGACGGTCGCTTGTCACGCAGCGAAACGCGACGCGTCCTGTCAGCGATGAAGGCGCGTGCGCATCGAGCGCGTCGCGCATGTCGGGCAGCATCTGTGCGAGTCGCTCGATGTTTTCCACGTGTGCTTCGTTGCGTATGCGGGTGTCAGGGTCGTCGATGTCATAGGTCGCGCCCGTCAGCGTCACGCCATTGGGCAGCGGTACGGCGTATCCCTCGCCGATCACGGGCACATGCAATGCGCTCGCCGCATCGTTGGGCAGCAGAGTCAATTGACCGCGCACGCTGCGCGTCGACGCATGGCGCAAGCCCGCGACACGCGCCGCTTCATGTGCGTTCGCAAAGATCACGACAGGCGCGCTGGCAATTGCAACGCCCTGCATATCGAACACAATCCATTGATTTTCAATGCGTTCGATACGCGCAACCTCCACATTGAAGCGGCGTTCCAGCAAGCCGCCCGCCGCTTCGCATTGCGCCGCGCACAGCGACGCAGGATCGATCCAGCCGCCATGGGGAAAGAACCAGCCGCCTCGCGCAACGCGCTGGTTCGCAATGCGCTGCGCATCGTCGCGGGAAACGGCTGTCACGTAGTCCGACGGATACGCAAACGATGCGAACGCCTGCGCCATCGCGGCCGCTTCTTCGTCATCGGCGGCGATTTGCAACAGGCCTTCCGGCCCGCGCAACGGACGATATCCACGTTGCTCGAGCGCCGACCATTGCCGCAATGCATAAAGAAAGCCTGCGCGCGTGATGCGAGAACCGACGCTGTCGTCGCGCGACATCATCGGATGAAACACCCCGGCGGGGTTGCCCGATGCATCGCGCGCGACGCCCGCATGCCGTTCGAGCGACGTGACGCGCCAGCCGCGCGCCGTGAGACGCTCGATCGCCGCGCATCCGGCGAGCCCGGTTCCGATCACGATTGCATGGCGTTCATCGATAGCGAGCGGCAACGGCGGTTCGTGACGGCGCACGCGATAGCGCGGGGCAAAACGTCCGACGAGCATCGCGCGTTTCCATCCAAAGCCGTCGATCTTTTTGTATTCGAATCCTGCTTGCTGCATGCCGCGTTTCACATCGCCAGCACTTGTGTAAGTCGAGAAGGTGGCTTCATCGCCAGCAAGACGTGCGAGCGACTTGAAGATCGCAGGCGTCCACAGCTCGGGATTTTTCGACGGCGAGAAGCCATCCAGATAGAAAGCGTCGGCGCGCAGCCAGAGCGTGTGCAGCATTTGAGCGGCATCGCCGAATACCAACGTAAGCGTCACGCGCCCTTCGTCGAACTCGAGCCGGTGCGTGCCAGGCACGAGTGTGGGCCATGCATCGGCGAGCTGTTGGGCGAGCTGCGAGATCGATGTGTCCGCAACGGCTACTGCGCTTACTGCAACCAGATCGTCGCGCGAGAACGGATGCTTTTCGGTCGATACGAAGTGCAGGCGCTCGCAACGATCGGGATCCGCGCGCCACGCGGCCCATGTCACGAGGAAGTTGATTCCCATGCCGAAGCCCGTTTCCAGCACGGTGAACACGCGCCGTTTTTGCCAGCGCTCAGGCAGTTGATTGCCTTTCAGGAAGACATATTCCGCCTGCGCAAGTCCACCGACAGCGCTGTGATAGATGTCGTCATGGAGCGGCGAATACGGCGTGCCGTTGTCGCGAAACGCGAGGATGGCGGGAACGAGCGGGTCGGTCATGCGCGATGAAATGCTGTGCAAGGAAGAGAACGGGGGCGACGATTACGCGCTGACGCGAGACGCGAATTTGCGGCCGGCGCCCCTTGCCGACACCCGTCACAGCCCCTCCAGACGGGGTTGTCAGCCCGTCGGAGCCATGTTGAACGTTGGCAAAAACCAACGCTGACGGGGCTTTGGGCGACTCGGATAGCATCTATTGGATGCTCTGCATGGCAAAAATGCTGTTTTCCATGCTGTATCAGGCGTTGCAGCGTGTAATTCTTCGAAACCCTTATCCAGATTGGGTTTGCGCTGCGCTATCATAGCAAGCGCCGCGAGGGAAGCGGCAGCACGGTGCACTGCGCGGTGCCAGGCGCGCCGCGGGAGTCGGGGGTATTCCCGAGCCGTCGCTGCTCGACGGCGCGGCGCGCGCACGTATAATCGGCGCGTTCGCGCTGTTCGTGTCAACCTAAACCAGAAAGGAACCTTAATGAACAAACAGGAACTGATCGACGCCGTCGCAGGTCAGACGGGCGCCAGCAAGGCTCAAACCGGCGAAACGCTGGACACGCTGCTTGAAGTTATCAAGAAGGCTGTGGCGAAGGGTGATGCAGTCCAGTTGATCGGCTTCGGCAGCTTCGGTTCGGGCAAGCGCGCAGCACGTACGGGCCGCAACCCGAAGACGGGCGAAACCATCAAGATTCCGGCCGCAAAGACCGTTAAGTTCACGGCTGGCAAGGCGTTCAAGGACGCAGTCAACAAGCGCTAAGCATCAGCGCTGAGTTGTTGACACCCGCCGTCGGCGGGTTTTTTTTCGTCTGCGTTTCGACGACGGGTGTCAGTCAGGTCAACTCAAGTATCCATCGCGTTCAATGATGGTGATGATGATGGCCGTCATCATCGTGGTCGTGATGATGGTCGTGATCGTGATCGTGATCGTCGTCTTCGAGATCCCATGCAGGGAACGGATCGGCCAGCTCGAGCCAGCCTTGCGCGCCCAACGCGTATTCGTCATCCGTCAGAAGACATGCGTCGAACTTCGCGCGCCATTGCGCCGGATCGATGTCGACGCCAATCAACACCAGTTCCTGACGACGGTCGCCAATCGTGAAGTCGTCGGCATCGCCGTACCAGTCGGCGGCGATTTCTTCGAGCAGTTCGTCATCGCCTTCGGGCCATTCGCTGCGATCCTGCGCGGCCCACCACGTTCCTGCCGGAGCCGGCCGGCATGCGCCGCCCGCTTGCGCGAGCGAGCCGCCGATCTCATTGCGCGTCGCGAGCCAGAAGAAGCCTTTGCCGCGCAGTACGCCCTTCCACTCCTCATGCAGCAACGCCCATAGACGCTCGGGATGAAACGGCCGGCGCGCGCGATACACGAGATGCCCAACGCCCTGCCCGCTGCTTTCGTGTTCATGGCTAGCAGGATCGTGCAGTAACACAAGCCAGCCCGCGGCATTCGACGTCGCGTCGTAATCGAAGCGCGCGGTGCCGATCACTTCTTCGAAAGAGACATTGCCGTAACTGCCGACGATCTGCGCAGCGCGCGGATTGAGCGCCGCGAGGATCGACTGAAGATGCGCGAGGTCGTCGGACGATACGAGGTCCGCCTTGTTGATGACGAACACATCGCAGAACTCGACCTGCTCGATGAGCACTTCAACGACGGTGCGATCATCGTCTTCGTAAGCGGCCATGCCGCGCTCGGACAGCGCAGCCGTCGATGCGTAGTCTTGCAGAAAGGCCGCTGCATCGATCACCGTCACAGCGGTATCGACGCGTACAAGTGTGGCGAGCGATTCGTCTTCGAGGATCGACTCGACGAGGTTGATCGGCTCGTCGGTCGCGGCCGCTTCGATGACGATGGCATCGAAGCGGTTCGCCGACGCCAGGTCGGCAAGCTGTTCGAGCAGATCTTCACCTGCCTGCACGCAAAGACAACCATTCGGCAGTTCAATCTGCGAGGCGGACGAAGACGCGGGCGCAGCGTTGTCGATGTCGAGACGCACGGCGGCGAGATCGGTGACGATCGCCGCAACGCGCGGGCCGGCGCGGTTCGACAGAATCTGATCGACGAGCGCGGTCTTGCCAGCGCCCACAAAACCGGAGATCACGGTGACGGGCAAAAGCGGCTGGTTCATCGCGGTACGGAAAGCTTGAGAGTGAATGACGCATGCGCGCGTCGAACGCCCGAACGGACGCGTGACGGCGGCAGCACGAAGCCGCATTGTGCATCAACTGGAGAGAAGCGACGCCTTTGGTTGGCGCGGTGACGACGTGAGCGGGACGACTGCGCGTGCTCAACGTGCTCAACTATCGGGTACCGGCTACTTGCCGGGCATCAGATTCCACTTACGCAGGATCGCCACGATCTGCCGCGCGTACTCGTCGCGCAAGTTTGGCGTTTCCGAGTGATACGCACCGACAGCCGCCCACGTGTTGCCGTACTTGTTCATCTTCTGGCGCAGATGCCAGGCGGCGATGTACACGTTCTTGCACGGCTCCATCAGCGTGCCTTGCGAGATGCCGTATTGCGCGAGCACGGGCAGATGCACGGAATTGATCTGCATGACGCCGTAGTCGGTCGAGCCGTTGGCGTTCTTGTGGACAGCCGTGGGACGGTTATGCGATTCCTGCCAGGCAATGGCGCGCAGGATCAGCGGGTTGACCTTCTGATAATTCGCCGCTTCGTCGAAGCAGTCGGCGCGTGCGGACCCGGCGCCCAGCAGCGCGGCAAACCCAACGGCGACAGTGACGGCGATCGGCTTCATCGGTCAAGATGACGAACTATGTTCGATTCCTAAACAATAGAACGGTAAAGACGACACGAAACCCATTTCCGGCGGGACAGTACTCGGGAAAACCCGCTGTTTTGATCACACTCTGAGCTTCGATCCGACCGTATGATACCGGCAGGACATGACGCCTCAAAGTTGGCCAGCCGACATAAGCGAGTAACTTGCGGCCAAATGCGTCGCCTGCTGCGCCTTGGTGTAGGACGCAAAACTTTCAAGAACTTAACAGAATACGCAATTCGACGAACGTTGGACGGCAAAGGTTAGAGGAATCTCACGGGACTAGCTGGTTTTGTGACATTTCCGACATGAAAAGCTGTTACTGTTCGTTGTTTTCGGTTACAGGGAGGAAAGGCATTCTTGGCACTGGCTGCCACGGAGAGCCTTGTCAGACCGAGGACGACTGGGTGTCGGCCGGTCGTCCACTGTGCATGACCGTCGGCGGATCACAACGTCGGCTTCGAAATCACATCCATGAGAAGAAATCGTATGGCATTGCGTCGCGTCGCGACAGCGTTGCTGGTCGCTGGCATGATCACTACGCAGATCGCCCACGCCCAGGTGACGCTCAATTTCGTCAACGCCGATATCGATCAGGTGGCGAGGGCGATTGGTGCGGCGACGGGTAAAACGATCATCGTTGACCCGCGCGTAAAAGGGCAGCTGAACCTCGTCTCCGAGAACCCGGTTCCGGAAGATCAGGCGCTGAAGACGCTGCAATCCGCGTTGAGGATGCAGGGCTTTTCGCTCGTGCAGGATCACGGTGTGCTGAAGGTGGTGCCTGAAGCGGACGCGAAGCTGCAAGGCGTGCCGACCTATGTCGGCAATGCGCCCGCGGCGCGCGGCGATCAGGTCATCACGCAGGTGTTCCAGCTGAGGAATGAATCGGCCAACAATCTGTTGCCCGTGCTGCGTCCGCTGATTTCGCCGAACAACACGGTTGCCGCCTATCCGTCGAACAACACGATCGTCGTTACCGACTACGCGGACAATGTGCGCCGCATTGCGCAGATCATCGCGGGTGTCGATACGGCGGCGGGCCAGCAGGTGCAGGTCGTGCCGCTGAAGAACGCGAATGCGATCGACGTCGCGCAACAGATGGCGAAGATGCTCGATCCCGGCTCGATCGGCAACACCGACGCGACGCTCAAGGTGTCCGTCCAGGCCGACCCGCGCACCAACTCGCTGCTGCTGCGCGCGTCGAACGCGGGCCGTCTCGCCGCGGCGAAGTCGCTCGCGAAGCAACTGGATGCGGCAACCGCCCAGCCCGGCAACATGCACGTCGTGTCGCTGCGCAACGCCGACGCCGTGCGTCTCGCGAAGACGCTGCGCGGCATGCTCGGCAAGGGTGGCGGCGGTAACGACTCGTCGTCGTCTTCGTCGGGTGGCAGCAACGCTGCGAATTCGTTCAACCAGAACAACTCGCCTTCGTCGACAGGGACCTCGGGCAGCCCGCCCCTGCCGTCGGGTTCAATGGGCGGCTCGTCCTCGTCGATGGGCGGCAATCCGCTGGGCGGTGGCGCCGGCGGTGGCGGCTATGGCGGCCAGGGCAACAGCGGCAACTCGGACTTTCTCGGCGAGAAGGAAAACAGCAACGAAGACAATCAGCCCGGCGGCATGATCCAGGCCGACGCGGCGACGAACTCGCTGATCATCACTGCGTCCGACCCTGTCTATCGCAACCTGCGCACCGTGATCGACCAGCTCGACGTGCGTCGCCCGCAGGTCTATATCGAAGCGCTGATCGTCGAGCTGAACTCGAACACGAACGCCAACCTGGGTATCCAGTGGCAAATCGGGAGCGGCAATGTGCTCGCGGGCACCAATCTCGCAACCGGCAATGGCAACAGTATTATCAATCTGACGGCAGCGGCGGCCGCCAATGCCGCGACGGGCGGCCTGGCTACCGGGCTGGCAGCGTCGAATCTCCAGCAGGGTCTGAATCTCGGCTACGTGAGCAACATCTTCGGCGTGCGCGGGCTTGGCGCGTTGCTGCAGGCGTTGTCGCAGACGGCCGATGCGAATGTGCTGTCCACGCCTAACCTCATCACGCTCGACAACCAGGAAGCGAAGATCGTCGTCGGGACGAACGTGCCGATCCAGACGGGCTCGTATTCGAACCTGACGAGCAGCACGGCGACGACGGCGTTCAACACGTTCGACCGCATCGATATCGGTCTGACACTGCACATCAAGCCGCAGATCACCGACGGCGGCATCCTGAAGCTTCAGCTGTACACGGAAGATTCGGCGATCGTGACGGGCACGACCAACGTCAACACGAATCCGGCCGGCCCCGAATTCACGAAGCGCTCGATCCAGTCGACCGTGCTCGCCGATAACGGCGAGATCATCGTGCTGGGCGGCCTGATGCAGGATAACTACCAGGTCAGCAACAGCAAGGTGCCGCTGCTCGGCGACATCCCGTGGATCGGTCAGCTGTTCCGCTCGGAAAACAAGACGCGTACGAAGACCAATCTGCTGGTGTTCCTGCGTCCTGTGATCATCGCTGACCGCGAAACGGCGCAAGCGGTGACGTCGAATCGCTATGACTACATTCAGGGCGTGACGGGCGCGTACAAGTCCGACAACAACCTGATGAAGGACAAGGATGACCCGGTCGTGCCGCCTATGCCGCTTGGCCCGAGCCAGGGCGGCTCGCCGTTGAATCTGTTCGATCTCGACAATATGCGGCGTCAACAGGCGCTCGGCGTTCAGCCGCCGGCGAACGCGCCGCAACCGCAGCCGCAAATGCAACCGCAACCGTCCACGGGCACACAAGGGGTGCAGCCGTGAGCACGCCACACGCGCCCGGCAGCGCGCCGCTCGATTCAGCGGCGATGGGCGGAGCGCATCGCGAGCCGCCCTCTGCGCTTGCCGCGCGACTGGTGCCGTATGGCTTCGCGAAAAGCGGCCAGATTCTGGTTGCGCATCAGCACGCCGATTCGATGGAAGTGTGGATCAGCGAGCGCACCAGCCAGGCCGCGCTCGCGGAAGTCGCACGCAATTTTGGCGCGGTGTCGGTGGTGCGGCTCGAAGCGGATGAACTTTCGCAGGCAATCAATCAGGCCTATTCGCGCCAGGACGGCAGTGCGGCGCAAGTGGTCGGTGAAGTGGAAGGCGAAGTCGATCTGTCGCGTCTGATGCAGGACATTCCCGAAGTGGAAGACCTGCTGGAATCCGAAGACGACGCGCCGATCATCCGCATGATCAACGCGCTGCTCACGCAAGCGGCGCGTGAACAGGCGTCGGATATTCACATCGAGCCGTTCGAGAATGCGTCCGTGGTGCGTTTTCGCGTCGACGGCACGTTGCGCGATGTCGTGCGTCCGAAGAAAGCGCTGCACGGCGCGCTGATTTCGCGGATCAAGATCATGGCGCAGCTCGACATTGCCGAGAAGCGTCTGCCGCAGGATGGCCGTATTACATTGCGCGTAGGCGGTCGTCCTGTCGACGTGCGCGTGTCGACACTGCCGACAGGTCACGGCGAACGCGCGGTGCTGCGTCTGCTGGAAAAGGATGCGCAGCGGCTGAATCTCGAAGCACTCGGCATGGCGTCCGACACGCTCGCGCAGTTCGACAAACTGATCTCGCGCCCGCACGGCATCGTGCTCGTCACGGGCCCGACGGGCTCGGGCAAGACCACGACGCTGTATGCGTCGATGTCGCGGCTCGAAACGGCGACGACGAACATCATGACCGTCGAAGATCCGATCGAATATGACCTGTCGGGCATCGGCCAGACGCAGGTCAACGAGCGGATCGGCATGACCTTCGCGCGCGCGCTGCGTTCGATTCTGCGTCAGGATCCGGACATCATCATGATCGGTGAAATCCGCGATCTGGAAACGGCGCAGATTGCCGTGCAGGCATCGCTGACGGGCCACCTCGTGCTCGCAACCTTGCACACCAACGACGCCGCTTCCGCCGTCACGCGTCTCACGGATATGGGCGTCGAGCCGTATCTGCTCGCGTCGTCGCTGCTCGGCGTGCTCGCGCAACGGCTGGTGCGGCGTTTGTGCCCCGTGTGCAAGGAAGAGCGCGAAGAGGAAGACGGCCGCAAGCTCTGGCATCCCGTCGGTTGCGACAAATGCGGACATTCGGGATATGCGGGACGGCGCGGCGTGTACGAGCTGCTGAACGTCGACGAATCGATCCGCACGCTGATCCACCGCAATGCAGCCGACGCCGAGATTCTCGAAGCCGGTCGCGAGCAAGGCATGCGCACGTTGCGCGAGGACGGCGAACGCTGGCTCGCATCGGGCATGACGTCGCTCGAAGAAGTAATCCGCGTGACGGGCGGGGTCTGATCGAATGCCCGCATTCCGTTTCGAAGCGATCGATGCTGCCGGCAAGGCGCAAAAAGGCGTGCTCGACGCGGACAGCGCACGCGGCGCGCGCACGCAGTTGCGCACGCAAGGTCTGACGCCGCTCGTCGTCGAACCGGCCGCGACGCGAACGCGCGGTGAGCGCAGTCAGCGTCTGTCGCTGGGACGCAAGTTGTCGCAGCGCGAACAGGCGATTCTCACGCGACAACTCGCGAGTCTTTTGATCGCCGGTCTGCCGCTCGACGAAGCGCTTTCGGTTCTCACCGAGCAATCGGAGCGCGACTACATTCGCGAACTGATGGCTGCGATTCGCGCGGAAGTGCTGGGCGGACATTCGCTCGCGAATGCGCTGTCGCAGCATCCGAAAGATTTTCCCGAGATTTACCGCGCGCTCGTCGCAGCAGGCGAACATACGGGCAAGCTCGGACTCGTGCTGTCGCGCCTCGCCGATTACATCGAGCAACGTAACGCGCTCAAGCAGAAGATCGTGCTGGCGTTCACGTATCCGACCATCGTCACGATCATCGCGTTTGGCATCGTCACGTTCCTGTTGAGTTATGTCGTGCCGCAGGTCGTCAACGTGTTCGCGAGCACGAAGCAACAGCTGCCAATCCTCACCGTGATGATGATGGCGCTCTCCAGTTTCGTGCGTAACTGGTGGTGGGCGGTGCTGATCGCGCTGGTGATCGTGATCTACATAGTGCGCGCAATACTGTCGCAGCCCGGACCACGTCTCGCGTTCGATCGCTGGACGCTCACCGCCCCGCTCTTCGGCAAGCTCGTGCGCGGCTACAACACGGTTCGTTTTGCCAGCACGCTCGGCATTCTCACGGCAGCGGGCGTACCGATCCTGCGCGCCTTGCAGGCTGCAAGCGAAACGCTGAGCAACAAGGCGATGCGCGGCAATATCGAAGACGCGATCGTGCGCGTGCGCGAAGGCACGTCGCTGTCACGCGCGCTCGGCAATACGAAGACGTTTCCGCCCGTGCTCGTGCACCTGATCCGTTCAGGCGAAGCAACCGGCGACGTGACGACGATGCTCGATCGCGCAGCCGAAGGCGAAGCACGCGAACTCGAACGGCGCACGATGTTCCTGACGAGCCTGCTGGAGCCGCTGCTGATTCTGGCGATGGGTGGCGTGGTGCTGGTGATCGTGCTCGCGGTGATGCTGCCGATCATCGAGTTGAACAACCTGGTGCAATGACGCCGGCGTAAGCGCACGAAAGACTTGCAAGCCGGGCCGATGCTTTCCGTCAAGATCGGCGCGGCAGAGAATGAAATCAGCGCACGTAGATGGTCGGGCCGGGCGCGTTGGCGGGAAGGAAAACTTCGGAGTGAGAGCCGTTGCGGTCGATGATGATCGAACGGGGACGCACTTCGGAAAGCTTGGCGCCTTGCATGATCATGCTGCCCAGCGACACGGCGCGCGGCGGTTCGCCGCCCGTGCTGATGATGGCAGCGGCGCCTTGCGAGAGCGCGAGAATGCCGAACAGATGGATGTCCTGATTCGCAGTGCGCGTGAGCTGGCCGCCGAACAGCGTCGCCGCCTGGTCCGTCGAAACGGGCGCGCGCACGGCGGCGGCGGGCACGGGCGCACCGGAATGCGACGTGAGCGTGACGACCCAGTAAGTGAGCGTCGCGCAGAACACGGCGAAGACGGCGAGCGAAATCAGGCGGATCTGGAGTGCGTTCATGGCTGTGATTGTACGGATTATTGCGAGTTTTGCGGCATACAGAACGGCAGTTCGGAAGCCTTCAACTGCATGACATTAAAATGACCGACCGGACGTGCAGAGTGCTGCATTCTCAATGCATTACATGACGTCCGATCGATCGACAACTCATTCAAACGAGGTAGCAAGCTATGCAAATGTGGACCAGTCGCCGCACCGAGATCGCGGCTATGCGCGCGGGCCTGCGCACCCGTCGTCAACGCGGGTTCACGCTGATCGAAATCATGGTCGTGATCGCGATTCTCGGCATTCTGGCCGCGCTGATCGTGCCGAAGATCATGAGCCGTCCGGACGAAGCGCGTCGTGTCGCCGCGAAGCAGGACATCGGCACCATCATGCAGTCGCTCAAACTCTATCGTCTCGACAATGGCCGCTATCCGACCCAGGAACAAGGCCTGCGTGCGCTGATCGAAAAGCCGTCTACCGACCCGGTGCCGAACAACTGGAAGGACGGAGGCTATCTGGAGCGCCTGCCGAATGATCCGTGGGGCAACGCGTACAACTATCTGAATCCGGGCGTGCACGGCGAGATCGACGTGTTCAGCTACGGCGCGGATGGCAAGGCGGGCGGCGAAGGCAACGATGCCGACGTCGGCTCGTGGCAATAAGCGGCATTCAGATCGATAACGTTCGTCACCGGCACCATGCAATTGCACTACTGCGTTCGTCGTGAAGCTGCCCGGGCGCGTGAGCGCCAGCGCGGTTTCACGCTGCTCGAAATGCTGGTCGTGCTGGTGATTGCGGGCTTGCTGGTGTCGCTGACGTCGTTGTCGCTGACCCGCAATCCGCGCACCGACCTGAACGAAGAAGCGCAGCGGCTCGCGCTGCTGTTCGAATCGGCGGGCGATGAAGCTCAAGTTCGCGCGCGCCCTATTTCATGGTTGCCGCTAGACGGCGGCTTTCGTTTCGATATCCATACGAACGACGGCTGGCGTCCGTTGCGCGACGACCTGCTTGGGCCGCGTCGCTGGGAAGGCGGCGTGACGGGCGTGGCAATCGATTATCCCGGCTCCGATACGCATTCGGACCGCATCGTGTTCGGCACTGAAAGTATCGATACGCCCGTGCAGGTGACGCTTTTTTCCGCTGTCGGGCGCGTGACGATCATCGGCACGGGCAATGGCCGTTACGAGGTGCGTTGATGCGATGCGCGCCTGTTTTTCGCCGCGTGCGCGGCGCTGTGGATAACGTGAATCGCAAACGCGTCAGAGGTTTCACGATGATCGAAGTGCTGGTTGCGCTGACGATCATCGCGGTCGCGCTGGCGGCGTCGCTGCGCGCGGTCGGCAGTCTGGCGACGGGCGAAGCCGATTTGCACCGCCGCCTGCTCGCGGGTTGGAGCGCGGATAACGCGCTCGCCCAGCTGCATCTGGCACACGCGTGGCCAGAGCTTGGCTCGCAGAGTTTCGACTGTTCGCAGGGCAACCTGCAACTGGTTTGCACGGAAAACGTGAGCGCAACGCCGAACCCGGTGTTTCGACGCGTCGAGGTTTCGGTGACGTCGCCCGGCAGGCCGGGCAACCTCGCGCAGTTGGTGACGGTGATCGCGAATGAAACGAACCGCTCGCTCTGAGGTTGCGCGGTCGCGCGCGCGCCGTTCACCGCTGCTCAGGAAGACAGCGGGCGGCTTCACGCTGATCGAACTGCTGGTCGCGATTGCGATTCTGGCCGTGATTGCCGTGCTGTCTTGGCGCGGACTCGACCAGATCATCCGCGGACGGCAGACGATCACGAATGCGATGGAAGACGAGCGCGTATTCGCGCAGTTCTTCGATCAGATGCGCATCGACGTGCGCAACGCCGCTTCCGACGACGAAGCGGGTGAACCCGCCGTCGCGGTGAACGGCAATGCGCTGCAGATCGTTCGATATTTGCGGGCGCCGGGCTCGCCGCCGAGGCTCGTCGTCGTGCGGTACCGGATTATCGAAGGGCGCATCATCCGCTATGCGTCGCCGCCGCTTGCGAACATCGGCGAGGTGCGTCGCGCGCTCGGTGGCTCGGAGAACGAGAACTGGAATTCTGTGCCGTTGATGGGCGGCGTCGGCGCGATTACCGCGCGGCTGTATGTGCCCAAGGTCGGCTGGACGACGCAGATGAAAGACGTGCAGTCGGCGATTACCGAGAACGACAACAATCTGAAGGTGCCTCAGCTCGGCAATGCGCCGCTGCCGAGGTCGGTGACGGGGCTGGAGGTGAGCATCGGCGCGAATTCGCTTGCGCGGCCGGTCACCCGTGTTTTTCTCGTTGGGGAGTGAGTTTCTGAACATGCGCTTTCGCCCTGCCCGTCCGAAACGTGCGAACCGTCCGGCTCGACGCGAGCGCGGCGCTGCCATCATCAGCGCGCTGCTGGTGGTCGCGCTGTCGGCGATTCTCGTGTCCGGGATGATCTGGCGAGAGCAGGTGCAGATCCGGCGCATCGAAAACCAGCGGCTGCTGGCGCAGGCGCATTGGGTGTCGCGCGGCGCGCTCGACTGGACGCGTCTGATTCTTCGTTCGGAAGGCGATACGTCGGCGGGGATCACGTATCTCGGCGGCGTCTGGGGCGTGCCGATTGCGCGCACGCGGCTTTCGGATTTTCTCGGGCAGATTGGCGAAGTGCGTGCGGAGGAAGGCGCGGCGACGTACATCTCCGGTTCCATCGAAGATGCGCAGGCGAAGTTCAATCTGCGTAATCTCGTGTCGACAGCGGTGCCGGGTGTGCTGACGCCGAACATCCAGCAGGTTCAATCGTTCCAGCGTCTGCTGCAGCTGCTCGGCATCAACGGACAACTCGCGAAAACCACGGCGCTGCAATTGCGCGCGGGACTGCGGCAATCGGCAACCCGTTTTCAGACGTCCGGGAACGGCGCCACCGTCGACCCCACGCAAATGCAAGGCGGTGCAACTGGCGGCGGCAATTACACCAATCAGCCAGGAATCGACGACACCGACGACAACGCACCCGTCGCGCCGCTGCAGATGACGGGCGTCGATTCGTTGCTCGACGTGCCCGGTTTCACGCCGGAGATGGTTGCGCGGCTGCGCCCGTTCGTCACCGTTCTGCCGACGAACACGCCCGTCAACATGAACACCGCACCTGCCGAAGTGGTCGCGGCCGTGGTGCCGGGAATGAATCTGTCGAATGCGCAGGCCTTCGTCGCGCGGCGCGAGACGGTGTTCTTCCGCAATGTCGGCGATGTGCAGAACGCACTGCGCGGGGCAGGCGTCCAGCAACTCGTGTTCGATCCGAACCAGCTCGACGTGAACACCAGCTATTTCCTCGTGCACGGACGCGTCGAGCACGAGCGTGCCGAAGTCGATCGCACCACCCTCGTCTATCGCGACGCGCTGACGCATACGACGCGTATCGTATGGGGACGAGATCAACTATGAACAACGCAATTTCCCGAGAGAGTGGCCTTTGAGCACGCTGATCGTTCTTCTGCCGCCGCGTGATCCGGCGGTGCCGTCGCAGGAATGGCAACTGCCGGAGCTGCCGTTTTTGCTGCTCGACAAATCGGGGCGCGTCCAGCGCGCCGGCCGCTCGGCGACGGGCCTGCTGCCGCGCGCCGGGTCGACCGTGCTGATGCTCGCCGCGCGCGACTGTCTGATGCTCGCCGCGACCGTGCCGCCGCTCAAAGGTCCGCGCCTGCGTCAGGCGCTGCCGAACGTGGTCGAAGATCAGCTGATCCAGGATGCGCAGACCACCCATATCGCGCTCGATCCGCAAGCGATCGACGGCAACCGGCATGTGCTGGCCGTCGTCGATCGCGGCTGGTTCCGTTTTATCGTCGAGACGTTCGCGGCGGCGGGACATCGCAATGTGAAGGCTGTGCCTGTCGCGCGCTGTTTGCCGCAGCCGGTTGCGGCCACCGCAACCGCGCAGGTACATGCGGAAGAAGCCGTTGCGGCCGGCGCCGATGCTGCGCCGCCGGGCGACGAGCCGGATTTCGCGACGCTCACGCCCGTGGTGGCGGCCGTGTTGGGCCATGTCGTGCCGTCGACGGCTGCGGTCCTGGGCGAAGGTGTCGTCGATGGCGCTCCGCCGCGTGTCGAACTCGCGCTTGCGCGCGGGCCGCTCGGCGAGGGGCTGGCTGTGCCGGAAGCCGCCGTCGGCGCGACGGTGGTGGCGCTCGCGGGCCATGCGCCCGTCACGCTGTATACGCTCGTCGATCTGCCCGGCAGCGAGCCGCGCATGGCGTCGACGGCGCAGCCGGGCCGTGTGTCGATTGCGGGTGCGCTGCCGTTGTCGTTCGAAACGCTCGCGCGCAACGCGCTGCAATGCCGCTTCGACCTTGCACAGTTCGAATTCGCCGTGCAGCCGTGGCGGCTCGATCGCGCGACGCTGCGCCGTCTGCGCCTGCCGCTGTGGCTGCTGGCCGGCACGGTGGTCGTCGCGATCATCGGCGCGAACGTGCAATGGCTGATGCTGTCGCGTCAACGCGATGCGATCAACACGCAGATGACCGAGTTGCTGCTGAACACCTTCCCGAAGACAACCGTCGTGCTCGATGCGCCCGACCAGATGGCGCGCCAGTTGCAGCAACTGCGCGTCGCCGCGGGCGAGCTTTCGCCGGACGATTTCCTGTCGCTGGCCGACGGCCTTGCGCGCTCGCTCGGGCCGATTCCCGTCAACGGTCTCGCCGCGCTCGACTATCAGGACCGGCGCCTCGCGGTGACGTTCAAACCCGAGGTCAAGGTCGACGCGGATTTCCAGCAGCGCCTCACCCGTAACGGCCTGAACGGCGCGATCGACAGCAATACCGGCAAGTGGACGATCAGGAACGGACAATGAAAGCAGAACTGTTGAACACCTGGGCCGGATTCTGGGAAGCGCGCACGCCGCGCGAGAAAGCCTTGCTGACGTGGGGCGGTGTCGTGCTGGCGGTGGTGATCGTCTGGTCGGTGCTGTGGGCGCCCGCACAGGAAGGCCGCGCGCGGCTGCGCGACTCGATCCCGAGCCTGCAGCGCCAGCTGTCGCAGATGACGGCACAGGCGAACGAGGCGCGCACGCTATCAGCGGCGGCGCAGGGCGTGGCGCCGACGGGCGGCGCCCTGAAGGACGCGCTGACGACGTCGCTCAACGATCACGGTCTCGCGCCGACCCAGGTTCAGGTGCTCGGCAACGCGGTGCAGATCCAGTTGAAGAACGCGTCGTTTCCCGCATGGACCGAATGGCTCGACGATGCGCGCAAGCAGTTCAAGGTGCAGGTGTCCGAGACGCACGTCACTGCGTTGAAGCAGGACGGACAGGTCGACCTGACGGCAGCGCTGCAGCCGGCATCGATCAAATGACGGCGCAGCCACAGGATTACGCATGAGTTTCTGGATGCGGCGATTGCGCGCCGCGCTGCCGTGGATCGTCGTCGCGCTGGTCGCGAATCTGGCTGTGCTGCTGGTGATGGCGCCCGCCGCCTGGGTCACGCCGCAGTTCGCGAAGGCCACGCAAGGGCATGTCAATCTGGTCGAACCGTCGGGTTCGTTGTGGCACGGTTCGGCATCGCTGATGCTCGCGGCGGGTCCCGGTGCGGAAACGGCGACGCTGCTGCCGGGACGCATCGAATGGCGCACGTCGTTCTGGCCGCTTTTCACCGGCCGCGTGCGGATGCAGATGCTGCAAAGCCAGGCGATGCCCGACCCCGTCACCGTCGATGCAACCTTGCGTACCGCGACGCTGTCGGGCGGCACGATTGCCGTGCCGGCGTCGTTGCTCGCGGGTCTCGGCGCGCCGTTCAATACGCTCGATCTGCAAGGCGACGTGCGGCTCACCTGGACCGACTGGCGCAGCTTCAATCGTCAGGCGTTTGGCCAGCTGATCGTCACGCTGAATGACATGAGTTCGCGCGTCTCGCGGGTGAAGCCGCTGGGGTCGTATCGCGTGGTGTTTCAGGCGCAGGGCGCCGCGGGCACGCTCGATCTGTCGACGACAAAGGGGCCGCTGCTGCTGAACGGCCACGGCACGCTCAGCGAAGCATCGACGTCGTTCATGGGCACCGCGAGCACGACGCCCGATTCCGTCGACAATCTCGCCGGGCTGCTGAATCTGCTCGGGCGGCCGACAGGGCCCGGACAGGTCGCGCTGACCTTCGCGCACTGATCTTCTTACGCGCAGGTCAAAACACAACGGCCGCCATGTTTGCGCATGGCGGCCGTTTTTGTTGCTGCGTGCGTGGTGAACTCAGCCCGCTGCCGCCGACGTTTTCGCAATCGGCGCCACGGGCGCGGACGCCGGCGCGGGCGCTGCGACGTCGCCCGTTTCGCGATTCATCTGCGATGCATCCCAGCCGCCGCCAAGCGCCTTGACGAGTCCCACCGACGACACCATCCGCTGGCCCGCGATGCTCGCGAGTTTCTGCTCGGCGGTGAACGCGGTCGTCTGCGCGGTCAGCACGTTCAGATAATCGACCGTGCCGGACTTGTACTGGTTCGTGACGATATCGAGCGCCTGTTGCGCGGACTGGACGGCCTGCTCCTGCACCGTGACTTCCTGCTCCAGAATGCGCAGCGACGCCAGATTGTCCTCGACGTCCTGAAACGCCGTCAGCACTGCCTGCCGATACGTGGCGACGTCCTGATCGTACGTCGCGCGCGCGGCGTCCGTCTGTGCCTTGCGCAGGCCCGCATCGAAAATGGTCTGCGCGAGCGACGGGCCGAGCGTCCAGAAACGCGACGGCATCTGCAGCAACTGCGAGAACACCGAGCTTTCGAAGCCGCCGCTCGCGGATAGCGTGAGCGTCGGGAAGAACGCTGCGATCGCGACGCCGATCTGCTCGTTGGCCGCCGCGGCCTTGCGTTCAGCCGACGCGATATCCGGGCGCCGTTCGAGCAACGCGGACGGCAGTTGCGACGGCACAGGAGGCGGCACGGCAGCCAGCGGCACGGGCGGCAGCGAGAACGTCGAAGCCGGCTCGCCGACCAGCACGGCAATCGCGTGCTCGTTCTGTGCGCGCGCGACGCCATTGTCGATCGCGGAAGCCTGCGCCGATTGCAGCTGCGTTTGCGCCTGGATCACGTCCGAGCGCGCCGCGACGCCCTGCGCGTAGCGGTTCTGCGTCAGCGTGAGCGAACGCTGGTACGCGGCGACGGTGTCGTCGAGCAGTTTTTGCTGGGCGTCGAGCGAACGGATGTTGAAGTAGGTTTGTGCGAGCGTGGCCTGCGCGGACAGGCGTGCGTTCGCGAGATCGGCTGCTGCGGCCTGTTGGCCGGCCTGCTGGCTCGCGACGGTGCGGCTCACCTTGCCCCAGAGGTCGGGTTCCCAGGTGGCGTCGAGCGACAGGCTGTAGCTGTTGCTGATCGTGCCCGAACTGCTGAGCGACGACGTGGTGCCCCCGCCTCCGCCTGTCACCGAACCGCTGAAGCTGCGGCTAGGCGTGCGCGAGCGCGACGCATCCGCCCCTGCGCTGATCACCGGGAAATACGCCGCGCGCGCTTCGCCGACCAGCGCGCGCGCCTGCCGGTATGCGGCGGCGAACTGTGCGACGGTCTGGTTCGACGTATTGAGCTTGTCTTCGAGCGCGTTCAGCTGCGCATCGTTGTAGATGGACCACCACGCGCCGCGGTCCTGCTGGTCGGCGGGCTGCGCGACTTTCCAGCCGTCGGCGGCTTCCTTGTACGAGGCGGGGATGTCGACGGTCGGCCGCTTGTAGTCGGGACCGACCGCGCAACCGGCCACCGCAAAGGCCAGCGCGGCGCATACGGCGATGCTCAGACCGCGTTGCCCCGCGACGTTCGCGACGGCAGCGCGTGCGCGCGAAGTTCGATCAAACTGCATGCAAATGAATTCCTGTCGATTCGGATGGCGGCCGGGGTTTGGCCAGTGCGCCAGGCCAAAGCGCGGAGCGCGCGCCCGGGCGCTTTCCGGCGCGTGTTCGCGATGGCTCGAATGGTAGCGCACGCGTTACCAGCAATGAAATCGAAAGAGTAATGCCGCAGACGCCTCAGGTGTGTTACCGACGGTGAGGTGTCGGTTACGTGCTGTTACGGCGCCATTTGTATGCCGCTGTGTACGCCGCTGCGGCAAAGGCCGGAAAAGCAAAGGCCGCCTGGCAGGCGGCCTTCATTCCAGGTTCTGAAACGACGTTCAGACGCGCGGATCGGAAGTCGTCTGGCGCGCCTGCTTGCCGGCGGCGGCCCGGCACGGCGGGGCGTCGGGACGCGACTGACAGACGGTGGCGCCAGGCGCGATCGCCTGATGGTTGCCCGATGAACGGGCCTTGAGCGGCGCAGCGAGCAGTGCAACTGGTTTTGCGCCACGCGCCTTGGCGCTGCGCGAGCGCCGATGTTCGAACCACGCGAAGAGCAGCACCCCGATCGATCCGCCCGGCAGGACGAAGATCACTGCATACAGAGCCACTTTCCACCAGCGGTTGGCCCCTTGAAATGTTTGCAGCGCAGAATCGGTTAATGAGCGGCCCCAGCCGCCAAGGGTGTTTTTCAGGTACAGCATCGCGGGAATCCTCTGTGCGCCGGCAAAAGTAGGCGCACGCAAGTGCGGTCAGAACATTGGTCTCGATTGACGCGGGTCGCGTAACTCGTTGACTGACATAATATTGACCATGCAATCAATTTTCAAGATACTGTGCATCGCAGCATGGTCTTCTGTTGTTTTTTGGGATGAGTTATTAGGCAACAATCGGCGCGATTGACTTCGCTGCTTGGGCAGATAAAATCCGCGACATTCACGTTAGTCGCTGGGGCTGGCGGCGACGGGCGGTTTTCAAAAGAGCGTTTATGACGGACGGTCCCTATCAGCCGGAGTCGATTCATCTCGAGTCGAGCCTCGGCTATTACCTTACTCAGGCGCGCAACGTACTGGTCGAGCGCACGGATCGCGCGGTCGAGCATCTCGGGCTGACGACGCAGCAGATTGGCGTGATCCTGCTGCTGTCGTGCGGTCGCGCGACGACGCCGTTCGAACTGTCGCGCGCAATGTCCTACGACAGTGGTTCGATGACGCGAATGCTGGATCGCCTTGAAAAGAAAGGGCTGATCGCGCGGTCGCGAAGCGAGACGGACCGGCGCATCGTGAAGCTCGGATTGACGCCGCAGGGCCAGCACGCCGCGTCCGAACTTCCGCAGATTGGCGCGGCCGTGCTCAATGAGCAGTTGCGCGGTTTCTCGGACACCGACCTCGCGACGCTGATCGATCTGCTGAGCCGCTTTATTGCGAACGGCATCGACGGCGGAAGTCGGGCGGGCGGATGTGGTGCCCGTACGGCATCGGACGACGAGGAACGCGATTCGCCAGCATCGAGCGAATAGCGCCAGGTAGCCGCGCTCCGGCGCGGCTTTGCTTTATGCATTTATCTGTCTGGGCAGAGAGTGTCGGGACATGAAAGTGACACCCCGGTTGTGGGGCATTTTCATGTCACGGCAAGTTTTTCCGCGTGACATGGAGACACATATGACCGCCTCGGCATCCGCTTCCGGCGACACGACGGCCGATTTACCCGTATCCGGCGGCCGCACGCCCAGTTCACCAGCAGCCCCTGCCCCGCTCGCCGGCGGCAGGCTCGCGCTGCTGACCGTCGGCCTCGCGTTGGGCACGTTCATGGAAGTGCTGGACACGTCGATCGCCAACGTCGCCGTGCCGACGATCTCGGGCAGTCTTGGCGTGGCAACCAGCGAAGGCACGTGGGTGATTTCGTCGTACTCGGTAGCGTCGGCGATCGCGGTGCCTTTGACGGGGTGGCTCGCGCGGCGGGTCGGCGAGGTCCGGCTGTTCACGATTTCTGTGCTGCTCTTCACGCTGGCATCGGCGGCTTGCGGCTTCGCGCACAATTTCGAGTCGCTGATCGCGTTTCGATTGATTCAGGGTCTGGTGTCGGGTCCGATGGTGCCGCTTTCGCAGACCATTCTGATGCGCTCCTATCCGCTCGAAAAACGCGGCCTTGCGCTCGGCCTGTGGGCGATGACGGTGATCGTCGCGCCGATCTTCGGTCCTGTGATGGGCGGCTGGATCACCGACAACTACACCTGGCCGTGGATCTTCTATATCAATCTGCCCATCGGCGTGTTCTCGGCGGCATGCGCATATTTTCTGCTGCGCGGGCGCGAAACGCCGACGGCGAAACAGCGCATCGACGGCATCGGTCTCGGACTGCTGGTGATCGGCGTGTCGTGTCTGCAGATGATGCTCGACCTCGGCAAGGATCGAGACTGGTTCAACTCGATGTTCATCGTCGCGCTCGCGATCATCGCGGTGACATCGCTTGCCTTCATGATCGTGTGGGAGATGACGGAGAAAGAGCCCGTCGTCGATCTGTCGCTCTTCAAGGATCGCAACTTCGCGCTCGGCGCGCTGATCATCTCGTTCGGCTTCATGGCCTTCTTCGGCTCCGTGGTGATCTTCCCGCTCTGGCTGCAAACGGTGATGGGTTATACCGCGGGTAAAGCCGGTCTCGCGACGGCACCCGTCGGGCTGCTCGCGCTCGTCCTGTCGCCGATGATCGGCCGCAACATGCACCGGTTGAATCTGCGGATCGTTGCGAGCTTCGCGTTTGTCGTGTTCGCGATCGTGTCGTTGTGGAACTCGACGTTCACGCTCGATGTGCCGTTTAACCACGTGATCCTGCCGCGCCTCGTGCAGGGCATCGGCGTTGCATGCTTCTTCGTGCCGATGACGACGATCACGCTGTCGAGCATCTCCGACGAACGGCTGGCAAGCGCATCCGGCCTGTCGAATTTCCTGCGCACGCTGTCAGGCGCGATCGGAACAGCGATCAGCACGACGTATTGGGAGAACGACGCGATTTATCACCACGCGCTGTTGGCGGAGTCGGTGAGCACCTACTCGGCGAACACGACGTCTTATAGCGATCTGCTGACGTCGCTGGGTTTCAAGGGACAGGCGGTGACGGCGCAACTGAACGAGATCGTCACGCAACAGGGCTACATGATGGCGACCAACGACTTCTTCCGCATTTCGTGCGCGGCCTTCGTGGTGCTGGCGTGCCTCGTGTGGATCACGAAGCCGAAAAAAGGCGCGGCGGCATCAATGGGACACTAATGCCGCCGCTGGGGAACGAACTGCTGCTTATTGTCCGTCGGCCTGAATCTCAACGCGGCGGTTCTTCGCCCGGCCGATTGCCGTCGTATTAGGCGCGATCGGCGATACGCTGCCGAAGCCCTGAACATCCCACTTTGCTGCTCGAACACCGGCGCCCGCCAGATAGCGTTGCACCGAACGCGCACGGGCGGCCGACAGGCGTTCGTTCAACGTGGCCGAGCCGGTCGAATCGGTGTAGCCCGAGATTTTCAGCGAATCGATCTGGACGTCGCGATTCGCCGCGACGAAATCGCCGAGTTTCGCGGTTGCGGCGGGCGTGAGCGCGGCGCTGTCGAGCGCGAAGTTCGCGTCGCCTTGCAGCGTCACCTTGCGGACGGGAGCGGGAGTCGCAACGGGCGCTACGGCTGGCGCGGGCGGCGACTGCACAGGCTGTTGCGCTACGGGCGCGACGCATTGGAAAAGGATTTCGCGCGGATCGTTCTCCGGCTTCATGCCCGACGTGCTGCGATCGAGCAGCGCGATTCTCACTGCCGTCTGGTCACCGCACACGCGCCTGATTTCGTTCATGCAAGCCTGCGACGATTCGAGCAGACCCAGACACTGCACGCGATACGCCTGCGCGCCATTGGCAAGCGTGACGACGTCGGTGTTATGAGCCGGGCCCGACGAAGTAGTACAACCAGCGATACCCACAGCGCATGCGATCGCCGTCAACATACGAAAGATCATAGGACTTCTCACCGGAAATAAAGGGTACGAGACGATAGGTCTGTCTGTCAGGTCGTACCAATCGGAGAAGTCCGAAAATTCGCGATGCGTTATTGCGAGACTGGCTCACCTGTCGGAGAAGTTGTCGATTGGCCTGTCACGCCCGGTGTCTGGCCGGATGCCGACGGACTGGCTGCGTTCGGCGCGCCTGACGTCATTCCACGAACGAACTGTTTGAAGTCGGCGCCCGCTTCCCACGGGTTCGGTTTGCATCCTCGCCCGCTGTCGCAATGCGCGGCGAAACCGATTGTCGACGTGCCGTCGTTGTTCGACGTCTTCGTGATTTCGAATGACAGATCGCGCTTGCCGCCGTCGGGGCCGGCCGTCTGGATCAGCGTATCGGTCGCGGTGGCAACAGGGTAACGGGAATGGCTGGTCACCCACGTGCGCGCGCGTTGCCACCATGCGTCGCATTGGCTCTTGCTGGTGCAGGTCAGCGGCGCGGTGGCGATCTGCATCACATCGGGATTGACCTGCCCTTGCGTCGTGCAACCGGCGGCCAGCACGCAGAGCACGGCTATCAGATTCCTGTTCATCACCGGACATCCTCCCTTTTTCAGTCGAGCGCGTTCAAGCAGCGACGCGCTGCGTTATACAGGATTGGACCGAAACGGTTCTAGCATGTTTCGTACGTCGAGCATGACGCACGCTGCAGGTCGGGCGTTGAGCCAGCGCAATGAACCATCAGCAATTTTTGGCCCCGCTGAAATTGAGCGTGCAATAAAAAGAGGCAGCCCGAAGCTGCCTCTTTCATGCCGCAATGCGGTTGCGCAAGCGCTATACGCTGAAGCGGTTCAACGTGTAAGCGCGATACGCAGCGACGAAAGCGTCAAACGAGCCGACTTCCTCGCGTTCAAGCTTGGTTTGCTCGTTGAGCGAGTTTGATGCGAGCGCGACGAACTCCTGCGTTTGTGCTGCGTCGAGCGGACGCGCGCGAAAATGCTCCGCATGCGCGACGCTTTGCGCGAGACCGAAGTCGAGGAAACTTTGCTGCTTGTCGCGCATGATTTGCAGCACGCGCGCCGACGGCGTCAGCGATGCGTCCGCGAGTTTGGCGCGCTGCGCCGCGACTGAGCGTGCATGACTGTCGTCGCCACGAATCGAATCGAGCACGGCAGCTGTGTGATCGATCTTCGCAAGCAGTTCGTTCGCCCAGTCGAGCATCTTGACGGGCTGACCGTCGCGGATCAGTTCCAGGCCGGGCTTGCGCCCTTCCATCGTCACGCGGCCGAAGTTCTGGTTCGCTTCGCAATACGCGGGCGGCGGCAGCGTCGCGCTTTCGTCGAGTGCGCACACGAGCAGATAGGCATCGAGAAAACGCGCGGTTTCGAGCGAAATGCCCGTCGGTTCGAACGGGTCGATATCCATGCAGCGCACTTCGACGTACTGCACGCCGCGCGCGGCAAGCGCATGCAGCGGGCGCTCGCCCGGATACGTGACGCGCTTCGGGCGGATCGTCGAGTAGAACTCGTTTTCGATCTGCAGCACGTTGGTGTTGATCTGCACCCACTCGCCGTCGCGTTGCGTGCCGATCGCCTCGTACTGCGGATACGGCTGGCTCACCGCCTTGGCGAGCGCGTCGAGATAGCCGGGCAGCGTGTCGTAGTCGGCATGCAGCGCGGCTTGCGCCGTCGTGTTCGAATAGCCGAGATCGCTCATGCGCAGACTGGTTGCGTACGGGCGATACAGCGTGTCGGCGTCGAAAGTTTCGAGCGTGTGCGGGCGGCCGCGCAAAAAGCGCCGGTCGAGTGCCGGCGACGCGCCGAACAGATACATCAAGAGCCAGTTCGTGCGGCGGAAATTGCGGATCAGCGCGAGATAACGGTCGGACTGGAAATCGACGGCGTTGGCCGTGGAGTGCTGGTCGGCGTGCAGCAGGCGCCACACTTCTTCGTTCAACGAATAGTTGTAGTGGATGCCTGCGATGCATTGCATCGTGCGTCCATAGCGCAGCGCAAGGCCGACACGGTACACGTACTTCAGTTTGCCGATGTTCGATGTGCCGTAGTGCGCAATCGGAATCTCGTCGTCTTCGGGCAGCAGGCCCGGCATCGAGTTGTTCCACAGCACTTCATCGCCGATTACCGAATAGACGAAACGATGCAGCGTGTCGAGACGCTCCAGCGTGGTAGCGGCATCGTGCTCCGCCGGCGTGATCAGCTCGAGCAATGCTTCCGAATAGTCGGTAGTCAGCGACGGATGCGTGAGCGCCGAGCCGAGCGATTGCGGATGCGGCGTCATCGCCAGATGGCCGTCGGCCATGACGCGCAGGCTCTCCTTTTCGATGCCGCGCAAACCGGCCGCCAGCGCATCACGCTGCGGGCCGGATGTCAGCACGGACAGGCGGTGCAGCAGCGCGTCGGTCGTGCGGGAGGATGTCGTGTTTGGCATTGATGCGGGTCGAACATGGTCGGCCGCCATGCGCCGCACGGTGCTGCTCAGGCGCGGTCGACAACGTTCGGCGGAATTTTCAGTAGCGGGCACTTTAACATCTCGCCAGAACCCCTGCTTGGCGTTGCTTCGAGCCGCTCCAGGCCCGCTTGCGGCGGGGCTCGGGACGTCTGCTGTGCACCCTCTTACTGTACGCCGCGCGGGCCTGTGAAGTCGATTGACGGTACCCGCGTCTGTGTGCGGAAGACCGCTAGCCGCCGCGCGCCCCACCCGCCCGATCGGCGACTTCATTCCACAGATGCATGGCCGCATAGGCGCGCCACGGTCGCCATGCGTCGGTGCGCGCGCGTTGCTGGTTGGGACGCACGAGCGCCGGATCACGCGCCGCGATGGCCTGCATCAGCACCAGATCCCATGCGGGCCACGCGTCGGCGTCGCGCCAGGCGCGCATCGCGACATATTCGACCGTCCATGGTCCGATGCCGGGCAGCGCGAGCAGCGACGCGCGCAACGCCGCGAGATCGAACGACGTGCTGCCTATGCTGTCGATGGGCACTTTACCGTCCGCCACGGCACGCGCGAAGCCTTGCAACGCGGCGATACGCTTGCCCGGCATGCCGATCTGCGCGAGATCGACGGCGGCGAGCGCGGCGGGCGTCGGGAAGCGCCACGCGGTGCTCTCGTGCGGATGACCGTCGATGCGCTCGCCCGCGCGCTGCACGATCCGTCCGATGATCGTCGTCGCGGCTTTCACGCTGACCTGCTGGCCGACGATCGCTCGCACGACCAGCTCGAACCCGGACCACGCGCCCGGCACGCGCAAGCCGGGCGCTGCGGCGACGAGCGGTGCAAGCCATGGATCCGCGGCGAGGTTCGCGCCAATGGTCTTCGGATCGGCGTGCAGGTCGAACATGCGCGCGATGGGCGCAGCGAGCGCATCGGCATGACGGCTGACGCCGCCCTCGACAGTCGCGACGAGGCAATGCCGGCGCGCATGCTTGCGGACGGCGAGCGTGCCGCTGTCGCCATTCCAGCCTATCGCGCGACGCCAGACGCCGTCTTCGACGGCTTCGACGCCGGGTGTCGCGCGTCCGCCGAAGAAGCGCAGGACGCGAGGCCAGTCATAAGGTGCTTTGAACGGGAGTTCGAGTGTGGCAGTCGGCGTGATGCTCAAGCGGCGTGATCCATGTCGGCGGTGGATGGTGTGAGCTTGCCGGTTTCCGGCGCTTCACCGTGCGCTTCGGTGTCGAGCAGCACGGCCTTGCGCGCGGTGCCCCAGCGGTAGCCCGTCAATGCGCCGTCCTTATGCACGACGCGGTGGCATGGTATCGCGAGCGCGACCGGGTTCGATGCGCATGCGTTGGCGACGGCCCGCACCGCGCGCGGCGAACCGACGGCTTCGGCGATCTGCGAATAGCTGCGCGTCTCACCGTAAGGGATGCGGCGCAGCGCTTCCCACACACGCTGCTGGAACGCCGTCGCGGCGATATCGAGCGGAAGATCGAAGCGCTGACGCTGGCCACGCAGATAAGCGTCGATCTGCTCGACGAACGGAGCAAGCCGCTCCGGATCGCCGATCAGTTCCGCGCTCGCGAATTCGCCGCGCAGATCGTCGAGCAGTGTCGGGGCATCGTCGCCGAATGCGATCTTGCAGATGCCCTTGTCGGTCGTCGCGACCAGCACGAGACCCAGCGACGTTTGCGCGCACGCGTAGTGCACGCGCAGCCCTGCCCCTTTGCGCCGGTATTCGGACGGCGCCATGCCGAGTTCAGCGGCCGCCGAACAGTACATCCGGGACGGCGAGCCGAAACCTGCGTCGACGGTTGCACGCGTCACATCGGTACCGCGTTGTAGCGCGTCGCGCAACGCCGCGCCGCGCTGGGCCGCCTGATACTGCCGCGGCGATACGCCGACCACGCGCTTGAAGAGCCGCTGCAGGTGAAATGGGCTGACGTGCACGGCGTCGCTCAATTGCGCGAGCGTGAGGCGCTGCTGCGGATCGGCGTCGAGTGCCGCGCATGCACGGTTCACGATTTCGAGCTCTCGCGGCAGGCCGCCTGGCTGGCAGCGCTTGCATTCGCGATAGCCCGCGGCGCGCGCTTCATCGGCGGAAACGAAGAAGTCTACGTTCTCGCGGCGCGGCAACCGGGACGCGCACGACGGACGGCAGAACACGCCTGTCGTGCGGACGCCGTAGAAGAAGGCGCCGTCGGCCGACATGTCGCGTTTCAAAACGGCCGTCCAGCGATCGTTATCGTCGATGAAAGCGGCGGGCGTGGCTTGGGATAAGGCTGAGTTCATCATTTGCCCCGAGGGACGGTTTTGATGCTTACCACTGTAGCGGGCATGCCCACACACTACGCTCCGGTTCTTGCTGTGTCATTTGGGCTGCAAAAGCGGCCTGAATTTCCCAGATATCGGGAGAATCTGCCCCTCAAAAAAGTTGGGGTTTTCCCTTAAAAAGTTATTGCGTCGCATCAAGGTGGCGTGTATAGTGGTTCTTGTCTCCTCCATGTCTCCTCCTGATATGGATTCAGCCCGCTCCAATCGAGCGGGCTTTTTTTTGGTTTTTCGCTTCGTCTTCCCCGTCTGCGCCTCGCCTCCTGGCTGCTTCCGTCAAAACGCTCGATTCCTTCTAAACTGGTTCATCACCGAACCTCACGAAGGGACGCCGCGCCATGAATTTCCAGATTCTCGATATCGACCATGTGGTTATTCGCGTGACCAACCTCGACGGAATGACGCGCTTCTATCGCGACGTGCTGGGCTGTACGGTGGAGAGGGAGCGGCTCGATATCGGGCTGATGCAGATGCGGGCGGGACGGTCGCTGATCGACCTGCTGCAGGTGGGCGGACCCATCGACCGGCCCGAAAGCGGTGTGCCGGGTGCGGGGCGAAACATGGATCACGTCTGCCTGCGCATTGAACCGTTCGACGCCGACGCGCTGAAGACCTGGTTCACCGCGCGCGACGTGCGCATTGGCGAGCAGGCCATGCGCTATGGTGCGGATGGTTATGGATCGTCGCTGTATCTGTTCGATCCTGAGGGAAATATGGTCGAACTCAAAGGTCCGCCGACTGATGGGCCGCGCGCCTGACGCTCAATTTTAGGTACACAGAACGTCAGGCACCACGCGTCAACGTCCGCCGTGGGCCGCCGGGCGCGCATTCGCCGCCGCCTTGAGAACCGTCCATTCGACAGGCACAGCATCGGCGGTTTCGCTGCCCAGATACGCAGCGTTGTCCTGAACCGTGCATTGCAGGCGCATCGTCCGTTCGGCCAGCGCAGCGAGCGCCGGTGCAACATTTTCGCCTAGCGACCAGACCGTCACGTTGCGCAGACGCTCGACCTTGCTGCGCACGCCTTGCCACCAGATGTCCGAGGTTTTGCCGCCGTAAGCGATCACGATCACTTCGTTCGCGCGCCCGCTCGCCTTTGCGATACGGCGTTCGTCCGGCTGACCCACGTCGATCCAGGTGTCGATTGCGCCCGTCAGATCTTTCGCCCACAGATCGGGTTCGTCGATGTCCGACAGGCCTTTGCAGAATTCCAGCCGTTCCTGCGCGAACAGTGCGAAAGCGGCGACGCGGACCATCATCCGCTCGTTGGTTTCCGACGGATGCAGAGCGATCGTCAGCGAATGGTCCGCGTAGTAATGGCGGTCCATGTCAGCGATCTGGAGTTCAGCCTTATAAATTGTCGATTTGAGAGCCATGCTGCAACCTGGTCCCGCAAACGCGGACCGGATAGTGAATAGAGAATCGGCGTACCGTGCCATGATCGTCCCCTGCCTTGCAGCGGTCACGCCTCGGTCGCGCGTCTCGCCGTTGATACACATTTGCCGGATTGCCGCGACGCCGGGTGCTGAAACCCTTATCGCATCAACCTTCCTGCTTTCGCTTGCAATGGAAAGCAGCAACATATGTGCCGGATTCGTGCGATCGAACCATCGCGCGCTTATCGCGCCTGGCTGCAAGGTGGGACCGTGATGATACCGAATATGCGGCGACGGCATGACAGCCTGATGAGGCCGCTCTGGCGGGGCTGATGAGTTGAGGGAATGAGCGCGCGGGTCGTGGCGCGTCGATTCACAGATCGAAGCGCACGCGGGAATGCACGGAAAAACGAAAAATGGCCGGGCTTAAAACCCGGCCATACCGATGCGCGGCGAAGTCTTCGTCGCCGGCTGTTTGAATTCACCCGACATTAACTGTCGGGTTCAATCCAACGCTAAATGCTTATTGCTTGATAAAGCGGTCGTTAGTCCAAAGGCCTTGTGTATCGCTATTGCCGGCATTGACGAATTCGACGTCATGTCCGACTACGCGGACCACGCGAAAATCCGAATTCTCCGGCGTCGATATGCACTGATAACCCGAGAAGAATTCCTGCATTTGCTGTTGTTCACCCGCCTGCGCGTGCTGCGTCACGGCATCGAGTTTGTCCTTGGACAGGCACCCATATGCATTCGCCTTGAATTGCACCGTTTGCTGCGGCTTGATCACGACGTCTTGCGCCTGCGCGCTTGCTGCGATCAGACCCGTGAATGCGAAGAGAATGGCGACTCGCTTGTTCATGGTTACCTCCTTGCGGGGCATTGCTTGGTTAGCTATGTGTTTAACTGCCGGAAAACAAGCACGTTTTTAAATTTAGGAGAACGGTATTGAAGAGCAAGCACATCTTGTGTGCGCTTGCAACAGCGGCGGATTGTCGCACTGAGTCGCGATGCGATTTGATGCATCCATCTCGACGCAATCTGGCAGATATCAGGCGAATTCCAAACCGCAATGCGAGGCATTCGGGCTTACTGGATAAACTTTTGCGGGCGTGATTCGCGTTTACGCCTAATAAGTTTTAAGTCCTTTGCGATAAACGACTTATCGCGTTGATGCGTTGCACACAAAGTCATTCGTGTGACTCATAAAAGACTGGCTCGATTTGAAGCGTTTGCAGAGTAAAAAGGATGCCTGATCGCATGCCGGGTCCTGCGGCCGCTTTGAATTTCGGCGACACACTTGCGCGCGCGCTAGGTTCGTGGATAAATCGACCGGCCCAAAACTAACCGCTCGAATTCACCGGAACGAGGCGATGAACCGCCGACGCCGGTCCCCTGGAGACTTTCATGACGCTCGCACAGTGGCTTCCCTTCGCCATCGCCTCCGCGATCCTTGTTGCAATTCCCGGCCCTACCGTGTTGCTTGTAATTTCTTATGCGCTTGGCCACGGCCGGCGCTATGCACTGGTCACGACGGCGGGCGTCGCGCTAGGCGACCTGACGTCGATGACGGCTTCGATGCTCGGGCTGGGCGTGATTCTCGCCGCGTCCGCGACCCTCTTCACGGCGCTCAAGTGGGTTGGCGCAGCGTATCTGATTTACCTCGGCATCAAGCTCTGGCGCGCGCCTGCATCAACGGGCGACGCGCCCGCCTCAGAGGAAAGGCGCACGAGCCGGATCTTCGCGCACGCTTACGCAGTGACGGCGCTCAACCCGAAAAGCCTCGTGTTCTTCGTGGCCTTCGTGCCGCAGTTCATCGACACGCAAGTCGCCACGTTTTCGCAGATCGCGATTTTCGAAGCGACCTTCGTCGCGCTCGGCACGCTGAACGCCTTGGGTTACGCAATTCTGGCAACCGCGGCGCGGCGCGCGATCCGCAGTCCGCGCGTGCAGCGCGGCGTCAACTGCACGGGCGGGACTTTGTTGATCGGTGCAGGTCTGCTGGCTGCGGCCTGGAAGAAATCGGCAGCCTGAATCCATCCATCCTGGATGGACCACGACAGACCAGGCGCGCCACTTGCATGAGTCTCCGCGCACCGGGTGTGCGCGGTGGATCACACGCAGAATCTTCCACCACGCCTACAATGAAATTGTCGTTGTTCCATCGATCAGGAGGTCACTGTGATCGAGCATCTGATTCTGGGCGCGTTTCTGATCGTGCCGCTTCTAATCGTCGCGTTTCTGTTTTCCGACGAACTCTGGCAGGAACATCGCCAGGCCTTGCACGATGACGACCACCACAAGCGGATGGACTGGCGACATCCGATTCGCAGCCTCTTGCATCACTAGGCGGTTGACCGCTTCGTGAGCGCCGGGAGGCTGCCATGATGGCCTTCTCTTTCTCGTGGACGGAATACTGGCTGTTCATGCTCGCGCTGATTCTGATCAGCGTCGCGCTGACGTCGCTTTGCGGTTCGGTGCCTCGCGCGCCAGAACCGCCGCCGGAGGATGACGCTTAGACGTTTTCCCGCGCTTCTTTCTCGCCTCGATGTGTTGGTTCACGCGGCACGCCGTGTTGGATCGGCACCGTCTCCTGGGCGTCGTGTCCGTTATCAAAATGACGCCCAAATAACTGTCTGTTCGCCCGATTGTCATGCGACGCGCATGCGTACGCTTGAGTCCATGCGATGTCGTGTTTTTGCGGCTCGATATCGCGAGATACCTATTTGTTTTTATAGGTAGCGACTGGATAAATTGCGGCTAAAGTGAATCATCAGAAGTAAACAAACTTTGGCCTTGTCGAGACGTCACGGGGGACAGCATGAACCGTTTGATCGATCAGGAAATCGCGCACATTTCGCGTGTCATGTGGCCATCGCTGCTCGGAGATATGAGCAGCCCAATTCTTTCTTCGGAGTACTGGCGCATGCGTCTGCACGCGCTGCTCGATGCTCCGTCTCTCACCAAAGTGCAGTTATGCGCGATCGACGGTCTGCTGCTTCGCCTCGATCACCATGATCGACATGGTGCGAACGGGTCGACGCCTGCTGTCGAGGTGTCTGAAGAAGCTGGTGCGGACCACGGCACTGAGCGGATCGCCATGCATGGTTGATCGCGGCGTCACGTTTGTGGTCTTGTAACCTCCATTATTCAGGCTCAGCCACTTATTTGCGGATGCTATGGGCGCATGCATCTAACGCTGTGTACCTTAAAATTCACTCACGCTCAGATTGCTGTAAAACCTCAAGTATTTCGCCATCTTCCATTTAAATTCGGGGAAATCGACGGAAGTCCCTATACCTGTGTACCTAAAAACTGCGCGTCGACGAAATCGGCCCAGACCTGCATCTCGCGCGCAGTGATGACTTGCTTGCCGGCATCCTCTGATTCTTGCGCGGATCGCAGCTCGCCAAGATGACTCAATCCTGTTCGGCGGAAGTCGTTCAGCACGAAATGTTCGGCTTCCAGCGCTAGCGTCTTAACCGCCTGATTCAGGGTGCCCTTCGCAATCGGTCGATTCTCGCTGCCTCGTGTTGACGGGAACACATAGCCGCGGCCGTGTCTGATACCGAACAGCTCACGCAGCATTGCCAGCGCCTGTTTTGAAAGATAGACGCGGCGCTCGCGGCCATTCCCCGCGCGCGCGGCGGGAATCGTCCAGACGCCGGCGTCGAGGTCGAATTCGCGCCATGTCGCTTCAATCAGCTCGGATTTGTTTGCCATGGTGAGGACGAGCAGATTGAGCGCGAGTTTCAGCGGGCGTCGAATGCTCGACGTGTGGATCGCACGCAGCAACCCGCCGATCTCGTCTGCCGTCAGCACGCGCGTGCGGCCGTCTTGCGTCGCGACCGAACGCGCGGCGATGGCATCGGCAGGATTGGCCGTGGCGAGCTGTCGCGCGATCAGGAACGCGAACAGGCGTTTCGCGACGTTGCGCGTATGCAGTGCCATCTGCGGCGCGCCGCGCTGCTTGATCGCGTCGCAGATCGACTGGATGTCGTCCGTCGTGACTTGCGCGATCGGCTTGTGGCCGATGGCAGGGAGGATGTCCTTGTCGAGTGCGCGTTGCGTCGTGCGCCGGTACTCATCGGACTTGCGGGCCATCGCCGACGCCAGATAAAGCTCGGCGCCGTCGCGCAACACGTCGATACGCTTTTCGGCGCCGCGATCCTGTCTCGCGATCGAAACGGGCGACAAGCCTTGCGCGACCATCTCCGCGTATTTCTGCGCGCGAGCGCGGGCAACGCGCAGCGACACTAGCTGATAGTCGCCGATGGTGACCATCGGCTGTCGTTGTCCGTTGAGTGTGTAGCGGAATCGCCAGACCTTCTTTCCGGTCGGCATCACTTCAAGAATGAGACCCTTGCCGTCCGCAACGCTGTAGCGCGTCGCGCGAGGCTGCAAGGTGCGGATGTGGGATTCGCTAAGCGGTATCGCGAGTTTCGGCATATGGCGGATTTCGGTACACAGGGTGCTTCAGATGCGAAGTGTACAGTGTTGTGTACCGAAAACCGATCTGTCTACGACTGAAATAGCGCCTGAAATACGAGGCTGGCTGCGTGTTCTACTTACCGATACAAAACCTGCTGAAAATTACACCAAGCAGATCGTCGGACGTGAACTCACCGGTGATCGAGTTCAGTTGATCCTGAGCCAGACGCAGCTCTTCAGCGAACAGATCAAGAGCCTGCGCGTTCTGATCGGCATGTTCGGCCGCGAGTCCCAGGTGTTCTTGCGCCGCCCGAAGCGCAATCAGATGGCGTTCACGCGCGAGATAAACGCTTTCCGCGCCGGCCTGCCAGCCCGCAATGCGCAGCAGTTCGCCGCGCAACAGGTTGATCCCGTCGCCTGTCTTGGCGGATAGCCGGACTTCGCAAGAATCGCCCTCGCCTTTCTGGTTCAAGCTGGCAACGACGGGCGCGACGCCAGTAAGATCGGTCTTGTTCAGCACGCGCACGACGGGCACGCCCGCCGGAAAACGCCCGGCAATTGCGTCGTCGTCGGCCGTCATGCCGGAACGTGCGTCGAGCAGATGCAGCACGACGTCGGCGCGCTCGATTTCGCCCCACGTCCGCTCGATACCGATTTTCTCGACTTCGTCCTCTGTCTCACGCAGGCCGGCTGTGTCGATCACATGCAGCGGAATGCCTTCGATCTGGATCGTCTGCGCGACCTTGTCGCGGGTCGTGCCGGCGATCGGCGTGACAATCGCGAGTTCCGCGCCCGCGAGCGCATTGAGCAGCGACGATTTACCGACGTTCGGTTGCCCTGCCAGCACGACCGACAGACCCTCGCGCAGCAGCGCGCCCTGCCGGGCCTCGCTCAGCACGAGTGCAAGACGCTCACGAATGCGCGCAAGCTTGCCGCGCGCGTCGGCGGCTTCGAGGAAATCGATCTCTTCTTCCGGGAAGTCGAGCGTCGCCTCGACCAGCATCCGCAGCGTGATCACCTCTTCGACGAGTGCGTGGATATCGCGCGAGAACGCGCCGTCCAGCGAACGGCCGGCCGATCGCGCAGCCGCCTCCGTGCTGGCCTCGATCAGATCCGCGACGGCTTCGGCTTGCGCGAGATCGAGCTTGTCATTGAGGAACGCCCTGCGCGTGAATTCGCCCGGTTCCGCGAGACGCAGACCGAAGGCGCGCCCCGCGTCAATGCAGCGTTGCAGCACGAGCTGAAGCACGATTGGGCCGCCATGTCCCTGCAACTCGAGCACATGCTCGCCGGTGTACGAATGCGGCGCCGGAAAATACAACGCGATACCGCGATCGAGCGCATTTCCTTCAGCGTCGAGGAAAGGCACATAGCTCGCGTGACGAGGCGCCAATGGGTGGCCGGTGAGCGCCTGCATCATCGGTTGCGCGGCCGCTTCACCAGCGCGCCCGAATGAAATCCGCACCACGCCTATCCCGCCGCGGCCGGGCGCAGTGGCAATGGCGACGATCGGATCGGAATCTGTGGCGAGCATGGCGGAAATGAGCGGAGACGAGATGGACGAGACGCGCACGAAGCGTGCGCCGAACGCCTGGCATTGTAACGCGGGGCTTTGCGATGCCAGCGCGGGCGTGCTTCTCATCGGGCGAAAGTTACCCCAAGATTTATCTTGCTCGGGCTAACGGCGTTCTGCCGCGTAACTGGAGCAATTTGGACGATTCGTGTAGTCTGATCCCTACACATGAAGGCAGAGCGGACATCGAAGCCTTCGATGTAATGATTCCGATCGTTTGCTGCAGCAAGATAGGCAAATCTCAGACACGTAAAATCTAGCGTGTACAGTTGTCTACCTGCGACGCGACGGACTGCACAATCTGCGGATGCCAACCGTCGAAGAAAAAGCGGCTTTTGCCGAGCGACTCAAGTTCGCGATGAGACGCGCCCCGGAAAGACTTAAGGGCGGGACCGATCTCGCATTGCATTTCAATCTGCGCCATCACGGCGATCAGCCAGTGTCGCCGCAGACCGTGCACAAGTGGCTGAGCGGCCGCACCATTCCTACGGACGACAAACTACGCACGCTGGCGATGTGGTTCGAAGTGGATGTCCATTGGCTGCACTATGGACCTTCGCCGAACGGGTCGACACGTAACGTGCCGAAACCACTGGAGCGCGGCGAGAAATATCCGCTTTCCGCTGAAACGCTCGAACTGGCGTCGAAGATCGAATCATTGACCCCGCATCATCGATACCTCGTGCAGGAACTGATCGCGCAGTTCTACGGCGACGCCGACAACGCTTGAGAAAAACTGCAGACGTAAAAAAAGCCGCCCGGCTGAAACCGGGCGGCTTTTTTGTTGGTTCAGATCGGATCGGACGATCACCTGTCCGATCCAGGCGCTCGATCAGGTAGCAGCCTTTTTCTTCTGACCCATCATGCGCGTGATGTAGTACTGCTGTGCGATCGACAGCACGTTGTTCACGACGTAGTACAGCACGAGACCGGCCGGGAAGAAGAAGAACATGACCGAGAAAGCGATCGGCATGAACATCATCATCTTGGCCTGGACGGGGTCCGGCGGCGTCGGGTTGAGCTTCGTCTGAACGAACATCGAGACGGCCATCAGAACCGGCAGGATGAAGTACGGATCTTGTTGCGACAGATCGTGAATCCAGAGAATCCACGGTGCGCCGCGCATTTCTACCGACGACAGCAGCACCCAGTACAGCGAGATAAACACCGGAATCTGAATCACGACCGGCAGACAGCCGCCGAACGGATTCACCTTCTCAGTCTTGTACAGCTCCATCAGAGCCGCGTTCATCTTCTGCGGATCGCCCTTGAAGCGTTCACGCAGTGCTTGCATGCGCGGCGTGATTTCCTTCATGCGCGCCATCGACTTGTAGCTCGCAGCCGACAGCGGGAAGAACACTGCCTTGATCAGCAGCGTCAGCAGCACGATCGCCCAGCCCCAGTTGCCGACATAGCTGTGGATCTTCTCGAGCAGCCAGAACAGCGGCTTCGCGATGATCGTCACCCAGCCGTAGTCCTTCACCAGTTCCAGACCCGGCGCGATGCCTTCGAGCATGCGCTCTTCTTCCGGACCGGCGAACAGACGCGCGGAGACGTCGATGGTTTGACCCGGGTTGATGGTCTGCAGCGGCTGCTTGACGCCCACGCGATACAGCGACGGATCGATCTTCTCGACGTAGATGTCGCGCTTGACGCCCTGCTGCGGGATCCACGCCGACGCGAAATAGTGCTGCACCATCGCGATCCAGCCGTTGTCAGCCGAGGTCGCGTAGTCCTGCTTGTTCTTGTCGATGTCGCCGAACGTCAGCTTCTGGAAGTGATGCTGCTCCGTGTACACAGCCGGTCCGATGAACGTGTGCGAGAAGCGCGGCGTCTCTACAGGCTGGCTGTCACGCACGAGTTCCATGTACGCGGTCGGCTTGACGGGCGTCGTGCCGACGTTCTGGATCTTCGTGTCGACGTCGATCACGTAGCTGCCACGCGTGAACGTGTAGGTCTTCACGACCTTCAGGCCGCCCTTGTCCGGCGATTCGAACGACAGCTTGAGCGTGTTGCCCGTCATGTCGGTCGCCTGACCGGGAACGGGCGTGAACACGTCGGTGTGGTTCGGGAAATCGCCGCCGAGCAGGCCCGTGCGTGCGAGATACGTGTGGTCGGCCGTATGGTCGAACAGCGTGATCACCTGATCGGGCTGCTTGCCCTCGCCCGGCTTGACCAGCGTGAGCTTCGACAGCGTGCCGCCACGCGTGTCGATCTGGCCGCGATAGACGTCAGTGCTGAACGAAACCAGCTGCGCCTGTTGCGCGGCGGGTGTCGTCGAGCCCGGTGCCGCGGCGTTCGTCTGCGGCAAATCGGCCGGCTGGCTTCCTGCAGGCGACGAACCCGGCGCAGCGGGGCTCGCGGTCTTGGTCTGCGTCGCGCTCGGGAAGAACATCGACGGGCGTCCATGGTCGCGCTGCCAGTTGTCGAACAGCATGACAGCTGACATGAAGAAGATGACCCATAGGACGGTGCGTTTGATATCCATGCGTTGTCTCAGTGTCGATGGCACAGCGCGTCAGCGCTTCTTAGGAGTTGGAGGCGGGACAAGATCGATGCCACCCGCCGAAAACGGGTGACAGCGGCACAGGCGCTTGGCTGCGAGATAAGTACCACGCGCGGCGCCATGATACTGGATTGCCTCGCGCGCGTAATCCGAACAGGAGGGATAAAAACGGCACCGATTGCCGAGCATGGGACTCACGGCAATCTTGTAGAAACGCAGCAAGGCGAACAGTACCGTTTGCATGACTAGTGCGGCGCGACTTCGCCGCCCGATAAACAGCGCCGCGAGACGGCCGCGCCCGAACGTAGCGCGGATCTCATGACGCGGCTGGCGGCGTCTGCGCCGCCTGTCCTGCCGATGCCGCCGGCGTTTCGCGACGCGCGATTTCGCGCGCCACCTTGTCCAGCAGCACATCAATCTCACCGCGGCACACCGTCTTCAACGGTGGCGACGATCCGCTGGGCATCGCCTTCCTGTCGAATTTCGTGTGCAGCCGCAGCAGCACGTCCCAGCCGCCGAACTCCGCGCGACGCAAACGAAACGCATCGCGTGCGAGGCGTTTCACCAGATTGCGCGTCACCGCGCGCGGCGCATATTTCTTGCCGATCACGAGGCCGAGACGCGCTTCGTTGCCGGTTGGCCGCGCGTACACGACGAAATGAGCGGTACGGCGCCACGGGCGCAAACGAAAAACGGATGAAAATTCATCCGTTTTTAGCAGCCTTGCGGCTTTGGGAAAGGCTGCGGACGCCTGCAACGGAACAGAGTTCTGATGCGGCGCGTCTGCCGTTCCCGCACCGTCGCGGGTGTCGGACACAGCGCGCACTCGGCTAGACCGCGTGTCGCCTGCCTTAGATGGCGAGGCGCTTGCGGCCCTTTGCGCGGCGTGCGTTGATGACCTTGCGGCCGCCAGCGGTCTTCATGCGAACGCGGAAGCCATGGGTGCGCTTACGGCGCGTCACGGAAGGTTGGTAAGTACGTTTCATGTTGCTCTCACTTGTTTGAGAAATAACCGCGCGAGCATCGCTGAAAGTGCAATGGCCGGAGGTTCGAAAATTGGTTTTCGCGGAACCCGCTATTTAAACCGGTTTTCTCTGAGTCGTCAATAGTTTAGGGCAATGATCCACAGGCGGCGTTTGTAAACCTTGTTTGATCAGGCCCTGTGGATAACTCACTTTGCACGACGTTTTGGCGTTAGAATCTCGCCTTACTTCCCAAGAATCCTGCACGCCGCCCCGGCCCGCTTGACCCCGCAAACCCTTGTGGCACAAGCGTCTGGGGCTTTTCCGCCTGGCAGCTTCGGGCCTCGTCGCGTATCCCGCGACCAGAGCGCCGGCGGAATCGCGTCGCAACCATAACGATAGCAACTTGATGAACGAATTCTGGCAACACTGTTCCGCACTGCTGGAGCGTGAATTGACGCCCCAGCAGTACGTGACGTGGATCAAACCGTTGGCCCCGGTCGCCTTCGACGCCGCTGCGAATACCCTGAGCATTGCCGCGCCGAACCGTTTCAAGCTGGATTGGGTCAAGAGCCAGTTTTCGGGCCGCATCACCGACCTTGCGCGCGATTTCTGGCATTCGCCCGTCGACGTCCAGTTCGTCCTCGATCCCAAAGCCGGCGTGCGTCCGGCGCCCGCCGCGCCGTCGCGGCCTGCGCCTATGGGCGTGAACAGCGCCGTCGCGGCCGTCGATGCTGCCGTCGGCGCCGTGCAGGCGGCCCAGTCGGCGCGCATGG
>NZ_JAAGPI010000025.1 GCF_017104715.1 Burkholderia sp. Ac-20365
CGGAGACGGCGCGGCGGAACCGTTCGCGGGTCACGGGTGCGGCGGCACCCGCGGCGCCGGCGGAGGGGTTGGCGTTCGAATTGGCGTCGCCCGCCTCGGCGAGCATCACCAGCACGGTGGCGCGGATCTGGTCGGCGGAGACGGCGGCGGGACGGGCCATGGGGCGACTCCTGCGCCCGGTGGGAAGAAGGCGGGCGATCCATTCAGTCTAGTGCACAGTCTGGTTCACGCACGGCCCGAACGTTAGGCAACCGTTTTTCGGTCGGTAACGAAGCCCGTTCCGGTGATAAACGCCCTTATCACCGGAAAACGGAGCGCTTGGCCAGCTTGCGTGAGCGGCGAGTTGCTGCGTATACCGCCGAGATTCACGCGCGGCAGGATGCTGACGCTCCTTTCCGCCGACAGATTACGCACGCTGCACCGGTTGCGGATGGTGCGGGGCTGTTGAACATTGGCCACCCCGTCGCAGTCATCCGGTATTAGCGTTTATCAACGCGTCTTGGTGCGGGGGGCCTTCTTGGGTGTAGTTGTCGCAGTCGGCGTAGTCAGACGCTGTCGCTTTAACCGCGCCTTTCGGCGCCTGGCTTTGGCAAGCCGTGCTTCAAGATCGGCAAGCAGCTCACTGGGCGCGCAACCCAGCGCGATCGCCAGCGAGAACAGCATGGTCAATGTGGGTTGGTGCTGTCCGAGTTCGAGCATGCTGACGTAGTTTCGGCGAATCGATGCCTCAAATGCGAGTTGCTCCTGCGTCAACCCGGCCGCGAGACGGCGTTCCCGCAGCAGCACGCCAAAGGTTTCCTGCGCCCCTTCCAAATTCTGCTCCCAGTGAAATGGGAGCACTCTCAATTTCCCGCTATAATTTGTCTTCCCAGTACACTGGGAATTAGATGTTGATATTCGGCTTGAGAAGGTTGCTGGGCGGTCGTCAGCGGGTTTTTTTATTGTGTTCGGTCAAGGTGGCAGATTTACGTCTCTACTAAGGTCGTATTTCGTTCGCTGTTTGAACGCGAGTGACGCGAACGTCGGTTGCCATACGCAGGACCGGAAGGAAATACCGGGTCCGAAGTAATCTCCATTCACGCTTGCCAGACCAACGCACGTTGTGCAGGGTTGGCAAGCTTGTCGTTAAGAAAAGTGATCGTATGTTTTTGACTTGTGACCAGAACCGTCTGCCGGTGGCGCCCGGATTGACTGGGGGTGTAGCGTTGTGGGCCGTTGCCGAGATGTGGGGTGGCGGAGATGTGCTGATCCTGCAGTTTGCTGCTACGAAACGCGGTCTTCCCCGGGTTGCGATGGTGGAACTCGCATCAAGTGCCGCCGCGACACTGACGCAGCTGGATTCGGATGGCCAGATAGTGCGGGGCGCCGCCGTGCTGAGCGCCGGGCGGCAAAGGGACGCCACACAATGGAAGCTGGAGCCGCTGAGAGAAATCCACCTCGGTGCGACGGAAGCCTTCGACGACCAGCATCCGCTGGTGTCGTTTGCGCGCTTCACGACGGCAGCGGGCAAGCAGTTCTCTCTACCCATCGGTGTCGCCGCCAGGCACTCCAGCGGCAAGCGTATCTTCCCGACCGGCGCCAGGCGGACGTCGGGGACTGGCCGCCGCAAGCCGGCGGCCAGTACTGCCGACCCGGTCTGACGGCATGCGCATTCAGATCGCCTCAGACTTGCATCTGGAAATCCTGCATCAGAGTTTTCCGGGCTATAACCCGGTCACGCCGTCTGACGCCGACGTGCTGGTGCTTGCGGGAGACGTTGCGAAGGGCGCTGATGCTATTGAACAGTTCGCGCACTGGCCCGTGCCGGTGATCTACGTGCACGGCAATCACGAAGCCTATGGTACGGAATACGATGCGCTGGCCGAGCGTATCCGCACGCGGGCGGCTGGCACTGCGGTTCGGTACCTTGAGCGCGACGCGCTGGTGATGGGTGACGTGCGGTTTCTTGGCTGCTGCCTGTGGACCGACTATGCACTCAACGGCACGCGCGACCGGAGCATGGCGCAGGCCGGACGTATGCTGCATGACCATCGCGTGATCCGTTTCAACGCAGGCGGACGGTTCCGGCCGGAACATGCGCTGGCCGAACATGAAAGAGCGCTGCGTTGGCTGAGGGAGCAACTTGCCATGCGCTTCGACGGTCGCACGGTCGTTGTGACCCACCACGGCGTAGCGCCGCTGTCGGTCCATCCACGCTTCGCGGATGATCCGGTCAGTGCAGCATTCGTCAGTGATCTGCGACCTCTGCTCGAGTCTGCCGATATGTGGATCCACGGCCATGTGCACGATTCGTTCGATTACCGCGTCGGTCGGACGCGCGTCATTGCCAATCCGCGCGGCTACGCGAAAAACCGTCTGATGGCACGGAATCCGGGCGGCCTCGAGTGGGAAAACCCGACGTTTAATCCGGCGTTGGTGATTGATCTGTGATAGCACATCACGGGCCGAGGACTGAGGAAGAGCGGCATGACCGGGATCAGCGCACGGGCGGACGAAGCACCTAGGCGGTATGCGGAACAGAGCGGTCCCACCGGATTGGAGGACTCAGTTCAAGTGCCCCGGAACTGGCCGGCTAACTCCTCGCAACGTTGGGGTCCGCGATTGTGCCCGTGCATCAGCTCGCGAGTCGAACGATGGGAATCGGCTCTTCCGGCGCGCTCGGACTGCTGGCGTAGGGACTCCCGGTTCGACGATGACGGACGTCTTATCCCTGAGGTGTCCCGGCTCCTGCAGATACTGTCCGCGGAAGGCTATACACCGCATGCGTTGCCTGACGGGCGAGCACCGTCATCGGTCTTCGCCCTCGATCGGCTGAAGATATTGGAGGTGACAATGGCGGAATTCAATGTGTCGCATTTCATACAGTTTCTCTTTCAACTGCGCCAGTGCCTCCGGCGCACTGATCTCGAAGATCGGGTCTGTGTGCACCAAGACGTGCGCGGGTGATTGGGTGGACACTCCCGCAAATAACGAACCTGATCAACCCATCAAACGCGCTATCGCCGATCCCAGATGATTAAACCTGTACCCGAAGATTTTCCTCGAGACGTCACGCCATCGTCGCTGGCGGGCGCTCATCCGAAGCTCGCTGGTCGACTTATTGACGGCAAGTTTGTCGTTGGTCTGACGGAAGAAGAACGGTTCGAGCGGTGGGATATATGTGAGGACCTCGCACAGCAACTGGTTGGAGTCGCGCGCAGAGAGGCATCGAAGTATCCAGAGAATTCTCGCGACGTGACACTGGAGCGTTTGCGGCGTGGAATTGAGGGCAAGCAGTGGACGAGTTCAGTGGAGACGGACTGGCTAATGGTTCGTCTAAGATCTTTGCTCGAATGGTAACGGTCAATCAAACAAGGGTTACCAATACAGCATGGCACCTCAGCGAAATGCGAGGAAGCGTTCGACACCCCAAGGCGTGGGTCTGCAACGCGGCGCATAACGAAAGCACTGGCAAAGGGGGGGGCAGCGTAGCCCGCACTCCCAGCGCGGCAAACGGATGGTAGCAACGCGGTGGGATCTTCGGCGTGGAAATCGGATGCCAGCTTTACTTTGTACATTATCAGTTCGATAGCCACGATCGACCGCTACCTGTCATCAAAAGGATTATGACGGCGCTCGGACCACGCAGCCGACCCCTGGGAGACCGCTGCGTGGTCTCACTTCTCCAGCCACTGGCTCGACGAAGAGGGTGATATCCGACCGATCACGCCAAAGGACGCGTTTTGCAATTTAATCAGCTTTGTTGCGGTAGCCCGCGATTCCCGCGGCAGGGTTATGGCGTAGCGTCCCTGTGATGCGATCATGCTCGCGGTAGGCCAACGTCTTACCGAGCATGTCGACTGAACTTCTCGGAGGAAGACTCATGGGCACCAAAGGCACGATCCGGTTTCAGAAGCAGGCAGGCGAACTGCCCGGCTGGACCCTCTACACGGAACTGTTCGAAAACGAGGACGCCGTCTATCTGGAACTTGAGGGTGTGAAGGTCGATGTGATCATGCTCAACAACATTTGGGGGCCACCGCCTGGCACGGTCGTGCTGCGTCTGCCGACGGTCACTGCACGGCAACTGGGGCTAGTTCCACCGGAGTGGACAAGGGACGCGTCGAGGTCGGAGGAGTAGGTCATGCTTGAACTTAGGGGGAAGTTGGCCCGAGAGTCTCAGCGCGGGAGTCCTGCTGTGCGTCGGATTTCCGAGTTCGGCCATGAACGGTCGCTCGACGCCGACGCCTAGATTGTGGACAATTGAGCCACCCCCGAAGTTCGAATAGAAAGGTTCAGCTCGGGCCGGCCACTTTCGGTAACCTGCGCGACCTCCAAATGGGCATCGACGAACTAGACTGGCTCCCTCCGTGGCGTTCACTTGCTTCGGAGCAAGAAGCTATCGGACTGCAACGTCAGTTAGATAGGGAAGTGACCGCGCGGCATCCCCTCTTTGGCCGCGGGGCCACCGTCAAGGGCAGACGCATTGACAACGATGACATCGTTGTGGTCCTTTTCGACGGGGCGTACGTCGTTGTGCACCTCATTTGGGTCGAGTCAGACGGAGGCTCATTCGCGGATAAGTACCCAAAATGGCTTTCGTATGGGTCGCTCGAGGACTTCGTTGCGGCGATGCTGAAAGACTCCCGAGCATACGGCGACGGATAATGGCCCAGTCGCAGCCACCCGTGTCGGGCAACACGCGGCCAATAGCCGTCGCTCGTGACCACGGCTGCTCGGCCGTGCGACTGTCGGCTTCGCTTGAGCAGCGGACGTCCTCTTCCCAAAAACCGTTCTCAAGAAGGTGAGTCACCTAAGTGGCCGACGAGCAAAAAGATCTGTTGGCTCGGATCTATGCGATGATCTCTCACCTCAAGGACTCACTGGCTGCCGTTCAAAGTCTCGGCTCCCCAAGCAAGTCCGTTATGCAACGTCCGCGATTTTAGCCAAAAAAATGAATTGGGCCGACAGCAAACAAATTGCAATGCGAGTAATCGACCTTACAGTTCAGTGCGCATGGATTCGTGACAGAAGCGCCCTGTTCAAGGCATTGTTGAATGAAGCGGAGGACGAGCAAGAAGCAAATCTGATTCTCGATGCCATACAGAATTTTACCTATTACACTGCGTCGGACTATGAGCACGCCTTTTCAGCAATTGTCGAGCAGATTTCTGGCGCTTGGCTTCTCAAGCCCGTCAATACTCAAATCATTGCTGTAAGCTGGGATAACTTTGCCGACAGTGGCCAAGCGGTTCTTCACGCGCTTAAACCCTACCTCGCAAAAGAAAGATTGACCTTTCCATTAATCAATTCCGCTACTAAATTTAACAGTTTAGGTGCGAGCCATCCAAATATTGTCTTAATTGACGAATTCTTTGGCACGGGGAAGACGCTTCGCGGTCGCATTGAGTATATTCAAAAAAACTGGAAATCATCTGAGTCAACGCCCAAAATATATGTGGCGTTTATTGCCGGCATGGAAAGCGCCATTCCGAGTTTTTCACCCCTTGTCGAAGATGTGTTCGTTCACAGCCCTTTAAAAAAAGGCATTACCGAGATCTACACAGGAAGTGATTTGAATGCGTCTATCGGAGCGATGTCGCGAATGGAGGCGCGATTGGCTCCATTTGTTGGTATTGAGGCATTGCCGAACTTCGGGTACGGAAAATCGGAGAGCTTATTTGGATCTAACGAAAACATTCCAAATTCTACATTTCCGATATTCTGGTGGCCAGAATATGCAAATGGATCCCCGAGGGACAGGATGTTTTATCGGTATGATTGGACGAGCACATGAACCTTTCGAAGTCAGAGCTTTCATTAATACGCCTTCTGGGGCGCAGTGTTGACGGATCATCGCATCTATATGAAGCCTACAAGGCGACACTGATGGATCCTGTTGATCTTGGCATTGCTCTAGACCGTCTCATCGGCCTCGGCCTAGTAATCAAAAATGAGCAGGTAGCAAGCCTGACTCCGTCCGGCATTGAATTTCTCGGAAGCCTTTTCGCGTATCGCACGACGAAGAGGGAAGATGCACGACCTTGTCATGTTGTTCGTACAATTCCCGATGAATTCCTCGCCCCGCAATTGCCAGTGAACGAAGCTTATGTTCCTCGATGGTCGGAACTGCCAAACTCTTTGCGAGTGGCTGTAGTCAATCAGAAAGTTCTACGGTAGACTCGTCGCGCCCGTAGGTTAGACAAGGAGTTGACTCGCTCCGATTGGCTGAGGCTACTTTATGCAGCAAGCTAATATATATATTTATATAGTTTTCAAATAATAGAATAGTAACCTACGGGCCCTTCCCAATGAAACTTTCCTCAGGCAGCGATTGGCGGAAGTATTTTGAAGAGATCGGGTTGGAGAGTGCGCGGAGCGCCGAGCTTTGTCGGTACGCAGCTACACTTGCCGACTCTAGTTTGCCAGTAATATTCAGTTTTGAGCACTTGGCGGCGCTTCTTGGGCGAACACGTCACCATCTTGCCTCAATCATTTTTGCGTCAGAACATCATTATAGAAGTTTTGACTTGATTAAGCGACGAGGTGGGACGCGTCTCATTGAGGCACCATATCCCTCCTTGCTAGAGTGCCAACGTTGGATCTTAAAGAACATTCTTTTAAAAATACCTACGTCGAACAACGTACATTCCTATTTGCACGGAAAAAACATAAAAACAAATGCACTGGTGCACGTTGGTGAAAATTCGATCTTGAAAATGGATTTGCGAAATTTCTTCCATTCGATTGAAATGACGCGTGTCTTGAAATTGTTTGAAAGTTTGGGCTATGCGCCGGAAATTGCGTATTTTCTCGCAAAGCTTTGCGTTTTGCGAGATCGACTGCCGCAGGGTGCTGCAACCAGTCCTATGCTCAGCAACATTATTGCTTCGACATTAGACTCACGATTGAATTCTCTGGCGAAGAGCCAAAATTTGAAATACTCGCGATATGCCGATGATTTGGTATTTTCGGGAAATGATATCTCGCCTGCCTTCGTTGGCGAAATCAGATCAATCTGCGAGGGTGAAGGCTTCTATGTGAATGAGGAAAAGACCAAGCTTAAAACTGGGAGCAGCCGTAAGATTATAACTGGCCTCATCGTAGGGGAAAAAAAGGTCTCTCTGCCGCGAACTTACAAGAGGGAAGTCCGACAACAGGTGTACTACATAATAAAAATGGGGCCTTTAGAATATCTGAAACGAAATAGATTGTCGCCTACAGCATTGAGTTCGCTTGCTGGCCGGCTGGCATTCTGGAACTCTATAGAGCCGGATAATCCGTTCGTTCGAGAGTCACTGCCTATTCTCATGCGGTTGATGTCCGGCGAGCAAAACGAGACTCGTCGCATAAAGAACACGTGATATTCGTGTTGTTAGCGGCGAGGTTTTGCTAGGCAGCTCCCGAATCGCGGGCGTGGGTGTACTCGGCCCGCAGCGAGCGGGAACCGTCATTAACGCGAACGGCAGCAATGGCCGATCGCTTGACGGGCAGGACGCGCGCACGCATGACCGCTGGACCTCATAAGCCGTCGTTCACGTCGCGTTAGTCGACCCTGAACAATCTGCAGAGCCTTCTACAGTGGGGCTTTGGGTCGGAAATGGTGTTGTGGGAATTGCAAGGACCTGGCATATTGATGCGTGAATCCTGCAATTCCTGGTGAGGTGCAGATGGGTCCGAAGACGCCTGTGTCAGAACAAGATTTCTTCCGGCATCCGCTGCGTGAACAGATCAATCTGAAGCATCCGTTGGTGCGACTGGCCGAACTCATCAACTGGGAACGGCTGGGCATGCTGATGAGCGAGAGCTTCGTGTCCAGCAAAGGGCGGCCCGCGAGTTCGCCGCGTCTGATTGCCGGGCTACTGTATTTGCAGCACGCGTTCGATCTGTCGGACGAAGAGGTCGTCTGGCAATGGGTGGAGAACCCGTATTGGCAGGTATTCACGGGCGAAACGTACTTGCAGACCGAGCCGCCGATCGACCCGTCGAGCCTGACGCGCTGGCGCAAGCGGCTGGGCGAAGCCGGCGTTGAAGAACTGCTGGCCGAGACGATCGAAGCCGCCAGACGCGCCGGTGTGATCAAGGCCTCGAGCGTGAAGCGCGTGATTGTAGACACGACGGTCATGCCGAAGGCGATTGCCCATCCAACCGATTCGCGATTGCTCGAACGGTGTCGCGAACATCTGGTGAAGGCTGCGGCCCGCAACGGGCTGAAGCTGCGGCAGAACTACAACCGCGAGGCGCCGCGTCTGGGACTGCAGATTGGCCGCTACGCTCACGCGAAGCAGTACAAGCGTATGAGGAAGGCGTTGCGCACGCTGCGCTCGCGCGTGGGACGGGTGATGCGTGATGTGGAGAGACAGGTCACCCAGGTGGCAGAGTCAGGCCGCGTTGCCTTGCAAGAACTGATTGACCGCACGAAGCGGATTCTCTCGCAGAAGCCGAAGGACAAAAGCAAGCTCTACGCGCTGCATGCACCGGAAGTTGAATGTCTGGCCAAAGGCAAGGCGCGTACGCCCTATGAGTTCGGCGTGAAAATGTCGATCACGACGACGCACAAGGAAGGACTGGTAGTTGGCATGCGCTCGATGCCGGGCAATCCGTACGATGGTCACACGCTGGCCGAAGCGTTGGAGCAGGCGGCGATCCTCAGCGACGTCACGCCAGAAGTCGCCGTCGTGGATCGCGGCTACAAGGGTGTCGCCATCGACGGCGTGACGATCTACCACCCGGGTTTGCGGCGTGGTATCACGCGCGGACTACGCGCGATGATCAAGCGGCGAAGCGCAATCGAGCCTGCCATCGGTCACATGAAAACAGACGGAAAACTCGATCGCAACTGGCTCAAAGGCGCGCGCGGCGACGCGATGCAGGCAGTGTTGTGCGGCGCAGGTCACAATCTGCGGATGATCCTCAGGAAGCTGAAGCTTTTTTACGCCCTCGTCCTCATCGCCTTGCTAAACCATACCGTTGCCGTCGTGCAAACAGCATGAGTTGAGTGGCCGACTAAGCGAATTGTTCAGGGCCGACTATTTAAACCTGCTACGGACTCCGGTCCCAGGCAGTGCATGCATGAATGATCCCCTTTGAGCTTATTCGATTGTTACAAGTACTAGCCTGTCTGCACCGCAGATCGGGTTGCTGTTGTCTCCGATCGCAAGCGCAGAACCATGCAATCCGAGCCGGCGCATAGTTCAATTCTCAGCTATTCCGGTCATCTGACGCGATGCAGCATGATTCTAATGAGGCCCTTTTTTCGATTCGCGCTATAAACGTTGTTGATCGGCGTTCCCGCAGACTTTGCTAAGCCGAAATCACTTAGCCTCGACGAACGCGGTTGATGCCGCAAACTTTGACCACGTCTCACGCGTGAAAGTCCAACGGTGCCATCGCCCTTCCGGTCAAGTTTGCCAGCAGACTTTGATGTTCCTCCATAATTTTCTGTAGCGCAGCTTCGCTGCACCGCAATGAAGCATGCGCGGCGCCTGCATGCTAGTCTTGACTGGTTTAGGTCCCCAACAGGGCTAAACGGACAGGTCATGAGCCGCATTCCCGTCGATCCCGATTCGGTCCCGCGCGCCGCCTTCGTGCTGGGCGCGCGTCACGATGCGCTCGATCAGCCGTGGCAGAGCCTGCGGCGCGCGCAGTTCGTGCAGATTGCGCAGGGCGTGCTGGCCGTCCATTCGGAAAACGGGCTGTGGGTCGCGCCGCCGCGACACGCCGTCTGGATGCTGCCGGGCGTGCTGCATCGGATGTCGGCGGCGATGCCCGTCGCGCTGCGCGTGCTGTACGCGGACGAGGGCGCGCTGCCCGTGCCATCGGGCTGCTGCGTGGTCGCCGTGGACGGGTTGATGGATGAACTGCTCGGCGTAGCCTGCGAATTCGATGCAACCACGCCCGCCGACGCGGAGCAGTCGCGGCTGCTCGCCGTGATCGCTGACCGTCTGCCGCGCCTGCCGGAAGTGGCGCTGTCGCTGATCTATCCGCGCGATCTGCGCGCGCGGCATATCGCCGATGCGCTGACAGCCGACCCGGCGCGCGCCAAAGTGCTCGACGATTTCGCCGAGCAGGCGTCGATCACGGCGCGCACGGCGGCGCGTCTTTTCTCGAAGGAAACGGGGCTGACGTTCGGTCAGTGGCGCCAGCAGTTGCGTCTGTTGACGGCGCTGATGCGTCTTGGCGCCGGCGCGAGCGTCACGCAGGTGGCGCTCGAGGTCGGCTATGGCGATGTGTCGTCGTTTATCGCAGTGTTCAAGGACGCGCTGGGCGAAACGCCCGCGCGTTTTTTCCGCTGACTTTTCCGTTCGCGCTTCAGCCGCGCGTTCACATCAATGCGCGCCGGAAGCATCCGCGCCACCGCCGCCGCGCGCGGGCCGCGTGATCCATATCAGCGGAATGATCAGCACGAAGATGATCGCCGACGCGTAGAAGATGTCGTTGAGCCCCATCATCGCGGCCTGCGTGTTCACGGTGAAATCGAACAGCGCATTCGACGACGACGGGCTGATGTGCAGCAACGTCTGCGTGTTGTCGATCTGATGCATGAACACAGGATTATTCGCGTTGGCCTGTTCGGTGAGCCGCTCGTGATGCAGGATCGTGCGGTTGTTCCATGCGGTACCCGCGATCGACGTGCCTACCGCGCCGCAAAACACCCGCACGAAGTTCGACAGGCCCGCCGCTGCCGGAATCTTCGGGCCCGGCTGCCCCGACAGGATGATCGCCGTCAGCGGCACGAAGAACATCGCCATCGGAATGCCCTGCAGCAAGGTGGGCAGCACCAGATGCCACGTATCGATCTCGACCACGTAGTTCGAGCGCATGAAGAACACGATCGCGAAGCCGACGAACGCGAGCGTCGCGATGATGCGCGCGTCCGAGCGCGGCAGCACGCGGCCCATCACGGGCGCGAGAATCACCGCGAAAATGCCGAGCGGTGCGGTCACGAGGCCGGCATCGACGGAACGGTAGTTCAGATACTCCTGCATCCACTGCGGCAGTAGCACGAGGTTGCCGAAGAACACACCATAGGCAACCGAGATCGCGATCGTGCCGCCAAGGAAGTTGCGCTGCGTGAAGAGCCGCAGATCGACAATCGGATTCGGCTCCGTCAATTCCCACACGAGGAAGAACGCGAAGCTGATCACGGCCGTCACTGCCAGCACGACGATCACGGGCGAGCCGAACCAGTCGAGATCCTTGCCCTTGTCGAGCATGATCTGCAGCGACGCGACCCACGTAATCAGCAGCCCGAGGCCGACGATATCGATAGGCAGCTTGCGCGTGGGCGTTTCGCGCGTGCGATAGATCATCCACGTGACGCCCGCCGCAAAAATGCCGACGGGAATGTTGATATAGAAGATCCACGACCATGAGTAACTATCGGTGATCCAGCCGCCGAGCGCCGGGCCCGCAATCGGGCCGACGGTCGCCGTCATCGCCCATAGCGCGAGTGCCGTCGACGATTTTTCTTTCGGCCACGAACTCAGCAGAATGGCCTGCGATAGCGGAATCAGCGGTCCCGCAACCACGCCTTGCAGCACGCGCGCAAATAGCAGAATAGGCAGCGACGGCGCGACGCCGCACAGCCACGACGCGATCACGAAGCCGAGAATCGCGCCGACGAACAGCTTGATCTGCCCGAAGCGTTGCGTGAACCAGCCAGTCAGCGGAATCGACACGGCGTTCGAAGCGGCGAACACGGTGATGACCCACGTGCCTTCATCGACGGATACGCCCAGATTGCCCGAAATGGTTGGAATCGCAACGTTCGCGATCGACGTATCCAGCACGTTCATGAACGTGGCGAGCGCGACGGCGAAGGTGGCGAGCACGAGCTGGCCGCCCTGCAGCGGCGGCTGCGCAGGTGGTCCGGGCGGACCGGCGGGCTTCGCAGGGGCGGGCGACGCGTCGGGTTGGTTGGGTTCGCTCAAGCGGATCTCCGGCGATGAAAGGGCGGCGCGCGACAGGCGTTGCGAGACACGCTCGCGCGGCGCAACATGCCGATGATAGTCGCAAGCGCCGGATGGCATCGGTCAGACGCACGGGCGCGCGCGTTGAGCGAATCAGAATTGCGTTGTCCAGTGCCGCGAGGCGCGGCGATATCGAGTGTTGGGCGCCACCGACGTTTTGTATGAATATCACGCAAAATCGGGATACGCGTCGTATGCTCCCGCCTGCGCGTGACATGGCAGCGGCGCAATGTCCGCGGTGCGCGCCGCGCAAGACGGGCGCGATACGGGCGCAATACGGGCGCGATACGAAAGTAAGCGAAAGGAAGAAGGCGATGGCCTGGGAACAATTCGACAACGGCTGGCGGCTCGCGCCGGCTGAAGCACCGGCGACGTCGCTGGTCGTGCTGTTGCATGGCGTCGGCAGCAATGCTCAGGATCTCGTGCCGCTCGCGGATATCTGGCGCGAAGCGCTACCGCAAACGGCCTTCACGTCGCTCGACGGCAGCGAGCCCTTCGACGGCGGCTTCGGCGGCCGCCAGTGGTTCAGCCTGCGTAACGTCGACGAACAGAACCGTCCGGGACGCGTCGCCGCCGCATGGCCCGCGTTGCAGACGATGCTCGACGCCGAACTCGCGCATTACGGCCTGGGCTATGGTCAGCTCGCGCTGGTCGGTTTCTCGCAGGGCTCGATGATGTCGCTGCATCACGTGGCGACGAACTCGCAGGGCGCAGGCGTAGTGGTCGCATTTTCGGGGCGGCTTGCATCGCCCATCACTGCGAAGAGCGCCACGCCCGTGACGCTGATCCACGGCGAAGACGACGCCGTCATCTCCATCGACGAAACCGAACGTGCCGCGCACGCGCTGCACGACGCGGGCTTCGATGTCGAAGCTTTCGCGTTGCCGGGCGTCGGCCACACGATTTCCGGCGAAGGCGTCGAACTGGGCCGCGAAGCCCTCGTGCGCGCACTCGAACCGCTGGCCCGCCGCTAAAAACCCGCGCTTTCCGATCCTTTCCCCGACCCGTCGACACGGCCGCCTGTAAGCGGCCGGAAGACAGTTTCGAAGTCATCCTCCTAAAGTTCGCCGGGCATCTGCCGATATGCGCTCAATAGCCGGAAAAAGTTTCCGACGCACGAACGCGTCGCTTTGTTGGGCCGTACGTTTGACATTCCCGCTGCCGCACAGGCAGCTCACTTCTTTCAAAAGAGCCTGAACATGGCCAGATCGATTGCGCAGTCATCGCTTTTTGGACGCCTGTTCCGCGACTCCGTTGCGGTCGATCTCGGCACCGCCAACACGCTCATCTACACCGATGACGGCGGCGTCGTGCTCAACGAGCCTTCCGTGGTGTGCTTCGACAAGCACGAGTCGGCGGGACGCAAGCGCGTCGCGCTGGTCGGCAGCGAGGCCAAGCAGATGATCGGCCGTGTGCCTGTGAACCTCGAAGCGGTGCGGCCGATGCGCCACGGCGTGATCGCCAATTTCCCCGCTGCCGAGCACATGATCCGGCAATTCGTCGACATGGCCCGCCCGCGTCCGTTCTTCGCGCGCCGCACGGCGTTCACGATCTGCGTGCCGTCGGGCGCGACGCAAGTGGAACGCCGCGCGATCCGCGAAGCGGCCGCCGCCGCGGGCGCGTGGAAGGTGAACCTGATCGACGAATCGCTGGCATCCGCTGTCGGCGCGGGCTTGCCGGTGTCGGAGGCGACCGGTTCGATGGTCGTCGATATCGGCGGCGGCACGACGGAAATCGGCGTGATCGCGCTGGGCGGCACCGCGTACAACGGCTCGATTCGCGTGGGCGGCGATCAGTTCGACGCGGCCATCATCAAGCACGTGCGCAACAATTTCGGCGTGCTGCTCGGCGAGCAGACGGCTGAACTCGTGAAGAAGACGATCGGTTCGGCGCTGGCCATCGTGCCGCCGGACACGATGCGCGCGACGGGGCGCGGCGTGGACGACGGCCTGCCGCGCACAGTGGAACTGTCGACGCAGGATGTGGTGGACGCGATCGCCGCGCCGCTGCGCCAGGTGCTGGTCGCCGTGAAGGCCGCGCTGGAAAACGCACCGCCCGAACTGGTCACCGATATCGCCGACGCGGGCATCGTGCTGACGGGCGGCGGCGCGCTGCTTGGCAACATGGCGCGCTATTTCAGCAACGAACTGGGCCTCGACGTGCGCGTGGCCGACGAGCCGCTCACGTGCGCGGTGCGCGGCGCAGGCGCGGCGGCGAGCGCAGGACTGCTCGATATGTCGACGTACGATTGACGCAATCGTTTGACATTGCTTACAACGAGCTTGATGTGGTGCTCGCAACGGTTCTCTGGTTCGTGAGCATGCCCCGCGCGCTTCGCTGTACCGTGCAAAAATGAGGCTTTTCCGGCGCGCTTATCATGGATAATGCGCGCCTTTTCATTTGCCTCTTTCAGTGTGAATCAGACTTCCGCTTCTTCTGCGCTTTCCATCGAATTGCCCAACGGCCTGCGTATGCCGTATGTCGAACAGGGCGAAGGCGAACTGCTGCTGTTCGTGCATGGCTCGCTATGCGATTACCGCTACTGGGAGCCGCAACTCGCGGGTCTGTCAAAGCGTTACCGATGCGTGGCCGTGAGCCTTACGCACTACTGGCCCGTCATCGATACACCCGCCACGATCCCTTTTAGCTGGAGCAATCACGCCGATGAAGTCGCACAGTTCATCGAGCGCTTCGGCGCGGGGCCCGCGCATGTGGTCGGGCATTCGCGTGGCGGCTGTGTCGCGTATCACTTCGCGCGACGCCATCAGCAGCATGTGAAGACGCTGACGCTCGCCGATCCCGGCGGCCCATTGCAGATTGCGGGACGAGAGCCGGCCAGCTTGCCGGAGACGGTCAATGCACTGCGGGCGCGCGCCGCGCAACTGATCGAAGAAGGAGAGGTCGACGCAGGCCTGCAACTGTTCGTCGATTCCGTGAGCCGCCCCGGTTTCTGGGCGAAGAGCACGCCGGGCTTCCGGCGCATGGCGACGGACAACGCGCATACGCTCGCGCGCCAGTTCCGCGATCCGCTGCCGGCTTATACGCCCGACAGCGCGAAAGAGGTGAAGTGCCCGGTGCTGCTGATCGACGGCGAGAAGAGTCCGCTGATGTTTCGCCGCGCGGCCGAGACGCTTGCGTCGTGGTTACCCGACGCGCGGCGCGAAACGGTGATGGGCGCATCGCATGGCATGAACCTCGCGCATCCCGCCGCCTTCAACCGTTTCGTCGACGCGTTTATTCAAGGCACGCGTTGAGCCTGTTTTGAAGCGTCAGTCCTTCGCGTGCGCGTCGATATCGAGCGCGCGCTCCGCCGATTCGCCGACGAGGCCGCAGTAATACAGATGCACGCCGATCGCGAGTGAATCGTGGCGAATTTCGTTGAAGGCTTTCCACGCCTTCAGCGGTTCCTTGAACACCAGATAGTGCGCTTCCTGCGACACGAGGCGTGCGACCTGATGCAGCCCATGTCCATGCAGACGGTCGACCAGTTCGTCCAGGCTGCGGTGCGTGCGCGCGTCCGTGCGCGGATACAGCATGTGCAGCACGGCGACCTTTTCCGTTGCGAGCGCGGCCGACATCGCGAGCACGATGTCCTGATGGTTCAGTGCCGTGACGACGATGTCTTCGGCTTCTTCGGTCGCGGGAAAGAGCGTGTCGATGTTCATGTTCATTTTTGGTCATTCCTTTGTCTGACTTTAAAAAAGACCCGCCGTTCGAGCGGCGGGTCCAAGACAGCAATGTGTTTGCAGGGGAAGCTAAACACAGGTCCAGTATCTCAAACGCAATCGTATTTGGCGTCCCGACCCGCAGCAAAACATTGTTGCAGCCTGTGCGCATACTTTCATTTGTCTGTCAGTGGAGAGCCTTGTCTGCTCGTCGAGTATTGCTTGGTACGAGATGGATTGTTGCGTGGGAGCGATGCAATCAATCGCTCTGCGCGCCGTAGAATGCTGACGGCTGCCGGGTGCGGCAAAAGGTGCACTAGCCAGCGGGCAAAACAGTTGTTCAATGCGCGCTTCGAGTGCAGCGCATCCCGGCCTCGCATGTCATATGCAATGCAATGTCGAAAGGAATCCGAGATGAACGTATCAACGACCAAAGCCACGCTGTCGTTTTCCGATAGCGACGAAAAAATCGAACTGCCGGTTTATAAAGGATCGATGGGTCCGGATGTGATCGACATTCGCAAGCTGTACGGGCAGACGGGGAAGTTCACATACGATCCTGGCTTCATGTCGACGGCGTCGTGCAACTCGGCGATCACGTACATCGACGGTGACAAGGGCGAACTGCTGTATCGCGGCTACCCGATCGATAACCTCGCGCAAAACGCGGACTTTCTCGAAACCTGCTATTTGCTGCTGAAAGGCGAACTGCCGAACGCGCAGCAGAAGAAGGAATTCGAAGACACTGTCACGAAGCACACGATGGTGCATGAGCAGATGCACTTCTTCTTCCGTGGCTTCCGCCGCGACGCGCACCCGATGGCGATTCTGGTCGCTGCAGTGGGCGCGCTGTCGGCGTTCTATCACGACTCGCTCGACATCTCCAATCCGCTGCACCGTGATGTCTCGGCGATCCGCATGATCGCGAAGCTGCCGACGCTCGTCGCCATGGCGTACAAGTACACGATTGGCCAGCCGTTTGTGTATCCGCGCAACGATCTGTCGTACAGCGCAAACCTGATGCACATGATGTTCTCGAACCCGGCGGAAGAGTACAAGGTCAACGACGTGCTGGTGCGCGCGCTGGACCGCATCCTGATCCTGCACGCCGATCACGAGCAGAATGCGTCGACCTCGACGGTGCGTCTGGCGGGTTCGTCGGGTGCGAATCCGTTTGCGTGTATCGCGGCCGGTATTGCGTGTCTGTGGGGCCCGGCGCACGGCGGCGCGAACGAAGCGGCGCTGAACATGCTGGAAGAAATCGGCTCGGTCGACAACATTCCGAAGTTCATCGAACAGGTGAAGGACAAGAATTCGGGTGTGAAGCTGATGGGCTTCGGTCACCGCGTGTACAAGAACTACGACCCTCGCGCAAAGCTGATGCGCGAAACGTGCTATGAGGTGCTGAACGAACTGGGTCTGCATGATGACCCGCTGTTCAAGCTCGCGATGGCGCTGGAAAAGATCGCGCTGGAAGATGAATATTTCGTGTCGCGCAAGCTGTATCCGAATGTCGATTTTTACTCGGGTATTGTGCAGCGGGCGCTGGGGATTCCCACCGCGATGTTCACCTGTATTTTCGCGCTGGCGCGCACGGTTGGGTGGATCGCGCAGTGGAATGAGATGATCGCTGATCCTGAGCAGAAGATCGGCCGTCCGCGTCAGCTGTTTGTTGGTGAGACGCCTCGGGAAGCGAAGCCGATCGCCAGGCGGTGAGGTTTTTTTTGGTTTTAGTTTGTCAGGCTCGCTTTTGATGGCCGCTATCCGCGGTGTGGTTTGAAAGCGTAGGCGTCGTTCTCGCAAGAGGGGAGCGGCGCCTTTTTTGTTTTTGCTTTTTGTTTTTTGTTTTTTTGCTGTTGCTGTTGCTGTTGCTGTTGCTGTTGCTGTTGTAGTTGTTGTTGCTGGCATCCGCGATATGCCTTCGTGCTTCAGGCGTTGCCCCTGTGCGGGGCGGCACTTACTTTCTTTGCCGCGGCAAAGAAAGTAAGCAAAGAAAGCCGCTCACACCGCCAATTCTTGACCTTTCCCCACGGGCCCCCAACGGCCCCGTCCTGTTCGCGCCAGCGCGCCTCTCGATGCCCGCTGCCAACGCTTCGAATTGTTGCCTCACCCGCTTCACGCTCCCACGTCGCAACCGGCGCGATCAAATCTCCCGCGTTCTATAGCGGCAAACTGTGTGTCGGCTTTCGCGACGTACATGCACCACTCCAGACTGAAAAACACGATCGGTGTCGTAAGAGCGCCGACGTGTGAAGCGCTACGACCTACACACAGTTTGCCACCTGGGCGGCGCAAACCATTCGCTGTCGCTTGCTGTGCTACGGGCAATTGAAGCGGGTGAGGCGCTCAATAAGCGCGCTGGCAACGGGCAGTGAATGGCAGAACGCCGTGTGAAGGAGAGGACCCGTTGAGGGCCCTCAGGCGGTGGTCAAGCACGGGCGGTGTTAGCCCGCTTTCTTTGCTTACTTTCTTTGCGGCGGCAAAGAAAGTAAGTGCCGCCCCGCACAGGGGCAACGCCTGAAGCAGGCAAGACAAATCGCGGATGCCAGCGAAAAACGCATGCACAGCAAATAAAGCAGGATACCGAATTAATTCAAGGAAATATATCCAGATCCACGACTGATAAAAAAACCAAAACTGCCCCGCTGAAGCATTCAAAAAAAAGAACAACAGCACGACCCGTGCCATGCAAGAAAAAACATAAAGAATCAACCCATCTGCGCCACTATCCGCTCGAACCTTCTACAATCACCGAAACGAATCCACTAGCACAGGAGCAAGCTGATGCAGGATCCAGAAGCACTCGGCGGGTTGACCCATCAAGGCGGCGTGGACTATCGCGGCGACGAAAACGACGGCGCCTTCATCGCGCCAGAAAACCTGAACGTCGCGAGCGCCACCCAGCACGTGCTGAAATCGGGCGGCACGTTCATCGTCAACGATCCCCTCGGCGACGTCACCGGCCATGACGACGGCCTGTTCGTCAACGACACACGCGTGCTGTCACAATTGCGCCTGACCTTCGGCGGACGCGCGCCGTCGCTCCTGTCAGGCAGCGTCAGCAGCGACAACACGTCATTCACCGCGCATCTGACCAATCGTCCGCTGCCGCCGCTCGGCGGCGACAGCACACCCGAAGGCGTGATCCACGTCGAACGGGTGCGCGTGCTGTCGGGCACGGTGATGAACGAAGCCATCGAGCTCACCAACTACGGCACCACAGACGCCGTCGTGCCGCTGTCCATCTCCTTCGGCAGTGACTTCCGCGACATGTTCGAAGTGCGCGGCCTGAAGCGCGCGAAGCAGGGCACCGTCGAAGCGCCGCGCGTGCACAAGAACGAAGTGCTGCTCGGCTATGTCGGTCTTGACGACGTCGCGCGCCATGTGCGCGTCGCGTTCTCGCCGATGCCCGACAAGCTGCTGGCCGGCCGCGCCGACTATTCGGTGCAACTGCCCGCGCAGGCCTGTGTGTCCATCTATCTGTCGGTGGCCGTGGAGGTCGCCGCGCACAAGGGCGAGCCCGATATTCACGTGCCGCAGTCAACGCATACCGTCACGGAGCTGCATGTATCGCAGGTTGACGCGGCGCGGCCGCGCGTGGGCCGCACGGCCGTGCGTGCGGCGCTCGTCGATGCCCACCTCGTGATGCGCGAACGGCGCCGTGCATCGGCGCGCGTGCGGTCGAGCAATCCGCTGTTCAATGCGTGGATCGACCGTTCGCAGGCGGACCTGAATCTGCTGACCACGGATCTCGACACCGGCCCGTATCCGTATGCCGGCATCCCGTGGTTCTCGACGCCGTTCGGGCGCGACGCCGTCATCACGTCGCTGCAGATGCTGTGGTTGCAGCCGGGCCTCGCGCGCGGCGTGCTGCGCTTCCTCGCCGAACATCAGGCGAAGGAAGATTCAGCGTTCCGCGATGCCGCGGTCGGCAAGATCATGCACGAAATGCGCCGCAGCGAAATGGCTGCGACGGGCGAGGTGCCGTTCGCGCTGTACTACGGCGGGGTCGATACGACGCCGCTCTTCATCGTGCTGGCGGGCGCCTACGTGGCGCGCACGGGCGACACGGCGCTCGTCGACGAGTTGTGGCCGGCGCTCGAACTCGCTGCGAAGTGGGTGGCGGGCGTGTGCGACCGCAATGTCTACGGGCTGCTGGACTATCAGCGCGCATCGGATGGCGGGCTCGCGAACCAGGGCTGGAAGGACAGTCACGATTCCGTTTTCCACGCGGACGGCCGCTTCCCCGAAGGGCCGATCGCGCTCGTCGAGGTGCAGGCCTACGCGAGCGCCGCGTTCGACACGATGGCGCAGTTCGCGATGCTGCGCGGCCAGGCCGACGACGCCGTGCGCTACACGCAGCGCGCCACGGCGATCCGTGCGTGCGTCGAAGACAAGTACTGGATGGACGATTCGCGCTTCTACGGCATCGCGCTCGACGGCAAGGGCGAGCTGTGCCGCGTGCTGGCGTCGAACGCGGGCCATCTGCTCGCATTCGGGTTGCCTGCCCGCGAACGCGGCGAGGCGGTGGCGCGTGCACTCGAATCGACGCTGTTCCACACGGGCTGGGGCGTGCGCACGCTGGCGGCGGGCCAGCCACGCTTCAATCCGATGGCGTATCACAACGGCTCCGTCTGGCCGCACGACAACGCGTTGTGCGCGCGTGGGCTGGCGCGCTATGGCGCGAAGGCGGCGGCCGTGCGTCTGCTGCAGGCGCTGTTCCAGGCGGCCGTCAACTTCGACATGCGCTTGCCGGAGCTGTTCTGCGGCTTCCCGCGGCGTCGCGGCGAACCGCCGACGGCTTACCCTGTCGCGTGTCTGCCGCAGGCCTGGGCGGCCGGCTCGCCGTTCATGATGCTTGAAGCGTGTCTGGGCATCACGATCGACGCCGCGCGCCGCGAAGTGCTGATCGAACAGCCGATGCTGCCCGAAGGCATCGACTGGATCGAGATCGGCGATCTGCGGGTCGGCGATGCATCGGTGTCGATCACGTTCCGGCGTGTGGCGGGCAAGGTCGTGGCGTCGGCGGAGCAGGGCGACGTGCGGGTGATCGCGCTGCTGTAAGCGATCAACTGTGACGGAACCGAGATGCCGCAACAAAACGTCTATGTCGTGTTCAAGGGCACGCTGAAGCTCGGCGTGCCCTTTCTCGACGGCTACAAGGGCGACCCGCACTACGTGATCGTCGTGGACGATGCGAACGGCGGCGAATTCCGCATCGTCACGAACGTGAAGTCGGATAGTTCGCTCACCGGGCCCGCCGGTTATCACGTGCTGTATTCGTGGAATCAGTATTTCGATCACCCGATGGTGGCCGATCTCGCGAAGCTGCCGCCGGGTCTCACGCAGGCGGGATTTCCAAAGCTCGACTATGTGCACGATCCGCGCCTAGTCGATCTGTCGGCGATGCGGCCCATCGCGCTCGATACCGCCACCGAGCACAACGACATCAATGCGCTCGTCAACGGCATGCTGAAACTGGATATGTCGGCGGCGCCCGTCGATTATCTGTATCCGGGCAAGAGTGGCAACGACATGCGGCGCGGCTGGAAGCCGTTAAAGAGCGTGACGGTCTACGGCTTCGGTTTTCTGTTCGAGCCGCAGCACGACGGCCTGCACGAAACCCATATGAACCAGGGCAATCCCAAGCCGCAACCGGGCAGCCGCGTGCGGGATCATTCGTCGGAAAACGGCACGTTCCAGGACGGCGCGGTGATGGTCGAAGTGGACGGGCGTTTTCAGGCGCTGTTCGTCGCGTTTCAAACCCAGCTCGTGCCCACCGACAATCGCGGCTGGCCGATCCCCGGCCAATCGCATCCGATACCCGGCTAGCGGCGCGACGCCGCCATCAGTTCCAGAAGGTTGCCGTCGGGATCGCGGAAGAAGATCGACTCGCTCGGCTTCAGGTCGGCTGTCCTGCGCGGCGTCGGTCCTTCCAGCACGGCGATGTGCTTCGATTTCAGCAACTCGAGCGCTTCGCCGATCGTGCCGCCCCAGCGGAAGCAGATATCTGCCGCGCCGGGTGTCGGCCGTTTGGCGACCAGCTTCACATTGTTACCGCGCTGATGAATGCTCAGCACCGCGCCGCCCAATGCGATCTGCCGCACCAGCAGTTTTCCGTGCACCACGTGTTCGGCGACCCCACCTCGGCGCCAAACAGTTCGTCGTAGAACGCGTAAGTGGTCATCAGAACATCCGCTGTGATGGCGACACGATCGATTCTGATAATGCCCGTCATCGTCATCTCCTGTTCAGTCGGGGCGTGGGCCGTGACGCTCTAATTCCTGTCTCATTCTCGGCACGCAAGATATGGGCAACAGAGCCCGGATGCGGGACGCTCATCTGGGCGTCCATTGGGATCGGGCTCGCTCACAACGCAGGAGGAGCCCATGGAAGAGCATGCAAAAGCAGTCTGTCGCCCGTACATCGACACGTTGCTCGAAGAGTTGCGCACGCGCGCCAGCGAACCCGTCATCCGCTATCAGGGAACTGACCTGAGCGGGAGTCTGTTGCGCAATGCGATTTACCGCTATGCACGTGCGCTCAGCGCGCTTGGCATCGGTCGCGGCGCGATTGTCGCGCTGCACGCGCCGAATCGCCCCGACGCGCTGGTGGTCCGCTATGCGGCGAACCTGCTTGGCGCGGCGACGATGTTCCTGCCTGCGCTCGCGAGTGCCGAGCGTCGCGCGACCTTGCTCGCGCGGATCAATCCGACGCTGCTTGTCGTCTTTCCGGAGACCGCGCATCTCGTGCACGATGCGGTCGATGTGCGCATTGTCTCGGTGGGCTACGAGAGTGCATGGGTACATCTGGACCGGTTCGCGAATGTGCAATCGGACCAACCGCTCGAAAGTCGCGCGATGCCGTTCGAACTCGCGGTGATCGTTTCATCGGGCGGGACGACGGGCGTGCCGAAAGCGAGCCGCCGTTCGTTTGCGGCATACTCGTCGATGGTGACGGCAACGCGTGACGAGCGTCGTCGTCAGTTGATCAATGGTCCGCTTGCGTATCTGTCGCAGGTGCTCGTCGACACGACCTTGATGAGTGGCGGCACAGTGGTGCTGGAACCCGAATACAACGCGCCTGCCACGCTGGCCGCCATCGAGTCCGAACGGATCACCGACCTGTTTCTCGTCGAGCCGCAACTCTTCGAAATGATGGATCACCCTGACGTGAAGCGACGCAATCTGACGTCACTGCGTACGATTGCGCATGTCGGCGGTTCGGCGCCGGCCGTGTTGCGGCAACGGGCGGCCGAGCGCTTCGGCCCGGTTCTCGCGCACATGTATGGCGCGAGCGAGGCGGGGCTCGTCAGTGTGCTGCCGCCTGTCGAGTACGCTTCGAGTCCGGCGCATCTTGATAGCGCGGGGCGCATCCGGTCGGGCGTCGAAGTGCGTTTGCGTTGCGTCGACGGCACGCTGGCGGAGAAGGGACAGCCGGGCAGCATCGAAGTCAGATCGCCTGCTGTTGCGCAGGGATACCGGAATCAGGCGAAGGAAGGCGCGCTGAAGTTCAAGGAAGGCTGGTGCCTGACGGGGGATATCGGTCTGATCGACGATGAGGGTTATCTTCATGTGATTGGCCGCGAGTCCGATGTTGCTGAGATCAATCAACGGATCATTGGGCCGGTGCATATCGAAGATGTGCTGTGCAGATTACCGGATGTGCGCTATGCGGTGGCGTTTGCCGCCAGTGCTGCGGATGGCGAGCATGCATGGAATGCAGTTGTTGAGCCCTGGGGCGGGCGGCATGTGGATGTTTCGCGGTGCGAACGGGCGTTGAGAATGGCTTTTGGAGAGTTGGTTGCTGACGCGGTCAGGTTGAATGAGGCTGATTTCGTACCGCTTACTGAGCAGGGGAAGGTGGATAGGGGGGCCGTTGAGCGTATGCTTTTTGATGAAGTGGATGTTGGTCGCAGGCGGGTGGGGTTGGTGTGTGTTGCAGTGTAGGGGTTGGTTTTGGTTTTGGTTTTGGTTTTGCTGTTGTTGTGCGCTGGCATCTGCGTTTGGTTTGCCTGGGTTTGCGCTGGCATCCGCGATGAGCCTTCGTGCTTCACACGTTGCCCCTGTGCGGGGCGGCACTTACTTTCTTTGCCGCCGCAAAGAAAGTAAGCAAAGAAAGCGGGCTAACACCGCCCGCTCTTGACCACCGCCTGAGGGCCCCCAACAGTTCCTCCGCTTCAAACGGCAACTTCTCAGTCGCCGTCCGTTGCCAGCGCTCCAAACGCGTGCCTCACCCGCTTCAAGTACCCGTAACGTAGCAAACGGCAGCAAATGGTTACCGCCGCCCAGGTGGCAAACTGTGTGTAAGTCGTAGTGCTCCACACCTCAGCGCTCCTACGACACCGATCGTGCTTTTCAGTCCGGAGTGATGCGTGTGCGGCGCGACAGCCAACACACAGTTTGCCGCTATAGAACGTGGGAGATTTGATCGCGCGTGAAGCGACGCGGGAGTGTGAAGCGGGTGAGGCGCCGTTTCAAGGCGCTGGCAACGGGAATCAAATAGCCGGTTGCCGTGTGAAGCGGAGGACCGGTTGGGGGCCCTCAGGCGGTGGTTAAGAACGGGCGGTGTTAGCCCGCTTTCTTTGCTTACTTTCTTTGCGGCGGCAAAGAAAGTAAGTGCCGCCCCGCACAGGGGCAACGCCTGAAGCAGGCAAGACAAAACGCGGATGCCAGCAAAAACAAAAGCAAACCGACCCAGCGTCGCAAGACACCAAAACCCCTGAGCCTTCAGCAAAAATCAACACCTACCCGCCCCCGCCCGCATCAACTGATACCCAGCCACAAGCCCCATATCATAGGCACTCTCCAGCGCCCGAACGATATCAGCCGGCGCAACCAGCACGCGCCGCTCAGGCGCATCAGCATCCAGCATATCGACATCAAAGCAATCAGCCGCGATCTCGCTCAGCGTGCAGATCCGTTCATCCGTCAGTGCGCTCATGAAATCTCCTTGAATCACGATTTTCAGTCGCACAGTACAAGGAAAGAATTAGCAGCGAATGACGCACGGCGAGCAGCCCGCCAATCAGGACTCGGCCGGCAACAACGCCGAACTGATCGCGATGATCCGCTCCAGATCACGAAGGCTCGCGGCGTTCGTCTTGCGCAGAATGGTCTTCACCTGCGTGCGAACCGTTTCGAGCGATACCTGCCTGACTCGCGCCACATCCTCGACCGTCGCGCCGCCGCTAAAGCGCAATGCCACATCGGCCTCGGCTTTCGTGAGGCCATACAGTTCGCTCATCAGGCCCGGAGGCGGCCGCAACGCGTGGTTCAACTGACGTATGACCACCGTCGCCGCGCCGCGAAACACATGGCACGCGTCGCGCATGTCCGATAGAAACTGGCTGACCGCGGGAGAAACCAGCACCGCAAGCGATGCATGCTGCGCAGGCTCGTCGCGTGTATTGCGCAATCTGAGCGCGCCGCCCGCGCCCCCCATTGCGACCGATGCGATCAGCTTGCCCAGCGTCGAATGATCGTCGGGATGCCGCGCGTGAAGCGTGACTCCGCCAATGCCGGGATACGGTCCGGCCTGCGCCATCGCGAGGCCGCAGCGGCCGCCGTCCATCAGCCTGTTGGCCGCTGCGTTGGCATGCAGCACGCGCATCGCGCCATCGACGATCACCACGCTGATCGCCAGCATGTCGAGCGCGCCCGTGCCAAGCTCCGTGCGGTTCGCGATGGCAAGACGCTCGTCCAGTTGCAGCGCGCGCTGCAGGTGCGGCGGCAGCATCAGCAGCAGGCGTTGATCGTCTTCGTCGAATGGTCCCGCCTGCGCGTCGCGCTGCAAGCCGATCGGCGTGGCCGCGCGCACGCCGAGCATGCCGCCCAGCAGGTGGCGAAACCCGGCCGCGCGCGCGAAATCACAGTAGAACTCGGAATTCAGCAACATCTTGTCGGGCACGATGTGCTCGCCGATCACGGCATGCAGCGTGGCGCCATTCAGGCTGCGGAAGATTTTTTCGGCCCGTTGCCGGTAGGGATCGACACGGTGGTAGTAGGAGGCGTACGCATGGGCGTATTCGTTATCGCCGCCGAGCATGTAGCGGATTACGCCGGAGCGGTCAGGCGCCCCCAGCGAAACCCGTTGCGCGCGAAACATCGTGCATAGCTGCGGTGCAAGGTCCGACCATGCCGCGTCTTCGCCCAGGGCGGCGGCATAGATGAGATCGATCACGTCTGACACGTCGGACCTGGCCACATGACTCTCCGACCGGCAAAACGAAGCGTTTCATACCCTGTTCGGGGGATGGAATTCCCGGGCTCATTCTACACAATTCACCCCACGCCAAATTGGTAGGGGCCCGCCGCACGGAACGTACTTCCGGCGGGAATACACGCTCCAGCTCTGTCCCGCACGTCTTGCTGACGGGATAGCGCCGCGACGGGCCACGGCGTTCTGACGGCTGGCTGCGCACCGATATTCCAGACCCGCTTGTCCGCCGTCTGCTCATTCTTCATGTATCCGCGCGTCGCTCGCAAGCCGGCAAGCCTGTGCCTGTCCGTTGCATTGTCGCGATCGCCGGTTTGCCAGGGGCCATGCTGCAAATGAAAGACTTCTCGACACCTTCAAATCTGTTCACGATCGCTCGCGTCGTTGCGGTTGCTGCACTTGCCGGATTGTCCGGCGCGTGCAGCTATCGCGCGAGACGCGGCTTTGCCGGCGAGGTCGTATTGGGCAAACACTCGAACGGACGGTAGGACATCATGCGTGCGTTATTGATCGAAGACGATACACAGGCCGGAAAGGATTTGTGCCGCGCGTTGAAGACCGCGGAGTTCAACGTCGACTGGGTGCGCGACGGCAGAGCGGGGCGAAGCGCAATCGACGCAGCGTATTACGCCATTGTGCTGCTCGACCTCGGTCTTCCCGACACGACGGGTCTCGCCGTGCTCCGCGCGCTGCGCGCCGCGGGCAACAGCGTGCCTGTGCTGATTCTCAGCGCGCCAGACGATCTGGACGCGCGCGTGTGCGGTCTCGAAAGCGGCGCGGACGACTGCGTGCTCAAACCGCTCGACGTGCGCGAACTGCTCGCCCGCATCCGCGCCGTGCTGCGCCGCAGGGCGGGTTACGCGACTTCCGCGATCGGCGATGCATCGCTGAATCTGGACCTGGAGAAACGCACGCTGAATCGCCATGGCGTTGCGTCATCGCTGTCGGCACGCGAGTTCGCGCTGATGCATGCCTTCCTCGAAAAGCCCGGCATGATCCTGTCGCGCGGGCAGCTCGAAGACCGGCTGTACGGCTGGGGACGGGAAGTGGAGAGCAACGCAGTCGACGTGCTGATCCATTCGATGCGCAAGAAGTTCGGGCAATCGCTGATCCGCAATGTGCGCGGACTCGGCTGGACGATTGCGCAAGCAAATGCATAGCGCGATGCCGGAAGCGCGAGCAGATCAGCCGGTAATGCAGGGCTAATTCTGCGTCTCTACGATGCTATTCATACCGGCTGACACACGCCGGTTAACGGCCCCTGGTCGCAAAACCTGCGACGTGTCTGCCTTTTTCAATTGATGGAGTCATATATGAAGCCCGCAAAAATCCTGTTGGTCCTGGTCTGTCTCGCCGCTGCGCAAGCCGCCAGCGCGCAAACGACGACGAAAGTCTCTCCCGCGAAAATGACCTGTGCCGACTATGTGTCGGTGGACGAGGTGTATCGCCCGGCGCTCGTGTACTGGGTCGCCGGCGTCGACAAGCTCGGCGTGAAGGAAACGGACACGATGGTCGTCGATACCGCGCATCCCGTCGCTGAAACCGTGGCCCAGGCCTGCACGCAGGACCCGCAGGCGCCGTTCGTGTCGAAAGTTCGTTCGATGATCAAGGCGAAGAAGATTTCGCTCTTCCAGCACTCGTAAAAGCTGTTGCGGCGAATGCTGGCGACAGGCATCGAACATCGCCGTCGCCAGATTCGCCGCGTTGTCGTGTCATTTTCAGACTGTGTTTCAGGAGCCGACCATGTCGACGATTTGCGAACGGCCGTCACGAGATCAAACGCGCGCCGCAAGGCATATCTATCGCAACGCCTCGGCGACGGAGTTGACGTATATCCGCACGCGCACGCTCGTGGTGAGCCGGACCACCATTGCGGGAGCGGTGAGCAGGGAGCAGTTCGAAACCGCTGTCGACTATCTCGAAGCGCGCTACGGCATTCTGCGCTCGGTGGTCGAGAACGGGCAGTTCGTTGCGCGCACGGATGATGCGTCCGCGGTGAAATCCTGGTTGTCTCCCGAAGCCTGTTCCGCTGAAGCGTTGTACGCGACGCTGTTGAATGCCGAACTCGATACGCGCAGAGCCGTGTACCGGATCCACGTAATCGCCGGCGATGACTCGCTCGATGTCTTCATGCTCAGCTCGCATGCGGTCACGGACGCGACATCGCTGGTGGAACTGCATTCGTGTCTTGCTCATATCTGCGATTGCCTCGTGCGTGGGGAAATCCCGAGACTGGCTGCGCAGCCCTTTCCGGTTCCCGTCGATACAGCCGTGCGCCGAAGCCTGGCGTCGCTTGAGAAAGACGACATCGGCGATCGCGCTCCTTTTACGGGCGCGTTCACCGAAATCCGTCTGCGCGCACCGTACGATGGCAGGCCCATCATGCATCGTCTCGAACGGACCGTCATCGGTGCCCGACAGATGCAACAGGTCAGCGCGGCGGCTCACATTCAGGGTTGTTCCGTGCATTCGCTGCTGCTCGCGGCGTTCGCGCAGGCTATCGGCGAAGTGACCAAAGACGCTTCGCGGCGGATTCTCATGCGCTCGTCGGTGGACATGCGCCGCAGGCTCGAGCCGCATGTATCGCCGGAGCTCGTATTGACAGCCATCACGGGGCACATCACACCCGTGCCCGATCTCGATCAACCGCTGTTCGACATCGCGCGGCATATCTTTCTGGAAATTCATGAGGGCGTGACCAACGGCCTCATCTTTCACGACTACGAGAACTACCCAACGACATTCGGCAGCACGCGACAGGCTCCCGTCGCGCTCAACATGTCCGACATGCAGGCAGTCCGCTTTCACTGGCCGATGCAGCGGCTGCGCGTTACGGGCTTCGAGTATGCGTGCGGGTTCTCGACGAAGTTTCCGAACGTGTCGGTATCGGTTTTCAATGGGACGCTGATTGCGAATACCGCGTACGTGGAAGAGTTTGTCGATCCCGAGGTGATGCGGGCGATCTGCGCGCGAGCTGTGAATCGACTGGTTTCCGCCTGCAATTGCGAGTGAAACAGGCGGACGCGAGGTGCGTTCGTGGCCATTCAGTGGCGACTGCACAGCGATCTGGCTGCCTTAAGCGCGCGCGACCGATCGTCAGCGCGCTTCCTTGTTCGTTTCCTGTTGCTCAGGCTGCTGGCGCGGGTCGGAACCTTGCTGCGTGGGCGCGCGCGTACACGCGTCGGGTGGCGTCGTATAGGGTACGTCTTCGCAGCAGCATGCGTAAACAGGAAATCCGTACGCGTTCGTGCGGATGATCGTCGTCGGCCCGTGCAGCGGACAGATCGCTTTCATGGCGCCTCCTGATACTGATCGTTTAATGCTTTCCATCCTATACCCGTAGCGTCGTCAGCGTGCGCATCACTGTTGCCTTGCCGAAAATGCGATGCCTGTGATCGTTGTGTCCGTTGTCGCGCCAGTTTCCATTTTGCAGCGCCGCGCGGAAACCAACGCAAGCCATGCGCCGCGTCATTGCACGCATGCGAATAACGTAAGCGCAAATCGGTTGTTATCTGCACGCGGATGCGTCCCTATACTGGCTCGCCTGTCTGTCGACGAATATCGACGCCCGGCATCTCCAGTACAAGGAACACGCAATGCCCGCTCAAGACCTCACGAATCGTGCCGCGCGTGCGCGGCTCCAGACGGCGCTCGCCGGCTTGCCCGCGCTTGCGCGCGCCATCGGCGAAGGCGCTGCATCGCGCGAGGCGCGGCGCGAATTGCCGTTCGACGGCTTCGCGCTGTTCCGGCAATCCGGCCTTGGACGTCTGCGCCTGCCCGTCGAATGGGGCGGCCTGGGCGGCTCGCTGGAAGACGTGTTTCATGTGATCGCGACGCTTGGCGCCGAAGAAAGCAACGTCGCGCACGCGCTGCGCATTCATTTCGATCAGACCGAGGCGCTGCTGCTGTCGGCGCGCACGCCGTTCAATGAAGTGCAGATCGAACGCGTAGCCGATGGCGCGATTTTCGGCGGCGCTTCGACGGAGCTGGGCACGTCGCGGCCCGGCGAAATCACCACGCAACTGCGCCGCGAAGGCGAGCACTACCGCTTGAGCGGCAGCAAATACTACGCGACGGGAACGGCGTTTTCCGACTACGCGCGCCTGAATCTGCAGGACGAAAACGGCAATGCCGTGGTCGCGATCGTGCCTGTCAAGCGTGAAGGCTTTCGCGTGCTCGACGACTGGGATGGCATGGGCCAGCGCATGACGGCTAGCGGCAGCCTCGAGTTCGACAACCTGCTGGTGCGCGCGGACGAAGTCACGCCGCGCGTGCAGACGACGCTCGCCGGCCGTCACGGCGGCGCGCTGCGGCAGCTTCATCTCGTCGCGGTGGGCGCGGGGATCGTGCGCAACGTGGTCGCCGATGCAAAGCGCTATGTGTTGCTGCATGGCCGTCCCGCGCTGCATAGCCCGGCGCCGTCCGCGCGCGAAGACGCGTTCATCCAGCAGGTGATCGGCGATCTGACGGCGCATAGCCACAGCATCGACGTGCTGGTGCGCGACAACGCACGCGTACTGGAACGCTCGTCGCTCGCGATCCGCAACGGCGAGCCCGATGCGGAAGCGCTCGTGCTCGAAGGCGCACTTGCGACGGCGCGTACGCAACTGATCGTCAGCAAGCTCGCGCTGCATGCAGCCGAGCGCATGTTCGAGGCGGGCGGTGCGTCGGCGACCTCGCGCGCGCACAACTTCGACCGTCACTGGCGCAACCTGCGCACCATCTTCAGCCACAACCCGCTGCTGCACAAGGCGCGTGTGATCGGCGATTACGAATTGAACGGCGTGACGACGCATCTGACGGAAGGCCGTGTTTTCTAGCGTGATTCGCAATCGCGACAGACGACGCATAGCGCGCGATCGCATATCGATGTGCCGATTTCTTCGTGGCGGCGCGTGCGCGCCGCATCCGACAATGTTCGCGTTACGTTCAAGGTGCCTACACGATGAGCCGTGATCTTCTTCTGTTGCTCGAACCCGGTTTCAGCGATCCCCGCTATCCGGGCGAACGTTTCATCTGTCCCGATGGCGCGCCTATCGAAGGATTGCTCGCGAGCGATCCGGCGCGTGTCGCGCGACTCGATGTGCGGCGCGTGCCGTTCGAGCGTCCGCGCAAGGCTGTCGTTGCAGCGCTCGATGACGCGCATCAAGGCCTGCCCGTGCTCGTGCTGGGCAACGACCAACCCGCGCCCGCCGATGCGCAGACACTAGGTGAGCGCCGCTTCGTCACCGACACGCGGCGCATTCTCGATCTGCTCGCCGAGCGCCACGGCTTTCCAAAAGTGCATTGACGCCTGCCAGCAAGCTGTATGAGCGCGCATGCCAGCGCGCACCGGACACAACGGAGAATTTCGATGAGCCGTACTGCGGCACATGCAGCGCCGCGCCGCCTGCATCTGAACGTCAACATCCTGCATTCGGGCTTCGTGCCATCCGCATGGCGGCTGGCCGACGCGGACCCGCGCGCCTTCGTCGACGTCAATCATTACGTGCGCGTCGCGCAGATCGCCGAAGCGGGCAAGCTCGACGCCGTGTTTCTCGCCGATAATGCGGCCATCGTCGACCAGATCGATTTCCGTCCGATCACCGCGCTGGAGCCGACGGTGCTGCTCGCGAGCGTCGCAGCGGCGACGACTCACATTGGCGTGATCGGCACGGCTTCGACGAGCTATAACGAGCCGTACAACATCGCGCGGCGTTTCGCGACGCTCGATCATGTCAGCAACGGACGCGCGGGCTGGAACGTCGTGACGACGGCCGATCTGCCGTCGGCGCGCAACTTCGGCCGCGATGCCGTGCCGGACCACGCGCAACGTTATGAGCGTGCCGCCGAATTCACCGCGCTCGTGAAAGCGCTATGGGATAGCTGGGAAGACGATGCGTTCGTCGGCGACAAGGCGGGCGGCCGTTTCGTCGATGTATCGAAGGTGCATCCCGTCGCGCACCGCGGACGTCACTTCGATGTGCAAGGCCCATTGAACCTGCCGCGCTCGCTGCAAGGGCATCCCGTCGTCGTGCAGGCGGGCGGCTCGGCGGATGGCCGCGATCTGGCCGCGCGTCACGCGGAAGCGGTGTTTTCCGCGTCGCAATCGTTCGAGGAATCGGCGGCATACCGGCGCGATCTCAACACGCGCGCAGCGGCGTATGGCCGTCCCGGCGTGAAGGTGTTACCCGGGCTGACGACCATCATCGGCGCGACGGAAGCGGACGCACTGCGACGTCGCGACGAACTCGTCGATCAGATTCCATGGCGTTACAGCCTGAACCGTCTGGCAGGCACTTTGGGCATCGACGTCGAGCGGTTGAAGCTTGACGAGCCGTTGCCCGAAGACCTCGCACTGCCGGGCGGCGGCAACGGCAATCACACATTCTTTCACGCGACCATTGCGCAAGGCCGCCGTCATGGCTACACGGTGCGTGCACTGATCCGTTCGCTGGCGGGCGGAACGGGGCATCGGGTGATCGTCGGCACGCCCGAGCAGATCGCCGACGATATCGAATACTGGTTCAACGGCGGCGCCGCCGACGGCTTCAATCTGATGCCCGACGCGTTGCCGGGCGGCCTGACTGACTTTGTGGACGGTGTCGTGCCGATCCTGCAAAAACGCGGACTCTTTCGCACGGAGTACGAAGGCGCGACGCTGCGCGAGCATCTCGGGCTCGCGCGTCCCGACAACGCGCAGTTGTGGCGCAAGAGCGCCTGAGTTCATCCACCTGAGCCGTCATTCATCACGATCATGAGTTCTCGCAAGGGTCACCTGCGCCTCGGCGCGTTTCTGTATCCGACGGGGCATCATATTGCCGCATGGCGTCATCCTGATTCGCCGGTCGACGCCGGGCGCAATTTTCGTCACTACGTGCAGCTTGCCCAAGCCGCCGAAGCCGCAAAATTCGATCTGATCTTTCTCGCGGACGGCGCGGGTACGCGCGGCGACAACGTCGATTTTCTGAGCCGCACGGCGCACAGCTATGTTGCGCAGTTCGAGCCGCTCACGCTGCTGTCGGCGCTCGCTGCCGTGACGGAGCGCATCGGTCTGGTCGGCACGGCATCGACGACGTTCAACGAGCCGTATCACATCGCGCGCAAGTTCGCGTCGCTCGATCACATCAGCGGCGGGCGTGCGGGCTGGAATCTCGTTACGTCGTCGAGTGCGCACGAGGCGAAGAACTTCAACTTCGACGAACATCTCGCGCACGCAACGCGTTACGAGCGCGCGGTCGAGTTCGCCGAAGTTGTGGAAGGGCTGTGGGACAGCTGGGATGAAGAGGCCTTCGTGCGCGACAAGGCATCGGGCGTCTATTTCGACCCGTCGAAACGGCATGTGCTCGACCATCGCGGAGAGTTCTTCAATGTGCGCGGACCGCTGAATGTCGAGCGTTCGCCGCAGGGGCGCCCGGTTGTCGTGCAGGCGGGTTCGTCGGAAGCGGGCAAGGCGCTGGCCGCGCGCACCGCGGAAGTGATCTTCACTGCGCAACAACGTCTCGACGATGCCGTCGCGTTCTATGCCGACGTCAAAGGCCGCATGGCCGCTTATGGCCGCGAGCCCGACGATCTGAAGATCATGCCCGGCGTGATGCCGATTGTCGGTGCCACGGAAAGCGAAGCCCGCGAGAAGTTCGACGCGCTCCAGGCGCTCATCGATCCCGCCGTGGGACTCGCGCTCGTATCGACGGTGACGGGCGGCTTCGATCTGTCCGGCTATCCGCTCGATGGACCCATTCCGGAACTGCCCGAAACCAACGCGAGCAAGAGCCGCCAGTTGCTGACGCTCGAACTCGCGCGGCGCGAGAACCTGACCATCCGCGAACTGTATCTGCGTATCGCGGGCGCGCGCGGACACTGGCAACTGGTCGGCACGCCGGCGCAGATCGTCGACGCGCTCGAAGAGCGCTTCGTCAATTACGGCGCGGACGGCTATAACGTGATGCCGGCGCTGCTGCCCAACAGTCTCGACGATTTCATCCGGCTCGTGCTGCCGGAACTGCGCAGACGTGGCTTGTTCCGCAGCGAATACGAAGGGCGCACGCTGCGCGCGAACCTGGGTTTGCGCCAGCCTGTATCGCGCTACGCGAGCGAAGCCTTGACGTCCTGACCGACTTCAGTGGAGCACTTCATGACTCAAACGACGAACCCGGATCAGGGCGCGCTGGATACGTTTCGCCTCATCGGTCCCGATCCTGACAACTGGGTGCCCGACAGGCCGGATGTCGACCATAACGTGTTGATCGTCGGCGGCGGGCAGAGCGGCACCGCGTTTGCATTTGCGCTGCGGCGGGCGGGTATCGGCAAGGTGAGCGTGATCGACGGTGCGCCCGACGAGTCCCTCGCCGGCGTCTGGCTCACGCGCGCGCGCATGACGCGGCTGCGCACGCCGAAGGTATTGCCGGGGCCGGAAGCAGGCTTGCCCGCGTTGAGCTTTCAGGCGTGGTACGAAGCGCGGCATGGCGCCGACGCTTACGCGAAGATAGAACGCATTCCGCGCGAGCAGTGGGCCGCGTATCTCGCGTGGTATCGGCATTTCCTGTCGATTCCGATTCGCTACGGCACGACGCTGACGCGCATCGAACCCGCTGACGGCCATTTCCGCCTGCATCTGTCGATCCACGATGGCAAACGCGTGTGGAAGGTCGTGGAAACGACGCGCAAGATCATTCTGGCCAATGGCGTGGCGGGCAACGGCAAGCCGTTCATTCCCGATGTATTGGCCGCGTTGCCGTCCACGCGGTTGTCACATACATCGCACGATATCGATTTCGCGGCGCTGCGCGGCAAGTCGCTTGCGGTGGTCGGCGGCGCGGCGTCGGCGTTCGATGCCGCCGCGACCGCGCTCGAAGCAGGCGCCGCCGATGTGCATCTGTTCGTGCGGCGTGCGTCGATATCGTCGGTGCCTGTTACGCGTTCGCGCGCGTATCCCGGCGCGTACGACAACTATCCCGCGCTGCCCGATGCCGTGCGCTGGCGGCAGGCATTGCGCTTCCGGCGCTCGGGTTCGACGCCGCCGCCCGATGCGATCGAGCGCGTGACGCGACATGACAATTTTTACCTGCACCTCGGCACTGAATGGCAGCATGCACATGCCGTGGATCAGCGAATCGAGGTTCAGGCAGCAGGCCACACGTTCGCGTTCGATCATGTGATCGCGGGCACGGGTTACGCAGTCGATTTGAATGCGCGCGCCGAACTGGCCGATATCGCGGATCACGTTCTGCTGTGGCGCGATCGCCATGAACCTGCACCACATGAACGCGACGATACGCTGGGCGCGCATCCGTATCTGGGCGAAGCGCTCGAATATCTGGAAAAGACGCCGGGTGCCGCGCCCTGGCTCAGGCATATTCACATCTACAATCCGGCCGCGTTTGTCAGCTTCGGCTTGCCCGTCGGCGACGTGCCGAGCATGAAGCGCGATATTCCCGCCGTGGTCCGGCGCATCAGCCGAGATCTGTTTATCGACGATCTCGCTGCACACGAAGCCCGCATCAATGCCGACGTTGCGCCGGAGTTCAACGAGGCGCAGTACGCGCATCGCATCTGGCGCGCTGATGCAGTGGAGTCCGCGGGCTAAAGTAAAGCGCCGTATCTCACGGCTGCATGACGCCTGTCCGGCGTCATGCAGCGCAAAGCAAACGCACAATGCGTTCGATCACGCGTCACCCGCTACGATCAGCCCTTTGTAGCGAATGACGCTTTCCATCAGAACTTCACGCGCAGACCCGAAAACACGGCGACCTGACGGTTCGTCGATGAAGCCGTGCCCGCATCGGCAATTGCGGCAATCTTCTGATAACCCGTGCCGACTCGTGTCGACGCATCGCCCGCTGCGAGCTGATACGCAGCCGAGAGATAAAGATCGGTGCGCTTGGACAACGCGTAGTCGACGCCGAGCGTGAACTGGTGCCAGCGCGGCTTCAGATTCGCGCCGTTGGTGCCGGGCAGATTGGTCGCACGGCCATCGGTATAGGTGTACACGCCGATCAGCGTCAACGCGGGCGTGAACAGATAACGCGCGTTCAGATCATAGTTGTTGAACTTGCGCGACGAGCCATCGTTGTAGTCGAGTTGCGTGTGGCTCCATGCGAAACCGAATGTCGCGGCACCCAGCGCATAGCTGGTGCCTGCTGCTGCGATCTGCTGACGCGCGACGCCGCCATTCAGTCCATAGAAGAACGCACCGCTGTAGTCGTCGCCCGCCGTGGTCGATGCACCGCCGATCGCGCCGCTCGTGTTCGACGCCGCATTCGGATGATTCAGCACGTTATAGCCGCCGCCGATCGAGAACGGACCGTTCGTGTAGTTCGCCGCCACGCCCCATGCGCGATTGTTGCTGAAGCCCGTGCCGTTGTTGCCGTTCGCCTGATTGCTGAACGCGTACAGGCCGTCGACGGTGAAGCCCGCGATCGTGTCGCTGCGGAACTTGACGGCGTTGTTGATGCGGAAGGTCTGGTTCAGATTGTCGTTATCGCCGATATGCGTCGATGGCGACCAGAAGCCGGGGCCGGCGTACTGCGAGACGATATCCGTCACAGGCTCGTATTGCCGGCCGAGCGTGACCGTGCCGATGCCTGTTTTCTGCACGCCCACGAAGGCCTGCCGGCCGAACAGGCGGCCGCCTTGTCCCGCTGTTCCGTCGTTCGGACGGAAGCCGCTTTCGAGCGTGAAGACGGTCTTCAGTCCGTCGCCGAGATCTTCTACGCCGCGCAGGCCCCAACGGCCGCCGCTCAGCTTGCCGCTCGTCTGCTGGATGTTGCTCGCGCCTTTCTGATTGTTGGTGTAGGTGATGCCCGCATCGACGAGTCCATACAACGTCACGGCACTCTGTGCATGCACGAGTGCGGGCGATGCAGCGACAAGACTTGCGGCGCCGGCCAGAACAACACGCTTCATTGGATTCCCTTTTTATCGAAGTCAATGGGTTAGTAAGGAACCCGATGCTATTAGGGAGAACACCAAACCCGAAGGAACGATTTCTCCTTTGTAATCCGCATGCAATGCGATTTACAACGGAGTTACGCGGTGAAATGCAGATGAGGCTCGCGACGGATTGCGTTGTGGCATAGTGGCCGTCTTTTGTCGTTCGACCTTGCGTCGATAATCTTCGAGGCTCCATGATCGATTTCTCTGCGGTTGCGGCTGTCTTCCCGGTTTATGCAGTCGGCGTGGTGATACCCGGGCCGAACTTCGTCGCGGTTGCGCACAAGTCGGTTTCGGCCAGACGCGCGGATGCGCTTGCGCTCGTCGCGGGGATCGTGGTGGTCAACCTCTTCTGGGCCACCTGCGCGATTCTCGGCGTGGGTATCGTGTTCGCGGTCTTTCCGTGGATCGCGTTGGCCGTGAAGCTCGCGGGCGCAGGCTATCTGCTGTGGTTCGGTATGCGCCTGATTGTGTCGGCAGGTTCGCGGCCTTTGGCCGCACGTACGCCGTCGGCATCGACGAAATTTGGTTCGGCGTTCATGCAGGGCGTTGCGACCAATATCGCCAATCCGAAATCGATCGCGTTTTATGCGGCGGTGTTTTCAACGGCGGCGCCCGCGCATGTGTCGGCGCCGACCTTTCTCGCGATGCTCGCCACCGTCGGCGTGATTGCGTCGTGCTGGTATGAAGCCGTTGCGCTGTTTCTGTCGCACGCGTCTGTTTCAGCCGCGTATCGACGTGCGCAGAGATGGATCGACCGTGCGTGTGGCGCAGTGATCGTCGCGCTGGGCATACGGCAGGCTCTGCGCTGATCGCGCTGTATGTTCGGGGTTGCGCTCTGTGTGCATGCACAAATCGGCGGGCGTCCGAAAAGGGGTAGACTTTCGCATCACCCCTGCAGAACGGGGTGCGGCGGCAAGCGGCGAAAGCGGATCCGCCGGCCGTGCGCGCAGGTTGTTTTCAGTGCAACAGCACCTATGTATTGAAGACTGGACAAACAGAATTGAGGTCCACAACCCATGCTCAAACCCGAATTCAACGACGCGGACAGCGCGCGTCCCGAGCTGCTCTGCTACCTCGTGGCCATCGCCGCGGCTTCGTATGCGCTGACGCAGGAATGGCGCGTCGATCATGTGGTCGAATGCTGCCGCCGCTGGCTCGCCAAAAACGATGTGAAGATGTACTGGCTCGACCGCGTCAAGATCGGCCAGTTCGCGTTGAAGATCGCCAGCGAGGATCTGCTCAACGCGGGCATCGCCGTGCGTCTTTCCAGTGTCAATGCACTCTTTACGAGCGAGATGGAACTGAACGAAGCGAGCACGATGGTGCAGAAAATGATGTCGCTGTGTCAGGAAGCACTGTAAGTGGACACGCGTCGGGCCATCTCAAGGCTGAAACGCGAAAGTTGCAATGAACGAACACTGTGTTGCAACTTCGCTAGCTGATCGCGAGACGCAGCCCGTTCATACTCCGCGATGGTCGCGCACCGCAACGTGCAGGTGCGAGCATTCAGCGTGGAGTCATCGTGAACCTATCCGGAGTGAGCCGTTTCCTGTCAGGTCTGATCAAACAGATCGGGCTGCGGGTGACAGCGCGTGGCGCGCTGCGGTTACCGTTGCTCGTGCTGGTGCCCGTGCTGATGCAGGCCTGTGCGAGTTCCAGCCCGGTTGTCGAATCAGGCAATGCGGGGCAATACACGCTCCATGCGTCGGCGGCGGGCGGCAGTGTCGCGTGGGCGAGATCTCACAAGGCCGTCATGCAGAGCGCAAGCGACTTTTGCGCGCAACGCGGCGAAGTGCCGAGCGTCGTGTCGGAGTCGTCCACAGGCGTGCGTGCGCTGGAAAGCCACCAGGCGCAACTCACATTCGAATGCCATCCGCGCTTTTGATGCGCGGCGCGGTGCGTCAGTCTTGCACGTGAATGCAGAGCAACTCGTTAGACGAAACAGAAAGCTGGGCGTGCAGCGGGTGTAAGTCGCCCTTAAGGATGCGCAGCTATAACGTGTGATGCACATGCGATCTGCGCGGCGCTGCCAGTCAATGAAAAAGAATGGGTGACCCGGACTCGCGGATTCAACCGACGTTAGCGTCGATGATCATTCGGAGGTCGCCCGCCATGCCAATTCATTCCCGCTCCGTTGCGCGTGCCACCACGCTCGTTCCAATGACGCTTGCAATGGCGCTTGCCACTGCGGCTCACGCCGAGTCCACCTGTCCGGACTTCGTGATGCTGCCGTCCGGCAGCGTGTTCAATATTGCGAAGCTGATCGCCGATACGGGCTCGCCGGAAGCGGCGCTCAGCAAGGCCCGCACGGCCGTCGATCAGGTCAGCTCGAACGGCGGTTGCCCCAGTTCAGTGAAACGCGAGGTGTGTGAGGAAACGATGGCCGTTGCAAAAAAGGCCGTCGTTGCCCTCGAAGCATGCGTGACGCACGGCCCGCATGCAGACGGGATCGACAAGGGCGGGCGCACCGCGTCGAAATAAGCAGGCGCTCGACGTCGCTATCGACGTCATTACGCTGCCGCATTGGTCGTGCGCAGCGCCGCGCCGAGGCTGCGGATCGTCTCCCGCATGCCGGCGTCCCGCACGCGCGTATAGACGGCGATTTCGATCGGCGCGAGCGTCGGCAAGCCGAGCCGGCTGCCGACATCGACGGCACGCGGCGGACACCCGCGCCGCGTCATTGGCGCGACGGCAAGACCCGCCATCACGGCAGCGCCCACCGTGCCGATGCCGCCGCCCACGAACACTTCCGTCCACTTGATCCCGGCTTCGTCGAGCGCTTTCAGCGCATTGGCGCGCACGCCGCAGGGCGCCGACAGCGACGCGATGCGCAGCGGCTCGCCGGGATGGTGCGTCCACTGTGGCGCGGCAAACCAGCCGCAATGCTCGACGAACAGCTTCTCCGCGTCCCTGCGCGTGGCGTCGCGCCGCGCGAACACGGCGTCGAGTTCGCCGGAATCGTAGTCCGCGAGCATTTCGCTCGATGCACCGATCTTCACTTCGACGCGCAGCGTCGGATCCTGCGACGAGATGCGCGCAATCAGCGGGATCAGTCCGTCCGCCGCCGTGTGATCGATGATGCCCAGCCGCAGGCTGCGTTGCACCTGCACGACGGGATTCAACGCGCGGTCGTGCGCGCTCAGCAACTCGCGGGCCGCCGCGAGAAACGCCGCGCCTTCGGGCAGCAACTGCACGCGGCGCGGCGTGCGTTCGAGCAGGCGCCGGCCGAGGCGCTCTTCCAGCCGCTTCATCTTCAGGCTGATCGAAGACTGCGTGATGTCGAGCACTTCGGCCGCGCGCGTGAAGCTGCTGAGGTCGGCGACCAGAACGAAGGCCTGCACGTCGTCGAGGTCGAGGCGGCGCGCGGGCGAATGATAATCAGCGCTCATCTTGATGGCTCCAGTCATCCTGTCTGTCAATCATAGGATGACGGCTGATTTTGTGTCTTGGCTAGCGCATCGGCCCTTTATTTCAGCGTATTCCACGCGTCTTCTTCCGTTTAGTCATTGGTGAAAATCATCACAGAAATGCTTGATGATGAATTGGTGTAATCGTTGTGCGAGCCTAAGATTCATTTCAAGCAAACGCACTTCAGGAGCTTCACATGCCAATGACTCATGTCTCGATGCGCAGCGGCAAGCCGGCCGCTTACCGCACCGCTGTGCTCGAGGGCATTCACGAAACGCTGCACATGTCGCTTGGCGTGCATCCGCAAGCGTTCTTCATGACCGTCAGCGAACACGACGACGCGAACTTTCATGTCAACACGACGTATCCGCACACGCGTTCATCCGACGTGCTGCTGGTCCAGATCACGCTGACAGCCGGACGTTCTGCGCAGGACAAGCAGCGCTTCTACGAACACCTTGTTGCGCGACTCGCGAGGCACCCGGGCGTCAAGCCTGCCGATGTGTTCATCAACCTCATCGAAGTGGCCAGCGAGAACTGGTCCGCGGGCAACGGACTGGCCGGACGAAACCCGTCTCCGGCAGCCGATGGCCCGACAGCCGCCGCGGCCAGTTGATACGCAGCGATACTCGTCGTTCAAATACATTCCATTCTGGAGAAAATCATGTCGAAGCAATACGCCGTTCCTCTTTCGCCCCGTGGCCTGTCGAGCATCGCACCGCCGCCGCCGTGGCACTATTCGGGCGATTTCCTGATCGTCGAATTCTGGGCCGATCCCGCCGCCGTGGCCGCGACCTTGCCGGAAGGTCTGACGATCGATCCCGCGTCGCCGGGACATGCGAGCGCGCTGTTCGTCGACTGGCAGTTCACGGGCGAAAACGATGAACTGCTGGATCCCGCGCGTTACCAGTACCGCGAATTTTTCGTGCTCGTGGATGCGCTGTACAACGGCCAGCCGGTTGCCTACTGCCCGTACATCTTCGTCGACAACGACTCGGCGATGATGCGCGGTCTGATTCAAGGCTTCCCGAAGCGCCTCGGCGCCGTGCATCAGACGCGCACGTTCGCGGCGCCCAGTCTCGCTGCTGCGCAGGTCGCGCCGGGTGCGCGCTTCGCGGCGACGGCATCGACGGCGGGGCAGCGCATTGCGCGTGCCGAAATCAGACTGACTGGCAAGGTCGACGACCCGTCGACGCTCAGCCTCGCCGGGCGTCCGATCGTGAATCTGCGCCACTTCCCGCGACTCGCAGCAGGGCAGCACGACACGCCTGCTGTGCACGAACTCGTGATGTCGATCATGGACAATCCGCGCATGGTCGATGCATGGGCAGGGGAAGGGCAGTTGAGCTTGCCGGTGGCCGACGGCGAAGAGATCTCGGACCTCTCGCCTGTGCGTGTGGGTGCGGGTTATCGCGTGTCGATGTCGTACACCGTGACGGACCTGAAGACGCTGGCGTGAGACCGGCGTTGCGCACGATAGCGCAGTAAAGCACGCGGCCCGGAAAGCTTTGCCTCCGGGCCGCGTGGCGATTGGTGATCTTCTCGCTGATGTTGACGCCATTCATCCAGCGCTTCAAAGACGGGTTCTGTAAAACGGGTTACATTCAATTTTCGCTTCGTAATCTGTCGACCCAAGGGGGCCGGAACGACAGTTCGGAGCCCCGCTTCAGATGACAGTCTCCGGTGCGCTCAGCTTGTGCACGCGGCGAAAGTCTTCGCAGTTCGGCTGTTCCGCAAACCGCATCGCCGTACGCGTTTCCTCCTGCGCATTTCAGACGCGAACATGAGGCGCAAAATGGTCATGAACATTGCACCGCACGAGCAGCATCTGTTCCTCTCGGACTTATCGCCCGGCCCGACCCAGAAGCGGCTCGCTGTGGCGGTCGTACTCGCCTTGCTGGTCGCCATCTGCTCGGCGGCCGGGCCGCTCGCGAAAACGCATCTGGGAAGGATCGACGCGTTCATTCCCGCTTACACGACGGCGATGTTCGTGACGGGGTCGATCACGGCAATCGTGCTGTTCGCGCAATTCTCGATCTTGCGTTCGAGCGCGCTTCTTTTGATCGCGAGTGGATATCTTTTCACTTCGCTCATGCTGATCCCGTGGATGCTCACGTTTCCCGGTGTGTTGGCGCCGACCGGATTGCTGGGCGCCGGATTGCAGAGCACGCCCTGGATCTACACCGTGTCGCACGTCAGCTTTCCGTTCATTGTCACCGGCTATGCGTTGCTGAAGGATGCGGAACCCACACGATGGTTGTGGCGTGGCTCCGCGAGGGCCGCCATTTTTTCGAGCGTTGTGGCGAGTGTGGTCGTTGCGTGCGGCGCGACCTACCTCGTGATAAATGAAGACGCCCGCATGCCCCGTCTCGTTCTCGATCCGATCCACCTTTCGCCGCTCTGGCCGCGTCTTGCTGCAGGGCTGGTGTTTCTGGATATCGTCGCGCTCGCTGTACTCTGGTTCCGGAGTCGCTCGGTGCTCGATCTCTGGTTGAAAGTGGTGCTATGCGCGTACGTGATCGAAGTTTCGCTGCTCGCGTTTCCCGTTCCAGTGCGCTTTACGTTCGGCTGGTACGTCGCGCGGATCAGTGCGCTTCTGTCCGCCTGTCTCGTGCTGTTCGTGCTGCTCTATGAAGTGTCGATGCTCTATACGCAACTGGTCCGCGCCGATCTCGCCCAACGCCGCGAGCGTGAAGCAAGGTTGCTGACCGGGGATGCAATCGCGGCCACGATCGCGCACGAAGTGCGGCAGCCCTTGGCCGCGATCGTCCTGTCAGCCCAGGTGGGCACGCGCTGGCTCAATCTCACGCCGCCGGATCTCGACGAAGCGAAGATGGTGCTGAAACAGATCGAAGCCGATGGTCGTCGCGCGGATGCAGTCGTCGAACGGGTCCGGGTGATGTTCAGGAAGAAAGAACTGAACAGGGTGGCGTTCGAACTCAACAGCCTCGTCCCTGAAACGGTTGCCCTCGTACGAGGCGATCTGCAGCGACATGGGATCACGGTTCGCCTGGATCTGAACGAACGCCTCCCGCAGGTAACGGGAGACCCGATCCAGTTGCAGCAGGTGCTTCTGAACCTGATCACCAATGCCATCGATTCGATGGCGAACAGGGACGAGCCTCGGATACTGGAGATTAAATCCGGCATTCACGAGAACGGTCACGTGAAGATACTCGTGGCAGACACCGGGACAGGAGTCGAGTCGCATGACGCTTCCCGTATCTTCGATCCGCTCTTTACCAGGAAGCCGCATGGCATGGGGATGGGTCTGTCGATCTGCCGCTCTATCATCGAGGCCCATAACGGCAAGATATGGTTCAGCGAGAACCAGCCACGCGGCACCGTTTTTCAGTTTGTCGTAGTCGCGAACGAAGCGATGTCAGCCGGACCCAGCGAGGCGGACAACGCAACCGGTTCAGCAAGCGTTCGCCATTCCAATAGAGGCGAGATGCTCAAACTGCTTTCGCCAAATCTGCTTTCGTGAAGACAACGCATCGCCTGAAATTTGCCGATGCTGCGTCGTTGTGCGTCGAAGCGATGCTTACCGTTCGCCGCACGCGTCGCGCAACGGCGAGCGCTCGATTTCTCGCACGATCGCGTCGACATAGGGATCGCTCACGCCGCACTCCGCAAGTGCGGCGTGCAGCATGAACAGATACTCGGCATTGCTGCCGAACGGGCCCGCCGCGCAGCCGATCAGCGGGGCGACGGTCTCAACGGACGAATCGGGCTGGAACTGCTCGCGCGACTCGTCGGCGACGAAAGCGATCGCGTGCGTTTCGCTACCGTCTTCGAGCGTGACGGGCGCCCATGTCGGACGGTAGGAGCCGAGCACCATCTCGCGGATCCAGATCGCCCGCAGTGCGTCGCCCGATGCCGTGTCGCGCAGTTGCAATGCGATGCCGCCCGTATGGCCGCCGGGGCGCAGCGCGAGCATCCGGCCCGGGCGCTCGGGGCTTGCGCGGCCCACCGTCATCTGCAGGCAGAAACTGCGCTGCCAGCCGTGCAGCGTCGCGACCATCCGTTTGTCGAACTCGATCATCGGGTTCCAGATGAGCGAGCCGTACGCGAAGATCCAGGTCGATGTGGCGTCGGCCGGCCTTGCCTGCAGCGTTGCTTCGAGCGAGGCGTCGATCTGTTCGAGCGTCCACAGATCCGGCAAGGACTCGAAGTGTTGCAGGTACGCGCCTGAATCGATGATCTGTCTGGTCACCATCTACGTTGCCCATGAAATTGCGTTGCGCGAATGGACATCAGTATGACGGTGACAGCGCACGGGATAAACCGTCGCGGACGAAACGCTTTGGCAACCGATTAGAGACAATCGGCGCGGGCGCATTGAGTAGCTTTGAGCAGGAGGGAAAGCGTGCACGTGCCTCGCCCGGTGACGGGCGCGAAGCACGCGTGAATTGCGTCGATGCGGGTACTCGCCGGCTTCAGCCTTGCGCCAGCGATTCCTCGGCTGCCTGCCAGTGCTCGGTCACGGCCTTGTCGGTGATGCGCACTTTCGGAAGCAGCGGCAGATAGCCGCGCAGCTTGATTTCGCCGACCGCGAGCGTTTCCGAGCGGTAGATCTCCGGGGTGACTTTCGTGCCGTCCTTGAATTCGACGGTGTAGCCGTCGATCGGCCCCCAGCGGCCCTTCGGTACGGGTTCGATATAGACGTGCTGCATGGGTTATCTCCAACGGTATGAAAAAAGCGTCCGGGTGATTCGCGACTGAAGGTCGTCGTGCCGTCACCTCTTGTATAAGAGAGTACCGAAGAAGCAGGGCGTGGCGTGTGCGGAATAGATCGCTTCTCCGATGATTTTTATGCATGAAAATCAATCGCTTGCAAGTTTAATTTCATAATTCGAAAAGGGTTTTTCCGATGCGCATTGCGCTCACGCTGCCATGCAGCAAGCGGTTTTGTGACACGGACCCTCATTCCGGATGGCGAAACGCGCGCGGGTGCGTTCGCAACCATTCGACCTTGAGCGGATGGAGGCAGGGCCGGGTACACATGTGACGCCGCGGCGCCCGTCGCTGACGTTCGACCAACGGGTACATTAACGGTCGGCTTGCCGAATCTTGCATTTGTCTACATCCGACCTATGCTCAATCGAACCGAGGTTCCCGAATAAAACTATCGACATAACGGAACCTGGGTTAGCCAGTCTGTCGCGTGGGCAGCAGACGTTCATTCCTTTTTTTCAATCTGGCCTTGCTCAAGCAGGCATGGCCGCGCTTTGCCTTTTTCTTTTCGATCCGGAGCTAATAGCTCCCGTTTAAAAACAGACAGACCGGTTTCAGGCGTAGCAAAACAGGAAGCAGAAGCACAATAGATCAAACGAGGATCATCATGAATCCGAGGGCATTGGACAGGCGGACGTCGAGCATTACGTCGTTTGAATCCGCGCGCCGGACAGGCGCGATCGCGGCGAAGGCATTCGCACGGCAGCGGATGGCGCCAACGCTTCAAATGGACTTCAGCTTCTCCTCAAGAGCTTTAATAAAACTCAAATAAAGTCCGGCGCGTCAGCATTCACACCCATCGTAACCAGGAGCGGAATAGCCGCTTGACCTGGCCGAATGCCCGCGCGCCACGTTTGCAGGCCTCACGTGCCTTCGCAATGGCGCTCGCTGGCTATGTATGCAGCGGCGTGTCGATGCGACTCAGGCATTGAGGAGGCTGCTTGATCATCAGGAAATGAGTCAGTGGCAGGTGGCGCCGGCTGGTGCGAGCTATTGCGACGATGCAGCCGGTACGGTCTATACGAGGAATGCTTCGACACAGTTCCATGGAGGTCAGCCATGAAAATGGATTCAATGCGCACGCTAGTCACGGGCGCTGTCGTCGTGGGCGGATTGCTTGCAGGCCAGGCAGTCAGAGCCGACGATGCACTGTCGCGTGGCAATGACGGGATCGATATCTTTATCGGCGATGTCGGTGATAGCACTATCAAACAGGTCAATATCTCGACGGGTGTGGTGCAAACGTTCGCTTCGACGAATTTCCCTAACGGATTGAATGGCGTGATGGGTCTTATCTTTGTAGACGGAGAACTGATTGCCAGTAATCAGAACTTCGGTACAGAGAATGGCGATATTCTCAGGTTCGACGGCAGGAAGGGTACGTTCAAACAGTTTCTGGTTTCTTTCGACGACAGGCATGCTGCGTATGCGCCGCAGGGCATTGTTTTTGGAGGCGGCTCGCGGGATTGGCGTCACCCCTATCAGCAAGACCACTATTACGTGGCGGACATCGTCGCGAGCACGAACGACCAGAACTGCTACAAGAAGGACGAAGGCGATATCAGAGAATACAACCAGTGGGGCGGCTGGATTGGCGTGCTCGATCACAGCAGGTTCAAGCCTGGTTTCTATCCGCGCGGCGTGGTGTTCGGCCCCGACGGCATGTTGTATGTCGCGGCGCGAGGCTGCCCGACTTCGGCCGATCCCAAGGTCGCGCTTCTCGCTTATCTGCTTCGCTTCGATCCGGATACGCATCGACTCGATGCAGTCATTGCAACGAATGACACAGTACGGGACCAAAAGCTGAATCTGGGTTTTCACCGGCCCGAAGGGCTTGCGTTCGACGACAAGGGCTATCTCTGGGTCACCAGTTTTCGTAACGTCAAAGATTCGGATGATGTCGACAGGATTCTCAAGTTCGATGTGAGAAGCGGAAAAGTGATCGATTCTTTGCCGTTGTCGAAACCGGGAGCGTCGCGCGCGAGCGCGCAGGCGATCGTCTTTGGTCCCGAAGGGAAACTTTATATTCCCATTTCCGGCAATGCGCCGGATACGACAGGAGAACTTCGTCGCTGTGACACAAAGACCAGGGATTGCGAGACGATCGTCAAGGCAGGTGGAGGATTGGTCTCACCGTGGTTCCCCATCTTCCGCAATAGCGATCCGGCGACGTTGAGTTACAAGGGGCGATAAAAGGCGAGGGGAATACGGCGGCCAGAATAGAATGCGGCACTGGCGGATTGAACCGGCAGTGCCGCATTTTTCACGCGCCCAATAGCGCCTCGAGATCTTCGGCGTCGAAAGGCTTGGCGAAAATCGGCACGCCCATATGCTTCGCTCTTTCCAGTTCGTCCGCGTAACCCGTCATCAGCACAAGCGGTTGTTCCGGGCGATGTTGCTTCACCCATTCGGCAAGGTCGATGCCGTTCATGTCGCCGGGCATCTGTACGTCGGACAGTACGAGTTTGAATGCCTGGCCGGATTGCAGCGCGGGCAGTGCGTCGTCTGCGCTCGGATAGTGTGTGACGGCGTGCCCCATCATTTCGAGCACGGCAGACAGGCTTGCCGCGACTTCGTGATTGTCTTCGATCAGCAGCACCTGTTGACTCCCGGCAACTGGCGATGAATCGGCAATTTCACTCACAGCCGCAATATCGCGCACGCTGCTTCTCGGAAAGTAGAGACGCACCGTTGTGCCCACACCTGGCTCACTGGTGATTTTCGCGGTTCCTCCACTTGCCTCGCACACGGCCATGACCTGTGACAGGCCAAGGCCGGGATGCGCGCTGCCCGTCTTCGTCGTGAAGAGCGGTTCGAAAGCCTGCATAGCGACAGCCGCGCTCATGCCTTCGCCGTTGTCGGACGCGGAGATCATCACGTAGTCGCCCGCCGGCACGCCGACGCTATGGGACGCGACCTCGACGTTCTGTGCGCGCACCGAGAACTTTCCCGCGCGATGCATGGCGTCGCGAGCATTGAGCGCCAGATTCACGATCGCCAGTTCCAGTTCCGCGACATCCGTGCGGATGGTCCAGATCTCGGGCGCGACGTCGATGCTGGTTGCGACGGAATCGCCTACCGTGGCCTGCACGACCTGTTGCATTTTCGGCAGCAGATGTGCGGGGTTCACCTGCGTGAGCTTTACAGGCTGCTTCCTGGCTGAACCCATCAAGGTGCGAACGAGGCTCTCGACAGCGCGTGTGGCGCGCTCAATCGAAGCCATTTCAGTGGTGGTTTCCCGGTAGCCTTTGGACCTCGCCATGGCCATGTTCGACTTCACGATCACGAGGTAGTTGTTGACGTCGTGAGCGACGCTTGCGACCAGATTGCCCAACGCACTCGCGCGCTGCAAATGCCTCGCGGCTTCTTCTGCATCGAGACGGCGGCCCGCTTCCGTTCGCCATTGCATCCAGGAGTTTTCTTCCGTCGATAGCTGCTTCAGCGAAAAGCCGATCAGCAGCCAGATACCGATGCAAGGCAGGCCAGCCAGTGCACAAATCAGAATGAAGTGATGCAGCCAGACCGAATAAAGCTCTGCGACAGGAAACCCGACTGCGACGTAAAGGCCATAGCCGTCGACCCGGCGATAAGCGATAAAACGCTTTTGTCCGTCTGAGAAAGTCGATGTTTCCAGCTGACCGACAAACTCATTGCGGGAAAACGCATTGGCCAGCATGTTCGATTCCAGCGCATCCAGACCGGGAGCGTTATTGGGGAAGCTCGTGAGCAACGAGCCATCGCGCCGATAGAGCCCGATGAAATTCGCAGAATCTTCGTCGACGAGTTTCTGATAAAAGCTGGAAAAGTAATCGCGGCGTAATGCAACCGAAATGACGCCGTGAAATTGCCCGTCGGCAGCGCGGCGCGCTTGCGCGACGTTGAACACGCTGACCTTCGACACGCTCGCCTGCATCGGCAGCGACACATAGGCTTCCGGCTGATAGTGCCTTGCATTAATGAAATCGTCGCGTGTCTGGATGTTGACGGCAGGAACAGGATAGAAGCGGCTGCTCACGAGAAGCTGCCCGGACGTGCCGAATGCCGAAATGGCCGCGACTTGCGGAAAGCCGCCTGCAATCTTCTCCAGCCGGCGATGAATGTCGGCCTGGTCGCGCACGATCTGCTCGTCTGTCTGGTCGGCGAGCAGTTCATCGACCCGGGAAACCAGTTCGGTATTCAGGTCCATGACCTTCAGAGCCTGCTCCTGCGCGACACGGCTCATCCGTTCGCTCGCTTCGACTGCATTGTTGTAGCGCTGCTTATAGGTGTAATAGCCGTAGCCGGCGAGGCATCCCAATGGAACAGCCACGGTGACGGCCAGTATGAAGAGCAGTACTTTTCTTGCGCGAGCGAAGTTGCGGGACGGCAGACGGCTTTCCGGCAAAGTCGCGTCATCCAGGTCCGTGCTTACCGGTCGAGAGAGAGGTTTGCTCATCGTGGCGGTTCAGGTCGCAATGCAGCATGCATCCGGGTCGGGCGGATGATCCGCTTTCAAAAGCATTCAGATCAATTCCATACATGGTATTGCAGCAGTTTCTGTACCGGTTTACTCGCTTTCCACTACTTTCCCGTCTTCGCGGCAATGCGCGTGCAGTTCATCCGGATCGCATTGGCGTTGTATGCCGTGTGAGTGGAAGATGCCCTCAGCGGGTGCATGCGCAAGGTTTCGCGCGTCGACCGATTGTGCAGACGAATGGAATCGAGGTGCCCGTCAGCGCTGCGGAAGGCCGAGTGCCGATGGTACGCGATCCGTCAGCGTGGAAAATACTGCAAACAGATGCAGGGTTTGACGCGCGAGCGTACTGTCGCGGGATTGACGATGCGGCCTCATTTCAAATGAGGCCGCATGCATGTGAAATAGCGCGTTACGGCTGAATCGAAGTCAGACAGCCGTCATTCCGTAACGGACTTTTATTTCGTCGCCATCGTGAGAGGCGAGATGGGCGAGGAACGCGGTCGCCTCTTCGTGTCGCTGCGATGTCGAACAGATCGCGGCGGAAAACACAGTGACGGCCTGAATCGCTGCCGGAAGCACTCCGCTCACATCGATTCCCGGTTCGTCGACGAGTTCGCTCAATTGCTGAAAGCCGATTTCAGCCTTTCCTTCGGCGATCAGGCTCGCAACGGGTACGCCGGGTGGCGCTTCGACGATCCGGTTCGCGAAGTCATCGGCAAGACCCCACCGATGAAGCAGATTGACGATATGCGTTCCGCTCGGTCCCGTTGAATATCCGATCGTGCGAGCGTTCAGCATGGCAGCGCGTACGGCAGACTCGGTGCTGATGTCGCAACGCGGCGCGCCACGCCTGACAGCGACGGCGATCTGCGATCGTGCGACGTCGACGCGGCTTCCGGTAACGATATGCCCGTCGTGCTCGAGCTTTTCGAGGGCTCCGGCGGCGAGGACGACGACATCGACGTGCTCGCCTTCCCGGATACGGCGAGACGCTTCGACGCCACCGACCGACACGATCGAAACAGGCAGCCCGGACGCGGCTTCATACGCTTGCGCGAGCTGCGTCAACACACGACGCGTCGCCATCGACGAAATGACGGTCAGCGGCGTGTTCGAGGTATCGGTCGTCATGTTCGCCATCGATCAGTCGATGTAGCGCAGGCCGGCTTGCTTCAGCGGGTCGCGCATGTTGTACATGTCGAGTCCCAGCACGCCGGATGCGAGCTTCGCGCGTTTTTCCGCTTCCAGTGCTTCCCGCGCAGTGGCCTTGTCGAGCACGGCTGCCGCTGCCGAAGCGGGCACGGCCACCACGCCGTCGAAGTCAGCGACGATCACATCGCCGGGCGAAACGAGAGCACCCGCGCAGACCACGGGAATGTTGACGGAACCCAGCGTCGCCTTGATCGTCCCTTTAGACGAAATCGCCTTGCTCCACACGGGGAAACCCATTTCCTCCAGCACTCTGGCATCGCGCACACCGGCATCGATAATGAGGCCGGTTGCGCCGCGCGCCTTGAAGCTCGTCGCCAGCAGGTCGCCGAAGTAACCATCGGTGCAGTCTGCCGTAATTGCTGCAACGACGATGTCGCCCGGCTGGATCTGTTCGGCCGCGACATGCATCATCCAGTTGTCGCCGGGATGCAGCAGTACCGTGACTGCCGTGCCGCTTGCCTGCGCGTGCGGGTAAATCGGGCGCATGTACGGCTTGAGAAGGCCGCTTCTACCCATCGCTTCGTGTACCGTGGCTGAACCGAGCGCGCCCAGTTTGGATGCGACATCCTTGTCCGCGCGTTTGATGTTGCGGTACACCACTCCCATTTCATACATGGTCAAACTCCCTTTGCCTTGAGTGCTGCGTCCAGACGCGGATAGACACGCCGTGCGTTGCCCTCGTAAATCTTGTACCGGTCTTCGGCATCCACATTTGCGGCTTCGATGTAGCGCTTCGTATCGTCGTAATTGAAGCCCGTTTCCGGATCGATACCGCGCACGGCGCCGATCATTTCACTCGCGAACAGAATGTTCTCGACGGGAATCACGCGCGTCAGAAGATCGATGCCCGGCTGGTGATAGACACAGGTGTCGAAGAACACGTTGTTCAGCAGATGTTCTGTGAGCAGCGGCTTTTTCAGTTCCTGCGCGAGTCCGCGGAAGCGTCCCCAGTGATACGGCGCGGCGCCGCCGCCGTGCGGGATCACGAAGCGCAGCGTCGGGAAATCCTGGAAGAGGTCCGACGTCAGGCATTGCATGAACGCGGTCGTATCGGCATTCAGATAATGCGCACCTGTCGTGTGGAAACACGCATTGCAGCTCGTGCTCACGTGAATCATCGCGGGGATGTCGTACTCGACCATCTTCTCGTAGATCGGGTACCAGTACCGGTCCGACAGCGGCGGGCTCGTCCAGTGTCCGCCAGAAGGATCGGGATTCAGGTTGATCGCGACATTCCCATATTGCTCGACGCATTTCACCAGTTCGGGAATGCACGTCTTCACATCGACGCCGGGACTTTGCGGCAGCATCGCTGCGGGAATGAAGCTGTCCGGGAAGAGCTGGCTGACGCGGAAGCACAGTTCGTTGCAGATGGCTGCCCACGTGCTCGACACTTCGAAGTCGCCGATGTGATGCGCCATAAAGCTCGCGCGAGGACTGAAGATGGTCAGGTCGAGTCCGCGTTCGCGCATCAGGCGCAGCTGATTGTTCTCGATCGATTCGCGCAGTTCGTCGTCGCCAATCCGCAATTCGGATACGTGCGGCATGTCTGCCGGGCTCTTGATGCCGGCGATCTGACGGTTGCGCCACGCTTCCAGCGCTTTGGGTGCCGTGGTGTAGTGGCCGTGAATATCAATGATCATCGTTGCTTTCTCTTTCAGGTCGTGGACTGCGCAAGCGGTGGCAATGAATGAGCGCTCGTGCAGCCTATTGCTTGTCTGACGAGGACTTGTCCCACGACACGTTCTGCCCACCCTTGCCGGCAACCGAATAGAGCGCGCCTGGCGCGTTGCGTGTTTTCTGGAATGCCTCGAGCGTTTCTCCACGCATCGCGGCATAGATGTGCAGATTGGAAATACCCGTGACGGCGCCGAGCTTTTCGAGCATGAAGAAGATCACGCCGTAATGGAGCAGCCCTTGCCAGTCGCGGCGGCGAATCAGGTCGCGTTCCTGTTCCGTGAGTCCCGCTGCCTCGAAGCTGGCTTCCTCATCGCGCTTGAACGCTTCGCGATGCTCGGGCTCGACCATGCGATGCAGGTAGTCGTTGATACGGTATGCGCGGACGGCAGTTTCGATCGAGAACGGATACGTGCCTTCGAGCTTCTCGACATTCTTCAGTTCGACTGCCATCTTCTCGCGATGACGCTCGACGTTGGCCGGGTTCGGTTCGCTGTCTTCGACTTCGTAGATGGCCGTCGCGATGCCCGCCATCGACGGCAGGTAATAGCTGCGATGCTTGCACACCACATTCGACGACAGCGCGCCGCGCATCGTGAGCCACATGATGACTTCCGCGCCTTCATAACCGCCGAGTTCCGCATACTCCGCAATCGTCATGCTCGCGAGCTGCTCGGGGTCGCGCTCGAACAGGTCGAGAAAGCGCTGGTCCCACGCGGTGTTGTTGAAGCCGGAGCGTTCGCCATGCACCTGATGCGACAGGCCACCCGTCGCGAGAACAGCGACCTTCAGGTCTTCCGGATAGCTTTCGATCGCGCGGCGCAGCGCCTGACCGAGCTTGTAAAAGCGGCGCGCGCTCGGCACCGGCAGTTGCAGCACGCCCATTTGCAGCGGAATGAGTTTGACCGGCCACTCGGGCTTGTGCGGGCACAGCATCGACAGCGGCGAGAAGCAGCCGTGGTCGAGCGCCTTGTTCTGGAAGAACGACATGTCGAATTCGTCCGTCATCAGCGACTTGCCGATGTGCGCGGCGAATTCCGGATGTCCCTTGATGGCGGGCAGGTCGCGCGCACCGCCGCCTTCGTCCGCGACCTGCCATTGCTCGCCGACGCCGAGCGCGAACGCGGAGTAGTGGTCGAAGAAGAACGACGTGACGTGGTCGTTGTAGATCGTCACCAGCACGTCGGGACGCTTCTCGGCGATCCAGTCGGACAGCGGCGCGAAGTTCTCGAAGATGGGCGCCCAGACGGGGTCGTCACGCTTGTTCTTGTCGAACGCGAAGCCGATTGTGGGGGTGTGCGATGCGGCAAGGCCGCCGATGATTTTTGCCATAGCTGAAAATCCCTTGACATGGTGCGTCGCCAGACGGGACTTCAATGAAGCGCATCCAGCGTTGGATAAGCGCATGAGATAGCAAGGCGGGCACGCGTGTCAATCGGGGTTCAGATGGCCCAAAGCATGCTGTGCGGACGGGCGGAAGCCATAAAACACGGTCATTCAGGCCCTCCGCGTGTTCTCCGGAAGATTTTGACCGATAAACATTTTCGATACCTGCTGCGCTCGAAAGCAACAGCACCGGGTGCACGGCCGCATCGTTCCCTGGAATGCAAAACGCCCGATGGAGTACATCGGGCGCCGGATCGTCAGTCGTTCAGCGTCTTCTGGTGCTCATTCGAGATTTGCATGCCGCTGCGCCATCTCTTCCTCACCAATGCCTTTCTTCAGTTTCAGCCAGCAAACAATCGCCTCGCATAGCAGGAAGAAGCCCTGCTCGAACAGGGTGCGCATCGGCTGCAGATTCTGCGGATGTTCGCGGTTCACCAGTCCGCTGGGCGCGGGGATCACCACGGTCACGTCGGCATCCATCGAGCGGGCACCCGAGCGGCGTGCGGTGAACAGCGCAACGCGCGCGCCCGCCTGCCGGCCCTGTTCGAGGACGGCGGACACGCTGCGGGTCTCGCCCGACCCCGACGCCACGATGATGAGATCGCTGGCGCCGACGGGAGGGCACGGCAATCCACCTGCCATGTAAGCCTCGACGCCGAGATGGTTGAGGCGCATGCAGAAGGCCTGCAGCAGGATGCCAGACCTGCCGGCGCCCAGGCAGAAGACCTTCGGAGCCCGCTCGATTTCGGCGACGAGCGCATCGAGGTCGGCGGCGTTCACCTGACGCAGGGAGGCTTCGATCTCGCCGAGGATGTCGCGGGTCAGGCTCGGTAGCTCCAGTTGTTTCAAATCGGTCATGGTTGCACTTCGCGTCAAGTTGATGGAGTCCGGCGCCCGGAAACTCTTCTTGTCGTTCTGCCGCTTCGGCTTGCGGACGGAAAACGTCTGGCTGGTGATCTAACTATAACACCAACTTTTGTGAATGGTGAAACTATACCATTATTTCCAGGGCATTCCCCAGGTGAGCCAGATAGCGCAACGGCCAGTCTGCATTCTTGAAAGTCCCTATTTTGTGGCGTTTGTGGCTTATCTTCCCATCAACTTCACCAATTTCTACGGTGTCGCATTGGTGGTAACACTAAACCATTGATGTTGCATGTTGAACTTTTAATGTGTAGAGTGTGTTCACGGTTGAGCAAAAGTCGCACGGCAGCCATGCAAGTTCGCACTTTCGCTCCCGGCGCTCCTGGCGGAGCGGGCTTCGGGCCCTTCCTTGCACACAGATACAAGGCGATGAAGATGGGAGACACACCAATTCTTGAGTTGCGCGGCATCGAGAAGCGCTTTCCGGGCGTCATCGCCCTGAAAGACATGAGCTTCTCGGTCCGCAAGGGCTCGGTCCATGTGATTTGCGGCGAGAACGGCGCCGGCAAATCGACGTTGATGAAAATCGTCAGCGGCATCTATCAGCCCGATGCCGGCGAAATCTTCGTCAATGGCGAGAAGGTCGAGATCGATACGCCGCTGGCGGCGCGGCGGCTGAAGATTTCGATGGTGACGCAGGAGCTCAACTACATCCCCGAGATCACCGTCGCGCAGTCGCTGTTTCTCGGCGACGAGCCGAGAACACGTTTCGGTTCGATCGACTGGAAGAAGGTTTATTCCGATGCGAAGGCGCTGCTCGAAAGAGAGGGCTTGCATTACCGCCCCGATACGAAACTCAAGGAATTGAGCGTCTCGGATCTTCAGATGCTCGAGATCATGAAGGCGGTGTCGCGCGAGGCGAACATCATCATCTTCGATGAACCGACGTCGGCGATCACGTCGAAAGAAGTCGATGTTCTCTTCAAGAAGATCAATGAACTGAGAGCGAAGGGCGCGGGGATCGTCTACATCTCGCATCGCTTCGAAGAGCTTTACCGCATTGCCGACGATATCTCCGTGATCCGCGATGGCAGCCATGTCGCGACGCGTGCGGCGAGCGACATCGACATCGAGACGATCATCCAGATGATGGTGGGCCGCAAGCTCGACAACGTCTATCCGGAGAAGCCGGTTCGCACGTTCGGCGAGACCGCGCTCGAAGTGAAGGGACTCGGCGACGAGGAACGCTTTTCGAATGTCAGCTTCAGTGTTCGCAAGGGCGAGATCATCGGTCTGGCCGGGCTGATGGGCGCAGGACGGACGGAAGTGGTTCGCACCGTGTTCGGTCTCGATCCGTACACGGAAGGCGAAGTCCGCGTGCATGGCAAGCCGGTGCGTATCAGGACCGTGCAGGACGCCATTCGGCTCCGCATCGCGATGCTGTCCGAAGACCGCAAGCGCTACGGCATCGTGCCGATGCGCAGCATCACCGAAAACACAGGCCTCGTGTCACTCGACAAGTTCATCAGGCGAGGCTACCGCGACGCAAAACGCGAAAAGCGCCTGATAGATGGTGTGAGTCACCGCATGAAAGTGAAGGCGCCGAACTTCAATACGCAGATCGGGCTGCTCAGCGGCGGCAATCAGCAGAAAGTGATGCTCGCCAAATGGATGCTCTGCGATCCCGAGATCCTGATTCTTGACGAACCGACTCGCGGCATCGACGTCGGCGCCAAATTCGAAATCTACAAAATCATATTCGAGCTGGCTCAGGAAGGCAGAGCGGTCGTGGTCATTTCATCCGAGTTGCCGGAACTGATTGCAGTGTGCGACCGCATCTATGTGATGGCGACCGGCCGCATTAGAGGTGAGCTAAACGAGTCCGAATTCAGCCAGGAAGGAATCATGCGCCTGGCTACTCTTGGTGGAGACGAAAATTGAATACCGTGACGCGCAATGCGCCTGCTCGCTGGGCGCTCTTCTCGAATGGCAGATATAGCATTTATCTGATTCTGGTGGCGATGATCATCGTCAGTTCGATCATCAGTCCGGTGTTTCTGTCGACGACGAACTTCCTCAATATCTCGCGGCAGATTTCGATCACGACGATTCTCGCCTTCGGCCAGACGCTGCTGATTATCTGCGGGCTGATCGATCTTTCCGCGGGTTCAGTACTCGCACTTTCCGGTCTGCTGTCGGTGATCTTCTTCAAGGCAACGGGCATGTTCGTGCCGTCGCTGATAGTCGGCATTGCAATCGGCTCGGCCTGCGGCCTCGTGAATGGCTGGATCGTCACGCGCTTCAATACACCCGCCTTTATCGCAACGCTTGCGATGCAGACGGCAGCGCGCGGCGCCGCGCTGATGATGACCAAAGGGCAGAACATCTACGAGCTCGATAACTATGTCGGCTGGGGTCAGGGCTCGGTGCTGGGTGTTCCTTCTCCCGTGATCTTTCTGATCGTGATCGCGCTGCTGACCTGGTACGTGCTGAATCACACACGGCTTGGCAGGTACATCTACGCCATTGGCGGCAACCAGGAAGCGGCGCGTGCATCGGGCATCCGCATCAACCGCATCAAGATGATGGCCTTCCTGCTGAACGGTGCGCTCGTCGGGCTGGCTGGCGTGCTCTATATGTCCCGCGTCAATGCAGGTCTTCCGAATGCAGGTATCGGTTTCGAATTCGATGCGATGACGGCGGCGATTATCGGCGGGACGAGTTTCTCGGGCGGTATCGGTACGGCAATCGGCACGCTGGCGGGCGCCTTCATCATGGGCTTTCTCGGCAACATCATGAACCTGCTCGGTATCCAGTCGTATCTCCAGCAGATCATCAAGGGCGGCATCATCGTGCTCGCTGTGGCGTACGACATTTCCTCGAAGCATGGAAAGAAGAAGAAAAAGACCGCGCAGCAAGAGCCCGCCAAAGCGGTCACCAGTTGACGGAGCAGTCGAAGACATTCCGCTGCCGGATAACTGATCGTCCTCGAAGTCCGGCAACGCATGCGAAGTACCACATAACGTCGTAATTCATTACGTCGTAACTCAAGGAGACAGCAAATGAAGTTCAAGAAACTGATGGCATGCGCTCTGGCGCTGGGCGTATTCGCTACTACGGGTGCTGCAATCGCACAAACCCAGAAGTACCGTGTGGCTTATCTGGCGCGTGCGCAAAGCGATTCGTTTGCGGCGTGGCTGGCCAATTCGATGGTGAAGGAAGCGAAGAAGTATCCGGATATCACGTTGACGGTCTTCGACGGACAGAGCCAGAATTCAGTGATGCAGTCGAACATCGAGAACGCTGTCACCAACAAGTACGACCTCGTCATCATCCAGCCGTATGACCCGGCGGTGCAGATCGGCCCTGTGAAGAATGCGATGAAGAGTGGCATGAAGTTTGTCGCGACCAACCCGAAGTTCGGTGACGACTCGGTGCCGTCCGTCGATTCCAGCCCGTATCTGCTGGGTCAGGTCAATGCGCAACTGGCGCTGAAACAGGTGCCGCAGAACGCGAAAGTCGTCGTGCTGCTCGGGCCGCCGGGCAACCCGCATTCGACGGGCCGCCGTGACGCGTGGCAAAAGGAGTTCTTTGCGAAGCGTCCCGACGTGAAGATCGTCGCGGAGCAGACCGCGAACTGGAACAAGGACGAAGCCATGCAGTTGACGGAAGACTGGATCCAGGCGAACCCGAAAATCGACGCGGTCATTTCGATGAACGACAACATGGCTGCGGGCGCAGTGGAAGCGCTGAAGGGCTCGGGCATGAATCCTTTCCCGCTGGTCTACGGCACGGATGGAACGGCCGAAGCATGTCTGCTCATCAAGAGCGGCAAGATGACATCGACGGCACTGCAGAGCGCGGATGAACTGGCCGAGAAGTCGATGAAGATGGCGCACGACATCCTCACCAAACAGAAGACCGACCTGCATCAGGTCGAAGGCACGGAGCTGTACACGAAAGCGAACGTCGATACCTGTCTGACGCTTCACAAGAAGCTCGGCGATATCAAGGGATGACGTCGCATCAGCCAACTGTATTCATCTACTGAAAGGAATTGACATGAAAGCCTTGGTTCTCGAGGAAAAAGACAAGCTCCAGATTCGCGATATCGTCATTGAAGAGGAGCTCGGTCCCAACGACGTGCGCATCAGGATTGCCAACGTCGGCGTGTGCGGCAGTGATGTTCATTACTACAAGCACGGCCGTATCGGCGATTTCATTGTGAACGAGCCGATGGTCCTCGGGCACGAAGCGAGCGGCGTCATTGCCGAAGTGGGCAGCAACGTGAAGCATCTGAAGGCGGGCGACCGCGTCGCAATGGAGCCGGGCATTTTCGACCCGAACTCGCCCGAAGCGATGCAAGGCAACTACCACCTCGACCCGGGCATCCGGTTCTGGGCAACGCCGCCCATTCACGGCGTGCTGCGCGAGTCGGTCGTTCACCCTGCAAGCCTCACGTTCAAGCTGCCGGACAACGTCAGCCTGGAAGAAGCCGTGCTGGCCGAGCCGCTGACCTCGGGTACGCACGTTGCACGCAAGGTCGGCATCGCGCCGGGCGATACCGCTGTCGTGACGGGAGCCGGCACGATTGGCTCGCTGATGGCGCTCGCCTTGCTCGCGTCCGGTTGCAGCCGGGTGATCATCACCGACGTGAAGCAGGAAAAGCTCGATTTCCTCTCGGAGCACTATGGTGACCGGCTCATCACCTGCAATGTGGCGAAGGCCGATCTGAAGGAATTTGTGGGCCAGCATTTTCCGAATGGCGCAGACCTGTTCGTCGACTGCAGCGGCAACGCGAAGGCGATTGCGGCTGCACCGCATTGTCTGCGTCCCGCAGGCAAGCTCGTATTCGTCGGCATGCCGCAGGATCTCGTGCCGATGGATATCGTCGCGATGCAGGTGAAGGAAATCGAAACGGTCGGCATTTTCCGCTATGCGAACGACTACGAGCGTTCGATTGCATTGATCGCATCCGGGCAGATTAACGTGAAGCCGCTGATCTCGCGCCGCTATGCGTTCAAGGACAGCATCGAGGCATTCGATCTGGCCGCGTCCGCACAGCCGGATGTCATCAAGGTTCTCATCGACGTTCAGTAACTCACTTCAAACGGCAGACAGAGGTAACGAATGTATCTTGGCATCGACTGCGGTACGCAAGGCACGAAAGTGGTTTTGCTGGATCCTGAGAGCGGCGCGCTTGTGGCTCGTGGTCATGCCAGCCATTCGATCATCTCCGAGGCGAATGGACGGCGGGAACAGAAGGCCGAGTGGTGGATCGATGCTTTGCGAAAAGCACTCAAGGATCTCTTTTCACAGACGACACGCAGTCCGGCCGATGTCCGTGCAATCGCCGTGTCCGGGCAGCAGCATGGACTGGTGCTGCTGGACGGCAATGGTTCCGTCGTGCGCGACGTGAAGCTGTGGAACGATACGGAAACGACCGAGGCCAATGAGAAGCTGTTCAATGCGGCTGGCGGTGAAAGGCGTATTCGCAGCCTGATTGGCACCACGATTCCAGTGGGTTTCACTGCATCGAAGGTTGCGTGGGTGAGGCAACATGAACCTGAGACCTATGAAAAAGTGCAGCATGTGCTTTTGCCGCACGACTACGTCAACTTCTGGTTGACGGGCGAATACACGACGGATGCCGGCGAGGCGTCGGGCACGGGTTATTTCGACGTGCTGTCCCGTACATGGTCGTCGCAGATGGCGGATCTGATCGATCCGTCGGGCAGGCTCGAGCGGTCATTGCCGCGTATCGCTTCGCCGCTCGAACCGATCGGCACTGTGCGCGCCGAGGTGGCAGCCGAGTTTGGTTTTTCACCGGGGACGCTGGTTGCCTGCGGCTCCGGTGACAATGTGATGGGTGCGCTCGGAACAGGTAACGTCACCGCCGGGCGCGCGACGCTGGGTCTCGGCACGTCGGGCGTTCTGAACATCCACGCGAACCGGCTGGCAGATTCTGTCGACCCGAGCATCTATGTGTTCTGCGGTCTCGACGGTGGATGGCTGCCGACCATCGCGACGATGAATGCAACGTCGACTACGACTTTGCTGCAACAGCTTTTCGAAGTCGAAATTAGCGAAGTCGAAAACCTCATCGCGTCGGCGAATCCCGGCGCGGGCGGCGTGCGCATGTTCCCGTATTTCAGCGGCGAGCGTATTCCCGCGCTGCCACGCGCGAGAGGCGTCATTAAGGGCCTGTCGGCAGACAACATGACGCGCGCAAACCTGATGCGCGCCGGCGCGGAATCGGTCGCATTCGGACTGAAATGGGGCTATGAGCTTCTTTCGCGGAGCTTCGAGCGTGCGGAGCAATTCCGTCTGACGGGCGGCGGCGCGAATAGTGCTGCGTGGCGCCAGATTCTCGCGGACGTGTTCGACATCGATGTGATTCGCGTGAAATGCGACGAGGGCGGCGCGTTTGCCGCGGCATTGCTGGCGCTGACGGTGGCTCAGCGCGCGCAAGGCACGTCCGTCACGCTGTACGACGTCTGCGAGCGCTACGTGGAACTCGATGAGACGCGCGCAGCGCAGCCGCGTCCAGAGGTGGCGGCGCGTTACAACGAACTCTTCGCAGCGTTCACCGAGACCATCGCGAACGAAGACTTCGAGGCGAACTGATGGTCGATATCGCCTGGCAACAATCCTGTCTGATTGCGCCGTCGCTCATTACGTTCGATATGTGCAATCTCGAGCGTCAGGTGCAACTCATCGCAGAGTCCGGACTCGATATCGTGCATCTGGATGTGATCGACGGCCATTTCAGTCCGAGCATGCCGCTGGGAATCGAAACCATTGCGCAGCTCAGGCGCAAGACCGGGCTTGCGTTCGATGTGCATGTCATGGCGACCCGTCACGACTATTTCATCGACGCGCTTCTCGCTATTGGCGTACAGCAACTCACGTTTCAGATCGAATCGGAACCGCATGTGGACAGAATGCTCAACCACATCCGGTCCGCAGGCGTGCGCGCGGGCGTTGCGCTGAAACCTTCGACGCCGCTCAGCGTGCTCGAGTATGTACTGGAGCGGTGCGATACGGTTCTTCTCATGCTGACCAATCCAGGCTACGCCGGTGTGCCTGGTGAAGCGCAGGTTCCCTACGCGGAGCGAAAGATCCTCGCCTTGCGAGAGATGATTCGGGAGCAGGGCTGCAACACGGCGATTGAGATCGACGGGCGCGTTTCGAAGGAGACGATTGCCAGATTCGCGCCATCGACCGTCGATATGTTCGTCGCGGGAAGCATGTGCATTTCGCGCGAGTCTCCTTCTTCAGGACTTCGCGAGCTTTCCGAACTCCGTCAGAAGTTGTCGCCGACTCGCGTCAGTTCATAAGTACTCGCGCCGTCTGATCAATGGGATCTCGTCTGCAGATCTCATTGCGCCATTGCATTGTCGACAGAGCCTGTCGACGTCTTTGCTGCTCACAACCAACTCTTCCTGTAGCTCTGGTGAATTCTATGGCGACATTGCTCAAATCACCCTGCTGGCGTGCGCTTGCCTTACAGCAGGTGCGCGTATGACGACACGTTCGAGAAAGAGCGCCGACGCGGAGGGTTTCGTGTTCATCCTCATCGGCGGAACCGGCGATCTGGCGATGCGCAAGATACTGCCTGCGCTTTATGCTGCGCATCGGGACGGCACGCTCGCGGAAGGTGGCCGTATCGTTTGCGTTGCGCAGAACGCACTGGATCAGAGCGGCTATCTGCATTGGGTCGATGGGCACGTCAAGCCACTCGTGGCACCCGCCAGCATCGATGCCGACGCGTGGGCGAGTTTTCTCGCGCGCATCACCTACGTTGCGCTCGATGCCGGTCGATCTGATGCGTTCACCGCGCTTCGTGACGTGCCAGGCGTGACGCGTTGTCAGCGCATCTTCTATCTTGCAACCGGGCCTTCTCTATTCATTCCGATCTGCAAAGGACTCGCTGCAGCCGGTCTCACCGAAGGCGCGCGCATCGTTCTCGAAAAGCCTTTGGGCCACGACCTCGAATCATCGAACGCGATCAACGATGCTGTCGGTGAGATCTTTGCCGAGCATCAGATTTACCGGATCGACCATTATCTCGGCAAGGAGTCGGTGCAGAACCTGTTTGCGCTGCGTTTCGGCAATGTGCTGTTCGAACCTTTATGGCGCCGCGAATGGGTGGAGAGTATTCAGATTACGGTCGCAGAAGAACTGGGCGTGGAGCGCCGTGGAGACTTCTACGACAGGACGGGTGCATTGCGTGACATGGTGCAGAATCATCTGCTGCAGTTGCTGTCCATCGTCGCAATGGAGCCGCCGCGTTCGATGGAAGCCGACGCCGTGCGCGATGAAAAGCTGCGTGTGCTGCGCGCGCTCAAGCCATTGCGCGAAGAGCAGATCCGACAGCAAGTCGTGCGTGGTCAGTACCGTGCCGGTGTGAGTAATGGCGCACCCGTTCCAGGGTATCTCGAAGAGCACGGCGTGCCGCACGACAGCGCTACGGAAACCTTTGTCGCGCTCAAGGTCGAGATCGAGAACTGGCGATGGGCCGGCGTGCCATTCTTTCTGCGCACGGGCAAACGTCTGGCGGGCCGCGTGGCGGAGATCGTCGTGAACTTCCGGCCGGTGCCGCATTCAGCGCTGGGTTCGATGCCACTGCGTGCCGGTTCCAACCGGTTGACCATCCGCCTGCAGCCGAACGAGTCAGTTCGTCTCGATGCGCTCGGCAAGGTGCCCGGCATGGGTATGAATCTGCGCGGCGTGTATCTCGATCTTGCGTTCGATCGCTTCTTTCAGCAGAACCGGATGGAGGCGTATCAGCGTCTGTTGCTCGACGTCATCGCGGGGCGGCTGGCGCTGTTCGTGCGGCGTGACGAGCAGGAAGCGGCATGGCGATGGGTCGCGCCGATCCTCGAAGAATGGTCACGTTCGGATGCTGCACCCAGGCCCTACGCGGCGGGAACGTGGGGCCCTGCGGCAGCGAGCGCGTTACTTGCGCGCGAAGGAACCTGTTGGCTTGAAGAGGAAAGCTGATCGCGTACTAGTCCGCGATAACCACCTTGAGACCTTTTGCTTCGAGATCGTACCGGTAGCGCTCAGGCACGCCTGCATCGGTAATCACCGTTTCGAAGTTATCGACGTCGGCGAAACTGCAGGTCGACACTTTGCCGAACTTGGATGAATCGACGAGAAGAATTCTTTCGACGCTCGATTGCATGGCCGCCTGCTTCCACGAACAGTCTTCGACATAACTGCACGTGAGTCCGTGCTTGAGCTCGTAGCCGGTCGCGCCGATGAATGCCTTGTTCGCGCGATATCGCTGCATTGCCTGCACCGCGTCCGGTCCGGAGAACGTAAAGGACTTGGTCGACAGAACGCCGCCCAGCGAAATGACGGTGGTGTCTTCCCGCTTGGCGAGCACGTTGATGGTGTTCAGGCTGTAGCAGATGAACGTGAACGCCCCCTCGGGCGGCAGGCACTCCGCGAGTTGCTGGACGGTCGTGCCCGAGTCGAGGATGACCACGTCGCCGGGCGTCAGCAGCTTGCTCGCCGCGAGCGCGATCCGGCGCTTTTCGTCTGCGTGCTGGGTACGCTCGGTCTGCGCGTTGTAGTTGGCGACCCCGCCGCCGTTCTCCAGCGATGCGACGCCGCCGTACACCGTCCGTACCTTGCCGGCATCCGCCAGGTCGCGCACGTCGCGGCGAATGGTCATTTCGGACACATCGAGCGCCTTTGCCAGATCGCCAACGCTCATGAAGTGCCGGGTGTCGACCATCTCGAGAATCTGGTCAACCCGTTGCTCTTTGCTAGCCATAGAAAGGTGGTGTCTCGTGCGAAGCGGCCGGGAAACGGCCCGAAATCAGGCCAGGCCGCAGTGTAGTTCGAAAATTTGTTCAACATCGAACATTTTAGCTCAATTACAACGCTTACGGACGCATTTGATCGAGTGTCCGTTCAATCTCGAACAGGGTTTGCGCGCAGGCGTCAAGCCGGGACTTGCCCCATGCGCTTTCCTGTCAATCCTGAAGCAGACGAAGGCGGGCGGCAATGGCACCCGTCGTTTCGATTGTAAATGTTCACATCTCTAACATTTAGTTGAAACTATAACTTTTGTGAGTTAGAGTGTGATCGACGTCGAACATTCTGTGCGAACTGATGTCAGCGGGAAGCCAGGCGGCACCGCGCGACCGGGTTCACAGCGTTCCACGCGAAAGAAAAGAAAACGGAGACGACATCCCACCAGCGCGCTGGACGGTCTCCCCGTTTTCCTTTTGGCAGACGATCAGGAGACAAACATGAGCAGTCTTGAAGCACCCGGTGCGAAGAAGCGTCAGTTTCGGCTACCTACCGAAGCGGGCATCGCCTTCGTGTTCTTCGTGGTGATGCTGGGCGGTTTCATTGCGACGCCAAACTTCCTCACCGTGTCGAACATGATGGTGCTGCTGCTCAATGGCGCCGTGATCGGCTTCCTGTGTCTGGGCCAGTCGTTCGTGCTGTTGACGGGCGGTATCGACCTCTCCTGCGGATCGATTGTCGCGATGACCTGTGTCGTAGCCGCGCTGCTGATGCAAAGCCTCGGACTGCCGTGGCAAGTCGCCGTACCGCTGGTACTTGCCATCGGCGCACTGGCCGGGATGGTCAACGGCTGGATTATCGAACGCACGGGCGTGCCGCCTTTCATCGTGACGTTTGCAACCATGGGCGTTGCTGCGTCCATTCCGCAGATCATCACGGGCGCCGAGTCGATTCGGGTGACGCAGATTGGTTACGCGCTGATTGGTCAATCGCGTCCGTTCGGTGTGCCATTTCCCGTGCTGGCGTTGCTCATCGCGATCGTGCTGGCCGCGTTGCTGCTGAAGCGGACTGTGACGGGCACGCATATCTACGCCGTAGGCGGTAACGCCGATGCCGCGCGTCTGTCAGGTATCAGCGTCCCGCGCGTCACGTTGTTCGTCTATTCGATATCCGGCCTGTGCGCCGCATGTGGTGGCCTCATTTACGGCTCGCGTTTGATGACGGGCTATCCGACGGCAGGACGCGGCGACGAACTGTTCTTCTCGATTGCGGGCGCGGTGGTGGGTGGCGTCAGTCTTTTCGGCGGAAGCGGGAGCATCGTGGGCGCAATGATCGGCGCGATGCTGATCGCCGCGATTTCAAACCTCATGAATGTTCTGAACGTCAGTGCGTACTGGCAGCCGCTGGTTATCGGACTGATCATTCTGATCGGCGTGACGCTGGACACGATGCGCTCGAACCGGCGCCTCAGCTTCCCCTGGCTCAAGTCGCGCAGAGAACGGAAGTTTGCGCAACACGGTGATTCATTGAAAAGCACGTCTTAATCAGGTGGATAGCATGCGAAACAATCACGTCGTGGCCTTTGGCCTTATTTGTTCGGTACTCGCGTTGGGTCTTTCGGGTTGCAATCGACATCCGGAAGCAAGCGCTTCGGGCGGCGGTAAAACGCTTGGCGTCGTGCTGCCGAACCTCACCAACCCGTATTACGTCGCGATGAAAAAGAGCTTCGAAGACAGTGGCGCCGCAAAAGGCATGCACGTCGAAGTATCGATTGCGGACAATGACGACGCCCGGCAATTATCACAGGTGCAGAGCTTCGTTCAAAAGAAGGTCGATGCAGTCGCCGTGAATTGTGTGAGTTCGGGGCCGTGTGTATCCGTCATTTCGGAATTGAATCACGCGAACATTCCCGCATTCGCCATCAATATTCTTCCTGACGCTGACGGCATGAAGCAGCAGGGCGCGCGCATCGTGCAAGGTGTGCAGACCGACCAGAAGGCGGGTGGGGTATTTATCGGCCAGCAGTTGTTGAAGGATCTGGGTGCGAAGGCAAATGCCGTAATCGGCATTGTCGGAGAGCCGACTTCAATTGCGGCGAATGCGCGTGACGACGGCTTCAAGCAGGCGATCGCAACCAATCCGAACATGAAGGTGGTCGCGCTCGTGAACGGGAAAGTCGAAGAGACGACTTCCCTGAAGGTCACGACGGAAATGCTTCAGGGCAATCCCAACATGAACGTCGTCTACTCCGACACGGAACCGTCGGCACTGGGTGCACTCGCGGCGATCAATCAGCTCGGCCTGAAAGACAAGGTGAAGCTGTACGCATTCGTCGACAAGGAAGGCGTCAAGCAGATTCAGTCGGGCGATGTACTGCGCGCTGGCGCGATTCAGGAGCCTGTGAGACTTGCGTCTCTGCTGGTCGAAAGTGTCAGCCAGCAGTTCGCCGGCAAGGAACCCTCGGCGATGGTCAACAGCCCGCCCTTGCTCGTGAACAAGGACAACGCCGGTCAAGTTGTCGGGCAGGCTTACTGAGTTGAGTGGCATGCGGCCATGCGCTGATATGGCCGTTCGTGCGTATCTCCTGACTTGCGTTTGCACAGGGAATTGAGCGATGAGTAACAGCAATCGTCAGTATCGGGCACGCGACATCAAGGTGTCGTTTGCGGGCGTGCAGGTATTGCGTGGCGTCGACTTCGATGTGGTGCCTGGGGAAATTCATGGCCTCTTTGGTCACAACGGCGCAGGCAAATCGACATTGCTCAAGATCCTCGCGGGCGTCAATCCGCAGGACTCGGGTGAACTCCTGATTGGCGACGAAACCATTTCACTGGCCTCGCCGCGAGACGCGCTGCGTCAGGGCATCGCCTGCGTTTATCAGGAGCTTCGACTGATTCCCGGCATGACGGTCTGGCAGAACCTGTTTCTGGGCCGCGAGCTGCGCAAGAACGGCTTGCTCGACGAAGCGGCAATGAAAGCGCACACCCGTCAGGTATTGCATGACTACAAGCTGAAGATCGAGCCGCTCAGCCTGGTCAGGGATCTCTCTCATCCCGACAAGCAGATGCTCGAGGTCGTCGCCAATCTGGACAGGGACGCCCGCTTTCTCTTTCTGGATGAACCCACGACGGCACTCGAAGGCGCACAGGCTGAAGCGCTTTTGCGTTCGGTGCAGCGTATTGCCAGAGAGAAACAGATCGGCGTTGTTCTTGTTTCGCACAAACTGGACGAAGTACTGGGCGTCTGCGATGAAGCGACGGTCATGTGCGGCGGCAAAGTGATTTATCACGCGAAGAGCAATATCGCCAAGCAGGACATCATCGATGCGATTGTCGGGGACGCGGGTCCATCGCTCGACGAAAGCGGACGGCCGTCTCGCAAGGTCACGGGCAACGAAGCGCAGCCATTTCTCGAGGTCCGCAATCTGTCTACGGGACGTTTGAGGGATGTGTCCTTGCAGGCATGGCCGGGTGAGATCGTGGGTATTTATGGACTCGCCGGAGCAGGCCGCACCCGGTTCTGTAGAACCTTATATGGGCTCGAAGAAGTACTTGGCGGGGAAATCCGAGTGGCGGGCGATGCTTATTCGGCGCGCAATCCGGCGCAGGCCATCCGTCAGGGCGTGGGCTATCTGACGGAAGAGCGCAAGAAGGACGGCATCGTGCCGCTGATGTCGAGTTTCTCGAATGCGACCTTGCCGATACTGCGCCGCTTCAGAAAGCGTGCGCTGGTGGACCACAACTCGGCGGCGCAAAGCGCTAATCAGATACTCGTCGAAATGAACACGCGCGGTGATCTGCGCGGCCCGATCAAATCGCTGTCGGGCGGCAATCAGCAAAAGGTATTGCTCGCGCGTGTGATCGGTCAGGACGCCCAGCTTGTGCTGCTCGACGAACCGACGAAGGGCGTCGACATCGGCGCCAAGGCGGATATCTATGCGATCATTCGCCGCATGGCAGCGGAAGGTCGATGCGTGGTGGTCGTGTCCAGCGAGGAAGAAGAGCTACTGGAAATTGCCGACCGGGTTCTCGTGTTCCATCAGGGAAGCTGTGATGGTGTCGCGGTCGAGGCTGAAGATCTGAGCGTCGCGGGTTTGCGCAAAGCGGCCTGGAGTGGAAATACCAGCATGCTTTAAATCGCGCTGACCTAGTCGAAGTCGATGCCGCCTGCTCGATACAGTTGATCGAGCTTTTGAATCTGCGCAGGAAGGATTCGACCGAGCGAAAGAGAAGGAAGGTCGTCGAGACTGAAAAAACTGTGATCGTCGGTCTCCGTGCCGATGACCGCGCCGGCTGTCACGATCGAGCCGAGAAACACCAGCTTCCAGATATGAAATACGGAAGCAGGGTGATCGTGTTTGTTCATATCCCACACCGCGAGCAATCGTTCGATACGCACGGTGTATCCGCTTTCCTCGCGCACTTCTTTTGCCGCATTTTCGGCGGGCGAGAGGCCTATGTCGGCCCAACCTCCGGGAAGCGACCAATGACCATCCGCAGCTTCACGAACAAGCAGGATTCGACCGTGATCGTCGAAGACTGCGCAGCGTACGTCGAGTTTTGGATTGGCGTAGCCGGATTCGTAGGCGAACAACTCCGCGACTTCGCTCGCGTCCAGTGAGCCGATCTCGGCAAGCTGGCTGTGGGCAATCCCGGCTATCTCGTCGTAGCGCTCCTTGTCGAAAGGACTGGTCGCGTAGTGCAAACCCGTTTGTGCGAGTGCCAGCAGGCGACGGGCCTGTTCGAGACGTTTCGGTAGTGGTTGGGTCGTGGTGGGTTCCGTCATTTGATGGCTCGCCGGGTGTGTCACATTTCACTGATTCAATGGCCTGCCGACGATACATCGACAAGAAGATTGTAGATGGCAAACTTCACCTGTGACCCTTTGGAGTGGTGCGGCGAAGAGCACCGCAGATATCGTCAAGGATGTGAAAGGAACATGATTGTGCAGAGGACTGGCATAGCGCTTTGTGTGGCAATCGTGCTTGCGAGCAACGTGCAGGCGGCTGTCAACGACCCGGACAGGATTGGATGTTCTGTCGACCAGGACGAGGTATCTCACGACCTTGAAGTGAAGCAGTCCAACGGCGGGATCGTCAGCTTTTCATATTTGTCTAGCGTTCCCGGGCAGGGGATTGCGACGAATTGCACGATTGATTCCAGCCTGGTTAAAGGTACACCTATCGTTTCGTCCAACATGATGACTTATCCCATGTTGGATGGCGATGTCATAACGGTCACAAAGACGGCTCGTGGCTTCGTGTTCGATATGTCGAAGCTGGACCAGGTGAAATATTGTAGCGGTCCTATCGCGTCGAAAATTTTGCTTCAGCCTGGGAAAAAGAAGTGCGTCCTCCTGCCTTGAGCGAGTACGGAGATGTTTCGCGCGTGTTTGTGTTGATCCTAAGACCGGCTGAATCTGAAGCGACTGCATCTCTTCGCTGGACCCGGCAAGGGACTTCCATTCGTTGAGTCGGAATTTGTCGCGTTGTTTACGAAAGCAAATGAGTGAGCGCAACCGCAAAACAATACCTTGGCTCTCAAGTAACGTAGCACGCGGTCGATATTACATGCCTCCTCTCTGAATTCTTCAGCGGCAGCACATGAGCTACGACCTCTACTTTAATTTTTCCGATCCCATCCCTGGCGTAGAAATTGAGCGTTTTTTCGGTGGTCGAGCGAATTACCAGGTCAACGATGGGGCGACCTATCAAAACGCGAGCACGGGTGTCTATTTCACGTTTCTGTGGTCACGCGATGGAAATGGCAACAAGGTCAGCCGCGTCTCATTCAACATCAACTACTTCAGACCTCATGTGTTTGCACTGGAGGCGGAGCCGGAGTTGAGCGCATTCGTAGCACGGTTCTCGCCCAATATCGAGGACCCGCAACTCCATGGCATGGGCTCTGGTCCCTATGCGCGTGAGCGCTTTCTGGCTGGATGGAACACCGGCAATGAAGCCGCTTACGATGCGATTCTGCGAATGCAGCAACCTTCACAAAAGGTCTATACGTTGCCCTCAGCCGAGCTCGAAAGTATCTGGCGATGGAATCTGCTCATCGGTGAAACGCAGGCGAAGTTCGGACAATCGCTGTTTGTTCCGAGAATCATGATGCTGGCGGTCAATGGTGAACTCATTACCATAGCGGTCTGGGGAGATGGGATACCGGAGCTCATTCCGGAGGTTCAGGCTGTGCTCGTTGTGCGCGACGCGCTTTCGCCGTTGAAGGGTTCGAATACGAAGGATAGGTGCCTTGTCTCACAGGACAAGCTGGACAGCATCCTCGCGCCCCTTGCCAATAGCGGCTACCCGCGGCGCGTCAGAATTCCCCAATATAACGAACCACCCCAGGCGGTTCGCTCGTTCATTCAATCCTTGATGCCGACCAGTGACCACATAACCGGCATTCCACTCGAGAGCGTGCTCGACCGCGAGCTTGCCTCGAAATACGCGCACGTCCAGTGAAGGTTGGTCCTGCAACCCGTATCGATGAAAGCGCTGCTCAAAAGTCGCATTGGTTGAACGCTTTTTCTCGAGAGGCTTGAATCGCCCCCATACCCCAGTGATAACATTTGTTGTCATCCTCAACGCCCGGTACACCGTATGCCCGACAACTTCGACCAGCTCGCCGCCCTGATCCGTGGACGCTTCTCCGAACTTAGTCCGCAATTCCAGATGGGCGCGGCGTTTCTGCTCGATCATCCCGATGAGGTGGCCGTCTCGTCGATGCGCAAGGTGGCCGAGCGCGCGCAGGTGCAACCCGCGTCGCTGGTGCGTCTGTCGCAGCAACTGGGCTTTCCGGGCTGGAACGAATTGCGCGATCTGTTCGTCGCGCGCGTGCGCACGCGTCCGGAGCCGCTGACGAGCCGCGCCCGCTCGCTCGTCAAGGGCCACGCCAAAGACGCGCTCGCGCACGATCTGCTCGTCGCGCAACAGCACAATCTCGAAGTGACGGCCGCGCACAACACACGCGTTACCGTCGAAGCCGCGAGGCTCTTGCGGCGCGCGCCGCATGTGCATGTCGCCGGATTCCGTTCGTGTTATCCCGTCGCGTTCGGCTTCGTCTATGGATACCGGCTGTTCCGCTCGTCCGTGTCGCTGCTGGCAGGCGAAGCGGGCACGCTCGAAATGCAGTTGCGCGGCATCGAACGCGATAGCGCGACCGTGGTGGTCAGCTTCGCGCCTTATTCCGTCGAGGCGGCGCGCGTCGCCGAAGCCGCGCTGGAGAAGGGCAGCAAGCTGATCGCGATCACCGACAGCGCCGTGTCGCCCATCGCGCTGAACGCCGACAAGGTGTTGATCTTCTCGCACGAAAGCCCGTCTTTCTTCCCGTCGCTGGTGGCGGCGACGGCGATCGCAGAATCCCTCGTCGCGCATCTGCTCGCGCTCGAAGGCACGGACGCCGTCCAGCAACTCGAACTCGCCGAGCAGTCGCTGCATGCGAAGGGCGCTTACGTGCCCTGATCGCACTCGTAACAACACGCGCGCACAATGCATCGACATTGACAACATATGTTGTAATGAACTATAAATACGCATCGCGTGTTGATAGTGTTCGAGGTGTCGTGTGTCGAAGCAGGCTTGGGAGTTGCATCGGATAGCGGGCGAGCCGTATGAAATTGGCCGTCAGCTCGGCGAGCTGGCGCGGCCGGTATTCGATGCATACATGCAGCAGAGCACGGCATGGCGCGACGTGCAGGCGTGGCGCGGCCATGCCTTCGTGCAGCATCTGCGCGACGCAGCGCACAGGCATTTTCCCGACCAGCTGGCTGAACTGGATGGCATCGCCGCCGGTCTCGGCTGGCAGGCGGAAGACATTTTCCTGTGGAATTGCCGCGGCGAACTGGTGCACAACACGCCTGACGGCTGCACGACTTTCGCGGCTGCACGCGACGTCGAAACGCTCATCGCGCACAACGAAGACGGCGATCCTTTCCTGCTGGGCAAAGGTTGGCTCGTCGATATTCAGCCGCGAGGCAAGCCCGGTTTCATCAGCTTCTATTATCCTGGCTCACTGCCGGGCCACACGTTCGCGGCAAATCGCGCGGGTCTCGCGCAGGCGATCAACAACCTGCGCATCCGTCGGCCGGTGACAGGTGTGCCGCGCATGATCCTCGCGCGCGCCGTTCTCGATCAGCCGACGCTCGATGCAGCCGCGAATCTTCTGAACGGCACGCCGCGCGCGAGCGGCTTCCATCACACGCTCGGCGCAGCGGGCGAGCGTCGCGTGCTCAGCGTCGAGGCCACGGCCATGCGCTGTTCGATCCAGACTGTCGAACGCGTTTCAGGTCACGCGAATCACATGATTCATCCCGGCTGCGAAGACGAACCGCAGATCGTCACCGATTCGTCACGCGATCGCCAAACGCGAGTCGGCGTACTGCTCGAAAACGATAAAGCGCCGCTTGACGGCGCTGCGCTCGTCGACATGCTGCACGACCAGGCGCCTGAAGGATTGCCCATTTACCGCGACGACCCGCACGACCCGGACGGCGAGAACACGCTCGCCACCGCACTTTTCACGATCCGCGACGACGGCGTTGCGCTGCAGGTTCATTCGCAGCACGCCATCGTCTTCGAAACCTTCATTGCACGCACGGCGGCCTGAGCGCCACCGCCTTAGCCCATCCAAGGAAAGCGCATGACTACCGTATTCCACCGCATGCCGAAGCAGACCTTGCCCGTTGCCGTCAAAGGCGAGGGCATCGAGATCGTCGATTCGACGGGCAAGCGTTATATCGATGCATCGGGCGGCGCGGCTGTCTCGTGCCTCGGCCACAGCAATCAGCGCGTGATCGACGCGATCAAGCGCCAGGCGCAGGAACTGCCGTATGCGCACACGTCGTTCTTCACGACGCAGCCTGCCGAGGAACTCGCGAGCTACCTGACGGAGCGCGCGCCGCAAGGGCTCGGACATGTGTACTTCGTGTCGGGCGGCTCGGAAGCCATCGAGGCCGCGTTGAAGCTCGCGCGCCAGTATTTCGTCGAAGTAGGGCAGCCGCAGCGCCGGCATATCATCGCGCGGCGTCAGAGCTATCACGGCAACACGCTCGGCGCGCTCGCGATCGGCGGCAATGCATGGCGGCGTGAGCCGTTCCTGCCGCTGCTGATCGATGCGCATCACGTGAGCCCGTGCTACGCGTATCGCGAGCAGCGCGCGGACGAAACCGAAGAGCAGTTCGCGCAGCGCCTCGCCGATGAACTCGAACAGAAGATTCTCGAACTCGGACCGGACACGGTTGCCGCCTTCGTCGCGGAGACAGTGGTCGGCGCGACGGCGGGCGCCGTGCCGCCCGTGCGCGAATATTTCCGCAAGATTCGCGCGGTGTGCGACCGCTACGGCGTGCTGCTGATTCTCGATGAAATCATGTCGGGCATGGGCCGCACCGGCTATCTGTTCGCGTGCGAAGAAGATGGCGTGGCGCCCGACCTGCTGACCATCGCAAAGGGCCTCGGCGCCGGTTATCAGCCGATCGGCGCGACGCTCGTGAGCGACAAGATCTATCAGGCGATCACCGGCGGCACGGGCTTTTTCCAGCACGGCCACACGTACATCGGCCACGCGACTGCATGTGCCGCCGCGCTCGAAGTGCAACGCGTGATCGCCGACGATCATCTGCTCGATAACGTGAAAGCGCGCGGTGAACAGCTTCGCGCGCTCTTGCGCGAACATTACGCGCAGCATCCGTTTATCGGCGATGTGCGTGGGCGCGGGTTGTTCGTCGGCGTGGAACTGGTCAAGGACCGCGCGACGAAAACGCCGTTCGATGCGAAACTGAAGCTGCACGCCGCGATCAAGCGCGAAGCGTTTGCGCGCGGCCTGATGGTGTATCCGATGGGCGGCACCGTGGACGGCAAGATCGGCGATCATGTGCTGCTCGCGCCGCCGTTCATCTGCACGCCGCGCGATATCGAACAGATCGTCAGCCGTCTGACGGATGCAATCGATGGCGCGCTCGCCGCATCGGGCGCGGCCTGATCGAACCACGAACCCTTGTACGAAGAGCTACCGATGACCAACCGCTTGCCTGCATTCGACGCCAGCCACGCCACGCCCGAGCAGAAAGCCGTGCTCGACGAAATCCTGTCTGGCCCGCGCGGCAATCTGAACGGGCCGTTTCTCGGCTGGATTCACAGCCCCGAACTCGCGCAGCACGCGCAGCGCCTCGGCGCATTCTGCCGCTACAAGACGGGCTTGCCGCTGCGTCTGTCGGAACTCGCAATTCTCGTCACCGCGTCGCGCTGGCAGGCGCAGGCCGAATGGTTCATCCACTATCCGATCGCAATCGACGCCGGCGTGCGCGCCGAAGACGCCGAAGCGATCCGCCAGGGCCAGACGCCATCGTTCGCCGATGCGGACGACGCGCTGATCTACGCGTTCGCAACGGAACTGTACGACGCGAAGCGCGTATCCGACGCGACCTACGCGAAGACGGTCGAGCATTTCGGGCATGAAGTCACGATCAACCTGGTGGGCCTGCTCGGCTATTACGCGCTGGTCGCGATGACGCTGAACGTGTTCGACATGCGCGCGCAAGGGCAGGACTCGCTGCCTTTCGCTGAATAACCCTGAATAAGCCCGAATAAGCGCTTTCAACGCGACAAAAGCAAAACGAAAGGCCCCGGCTGACTTTACGAGTCAGCCGGGGCCTTCGTTCATTCGACCGCAGTGCGTGATCGGCCGATCACACGCGCGATGTCACAGCGTGGCGCTCAGTTGCCGCGGAACGTCGAGAAAATGCGTTGTTCGACGCTCGGGCGCTTGCCCGATTCCGACGTGCCAGCCTGCACGCCGCCGACTTCCGACGATTGCGCCGATGCGCCGAATTGCGGCTTGGCGGGCGGATACGCGACATCGTTCGTGTCCAGCGAACCGTTTTGTTGTGCGGCAACCAGTTCGGCCTGAACCTGAGCGCGCGTCACGGGCGCGTTCGATTGCGCGAACGACAGGGCGGGAACGACCAGAGCGGATGCGACGACCACTGCGGAAATAAGCGACTTCATGACAACCTCCGAGAACATTTTGTTGATCAGTCCGGTTTGAACGCGGTTTGAACGCTCATGTCCGAACCGTTGATCAGAGTGTATTTCCGCGAGGGTGATGAAAAAAGAAGCAGATTGGAGAAAGATTCTTGCGGCAGGTGAAATAATGGTCATGCACGGGGCTTCACGGCAGCGCCACCGATATCCGCCTATGATGAAGCCTCGGTCTACGCCTACGGCCTACACGTTCGGCGCAGCGTGCGTGACCGGTGCCGAAGCTGCGGAAATCGGGGCGGGACCGTCGCGGCCGGCATCGTCGTTGGGAGCGCGGCGGCGCGAACTCGATCCAGGAGAGACTAATGAAGCGCAAAGCATCGGCAATCTGGCAGGGCGGTCTGCAGGACGGCAAGGGTTCGATTTCCACCGATAGCGGCGTGCTCAAGGACACGCAGTATTCGTTCGCGACGCGCTTCGAAAACGGCATCGGCACCAATCCCGAAGAACTGATCGCGGCAGCGCATGCGGGATGCTTTTCGATGGCGTTGTCGGCGGAACTGGGCAAGGCCAACATCAAGCCGGAGCGCATCTCGACCACGGCCACCGTCACGCTCGACAAGGACGGCGGCGGCTTCGCGGTAACAGCGTCGCATCTGGACGTAGTGGTGAAGATTCCGGGCGGCGACCAGGCCGCATTCGACAAGGCAGCCGCCGACGCTAAAGCCGGATGCCCGATCTCGAAGGTATTGAACGCGACCATCACGATGGACGCGAAGCTCGAAACCTGAGCGCAGCGCGGCCAGGGCATCTTTCCCGTTTTGCCCGGTCAGGCGAGCGTGGTCCGGGCAGAACTTCCCTTTGCAGATCCACGCCCGCGACGGGTGGAGCAGCCATGACAACACAGGCAGACAAGGCGCGCGCGTTTCGCGCGCTTCATGAGGCGAGCGGTCCGTTCATCATTCCCAACCCGTGGGATATCGGCTCCGCGCGCCTGCTGGAAGCGCTCGGCTTCAAGGCGCTGGCGACCACGAGCGCGGGCTATGCGTTCACGCTCGGTGTGCCGGATAACGCCGTCGGCCGCGAACAGATGATCCGGCATCTCGCCGAACTCGCACCGTCGACGGATCTGCCCGTCAGCGCGGACCTCGAAAATGGCTTCGGCGACGCGCCGGAAGACGCGGCCGAGACGATTCGGCAGGCGGCGGCTGCGGGCGTCGTCGGCGGTTCGATCGAAGATGCGACGGGCCGCACGGACGATCCCATCTACGCGCATGAGCTTGCCGTCGAGCGCGTGCGCGCCGCCGTCGAAGCGGCTCGTGCACTGCCGTTTCCATTCACGCTGACCGCGCGCGCGGAGAACTATCTGGTCGGCCGCGCCGATCTCGCCGATACGATCCGCCGCCTGCAAGCCTTCCAGGAAGCGGGCGCCGACGTGCTCTACGCGCCGGCGCTGAGAACGCGCGAGGATATCGCCGCCGTCGTCAGTTCCGTCGACAGGCCCGTCAACGTGCTGATGGGCATGGCAGGCATGTCGTTCTCCGTCGACGATCTCGCGCAGATGGGCGTGAAGCGGATCAGCGTGGGCGGGGCGCTCGCACGGGCTGCGCTGGGCGCGTTGCTGCGCGCCTCGAACGAGATGCTCGGGCGCGGCACGTTCACGTACACGAACGAAGCGGCACCGACGAAAGAGATCACTGATCTGTTCGCGTCGGTGCGCAAGGCCGGTTGAAGCGGGCGCAGTCCCTTGCGCGATGAACGGATAGCCGTGTCACGCAGCTAACACGGCTTCCTCGAAGACGCCAGGCGCGACGGTTGCGACCGTCTCGACCACGTTGACGACGACAGGCAGGTCGACGACCTCCACGACGACCTCCACGACGACCTCCGGCAGCATCTCGCGCTTTGCGGCAGCGGCCTTTCTTGTCTTGCCGGCGCGCGACGGCGGCTGGCATGCATCGCACACGACGTTGTGCTGCAGGTCGTGCTTGTGCGCGATGAACTTGCCCGTGCAACGGCAACAGGGTGTCAGTTGAAGCAGGTTGGCATCGAAGAAGCGCACCAGCGTCCACGCACGCGTGAAGTCGAGCACCGGCTCCGACTGGCTGTGACCGCAATGTTCGAGATACAGGCGGTAGCCCTTGGTCAGCGCATCCAGATGCGAGCAGTGCGCCTCGTCCCTCAGAAAACGATACGTGTTGTAGAAGAGGGAGGCGTGAATGTTCGCGAGCCACGTCGTGTACCAGTCGGCCGAGAAAGGCAGCATGCCTTTGGGCGGCGACACGCCTTTGACTTCGCGGTAAAGACGGATCATGCGGTCGCGCGAAAGCGTCAGTTCGCTTTCCAGCACCTGCATGCGCGCACCCAGTTCGATCAATGCGATTGCGCGGAAGACTTCCTGTGCGTCTTCAGTGAGGCTTTTCTTCGACATGTGCAGTCCCCCGCTCTAGCCGAACTGTTTGGCGGGCTGTCCTGCGAGCAGGATTGCCGCGTGCGTGGAGGTCACCTCGGCGTGCTTCGAGGTATGCGTGAGCGCCGACAGCAGCGCGTGATCGTTGAAGCGGAACGAGCAGAGAAGCTGCTCCGAACTGGCGAGCTTGACGATCTGCGCGAGTGACAATCCGGCAAGAATGTCGGCCACCTGCGACGACAGGCCCAGACGGAACATGCCGACTGCCCTGTCCTCACGCAGGATGCGCTGCGCAAGCATGATGTACGACAGATTGATTTCGCGGATCTGTTCGACTACTTCGTGGCTACCGTCCATTTTTGTGCTCCGAAGTTTTTGAATGCTTTCCCGCTATTGGCCGCAATGCGTTATTCATCGACCGATCGCCTGATGTGAATGTGCTGCGCGGTCGATTGAAGTAATTGTATGAATGGACTTCTGATGTGGCCATTGTTTTTTGCAAAGGCTTTTGTGGATTTAATTTTAAATAGTTAAGCGCGTTTGATTTAAAGGTATTTTCGATGCGCGTTGAATTCAATCTATCTGCATTGAATACTGTTGCAATAGTTTTAAACGCGATATGGATAAGCCGGCAGACCGGATCGATGCCGATGCGATAGCCACGCGCCGCAAACGGGGACTTGCACTGCGCTTTGCGTGCATCGCGGGTATCGTCGATCGCATGCGTAGTGCGACCTTGCCGCCTGTGGAGGTACGACGAATGGCGCGATTGCTGTCGGTAAACGTTGGCCTGCCGCGAGATATCGAATGGAAAGGCCGGACCGTGCACACGGGAATCTGGAAGACGCCGGTTCAAGGGCGATGTTTTGCCAGGCGTCTCGGCCTCGACGGTGACGGTCAGGGCGATCTCGGCGGGCATGGTGGCGAACAGCGCGCGGTACTGGCCTATCAGATCGATTCCTATCGATACTGGCAGGAGCGCCTGCAACGACCGGCGTTCGGCTTCGGACAGTTCAGCGAAAACTTCACCATCGACGGACTGCCCGATCATGAGGTGTGCATCGGCGATGTTTACCGGATCGGGCAAGCCGTCTTCGAAGTCTCGCAGCCGCGTGTGACCTGTTATCGGCTCGGCATCCGCATGGACGAGCCGGGCATGGCCGCGTTGCTGACGTCGAGCGGACGCCCGGGTTTCTATCTGCGTGTTCTGCAGGAAGGCGACGTCGGCGCGGGCGATGAAATCATCAAGCTGCAAGGCTCGCCCGAGCAGATGACCGTCGAGGCGATCAACGCGCTGCTGTATTCGCCGCCTCATCCGCAACCGCTACTGGAGCGTGCATTGCGCATCAGTGCGCTTTCGCCGGGCTGGCGGACATCGTTCGATACATTGCTGCGCAGTGTCGAGGCGGGTACGAGCGATGGCAACGCGGGGCTCGCGCCCGCTGCCGCGGCGAAGGCGGCAGAGCCCGGATTCCGGCAACACAGGGTGGCCGCCATTCAGCGTGAATCCGCCGACGTCCTTTCGTTCGCGTTCGAGCCGACGGATGGACTGCCGCTCAAGCCGCACCGGCCAGGCCAATACGTCGTGTTGCGCATCAAGCAGGGCGATCAGGCCTCGCCGTTTTTCCGCAGCTATTCGCTCTCCGGCGCACCTGGCACGGCGCGTTATCGCATCAGCGTGAAGATCGAACCGAACGGGGCAGCCGGCAAGTATCTCGGCGAGCATGTTCGTGTCGGAGACACGCTCGATGTCAGCGCGCCGCGCGGAGATTTCGTCCTCAACGAAGCAATGAATCCGGTTGTTCTGCTGAGTGCCGGAATCGGCGTGACGCCTGTGCTGTCGATGCTGCTTGAACTTTCGGCGTCGGGGTCCGCGCGCGGTGTTCTGTGGATTCACGTCGCCCGGGATGGCAAGCATCATCCGTTTGGTGCTGAATGTCGGCGCCTGCTCGGCACACTCGCGTGCGCGCGCGGCTATGTGTGCTACAGCGCGCCTCGCGCGGACGATCGCATCGGCGTCGATTTCGATGATACGGGGCGCCTGTCGCCCGCCATGCTGGAGAAGATCGGCGTCCCGCTCGATGCCGATGTCTATCTTTGCGGGCCCGCGTCGTTCATGGACGACATGAAGCGAATGTTCGAAGACGCCGGCATCGCCAAGTCACGCATTCACATGGAGCGCTTCGGCGGTGTCGAGTCGTTGACGCCTGGCATTGCAGGTGCGCCCTTGCGCGCTCCTCATGTGCCGCTTTCAATGGTCTCGGAAGGGCCGCGTGTGTCGTTTGCACGAAGCGGTATTACAGCGCATTGGGATGCGCAGGCTTATCCGAGCATTCTCGAACTCGCCGAGGCGTGCGATGTTCCTGTTCGCTGGTCGTGCCGCTCGGGAATCTGCCACAACTGCGAAAGCGGGCTGGTTTCGGGGACGGTTGCATATGCACCGACGCCACTCGACGAGCCCGCGAATGGAAACCTGCTCATCTGTTGCGCGCGACCTGTCGGCGACGTCGTAGTGGATCTGTGAATTGATCTGTTCATTCGCTTTGCTGTTGAACGTGATCATCACCCGTGAATTAGATGGAATTAAATATCTCACCGGCAAAAAATACTTTATCGGAAAATATTCCTGAAAATCGCCTTCGCCGGTTTTTGGCAAACGTTTGCGTTCTATTCAATATGTCCCGCATTTGATTAATACGCCACAACTCGGCCATGGAAACGATTCCGTTGTTGAATTAATTCAAAACGGGAGCATGATTGGAGAACTACTACGATTCGCGCGTCGCGAACGAACTGAGAGAAACCTTAGAGGTCGGGGGCCGGCATGATTTCCATGAATGGTGCGCTTTGGCAGTTTTCCCTTCTGGACGAAGACTGGAAACTCGTTGAAGGCCTTTTCCCATCGGATGTAGAGCAAGGCAAGGGAAAACGCCGCTGCAATCCGCGTCAGATTCTCAATGCGATTCTCTGGATCGAAACGACGGGTGCGAGCTGGAAGCATTTGCCAGCGAATTTCCCGCCCACTCAAACCTGTTATAAAAAATATCTCGAATGGCGCCGCGATGGCACCCTGAAGCAGGTTCTCGAGTTGCTGGCCAATGGCAATCGGTTGCCGTCGGCCCATGGCGCCGGTCATGCCATGTCAGAGGCTGCCTGATGCGACGGATGCTGTTGCAATCGTCGGCATGATCAGAAGAAGTAGGCGATCAGCAGGGCCTCCGTCACCACGCCGAGCAACGTGCTGATCAGGATCGTCGCCGTGGCGTCGCGCATGTACGTGTTGTTCTTGAGAGCGAACATCGCGGCTGCCGTCGCGGTCGGCACGGCACCCGTGATGATGGCCTGATGCGCAGGCGCGTCCACCACGCCGAACAGAACGGCGCCGAGCGCCATCAATGCGGGTTGCAGGAAATTCTTGAGACCCAGATTCGTGAGGACGTTCGCATTGATCACGAAACGCTCGCCGTAAAGCATCAATCCGAGCGCAAACAGCGACGTGCCGCCCGCGGCTTTGCCGATCAGATCGACGGAGGTCAATACCGGTCCAGGCAGCGTGACGTGGCAGAAGCTCAGCACCATGCCCGAGACAGGCAGCCAGACGATGGGGTTGATGACGGCTCGCGCAATACTCTCGCCGAAAACCCGCCACACGTCCGGCCCGGCTTTTCCGCTGGCGCTTTTGTCGCCCAGGCTCGTCAGGACGATGGTCAGTGGCAGCATGAAGATGCTGGTAATGAGATTGCCGACCAGTACGGCGAGAAATCCTTCTGGACCGAACACGGCGGCGAGAACAGGCGCGCCGAAATACGCCATGTCGGGGAACGCACATACCAGCGCCTGCATGGTGGCGGTGCGCAGGTCATGTCTGAACACGAAGCGGCCGACGCCCAGCGCGATCACATACGTGCCCATCAACCCGAGCATCAGGCACAGCGCGAAGCCCACGTTATGCAGCTTGTCAGGCGAGGTCTTGACGGCACCTTCGAACAGCGCGAACGGCAGCGCGAAGCGGATCACGAGCGTTGCCAGCACGCCGGCATCGTCGTGTTTCAGCAGGCCGATGCGAGCCGATAGCCAGCCAAGCATGATGACGAACGCAACCGGCAACAACCCATTGAGAATGGTGTCGAGCAAAGACGGACTCCTTTTTCGAATCTTGGGCTACGCCGGGGACTGTCTTTAGCCAGTGTAGTTGGCCGCTGAATATCGTGCGGAAAAGGTGACTTGCGTTTCGTTCATCTCCTCGCGTCATGCGTTGCTTACGCGAAGCCTGCATGTGCGCCGTCCGTGTTGTCCGGGCTTTATTTGCTGTCGAGAAAGACATGAAGACTGGCCAGCTTGCCGTTGTGGACAGTGAAGATGTCCTCGCCGCGAATCAGGCCTGGGTTGTCTTTCGGACCATAGCGCCACGTGACGCGGCCGAGTCCATGATTCAACGCAACCGGGTCCGGCGTGAACGTGAAGCCGGCGTGTTGCGTGAGGACTCTGTCGATCATTTCATTGACGTCCGTATAGCCTGAGGCGATGCCTGCGTAATCGGCCACGATCACTTCCGGCGTGTAAGCGGCCGCGAACAGGGCGAGCCGCGCAACCGGATCGGTGTTGTTCCAGATGTCGAAGTGCCGGTTGATCAACGATTGCGCGATCGCGAGATCCTGAGCATGGGTGTCCATGGTGGCATATTCCTGTGAAGGGCACCGGGGCCGTGAGCGTGGCCGCCGGTGCAGAGAAAGTAGCAGGCTGGCGCGCCCGGCTGCGCGCCGTTAAACCTGAGCCATGCCGCCGTCGATGAACAGTTCGATGCCGTTGACGTAGCTGGCCGAGCTGGAGGCGAGGAACACGACTGCCTTGCCGATTTCCTCGGGTTCGCCAAGGCGGCCGAGCGGCACTTGCGAAGCCAGCGCGTCGTACAGTCCCTGACGCGCTTCTTCAGGCACGAGACCGCCAAGACCAGGCGTGCGGATCGGACCCGGGCTGACCACATTCACGCGGATACCGCGATCCTTCAGGTCCAGTGCCCACGAGCGGGCGAAGTTCCGCACAGCCGCCTTGCTGGCGCTGTACACGCTGAAGGCAGGCGTGCCCGTCACGGACGTGATCGACGAAGTCAGGATGATCGACGCGCCGTCGACCAGCAGCGGCAGTGCCTTTTGAACGGTGAACAGCACGCCGCGCACATTGGTATTGAAGATGCGGTCGAAGTGTTCTTCGGTGATCGCGCCAAGCGGCAACATATCGCCGCCGCCCGCATTCGCGAACAGGATATCCAGCTTGCCGGCCGTCGCCGCGATCTTCGCGTACACGGCATCGAGGTCCGACAGCACCGATGCGTCAGCGCGGATGGCCGTCGCTGCCGGGCCGATCGCGGCCGCGGCCGCATCGAGTTCCGCCTGACGGCGGCCAGTAATGAAGACACGCGCGCCCTGTTCCGCCAGTTCCTTTGCCGCCGCGAGGCCAATGCCCGTGCTGCCGCCCGTGACGAGTGCGATCTTGCCGTTCAGTTGCTTGCTCATGATGTGCTCCGTGTCGTGGTTTCAAGGTTGATGAGTCGTGCCCGCTTCGACGCTGCCCTGCTGTTGTTTGCTGCGTGTCGCGTTGGCATGGGTGAACTTTATCGACAGGTCGTTTGTTAATAAATGGCGTAAAATAAAATGACTATCCACTACTGTGGATAATCGGATGGATCGATCAGCGAGCGAGGGCGAATGGATCAGTTGCTGGCAATGCGCGCTTTTGCGCGCGTGGTGGAGGCGGGCAGCTTCACGCGCGCGGCGGATTCACTGGACGTACCCAATGCCACGATGAGCAAGCTGGTGCAGGAGCTCGAAGCGCATCTTGGCGTGAGGCTGTTGCAGCGGACCACACGGCGTGTCACCGTGACGCCGGAAGGCCAGGATTACTACGCGAAAGCCACGCGTGTGCTCAGAGATCTCGAGGACATCGATTCGTCTTTCAACGTGGCGCGTACCAATCCGCGCGGCCATCTGCGTATCGATGTCGGCGGATCGACGGCGAGAGATGTGCTGATTCCCTTATTGCCGGATTTCCTCGCGCGTTATCCGGATATCAGGATCGATCTCGGCGTGAGTGATCGCCCGGTCGATCTGATCAGCGATAACGTCGACTGTGTGATTCGCGGTGGTCCGCTGGACAACTCGTCGCTGATTGCACGCCATATCGGCGATGCCGCGATGGTTACCTGCGCGGCGCCGGTCTATCTGAAGCAGTTCGGCGTTCCTGCCTACCCTGAGGAACTGAAGAACGGACACAGGTTAGTTGGCTATATGTCGACCCAGAACGGCAGAACCATGCCGTTCCGGTTCGAGCGCGATGGCGAGCGGACCGAGATAAAGGTCGAGCACCGCATCGGCATCAATGAGAGCAACGCCCATTTCGCGGCTTCGATTGCGGGACTCGGCATTATTCAAACATTTGCGTATGCGGCCAATCCGGCGCTACGGGATGGGACGCTGGTCGAGATCCTGAAGAAGTGGCGCCCGCCGTCTTATCCGTTTCATGTGGTCTATCCGCAGAATCGTCACGTGACGCACCGGCTGCGCGTGTTTATCGACTGGTTGCTGGAGTGCTTTCCTGCAAAGCTGCGCGGTACCGCGCCTGGGGCGCGCAAGAAAACGCTCCGGTCTTAGCCGGATTTACAGGTGTGTTTGCGTGCGTCGTCGAGATTCTGAAAGCATCGAGTACGCCATTTGCTGCACTGTGCATGTGGACATTGCGGGAGATTCTCATGACAAGCGTCGAGTTATTGCACAACGACGACGAAGTACTCGACCCGACTGATCCGACCTTGCGAACCCGGGGCGCGGTCAAGGTGGATGGACATGGAAAGGGCAGTTGGGAAGAGCATCTCGACGGCACGTGGACAGCGCTGATCGCGCACGAGACGTTCCGCGCACCTTCGAAAGAAGCATTGGCCGCCACGCTCGAAACGTATTTTTCGGGCGCCACGTAGCGCGGCAAACAGGTTTTCAGGCACAGGAGATCCGCGGCGCGGCTGTGACGAACATTTACGGACTTTTTGTTTGTCGCGTACAATCGCTTTCGCTGGAGATGGCATTCCTCCAAACAACCGCCGGGCTGACCGGCTGATGATGCCTACGAGTTCCTGGGTGCAGGAGGTCGTAGGCCGTCCGTAGTGGCGTCCTGCCACCCAGGTTTGATGTTCGATCAAATCTGGAAATCATGAAGCGTATTCAATCTGTCGAGCAGTTCGCCATGGTGCCCTACGTGGTGCGCTGGCTCCTGCTGTCTTCTGTGCTCGGCGCGCTCGCGGGTTCGGCGTCGGCGCTCTTTCTCTATTCCCTCGATCTCGCCACCGATACCCGGACAACCCATCCCTGGCTGCTCTGGCTGCTGCCAGTTGCAGGCCTCGTCACGGGCTGGATCTACCACCGTGTCGGCAAGCCTGTCGAAGGCGGCAACAACCTGTTGATCGACGAAATCCACGATCCGCAGAAGATCGTGCCCAAGCGCATGGCGCCGCTCATTCTGATTGCAACGGTGGTCACCCACCTGTTCGGCGGCTCTGCCGGACGCGAGGGCACGGCGGTGCAAATGGGCGGCGCGCTCGCCGACCGTGTGACGCATCTGTTCAAGCTCGACCGGGAAGATCGGCGGATCCTGCTGATGGGCGGAATCGCGGCCGGCTTTTCGTCGGTGTTCGGCACGCCGCTCGCGGGCGCGATTTTCGGCCTCGAGGTACTCGCGATCGGCAGGCTCCGCTATGACGCCTTGCTCGCGTGCCTCGCTTCTTCGGTGGTCGCGGATGAAGCGTGCCGTCTGTGGGGCATTCATCACACGGTCTACGCGATTCCTTATCTGCCGGCCGTCACCGCGCCCGGTCTGGGTTCGGCCGTGCTGGCGGGCATCGCGTTCGGCGTGGTCGGCATGCTGTTCGCCGATTCGACGCATGCGCTGTCGGCGTTGTTCAAGCGGAAAATCGCATGGGCGCCGTTGCGTCCATTCATCGGCGGCGCGGTGGTCGCGATGATGGCCACGCTGCTCGCTACGCCTCAATTCCTCGGGCTCGGCATTCCGACCATCGAAGCCGCGTTCCGTGGCGATCTGCCCGTGTATGACTTCGCCGGCAAGTTTGGCTTTACGGTCGTCACGCTGGCCTCGGGTTTCAAGGGCGGGGAAGTGACGCCATTGTTCTATATCGGCGCCACGCTCGGCAATGCGCTCGGGCATGTGCTGGCGCTGCCGGTGCCGGTGCTCGCGGGGCTAGGTTTCGTTGCCGTTTTCGCGGGTGCAGCCAATACGCCGATCGCCTCGACGATCATGGCGATGGAACTGTTCGGCACGCACATCGGTGTGTACGCGGCTGTTGCGTGTGTGGTGAGCTATCTGTTTTCAGGGCATACGGGTATTTATCGGGCTCAGCGCGTGGGGCAATCGAAGCATCTGATCTTCCCCGAAGGCATTCGTCTCGCAGACATTCCCGCATTACGCCGCGCGCGACGCAAGAACGTCGCCGCCGTTGCGCAGCCATAGTCCGACATCTCATTCGCGATTCATATCATGAGCAAAATGATTTCCTTGCGGCTGTATTTTCATCATTCGGCCAAAGGCCGGCCGACGCGTTTATGGCATCGCATCTCACGTCCGGGCATGGCGCGGCATCTGCTTGCGCAGGCGAAGCTCGCGGGCATCGAGCAGGCGCTGTTGCATCGTGTGCAGGCGGGTTTCATTCGCGGCGACCGTATTCATCATGAGCACGTCGAACATCTGCATCACCGGTTTCCTCAGTGCATCGAACTGATCGACCTCGAAATCAAGCTGCGTGATTTCTGGCAACGGCATAGCGGCGATCTTCGCGACGTCCACGGTGTGTTCCTGCCGTGCGAAACGGCAATGCATGCGGCAGAGGAGGCAATCGCGATCTGACGAACTGCCGGATCATCTGAGCGGGCCGTCCTTGACGGTCTCTTTCCGCCACGAATGCCATAGAGAGGTGTGACACATGTATCTGTCTGTCCTTGCAGTCGCAATGGGTGGCGCGTTGGGGTCGCTTTTCCGCTGGTTTCTCGGCCTGCGCCTCAATGGGATGTTCCCGGATCTTCCGCTCGGCACACTCGCGTCGAATGTGATTGCGGGTTACATCATCGGGGTCGCGATCGCGTTTTTCGGACGATGGCCTGAAATTCCGTCGGAATGGCGGCTGTTCGTGATTACCGGTCTGATGGGCGGACTGTCTACTTTTTCGACCTTTTCAGCGGAAGTCGTCGAGGATCTTCAGCAGGGGAAACTGGCGTGGGCCGCGGGCGAGGTCGCCATTCACGTGTCTTCGTCTCTGGTGATGACGGTTCTCGGTATAGCGACAGTGGCGGGATTCGCGCGGTTCGCGCTGGCCCGGTGACGTGTCGCGCGAGGGTTGTTTCCCATTTTTCCTTGAATTATTGAACATACAGTCATAAACTCCGGTGCATGACCGATACCCCAGCACCCCGGCGCGCGAGCGCGCCCAAACCGGACACGTCCTGCCCGCGCGGCCGTCCGCGCGAATTCGACACGGCCGCCGTACTCGCCGAGGCAGGCAAGGTCTTCTGGCGCAACGGTTTTCACGCAACCTCCATCGACGATCTCTGCACCGCGACGGGCGTGCTGCGCGGCAGCCTGTACGGCGTATTCGGCGACAAGCACGGCATCATGATGGCCGCGCTCGATCACTACGCGGAAGGGGCGGTTGCGGGCCTCGTCGAACGCCTGAACGCGAACCTCCCGCCCGAAGTCGCGCTGCGCAACGCGCTGCTGCATCACACGCGCGCGGCGTCGTCGCTGACGGGCTGCTTCATCACGAACAGCACGCTCGAACTTCAGCCTGAAGACGAAGCGCTGCACGCAAAAATCCGCGCGATCCAGCGGCGCGTCGTCACGCTGCTGGCTGCTGCCGTCATTCGCGGCCAGGCAGCGGGCGTGTTCAACAGCGACCTCGATGAAAAGGCGGTCGCCGATTTCCTGCTGTGCGTGACGCAAGGCTTGCGCGTGCTCGGCAAGTGCAAGCGCAAGGAAGACGAGCTGAAAGCCGTCGTCGATATCGCCATGCGCGCGCTGACCTGAAATTTTTTTGTCGAATTTTTGAACGATCAGTCATGAATGAAAGATGCCTGAAAGCGTCGGGCGTGGATTTGCCGTCCGCATCCGCCCAGCCCTCGGACAAGCACGAAGCGCACGGACAGCAGCGCTTCGAGCGGCAAGGCCTTGCTCTCACCGTGCTGTTCGTCGGCGCGTTTCTCGCGCCGCTCGACTATTTCATCGTCAATCTGGCGCTGCCCGCGATCCACACCGGCCTGAACGCCACCGACGCGCAATTGCAGCTGATCGTGTCCGCCTACGCGTCCGCGTACGCGGTGCTGCTGATCACGGGCGGGCGCCTGGGCGACCTGTTCGGACGGCGGCGCATGTTCATGACGGGGATGGCGGGCTTCGTCGTCTCGTCGGCGCTGTGCGGTTTCGCGCCGAACGGCCATGTGCTCGTGATCGCGCGCATCGTGCAGGGGATGGCGGCATCCGTGATGGCGCCGCAGGTGCTCGCGACCGTGCGCGCCGTCGTGCCGCTGCATCAGCAGACGCGCGTGATGGGCTTTTACGGCTTCGTATTCGGGCTAGCGTCGATCGTCGGGCAACTGGGTGGCGGGGCGCTAATTACCTATCAGCCGTTCGGTCTCGACTGGCGCGCGATCTTTCTGATCAACATCCCCGTCGGCGTGCTGGCGTTCTTCGGCGCGTGGAAGTACGTGCCCGAGAATCAGTCCGCGACGCGCGAGCGTGTCGACCTGAAGGGCGTCGCGCTGCTATCGGTGGTGCTGATCTTGCTGATCTATCCGATGACACATGGCCGCGAAGCAGGCTGGCCATGGTGGACCTTCGCGATGTTCGCGCTCGCCGTGCCCGCGCTTGGCGCATTCATCGCCATCGAACGCCGGGTCGAGCGCAGCGACGGCAGTCCGCTGGTCGATCTGCAACTGTTCCGCAATCCCGCGTTTTCGACGGGGCTCGTGCTCGCCTTCCTGTTCTATTGCAATAGCGCGTTCTTCCTCACGTACGGCATCTATCTGCAGACGGGCCTGCACTGGACGCCGCTGCAGTCCGGCATCGCGATCATGCCGTTCGCGCTCGGCTTCGTGGCCGGGCCGCTGACGTCGCCGGCTGTCGTGAAGCGCATCGGCGCTCATGTGTTGACGCTCGGCTTCACGATGTTGGCGGGCGGCTTCTCCGTGACGGGCTGGGCCGCGACGCACGCGGCGCTCGGCACGCTGTTCTATGCGGGGCTGGTGGTTGCCGGCGTCGGGCAGGGGCTCGTGCTGCCGTCGATCATGCGTATCGTGCTCGGTGAAGTGGCGCCGGCCAAGGCAGGGCTCGCGTCGGGCGTGGTGACGTCGACGCTGCAGATCGGCTCGGCGTTCGGCACGGCGGCTATCAGTGGCGCGTTCTTCGGTGCACTGTCCGCGCATGCTTCGGCAGCGGGCTATGCGTTTGCGTTCCAGCGCAGTCTCGCAATCAACGCGGTGTTGATGGTGATCTGCATCGGACTCAGCGTGACGCTCGTGCGTCATCAGCAGCGCGCTCATCGGCGCGCGCCAGAAGCGACTTAGGGCGGCTTAGGGAAAATCCCGAGCGGCTGCATTTTTGTAATTGGGCAGAACAAAAATACGACGTAAAAATCGCCTGATAACGTTTTAGCAGACTTCAATCCCACTATTGCGGTCACCGGGCATTGCGCATTGCAACTGATTTTTTCCGTTCAGCAGTGATGCGCTTATTCACAGATGGCGTTGATTATCCCCGGCGCATCGATTTTAAATCCGCGCCGGGGCGCGAATGTCAACATTATGACAGCGGGTGGTCCGGCGTATCTACGTATACCCTGAACCCCCGTGAACTCGCTGCCTAAACGGCTATTCCCGTCGTGCTGCGCGACAACATGGCGCCTTTGCCAGCAAGCGATTGCGACGCTAAACAATAACGAACGAACGTTCGATGTAAATCGCCGTCTATTTCGCGTTTGCTGAAAACGCTTCCAATAAAAATTACTTGCTGTCGAAATATTCGATTGTTAATCTTGGCCCACTCTTTAATTATTCGTTGGACCGCGGTGCGTTTATGGCAGTGAATTTTTCAGCCAGCCTAATGCTTATAACGGGGACAATCCATGCTGACTGCTACTTTCGACGCATTTGATACGACGCAAACGGTGCAAATCAATGTCGGTGACGTGGTGACGCTTAAATCGGGCGGCCCCCGCATGACCGTTACTTACGCTGGGGCGATCGCTCGTCTTGCCGGCGAGTGGCTCGTTTGCCAGTGGTTTGATGACCACGGTGAATTGCGGCAGGAAACTTTTTCTTTTGATGATGTCTGGCTGCAGCCGCGGTCGATCCCGGCTGGGTCTGTGCATAAGTTTGTTCGGGTTGGTGTGCGGTGAGGTTTGGTCTTGCTGGTGTTGGCGTTGGCGTTGGCGTTGAAGTTGGCGCTGGCATCCGCGTTATGCCTTCGTGCTTCAAGCGTTGCCCCTGTGCGGGGCGGCACTTACTTTCTTTGCCGCCGCAAAGAAAGTAAGCAAAGAAAGCGGCTAACACCGCCAGCTCCTGTCGTTGCCTGAGGGCCCCCAACGGTTCTTATACTTCGCACGGCAACTTCTCGGTCATCGCCCGTTGCCATCGCCTCGAATCAACGCCTCACCCACTTCAATCACCCATAGCCAAGCGAACGGCAACGAATGGTTTGCGCCGCCCAGGTGGCAAACTGTGTGTAGGTCGTCGGTTCTCTTGCGCCTCACCTCGGCCGGAAACCGCCGCTCGTCGAAGCGCTACTTGTGTTTTTCCTTTGGCGTCGTCGGCTTTTTGCTCCGCCCTCCGTTATCGCCTTGCCTCCGTCGCCATTCTCACCGCCAGGCCTGCCAGTACCGTGCCCATCATCCAGCGCTGGACGATTAGCCACGTTGGTTTGCGTGCCAGGAACACCGCGATCGAGCCCGCTGTCATCGCCACCATCGAATTCACGGAGATGCTCAGCGCGATCTGGACCGCGCCGAATATCAGCGATTGGCCCAGCACGCTGCCGTGCTGCGGATCGATGAATTGCGGTAGCAAGGACAGGTACAACACCGCGATTTTCGGATTCAACAGATTCGTAATGAAACCCATCGTGAACAGTTTGCGCGGGCTGTCGACAGGCAGGTCGCGCACCTGGAACGGCGAGCGGCCGCCCGGCTTTACCGCCTGCCACGCGAGATACAGCAGATACAGCGCGCCGCCAAAGCGCAGCGTGTCGTACGCGAATGGCACGGCCAGCAGCAGCGCCGTGATGCCGAAGGCTGCGCAGAACATATAGAACACGAAACCCAACGCGACGCCGCCAAGCGATATCAGGCCCGCCGTGCGGCCCTGGCAGATCGAGCGCGAAATCAGGTAGATCATGTTCGGGCCCGGCGTGAGCGCCATGCCGAGCGCAACGAGGGCGAATGCGATGAGATGCGAGGTGTGAGGCATTGCGTGAGCTCCGTTGAAGGACAATCAGTCGAAGGATCGTTGCAAGGCCCAGGCGCGCGGCATGCAGGACACGGCTCGTCGCCGATGCGTCCCGGTTCGCGTTCCCCAGTGGTGACCCACCTCGATTAAGCGCCAGTCGCGCGAACAGCGTCATTGTTTCGCGCAACGTCGGCGCGTGCCAGAGACAGAAACACCCCTAGCCATCGATACACTTCAGCGCCGCCGCCGCGCCCACGATCAACACCATGCACGCGATGCGCGGCGCCGATACGGGATCGCCGAATAGCACGATCCCCAGCAGCGTGATCCCCATCGAGCCAATACCCGTCCACACGACATACGCGGTGCCAGCAGGCAGGTGCTTCATCGCGAGCGTGAGCAGGAAGACGCTCGCGAGCGCAGCCGCGACGCCGCCGATGCTCGGCCACAAACGCGTCCAGCCATTCGCGTACTTGAGCGCAAGGCCCATCAGGATTTCAACGACACTCGCCGCCAGCAGGATTAACCACGCCATCACTACCTCCATTCGAAGAATGAATGCAGCGTAGAGGTATAGTGGTCCGCCCACCATTACGCACCTTCTGGTAACCATGGCATCGCCCGCACCCATCAAGGCAGGTCGCGAAGCGGATCACCCCGGCAATGTGTTCGACGAAGCCTGTTCGTCGCGGCTCGCGCTCGAGCTGATCGCGAGCAAATGGACGCTGTTGATTCTTCCCGCGCTGCAAGACGGGCCGATGCGCAATAACGCACTGCTGCGCAAGATCGGCGGCATTTCGCAGAAAGTGTTGTCGCAGACCTTGCGCGAGCTGGAGCGCAACGGGCTCGTGATCCGCGAGGTGCGCGGCACGAAGCCCCTGCATGTGGAATACCGGTTGAGCGCGCTAGGGTTGTCATTGAGCGATGCGCTCGTCACGCTCGATCGCTGGGCCGAAACGCATGGCGGCGCGCTCGACGCCGCACGCGAGCATTACGACGGGCTCGCGCAGTCGCACCGCTAGGCACGCGTCGTCTGAACTTCAGCGACGCAAAGGTCGGAAGAAGCGCCGTATCTCTTCGGCGAGCAGCGCGGGCTGTTCCATGGCGGCAAAGTGCCCGCCGTGAGGCATGTCGGCGAATTGCGTGACGTCGAAAACGCGTTCGATCCACGAGCGCGGCGGCTGGCTGATCTCCTTCGGGAAGCGCGCAAAACCGACGGGCGGTGTGACGCGCTGGCCCGGTTCGAAGCGCAATGGCCGCGCGCGCGTTTCCGCGTAAAGGCGCATCGACGAGCCGATCGTCTGCGTGTGCCAGTACAGCGACAGGTCCGTCAGCAACTGGTCTTTCGTGAACACGCGCTCGATGTCGCCGTCGCAGTCGCTCCACGCGCGGAATTTCTCGACGATCCACGCGGCGAGTCCCGCCGGCGAATCGTTCAGCGCGAATGCCGCCGTGTTCGGTTTCGTCGCGTGCATGTGCGCGTACGCGCCTTCCTCGTCGGCAAACACCGCTTTCGAGGCGAGAAAATCGCGCTCTTCCGGTGTGATCGACGGATCGTCGGGTGCGATGCCAGGCGCGTACGAACTCGGCAGGAAGTTGAGATGAATGCCGTCCACATGCTGCGCATGGCTGGTCGCCAGCGCGATCGACACGGCCGCGCCCAGATCGCCGCCTTGCGCACCGAAACGTTCGTAGCCGAGGCCGTGCATCAGCTCGACCCACAGACCGGCAATCGCGAACACCGACATTCCGGGCTTCGAAGGACGCTCGGAGAAACCGTAGCCGGGCATCGACGGCACCACGACGTCGAACGCGTCGGCCGGGTCTGCGCCGAAAGACGCGGGATCGCACAGCTGCGGCAGCAGTTCGGAGAATTCGATAAACGAGCCCGGCCAGCCATGCGTAATGACGAGCGGGTAGGGCTTCGGCCCGATGCCGCGCCGGTGCACGAAATGCACGGCGAGATCGCCGAGTTGCGCGATGAATTGCGGCTGCTGGTTGAGTTGCGCTTCCATTGCGCGCCAGTCGTACGCGCCTGCCCAATAATCGACCAGATCGCGCAGATAATTCAGGTCGGTGCCGAGCGCCCACGGCGCACTGTCGAACGGATCGGGCCAGCGCGTCTGCGCAAGACGCGTCTTGAGCGCGGCAAGCTCGAAGTCGGGAATCGAAATCTGGAACGGCGTGATCTGCATCGAATGTGTCCCTTGTCGTTTCAGTGGCGTGGCAGGCGGCGCTACTTGCCAGTACGGTCACGCGATTCGCGCAGCCGCACGCGTTCGCCCAGTCCTTTCGTGAAGGCGCGCATGCTGATGATGCGCCGCGAGCGCACCACTTCGCCTTCCAGATTGACGGGCGGATTCGGCTGCCACGCCCAGTACATCGCGACCAGCCAGCCGAAGACCGTCCAGCCCATGCAGGCATTGAAGAGGGCAATGGTCAGCATGTCGTAGCGCTTGCGGCGATCGGCAATGATGGACGGCAGGAAGTACAGCGCCAGCGCGGCCACCGTCGCGATGCCTTGCATCATCATCTGTTCGTTCATCGAACCTCCCCAGGCGCGGTGTCATCCTTTCATTGTCGCGCGAACGGGCATCGCGCGCCTGGCCCTTGAAGGGTGATTGCAAGCCAGGCGCCGCATGGTTCGTACGAATTCGGCAAGGCGCCGCGTAAGGTCTATCATGTGCGTTTCGACTGCACCGGATGTGGCAATCATGATCTCCGACGATACCCAACAGGCCCAAACGCTCAATCACGACACACTGCGCGAATTCGTCGATCGCAAATGGAACGATGAGATCGTGCCGGCGCTTACCGACTATATCGCCGTGCCCGCGAAGAGCCCGGCTTTCGATCCCGAGTGGGAAAAGCACGGCTATATCGAACGCGTCATCACGGAGGCCGCGAAGTGGGCCGAGCAGCAACCCGTGCGCGGGCTGAAGCTGGAAATCGTGCGCCTGCCGGGCCGCACGCCGGTGATTTTCTTCGAATCGCCCGCCACGCGCTCTGGCAGCACGGACACCATCGTGCTGTACGGCCACCTCGACAAGCAACCGGAATTCGACGGCTGGCGCAATGATCTCGGCCCGTGGACGCCGAAGTTCGAAGACGGCAAGCTCTACGGCCGCGGCGGCGCGGACGACGGCTATGCGATCTACGCGAGCCTGACCGCACTCGCGGCGCTCGACGCGCAAGGCATCGAACGGCCGCGCTGCGTCGGCCTGATCGAAACCTGCGAAGAGTCGGGCAGCTACGATCTGCTGCCGTACGTCGACGCATTGCGCGAGCGCCTGGGCAAGGTCGGGCTCGTCGTGTGTCTCGATTCGGGCGCGGGCAACTACGATCAGCTGTGGCTCACGACGTCGCTGCGCGGCCTCGTGTCGGGCGACCTCGAAGTACAGGTGCTCGACGAAGGCATCCACTCGGGCGGCTACGGCGGCATCGCGCCGTCGAGCTTCCGCATCATGCGGCAAATGTTCGAACGTCTCGAAGACGCCGCCGACGGCACGCTGCTGCCCAAAGGCTTCCATTGCCCCGTCCCGCTCGACCGTCTCGACGAAGCCGAAGCGACCGCGAAAATTCTCGGCGACGACGTGTGGAAAAAGCTGCCGTGGGCCTGCGGCCAGGACGGCGGCCCCGTTCTGCCGACCACGACCGATCCCAAAGAAGCGCTGCTCAATTCGACGTGGCGTCCGTCGCTGTCGGTGACGGGCGCGTCGGGCCTGCCGTCGCTCGCCGATGCGGGTAACGTGCTGCGTCCGCGTACGGCATTCAAGCTGTCGCTGCGCCTGCCGCCGCTCGTCGATGCCGAGAAGGCCGTGCAGCAGATGAAGTCGCTGCTGGAGTTCGATCCGCCGTACAACGCGAAGGTCACGTTCAAGCCGGACGCGGGTGCCGCGACGGGCTGGAACGCGCCGGAACTCGCGCCGTGGCTCGGCACGGCGCTGAACGATGCGTCGCGCCAGCATTTCGGCGCGGATGTCGCGTTTATCGGGCAGGGCGGCACGATCCCGCTGATGAACGTGCTGAAGGCGGGCTTCCCGTCGTCGCAGTTCATGGTGTGCGGCGTGCTCGGGCCGAAATCGAATGCGCACGGTCCGAACGAGTTCCTGCACGTGCCGTACGGCAAGAAACTGACGGCAGCCGTCGCGGAAGTGATCGCCGCCGCGCCCTGATGTCGTTCCCGTCAGTGCGTTCCTGAAGTCTTCCCCGCGTGGGAGAAGCCGCCTGGCTTCTCCCGCTGTCCATCTGCTTTCCTTGACGAGCCCATCATCGAATGAACGACACGCGCACGCCTGTTTCCCGTATTCCCGTCGATCAACTGCACGAATATGTGCGCACTATCTGGGAGCGGGCGGGCAGTTCGCCGCGTGAAGCCCAGCTCGTCGCCGATCATCTCGTCGCCGCCAATCTCACGGGGCACGACTCGCATGGCGTCGGCATGATTCCGCGTTACGTCGATTCGTTGCGCGATGGCGAGCTGAAGTTGAACACGCACGCGAATGTCGTGAAAGATGTCGGCGCCGTGCTGACCCTCGAAGGCAACAAGGGCTTCGGCCAGGTCGTCGCGCATGAGGCGATGGAACTCGGCATCGAGCGCGCGAAGAAGCTCGGTGTGTGCGCGGTCGCGCTGCGCAACGCGCATCACATCGGCCGCATTGGGCATTGGGCCGAGCAGTGCGCGAAGGCGGGTTTTGCGTCGTTCCACTTCGTCAACGTCGCGGGCGATCCGCTTGTCGCGCCGTTCGGCGGCGCGGACCGGCGCATCGGCACCAATCCGTTTTGCGCGGCCTTTCCGCGCGAGGGCAAGGCGCCGCTCGTGCTCGACTTCGCGACCAGCGCCATTGCGTATGGAAAGGCACGCGTCGCGTACAACCAGGGCAAGCCGACCCCGCCCGGCGCGCTGATCGACCACGCAGGCAACCCGACCACCGAGCCGAAAGTGATGATGGAAGAGCCGTTCGGCGCGCTGATGCCCGTCGGCGGGCAGGCGGGCGGCCACAAGGGCTTCGGCCTCGCGGCGATGTGCGAGATTTTCGGCGGCGCGCTGTCGGGCGGCTACACGACGCACGAAGACACGCTGCAAAAGACCCATGCGATCATCAACTGCATGCTGTCGGTGATCGCCGATCCCGCCGCGTTCGATGCACCCAACGCCGAGGCAGAAGCCGACGCGTTCGTCGCGTGGGTGAAGGCGTCGCCGCTCGCGGCGGGCGCCGAGCGCATCTACGCGCCGGGCGAACCGGAGCGCGCCACGCGTGCCGAGCGCGAAGCCAACGGCATTCCCGTCGATCCGCAAACGTGGCGGCAGATTCGCGAGGCGGCGCTTGTTGCGGGACTGTCGCAGGATGCAGCAGATAGCTGGGCGGCGCGCCTGCGCTAACGCGCACATTTGGTTGCATGCGCATCGAGTCAGGCAAGCCACGCGACCTGCGCACGCGCCATCACCCGACACAAAGCGGCTCTCCGACGGGATTGCCGCTTTTTGCCTCCCGTCGCCTCGAATTCCCATAAAAATGCAATCGGAATATGCGTCGATTGCATTAAAACGTTTGCCGATCAAATTCGCCCCGTTTTAAAACACATATTCTAATTACCGCTTTACGACCCTATTAGAGCGGTGCAAAGAACACGTGTTTGAAGTTTTGCCTCGATACGCAATCGTTTGCGAGAGCGGCTCCTGGCAAGAACCTTGTCCAGCGGGCATCGCAATACATATGACGAACTGCATTGTTCTGTTCGTTACCCCGCCCCTGCGGATTCTGGTCTGTTTTAGGCTCGCAATGCTTCACCCGAGTTTTTAACTTTAAAAAGGACCGTTCAAAATGAATCTGCAAAACCATCACGCCTGCCGTCCGTTTCTCGAAGCTGGCAAGCTGTCGCAAATCGCCGCGTATTACGAAGAAGAGCGCAACATCATGTGGATGATGTTGCGCGCGCAACCGCGTCCCTGTTTCAACCTCGAACTGGTGCACGACATTCTCGAACTCGCGCGGGCCGCGCGCGATTCCAATGTGCGCATCGATTTCTGGGTGACGGGCTCGGTGATTCCGACGATGTTCAACGTCGGCGGCGATCTCAACTTTTTCGCCGACGCGATTCGAAGCGGCCGGCGTCAGGAGTTGATGGCGTACGCGCGCGCCTGCGTCGATTGCGTGCATGCGGCGGCGCGTGGCTTCGACACCGGCGCGATTTCGATCGCCATGGTGGAGGGCTCGGCGCTCGGAGGCGGCTTTGAGGCGGCGCTCGCGCATCATTTCGTGCTTGCGCAGAACGACGCGCGCATGGGTTTCCCCGAGATCGCTTTCAACCTGTTCCCGGGCATGGGCGGCTACTCGCTGGTCGCGCGCAAGGCGGGGATGCGCCTCGCGGAAGAGCTGATCGGCGGCGGCGAGTCGCATACGGGTGAGTGGTACGAAAGCCGAGGCCTCGTCGACCAGCTGTTCGAGCCGGGCGAAGCGTACGTCGCGACGCGCACTTTCATCGACACGTTGCGCCCGAAGCTCAACGGCATCCGTGCAATGGTTCGCGCGCGTCAACGCGTGCTGCAGTTGTCGCGCGCGGAACTGATGGAAATCACGGAAGACTGGGTCGAGGCCGCGTTCACGATCGAAGAGAAGGATCTCGCATTCATGGAGCGGCTCGTAATGCTGCAAAACCGCCGCGCGGGCAATCTGCGTCCGGCTGCGATGAACGTTGCGTGAGTGGGTGATTGAGCAGTAGACGTAGTCTGATACGCAGAACGCCCCCAGCGCATAGCAGTTAACGCGCTCCGTCTGCACCCATCAGGTTTTGACGCAACATCAACGTAGCAAGCAGGTAACACGCAGCATGCAATCCGCAGTAGGCAATCGCACCAGTAGTCGTCAGGCAGGAGATCTCTCAGGTCGAGCGAACTTTTCGGGGGTTCAGGCGATCAACCGGATCTTCTGCCTGTCATGCAGCCAGCGTTCGAAGTCAGCCGCGGGCATCGGCTTGCCGTAGAGGAAGCCCTGCACGTATTCGACGCCCAGCCCCTTCATGAACAGTTCTTCCGATTCCGTTTCGATCCCTTCCGCCACCACCTTCAGTTGCAGCGCCTGCGCGACGGCCACCATCGAGCGCACCAGCGCCTGAGATTTCTTGTCCGCATTGATCGAGCTCACGAAACTGCGATCCAGCTTGATGACGTCGAGCGGGATGCGCCCGAGTTGCGACAGCGACGAATAGCCTGTGCCGAAATCGTCCAGATGGACTTGCGCACCGAGATCGCGGAATTGCGTAATCAGGTCGATCGCAGCGGCTTCGTCTTCGATCAGGCAGCTTTCAGTCAATTCGATGTCAAGCAGGCAAGGATCGAGCTGCGCGCGCTGCAAGGCCTCGCTGAAATGCGACACCACGGCGGTATCGACCAGTTGCCGCGCCGACACATTGATCGCCACGCGCAGCGACAGCCCGCGCGCTTTCCATTGCGCCGCCTGTTGCGCTGCCGTCTGCATTACCCAGCGGCCGAGCGGCCCGATCAGACCTGACTCTTCTGCATAGCGGATGAACGCGGCAGGCATGATCTGCCCACGTTCCGGGGAATTCCAGCGCACCAGCGCCTCGACGCCGTAAACAGTGCCCGTGGCCAGCGAGAGCTTGGGCTGATAGTGCAGCGTCAACTGGCCTTCTTCGAGCCCGCGCCGCAGGTTGGTGTCGAGCCACATGTACTCGGCGACCTTGCGGTTCATTTCCGGCGAGAACACGCGGTAAGTGCGCTTGCCGTCGTCCTTGGCGACGTACATGGCGGTGTCGGCGGCGCGGATCAGCGCTTCGAGGCTGTCGCCGTGCTCCGGGAACATTGCGATGCCGATCGAGCAGCCGGTGTAGACCTCCACCAGCCCAAGACTGAACGGAACGCGCAGCCGCTCCAGAATGCGCTGCGCCATCGCTTCCATCGACGCGACGGACGCTACCGGCGACAGCACGATGAATTCGTCGCCGCCGAGGCGCGCGAGCGTGTCTTCGTCGGCGAGGCATTCGCGCACGGCCGACGACACATCCTGGATCAGCCGGTCGCCGAATACGTGGCCGTAGTGGTCGTTGACCTTCTTGAAGTTGTCGAGATCGAGAAACAGGATGCCGACGGATTCGCCCGCCGCCGCGCTGGCAATCGCTACACGCGTCTTGTCGTGAATCGCGTTGCGGTTGGGCAGGCCCGTCAGCGAATCGGTGTTCGCGAGTTCGGACAGCCGCTCCTGTGCGCGCCGTTCTTCCGTGATGTCGGTGCCCGAGCAGATCAAAAACTGCTCGTCGACGCCGCTGCCGCTCATGACGAACTTGTTGCGAAAGAGAAAGAGCCGCTCACCGTGCACGGTGCGCACGCGGCGCTCGACTTCATAGGCGATGCCCTGATTGAAGAAGCCCGAAATATTCTGGCTCGACGCCGCGCCCGCTTCCGACGACATGAAGAGCGCCCACACGCTGCGCCCGACCACGTCTTCTTCCTTCATGCCGGTGAGTTCTTCGGCGAGCCGGTTGAAGCGCTGGATGCGGCCGTTCTTGTCGACGATCACGACGACCGAGTTGACCTCCGACACGACCTGTTCGGCAAACGACAGCCCATGCACCAGATCGCGCGCGACCGATTCCGTGTCTTCGTATGCCGAAGCGGTGCCTGCCCAGGTGCTGCTATTGAGTTTCTTGCCGACGAGATGCAGACGCAGCGCTTCGCCGTGCAGACGCACGTCCATGGTCAGGTGCGCGGTGACGCCCGTGAGCCGGCGGATCTGCGCGGCTTGCGCGCCCGACAGCGCGATGGCGACCGTGGCGGCATCGTCTTCCGTCTCAGGCGTGAGTTCGAGTGCATTGCTGTCGCTCGACAGCCTCCAGCAGGGGCTGCTCGTTCCGAATCGGGCGAAAAGCACCTGATCGTGTTGGTCGTCGTTCATGAGAAGTCCCCGGGCAGAAAGTTGCCTCCAGTCGAGCTCCGAATACGATTACAGCACGCGGCGGCTAAGGTCTTATTGACTGACTTGCTTCATTGTAACGAAGCGGCCGGGCGTTAGGCTCCGAATTGATTAACGACCTTGTAATCGCCTTTCTTTAACCACAAAGCATAGAAAAAAATGATGCTTTTTTGGGGTCGGTTAAGCAAACGTTGACGTGTGTGGTTGTGCTCGCTGGCTCGCAGGGAGTTGTGCGATCGTTCGTGTTAAAAGTTATGCGGTTTTGATTGTTGTTGGGGGTTGTTTTTGCGGTGTTGGGTTGGTTTGGTTTGCTTGTGGTTTCGCTGGCATCCGCGTGATGTTATTGGTTTGCCTGGGTTGCCCCTGTGCGGGGCGGCACTTACTTTCTTTGCCGCCGCAAAGAAAGTAAGCAAAGAAAGCGGGCTAACACCGCCCGTTCTTGACCTCCGCCTGAGGGCCCCCAACGGGTCCTCTCCTTCATGCGGCGTCGCTCTTTTCGACGCCCGTTGCCAACGCTCTTATTGAGCGCCTCACCCGCTTCATGCTCCCGCGTCGCGGTTCACGCGATCAGATTGCCCACGTTCTATAGCGGCAAACTGTGTGTAGGCTTTCGCGGCTTATGCGCTCCACTCTGGACTGAAAACCAAAGTTACGGCCCGAAAGCACGATCGGTGTCGTAAGAGCGCTGACGTGTGAAGCACTACGACCTACACACAGTTTGCCACCTGGGCGGCATTAACCGTTCGCTGCCGCTGGCTGCGTTACGGGTGATTGAAGCGGGTGAGGCGTTGATTCGAAGCGTTGGCAACGGGCATTGAATGGCAGAACGCCGTTTGAAGTGGAGGAACTGTTGGAGGCCCTCAGGCGGTGGTCAGGAACGGGCGGTGTTAGCCCGCTTTCTTTGCTTACTTTCTTTGCGGCGGCAAAGAAAGTAAGTGCCGCCCCGCACAGGGGCAACGCGTGAAGCACCAGTAACAAAACGCGGATGCCAGCGAAAGCACAAGCAAACCAAACCAAACCAAACCAGCAAGACAAACCAAACCCACATGCAGCCCCGCAAAAAGGGCACCCCTATCACCGCCGAGCCAACCGAACCCGCATCAACTCCCTGGCCTCGCCAACCACATCCTCTGGCAGATGAAATTCACCCGCAACGAGCGCCGCAACCGGCACCCCATCGCGATACAGCACACGATTCCCCGTGACAGCGGGCACCTTGTCACCCGGCAACAGCGTGCCGACGACATTCAGCGGATCACTACCAGCAACGCACACCAACGCACCATCACCCGCATGACGGCGCACTTCGCGCAATAAAGGAATCGCCTCAGGCAGCGCGAACTGCTCGCCCGCAAGCCCATTGACGAAACGCCCACCGCGCACCTGGCCGCGCGCCTCGAGCCGCTGATACACCCGCAGCAGATCGCGCCACGGCGGCAGCCATTCCGCTTCGCGTTCGAGCAACCGCCAGAACACGACGCCATAGCGTCTTAACAGCGCCATCGCAACATGCTCGATCACCTCGGGCGGGGACGATGGCGAGCGACGCAAAGGCTGGGCATGGTCTTCCGGCAGCGAAGCAGAGGGCCGCCGCAACAGCGCCCAGCGTCCCGCATCATCCATCCCGCCGATCAGCGCCCCCGCGCCGCGAGGTCGACGGCTCGGAAAATACGACGCGTTGCGCTTCGCAACAGGCTTCAGTAACGCACGCAACCCGGCGAAGCTGTCCGAATTGACGAGCCCCGCCGCGACCAGTTCGCCGAGTGCGTTTTCCAGTTCGACACGCAGCAGATGCACATCGCCCGAGAGTTCATCGAAGAACATCGCGCCGTGCTGCGTCAGCGCATCGAACACGAGTTGCGCCTTCGACGACAACTCCGGCTGCTTCGACATATCGAGCAGTGCCGTCCATACAGGCAGCGCGCGGCGCGGCAACAGCACGATAGGCGTGCTGCGCACCGGCCCGCTCGCGCCGCGTGCACGATCGGTGAGCCGCATCCAGACGATCTTGCCCGCTCGGCTCAGTTCATCGAGCGACATGATCGAATAGTCCTTCAGCCGCGCCGGCAGGATGTCTTCTTCCCAGGCGCTCGCCGCCGCCTGAAAACCTTCGAGCTGATCGAGCACGGCGGCGAGCGCGTCGCGTCCTTCGGCGCGCGTGTCAGGTGTGAGGTGCTGCCACTCGAACAGAAAGCGCATGAAATCGTGCCGCTCGACAGGCTCGATCTCGCGCCGCAGGCGCCGCACCGTATATCGATGGATGCGCGCGAGCAGATGCCGTTCGCACCATTCTTCGTCGGTTGCACCCGGTGTGAAGCGGCCGCGCATCACGTAGCCTTCTGCTTCGAGCCGCGTGAGCGCAAGCGCGACAACGGAGGCGGGTAGCGCCAGCGCGCGTGCAATCACCGAAAGCGGCAGCGGCCCGAAACCCGTCAGCCGCGCGCGTACCACGTCGACGAGCGCGTCGTCTTCCGTCCAGGCTTCGTCGAAACCTTTCGGCGCGCGCAGCGCCGGTTCTATTTCCGCATGCGGATAGATCGCGCGCAGGCACGTCAGGCGCTCGGCGGGCAGCCATAGCGCGTCGTGCTGCGCGATCTGCATGCGTGTGGCGTGGCCCGTTTTCGCCAGTTGTGCAAGCCACGCGGGCCAGCCTTCGTTGCGCTGCGCCTCGGCTTCCGTGATGCACGCGAGCCCCATCAGCGCCTCGTGCATCTCGTCGGTGTTGCGCACTTGCGGCCATGCTTCTTCGCCGACGCCTGCAATTGCGTCGGCATCGAGTGCGCCGAGATCGTCGGCGGATTCGGGGCCGTTCGTGTAGCGGCGGTTCAGCACCGCTTGCGTGCGGCGCTCTTCGATTGGTGCGTCGTCGAGAAACGCGTAGGGCTTGGCCGTGAGAATTTCCGCGGCGAGCGGCGAGGGCGCGGGCAGATCGCGCGACACCAGCGCGATGTCGCCGCTCTCGATTCGCCGCAGCAATGCGAGCCACGCGTCGGTGTCCATCGCTTCGTGCAGGCAGTCGTCGAGCGTCTGGTCGACGAGCGGATGACTCGGCAACTCGCGCTCGCCAACGATGTTCTCGAGACATGCCGCCTGATCGGGAAACACGGTCGCGAGCAGATCGTCGCTGCGCATGCGCTGCAACGGCGGCGGCGTTTTGCGGCCGCCCGTGTAGCGCGGCAACGCGAGCGCCGTGGTCGCGTTCCAGCGCCAGCGCACACCGAACAGCGGCGCGTCGAGCAGCGCCTGAACCAGCACGTGTTCGGCGGTCGCCGGGCGCAGATAACGCCACACTTCATCGAGCGCGAAGCTGTGCGCGCCCGTCAGCGACAGCACGATCGCGTCTTCCGTCGCGGCGGCCTGTAACTCGAAGTTGAAGGTGCGGCAAAAACGCTTGCGCAGCGCAAGGCCCCACGCGCGATTCACACGGCTGCCGTACGGCGTGTGAATCACGAGCTGCGTGCCGCCTGACTCATCGAAGAAGCGCTCCATGACAAGCGTGTCTTGCGTCGGCAGCGCGCCGAGCGTCTGGCGGGCGCGCGCCAGATATTCGACGATCTGTCGCGCGGCCGCTTCGGGTACAAGTGTTTGTTCGACGAGCCACGCGATGGCGGGTTCGAGATCGAGCGTGGTCTTGGCCTGCTGTTCTTCCAGCGTGACTACGCTGTCGTGCGGGTCGGCGAATGCATCGGCGTCCGAAGCGACCTGCGTGACGATTCGCTGCCCGATTTCCGCGCGCAACCGCGCGACGCCCATCGACAACTCGTCGCTGCGCCCCGGCGCTTCGCCGAGCCAGAACGGAATGTTCGGCGGTTGACCTTGCGCATCTTCGACGCGCACACGGCCGCTCTCGACACGCATGATCCGGTACGAGGCGTTGCCGAGCTGGAACACGTCGCCCGCGAGGCTTTCAACGGCGAAGTCTTCGTTGACGGTGCCGATATTGAGCCCTTGCGGTTCGAGAATCACCGCGTAGTCGGCATTCTCGGGAATCGTCCCGCCCGACGTCACCGCATACAGCTGCGCGCCGCGCCGTCCGCGTAGCGTGCCGTTCACCGCGTCACGATGCACATAAGCCGCGCGCGGTCCGTGGCGGCTCGTATAGCCTTCGGCAAGCATGCGCAGCACGGCATCGTATTGCTCGCGTTCGAGCGATGCATACGGCGCGGCGTGGCGGAAGCGCTCGAACAACGCGTCCTCGCTCCATTCGGCATTGCAGACTTCAGCGACGATCTGCTGCGCAAGCACGTCGAGCGGCGCGCGCGGAATGTGCAGCATGTCGAGTTCGCCGCGCCGCACGCAATCGAGCAATGCCGCGCATTCGATCAGATCGTCGCGCGACGAAGGAAAAAGCCTTCCCTTCGGCATGCCGCCCACATGATGGCCCGAGCGTCCCACACGTTGCAGAAACGGCGCGATCGCGCGCGGCGAACCCATCTGGCAGACGAGATCGACGTCGCCGATATCGATGCCCAACTCCAGCGACGCCGTCGCGATCAGCACGCGCAGTTCGCCACGCTTCAGGCGTTGTTCGGCGTCGAAACGCTGCTCTTTGGCAAGGCTGCCGTGGTGCGCGGCACCCGCGTCCTTGCCGAGGCGCTCAGTCAGATGCCGCGCGACGCGCTCGGCCATGCGCCGCGTGTTGACGAACACGAGCGTCGTGCGATGCTGTGCGACCAGTTCAGCGAGCCGGTTATAGACGAGTTCCCACGCTTCGTTCGACATCACCGCTTCGAGCGGCACGGGCGGAATCTCCAGCGCGAGATCGCGCTCCCGTACATGGCCGACATCGACGATCGCGCAATCGGCGGGCTCGCTGCTGTCGATACTCGCGCCGCCAACCAGAAAACGCGCGACGGCCTCGATCGGCTTTTGCGTCGCCGATAGCCCGATACGCGGCAAACGTCGTCCGCACAACGCGTCGAGCCGTTCGAGCGACAGGGAAAGATGACTGCCGCGTTTGCCGCCCGCCATCGCGTGGATTTCATCGACGATCACGGTGCGCACCGTCGCGAGCATCTTGCGGCCCGATGCGGATCCGAGCAGCACGTACAGCGATTCGGGTGTCGTGACGAGAATGTGCGGTGCTCGCTTTTTCAGCGCGTTGCGCTCCTGTTGCGTGGTGTCGCCCGTGCGCACGGCGGTGCGGATTTCGGGCACGGGCAGACCGCTTGCGGCCAGCTCGTTCGCGATGCCTTCGAGCGGCGTTTGCAGGTTGATGCGGATATCGTTCGACAGCGCCTTGAGCGGCGACACGTAGACCACCAGCGTTTCGTCGGGCAGCGTGCCGCCGTGCGCGAGGCCGTCGCGCACGAGTTCGTCGAGCGCGGCGAGAAAGGCGGTCAGCGTCTTGCCCGAGCCTGTCGGCGCGGCGACGAGCGTGTGCCGGCCGCTGCGGATCAACGGCCAGGCGGCCGCTTGCGCGTCGGTGGGCGCGGGAAAGGTCTTCCGGAACCAGCCCGCGACGGCGGGATGGAACTCGGCCAGTGGATCGGCCTTTCCGATGGCGGCGGTGGAAGCGGGAGTCATGGCGTCGAAGGTGGGGGCGGGGCGCGGCATATCCAGTGCGCAGCGCGCTCGCTCCCGCGAAAAACGGTAGACCGGCTCAGTCTCGCAGGTTTCGCGGCGTCTTGCTGAGTTTGATTCTGCATGGATAGGCAGTTGATCGTACAACGCAACTACCGGTCATCAACAGTCAAACACGCCTGCACTACCGATAGCGTTGATCCAATACACACCGATCATCCATGCGAGCAATGAGCGGTGCCTGTACCACATGACGGAAACAGTGTTTGAAATCGCGATGAAAGGATGCCCGAAATACATCCAACCAATCGATGCTGCAACGCAAGACGAAGCCACCGGCGCGCAATGGCAGAGCACCAGCAGCATCCGCACGCATTGAGTATGCTGATCAACCCAGCAGCGCTTCCTCACCCAACGTGGAGTCTCGAACCATGCGATACAACCAGCTTGGCCGCACTGGCGTTTTCGTGTCGGAACTGTGCCTCGGCACGATGACCTTCGGCGGCACGGGTGGCATCTGGCAGCATATCGGCGACCTGCAGCAGAACGACGCCGAACGTCTGATTGGCCGCGCGATCGACGCGGGCATCAACTTCATCGATACCGCCGACGTTTATTCTTCCGGTCTCTCCGAGCAGATCACCGGCCAGGCGCTGAAGAACCTCAAAGTGCCGCGCGACAGCGTGGTCGTCGCCACCAAGGTGTTCGGTCAGACGGGCGATTTCGCGAACGCGCGCGGCGCATCGCGCTATCACATCATGGACGGCATCAAGGCGAGCTTGCAGCGCATGCAACTCGATCACGTGGACCTGTATCAGATCCACGGCTTCGATCCCGTCACACCGATCGAAGAAACGCTGCGTGCGCTCGATACGCTCGTGCAGCACGGCCATGTGCGCTATATCGGCGTATCGAACTGGGCTGCGTGGCAGATCGCGAAGGCGCTCGGCATTTCGGAGCGTCTCGGCCTCGCGCGTTTCGATACGTTGCAGGCGTATTACACGATCGCGGGCCGCGACCTCGAACGCGAACTCATGCCGATGCTCAGGAGCGAAGGGCTCGGCCTGATGGTGTGGAGCCCGCTCGCGGGCGGCCTCTTGAGCGGCAAATACAAACGCGACCGGCAAGGCGAAGCCGGCGATCGCCGTACCACATTCGATTTCCCGCCCGTCAACCGCGAGCGCGCATTCGATTGCGTCGATGTGATGCGCGCGATTGCGGAAGCGAAGGGCGTGTCGGTCGCGCAGATCGCGCTGGCGTGGCTGCTGCATCAACGCTCGGTGATGAGCGTGATCGTCGGCGCGAAGCGGGTCGAGCAACTCGATGACAATATCGCGGCCACGAAGGTGGAACTGAATGCGGACGATCTCGCGAAACTCGATGAAGTGAGCCGTTTGCCGTCCGAGTATCCGGGCTGGATGCTGGAGCGGCAGGGCGATCCGCGGCGTCAGCAGATTGCGGGAACGCGCTTTGGCGAATAAGAAGGAACAGCCGGTGTGAAACGAAGCGGCGCGCATTTCGATGCGCGCCGTTTTCGCATGCATGTTCACTGCAACATGAACGTCTCATACTCCAGCGAATCGAGCTTGCGATCGAGCAGATAGAGACTCGCCAGCACGACCAGAAGCAGCGAGCCTGCAAATCCATATCCGTAGTACGCAGGATTCAGCGACAACGTGATCGCCGTCAACACCACGTTCGACACCACGAACGAGCCCACCAGAAACAGCACGATCTTGCGCTTGTCGAGATAGAAGAACACGTTGATCGTGCCCATGAACACGACCTGCATGCTGGCCGCAATCACATCGATATACAGCAGCGGCAGATACAGCGTCGAAATCTGCAGCCAGTTCAGCAGGATCGTGCCTGCCGCGAACAGCATCATTGCGGCGATGGCCTGCACCTTCATGATTTCCCAGATGCCGTTGCGCAAGGCCTCGACCATCGCATTGCGCATGCGTTCGATATGCTGCAACGACGCGCCTTCGCGCACGGCGTCGTAGAACGCGTCGTAGTATTCGACGAAGTCCGTTTCGATGCGCATCAAAAACACGGCCATGCCTGGAATAATCGCGAGATACGCGAGAAACACAGGGATGTCATAGATGATCGACGCGCGCAGCGGACCGATCACCGGCTGCCCGGTGCCTGGCGAATACCAGAACATGAACTTGTCGGCCCAGATGCCGAGGTTGTACAGAAAGCCCGTCAGCATCAGCGAAGGGTAGCGATACCGCTTGCGGAACATTTCGAACGAGATGAAATGATCGCTGGTGTAATCGCGGTAGATCAACGCGAGCAGGCCCAGCAACAGCACCGTCTGTCCGATCACGAAGCCCGACAGAAGACCCGTCAGCCCGTAGCGGTTCAGCGAGAGCGCCGCTATCGTCGTCACCGAATAACCAATGAAGAACACGACGATGATCGACATGTATTGCTTCATGCCCGACAGAAAAATCGTCGCGATCCAGATGTTGCCCATCACGATGAAGCCCGCGAGCATCAGCAAGCGATACGCGGCGGTCTGCTGCGGAAACAGGAACACAATGGCCAGCCCGCCGAGCACCGTCGAAGCAGCCGTGACGATGAACATCACCGCATGAAAATTCGGCAGCACGAGATCGCGCCGCTTCTCGAACAGGCGGTCGGACGTAAAGCGCGTGTACGCAAGCTGCAACGGCCCGGTCAATACGAGCGACAACGAAATCAGATACGTGACCGACACCTGAAACTGCGTGATCAGGCCAGTGGGCAACACGAACGGAATGCTGAGCACGCCGATCAGCAGAATGCCGACGATCGACAGCACCCACGGTCCCGCGCCAATCAGACCCGCGTACGTATAGGCCTGCATCAGCCCCAGCAGCGTGTTGCGCCGGAGCATCTTGCGCAGTTCGAAACCAATCCCTGCCATGGTTGCGTGCTCCCGTTCAGTGCGGCGTTGGCATCAGATCGGCTTCCGATGCGGGTGGATCGACGAGATCGGCTTGCGTGGTGAGCCGCGCATACAGATCGCGATACGAGCCGACCATCTGGTCCTGGGTGTAAAAGCGTTCGACGCGCGCAATGCCCGCCTGTTGCGCGCTGTGCCAGTTGTTTTCATCGAGCAGATCGAGCGCGGCTTCGGCGAGCGCGCGTGGATCCGCAATCTGCACGACGCGGCCCGCTGCGCCGAGCGCCGCATCGTCGCCATCCAGACCGTAGATCAACTGACGGCACGAGCCGACATCCGTCGTCACCGACGGCACGCCCGCCGCGAACCCTTCGAGCACGACGAGCGGCAGCGCTTCCGAAATCGAACTGAGCACCAGCACGCCGCATTTCGGCAGCAGTTCGTCGATCTTCTGGAAGCCGAGAAACTTCACCTTGTCCTGCAAGCCGAGACTTTCCACCAACGCATGACATTCGGCCGCATACGAAGGATCTTCGTTCTCCGGCCCGGCAATCCACGCTTCGGCTTCGGGCATGCGGCGCACGACGGTCAGCATCGCGCGGATGAACGTCTTGATGTCCTTGATGGGCACCACGCGGCCAATCAGGCACAACGTCTTCGGCACGCCAGGAGCACGCTGCGTGCGCAGCGGAGCGAGCTTCGGCAGATTCACGCCATTTGGAATGTTGGACGTTTTCGCTTCGGGCGCACCGTCGATAATCTGCCGGCGTCGATTGCCTTCATACAGCGCGATGATGTCTTCGGCCGCGTCGTAGCACACATGCCCAAGCGTTTCGAAGAAGCGCACCCAAAGATCGCGGAAATAGCCGATCTGCGACACGTCGCGCTCGAAGATGCTGCGGTTGTCGCGGATCCATTCGCTCTGGAACAGATCGATCTTGCGTTCCTTCGTATAGATGCCGTGTTCCGACACGAGCAGCGGCCGCGCGTGGCGATAGCGCGCCAGCGCGCCGAGAAAGCCCGCATAACCCGTCGACACCGTATGGAACATCTTCACGCGCGGCAGCCCTTCGGAAATCTTCGCGAGCTGCCACAGCGGCTTGTGCATGATGCGCACAGTCCAGAAGTAATCGACAAACGATGGGTCCGTGCAGAACTGCCGGTACTGTTCGGTCAGATACTGCCAGGCTTCCTTCGAATAGAGAAACGCGTCTTCGCCCAAGGCGCCGCCCGGGCGCAAATCCTTCAACATGTCCTTGAGCATGCGGCCCGCCGCGTGGCGCATGGCGGGGTTACGCAGCGACTCGTGCAGATCCGCCGAGCGCATGAACGCGGACGAATCGCCGCGCTGTTTTTGCACCAGCGGCGGCGGCGCGAAATCGTACAGATAGTGATTCTCCAGATGCACGACGTTGTCGGGCAACGCGTACTGCATCTTCGGATAATCCTGCGGACGGCTGCCAAGAAAACACAGCGCGAACGAATACTCGGGAAACGCACGGATGATCTGGTTGACCCAGCTCGACACGCCGCCGCTCACATACGGGAATGTGCCTTCGAGCAGCAGGGCGATGTCAGCGGATTCCGCGTGCGGCAATGAGGGCGTTTTCGGTGAGAACATGAGGGCGGCCTCAGATAGAGCGAGGCTGCGCGGCGCCCGGGCCGCGCGGCTTCCAGAAATCGAGCACGGCGGACAGCGTCGGCGTGGCCGCGCGGCTGTCCATTTCGGCGAGCAGTTTGCGCACGCGCGCAAAATCGCGGCGCAGGTAAGCGGTTTCGGCGAGGTAGGGCAACATGCGTTCGCGCGGGAAGCCGCAATCGATCGCGCGTTGCAGCATCATGTCCGCGCCGTCGAGATCGGCTCGCGCGATCGCGAGGCGTCCACGCAGACGCCACAGCGCCGCGTCCTTCGGATCGTGTTCGAGCGCGGCGGCGGCGAAGCCGTCGGCCTGATCGGCGGCATTGCGGTACACGTCGCCCGTCACGAGGTTTTCGTAGATCAGTTCGCTATACAGCTGCGCCAGCGTGCGGTTCGCGCGTGCACGTTCCGCGTCGCTCAGATCGGGATTCAGCTTCGTATCGAGCTTCGGGCGTTCGACGAGAATCTGCTGCGTGAGCACTTTCTCGCGGTTGTCGAGAATGCCGTATGCAAGCAGGCGGATATCGTCGAGCGGATCGGCGAGCATGCCTTGCAACAGCGGCGAGACGGTGCGCGCGGGCATCGATTGCATCGCGAGCAGGGCGGTCATCCGGAACGAGGTGCCCGCTTCCGAGTTCTGCAATTCCGCTTTCAGCCGTGCGCCGCGTCCATATGACACGGTGCCGATCAGGTTCGCCGCGAACTCCGGTTCCTCGACGAGCACGACCGGCAACTGAGCGCGCGGCCGTGGCAGCACGGCGGCAATCGCGAGCGCGCCGATCGTGCAGAGAATCCCGCCGACGGGCACCGCGAAGTTCAGAAACCACAGCGATACGAGCAGTCCAACGTGCGGCCGCCGGTAGCGCACAGGCATCAGCGCTGTCAGACCGAGCGATGTGGCGAGCGCCGCGCAAGCCTGCACGAGCAGGCACAGCAGCAGCGTTTGCGTGTTCAGATGCGCGGCGGCGTGCAGCGCCGCGACATCGATATCGACGAGTCCGCCGAGCCATTCAGCCGACGTGTCCGGCGCGCTGCGCGTGGCGATCACGAAGACCACGAACTGCAGCAACAGGCCGAGGCCAACCAGCAGCACACCCGCCAACGTAACGAGTGGCCGGGTGGGTTGCCGGCGAGCGGCCGTGGCGTCGTCAGAAGCGGACATCGCAGCGCTCCAGCAAACGCCGCAATGCGGCGATCGGCTCGTCGGCGGGCACGGACATCGAATGAACGGCCACGCGCGCGGCTTCGAAATCGACGCCGTATTGCGCGCGCAGGTTCTCTTCGATCCGCAGCAGATAACCATCCACAGCGCTATCGCCCGACAGCGGCATCAGCGTGAGCACCACGCGATGCCGCTCGTCGCGCAACGGCCACTGCACGTCGAGCGCGCGGCGTGTGCGCAGCACGTGGTCGAACAGCGTCGTGCTGCGTTCGTCGGTATGAAACACCAGCGCGACGATCGACGACGTCACCTGCGTATCGCGCTTCAGATGCACGAGCCGCGCATAGTCGAGCGCGAACGTGTGCGGACAGGTCGGGAAGGCGCTCAACGTGTCGCGCGTGACGACGGCATGCTGCACGCCGTCCGCGTAGAAGTTGCACAACACCAGCAGGAACTGCAGGTTGTCGCGCGTGAGCGCAAGGAACGGCATGCGCTCGACGGCGAGCACGCCCACGGGATTCTTCTGCGCGTCGATCAGCGGCACGACAGCGACATAGCGGCTTGCCGACACGTCCTGATTCGCTTTCGATTCGACATGCACCAGCGTGCGCGTTTCGAGCGCTTCGCGCACCAGGGGATCGTCGGGCTCGAAGGCGGACGGCGCGCCGATCGATGCCGCCACGGCTGTCGCCGGCTTGCTGCCGCGCCACGCATGCACGCTCGCGCTTTCTATCTGACACGCTTGCGCGGCTGCATCGAGAAACTGCTGCGCACCTCGCAGATCGACCGCGCCGTGCTGCGCGTCGGTCGGTGTCTGATTCAGAATCACCGTGCGCAGACGCGCGAGCGAATCGCGCAAGGTAGCGGGGCGGCCGAGCAGATCCTGTTCGAGCCGTTCATGCGAGATGCGCAGCATGAACTGGTTGCGTGTGAGGATCGACAGGCGTTCGGCGAGATAGTCGTTGGCAATGCGGCCTTGCCGCAGACGCGTGATCCAGATGTCGCCGAATTGCCCGCACAGCATCGTGATGACGAAGCCGCCGAGAAAGAAGCTCACAGGAAAGAGCCGCGTATGCGGCGTTTCCATCAGCGCATGCGCGAACGACGCGGGCGCGGATACGCCGCTATACCCGGGGTAAATTGCATACCACGCACCCAGCAGGATCAGCCCGGAGAACACGCCCGCAATCGTTCCGTAGCGCAGCGCGATCACGAGTGGCACGATCCAGATCCAGCCGAAGCCGGTTTGCACCAGCAGCGGATCGGTGTGATCGAAGGCCCAGCAGATCGCCACGGCCACGAGCGTCGCGACGATCGTCTCGAGCGCGGCAATCAGGCGGCGGTGCGTGGAGCCGCGCGGCGGCGCAATCACGCGCGCCCACCAGGAGCCCGCGCCGACGCTTTGCGCCTGACGGCGCCGGTGCCGCCCGCGCGCCGCGGAGTGTTCGTTAGCCTGCGTGTTCATGGCGTTCGCCTTAAATCGAACCCAGCTTCGATGATAGTCATGCGGAGCGGGGCGTGCTTCACTGCGCGAGCGGCTTGAGCAGGTCGCGCTCCAGCTTCTGCGCAACGCCCGACACGGCATCGCGGCTCCAGCCGGTGCGGCTGCCCGTGCCCGTCCATACGACCTTGCCCGTCTGCACATCGATCACGTCGAAGGTGAGGCCAACGGCCGGCTCGCCGTCCACGCCGACCTTGTAGCGCCATTCGTTGACGGCGCCTGACAGCGCATAGCGCGCGTTCTGCTGGCGCGCCCAGTTCAGCGCATTCTGCTGCGCATCGGGCCTGGCGGCATCGAACAGCGTTTCGTCGTCGGCGCTCGCGGGGTAGCGCGACAGATTCGTATAGCCGTACGACGCGAGCAGGCTTTGCGCAATCGATGCCGCGCGCTGGCCCGCCTGCGGCGTTTCGGTGTTGTTCGCGATCGGCAGGATCGCGACGCTGTCGCTTTTCGCGATCGCGGGCGGCGCACTGCGGTCGACGACCGCGCAGCCCGCGAGCGTGAGCGCCATCAGCGCAACCGCCGATGCCGATACGGATGCAAGCGCCGCCGCCGCGCGTACGCGAATGTTCCTGTTGTGGTCCATGTTGTTCTCCTCAAAAGCGCTTGAATACGTCAATACAGATAGCGATACCGTACGCCGACTTCCTTCACCGACGTCGAATGATTCGACGAGACACCTTGATACGCGCCATACACCAGCATCTGATCGTGGCCGAACACGCTGCCGGCGAAGCCGAGTTCCGCCTGACCCGACCAGCCCGCGCGAGAGTCGCGGATCGGGCCGCCTGCGAACATCGGCCGCCAGCCCTTCGAATACTGCTCGGGCAGATCGTCGCCGAACGAGAAGAGCAGGCCGCCCTGGGTGAAGGTCTGCGGCATGAAGGACGCGGCCGTGAACGCCGTGTTATCCGGCAGCAGCACGCGCAGCCGGTCGCCGGGCGTGCCCGTCGCGTTGTACTGGCCGTGCGCAAATACAGCGCGGATTGTGTAGTCGGGGTAATCGGCCTTGATCTTGTAGCCGATGTTCGCTTCGACGAGACTGCCGTTGCCCAGATACGAACGGTCCTGGCCATGAAAGCGCGCGTATTCGTAACGCGCCCCGCCGAACCAGTGCGGATCGAGCCGGTAGTTGAAGCCGAGTGTCGCGAGGTCTTTGGTGCCGCCCACCGTCAGTTGCGTCGACTCCGTCGCCGCCTGGTTGTAGCCGAACGCGTAGGTCAGCGTCAGGCGTTGCGACAGGTTGTACGTGCCTTCGACGCGCGCCGTCGTGAAGTCTTCGAGCGCATTGCGGCGGCCCAGCGTGACGTGTTCTTCGTCGTATTGGCCCTTGTGGCCGTAGATTGCTTCGGCGAGCCGGTCATGCTTTGGCGCATACGCGAGTTGCGAGCCGTCCACCGTCTGATCGCGCTGCATATAGCGGAACTGCAGGTTCTGCGACGGCGTGAGGCGCACGCTGCCCGTCGCCGATTCCTCGGTAAAGCGCAGCGACCCCTGATCGACGTAACGGAGTGCGCCGGCCAGCGCCTGTGCGTTGCTGAGCAACTGCTCGCGCGCCATTGCCTGCATCACTTCGTCGTCGGGCTCGCGCGTCAGCGATTCGAATGCGCTGGTTTGCGCAGCGGACGTGCGACCCGTGAGTGCCTGCGCGTCGACGCGATTCTGTCGCGGCACGAGGTCGGGCAGCGAGTCGAGCAGACGCGACAGTTCGTTGACGTCGCCCTCGTTGATCGCGAGTTGCGCTTCGGCGTAGATGGGCCGCTGGCTGTCGTCGATATACTGCTTTTCGAGCCACGCGCGTTCCATGTCGGAGGCTTCTTCGTTCTGCGCCCACGAAATAGCCGCTTCCCGCGCGATCGACGAATAGAGGCGCTGCTGCTTGCGGATTTCGTCCTGCTTCGCGGGCGGCAACAGACCGATGTCGCCGAGTTCCGAAGTGTCCGCCTGCTTGTCGTTCGCGCCGTTGCGATCCGCGCGCAGCATGTCGATCAGCACCGCGCGCGAGCGGTCGCCGTTGTCATAGAGCTGCGTGAGCGCGACGAAGCGGCCGCGCAGATCGTCCTGCTCGGCAGCGGGCAGCGGCGCGGCATGCGACGGATCGCGACGGCGGCGCGCCAGTTCGAGCCACACCTGCTTGCGCACGCGCCATGCTTCATCCGTGCGGCCGTTCAGTTCGAGCGCGTCCGCGAACGTGAGACGCCACAGCAGGCTCTGTTTGGCTTCCGCAGCCTGCTTGTGCAGATAGTGCAGCGCCTTGCGGCCGTCGCCGATACGCAACCACGCCGCGCCGTATGCGGGCCACAGTTGCGGATCGGTTTCCGCGTCGTCCGAAAAACGGCGCAGCGCTGAGAGCAGGGCGGCATCCGTGCCGCGTTCGTTCAACACCCAGATATAGGCGGCGCGGGCTTCGGTGTTGTTCGGATCGAGCCTCGCGGCGCGCTCGATGTCGCGCAAGGCGGCGTCGTTCGCGCCCGTCTGACGTTCGTATTCGGCGCGCGCGAGCAGAAAGACAGGCGACTGTTCGGCGGTCTTCAACTGCTCCGGCGTGAGCGACGCGAGCAGCGTGCGGATGCGGCCCCACGCATGGGCGCGCTGATAGCCGTACAACGCTTCCGACAGCATGCGCGGCGGGCCGCCGCGACGATACGCGGTTTCAGCGATGCGGCCTGCGTCGAGCGGCGAATCGTTGAAGAAATTCGTCATCGTCTCGTAGTCTTGCGCGTCGGCCTTGCCGCCCGCGATCAACTGGCGATAGCCGAGTTTCGCATCGCGCGCATTCTGGTTCGAATCGGCGAGCAGCGCATAGAAGCGCCAGAAGTCGAGATCCGTCGCGGGTGCCGCGGACCTGGCCTCATTCATCGCGGTGAGCGAAGCGTCGAACTGCGTGCGCGTGTACAGCATCGTGCCGATTTTCAGTCCGTATCCCGCGTTCGGGCCGTATTCGCGTTCGAGATCGCGCCACGTGCGCAGCGCGAGATCGTCGTCGCCTTTGCGTTCAGCCGTTTGTGCGTAGCGTTCCATTGCCTGGCGGCGTAACGGGCCGGTGAAGCGCGTTTGCAGAAAGCGCAGCGCCGAGTCGGGATCCGCGAGGCGTTCGTATGAGAACACCACGGCGTCGAGCAGCTTCAGATTGCCGGGTTGCGCATCGGCCTGATGCAGCGTGACGGCGAGCATCGCGGCGTTATCGTTCAGGCCGGGCGCGAGTCGCGCGACGCGCTTCCAGTCGTCGTCGGTGCCGCGCATCTTCGCGATCGTCAGGTAGTTTGCCAGCGCGATATCCTGGCGGCGGTTCCATTCGGCGACCTGCGCGAGACGCTCGCGCCAGATAATCGACTGCGGATCGTGATCGACGGCCGATTGCGCGATGCGCTGTGCGTTCGCGACGTCGCCGTTGGCGAGGAACACGCGGTACGCGAGTTCGTAGTCGGATACGGTTGCGTCGCTGGCGGGCGCGGGTGCGGCGTCGGCAGAGGCGGCGACTCTCACAAGATGCGCGGATTCGTCAGCCTTGGCGGTCGCATTGAGCGCATGACGCAGCTTCGCACCGCGCGAAACGTGCGGGCGATACCACGTGGCGCGCATCCACACGCCATTCGTCGTGCGATGCTCGATAACGTCCGCATTGTCGGTATGGTTCGCTGTGAACGACACAGTCTGCGCGAGCGTCGGATCATGCTCCAGCGCCGACATCTTCATCAGCCGCTTCACGTATTTCGACGCGAGATCGGGACGGCCCGCTGCGAGCGCGAGATTGGCGAGAAAGCGCAGCGTCTCGGGATCGTCGGCGAGATCGCCGATATGCTGGTCGGCGGCCTGCATCGTCGCGGCCATGTCGTTGCCCGATTGCAGCGCGCGCAAACCGGCAATGAACGCTGCGCGCTTGTCGTTGCGCGTGGTCGCCTGCGCCTGCGCGGCGAACCACGCATCGGCGGCGGCGCGATGCTGCCGGTTGCCCAGCTGCGTTTGCGCGAGCGCGGCGAGCCAGTCGCGCGCGTGCTGCGGATCCGAAGTGGACAGCAGCGTGTAGTAGCGCGCGGCAAGATCGTTGTCGTTCAGCCCGCGCGCCTGTTGCGCGAGCATCTTCAGTTGTTCGACGTCCCACTTGTAGGCGAGCGCTTCGTGCAGCAGCGCATCGAGATCGCGAATGCGTGCGGGACGCGCCGGGTCGTCCAGCTTTAGCGCATACAGGCGTTGCTGCGCGATCGACACGCGAATGGCGAGCGCGCTTTGCCGTGCGCCAGGGTCGCGGGAAAGCGCCAGGCGATCCAGAATGCGCGTCGCATCCGAAATGCGCTGGCCTTTCAGATATTCGCGCGTGAGTTCGGATAGCACATCAGCGTTGTTGGGGTCGACGCGCAGCCACGCTTCCAGATACGCGATCGTGAGGCCGTCCACATTCGCGCCTTCGAGCAGCCGCGATTCGATCCGCTCGCGCGGAAAGGCGAGCGCGAGCATCACGCCGACCAGCAGGCCGAGCACGAGAATCACGGCAGGCGAGAAGAGCCGCTGGCGGTCAGGTGTCGCAGGCGACGTCGACATGCAGTTGACGGTATCCGTTGGCGTTGCTGGTCACAGGGCGCTTCGTCACACGGCATGCACCGGCGTTGGCGAGGCGGAACATCGGTGCGATGTGCGAGCGCAGGTCGAACGAGAAGCCGCTGCGGGTGCGCACGAAATGGTCGAGCATGCCGTTGGCTTCGGCGAGATAGGGCACACGGCGCGCGGCTTTCCCGTCGATCACCGCGAAACGCGCGCTGCCGTCGCCCGTCAGATGCACATAGGTGCCGCCGGGGCCGGGCAGATAACCCGCGACGCCCGTTGCATCCGACATGTCGGGCACCTTGCCCACGGGCAGCCGCACGGTGCGCAGATTCGCTTCGTTGCGCACGACCCAGACGTTGCCGCCCGGCTCGCGGGTGATGCTCGTGTCGAGCCAGTCGAGCACCTTGCGTGCGTATTCGGAGGTGAAGACGGGCGTGACGGGCTGCTTGAGCACGGTGTCGAAAATCTCCTGCAGCGCTTTCATCGACGCGTACTTCGTGCCCGTGAACATGTGGTAGTAGATGTCCATCGGCTTGAAGCGGATCGGCCTGTCGGTCATCTCGAACGTTTCGAGCACGCGCGAGAAGCCATAGAACGGCCCGTGCCACAGGTCCGTATACAGCTCTTCGTTCTGGTTCGGCGCGAAGATCTGGAAGTAGCCGTTTTTCATCACGCCCAGGGGCGCGATGGCGGCCCAGCTCGGAAAGCTTTTCGTGATCAGCGTGTCGCCGCCGTTCAGGTTCAGCACGCCGGCCTGGTACGCGGCCTTGAGAACAGGCGAGGGCACCTGGCAATCGCCGCTCCACAGCACCATGCGCACGGGCTTCGACGTGGGCGCGATATTGCGGTCGATATAGTCGATCGAGCCTTTGATCTCGCGGTCGATATTGAAGCGGTAACCGGGAATGTCGATCGACAGACCGCTGCTGTTGGTCTGGCTGCTGCCTTCTGTTGGCGTGTCGCGCGTGTCGGTGACGCCGAGGCCCGTCACGCGCATCCATTGCAGCGGGTGCGTATAGGTATGCGTCGCCACTTCGACATTCGGCAAGTCGAAGATCTCCTTGCCGATCGAACGCAGATGCGGCGCGAAGCTTCTGAACGGACCTTCGTCCGAGACTTCGCCTTCGATCAGCGAGACGGTAGTCGGCATGCCGGAATCGCGCAGCAGCGCATAGAGCATGTCGCCCGAATACTGCGGCGTGATGTCGGTGTTGGCGGGTGTGTAGTTCGTGTACTCGGCACGCGACGCAAAACCGTCACCGTCGATATGCGACATCAACAGACGCCGGCCGTTTTCGGTTGTCGTATCGGGCACGGGCATGTCGCTGTTAAGGTGCAACGCTGCGCGCAGGAATTCGATTGGCTGCGTGACCCAGCGCGCCTGATTGACGGCATCCAGTTCGTACACGCCGAACGGACGCATTGCGTAGCCGCCCCAGGGCGTCAGCCCCGCGCCGTCGATGATGAAGTCGCCCGAGCGCAGGCGCAGCAGCGAACGGCTATGCGGGCCCACGCGGATTGCCGTGAAATCGCGCGCAAGCGGATGCGGCTTCATCTCGAAGCCCATCAGTTTTGGATCGTACGATTGCACGTCGAGCTTGCCGTTCGACGGCGCGCCCGGCACGGTTTCGAGGTCGAGCTTCTGCGCGAGCGCGCCATCCATCGGCGTACCGAAGGTGGTGAACACGGCAATGGGAATCTTCGCGTCGACCTGCGCAATCAGCCAGTCGCGGTAGGCCTTGCTGTTGGGCACCTGGCCTTCGAGCCACAGCACGATGCCCGCATAGCGGTCGCGCAGATCGCCCTCCGGCATCGGGTCGCGCGCATCGCGATAGTCGATCCGGTAGCCGAGATAGTTGAGCGGCATTGCCAGAAAGCGCACGCCGGGCGACACGTTCAGGTCCGTGCGCAGCGGCGGATCCTGAATGACCAGAATGCGCCGCTTGACGGGCTCGACCGCGCCCACGCCCATGGTCGCCAGCGCGCCGTCCGTCACGTAAGGCACGAGGCCTTGTGACTTGATTCTCGTGACCGTGTCCTGCTGGCAGGCGTGATCGGCGGGCGCGCAGTAGTCGATCGAAATGACGGGAAGGTGATATTGCTCGCGGATCGTCTTCGCCTGACCGAGCAGCCACGCGCGATCCTGTTCGGGGACTTCCGTATAGCGCTGCTGACCCTGGTCCCAGCCGCGATACAGCGATTCGAAAGCGACCGCATACACGAGATCGTGAACCTGCGGAAGAATTTCGAAGCCGCGATTGAAGATCAGTTTGGCATCGGGATAGCGCGCCTTGATCGCGCGAATCACATTGGCGAGCCCTTGCGTCTGTCTGGCGCGGGCATCATCGGTTTTAGCGACGAGTTGCCACGAATCCATCGTGTCGAGAAAGAAGCCGCGATAACCCTGGTCCCAAAGCGGCTTGATGACATGATCGACAAAGAACGCGGGCCATTCGGGCTGGCTCTGATCGACTACGCGCGATGCCCACGCTTCATTGCTTCCAGCCAGCCAGCTTTTGGGAAGATCCGCATAGTAGCTGCGCGACGGCAGTACTTCGCCAACACTCGCATAAGCAAACCAGGTGGTGTGCGGCAAGCGGTGCGCGAGAGGATCGAAGCCGCTATCGGGTTCGACGACGGCGGCGTCGAATGCGGAGAGCATTTCGACGGGCGGCGTCTTGCCGTAATAGAGTGCAAATGACGGTTGTGTGACGGGCTGCGCAAGGTCGTCGGCTAATGCGCAATGAAAGGGTATTGCCAGTGCAAAGGCAAGAGCGCTCTGCGCGCCGGTATGCCGCAAGCGCGCAGTGCAAAGCGCCAGGGAAGGCATTCGCATGAATGCGAAAAGAAATTCCCTTAGAAAACAATGCAATTCGCTTAGCGTCATTGACAGAAGTATTCTGCTGATCCGGACAGGCAGATTGATATTGTGACGTCTTGTTCTGCTCAATTGCGTCAGCGCCTATCATAGACAACATTCAACTGTGCGCCTAGCGTCATTCTTGCTTGCGCGCTTTCGCTGTCGCGAATGAATCACGTGTTTTAAAAGTGACGCGCTTTTCTATTCGCTTTGCATGAAGCCTTGTGCTATTGCAAATAAAACGCTTAAAGCGCTTTAGCGAATGTTTAGCGTTCCGGCTTTCTTAAATGGTGGTACCAGTTCATCAATGGCGTTGCACTTATGCCATGCACGACAACGGAAGAAGTAATGACGGCGAGCGCCAATGGCACGATGGGAAGAATGTCCTGCATTTGCCGGTGCTGCATCGACTCCAGTGCGAACGCAAGGTAATAGAAAGAGCCAATGCCGCGAATGCCGAACCAGCTCATCAGGCGCCGCTGCGCATGCGATGCACTCTATCCCACCAACGACGCTTCGACGGCAAGCGGTCTCACCACGAAAAAGAGCAGGGCGATCAGTACTGCGCTTTGCCACGTGAAGAGCGATGCACCGGCAGTCGCGAGTACATTGCCGACCATCATCATCACGCCGACTTCGGCGATGCGTTCCAGTTCGATCGTAAAGCCGAGCACCGATTCGGCCATATACGCGTGGGCCTTTTGGGGATCGGCGGCGGTGGCGACGACGTCTTCGGGATCGACGGTGCCGATCGCCTCGCGTGCTGACTGGCTGCCGCTCGCGCGATGCTCGACGCGGCGCATCGCGACGCCCGCCGCGAACACGGCGACGAAGCCGTTGCAGTGCGCAAGCAGGGCCGCACCATAAGCGAGGCCGATCAGGCCGAGCGCGAAAAAGCCTTCGAGTCCGAGTGCCTGGGCGTGACGCGTGCGCAGCCAGGTGACGGAACCCGTGGTGATCCAGCCGAGCAGGCCGCCAATCGCGAGACCGCCCGCGATGCCAGCGATTGCCTCGAGGCCAATGCGCCACGCGGGCGGCGAGTGCGCGCCGGTTGCGCCCACTTCGCATAGCGCAAGTCCCAATAGCGCGAACGGCAACGCAATGCCGTCGTTCAATCCACCTTCGCCGGAAAGAGAAAAGCGCAGCAGGTCGAGATCGCCGGAGTCCTGTACCTGCACGTCATGCGCAAGCACGGGGTCGGTCGGCGCGAGAATGGCGGCCAGCAGCAGCGACGGCCCCCAGTCGAGACCGAGCAGCAGCACACCGGTAAGCGTCAACAGGGGAATGGTCAGCAGCATCGCGACGAAGCCGAGCCGCAGCGGCAGCGCCCACATCGGCGCGACGAGGGGAAGCCGCAGGCGCAGGCCGATCGCGAACAGCGAAACGAGCAATGCAACTTCCGTAACGGGGCGGAGAATGTGCGCGTCGCGCGCGAGATCGAGTTGCAGCAGCCCGAGTCCCGAAGGCCCGAGCGCATAGCCGATACCCAGATAGAGCATGGCCGCGGACAGCGGCAGGCGCTTGAGCGTCGTCGCGGCCACGCCGATAAAAATCAGCAAGCCGCCGACGATCAGATACCACCAGACAATCTTGTCTTCCATCAGCCTTTACAGCTTCACACCACCCGCTTCCGGCGCATCCGACGAACCGGGCGCGACATCGCCGGGGCCGAATTCGTCGTCCCGGCCCCAGTACGGCTCGCGTCCATAGTATTGATGGATCGATGTGGCCCACGTCGCGTCCGCCATCGACGGCCAATGGTCCTTGTCGAAACCCGGTGCGTTCTTCACGCTTTGCGTCGGCATGTCGAGCAGGAAGCATTTGCGGTCGGTGTCGAGCGTGAGCGCGGTCCACGGAATCGCAAGCAGCTTGTCGCCGATGCCGAGAAAGCCGCCGCTCGACAGCACCGCATAGGCAATGCGTCCCGAGCGCACGTCGAGCATGATGTCCTTGATCTTGCCGATGTCGTCGCCGTCGGCACTCAGTACCTTGTCGCCGTCGAGCGTGTCGGCCGCCATCACTTCGGGGCCCGGGCCGCCCGTCCTGCCGCGGCTCGCGCCGACGATATCCGCGCCACCGTGTGTCGGGTTCTGCAACGTCATGATGTTCTCCCTGTTGTGGTCCAGCAGTGGTCCGCACCGCGTGTGGATGCGGATACATTGCGGGTGAATTCAAGCAACCGTTATTCCTCGCCGCGTTGCTCGTCAGCCGTCTTCGCCCACTTCGACGGGGTCGGGCAGCTCGGGCAGGTCTTTCGATGTATCGGGCGGCTGCGGCTCGCCGCGCGGCGCGTTGTCCGGGCGGGCCGTGGAGGGATCGGTGGAAGTGTCGTCGCGACTCATGGTGGCGCTCCTGTCTGTATAAAAGAGGTCATGACAGGAGCGCTGCACGTGGCGTGCCACGCGGCGGGAGGAATCAGGGGCGCGCTGCGATCTCGTCGATATGTTCGAGCAGATCGGCCGGGTCTTCATAGACGCGCAGCGCGCCCGAGCGTTCGAGTTCTTCCTGGCCGTAACCGCCCGACAGCAGGCCGACGCCGAGCGCGCGACAACGCCGTGCAGCCAGCATGTCCCAGATACTGTCGCCCACCACGACCGCGTGCTCGATCTGCACCTTCAGCCGGTGCGCGGCTGCGACGAACAGGTCGGGATCGGGCTTCGCGTACTTGACGTCGTCGCGCGTGACGACGACGGTCTTCGACGGATCGACGCCGAGTGCTTCCAGATTCACGGCGGCTGTCTCCATGCGTCCGCTGGTCGCGATTGCCCACGGCGTGCCGCTTTCCGTCAGCGCGGCGAGCAGCGCCTTGGCGCCGGGCAGCGGACGCACCTTCGCATGCAGCCGCTTGTACGCGTGAGCATGCGCGCGCCGCAGGCGCTCGACGCGCTCCGCGCTCATGTCGCCGCCCGTTTCGCGCAGCAGTTGATTGGTGAATAGTCCGCCGCTCATGCCGATCTTGCGATGGATGCGCCATACCGACAGCTCGATGCCTTCTTCGTCCAGTGCCTCTTTCCACGCGAGCACGTGCTGATACACGCTGTCGACGAGCGTGCCGTCGAGGTCGAACAGAAACGATGTCGAAATACGCATGAAGGGTCCTCCCTGGTTTGAATGACGGGCATGCAGGCGCCGCGCTCGAAGTGCGCGGCTGCGTGCACGAAAGATTTACGTCCTCTTTGTAATTATCAGGCGCTGCGAGCATGTACACACGCTAATTAAATGGGAAATGCGCGGGAAATGCGGGGGAAATGCGCGGCGGCGCAGCACGCGCGGGCCGCACAGCGAGCGGCGGCGCGGCTTTGCGGGGCACATTGCTTGCTCGAATGGTGGGCGGTCGCAACGCGGTTTAGCAGGTTTTCGCGGGCTTTCGTCGTTGCGGCGGCATTCAGTCCCGGCGAAACGGGATCTGCAACGCAGACGGAGGAACCATGATGAAGATCAGCCTGAAAAAGGCATTGCTGGCGCTGGCGGTCGTATCGATGTCACTCGGCGCGGCAGGCTGCAAGAAGGCGGACAACAGCACCGATACGGCAGCGGGCGCCAGCGCGCCTGCCGCGACAGACAGCGCGATGGGCGCGAGCGGCGCGGCGGCTGCATCGGGCGCGAGCCAGTAAGACGAGGGCTGCAGTTGCGGCGACTGGAGCGCGCCGAGCAGGCATGTCTACGCGGATGCGCGGCCCTTGCGCGCATTCGCCTCCTTGCGAAGCATGCTCGACTTCTCAAGCAATGTTGCGAGCCGCGCATTTTGCACATCCGCTGTCTTGCCGCCTTTACGTGTGTCCCGATTCGCCAGCCGTAAGCGCTTTTCGACCTGGGCAAGCAGCGCTGCAAACGCAGCTTCGTCGACCTTCATATGCCGCTTCGTCCGTTGCGGCAGTAGAGCCTGCAATTCGCCCGCTTCGAAAGCCGCGATCACTTCCGGGTGGATATAGCAGCGCCTGCAAACAGCAGGCGTATTGCGCAGCAGCGTCGCCACTTCCTTTACTGTGGCGACAACGTGACGCCGCGCGTCCGCGGCGCTTTCGAACACCAGTTGGCGCAGCGCGGCCATCGCGTAAACACTGCCCGCCCACGTCCGATAATCTTTCGCCGAAAAGTCGGCGCTGCTCGCGTCGCGCAGGTACTCGTTGATATCGGCGGAGCCTATCGTATGGCGCGCGCCGTCTTCGTCGATGTACTGGAACAGGTCGTGACCCGGCAACTCGGCGCACAGTCGCACGATGCGCTTCACGCGCGGGTTATCGACAGTCACGTCGTGCTCGATGCCGCTCTTGCCGGCAAAGCGGAAGCGCACTTCGCCCGCGCGGATGCTGACGTGCTTCTTGCGCAAAGTGGTGAGCCCATACGACTGGTTGTCGCGCGCATATTCGACGCTGCCGATGCGGATCAGCGTCGTATCGAGCAGATGCACGACAGCGGCAATTACCTTTTCGCGTGGCATGCCGTCGCGCGCCAGATCGCGCGCGACGCGTGCGCGGATTGTTGGCAGCGCGCGGCCGAATGCGGCCATGCGGCCGAACTTGTCGGCGTCGCGGGTTTCGCGCCATTGAGGATGGTAACGGTATTGCTTGCGGCCGCGCGCGTCGCGACCCGTGGCCTGGATATGACCGCGCGGGTCGGGGCAGATCCACACGTCGGTGTAGGCGGGCGGAATCGCGAGCGCGTTGATGCGCGTGATGTGCGCTTCATCGGCGATGCGCTTGCCGTCGAGATCGAAGTAGGCGAACACGCTGCGCAGCTTTTTTCGAGTGAAACCGGGACGCGTATCGTCCGCGTGCCGCAGTCCTGGCGGCATCACAGTGGAGAAGCCTTTGGCGATTGCATCGATCGTGCTGCGTGTCATCGTTTTCATTTCGAGCTTCCGGTTCTTTTTCACGGCGCGGTGTCTCGTGCCGCTACCTGATTCGCGTTGCGCAATAGCAATGCCTGGATCGCAAAGGCTTCTATTGCATTGGGCATCCAACTTGCTCTTCCTGTCGATGAAACGGAAAAGCGAACAGAGGACGCACATGGCTCACGCGTGGAACGGATGCAAGGATGCGCAACTCGATGCGCGATTCAAGAGAGCGGCAACGCGGGCGCTCCCGATCATTCGTCATCATCTCGCGATGGCGCAGCAACTCGCCAGGGCTTCGTCATGAACGGAATCATCAAGGTATTCATGCCGCGTGCGGCGTACGAGGACTCTCTCATGCACATCACATTCACCGACGATGCCCCCGTGTTCGATGGGTCGAGCCTGACTGTGCACTTCAATGCGCGCGTCGACGGCGAGCCGGTCGGATGCTCGATTTCAGCAGAGGCGCTGGAGGATCACTTCGGCGCGGACTCGCCACTCGAAGACGCACTGATCGGCGCATTCGAGCGCGGCCGCGCGCGCATCCGTTCAGTCTGCGCGGAAGCGCTCGATCAGAACGGCGGCGAAAGCGTGATCCTGCACAGCGGGCTGTTTCGCGTCGAAGGGATGGAGCCGGAGCGAAAGCTCAAGACGTAAAGCGAGGCGCGTAAAAAAGACGGCTGCCACACATCCGATGTGCAGCAGCCGTGCGCCAAACCGGTCATACCCAGAGCTTTGCTGCGTGTGATGTGTTGTCGTTGCGGTTGATCGTGCGATCGCTGTCGTCAACGGGCTTGCGCTCGCTGCGTGTTTCGCACGCCGCGCGCAACATGCCCGTCGCGGCGGTATCGCAGGTTTGCACGCCTGCGGTCTGTTGATCCGCTCGTGTTTGCGCAGACGCGTTCGCCTGCCCGGCAGGCAGCGTATGTTCGCGAATCTGCGCAACGACGGCCGATGTAGCGATGGCCACGAACAGCAGGCATTCCGCTCTTCTGATCTTCATCGTGATGTTCTCCCTTGTCGATTCCGGCCCGCGTCATGTATTGGCTTCGCACGGGTCCAGATATAAGGTCAGCAATATCCGTGCCGTTTTGTGCGATCCACGCGCGGCGGTGCTTTCAGGCACGCAACGGCCGGCGCGCACACCAGATAGCTGGAAGCGATTACCCACGTTCTGGCAAAGATGACACGCAGATCCAGCGCGACGCGAGTCCGCTACCAGGCATGACGGCTGCACGAAAGCAGCATCGAGTCACCGACGAAAGGAGCGACCTATGACGACCAATGTCAATGCCGTGCTCAACGATCTGATCGAGACATCGAAGGACGGCGAGCGCGGCTTCATGAAGGCTGCCGAGGACGCGCAGCATGCGGGTGTCAGGGAAGTGCTGCTGGATAGCGCGGCTCGCTGCACGCAAGGCGCGCGCGAGTTGCAGGATCTCGTGCTGAAACTGGGCGGCAAGCCGGAAAGCGGCGGCAGCGTGGCGGGCGCGCTGCATCGCGGCTGGCTCGATGTGAAGTCGGCGGTCGGCAGGCGCGGCGATCACGCGGTTCTCGCCGACTGTGAGAAGGCTGAGGACGCGGCGAAAAACCGCTTTCACGACGCGCTCGAAAAGGATCTGCCCGCCGATGTGCGCGCCGTGGTCGAGCGTTTATATCAAGGCGTGCTGCAAAATCACGATCGCATTCGCGCCTTGCGCGATCAGTACGCGGCGATGAAAACCTGAACGCTTCGGGCACAAGTGCTGAACGCTTTGCGCACAAACGAACAGGCCGCCCACAAGGGGCGGCCTCTTTCATTTCAGAGCGAGCGCGCCGCTGATCCGGACGCGCCGGTCGCTCAGTCTGCTGCGATCTTCAGATGGTTCTTCACACCCTTGACGCCGGAGACGTTTTGCACGACGTCCTGCGCGGCCGTCTTGTCTTCAGCCGACGGCACCGAGCCCGACAGCCAGACAATGCCCTTGCGGGTCTTCACGTGAATGTGGGTGGACTTCACGTTCTTCGCGCCGAGCAGCTCGGCCTTGACCTTGGTCGTCACCGTGCCGTCGTCGATATGCTGGCCTACCGATTCCGACGTGGCGGGCGGTGCCGACGCCGTGGTTTGCGCCGTTGCGTTCAGAGCGAATGCAACACATGCGATGCTGCCTGCGGCCTTGAGGAACTGGATAGTTTTCATGGTTTCTCCTTCTCGGTTGATGATCAGGGTTGCGGTCCTGTTGTCCGTGCGATCGATCGCGGCACGATGCCGCTGATGACCTCACCAAAGACCACTGCCGCCGCGGTTCCGTCTGGTCCGTCGCCGACACGGGAGGCGCAGCGCTTTCGATCCTGGTGAAGAAAGGCGCGTCCCTGCAAAGCCTTCAGCAAGGCTTGTGCCCGTCGCGAGCGGCGAGTCATCGCCGGATCGCACATAAAGAGGTGCGCGCAACCATGCCGGATGATTCGGTTCGAATTTCAGAGCGTTTGTAAAATCCGCGTGCCGAACAGGCATGCCGTGTGCGCACGAAGAGACCAAAGGCGAATCAAAACAGACAGTTGCGCAAGGTGGTACGACAGTTGCATATCCATCGTGCAAATGCTCGTTGAACACTGACAGGAAACGTCTGTATGCCGCCTACAATCGAACTACGCGCGAAGCAAACTTTTGCGCTCACACCGCGTCTGCAGCAGTCCGTGCGTCTGCTTCAACTGTCGTCGCTGGAGTTTCAGCAGGAACTGCGCAACGCACTCGACACCAATCCTTTCCTCGAATACGACCCGTCCGCTTCCGAAGATCTGTCCGCAGGCAAGACGGCCGACGGCACGGGCGCCGATGGCGAGACGCTGCCTGCCGCGCAGCGCGACACCGCGCTGGAGGGCTCGTCGTCCGAGCCGGTGGCAGAGAGCGCCGCATCGTCGGACGACGGCGGCGACTATTCCGGCGATACGGGCGGCGACTATTCGGGCGACGCATACGGCCGCGGCGCATCGCGCTACAACGGCGACTCCGAAGCCTCCGACCCGACTGAATGGGCGCGCTCGCAACCGACCTTGCACGAACAGCTGCACGATGCGTTGCGCCTTTATCGCCTCGACGACCGCGACCGCGAAGTCGCGCGCCTCGTGATCGAAGCGCTCGATGACGACGGCTATCTGCGTCAGGATCTCGCCGATCTCACCGACATCGTCGATATCGAACCTGAGTTGACGGAAGACGAGTTGCTGGTCGCGTTGCGCCTCGTGCAGACGCTCGACCGGCCCGGTCTCGCGGCGCGTTCGCTATCCGAATGCCTGTCGTTGCAGATCGACGCATTGCCCGCCGATACGCCGGGACGCGATGTCGCGAAGCAGGTGGTCGAGCATCATCTCGATCGGCTTGCGCGCCGCGAGCATGCCGAATTGCAAAAGCAGATTGGCTGCGATGCCGAGGAGTTGCGCATTGCCTGCGCGCTCGTGCGCAAGCTCGATCCGAAGCCCGGCAATTCATATGGCCGTGCCGACGACAACTACATCGTGCCGGATGTGATCGTGCGCAGTGTGCGCAACAAGTGGGTCGTCACGGTGAATCCCGCCGTGCTGCCGCGTGCGCGCATTCACCGGATGTACGCGGAACTGTTTGCTCAGTCGGCAGGCGCGAGCCGCTCGCCGCTTGCGCAACAGTTGCAGGAAGCGCGCTGGCTGATCCGCAATGCGCAGCAGCGCTTCGAGACGATCCAGCGCGTGGCGGAGTGTATCGTCGCGCATCAGAAGCCGTTCTTCCAGTACGGCGAGATTGCACTGAAGCCGCTCGTGTTGCGTGATGTCGCTGAAGAACTCGGGCTGCACGAATCGACGATCTCGCGTGCAACGGGCAACAAGTACATGGCAACGCCGCGCGGCATTTTCGAGTTCAAGCATTTCTTCCCGCGCGAGCTGGGCACGGAAAGCGGTGGCACCTGTTCGGCAGCGGCCGTGCGCGCGCTGTTGAAGGAAATGATCGCCGCGGAAAACACGCGCGATCCGCTATCCGATGTCGCGCTTGCCAAGATGCTCGCGGATCAGGGCGTGCTGGTCGCGCGCCGTACGGTGGCGAAGTACCGGCATCTGATGAAGGTGCCGCCTGCGGAGTTGCGTCGGCAGATCTAGTTTTGATGCGCGCTTTCCGCGTGCTTTCCACGTGATTGATGCAACGGCCGCTTCTGCAACGAAGCGGCCGTTCTGTTTTCAGCAGGCAGGAAGCGTAAAGCGCTACATGCCGACGCTCGTCCCGCCGCTCGAACTGCTTCCCGTGCTGGAGCCCGAACTCGTGCCGGAACCTGACGTAGCCGGATTCAGGTCGATTCGTCCATAGACGCCGTCGGCTTCGTCGTTCGGGCCTGCCGCGAAGAACAGCGTGGTCGATGGCTGGTTGCTCAGGTTGTTGCCGAACGCGAGGCCCCACAGGCCGGGCTGGACGATCGTGCTGCCATTCGACGCCTTCAGCGGTCCAAGCGATTTGCCGCTCGATGCATCGAACGCGTTGATCGTGCCGTCGCCAAAGTTGCCGATCAGAATGTTGCCGCTGAACGTGCCGAAGTTGCTCGGCGCCTGCGCGATACCCCATGGCGCATTCAACGGCGCGCCCGTCGCGAAGTGCTGCTTGAGGTTGCCAGCGGTATCGAACACATCGACCATGCCGAGTCCTGCGCCCGCGACGTCGTCGTGCCTGTCAGCGTCCTGCTTCGCGTAGGTCACGAACAGATTCGAGCCGATCAGCTGGATGCCGAACGGCGCGAAGCCGGCGGGAATCGCGGGGTCCGTGAAGCCGCCCGGCATGGTGACCTTTACGAAGTTCGTATTGAACACATCGATCTTGCTGTTATGAAAATCCGTAGCGTAGAGAAAGTTGTTGCCGTTGTTCGCGGCGAGCGCGAGACCCTTGTAGACGGCGCCGCCTGCTGCATCGTCGTACATCGTGAATGCGTTGGTCGGGCCGACGGCGGGCGCCCATGCGGTAATCGTGCCGCCTTCGCCCGCGAAGATGAAAGCCGCCACGCCTGTCTTGCCGTTCTGCGTGACGGTAAAGCTCTGCGTGCCGTTGAACACAATACCCGTGGGCGCCGCTGCGCCATTCGTGCCGGCCGGTATCGTGACCACCAGCGATTGCGGCGCGCCGTTGCCGTCATAGAGCGTGGCGAGGTTGGTCGCGTTGTCGGCGACCCAGACGAAGCCCTTCGGATTGAACGCGACGCCCCACGCGTTCTTCAGGTTGGGATCGGTATGCGGCGCGGCGACGGCGCCATCGGAGACGAGCGCCGCGGCTGTGAACGTCGACTGCGCGGGCGGTCCCATATTGCTCGACCCTGAACCGCCGCCGCATGAAACCAGCGTCGCCAGAGCCGCGCCGCAGGCTGCGATGCTGAATACCGCCAGTAGAGACTTCATGACCGCACTCCTTGCCTGATCGAAAGGTCGTGACGGTCATTGAACGCGACGCGGGCGGATTTTATTCCTTCATTTGCGGGATATCTTCGGTTTTGCAGGGGCGTGAAGCGCGTGCAACGAATGCGAATGCAGAGATATTCCGTTCTTCTGAATAAATATCCGTGGATGTTTTGTATCTGTTTGATGCAGCTACTTTTCTCGTGAGCGCAACGGAAAGATAACCATGGCTGCCACCAGGCCCAGCGCGCCGCCAATCAATGTTTCCCATGCGCGCGCAGTGAGAAACGGAATCGAGTGTATGCCGTTCACCGCGAGCGTGACGATCAGCGTGAACGCAAACGCGCCGCACGCGATGTCATAGCGCTCGGGCAGCGCCATCGAATAGACGATCATCGCGAGCGCCGCGGCGAGCCAGATCAGCAGCGGCGCATGTTCGGCGACGGGCAGACAGATCAGGCCGAGCGGCACACCGATAAGCGTCCCGATGATCCGCCGTCGCACGCGTTGCACCGTGCCTGTCGCCGAGCCTGCGACGACGTACGTACAGGCCGTGATCGCCCATACCGATTCCGGGAGGTTCAGCCACGCGTTCAATGCGACCACGACAAGCGCGCCGCTCGCGGCCTGCAGACCCATCACGAATTCGGGCGAAGGTCTTCCGGGCACGGCTTCGGGGCCGGGCGACAACGCGGCAACGAGCGCGGGCCGTTCGGCGGGGCCGCTCAACAGGCGCGGCACGATCGACGCGAGCATCGCGATCAGTCCCGCAATCGCGATGGCGGGCAGATCGCCGGGGACGAGGTTCGCGCCGTAGGCCAGCAGTTGCCCGATGTAGATCTGCGAGCCGAGCCCGCCGCCCGTCACGCCGAAGCGCTTCAGGAAGCCCACGAGAAACGCACCCGTGACCAGCACGAGTTCGGGGCCAGCGTGCCCTAAAGCGAGCAAAGGCTGCGCAGCGCATACATACATTGCCGCGCCGAGCGCGGCCGCGACGCACAGCATCGCGAGATCGCGGCTCGATTCGGGCCGCGTCGTGCGCGCCTCCGACACGCTTGCCCACAGCGCGAAGTTGGCCGCGAGCAGGCCAACCGACACGTTGTGCGGCAAACCGTGCGTGACGTCCTGCAAGGTGCCGAGCGCCGATGCGAGGCCGTATGCCGTCACGAGCCGCAAGCCCTTGATACGTCGGTGCGTGCCGGGATCGACGCGCGCGAGCCACGCGGCGAACGCAGCAAACACGGCAAGCGGGGGCGCGGCGCTCGTGCCGCGACCTGGCGTGTCGGCGGAGGAATCGCGGTTGGCGGGATCGGGGGACGGTTTCATGGCGCGTGTCGTGGCAGGAAGGCACGTGTCGATGGATGGGCGGCGGGAATGCCGCAGCGGCTACCAAAGTATAGGAAGTATTGCCGCATGGGCGGTCAAGCCTCCTGAAAGGTCTGTAAACGATGCATAAACGATCGGTAAAAGTTCTTCGGCCAACCTTGCTATTTTCAGACGCGCGTATCAATCTCGTAAGCATTACACGCCTGGTTGCCCGCCTGCGCATTCGCGCAGACAACCTTTGGGTGGAGCGCACGATGTCCTTCGCCGTTCATGATCCCGGCCGGCAATTGCTGCCGTTTCGCGAGTCGCTGCTCGCGATGCTCGGCATCGCGTTTGTCACGATGCTGGTCGCGCTCGATCAGACAATTGTCGGCACCGCATTGCCGCGTATCGTCGCGGACCTGAAGGGCTTCGATTTCTACGCGTGGGTCGCGACGTCGTACATGCTCGCGTCCGTCATCACGATTCCGATCTTCGGGCGGCTGGGCGATCTGTACGGCCGCAAGCCGTTTCTGATCGCGGCGATCCTGCTTTTCACGCTGGCGTCGGTGCTGTGCGGGCTCGCCAACAGCATGCTGTTTCTGGTCGCTGCGCGCGGCTTGCAGGGTATCGGCGGCGGCATTCTGATCGGCACCGTGTTCGCCACCGTCGCCGATCTGTTCCCCGATCCGAAGCTGCGGCTGCGCTGGCTGGTGTTCGTCACGTCGTCGTTCGGCATCGCGAATATTGTCGGGCCGACGCTCGGCGGCATGCTCACGCAGATGCAGGGCTGGCGGCTCGTGTTTTTCGTCAACGTGCCGGTGGGCATCGTGTCGCTGATCTTTGTTCAGATGTTCGTGCCGAAGCTCCGCCATATGAAGGCGAGCGGGCCGATCCAGCTCGACTGGCTCGGCGCGTTCGTCGTGGCCGTGACGTTTGGCGCGCTGCAACTGCTGATAGAACTGCTGCCGCGCGAGGGCTTCAATGGCACCACGGCGCTGCTGTTCGCGCTCACCAGCGCGTGCGGGCTCACGCTGTACTTCTGGGAAAAGCGCATGGGCTATCCCGTCGTGCCCGTCGACGTGCTGCTCGACCGCAAGCTCGCGCCGCTCTTCGCGATGTCGGTGCTGGGCGGTTTTGCGCTTTTTTCGATGGTGTTCTACGTGCCGCTGCTGTTCCAGGGCGGCTATGCGATGTCGCCGCACGATTCCGGCATGCTGATCACGCCGCTGCTGCTCGGCACGACGGTCGGCAGCGTGCTGAACAATCGCATCGTCACGCGTATCCGGCGCGCCAACGGTCTGATGTATGCGGGCTTCGCGCTGTTCGTGATCGGCTGTCTTGCGCTCGTGTCGTTCAAGGGGCACGAGCCGCATATCGTGTGGATGTCTTGCATGGGCGTGAGCGGACTGGGGCTTGGACTCGTCGCGACGAACCTCACCATCTGCTCGCAACAGATCGTCGCGCGCGATCACCTCGGCGCGGTGACGGCGCTGCTGCAATCGCTGCGGATTTTCGGCGGCATGCTCGGCACGGCGATCACGGGCGCGCTGCTCGGGCATATGTACACGCAGGGCGTGACCCGCTCGCTCGATTCGTATCAGGCGACGCAGTGGCTCAAGTCGTTCGCGAGCCCCGATCTGATGGTCGATCGCAACGAGCAGTCCGCGCTGATCGAGCACCTGGTGGCCGCTGGCCATTCCGCCGATCCGATGATGCACATGGCGCGCGAAGCGCTGATTGCGTCGATTCACATCGGCTTGTCGGTGGCGGCGCTGGCCGCGTTGATCGGCTTGTGTCTCGCGTGGTTCGTGCCGAATGTGCAGGTTGCGTATCCCGACACGGAAGTGCGTGGCGTGTGACGTTTTGCCTGCCTGACGGGCCGGTGGGTCGCCGGGTTTGCTATGATCGCTGTATAAATATACAGCCCTCCGTGCTCTCCGTGTCCAATAGCCGTGCCGACCGACGCTCCCGATCCGTTCTATTACCTGTCGAATTTCGAGCGCGCGCTCGCGTGGATCGCCAGCCGTTATGACGATCTGCTGAGCGACAGCGAACGGGCTTTTCTCGACGCTTTCCTGAATGACGACGCGCGCCTGCCGAAAGCATCGCGCGCGCTGCTCGTGCGCATGCTGATGCGCAAAGGCACGCTGTTTCGCACAGGGCGGCTTGCGTATGCGGAAATCGGTTGTCCCGTTGCGGCCGCTGCGCCGCTCGCCGCGCTCGGTCTGATCGACGCCGATTCAGATGTCTCGCTCGACGAACTGTTCGCGCTCGCGACACGCCCCGAACTGCAACGCACGTTTGCCGCGACGCCCGCGCTCAAGGGGTTGCGCAAGCCCGAATGGCTCGAAGCGCTGCGTGTCGCGGATCCCGCGCACGCACAGCCAAGGCGCTATCGCGAGTGGGACGCTGCCGCGGATGAAGCCGCGTTGCGCGTGCTCGTCGCGCCGTTGTGCGAGCGTTTCCGTTTGATGTTCTTCGGCAATCTGCATCAGGACTGGTCAGAATTCGTGCTCGCCGATCTGGGCGTCTACCAGTACGAGCGCGTGGCGTTCGCGCCGTCGTCGCGGGCGTTCCAGCAGCGCGAGGACGTCGACGTTTATCTGGCGCTGCATGCATGCCGCGAACTGCTCGAACTGACGGGCGACGAAGCGCTCGATCCTCTGCTCGAAGCCGTCGATTCAATCGATACCCAGCACAACCCCTGGCTCGCGTTGCGCCGCGCGAAACTGCTGTTCGCGATCGGTTATCAGGCGGAGCGTCGTCATGACTGGGAGACGGCGTTGCGCGTCTACGAGCGCTGTACGTGGCCTGGCGCGCGGCATCGGCGTATGCGCGTGCTGGAGCGTGACGGCCGCGACGCGGACGCGCTCGCGCTGGCGTTACAGGCGTCAGCCGCGCCCGAGAGCGAAGAGGAGCAGCAACGCGTCGCGCGCATGATGCCGCGCCTGCAACGGCGGCTCGGCGGCGCGGCGCACAAGCCTGCAGCTGTGCGAGCGGCGCAGCGCGGCATGCTCGAACTGCCGCGTCCGTTCGATCCGATCGCCGTCGAATACGCAGTGCGCGACCATCTGTCGACGGATGACGCACCCGTGCATTACGTCGAAAACGCGCTTATCAATTCACTGTTCGGGCTGCTCTGCTGGGAACCCGTTTTCGAGGCCGTGCCGGGCGCGTTCTTTCACCCGTTCCAGCGCGGTCCCGCCGATCTGCACGCGCCTGATTTCCGCGCGCGCCGCGCCGCACAGTTCGACGCGTGCTTTGCGCAACTGGCGAGCGGCGCGTATCGCGAGACCATTTTGCGGCACTTCGAAACCAAAGCCGGGCTGCAATCGCCGTTCGTGTTCTGGGGAATGTTGACGCCGGAATTGCTGACGCTCGCGCTCGACTGCCTGCCCGCCGCGCATCTGAAGCTGTGGTTCGAGCGCCTGCTGGCCGACATCCGCACGAACCGTTCAGGCTTGCCCGATCTGATCCGCTTCTGGCCGCGCGAGCAGCGCTATGAGCTGATCGAAGTGAAAGGGCCGGGCGACCGCCTGCAGGACAACCAGATCCGCTGGCTCGCGTACTGCGTGCAGCACGCTATGCCCGTGCGCGTGCTCGATGTCCGCTGGACCGAGGACGTCGAAGGCGCTGAGAACGCGGAGGCGGCATGAGCTACGTCGTCGCCGTGCGCACGCTCTGCGAATTCACCGCGCGGCGCGGCGACCTCGATCTGCGCTTCACGCCTGCGCCATCGGCGCTCGAAGGGATCGCCGGGCATCAGGTCGTAACGGCACGCCGTGCATCCGGCTACGAAACGGAAGTCACGCTGACGGGCACGCATGGCAGTCTCACGGTGCGCGGTCGTGCCGATGGTTACGATCCGGCGCTCAACCGGCTCGAAGAGATCAAGACGCATCGCGGCGATCTCGATCGGATGCCTGCCAATCATCGCGCGCTGCATTGGGCGCAGGCGCTCGTGTACGGGCATCTGCTGTGCGAGGCGCGCGGCCTCGCAGAACTGACCGTCGCGCTCGTCTACTTCGATATCGCCTCGCAAAAGGAAACCGTGCTGACAGAGCAGCACACGGCGGCATCGTTACGCGCGTTCTTCGAAGACCAATGTGAGCGCTTCATTGCCTGGGCTTTACGCGAGGAAGCGCATCGCGAGGCGCGCAACGCCGCGTTGAACGCACTGCGCTTTCCATACGGAGAATTTCGCAGCGGACAGCGCGAGCTTTCCGTAGCCGTATTCAGGGCCGCGCGCGACGCTCGCTGTCTGATGGCGCAGGCACCGACGGGTATCGGCAAGACGCTCGGCACGATCTTTCCGCTGCTAAAGGCGTGCGGCGCGGATCATCTGGACCGCGTGTTCTTTCTGACCGCAAAAACGCCGGGCCGCGCGCTCGCGCTCGACGCCATCGAGTCCCTGCATCGAAGCGAAGCCGCGCTGCCGTTGCGCACGCTCGAACTCGTCGCACGCGACAAGGCCTGCGAGCATCCCGACAAATCATGTGATGGCGAATCGTGTCCGCTTGCACGCGGCTTCTATGACCGTCTGCCCGCCGCGCGCGATACCGCGTTGCAGGCGCGCACGCTCGATCGCGCGGCCGTGCGCGAAGCGGCGCTCGCGCATGACATCTGCCCGTACTATCTGGCGCAGGAAATGGCGCGCTGGTGCGACGTGGTGGTCGGCGACTACAACTACTACTTCGACAGCAGCGCGATGCTGTACGCGCTCACGCAACTGAACGGCTGGCGCGTCGCCGTACTCGCCGATGAAGCGCACAATCTGCCCGACCGTGCGCGCCGCATGTACAGCGCGACGCTCGATCAATACGCGTTTCGCGGCGCGCGCCATACTGCGCCTGCCGCGCTGAAAAAGCCGTTCGATCGCCTGAATCGCGAATGGAATGCGCTCAACCGCGAGCGCAAGACAGCGTATGAGGTGCTGCCCGACGTGCCGCCCAAGCTGCAATCGGCACTGCAAAACCTGACTTCATCGATTGGCGATCAGCTTGCCGAAGCCCCGCAATCCGTCGATGAAACTACACTGCGTTTCTATTTCGACGCGCTGCATTTCGCGTCTCTGGTCGAAGAATTCGGTGCTCATTCGATCGTCGATGTGACGCTCGATACGCGCCAAAGCGCGAAGGCTACGACAGAAATCTGCGTGCGCAACGTGATTCCCGCGCCGTTTCTCAAGCCGCGCTACGCCGCCGCGCGCGCAACGATCGTTTTCTCCGGCACGCTCAGTCCGCAGCATTTCTATCGCGATATGCTCGGTCTGCCCGACGACACCGGCTGGCTCGAGGTCGAAGGGCCGTTTCGCGCCGAGCAACTGGATGTGCGCGTCGCGCGTCATGTGTCGACGCGCTGGCGCGACCGCGAGCGCTCGCTTGAACCCATCGTCGATCTGATCGCGCAGCAGTACGCCGCGCGTCCCGGCAACTATCTTGGCTTTCTCAGCAGCTTCGACTATTTGCAGCGTGTGGCCGGTTCGATGCGCGAGCGGCATCCGCATGTGCCCATCTGGACGCAGGAGCCGCGCATGGACGAAGCCTCACGCGATGCGTTTCTCGCGCGCTTCACGACAGGCAGCGCGGGCGTCGGCTTCGCGGTGCTGGGCGGGGCGTTTTCGGAAGGCGTCGATCTTGTCGGCGAACGGTTGATCGGCGCGTTCATCGCGACGCTCGGCCTGCCGCAGATGAACGACGTCAACGAACAGATGCGACGTACCTTCGATACGCAGTTCGGCAATGGCTACGATTACGCGTATCTGTATCCGGGCATGCAGAAGGTCGTGCAGGCAGCGGGGCGCGTGATCCGCACCGAGCACGACGCGGGTGTCGTGCATCTGATCGACGACCGTTACCAGCGCGCGGATGTGCGACGCCTGTTGCCGCGCTGGTGGAAGGTGGAGGCATAGCAACAGGCCGTATCACGCAGCAGCAGGAACGGGAGACGCTCCATGCGCGCAGACGAATACCGTTTCACGACGATCTGGCGCATCGACGCACCGCGGCAGGCCGTATGGGACGCGATCCACGATCCGGCGCGCTGGCCGCAATGGTGGACCTGCGTCGAGCGCGTGATCGAAGCGGAGCCGGGCGCGAGCGATGGTGTTGGCGCGCTGCATCGTTATACGTGGAAAGGGCGTTTGCCTTATCGCGTTGCGTTCGACATGCGCGTGACGCGCGTCGAGCCGCTCGTGCTGCTCGAAGGCGAAGCGTGTGGCGATGTCGAAGGAACGGGGCGCTGGGATTTCTCGACGCAGGGCGAGGCGACCGTCGTGCGCTACGAATGGCGCGTGCGCACGAAGCGCGGCTGGATGAACCTGCTGGCGCCGCTCGCGCGCCCGTTCTTCAAATGGAATCACGACTACGTGATGCAGCAGGGCGGTGAAGCGCTGGCTCAACTGCTCGACGCGCGGCTGCTGGGCGTCGAGCATTCGTCATGAAGTGCGCGTCAGTGTCGCGCGGGTTTTGCTGAAGGTTTCTCTGCAGACGAACCGTCCTGCCTGTTCGACGGACGCGGCGGCCCTTCGAGTTCGTCGTCGGTGGAATCGGCAGCGCCCGCTGCGGTATTGGACGACACCAGCACGCTGCGTTGAGGATTCGAAATCTCGATGCCCTTCGCGCTGAACGACTCGAAGATGCGCCGGTTGAATTCGCGCTGCGTCGGCCAGCGCGCGGTATCGCGGCACTGGATCTGGCCGGCGAGCGTGACGGACGCGCCATCGACGGCGTCGACGCCCCAGAAGCTGAAGTCCGACAGAATGCCGTCCTTGAACTGATCGTCCTCGCGCAGCGCGGCGCCGATCTCCTTGAGCGTCGCGATCGCGAGATCGACATCCTGGCCGTACGCGATGCTGACCCGCACAGCCGCATTGCCCAGCCCGCGGTTCGTATTGTTCACGGTCGATACTGAACTGAACGGCACCGTGTACAGCGAACCGTCGCCGCCGCGCAGCCGCACGGTGCGGATCGATAGATATTCGACCGTGCCCGACACGCCCGCGAGCGTGACCCAGTCGCCGACCTGCATTGCGTTTTCCATCAGCAGGAAGATGCCCGTGATGAAATCCTGCACCAGTTTTTGCGAGCCGAAGCCGAGCGCGACGCCGAAGATGCTCGCGCTCGCGAGCAGCGGCGCGGTGTTCACGCCGAGTTCGCTCAGGCCCGTCATCACGACAACCAGCGCGATCACGACGAACAGCGCGCTGCGCAGCATCGGCACCAGCGTGCGCAGCCGCGCGGCGCGCATCAGGTCGCCGCTTTTGGTCCACTGCGCGAGGCGCTTTTCGACGGCGACGTTCGCGAGTTCCCAGACCACGAGCGCGATCACGGTGGCCACGAGGATCGTGACGATGGCCGACGTCAGCCGGTGGCCGATCGCGCCAGGCCGGAAGAACTGCCACACGTCGATGCCCCAGACCTGCAACAGCACGAGCGCGCTGACGACCACCACCAGCGCCGAGACGGCACGCCGGATCAGCGGATAGTAGCGATACGCGTGTTCGTGAATCAGCGAGCGCTGCTCGCCTTCATCGACATGAAAAAGCCGTCCGAGCGCGCCGAACAGCACGATCGACACGACGCGCGCGCCCACCAGCACGCCCAGCGACACGCCGCCGAGATGCAGCAGCGTGCGGTAGCCGTTGTGGACATCGAGCGCCCACACGAACCACAGCGCCATCACGATGAACACGGCCACCCACGCCCACATGTCGATCAGCCCGTGCGCGAGAATCGTCACGGGGCGCTGGGTGATGCTGTCGGACGCGCTATCGTCGGTGCGGCTGGTGCGCTCGCGCAGCAGCGCGGAAATCGGCGCGCGGCATTGCAGGATCATGATCGAGATCATCACGTGCCCGACGAGCGCCAGCAGCTTCACGAGCGGCAGATGCGCCGCGTCGCTCAGGCCGAGCGCGGTGGCGATCTCGATCAGCGCGCCGCCCGTGCCGATCACGCTGACCACGCGGATCACCCAGCGCTGCATGAAGAGCGCCCAGCTATCGGGCAGCCGCAGCAGACGCAGCCCCGGCGCATCCGGCTGCAGGAAAAAGCCCGCGGCGATCACGATCGCGCGGCAGATCACGTAGAGATCGATCAGGCCGTTGAGCGCCATGTCCTGAATCGTGGCGTCGTCCGTGAAGATCGACATCAGCGCGCTCGCGGCCGACACGAACACGACGAGCGGGAGCATGCGCAGCAGCAGTTGCAGCGCCGCGCTCGGCAGGCGTTGCAGCGTGGTCCAGTGGTGTTCCGCCTGGCGCTTGCTGCGTGCTTCCTTCTGCTGGTTTTCGGCGTTGCTGGGCGTCGCAGTGGATGGATCGGATGCGGACGAGCCGGATGGCGGTGTCGACATCGATGTGGCGGCAGGCGCATTGGCATGGGCAGCGGCGGCTTCCTGCGCGTGCTCCATGGCTTCACGCGCTTCCCGCTGCTCGCGCCGCAAGATGATCGCGGCGCGCGCGCGGCGCAGCAGACGGCGCGCGAGCCATTCGAGCGCGATGGCGGGCACCAGCGTGCCGATCAGTGCGAGCAGCACGCCGAACACCTTCGCGCGCTCGTGCGGATCGGAGAGTTGCACGTTCCACCAGTAGCGCGCCGACGACGTGTCCAGCAACACCGCGACCGACCGCTTGAGCGTCATGCCGCCCTGCGTGAGCCAGTGCGCGCCCTGACGCACCAGTTGCGAAGCGAGGCCATTCGATTTGAACGCGGCGGCGACGCTCGCGCCCGAGGCGGCGTCCGTCGCGGCAGTCGCGGACGCACCCGCAGCGCCCGAAGCGGGCGTATCGGGCGTGGCGAGCACACCTGCCGCGGCAATCGCCGTCAGCGTGTCCTCGATCTGCGCGCGCTTTTTGGGGTCGTTCAGCACTTGCAGCGCCTGGCGGGCCTGGTCGGGCGTCAGCGTGACGGTGGTGGCGGACGCGCCGGACGCGCTCGTCGTCGCGGTCACGGCGGAGAAAGCCGGCGCGCAGAACAGCGCCAGCAAACAGATCAGAAAAAGTTTGCGCATGTAGGGCCGGTGGTCGGCGGCGATGCGCGTACGGCTGGACGCGATGCGGCGCCGGAGCCACCACGATTCGACTGAAAAATAAAGCGACCCTCGCGGGACACGATAAGTTCCGCAAACCTGGCGTTTCGGCCATCCGGCGCGCATCGGCGCGTGCTATCCGCGCGTTTTCGTGCATTTTTATGCCGAAACGCAATGCCCTCGCGTGGCTGGCATGTTACGCATGAACGGGGCGCGCGGGCTTGCCGAGCGTCCCGTCGACGACTTCCGTGAAGGTTCGTTCCTCGCGCAGGATGAAGCGTTTTTCCTGCGCCATGCGGAAGTTTTCGACCGATGCCGGGTCCGTGCGCAGCCGCGCGCGATACGCCTCGTAAGCGGCGAGGCTGTCGAAGGCGATGAGGCCCCACGCGATGTCGTTGGTGCCTTCGTGCGGCAGGAAATAGCCGAGCAGATGGCCGCCGCAGCGCGGAATGATGTCTCCCCAGTTCTGCGCGTATTGCCGGAACGCGTCGCGCTGGAACGGATCGATCTGATAGCGGATGAAGCAGGTGATCGTCATGGGGGGACTCCCGTCGTTGTCATTGATTGGATGACGGTCAGTATCCGCGACGCGCAGCACGCGATGTTTCAGGCTGGATGGAAGTGTGGATGCGCGCTGCTTTCTCACGCATGCGGCGATTTCGGCGGCCCGTGAATCGTCGCCGCCGCGCATGCCGCGCCGAGCAGCGCGCACAACGCCGATACCAGCGCGACGGCGCGCAGCCCGGCGTCGATGGCATCGGATTGCGCATCGACGATCTGCGCGGGCACGGCATGCGCGCCTGCCGACGTGTCGGGCGCGAGCTGGCCTTCGCGATGCAGGTCGGCGGGAATGTGCAATTGCTCGAGACGCTGCGTGAGCGCCGCGTCGTGCGACCACACGAACACGATGCCGAGCACGGCGATCGCCAGCAGACTCGCGATCCGCGCGACGGCATTGTTGATGCCCGACGCGACGCCCGTGCGCGTAGTGGCGACGGACGTCATCACGGTGGTCGTGAGCGGCGCGACGGTGATCGTCATGCCGATGCCGAGCACGGCGAGGGCAGGGAAGTAGCTCGTCCAGTAGCGCGCCCGGTCGATGTCTAGCCACGCGGGCAGCGCCAGCAATAGAAAGCCGGCCGCGGCGATCACCGGGCCCGCCGTCAGCAGCGCGCGCGGCCCGTAACGCGACGCGAGTCCGCCCGTGAAGCGCGACAGCACGCCGATCACCACAGGCACGGGCAGCAGCGCCGCGCCCGCTTGCGTCGCCGAGTAGCTGTGCGCGCGGATCAGCGTGAAAGGCAGGAAGAACAGCGCGCCGCCCAGACCGAAATAGAGCAGCAGCGTGACGATGTTCGCGCCGCTGAAATCTCGCGAATGAAACACATCGAGCGGCATCATCGGGTCCGTGCTGCGCGCTTCGATTGCGACAAACGCGGCGCATACGGCGACGCCGCCTGCAATCAGACCGATCACGATTGCATCGGCGAAACCACGCGACGAAGCGAGCGTGAGTCCGTATGTCAGCAGGCCGAGTCCGAGCGCCGCCGACAGCGCGCCCGGCCAGTCGAGGCGCGGCGAAGCGCTCGCGGCGCGGCTATCCGGCACCGACGACAGCGCAAGCGCCACCGTGACGGCCGCGATCGGCACGTTCAGATAGAAGATCGCGCGCCACGAGAACGCGTCGACCAGCCAGCCGCCCGCGACAGGCCCAAGCGCCGACGTAATCGCGCCGACTCCGGCCCAGGTGCCGATCGCGCGGCCGCGCTCCTTTTCGTCGAACACCGCGCCGATGATGGCGAGGCTGCTCGGCACCAGCAGCGCCGCGCCCGCGCCTTGCACGGC
>NZ_JAAGPI010000026.1 GCF_017104715.1 Burkholderia sp. Ac-20365
CTGTGCGGGGCGGCACTTACTTTCTTTGCCGCCGCAAAGAAAGTAAGCAAAGAAAGCGGGCTAACACCGCCCGTTCTTGACCTCCGCCTGAGGGCCCCCAACGGGTCTTATCCTTCACACGGCAACCTCTCAGTCCCCACCCGTTGCCAACACTCTGAATTAGCGCCTCACCCACTTCAATCACCCGTAGCGCAGCCAGCGGCAGCGAATGGTTGATGCCGCCCAGGTGGCAAACTGTGTGTAGGTCGCAGTACTTCACACGTCGGCGCTCTTACGACACCGACCGTGCTTTTCCGTCCGGAGTGAAGCGCATACGCGGCGAAAGCCTACACACAGTTTGCCGCTGTAGAACGCGGGCGATTTGATCGCGCGTGCGGCGACGCGAGAGTATGAAGCGGGTGAGGCGCTCAATAAGAGCGTTGGCAGCGGGCATCGAGAAGAGCGATGTCGCGAACAGGACGGGGCCGTTGGGGGCCCGTGGGCAAGGACAAGGACTAGCGGTGTTCAGCGGCTTTCTTTTGCCTACTTTTCTTTGCCGCGGCAAAGAAAAGTAGGTGCCGCCCCGCACAGGGGCGACGCTAGCAAACCAGATACATCACGCGGATGCCAGCAGAGAAGCCAAAACAAACCAAACCCTGCACTCACCCCACACCCCTGTGTGGCCCCTCCTCCATGATAAAATCTCGGTCTGCCCACCGACTCGGGCAGTGCACCCCAGCGGCAGCGCTTGAACCGCTCCAACCGCTTCCGTCGGTCTCACGACGCTAGCGCAGCGTCACCCCAGACGCGCAAAAGGGTGCGACCAGACTGACATCAGGGCGCGAGCGCAACATCCGCACCGCCCGACAAACGCAACGACATTTGCACAATGCGTGCGCCCCACTGGCGCGCGCGACGGAGAAAGGTATGGCGGGTCATTCGAAATGGGCCAACATCAAGCATAAGAAAGCAGCGGCCGATGCCAAGAAAGGCAAGGTCTGGACGCGGCTCATCAAGGAAATCCAGGTCGCGGCCCGCATGGGCGGCGGCGACATCGACTCGAACCCGCGCCTGCGGCTCGCCGTCGACAAGGCGTACGACGCCAACATGCCGAAGGACAACATCAACCGCGCCATCCAGCGCGGCGTCGGCGGCGTGGATGGCGCGAACTACGAAGAAATCCGCTACGAAGGCTACGGCATCGGCGGCGCAGCCATCATCGTCGACACGATGACGGACAACCGCACCCGCACGGTCGCGGAAGTGCGCCACGCGTTCTCGAAGTTCGGCGGCAACATGGGCACGGACGGCTCGGTGTCGTTCATGTTCGATCACGTCGGCCAGTTCCTGTTCGCGCCCGGCACGCCGGAAGACAAGCTGATGGAAGCCGCGCTCGAAGCAGGCGCCGACGACGTCGTCACGAACGAAGACGGCAGCATCGAAGTGATCTGCCCGCCGAACGACTTCCCGAAGGTCAAAGCCGCGCTCGAGGCAGCCAGCTTCAAGGCCGAACTAGCGGAAGTGACGATGAAGCCGCAAACGGAAGTCGAATTCACGGGCGACGACGCCGTCAAGATGCAAAAGCTGCTCGACGCGCTGGAAAATCTGGACGACGTGCAAGAGGTCTACACGAACGCGGCCATCGCCGACGAGTGACGCAGCAAATGGGGCGGCAAGTGAGCGCGCCGCCGCGGTCAGGGTTTCCGGTCAGGTTCCGGTCCCCTTCGACCCCGCGGCCGTCGCTGCGCTTCTTCTGCCTCCGCTGCACAGGCGTTGCAGCCTGAACGCGCACTCGTCCTCAGCGGCCGGTTCCGCTGCATTTCCAGCCACATGGCCCAGCTTTGTGGCCTGCGGCACACGCAACGCCCTCGCGTTGTGCGAAGTTGAATTTCCACGGCTCGCGCCCCAGCGCGGGCCGTTCACGGTTTTAAGCATTCGGGGAATCTCATGAAGTTACTCGTCGTCGGTTCCGGCGGTCGCGAACATGCGCTCGCGTGGAAGCTCGCGCAATCGGAGCGCGTGCAGCTCGTCTATGTCGCACCCGGCAACGGCGGCACCGCGCAGGACGACCGCCTGCGCAACATCGACATCACTGACCTGAACGCGCTCGCCGACTTCGTCGAGAAAGAGCAGATCGCGTTCACGCTGGTCGGCCCGGAGCAGCCGCTTGCAGCCGGCATCGTCAACGTGTTCCGCGCGCGTGGTCTGAAGATTTTCGGGCCGTCGAAGGAAGCGGCACAGCTCGAAAGCTCGAAGGACTTCGCGAAGTCGTTCATGAAACGCCACGCGATTCCGACGGCTGAATACGAGACTTTCGCGGACGTCGCCGCCGCGCACGCGTACATCGACGCCAAGGGCGCGCCCATCGTCATCAAGGCCGACGGTCTTGCGGCCGGCAAGGGCGTGGTCGTCGCGCAGACGCTCGACGAAGCGCATCAGGCCGTCGACATGATGCTGTCGGACAACAAACTCGGCGATGCCGGCGCGCGCGTCGTGATCGAAGAGTTCCTGGCCGGCGAGGAAGCGAGCTTCATCGTGATGGTCGACGGCAAGAACGTGCTGGCGCTGGCATCGAGCCAGGACCACAAGCGACTGCTCGACGGCGATCAGGGCCCGAACACGGGCGGCATGGGCGCTTACTCGCCCGCACCCATCGTCACGCCGCAGCTGCACGCACGCGTGATGCGCGAAATCATCCTGCCGACCGTGCGCGGCATGGAGAAAGAAGGCATCCGTTTCACGGGCTTCCTGTACGCCGGCCTGATGATCGACGCGCAAGGCAACCCGAAGACACTCGAATTCAACTGCCGCATGGGCGACCCGGAAACGCAGCCGATCATGGCGCGTCTGAAGGGCGACTTCTCGAAGGTCGTCGAACACGCGATCGCGGGCACGCTGGATACGGTGGAACTGGAGTGGGATCGCCGCACTGCGCTGGGCGTCGTGCTGGCCGCGCACAACTATCCGGAAGCGCCGCGCAAGGGCGATTTCATCAGCGGCATTCCCGCCGAGACGGCCGACGCGGTGACGTTCCACGCAGGCACGACGCTCAAGGACGGCAAGCTGACGACCTCGGGCGGACGCGTGCTGTGCGTGGTCGGTCTGGCGGATTCGGTGCGCAGCGCGCAATCCGTCGCCTATGAAGCGATCAACCACATCTCGTTCGACGGCATGCAGTATCGTCGCGACATCGGTTATCGCGCGGCCAATCGCAAGCACGGGTAAGCCCGTCGCGTTTTACTGAAAGCGCCGTGCGGCGTGGGGTCCGGGCATTGCGTCCGGACACGCCCCGGACCGGTGGTCTGCCCCAGCGGTCCGGCCTTTCAGGGCCAGTTGGCCGCGCCGGCGCTACACTTGGGTCTGTCGGCAAAGGTTCGCTGCTGCGGGCGACGATGTAAAAAATGGCAACTCGCCCACGACGGCGCCTGTTGCCCCGCAAGCCGCCGGCATTGCATCACGCCCGATCCGTCCTATTGAGACCCCACCGCGCCAGCGTTTTGTAGCTGCCGCGCCCCACACACCATGACCGATTCGATTCACGACGCTCACGATACCCAGACAGTCCGCGCCTGGATGCAAGGGCTGCAGACGCGGATCGCCGATGCGCTCGGCGCGTTCGACGGCACGCCGCTCGCCACCGATAGCTGGCGGCGCGCCCCCGGCGAAAAGCTGCGCGGCGGCGGCTGTACGCGCATTCTGGAAGACGGCCAGTTCTTCGAGCGCGCGGGCATCGGTTTTTCGGACGTGCAAGGCGACGCGCTGCCCGGTTCGGCGAGCGCGCTGCGCCCGCAACTGGCAGGGCGCGGGTTCGAGGCGATGGGCGTGTCGCTGGTGCTGCATCCGCGCAACCCCTATTGCCCGACGGTGCACATGAACGTGCGGCTGCTGTGCGCGACGAAAGCGGGCGAAGCGCCGGTGTTCTGGTTCGGCGGCGGCATGGATCTCACGCCCTACTACGGCTTCGAGGAAGACGCGCAGCATTTTCATCGCGTCTGCCGCGATGCGCTGCAGCCGTACGGCGACGATCTGTACCCGCGCTTCAAGCGCTGGTGCGATGACTACTTTTTCCTGAAGCACCGCAACGAGCCGCGTGGAATCGGCGGAATTTTCTTCGACGATTTTGCGGAGCCGGGCTTCGAACAGTCGTTCGCGATGGCCCAGAGCGTCGGCGATGCGTTCCTGTACGCCTATCTGCCCATCATCGAGAAGCGTCGCGACATGCCGTACGGCGACGCCCAGCGCGACTTCCAGGCCTACCGGCGCGGCCGCTACGTCGAATTCAACCTGGTGTTCGACCGTGGCACACTGTTCGGGCTGCAAAGCGGCGGCCGCACGGAATCGATCCTGATGTCGATGCCGCCCGTCGTGAACTGGCGTTATAACTGGCAGCCCGAGCCGGGCACGCCGGAAGCGCGCCTGTACAGCGACTTCCTCGTCCAGCGCGAGTGGGTCTGACGCGTAGCATCGCGCCCTACCCGCTTCAACCAAAAGGCAAAGGAACCGCAACTGAATCCAACCGCTCAACCCGTCGCGCCCCAACGGGCATTGCGCCGACGCATCGGCATACTCGGCGGCACGTTCGACCCGATCCACGACGCCCATCTGGCGCTCGCGCGACGCTTCGCCGACGCACTCGATCTGACCGAACTGGTGCTGATGCCGGCCGGGCAGCCCTGGCAGAAAGCGGACGTCTCGGCGGCCGAACACCGGCTCGCCATGACGCGCGCGGCGGCTGCGTCGCTGGCGCTGCCGGGCGTGACTGTCAGCGTCGCCACGGACGAGATCGAACACGACGGCCCGACCTACACCGTCGAAACGCTGCGGCGCTGGCGCGAGCGCGAAGGCGCCGATGTCTCGATCTCGCTGCTGATCGGCGCCGACCAGCTGGTGCGGCTCGACACGTGGCGAGACTGGCCGCGCCTGTTCGACTACGCGCATATTGCTGCAGCGACGCGCCCCGGCTTTGACGTGGCGACGGTGCCAACCGCCGTCGCCGCCGTTATCGCAGAGCGCGCGGCGAACGCCGAAACGTTGCAGGCGACGCCCGCCGGCCATTTGCTGATCGACACGTCGCTTGCGTTCGACGTGTCGGCCACCGACATCCGCGCGCATCTGCGCGCGTGGTTCGAAAACAACGCGGATACGTCCGCAAGTCACGCGGCGGCCCACGGCCAGTCCGCACCCGATCATGTCCCCGCCGCTGTGTGGGACTATATTGTTCAACATCATCTGTACCATCGGTAAACCATGGATATACGCAAGCTTCAACGCGCGATCGTCGACGGACTCGAAGACGTCAAGGCGCAAGACATTCGGGTGTTCAACACCAGCCACCTCACCGAGCTGTTCGACCGCGTGATCGTCGCGAGCGGCACGTCGAACCGCCAGACCAAGGCGCTCGCCTCCAGCGTGCGCGAGAAGGTCAAGGAAGCGGGAGGTGACATCGTCAGCACGGAAGGCGAAGACATCGGCGAATGGGTGCTGGTGGATTGCGGCGATGCCGTCGTGCACATCCTGCAGCCGGCGCTGCGCCAGTACTACAACCTCGAAGAGATCTGGGGCGACAAGCCGGTGCGCGTGAAGCTGTCGACGCCGAATCCGTTCGGCGGCGCCCGTCCGTCCGAGCCGCTCGATGACGAAGACGAGGAAGACGAAGCACCCGTTGCACGTCCCGCGCGCAAGGCGCCCGCACGCCGCCGCTCGTGAGCACGCGGTCGTCGATGTTATGGTTCGCGCCTGCTGTAGCCGACGTGCCTGACAGCACGCGAGGCTGCCGATGAAACTGCACATCGTCGCCGTCGGCCACAAGATGCCCGACTGGATCGCCACGGGTTTCGACGAGTACGCGAAGCGCATGCCGCCCGAGCTGCGTATCGAACTGCGCGAGCTCAAGCCCGAGCAGCGCTCGTCGGGCCGTTCCGCCGAAAGCGTGATGGCCGCCGAGCGCCAGAAAATCGAAACGGCGTTGCCGAAGAACGCGCGCATCGTTGCACTCGACGAACGTGGCAAGGACTGGACCACGATGCAGCTCGCCAACGCGCTGCCTTCGTGGCAACAGGACGGGCGCGACGTCGCGTTTCTGATTGGCGGCGCGGACGGGCTCGACCCTGAGCTGAAGGCACGCGCGGACATGCTGCTGCGCCTGTCGAGCCTCACGCTGCCGCACGCGATGGTCCGCGTGCTGCTGGCTGAACAACTGTATCGCGCGTGGACCATCACGCAGAATCATCCGTATCATCGGGCCTGAACTCCGGGTCTGAACACGCCGCCCATCTTGCGGACGTGCATCGACGGGCACAACCTGGCCGAATGGCCAGGTGCGCGCCGCCCGCCTGCTCTGTTACGCTCAGCCCGTACCGTCGGTTTTGCCTTTGCGTTGTGTGTCCGCAAAACCGCGCGCCCCCTTTCTTTAAGACCGATCCATGTCCAATCAGTCCGCCGCTGTCTTTCCGTTCGTCTATCTCGCGTCGCAAAGCCCGCGCCGCCAGGAGTTGCTCACACAACTGGGCGTGCGCTTTGAATTGCTGTTGCCGCGTCCCGATGAAGACGCCGAAGCACTCGAAGCCGAGTTGCCCGGCGAGCGGGCGCACGACTATGTGATGCGCGTGTGTATCGCGAAGGCGCAAGCGGCGCGCGCGCGGCTCGTCGCGGGTGGACACCCGAACGCACCCATTCTCGTTGCAGATACAACCGTCACGATCGACGATGCGATTCTCGGCAAGCCAATCGATGCCGACGACGCCGTCGCGATGCTCACGCGCCTTGCAGGCCGCGATCATGAGGTCCTGACGGCCGTGGCCGCGGTCGATGCGCAAGGCGAATTGCTCGCGCCCGCGCTATCGACATCGCGCGTGCGATTTGCTGCAGTGCAAAGCAATGCGCTGCGCCGCTATGCCGCTAGCGGCGAGCCGCTTGGCAAGGCGGGCGCATATGGCATTCAGGGGCGCGCAGCGGAGTTCATCGAGCATATCGACGGGTCCTATTCAGGTATCATGGGTTTGCCATTGTTTGAAACCGCTGCCCTACTCCGTGCGGCGCGCATCGACTTCTAGAACAACACCATGAACGAAGAAATCCTGATTAACGTTACGCCACAGGAGACGCGCGTAGCGTTGGTCCAGCAGGGCGCAGTGCAGGAGCTTCATGTCGAACGCACGCTGTCGCGCGGGCGGGTCGGCAATGTCTATCTCGGCAAGGTGGTACGCGTGCTGCCGGGCATGCAGTCCGCGTTCATCGATATCGGTCTGGAGCGCGCAGCGTTCCTGCACGTCGCCGATATCTGGCATCCGCGGCTCGCGGGCGAAACGCAACAGCCGGTGCCGCATCAGCCTATCGAGAAGATCGTCTTCGAAGGGCAGACGCTGATGGTGCAGGTCGTCAAGGATCCCATCGGCACGAAAGGCGCGCGGTTGTCGACGCAAGTGAGCATCGCCGGGCGCACGCTCGTCTATCTGCCGCAGGAACCGCATATCGGCATTTCGCAAAAGATCGAAAGCGAAGCCGAGCGCGAGGCCGTGCGTGCGCGGCTCACGTCGGTGTTGCCCGTCGACGAAAAAGGCGGCTATATCGTGCGCACCATCGCCGAAGACGCAACCAGCGAAGAGCTGGCCGGCGATGTCGCGTATCTGCGCAAGACATGGGCGACGATACTTTCGCAGGGGCAGCGCATGCCGCCCACCAGCCTGCTCTATCAGGATCTGAATCTCGCGCAGCGCGTGCTGCGCGACTTCGTCAACGACGAGACCACGCGTATTCAGGTCGATTCGCGTGAGACGTACCAGATGCTGTCGGAGTTCGCGGCCGAGTTCACGCCTGCCGTGTCGTCGAAGCTGCATCACTACACGGGCGAGCGCCCCCTCTTCGACCTGTACAACATCGAGACGGAAATCCAGCGCGCGTTGTCGCGGCGCGTCGATCTGAAGTCGGGCGGCTATCTGGTGATCGACCAGACGGAAGCCATGACGACCATAGACGTGAACACGGGCGGCTACGTCGGCGCACGCAATTTCGATGACACGATCTTCAAGACGAATCTCGAAGCGGCGCACACCATCGCGCGCCAGTTGCGCCTGCGCAATCTGGGCGGCGTGATCATCATCGACTTCATCGACATGGAAAACACCGAGCATCGCGATCAGGTGCTCGGCGAGTTGAAGAAGGCGCTGTCACGCGACCGCACGCGCGTGACGGTCAACGGCTTCTCGCAACTCGGGCTGGTCGAGATGACGCGCAAACGCACGCGTGAATCGCTTGCGCATGTGCTGTGCGAACCCTGCCCCGTTTGTCAGGGCAAGGGCCAGGTCAAGACGGCGCGCACGGTCTGCTATGACGTGCTGCGGGAAATTCTGCGCGAGTCGCGGCAATTCAATCCGCGCGAGTTTCGCGTGGTCGCGTCGCAGCAGGTGATCGATCTGTTTCTCGAAGAAGAATCCCAACATCTGGCCATGCTGATCGATTTCATCGGCAAGCCGGTGTCGTTGCAGGTGGAGTCGAATCTGAGTCAGGAGCAGTACGACATTGTGCTGATGTAACCGTCCCCGACGCCATCGCCCCTCCCGTGGCACAACGTTTGCTGTACAGCATTCGACACCGCACGCGGGAGGCGCCATGCGCTCCGAACAATACGACTACAACGACGATCAGACACCCCTGCCAAACCCCTGCTACGACGGGCCTTACCGCCCGGCCGCGCAGCAGGAGGACGCGCTTCCGAAACGCTCGATCGGGGGCCTGCTGACCTTCGGCATCGCGTGGCTCTTCGGCCTCGAAGCGCTGCTTTCCGACGACGAAATCTGACCCGCCGATGCAACGCGCATCAATCGCCGATACGAAATTTCAATGACTTCCGTGTAGAGGTTACAGAGATTCATCGATCGCGGTCTCTCGGGGCGCGGAGCGGCGGAACGCGAGAGGCGTGACAGGCTAGCCAACGCCCTGAACCGGCAAATCAACTAGACTTGCAGTATGCAGTTGCAATAGACGGAGGCTGCCATGGCTGAATCAATGGTTGGCATCGTGGTCGGCATCGTCGTGCTGGCGGTCATCGCGACGCTGTTGTCGCATCAGTTGCGGCGCGAGCATCACTCGCATCACGTTCGTGAGGGGATGTCGGGCCGCTACGACGGGCATCGCTGGTGGGAACGCCTGCGCCACCGGCACTGAAACCCTCGACACATCGCATCGCGCCGCGCGCTGCGGCGCACGATACGCGGCAAGCGTCAGCGTCGCCCGTCATTCTCAGGCCGCCCGCCCCGCCGCTCCGCACGGAGACAATCATGCCCGACGACGCCGCAACGCTGAGCTGGCAAAAAGTCGACTATGAAGGCTTCGAGATTTACGTCGCGCCGTCGCTAAAAGACGGCAGTGAACGCTATACGTACGTCGGCTATGTCTGCCATCCCGGTGCCGATCCCAAACTGCCCGGCCACGCGGTGCATTTTCATGCGGACGGCGAGGAGTCGTTCAAGACACTCGACGATGCAACCTACGAAGCGGTGCATGTCGGCAAGAGCATCGTCGAAGGCACCCATCCTGATCTGTCGGTGCTGTCGCTGGTGACGAGCGGAGTGTGAGCGGATTCGACTCGCCTTAATTTGCGCGTAACGTGGCCGCGCGCTCTTCGGCTTGCGTAGGCGTGCCGCTCCGGCAACTCAGAAAAATGCCGACGAGGAATATGAACAGATTGCCTTCGGTAAAGTTGAGCAACAGCGAATTCGCAAAACAGCCCACCACAAACGCGAACAGGTAGGCGAACACGATCGTGCGCGCTGGCTCGCGCAGTTCAAGCATGGATCGCGCGATCTGCACGAGCATAAACACGAACAGCGCAATGCCCACGATGCCCAGCTGAACGCCCATCAGCAGGAACTCGTTATGCGGATTGCCCGCGGTTGCCGCCGCCGCGCCCGTATTGTTGCGCGCAAGCGCATCGAACTCTGTGCGCACGGTGCCCACGCCATGACCGATGATCGGACGCTCGGCGATCAGCTCGACGCTGCGGCGGTAGAACACGATGCGCACGCCCATCGACGTGTCCTTGTTCGATGTTTCGTATGCGCTGATTTCCTCATGCGTTTCCGCAAGACGTGAACTGTGCGAATGCAGTGCCGCATACACGAGGCCGCCCGCGACGGCCACCAGCACGGCACCGCCGCCCCACCTCATCCACGGCTTCACGCTGTGCAGCGACCTGAAATACGTCACGAAACAGATCACGATGTAGCAGATCGCGATGACCTGACCCGTGCGTCCCTGCATCATCAGCAACACGTTGATAATCGCGAGCAGCGCGATGGCGTAGAGCGCGATCTTCGCGGCGCGGGCGCGCGCGTGTCGCGCGAAGTTCAGCGCCAGATAGAACAGCAGCGCCGTCACAATACCCGCGGATATGTGGTCCTTGAATACCCACGCACGGCGGATCGGATCCGTATTCGAGTGCCACGGCCCGATCGACGTCCAGCCCAGGTAATTCGAGCACGACAGCAGCATCAACAAGGTCAGCGCACTGAACAGCACCCACTTGGCGGCCGTCGTCCACGCAGTCGTGCGGCAATCCCGGAACGTCAGGAGCAGCAGCGGCAAATAGATCAGCTTGCGATACTTCATCAGAAAGTCGAGCGCGTCCGCGCGGCTTGCCGTCGTCCAAACGAGGCTCAGCGCCAGCGCGCCGACAAGGAGCAGCGCCGCGACGCTCACGCGGTCCGTGAAGAGCGAGCGCCAGTTACGCCACACTTCGGGAGACAGCAGCGCGCACACCGCGAACAGCGTCGCTGCGATGTTCACGCCCGCCGTCGACAGCGGCACCGCAAACAGCACCAGAAGCGCGAAAGTTCGCGCAAGGATCAACGGATACGATTCTCTTGTAGCGTGTTGCATGTGTGCTTCTACTCTCAATGACGAATTGCGCTCGCGTAGCCTTGGACCGAGAACTCGCTGCGTCGATGGCCCGATTTCCGTGACCGGTGCCTTTAGTTGATCTTGGTGTTCCTGCTTGCTTCAACTGCTGATATCCGCGCCCGAACGACGGATCACGCCATTGCCATCATCTCATGGCGGCCATGCGATTTGGCTGTGCGGCCGCCCGCATCGCAAGCAACGGTAAGGCGGTGAAATTCATCCCGCGGGTCCGCGCAGGTAGAAAGCCGTACGTGACTCGAGCGCTGCAGGCGAATACAGCTGCTCGACCGTCTTGCGCGCCGCGCCACCGATCTTTTCGCGCAACGCAGGCTGCTCGATCAACTGGGCGAGCATGGCCAGCGCCTCTTCGGATGTATCGAACAGAAAGCCGTTCTCGCCGTGACGAATGACATCCGCGTAGCCGCCGTGGCGGTGACACACGACAGGCAAGCCGCACGCCATCGCCTCGAGCACCACGCGACCGAACGTCTCGACATGCTCGCCCGTGCGGTAATAGAAGATATCGAGCTCGTGCAGGAAATCCGGCGCAGTCATCGCGCCTTCGGGTAACAGGCGGATCGCGTCGTCTTGCGGCAGCGCGCCCGCGAGCGTTGTTGCGCCCTGCAGCAGCAGCTTGCAGCCACGCGCGGCGAGCGTCTTGTACACGGGGATATCGTCGGGATGATGCTTGTCGGCCGTATCGCGGCTCAGACGACCGATCACCGGCTGCGCGTGCGCTTCCCGCATGCGCGGCGCAAAACGGTCGACATCGATCGGCGACGGCTGGATCTCGCCCTTGACGCCGAGCAGCTGCGCCTGAAACGACGAGATCAGCACGAACTCGGTCGCGGGCCAGCGCAGCAGCGCCGGCGGCGACGACGTCAGTGCGAGCAGCTTCGGATGAAACGTGTTGAACACGTACACCAGCCGCTCCGGACGACCCGCGAAATACGGCCACAGACGGTGGCGCCAGTGCGCACCCACGAACACATACGTGCCGCCGCGCGGCATGCTGGCCTTGAACGGCGCAAGCGGGCGGATCGGATATGCCGCCGACAGTTCCGTAGAGGTCCGCGACGACGTGCTCCAGAGCCGCACATCGCTCTTGTCATGTAGCAGCTCGTACAGGCGCAGCGCCTCCTGCTCGCTTCCGCCGTTCGGATTGTGAAACCCGTTGAAGATGTGAATCATGCCTTCTGTCTGAATGGTCGTCGCCTGCATCGCACGCATGGCAGCGGCGGGTGCGCCCGTGTGCGGCGCGAAGCCGCGCGGGCGTTCTCTCTATCGGGGACTCACGCGGCCGTCATGCCGCATGCTGCTGGAACTGGATCCGATGCAGATGCGCGTAAAGCCCGTTCTGCGCAAGCAGCTCGCGATGGCTGCCGCGCTCGACGATGCGCCCCGCCTCCAGCACCAGAATGCGGTCCGCGCGCTCGATGGTCGACAACCGGTGCGCGATCACGAGCGTCGTGCGGCCCTTCATCAGGGTTTCGAGCGCGGCCTGCACATGGCGCTCGGATTCGGAATCGAGCGCCGACGTGGCTTCGTCCAGAATCAGAATGGGCGCGTCCTTGTAGACCGCGCGCGCGATGGCAAGACGTTGCCGCTGGCCGCCCGACAGCATCATGCCGTTATCGCCGATGAGCGTGTCGATGCCGTTCGGCATCGCGGCAACCGTGTCCCACAGATTGGCGGCGTGCAGCGCCGCCTTCACGCGCTCGGTGTCCGCTGTCTTGCCGTAAGCGACGTTGTTCGCGATCGTGTCGTTGAACAGCACGACATCCTGGCTCACCATCGCGATCTGGCTGCGCAGCGCGTGAATGCCGTACTCGGGCAGCGCGACGCCGTCGACGAGAATCTCGCCGCTGCTTGGATCGAAGAAGCGCGGCAACAGGTTCACGAGCGTCGTCTTGCCGCTGCCAGACGGGCCAGCCAGCGCGACCATCTCGCCCGGCGCGACCTTGAACGACACGCGGTCGAGCGTCTGCCGCTGCATCGGGCCGCTTGCGCCGTACATGAACGACACATCGCGGAACTCGACCTCGCCGCTTGAGCGCTCGAGCTTGCGCCCGCCGCCTGCCGGCTCCGACGGTTCGTCGATCAGCCCGAAAATCAGCTCGGCGGCCGTCATGCCGCGCTGCAGCGGCTGGTTCACGTCCATCAGATGCTTGAGGGGCGAAATGATCAGCAGCATCGACGTAACGAACGCGACGAAACCGCCGACCGTCGTCTGATCGTGCGACGACTGCACCACGGCGATTGTGATCACCACGGCAAGCGCAATCGACGCCAGAAACTGCGTGAGCGGCTGCGCAAGACCGCCCGACACTGTCATGCGCATCGAGTAGCCGCGCAGCTGCTTGCTCATCTCGGTGAAGCGGTCGATTTCGTACTGCTCGCCGTTGTGCACCTTGACGACCTTGTAGCCGCCCACCGTCTCCTCGACGATATAGGACAGTTCGTTGGTGAGCGTCTGGTGCTCGCGATTCAGGCGGCGCAGCCGGCGGTTGATCTTGCCCACCAGCCAGCCGATACCCGGCAGCAGCACGGCGACGATCAGCGTCAGGCGCCAGTTCAGATAGAACAGATAGCCCAGCAGGAAGACGACCGTCAGCGAATCGCGCACGAGCGTGACCATCACGCCCAGCAGCACGTTCAGGATCTGGTTGACCTCGAAGACAATCGCGTTGATGACCGTGCTCGCCGTCTCGCGCTGGAAGAACGAGACGCTGCTGTGAATCATCCGGTTGAACATGGTCAGCCGCAGTTCCAGCAGGATGCGGTTCGACACGTAGGACAGCAGGTACCCAGACGCGTATTGCGTGACGCCGCGCACCAGCGCCAGGCCGATCACGGCGAGCGGCACGTACCACTTCGCGCTGTCACTGCCATGCGTGCCGAAACCGTGGTCGAGCAGCGGCTTGAGCAGCGCGGGAATCCCCGCCTCGGTGGCGGCAACAACGCCCATCGTGACGATGGCGGCAATAAAGGTCCACATGAGCGGCTTCACATACGGCCACAGACGGCGCAGGACGACGATCGTCGACGTGGTTTCACCGGAGCCGATGGGCTTGCTTAACGTTGGCTTGGCGCTCAAGAGTTCCTCTGGGAATGCGGGCGCGCTTCACGGCGCCCCTGGCCGCCCCCACGGGCGGATTGCAAATGCGACATTCTAAACCGTCCGGCATGTCATCCCGGCGCCGCTAAATGATTGGAAATCCACGCGTTTGCGGATTTTCCCGGCACCACGCGGGCATACCGGCCCGACACGCCCGTTCATCAACGGTTTGCGCCTGCCTCCGAGGTGCGCCGCTGTGTATACTTGCGCAACTTTCGCAGGGCGACGGTGCCTCGGCAGCAGGCTGCGTGGACCGTGCGCCGTCCCTTCCGGCCTCGATTCGCATGACACAACCCACACTCGGCGTCGCCATCATCACGAAGAATGCGGAGCTCCGGCTCGATGAATGCCTGCGCGCCGTCGCGTTCGCCGACGAAATCGTCGTCGTCGACAGCGGCAGCACCGATGCCACCGTCGACATCGCCCGCGCGCATGGCGCCCGCGTGCTCACGCACACCGACTGGCCCGGCTTTGGGCCACAGAAGAACCGCGCGCTGGACGCACTCGGCACGACGTGGGTACTGTCGATCGACGCCGACGAAATCGTCACGCCGGAACTGGCCGTATCGATTGCGGGCGCGCTCGCAATACCTGCCGCCGACGTCTATGCGATCGACCGCCTGTCGGCCTTCTGCGGACATTGGGTGCGCCACAGCGGCTGGTATCCCGACTGGATCCCGCGCCTTTTCAAACGCGGCATGGCGCGTTTTTCCGACGACCTCGTGCACGAGCGCCTTGTGTTCGATACACCCGCGAAACGGCTGGAGGGCAAGCTGATGCACCACTCGTACGAAGACTTCGAGACCGTGCTGCGCAAGCTCGACGCGTATTCGACGGCGGGCGCGCAACAGCGGCATGCGGCGGGACAGCGAGGCAGTTTCGGCAAGGCCGTCGGCCGGGGCGCATGGGCGTTCGTGCGCACGTATCTGCTCAGGCGTGGCTTTCTGGATGGCCGCGCGGGCTTCATGATCGCGATGTTCAATGCCGAAACCGTCTACTACCGGTTCATGAAGCTGGCGCAGCTTGGCCGCAAGGATGTTACTGAGCAGTGAGTGTGAGCATTGGTAAGCGCCACGCAGGCGTGGCGTCACGCTCTCACGCTCAGTAGACGATCTCGATCGCGCTGCCTGAAAACTCGCTGCGCAACGCGGCGAGCAATTCGTCGGTGGGCTTCACACGCCACGCATCGCCGAGCCGCACTTCGCCTTCCGCGTTGTCGCTGCGATAGACGATCTGCACGGCAAGGCCATTCGGCATCGGCGCAGAAGGCCGCTGCGAACGTGAATCGCCGTTACCGCCAAACCCGCCCCGTCCGCCGCCTCGGGCAGCAGGCGCCGGCGCGACCACTTCCGCATCTTCCGGCCTCGCGCGATACGCTTCGAGCACCGTGCGCAACGCAAGCGCATTCGCGTTGCCGTTCATCTGCACCTTCACAGCCTGCGCGTAGCGCGTGCGCGCGCGGCCGAGGTCCATCGGCGTATCGACGGTGAAGCGGATGCCGCCCGTGAATGCGTCGTTGCGCGCCTGACCTTGCACGACCAGCAGTTCGTCTTCCTTGAACAGCTGCTTGTGCGCCTCGAACTGCTCGTTGAAGACGGTCACTTCGCATTGGCCCGTGCCGTCGTCGAGCAGCGCGATCAGCATCTTGCCGCGTTGGGTCATCTGCGTGCGCAGCGACACGATCACGCCAGCGACCAGCTTGTCGCGCCCTTCCTTCAGTTCGCCGATCTTCTGGCGCACGAAGCGGCGCACTTCGTCCTTGTACGCATCGAACAGATGGCCCGACAGGTAGAAGCCGAGCGCGGTCTTTTCTTCCTGCAAGCGGCGTTTTTCCGGCCACGCGGGTTCGTCGACCAGTTCGTGACCTTGCGACGGCGCGTCGCCCATGTCGAACAAACCGGCTTGCAGTGCGTTAGCGCTCGCCTGATCGGCGGCTTCCATCGCGAGCGATACCGACGCGATCAGTTGCGCGCGATTGTCGTGCAGCGAATCGAACGCACCCGCGCGAATCAGCGCCTCGATCGTGCGACGATTGACGACGCGGCGATCGATCCGGTTGCAGAAATCGAAGATATCGACAAACTTGCCTTCTTCGCGCGCGCGGAGAATTTCTTCGATCGCGTTCTGGCCGCTACCCTTGATCGCGCCGAGACCATAGCGGATCGTGCGCGAGCGCTTGCCGTCGGCTTCCGCGACCGGCTCGAAACGGTACGCGGACAGATTGATGTCCGGCGGCAGAACGGCCATCTTGTTCGCGAGACAGTCTTCGAACAGGATCTTGACCTTGTCCGTATCGTCCATGGCCAGCGACATATTCGCTGCCATGAATTCGGCCGGATGGTGCGCCTTCAGCCACGCGGTGTGGTACGCAAGCAGCGCATAGGCGGCCGCGTGCGACTTGTTGAAGCCGTAGCCCGCGAACTTCTCCATCAGGTCGAACGTTTCGTCCGCCTTTTCACGCGTCAGCCCATTCTTGGCGGCGCCTTCCGCGAAGATCTCGCGGTGCTTGGCCATTTCCTCGGGCTTCTTCTTACCCATCGCGCGGCGCAGCAGGTCGGCGCCGCCCAGCGAGTAGCCGCCGATGATCTGCGCCATCTGCATCACCTGCTCCTGGTAGACCATGATGCCGTAGGTCTCTTTCAGAACAGGTTCGACGCGCGGATCCGGATACTCGACCGTTTCGCGGCCGTGCTTACGCGCGCAGAAGCTCGGAATCAGGTCCATCGGGCCCGGACGATACAACGCCACCAGCGCGATGATGTCCTCGAAGCGGTCAGGCTGTGCGTCCTTCAGCATGCCCTGCATGCCGCGGCTTTCCAGCTGGAACACAGCGACCGTATTCGCTTTCTTGAGAATCGAGAACGACGCGGGATCGTCCAGCGGCACCTGCGCGAGCGACCAGTTTTCCTTCGACGGATCGAGACGGCGAATATAGCGCTCGGCCCAGTCGAGAATGGTCAGCGTAGTCAGACCCAGGAAGTCGAACTTCACCAGACCGACGGCTTCGACGTCGTCCTTGTCGTACTGGCTCACGACGCCGCTTTCGTCGCCCTGCGTGTAGAGCGGACAGAAATCCGTCAGCTTGCCGGGCGCGATCAGCACGCCGCCCGCGTGCATGCCGACGTTACGCGTCAAGCCCTCCACGCGCTGCGCGAGTTCGAGCAGCTGGCGCACTTCGTCTTCGTTGTCGAAGCGCTCCTGCAGAAGCGGCTCTTCCTTCATCGCGTCGGCGATGGTGACGTGCTTGCCCGGCTTGAACGGAATCAGCTTGGCGACGCCGTCCGTGAACATGTAGCCGAGATCGAGCACGCGGCCGATATCGCGCACGGCGGCCTTCGCGGCCATCGTGCCGAACGTGGCGATCTGCGAGACGGCATCCGCCCCGTACTTCTCCTTCACGTACTGGATCACGCGATCGCGGCCGTGCTGGCAGAAGTCGATGTCGAAGTCGGGCATCGACACCCGCTCCGGATTCAGAAAACGCTCGAACAGCAGGTTGTAGCGCAGCGGATCGAGATCGGTAATGCCGAGCGCGTACGCGACCAGCGAGCCAGCACCCGAACCCCGGCCCGGCCCAACGGGCACGCCGTTGTTCTTCGCCCAGTTGATGAAGTCCGCAACGATCAGGAAGTAGCCCGGAAAGCCCATCTTGATGATCGTGCCGCACTCGAAGTCGAGGCGCGCGTAGTACGTCTCGCGCTGCGCGTCGCGTTCGGCCTGCTCGGGGAACAGTTGCTCAAGACGCTTTTCGAGGCCTTCTTTCGACAGTTGCACGAGGTAGTCGTCGAGCGACATGCCGTCCGGCGTCGGGAACAGCGGCAACTTGGGCTTGCCGAGTTCGAGCGTGAGGTTGCAGCGCTTGGCGATTTCAACCGTGTTCGCGATCGCCGACGGAATGTCGGCGAACAGCGCCGCCATTTCGTCCTGCGTGCGGAAAAACTGATCCGTCGAGAAGCGCTTCTGACGACGCGGATTCGCGAGGATGTCCCCTTCCGAAATACATACGCGCGCTTCGTGCGCGGTGAAGTCGTCGGGCGTCATGAACTGCAGCGGATGCGTGGCGACCACGGGCAGCTTCAGCGCTGCAGCGAGCGCAACCGCCTGCTGCACATATGCTTCCGCACCCGGCTGGCCGCCGCGCTGCAGTTCGATATAGAAACCGTTCGGGAAGATCGCCGACCAGCGCTGCGCGTTGCGCCGCGCCGCTTCTTCGTTGCCCGCCGCGAGCGCCATGCCGACGTCGCCATGCTGCGCGCCCGACAGCGCGAGCAACCCTTCGGCAAGTCCGCTTTCGAGCCACGCCGGCTCCACTTCGGCACGTCCGCGATACTGGTTCGTAAGCCACGCCTTCGACAGCAATTCGCAAAGATTCAGATAGCCGGTCTTGTTCCTGACCAGCAGCAGAAGGCGAGAAGGCTTGTCGCGGTCGTCGGGATTCGTGATCCAGACGTCGCAGCCGGCAATGGGTTTGACCCCTTTGCCACGGGCTTCCTGATAGAAACGAACGAGACCGAATGCGTTGCCGAGATCGGTGAGCGCGAGTGCGCCCTGACCGTCTTTGGCAGCGGAATCGACGACGTCGTCGATACGCACGATGCCATCGGCAATCGAGAATTCGGAGTGAACGCGGAGATGGACGAAGCGGGGATCTGACATGGGCGACATTGTAACCCCGCCCTCCCGAAAATTTTCGGCCAAAGCGGCGCTGAAAGGCCGCGTTGGCCATCTGGCCAGGCGCATCTGCGTGCGAGCCTTTGTCAACGGTTCTTTGTGCGAATCGGGGTCGGCCGCCCGGCTATTTAGACGCAGATCAATATGCCGTTCGGCGGATTGCGGGCCGATTCTCAGGATGAGGGATAATACGCGTTCGAATCCATTTTCTGCCGTACGCGTGCTGCGCCCGCCCCGATGCGCGCGCCGGGCACGGCGCTTTATCGCTGGACCAGCATGAATATCCTGAATCTTTCGTCCTATCAGTTCGTCACGCTCGACAAAACCGTCGAATGGCGGCCGCTCGTCACCGCGCGCTGCAACGAACTGGGTCTGCGCGGCACGATCCTGCTCGCGCCGGAGGGCATCAACCTGTTTGTAGCGGGCGAAATCCCGCAAGTGCGCGCATTCATCGACTACATGCGCACGGATCCGCTCTTCGAAGGCAAATTCGCCGAACTGCAGTTCAAGGAGAGCCTGTCGGAGAAGCAGCCGTTTCGCCGCATGCTGGTCAAACTCAAGCGCGAAATCATCACGATGAAAAAACCGGCTATCCAGCCGGAACTGGGCCGCGCTCCTTCCGTCAGCGCGCACACGCTGAAGGAATGGCTCGACCGCGGCCACGACGACGCGGGCCGCCCCGTCGTGATGCTCGACACGCGCAATGCGTTCGAAGTCGACGTCGGCACGTTTGACAACGCGCTCGACTACCGGATCACGAAGTTCAGCGAGTTTCCTGAGGTGATCGAACAGAACCGTGCCGACCTAGAAGGCAAGACCGTCGTATCGTTCTGCACGGGCGGCATCCGCTGCGAGAAAGCGGCGATTCACATGAAGGACGTCGGCATCGAGCACGTCTATCAGCTCGAAGGCGGCATCCTGAAGTATTTCGAGGAAGTGGGCGGCGCGCACTACAACGGCGAGTGTTTCGTGTTCGACTATCGCACTGCGCTCGACCCGAATCTGCAGCCCACGGCGACCGTGCAATGCTTCGGCTGCCGCGCCGTCGTCACGCCGGAAGGTCAGCAGTCGCCGTTGTACGTGCCGGGCAAGACTTGCGCGTCCTGTCATCCGGAAGCGCAGCAGCAAGCCGGTACGGCGCACGCGGCGTAGTCACGCGGCGCGCCATCATCGCTCGCATGAAATTGTTCAGCATGAGCCGCGCGCTGAGGCTCGTGGCAGTCTCGCATGACTGAGGTTCACGATTTCTATCGCGGCCGTTTCGCGCCCTCGCCCACGGGCCCGCTGCATTTCGGCTCGCTGGTCAGCGCACTCGCAAGCTGGCTCGATGCGCGCGCCAACCGCGGCGTGTGGCTCATACGCATCGAGGACATCGACGCACCGCGCACGGTGCCGGGCGCAGCGGAAGACATTATCGACACGCTCGCGCGCTTCGGTATGGTGGCCGATGAGCCGCCCGTCTGGCAGAGCCTGCGCATGCCGCTCTATCAGCAGGCTCTTGAACGCCTGCAGGCTGCGGGTCTCGTCTATCCATGCGGCTGCACGCGCAAAGAGATCGCTGATTCGCTCGTTCGGGCCCACGCCCGCCACACTACCCTCGCATATCCCGGCACCTGCCGCAACGGCCTGAACGGCAAGCCCGCGCGTGCATGGCGGCTGCGCGTGCCTGATGGCGACGCCGCTGTCATCACGTTCGACGACGGCTGGCAAGGCCCGCAGACGCAGAATCTCGCCACGGAGGTCGGTGATTTCGTCTTGCGTCGCGCGGACGATCAATGGGCTTATCAACTGGCTGTTGTCGTCGACGATGCGGATCAGGGCATCACGCATATCGTGCGTGGCGCGGATCTGCTCGATTCGACGGCGCGGCAGATTTATTTGCAGCAGTGTCTGGGGGTGCCGACGCCCGCTTATCTGCATGTACCCGTTGTGACAAATGCCGACGGTGAAAAGCTCAGCAAGCAGACAGGCGCACTGGCGCTGAATGCGGCCGAGCCGCTCGTTGCGCTGAACGATGCTGCGAGGCATCTTGGTTTGCGCCTGACCGGCGCGGCGGCGACGTCGCTTGATGTGTTTTATTCGGAAGCTGTCGCTGCGTGGGCGGAGCGGGTGAAACGGTGAATGTGCTTTTGATGGTTTTGGGTTTTTGTTTGGGCCTTTGTACTGGCATCCGCGGTTTGTTATCGGTGCTTCAGGCGTTGCCCCCTGTGCGGGGCGGCATTTGATTTTTGGCTTGTCTTGCGACGCTGGTTTGGTTTGCTTGTTTATTCGCTGGCATCCGCGCTATGCCTTCGTGCTTCACGCGTCGCCCCTGTGCGGGGCGGCACCTACTTTTCTTTGCCGCGGCAAAGAAAAGTAGGCAAAAGAAAGCCGCTGAACACCGCCAGCTCTTCTCTTTGCCCACGGGCCCCCAACGGCCCCGTCCTGTTCGCGGCATCGTTCTTCTTGATGCCCGCTGCCAACGCTCTTACTGAGCGCCTCACCCGCTTCACACTCCCGCGTCGCCGCCTACGCGATCAATTTGCCCACGTTCTATAGCGGCCAACTCTGTGTCGGCTTTCGCGCCGTATGCGCACCACTCCGGACTGGGAAACACGATCGGTGTCGCAGGAGCGCTGCCGTGTGAAGCACTACGACCTACACATAGTTTGCCACCTGGGCGGCAGTGACCGTTCGCTGCCGCTGGCTGCGTTACGGGTGATTGAAGCGGGTGAGGCGCCGATTCAAGGCGCTGGCAACGGGCAGTGAATAGCAGAACGCCGTGTGAAGCGGAGGACCCGTTGGGGGCCCTCAGGCGGTGGTCAAGAGCGGGCGGTGTTAGCCCGCTTTCTTTGCTTACTTTCTTTGCGGCGGCAAAGAAAGTAAGTGCCGCCCCGCACAGGGGCCACGCCTGAAGAACCGATAACAAAACGCGGATGCCAGCGCAAAGCGAAAGCAAAACCAAACCAAAAACCAAAACCATCAATTCGACGAAGTCGTCTTCCTAGGCATCCCAAACCCGCCCAACAACGCAGCGAGCGGCTGTTTAGAAGCTGGCTTCTGCGGCGCCGCAGGCACTTCCTCACGCTTACTGGCAGCCGAAGGCGACGGCTCATAAGGCTTGAAGAAGAAATCATCAACCGGTTGCTGACGATGATGCGTGCCATGCGCCGGACGCTCATGCGCCCCCGTCGTGCGTCGACGGCTGCCGCGATCGTCGCGATCACGCCGCGCGCCGCGCTCTTCATGATGATGACGTACGGGCGCATCGACCGTCAGGCGTTGCACGTCGAGCGGACGCTTGATCAGCTTCTCGATATCGGCGAGTTGCTTGCGCTCGTTCGGGCTGAACAGCGACAGCGCATCGCCCGATGCACCCGCGCGTCCCGTCCGGCCGATCCGGTGTACATAGTCTTCCGCGTTGAACGGCAGATCGAAATTGATCACAGCGGGCAGTTCAGCGATATCGAGACCGCGCGCGGCCACGTCAGTTGCGACGAGCGCTTCGATCTCGCCGCGCTTGAACGCCTCGAGCGCCTGCATCCGTTCGCTCTGCGTGCGGTCGCCGTGAATCGCGGTGGCAACCACGCCGTCGCGCTCCAGTTGACGCGCCAGACGGCTCGCGCCGATCTTGCTGTTACAGAAGACGATCACCTGCTTGAGGCTGCGCTCGCGGATCAGTTGCACGACCGCGCCCGTTTTGTCGCCTTCAGCGACTTCGTAGACGATCTGCGTGACGTTGGTCGCCGTCGAATTGCTGCGCGCCACTTCGATCGTCTGCGGATTGCGCAGGTACGTCGAAGCAAGCTTCTTGATTTCGGGCGAGAAAGTCGCCGAGAACAACAGCGTCTGACGCTCGGCGGGCAGCAGGTTCAGGATGCGCTGCAGATCGGGCAGGAAGCCCATGTCCAGCATCCGGTCGGCTTCGTCGAGCACGAGCATCTGCACCTGGCCGAGATTGGCCGTCTTTTGCTGCACGTGATCGAGCAGACGGCCCGGTGTAGCAATCAGGATTTCGACGCCGCGCCGCAGTTCCGCCGATTGCGGATTCATGTCGACGCCGCCGAACACCACCGCGCTGCGCAGCGCCGTGTGCTTCGCGTACGACTGCACGTTCGCGGCGACCTGGTCGGCGAGTTCGCGCGTCGGCGTGAGAATCAGCGCACGGACAGGATGGCGGGCGGGCGACGCGCTCGTGTTCGCGAGCGGCAACAGGCGCTGGATGATCGGCAGCGAGAAGCTCGCCGTCTTGCCTGTGCCCGTCTGGGCCGCGCCCATCACGTCCCGGCCGCCCAGCACGACGGGAATCGCCTGTGCCTGGATCGGCGTTGGCGTCGTGTAGCCCTGCTCCGCGATGGCTTTGAGAATGTCGGCGTGAAGGCCGAACCGGTCGAAGGTCGCGTCGGTAGGCGTGGTTGTTGTGTCGGACATGGTGGCTTTCGCTAAAAATGCGCCTGCGCTCGTGCCGCTTGCGCGTTGCCAAAGACGGGCGCGGTGGCGTCCGCTCAAACTGGTTCTGCAGCTTCTTTTGCAACGGCCGGGGCCGCGGAGGGCATCAGGATGAAGGCGGAGCCACGGCAATCCGCACAAGGCCCGATCTCGCTGTGACAGTTATCAGCGACGATCAACGACTATGGGCAAGCATGCGGCCGGCTCCGGCCGGCGGAAATATCCGCCGGAAAGGGCGGTATTGTAGCACTTCGGCATACAAGCCCTCGGCGCGCACCCAGGGTTACTACCTTACCTACGCTGCAGCAGCGTATGACGGCATATTTCAAGCGGGGACGGACCATACCCGACGCGGGCAGCGTAGTCGCGCGATGAGTCAATCTGGTGACAACGCGCCGGACGCCGCCCGACCCCATTTAAGACGCCGGGTTCACCACGTTTCGCGCATCACCATCAGCCGCAGTTCCGTCATGTCTTCGATCGCGTATCGGATGCCCTCGCGCCCCAGCCCGGAATCCTTCACGCCGCCATACGGCATGTTGTCGACGCGAAACGACGGTACATCGTTGATGACCACGCCGCCCACGTCGAGTTCATCCCACGCCTGATGCGCGTGCGCGAGCGAGTCCGTGAACACCCCCGCCTGCAGGCCAAAGTCGCTGTCGTTGACGGTCGCGAGCGCGCTTTTGAAGTCGTCGAACTTTTCGAGGATCGCCACGGGCCCGAAGGCTTCCTTGCGATACAGGTCGGTCTCGCGCCCGACGTTTTCCAGCAGCGTCGCCTCGAACATCGCGCCGTCTACCTTGCCGCCCGCGACGATTTTCGCGCCCGCCTTCACCGCGCTGTCCATCCAGCCGGCCAGACGTCGAGACTCAGATTCGGAGATCATCGGCCCGACGAAGGTCTTTTCGTCCTTCGGGTCACCCATCTTCAGCGACTTCGTCTTCGCGATCAGCTTTTCACGCACCGCGTCGTACAGCGACGCATGCACGAGAATCCGCTGCACGCCGATGCAGCTTTGCCCCGACTGATAGAACGCGCCGAACGCAAGCCGGTCGACGACGTAATCGAGCTTGTCGCGCTGATCCGCGTCGACCACTGCCGCCGCATTGCCGCCCAGCTCCAGAATCACCTTCTTCTTGCCCGCCTTCGCCTTCAGATCCCAGCCGACAGCGGGCGACCCGGTAAACGACAGCAGCTTGAAGCGTTCATCCGTGGTGAAGAGATCGGCGCCGTCCCGATGCGCGGGCAGAATCGAGAACGCGCCTTTTGGCAGATCGGTCTCCGCCAGAATCTCGCCGATGATCAGCGCACCCACAGGCGTGCGGCTCGCCGGCTTCAGCACGAATGGCACGCCCGCCGCGAGCGCCGGCGCCACCTTATGCGCGGCCAGATTCAACGGAAAATTGAATGGCGAGATGAACGAGCAAGGCCCGATCGGCACGCGCTTTACATACGCGTGATAACCCTTCGCGCGAGGCGAAATCTCCAGATTGACGATCTCGCCGTCGATACGCACCGATTCTTCCGCCGCGACCTTGAACGTATCGATCAGCCGCGTCGCTTCGCCGCGCGAATCGTTGATCGGCTTGCCCGCCTCGATGCACAGCGCCATCGCCAGTTCGTCGAAGCGCTCGCGAAAGCGCTTTACGCAATGCTCGAGCACGGCCTGGCGCTTGAACGGCGGAAACGCGCGCATTGCGGGCATTGCATCGACGGCCGCGGCGATGGCCTTGTCGATCGCCTTCGCGTCGGCCATGGCGACGCGCGTGGCCACTTCGCCGCTGAATTTATCGGTGACTTCGAGATCGGTGTTCGCGGCGACGGCTTCGTTGGCGAGGTAGTACGGATAACTCTTTTGCAGCATGACTCGTTCTCCTTTTTCGCAATCGGTTAGCGCAGCATAGGCCGTACCGTGACGGCGGCGCCGCGCGCCGAAGAAGAAAGCGCAACGCTCAGAGCTGCGCCGAAAGCCGCTTGATCTCGCGATTGAGCACGCGCTCGTTGTCCGAGTAATCAATGGGAACATCGATCACATGCACGCCCGGCGTCGCGAAACACTCGCGCACGAGCGGCGCGAGTTCCGCCGCCGACGCCACGCGATGTCCCTGCGCCCCATAACTTTGCGCGTAGTCGACGAAATCCGGGTTGCTCAGTGTCATCCCATAGTCGGGGAAATTCATGTTTTCCTGCTTCCAGCGAATCATGCCGAACGCGTCGTCGCGCACAATCATCACGACGAGGTCGAGCTTCATCCGCACGGCCGTCTCCAGTTCCTGCGAGTTCATCATGAAGCCGCCGTCACCGCACACGGCCATCACTTTTCGCTCGGGATGCACGATCTTGGTCGCAATCGCCGACGGCAACCCCGCGCCCATCGAAGCGAGCGCGTTATCGAGCAGCAGCGAATTCGGCTCGTGCGCGCGGTAGTAACGCGCGAACCAGATCTTGTACATGCCGTTGTCGAGACAGATGATGCCGTCCACGGGCATCGTCTCGTACACATCGTGCACGACGCGCACGGGATACATCGGGAAGCGGTCGTCGTGCTGGCCTTTCGCCAGATGCGCCTCGAAATGTTCCTTGATTTCCTTGAAGCGCGCGAAGTCCCAATGCTCGCCCTTGCCTTGCAGCGCTTCTTTCATCTGCCAGACAGCATTCGCGATATCGCCGACTACTTCGATCTGCGGGAAATACACCGTGTCCACTTCCGCGCCGAGAAAGTTGACGTGGATTACCGTCTTTTCGCCGGCATCCGCGCCGCGCATGAAGAACGGCGGCTTTTCGATCACGTCGTGGCCGACGTTGATGATGCAGTCCGCGTGATCGATCGCGCGGTGCACGAAGTCGCCATCCGACAGCGTCGCGTTGCCGAGCCACAGCGGATGCGACTCGTCGATCACGCCCTTGCCCATCTGCGTCGTGAAGAACGGAATGCCGATCTGGTCGACGAACTCGCGCAGCATCTTGCGCGTAGTCTTGCGGTTGCCGCCCGCGCCGATCATCAGCACCGGATGCTTCGCTTCGACGATCGCCTTCACGGCATGCGCGACGGCCTTTTCCTCAGCGACAGGCCGGCGGCTGTAGCTCTTCGGAATCGGCTTGCCGTCGCCCTCTTCATGCGCGACGTCTTCGGGCAGTTCGAGATGCGTGGCGCCGGGCCGTTCTTCCTCGGCCTGCCGGAACGCTTCGCGCACCGACGCCGGAATATTGCCGATCGACACGATCTGCCGCGTGTACTTGGTGAGCGGCTCCATCATCCGCACCACGTCGACGATCTGGAAGTGGCCCTGCTTGCTCGACTTGATCGGTTTCTGGCCCGTGACCATCAGCATCGGCATGCCGCCGAGCTGCGCATACGCGGCGGCCGTCACGAAGTTGGTGGCGCCGGGGCCGAGCGTCGCGAGACACACGCCCGTGCGCCCTGTCAGACGGCCATAGGTCGCGGCCATGAAACCGGCCGCCTGTTCATGGCGGGTCAGCACGAGTTTGATTCTGGAGCGGCGCAGCGATTCGAGGAGATCGAGATTTTCTTCGCCGGGAATGCCGAACACGTACTCGACGCCTTCAGCTTCCAGCGATTTGACGAACAGATCCGATGCTTTCATGGGAAGTCTCGCTTGACGAACGAACGCAGACCGGGCCGCCATATTGTGAATGGGCAGCACGCGGACAAGGATGATCGAAGACGATGACAGCCGCGCCAATGCATCGAAACGGGGGCGCGGCCTGTGCGTGGCACACAGCTTACTACCGGAGATGAAAACGTGTCGGTTCGCGGGCAGCGTCGTCGCGCGCCTCGCGAGCCATGATGAAAAGCGAGAAAGATAAGCGTCGCGACGCCGGCAACGATCAGCGGACGATCGTCACGCAATCGGACAGCAGCGGCGGCGCATCCTCGCCGAGCATGGCGTCGTAGAGCGTGGCCTGCGGACCCTTGGTCCACCACGTATAGCTGCCCGCCTGATATTTCGCGCCGGAGCCGGACATCACGTTGACGAACAGCATCTGCCGGCCTTTCACCGGCAAGATCGCGAAGCTCTGACCGTTGGTAGCATTCAGATAGGTGACTTGCAGGATGCGGCCCGTTGCGCAGGTGTACTTCTGCATCACGCGATGCGAAGTACGGATATCGGGCAACGGCAGCAACTCCGCGGCGCGCGCCGCGCCCGATACCGCCACCAACGCCAGCACGCCCACGTATGCCCACCACCGTCTGCTCATCGAATGCCTCGTTTGCTGATGCCCTTTCGTATGACTGCTCGCGCGTGCCGAAGTTTGCGGCGAGGTTTGCCGATTACGGATCGATGACCTCGGCGCAGGCATCGGTCGGCGCGGCGGCGACGTGACCGACCACGGGCACGATCTTCAGCCCAGCCGACGCGACGCGGCACGGCGCCGCAGCCAGCCCGCAACCGCCCAACGCACTCACGAGCGCGAAAACCGATGCGCATAGCGCGACTCGACGCGCAATCGTGCGGCCTGAGTGGTTCGCTTTCACCTTCAACACTCCTTGCGCGCTACGCCGCCAGGCTTTGCGCCGGTTTACTTCGCCGACACCGGCTTGACGGCGCCCGCCGCCTGCTTCGCGCGCTGCAGCGCTTCGCCGATATCGTCGCCCGTCGCGAGCGCCACGCCCATGCGACGCTTGACGAAGCTCTCGGGCTTGCCGAACAGGCGCAGGTCCGCGCCCGGCACCGCCAGCGCCTGCGCAACGCCTTCGAACGCAATGCCTTCCTCGTCGAGCCCGCCGTAGATCACGGCCGATGCACCCGGCGCGCGCAAGGTCGTATCGACAGGCAAGCCGAGAATCGCGCGTGCATGCAGCTCGAATTCGGAGAAACGCTGCGACGCGAGCGTAACGAGGCCGGTGTCGTGCGGACGCGGGCTCACTTCCGAGAACCATACGTCATCGCCGCGCACGAAAAGTTCCACACCGAACAGGCCACGGCCGCCGAGCGCCGTCGTCACCTTGTCGGCGATCTCGCGCGAGCGTTCCAGCGCGAGCGGACTCATCGGCTGCGGCTGCCAGGATTCGACGTAATCGCCCGCTACCTGCACGTGGCCGATCGGCTCGCAGAAGTACGTGGCCGTCTGCTGCGTGGCCGGGTCGATCGCGCGTACGGTCAGTTGCGTGATCTCGTATTCGAAGTTGATAAAGCCTTCGACGATCACGCGCCCATGATTCACGCGGCCGCCCGCCATCGCGTACTGCCATGCGGGTTCGACGTCGGCGTCGCTACGCAGCACCGACTGGCCTTTGCCCGACGACGACATCACCGGCTTCACGACGCACGGATAACCGACCTTCGCGATGCCCGCCTTCAGTTCGTCGATGGAATCGGCGAACGCATACGGCGACGTCGGAATGCCGAGTTCTTCGGCAGCAAGACGGCGGATGCCTTCGCGGTTCATCGTCAGTTGCGTGGCGCGTGCGGTCGGGATCACTTCAGCGACGCGTTCGGTTTCGATCGCGGCGAGCGCGTCCGTGGCAATGGCTTCGATTTCCGGCACGATCAGATGCGGCCGCTCTTTTTCGACGAGCGCGCGCAACGCTTTCGCGTCCGTCATGTCGATCACGTGCGAGCGATGCGCAACCTGATGTCCCGGCGCGTTCGGATAACGGTCCACCGCGATCACTTCGACGCCGAGCCGTTGCAGCGCGATGATCACTTCCTTGCCCAGTTCACCCGCGCCGAGCAGCATGACGCGCGTAGCCGAGGTCGAAAGCGGTGTGCCGATGCGTTGGCCGATCTGCATGAAAGCTCCAGAGAATTTGTGACAAAAAGCGGGTGGAATGAATGACTGCGCCGATGTTAACATGCGCGGCCCCTGTGGCCGCGCCGTCTGCGTGCCGATAACCCATGCTGAGGGCCGTGCTTTCAGCCAGCCGCCGCGCGCCGCGGGCAACCGGCGAACACGGCGGCGTTTTGCCTTATGCCGTTCGTCACCCGCGTTTGCGCTCGCATGCGGCGAGCGTAGTGCGATACCCTTACGCCTTCGCCAGTTTAGAGAGGAACGACGATATGCAGCCCACGTCCGCCACGCAACGCGACACGCGCTCGAGCGCAACACCCGACGCATCGTCGCATGCACCTGGCGCGGCCGCGCGCGCGTCGCTCCGCCAGCGTGCGGGTCGTGCATTCACCGCCGTGTCGATGGCTGCGTCGCTGTCCCTGCTCGTCGCCGCCTGTGCGATGCCGAAGCACGCCGATTCGGAAGCCCCGCCGCCCGATCCGTTCAATCCCGCCGCCACGCAACTGCTCGACAACACCGACTGGCAGCTGAGCAACTGGAAGGTAGCAGGCGGCGCCACACGCGACGTGCCCGGCGGCGCGAACGGCGAGCCGATCACACTGGTGCTGTCGACGCAAACGGGACTTCGCCGCGCCAGCGGCTTCTCCGGCTGCAACCGCTATACGGGCAGCTACACGCTGAAGGACGGCAAGCTGGGCTTCGGCCCGCTCGCGGGCACGCGCATGGCGTGCGCGACGCCGGGCGGCAAGATTGAAGGCGCGTATCTCGACGCGCTTTCGCATATCGAACACACGGGCGTCGACATGCGCAAACCGCAGCAACTCCAGTTGATCCTCGACAACGGCGACACGCTCGTGTTCGCACGGCGCGCCCAATGACGGCACGACCGCGTGCCCTCGCGGATGCGCGCTGCGCGGCTGGCCCGCTTCGCCCGGTTAAACTCGACGGGTCGCGCGCACGCGCATCCGTCATTCGTTGATGTCTAGCATGCAAACGGTAGTTTTCGGCTGGTTCGGCGCTTCCGCCGTCTGGTTTCTTCCCCTCGTGTGGCGTCTCGTGAAGTCCGTGCTGCCGGGCGGCGCGGGCCTGCGCGGCCCCGGCACGATCCGGCTGTGGCTCGGCTTTATCTGCGTGCTGGTGGCAAGCTGCACGCTCGAAGCGTCGCTCGTCAACGTGCAGGGGATCGACGGCTTCGGGCATGCGCTGTCGGCTGGGCTGACCCATCTGATGGGGCGCATCGCGACGCCGCTCGTGATGCTCGGCCTGTTCGTGATTTCACTGCCGTGGCTGATCGATTTCAAATGGTCGTCGTTCGTCGGCTGGGCCAACGACGCGTTCGGGCTTGGCCTGTCGCGCCGCGCGCGCGACGATGAAGCACGCGAGTCGCGCGTTTCATCGCGTATCGCCGCTGAATCGACGCCGTCGCATAGCAGCGCGCCCATCAACACGATGGCGCCGAAGGCCAATGGACGTTACGCGCGGCCAACCGTCTGGCGCCCGCCCGCGATGAAGCGCGCAGCAGGCGCCGCGGGCGCCGCAGCCGTGGCAGGCGAAGCGATGGGCATGCAGACGGGGCCAGCGATGGGTGTCGGCGACGGCGGCTTCGCGCGCAACGGTGCGGGCCATTCAGCGGGTGTTCCTGCGGCAAGCCAGGCGCCGAGTCATCGGACGAGCGTGCCTATGCCACGCATACCCGCTGAGCCTGTCGCGCCCTCGGGCTGGCTCAACCCGGAGCCGGTTCGCGTGCAGCATCGGGAAATCGCGCCCGCGACAATGGAAGCCGCCCGCGTGGCCGCCACGCCGCCTACGGTGTTCGGCAGCACGGCTGCGTTGCAGTCGTCGAAGGCGGCAGCAGCCAATGCCGCTGCACGCGGCGCGTCGACGAGTCCTGCCGTGACGTCGGCGCGCTCGGCGGCATTGCGCGCGGCAACGCTGGCACACATGCGTCAATCGGCTGCCGTGAGCGCGACAACCCCTGCGACGCAGACGAGGCGAGGTGTCGCGTCGAATGGTTCGACCGGCATGCGCGGTGCCGCGCCGAATCTCAAGGTGCCCGCCTACACGCGAGCCAACGCGTCCGCCCACCAGCCTACAGCGCCGACGGCACCCGCCGCGAGCGTGCAGGAAACCTTGCGCAGCATCGAGGAAAATGCAGCACGCTGGACGACGCTCGCGGGTGCGAGCCTCGCCCGGCGCACCGCAAGCGACCCCGCCAGAGTGGTCGAGACACGTAGCGCTCCGGCCGCATTTGATGCGGCTCTTGCGCCCGCTGTGTCTGCGGCCGTCGCGCCGGGGGCTCCGGCTGTGACGGCTGGCACTGCTGTCGCCGGTGCTGCGGCGGTCGCCGCAGTCGATCAGGCTGTGTCGGCACTGGAAGCCGCGATTGCCTCGCAAACGACACCGGTCGCGCCGACGCCTGCGTTGCCGGCAGCAGCAGACCAACAGGAACGAAACGAAGAAGACGTTGCGACGGTCATCGCCGGGCAGCCTGCTGCATCGTCGGCCGCAACGCAAATGCAGGTCGCGGCGGCCGAGCCGGCAGTGACGCACGTCAACACGGGCGATGCGACATCGTCTGTCGAGCTACCAGCAGTCGTGGCAGAAGCGCCGGTTGCAGCAGTCGAGCCGCAGACACCACCGATCGCCGCCGGACATGCAGTCGCGCCGGTGATCGAAACGACCCGCGCAGCGGCAATGCCCGAGGCAGTCGAAGCGCTCCAGCCGCAAATCGTCGACGAGCGGACCGAGACGCAAACGCAATCAGCGGCGCAAAGCGCGGCTCCCGCTGTGCCAACGTCTGTGCCGGCGACACCGGCACCGGCGCCCGAACAGGCTGTCTCGAGCTCTGTCATTGCCTCCACGCCTTCCGTCGACTCCGCGCTGGCCGAACCGATCGAAACGTCGGCTGCACAACCCACGCCGCCGCAAAGCGACGACAACGAAATCGAGGCGAATGCCCCGGCAACGCCCGTCGTCGAGGATGTGACAGCGGCTCACCAGGTCGAGACGGCATCACAACCGGATACGCCGGCCACACCTGCGGACGTCGTCGAAGACGACACGACTGCGCCCGCCGAAGAGCTGGAAACGCACCCTGCTCCGCCGGCGCCATGGGAAGCCATCACGCAATCCGTATCGCTGCTGCGCGTGGCGGCGGCAAACGGTCCGTCGATGCAGGCGCATGGCACGCCCGTGTCGAATGCTCCTGCGTATAGCGATAGCGATAGCGATGCAGTAGCGCCGCTCGAACCCGTCGCCAGTTCGGCAATCGTCGACGAAGAAACGAACGACGATGCCTCCGAGGCGCCATCGAACATCGTGCGTTTCCCGGGCGCGCTTCCCGTCGCGCAAACGCCTGAGCAAAACATCGCGAGCGGGTTCGAACCCGATCTGCCGCCGCAAGCCGATACCGCCGCCGCGCAAGAGGCGCAGCCCGGCACGCAGCCAGACACACAATCCGAACCAACGCCCGCTACCCCGCCCCGCCCTGCCGTGCGCGGCCACAGCGGCCCCGCCTTCGAGTTCCACGCGCCCGCGGCCTCATACATCGAACTGCCGGCGCTCGATCTGCTCGCGCCCGCGTCGTCCGACGCCGAACCCGTCAGCGAAGAAAAGCTCGCCGAAACAGGCGCACTGATCGAACAGCGCCTGCAGGAATTCAAGGTGCCCGTGACGGTGGTCGGCGCATCGGCCGGTCCCGTCATCACGCGCTTCGAAGTCGAGCCCGCGCTCGGCGTGCGCGGCAGCCAGATCGTCGGGCTGATGAAAGATCTGTCGCGCGGTCTCGGCCTGACGTCGATTCGCGTCGTTGAGACGATTCCTGGCAAGACCTGCATGGGTCTCGAACTGCCAAATGCGAAGCGTCAGACCATCCGTCTGTCCGAGATTCTGGAAGCCAGCGTCTATCAGAACTCCACGTCGAATCTGACGCTCGCGATGGGCAAAGACATCACCGGCCACCCCGTCGTCACCGATCTCGCGAAAGCGCCGCACATGCTGGTCGCAGGTACCACGGGCTCGGGCAAGTCGGTGGCGATCAACGCGATGATCGTCTCGCTGCTGTACAAGGCGACGCCCGAAGACGTGCGCATGATCATGATCGACCCGAAGATGCTGGAGCTTTCCGTGTACGAAGGCATTCCGCATCTGCTCGCGCCCGTCGTGACGGACATGAAACTCGCCGCGAACGCGCTGAACTGGTGTGTCGGCGAAATGGAAAAGCGCTACCGGCTGATGTCGGCCGTCGGCGTGCGAAACCTGCAAGGCTTCAACCAGAAGATCCGCGACGCCGCCGCGAAAGAAAAGAAGATCGGCAATCCGTTTTCGCTGACGCCCGATGCACCCGAGCCGCTGTCGTCGCTGCCGCTGATCGTCGTCGTGATCGACGAGCTGGCCGACCTGATGATGGTCGCGGGCAAGAAGATCGAAGAGCTGATCGCGCGCCTCGCGCAGAAGGCGCGCGCCGCCGGCATCCACCTGATTCTCGCGACGCAGCGCCCTTCCGTCGACGTGATCACGGGTCTCATCAAAGCGAACATTCCGACGCGGGTCGCGTTCCAGGTGTCGTCGAAGATCGACTCGCGCACGATTCTCGACCAGATGGGCGCCGAGTCGCTGCTCGGTCAGGGCGACATGCTGTTCCTGCCGCCCGGCACCGGTTATCCGCAGCGCGTGCACGGCGCGTTCGTTGCCGACGAGGAAGTGCATCGCATCGTCGAGCATCTGAAGCAGTTCGGCGAACCGGAATACGTTGAAGGGATTCTCGACGGCCCCGCGACGGATGGCGGCGCCACGCAGGATCTGTTCGGCGAAACGCCGGATGCCGAAGCCGATCCGCTTTACGACGAAGCCGTCGCGTTCGTCGTGCGCACGCGGCGCGCGTCGATTTCGGCTGTGCAGCGGCAGTTGCGTATCGGCTATAACCGCGCGGCGCGGCTGGTCGAACAGATGGAGACGGCAGGCCTCGTGTCGGCGATGGGCATCAACGGCAGCCGCGAAGTACTCGCACCGGGACCGGCGGAGTAAGACGTATCAGACCCAAAGGACGGGCAGCGTCGCCCGCCCTTTCTCAAACCGCGACCGTCACGACGGCGACACCCACTTGAAGTCCACGGGCGAGCCGATATCGATGCGCTTCGGGTTCGCTTCCAGCAGTCCGCTTTGCGGATCGCGACGGAACACGTAAGCCGTATCGCTGTTCTGATTGCCGACGATCAGCCATTTCCCGGTCGGATCGATTGAGAACTCTCTCGGCGCTTTCCCAAGACTCGACTGACGGCCCACTTCGCGGATATGGCCGTTGGCGGGATCGACCGCGTAGATCACGATCTCGTTCGCGTCGCCGCGATTGCTCGCGTACAGAAAGCGCCCATCCGGCGACAGATGGATCGCGGCCGCGCCCACCTGCCCCTTGAAGCCGGGCTTCGTCATTGGCACGACCTGCAGTTGCGTGAGCTTGCCGTCGTCGTAGCTGAACGCGGTGACGGTCGCCGTCAGTTCGCTCGTCAGATACGCGCGCCTGCCATCGGCGCTGAACACCAGATGACGCGGACCCGAGCCCGCCTTCACGTCCGTGTAGCGCTTCTCCGTCGGACCGAACAGGCCGCGGCTGCCGTCGGGCGTGTAGCGGTACGCGTACAGCTTGTCGGTGCCGAGATCCTGTGCGAACAGATACTTGCCGTCTGGCGAAAAAACGGTCGAATGGACGTGCGCATTATCCTGGCGTCCCTTCACCGGGCCGCCGCCGTCGTGATGCACGGTCAGCACCGATGCGCCCACCTGCCCGTTCGCCTGCAATGGAAACACCGCGAAGCTGCCGCCGGGGTTGGCGGCGACCGAGTAATTGGCCGTCGTCAGATATTTGCCGTCGGGCGAAATGCTCAGATAGCACGGATCGTTGCCGTCCGACGACACGCGGTTCAGGAACGTTAATTGCCCGCTTTTCGCATCTAAACTGAACGCGCTGATACCGCCACGCTGGTCGGCCGGACCGTTGTCGCCGGGTTGCTCGTTGACGGAGTACACGTAGCGGCCGTCGCGCGACGCGATCACATACGACGGGTTATCGGTCTTCGCCGACGATACCTGCGTGGCGTCGCCCGACTTCGTGTCGAAACGATAGACGTAGATGCCTTCGCTCTTCGGGCCGGTGTAAGTACCGACGATCAGATCGTAGACGCCGTCGGCGGGCGCAGCGGGCGTGCCCTGGGCGAAAGCCTGCGTGGCGGCAATCGATACCATCAGTGTCAAACCTCTCATGATCGAACAGACGGACAAGCGGGACTGCGGATGGGAACTAAAAGACTGTGGCACGGCACACGCTAAAGCTCGTGTACGACGCTGCATGACGACCTCCTGGCGAGACGGTTATTCGGTTCGTATGTGTCGCTGGTCTGCCGCGCGGCTCGATCGAAGCGTGCCGTGGTCGTGTGTCTCATGCCTGACGGCTGCGGCCTTCGCACTGCGCCCTCGCGGCCGGTCGTCAATGTCGTAGTTGCGGCAAGTATAAGAGCGTTGCCCGCGCTCGCCCAGTCGCATCGGCGAACGCAGGCTAACCGGCAGGTTGTCTCTCACCGTCGTCAATTCGAAGAATTCAAACAAAAGGAGTTGCCATGAACATCCATCTCACGCTCGGTCCGCTCGTCGCGCTGATCGCCGGCATTCTCATTCTGATCATGCCGCGCCTGCTCAACTTCATCGTCGCGCTGTATCTGATCATTATCGGGTTGATCGGTCTGTTCGGTGTCGGCGGCACCGCGCACTTCTGAGCGCAAAAACGACGCGCAGCACCACGCGGGCCGCTCTCGCGGTCCGTGCGGTGCTGCGCGTGTATGTCGTGAAGCGCGGGCGGTCTCGAACGAAACCCGTTGCCTCAGGCGTGTCAGCCGTTCGACAGTTGCTCGAGACGCCAGCGCCCCTGCAAGGACAGCCCGCCGACGGCATAATGTCCGTCGGCTTCGCTATAGCGCTTGAAGCAGGCACGTTCGATCAGAAATGCTGCGGCCGTTTCCATCCCGTTGCGTGAGAGGCCGAGCGTGCGGAAGTCGAGTGGGAGAAGCGAGTCGTCAGGCAGTTGGCTCGCGGCGGAGAGAATCGTGATGCAGTCAGATTTCGACGGGTTCAGCATGGCTTATCCTCGAAAACGGGGCCTAAGCTGCGGGTGGCAACGGCGGCCGCCGGTGGGCTGCGATTCGTCAGAAGTGTCACGTTCAAAAACCGATTGTAAGCATCAAAAAATCGGATTGCCAATACCCTGAATGCTCGCTGGCGTGCGAACCAGAACGCATCGCGCAAGTCAGGTAACTACGACGCTCGCGTACCGTTTTGGCGCCGTGCAGGAGTGTACTTATTACACACTGACCGACCGCTTTACCATGCCCGCACTTATCGAAGACTATGCACTCATCGGCGACGGCCACACGGCCGCGCTGGTTTCGCGCGACGGCTCCGTCGACTGGCTGTGCTGGCCGCGTTTCGACTCCGGCGCATGCTTCGCCGCGCTGCTCGGCACGGAGGACAACGGCCGCTGGCTGATCGCGCCCGCTGAAGACGTCGAAACCGGGGGCGATCAAGCGAAACCGCAAGACGGCACGCGCGACGATCGGCGCGCGAGGCCCTGTGACAAGCCGGTGCCGCGCCAGGCCGACAAGCCGGCAACGGCCGCACGTCCGGCACGGCGCGAAAAGGCGGCCGAAACAGACACGCAAGCCGAAGCCGCCCGCACGGAAACGCGTACCGACAGCGAACCGAAGATTCAGCCCGGCTTTGCGCGCGCGACGCGCCGCCGCTATCGCGGCGAAACGCTGATCCTCGAAACCGACTTCGAGACACCCGACGGCGCGGTCACGCTGATCGACTTCATGCCGCCCGGCAACGGCTGGTCGGAGATGGTGCGAATCGTCGTGGGCAAGCGCGGCACCGTGAAGATGCGCATGGAACTCGTGCTGCGCTTCGACTATGGCTTTTCAATTCCTTGGGTCAGCCGCCTCGCCGACGACAGCGGCGTCAAGGCGATCGTCGGGCCGGATACCGTCGCGCTGCGCACGCCCGTCGATCTGCGCGGCGAGAACATGAAAACGGTCGCCGAATTCACTGTCACGGAAGGCGAGCGCGTGCCGTTCTCGCTCACCTACTCGGAATCGCATCTGCGCATTCCGCCCGTGCGCGATCCGCATTCCGCCCTCGCCCGTACCGAGAACTACTGGCTCGAATGGTCGGCGCGCGGCACCGTCGAAGGTAAATACGCGGGTCCGATCCGCCGCTCTCTGCTGACGCTCAAGGCGCTCGCCTACGAGCCGACGGGCGGCATCGTCGCCGCCCCGACCACGTCGCTGCCTGAGCAGATCGGCGGCACGCGCAACTGGGACTACCGCTACGTTTGGCTGCGCGACGCCACCATCACGCTGCTCGCGATGATGCGCGGCGGCTATTACGACGAAGCGCGCGCGTGGCGTTCGTGGCTGGGCCGCGTGATGGCGGGCTCGCCCGAGCAGTTGCAGATCATGTACGGCCTCGCGGGCGAACGGCGTTTGCCGGAGTTTGAAATCGACTGGTTGCCGGGCTATGAGAATTCGGCGCCCGTGCGCATCGGCAATAACGCGGTCGGGCAATTGCAACTCGACGTGTATGGCGAAGTGATGAACGCGCTGCATCTGGCGCGCGTCGGTGGCCTGCAGAACGACGAGACTGCATGGAACGTACAGTGCGAAATGCTGCGCCACCTCGAAACGATCTGGCAGGAACGCGACGAAGGCATCTGGGAGACGCGCGGCGGGCGCCAGCACTTCACGTTCTCCAAGGTGATGGCGTGGGTCGCGTTCGACCGCGCGATCAAGTCGGCGGAAAAATTCGATCTGCCCGCGCCGCTCGAACACTGGTACGCGGTGCGCGCGCAGATTCACGAGGACGTCTGCGCGAAAAGCTGGAACGCGCAACTCAACGCGTTCACGCAGACCTACGGCGGCGACGAACTCGACGCGAGCGTGCTGCTGATGCCGCTGCTCGGCTTCCTGCCGCCTTCGGATCCGCGCATTGCCGGCACCGTCAACGCGATCGAAAAGGATCTGATGCACGACGGCTTCGTGATGCGCTACCGCACGACCGAATTCGACGACGGTCTGCCGCCCGGCGAAGGCACCTTCCTCGCCTGCAGCTTCTGGATGGTCGACAACCTCGCGCTGCAAGGCCGTATCGACGACGCGCGCGAGATGTACGAACGGCTTTTGTCGCTGGCGAACGATGTCGGGCTGCTTGCGGAGGAATACGACCCCGTGGGCGGGCGGCTTGTCGGGAATTTCCCACAGGGGTTTTCCCATGTGGCCCTTGTTCACACTGGGCTGAACCTGATGAAGCACGAGCAGGAAATGGCCCACGCGACAGGCCAGCCGCCCCACGACGGCCAGGGTGAACAACCCGGTCAGCCGCCCGCTGGCATGTCAGATGCTGATATGCCAGCGTCACCCGTCATCTAAAGAAAGCGGACGAAATGTCGATGACCTGGATATGACACGCGATGAGTGTGCAAACGCACTGTTGTTGCATTGCACAAATCGTATGCCTTCTATATCATCAAGCGAACCAGACGGCCGATAATCGTCGCCACCAACAATTCCACACGTAACCAGAACCGGCCAGCCTCGTCGCGGCGCGTCCAACACACGCTGCCCTGCGCGAACCGCATAACGCTGGAGCACCCATGCTCTATCAAATCCACGAATTCCAGCGGGCACTTTTGAGCCCGCTCACCGCCTGGGCTCAGGCTGCCTCGAAATCGTTTGCGAATCCGGCCAGTCCGCTCGCCTATGTGCCGGGCGCCACGCGCCTGTCCGCAGGCTACGAGTTGCTGTACCGTCTCGGCAAGGATTACGAGAAGCCCGAGTTCAACCTGCACCAGATCATCAAGGACGGCCACAACATTCCCATCGTCGAGCAGACGATCGTGGAAAAGCCGTTCTGCCGGCTGATGCGCTTCAAGCGCTATTCGGATGACAGCGATGCCGTCACCCAGTTGAAAGAAGAACCCGTGGTGCTGGTATGCGCGCCACTGTCGGGCCACCATTCGACGCTGCTGCGCGACACCGTCAAGACGCTGCTGCAGGATCACAAGGTCTACATCACGGACTGGATCGACGCGCGCATGGTGCCGATCGAAGACGGTCCGTTCGATCTCGACGATTACATCGCGTACATCCAGGAATTCATCCGCCATATCGGCGCGAAGAACCTGCACGTGATTTCGGTGTGCCAGCCGACCGTACCCGTGCTCGCCGCCATTTCGCTGATGGCGAGCCGCGGCGAAGACACGCCGCGCACGATGACGATGATGGGCGGCCCGATCGACGCGCGTAAGAGCCCCACGGCCGTCAATTCGCTGGCGACGCAACATTCGATCGAATGGTTCGAGAACAACGTCATCTACAACGTGCCGCCGAACTATCCGGGCTTCGGCCGCAAGGTCTATCCGGGCTTCCTGCAGCACACGGGTTTCGTCGCGATGAATCCGGAGCGTCACGCGGCGTCGCACTGGGATTTCTATCAAAGCCTGCTGCGCGGCGACGAAGAAGATGCCGAAGCGCATCGCCGTTTCTATGACGAATACAACGCGGTGCTCGACATGGCCGCGGAATACTATCTGCAGACCATCCGCGTCGTGTTCCAGGAATTCAGCCTGGCCGAAGGCACGTGGGAAGTGAACGGCGAGCTGGTACGCCCGCAGGACATCAAGAAGACCGCCCTCTTCACGATCGAAGGCGAACTCGACGACATCTCCGGAAGCGGCCAGACGCGTGCCGCGCACGAGCTGTGCACGGGCATCCCGGAGAAGAACCGTCGCCACTTCACGGCGGAAAAGTGCGGACACTACGGCATTTTCTCGGGCCGCCGCTGGCGCACCATCATCTATCCGCAACTGCGCGACTTCATCCTCGAACACACGCCGAAGGCGACGCGCAGCAAGACAGAAGAACGCGTCGAAGCGTAAGCTTCGCGCGGCAGGCGCAGCCATTGTTGCGCCTGCATCGACCCGGATATGACAACGGCCTCTTGCGAGGCCGTTTTTTCGTCTGGCGAGCGTGTTCGGCGGGTTTAGCGCCGCATCAGATACGCGAGCAGGATTTCCGTGTTCATCTGGATCACTTCGCTGCGCTCTGCCGCCGCGCTGAAGTCGCGGCCCAGCGTCGCTTCGAGCGTGAAGCGGTTCGACACGATGTAGTAGCCCATCCCCGACAGCGTCACATAGAAGCGCAGCGGATCGACATTCGTGCGAAACAGACCGGCGCGCTGACCACGCTCGAGAATCGAGCCGAGTGTGGCAACGATGGGCGAGATCATTTCGCGGATGCGCGTGGACTTCTGCATGTAGCGCGCCTCGTGCAGATTCTCGTTGTTCACGAGTCTCAGCAGTTCGGGGTGATCGCGATAGTAGTCCCACACGAAATGCGCGAGCCGTGTCACGGCCTCGACAGGCGCGACGCCCGCGAGATCGAGCGTACGTTCGGCTTCCGTCAGTGCGCTGAACGCGTGTTCGAGTACTGCCGTGAAAAGCTGCTCCTTGCTACCGAAGTAGTAATAGAGCATGCGCTCATTGGTCTCCGCGCGGCGGGCAATCTGGTCGACGCGTGCGCCGAACAACCCACCATTCGCAAACTCTTCGGCCGCCGCAAGCAGAATGCGGCGCCGGGTGCCTTCAGGATCTCTTTTGATTTTCGGCTGATTCATGGTGGCATGTGCCTTCGTGAGCCGCGTTATCCGGATCGCTCGCCGTCCGATTGCCTGGCCTTGCAACGGCAGCGCTGAGCGGGGCTGGTTGGTGGATCACCGTCCTGCGGTCTTACAAAAAAGCGCTTCGATTATGGCACATGCTTCGGTAATAACAACTGGGGAAATCGGCGATAATACGCAATTGACCGTGCATTTGACCGATAGCCGCGTGCATCTGCCGAGCCGCGCTAGTGGTTGCCCCAGGGCACCCTGTGTCTCGCGTGGTCCGCGCGACGTTCTGCGCAAGCGCATTGGCATAGGCCGATGCGCACATCGACGGTGCGGTTGAAACCGCATCCATTGCATCACAAGCATTCGCCGCGCCTGTAGACGGCGACAGCATGTCCCCCACGTCTTGACCGTGACAGAGTCCAAAACATTCGCGGATCTCATCGAAGATCTGCTGCCCCAGACACAATGCACGAAGTGCGGCTACCCTGACTGCCGCGCTTACGCCGAAGCCATCGCGCAAGGCGGCGCCAGCTACAACCAGTGCCCGCCGGGCGGCGCGGAAGGCGTCGCGCGGCTCGCGAAGCTGCTCGGCAAGCCCGTGATTCCGCTCAATCCCGACAATGGCGTCGAGCGCGCGCGGCCCGTTGCGTTCATCGACGAAAGCCTGTGCATCGGTTGCACGCTGTGCATGCAGGCGTGTCCTGTCGAAGCCATCGTCGGTGCGCCGAAGCAGATGCACACGATCGTCGCCGATCTGTGCACGGGCTGCGATCTGTGCGTGCCCCCCTGCCCCGTCGATTGCATCGAGATGATCCCCGTCACGGGCGATCACACCGGCTGGGACGCGTGGAGCGAGCCGCAGGCCGAAGGCGCACGCACGCGCCACGAACAGCGACGCGCGCGCATCGCGGCAGAGCGCGAGGCTGCGGAAGCACGCGCGGCAGCCAGGCGGGCAGCGGCGACAAACCCGTCCGGCCCGGCAACGCCGGCTGCGCCAGTGGTTGGGTCCGCACCAACAGCGGCGGCCGAAGCGGCCGCCGCGCCCGTCAGCGACGCCGAAGCGAAGAAACGCGCGATCATTCAGGCGGCGCTCGAACGCGCCCGCAAGAAGAAAGAGGAAAACGCCGCGCAAGGCCTGGGGCCGAAGAACACCACGAATGTCAGCGCAGACACCCAGGCACAGATCGACGAGGCTGAAGCGCGCCGTCGCCGGCTGGGCCTTGCGACTGACCATTCCGAATCAACACCCAAGCAAGACGTCGATCAACCTAACAAGTCCTGACTCGCCGGATGAACGCGACCAAACGACGTGCGATCTACGAGACGCTCCAGAGCCTGAATCCGCATCCGACGACGGAGCTCGAATACTCGACGCCGTTCGAATTGCTGATCGCCGTGATGTTGTCCGCGCAAGCAACGGACGTCTCCGTGAACAAGGCGATGCGCCGGATGTTCCCCGTCGCGAATACGCCGCAGAAGGTATTCGACCTCGGCGAGGAAGGCGTCGCCGATTACATCAAGACCATCGGCCTGTATCGCACGAAAGCGAAGAACGTGATCGCGACGTGCCGCATCCTGCTCGATCAATACGGCGGCGAAGTGCCTGCCGGGAGAGAGGCGCTGGAAAGCCTGCCGGGCGTCGGCCGTAAGACGGCGAATGTGGTGCTGAACACGGCATTCGGCCAGCCGACCATTGCCGTCGATACGCACATCTTTCGGGTTGCCAACCGAACGGGGCTCGCGCCGGGCAAGGACGTGCGCGCCGTCGAACTCGCGCTTGAGAAGTTCACGCCGGCCGAGTTTCTGCAGGACGCGCACCACTGGCTGATCCTGCACGGACGCTATGTGTGCAAGGCGCGCCGGCCGGAGTGCTGGCATTGCGTGATCGAGCCGCTGTGCGAGTTCAAGCCGAAGACGCCGCCGCCTGATCTTTGACGTCCTCTAGCGTGGCGCGGCGTCGGCGCCATCCGTCTGCGTGCCTCGCGGGCGCGGCGTAAAATGGCCCAAACGTTCGCCCAAGCCGGCAGAGCGCACCCCACTCGCTTTCACCATCCGAAGTCCACGATGTTCAATCCCAGCCGCGACGAAGTCCGCCGTTTTTTCACCGACACCTGGCGCAAGCAGCGCGCGGGTGAAATCCTGACGCCGCTCGAAGCGATTGCCGCCGACTGGATCATCGAGCATCCCGAGTATCACGCCGAGCTTACGGACGCCGAGGCAGCCACGGCTCAGGACTACTCGCCCGAGCGCGGACAGACCAACCCGTTCCTGCATCTGTCGATGCATCTCGCCATTAGCGAGCAACTGTCCATCGATCAGCCGCCCGGCATTCGCGCCGCACATGACCGGCTCGCCGCGCGCCTCGGTTCGACGCACGACGCGCAGCACGCGATCATGGAATGCCTTGGCGAAACGATCTGGGAAGCGCAGCGCACCAACACGCCGCCCGATACCGACGCCTATCTGCAACGCATCGAGCGCCGCGCATCGCGCGACTGATCGACGTCGTTCTGCGAACTTCTGCGAACGTCTCTCACGCAACAACCGTCGCACGAAAACAAACACCCCGCAGTTGCGGGGTGTTTGTCGTGATCCGTCAGCGAGCGTGGCGCAGCTTACTTCTTCTGCACGAGATCGCCATCCAGCGATTCGATGTAAGCGGCAATATCCTTCATGTCGCTCTGCGACAGGCTCTGCACCTGCGCCTGCATGATCGCGTTGTTGCGGCCGAGGTGCGGGTTGCCCGTGCCCATCTGGTACTGGCGCAGCGCCCAGTAGATGTAGTCGGCATGCTGGCCGGCCAGCTTCGGATATTCCGGGCTCACGGGCTTGTTCAGGTTCGGGCCGTGACAGGCCGCGCAGTTGTGGCTCTCGGAGAGCACCTTGCCGTTGCCGGCATCCGCCGCGTGCGCGTTCGATGCGACGACAAAACCGGCCAGCGCGAGCGCCGCGCATGCAGCCTTGACCACCGTATGAAGTGCGTGGGGATGCTTGTTCATGGATTCTCCTGTGTCGACGGGAGTTGCGCTGTTGCGCTGACCTCCGTCCCATGCAAACTGGTTGCAGCTGCGAAGTCGATCAGCCGATAACGTGCTGTCGCACGTCGCCGATCACTTGTCCGGATTGTTTTTGGAAGCGGCTGTCTGCGCCGAGTAGTACGCGGCGATATCGGCGATGTCCTGATCCGACAGCGTCACGGCGATCGCGTGCATCGTGTCGAAATGGCGGTCGCCCTTCTTGTACGCGTGCAGCGCGTTCGACAGATAGGTCTGGTTCTGCCCGCCCAGCATCGGCACCCGATACACCTCGGGATAGGCCGTCCGATAGTCTGGAATACCGTGACAGCCGATACACATCGCGACCTTGCCCTGGCCCGCCTTGGCACTACCCACGACATCCACTACCTGCGCAGTTGCCGAAGTTGCCGCAAAACCCGCGAGCAACGACATCGCTGCGATCACGACCTGTTTGCCGACGATTTTGTTCATAGCTCTTTTAACCTGGCTTGAGGGGGAACGGGCGCCCAAAAAGGCTACGGCCTGCGCCGTTTTACTTGTCTGGGTTGCCACGCAGGCCAAAAAAATCGGCCCAATTGTACCGCGACGCCGCGCCAAACGTCCACCGGACGGGACCCGACCCCCGCCCCGGCAAAGCGCCGCGCCACAAGGCCGAAACGAAGCCGCCGCACGAAATGCCGCAACGGGATAGCCACACCGGCGCCCGCCCGGGCGCGGCGGATTGCCGCATGCGGAAATCCGCCTCTTGCACTCACCGCACGCACCATCCGACGCGGCTGACACCTTACGCGAGCCCGCGGGAGCACAACAGGGCTTCTGACTTATACTGGAATTTTTCCCGAACGAGCGTCCTGTCATGCGTTTCGAAGGCTCATCGCAATACGTCGCCACCGACGACCTCAAACTCGCCGTCAACGCCGCCATGACGCTCAGGCGGCCGCTGCTCATCAAGGGCGAGCCGGGAACGGGCAAGACGATGCTCGCGGAAGAAGTGGCGGCGGCGCTCAACATGCCGCTGCTGCAGTGGCACATCAAGTCCACCACGAAGGCGCAGCAGGGTCTGTACGAATACGACGCCGTGTCGCGCCTGCGCGATTCGCAGCTCGGCGACGAGCGCGTGAAAGACATTGGCAACTACATCGTCAAGGGCGTGCTGTGGCAGGCGTTCGAGTCGGAGCAGCAATCCGTGCTGCTGATTGACGAAATCGACAAGGCCGACATCGAGTTTCCGAACGATCTGCTGCGCGAACTCGACCGCATGGAGTTCTACGTGTACGAGACGCGCGAACTCGTGAAGGCGAAGCATCGGCCACTCGTCATCATCACGTCGAACAACGAGAAAGAACTGCCCGACGCGTTCCTGCGCCGCTGCTTCTTTCACTACATCAAGTTTCCCGATCCGTCGACCATGCAGCAGATCGTCGAAGTCCACTATCCCGGCATCAAGCAGGACCTGCTGCGCGCCGCGATGGAAAGCTTCTTCGAGTTGCGCAACGTGTCGGGCCTGAAGAAGAAGCCGTCCACGTCCGAGCTGCTCGACTGGCTCAAGCTGCTGCTCGCCGAAGACATTCCGCCCGAAGCGCTGCGCTCGAAGGATCAGAAGCAGATCGTGCCGCCGCTGCATGGCGCGCTGCTGAAGAACGAACAGGACGTCGCCCTGTTCGAGCGGCTCGTGTTCATGAATCGCAACAACCGCTGATCAACCGCTGATCGCGCCACTGGCGCCATTCAAGTCAGGCGAACACGGATCGGAGACACCGGCATGCTGATCGACTTTTTCTACACGCTGCGCGCCGCGAAGCTGCCCGTTTCCGTGAAGGAATATCTGACGCTGCTCGAAGCGCTGAAGGAAAGCGTGATCGCGCCGTCGCTCGACGAGTTCTACTACCTCGCGCGCATGACGCTCGTGAAGGACGAGCAGTATTTCGACAAGTTCGATCAGGCGTTCGGCGCGTATTTCAACGGCGTCGCGCAGAAGGCCGATCTCGCGCTCGATGTGCCGCTCGACTGGCTGAAAAAGAAGTTGCAACGCGATCTCAGCGCGGAAGAGAAAGCCCAGATCGAAAAGATGGGCGGCCTCGACAAGCTGATGGAGCGCCTGAAAGAACTGCTCGACGAGCAGAAAGGCCGCCACGAAGGCGGCAACAAATGGATCGGCACGGGCGGCACGTCGCCGTTCGGCAACGGCGGCTACAACCCGGAAGGCATACGTATCGGCGGGGAATCGTCGGGAAACCGCACGGCCACCAAGGTGTGGGATCAGCGCGCATACCGCGATTACGACGATCAGGTCGAAATCGGCACGCGCAATATCAAGGTCGCACTGCGGCGTCTGCGACGCTTTGCGCGCGAAGGCGCCGCCGAAGAACTCGACCTGCCCGACACGATCCGCAGCACGGCCGCGAACGCCGGCTGGCTCGACCTGAAGATGGTGCCCGAGCGGCACAACAACGTGAAGGTGCTGATGCTGCTCGATGTGGGTGGATCGATGGACGATCACATCCGGCGCACGGAAGAGCTTTTCTCCGCCGCCAAAGCCGAGTTCAAACACCTCGAGTTCTACTACTTCCACAACTGCGTCTACGACTTCCTGTGGAAGAACAACCGGCGCCGCCATGTCGAGCGGCTGGCGACGTGGGACATGCTTCACAAGTTCACGCCTGACTACAAACTGATCTTCGTCGGCGACGCGACGATGAGCCCGTACGAAGTGCTGCAACCGGGTGGCTCGGTCGAATATAACAACGCCGAAGCGGGCGCCGTGTGGCTGCGGCGAATCGCCGACCATTTCCCGCATCACGTGTGGCTGAACCCGGAGCCGGAAGGCTTGTGGGAATATCGGCAGTCGGTGTCGGTTATACGTGAAGTGCTTGGCCACCGGATGTATCCGCTCACGCTCGCCGGCCTCGAAACGGCGATGCGCATGCTAAGCAAGTAAAATTTCAGGTTTTCCCGCCTGCCTGACGAGCCGTGGCGCATCAGCCGCCGTGGCCGCAGCGGCATTGCGCGCGCCGCCAGGCGAGCGCCCTATTACACCTACACGCTTCACAGAGACTCGCAGGATGACCTCTTCTTCCCCCAACCTCTCCCGGGCCGCGCGCACGCCGTTGCGGCCGTTCGCCGATACGTCACTGTCCGCCGTGGTCGCCGGTTTCGTCGCGATGATGACGGGTTACACCAGTTCGCTCGTATTGATGTTCCAGGCGGGCCGCGCCGCGCATCTGAGCGACGCGCAGATTTCGTCGTGGATCTGGGCGCTGTCGATGGGCATGGCGCTGTGCACGATCGGCCTGTCGCTGCGCTTTCGCGCGCCCATCGTGATCGCGTGGTCGACGCCGGGCGCGGCGCTGCTGGTTGCGTCGCTGCCTCACGTCGCGTATCCCGAAGCGATCGGCGCGTTCGTCGTGTGCGGGCTGCTGCTGACGCTGGTCGGCCTCACCGGCTGGTTCGACACGCTGATGAAGCGCATTCCGTCGGGCATCGCCGCCGCGCTGCTGGCGGGCATCCTGTTCGAGATCGGCATCGAGATTTTCCGCGCTGCGCAATTCCAGACAGCCCTTGTGCTGGCGATGTTCTTCACCTATCTGATCATCAAACGTGTTGCATCGCGCTATGCGATCGTCACGACGCTCGTCGTCGGCACGGTCGTCGCGGGTGCGCTTGGGCTGCTCGATTTCAGCCGCTTTCACGTCGCGTTTGCCGTGCCCGTGCTGACGGTGCCGGCGTTCTCGCTGTCGGCGGTGATCAGCATCGGAATTCCGCTGTTCGTGGTGGCGATGGCGTCGCAGAACGTGCCGGGCATCGCCGTGCTGCGCGCAGACGGCTACGACACGCCGTCCGCCCCGCTGATTTCGACGACGGGCGTGGCTTCGCTGTTGCTCGCGCCGTTCGGCTCGCATGGCGTGAATCTCGCGGCGATCACCGCCGCGATCTGCACGGGGCGCGAAGCACACGAAGACAAGACGAAACGCTATATGGCGGCAGTCTGGTGCGGCGTGTTCTATCTGATCGCCGGCATTTTCGGCGCCACGATCGCCGCGCTGTTCGGCTCGCTGCCGAAGGCGCTGGTGGTGTCGGTGGCCGCGCTCGCGCTGTTCGGCTCGATCATGAGCGGGCTCACCAACGCGATGCAGGACGCACGCCAGCGCGAAGCCGCGCTCGTCACGTTCATGGTGACGGCGTCGGGCCTGACGCTGCTGTCGATCGGCCCGGCGTTCTGGGGACTCGTCGCGGGACTGGTCACGCACGTCGTGCTGAACGCGCGGCGCGGCTGAATGAACCTGAAAGCCACGCGCCGAAAGCCAGCGGCGCAAACCGCCTGGCGACATGGCGCGAACCGACGGCCGGGCGACGGATTGCACGCCCCCTGTCAAACCAGCATCACTCGATCCGCCATAGAATAGAAGTATCGGGCAGCGATCCACGGTAACATTTCCGGCTGCAACGTGGACACTGCGGATGACGCCGCATTGTGCCGCCTGCGTGGCGTCATCATTTCCTGGACCATGGCGCGCGTGCGCCTCGAAGCGAAGGCTCGACATGACTACTGCACTCGATCAACTCAAGCAATACACCACGGTCGTCGCGGATACCGGCGACTTCCAGCAACTCGCGCAGTACAAGCCGCAGGACGCGACGACCAACCCGTCGCTCGTCCTGAAGGCCGTGCAGAAGGACGAATACAAGCCGCTGCTCGAAAAGACCGTGCGCGATCACGCATCGAAGCCGGTCGGCGCGATCATCGACAACCTGCTGATCGCTTTCGGCACCGAAATCCTGAAGATCGTGCCGGGCCGCGTATCGACGGAAGTCGACGCGCGTCTGTCGTTCGACACGAAGGCGTCGATCGAAAAGGGCCGTGAACTCATCAAGATGTACGAGTCGCAAGGCATCGGCCGCGAGCGCGTGCTGATCAAGCTCGCGTCGACGTGGGAAGGCATCCGCGCCGCCGAAGTGCTGCAGAAGGACGGCATCCGCTGCAACATGACGCTGCTGTTCTCGCTGGCGCAAGCGGTGGCCTGCGCGGAAGCGGGCGCGCAACTGATTTCGCCGTTCGTCGGCCGCATCTACGACTGGTACAAGAAGAACGCCGGCAGCAACTGGGACGAAGCGCGCGACGGCGGCGCGAACGATCCGGGCGTGCAGTCGGTGCGCCGCATCTACGCGTACTACAAGAAGTTCGGCTACAAGACGGAAGTGATGGGCGCGAGCTTCCGCACGACCAGCCAGATTCTCGAACTGGCCGGCTGCGATCTGCTGACGATCAGCCCCGACCTGCTGCAAAAGCTGCAGGACAGCACCGACACGGTCGAGCGCAAGCTGTCGCCGGAAGCCAGCAAGGACGCCGATATCGCGCGTGTGCCGACGGACGAAGCGTCGTTCCGCTTCCTCCTCAACGACGAAGCGATGGCAACCGAGAAGCTGTCGGAAGGCATCCGCGTGTTCGCAGCGGACGCAGTCAAGCTGGAAAAGGTGATCGAAGCGCTGCGTTAAAGCGGCTCGCTGAAAGAGCAGAAAGCGCGCGTGGCCCGCAAGGGCACGCGCGCTTTTTGTTTAAGGCGTCAGTTTTGCCGCCCTGCCCGAGCGTCGCAGCACCTTTTACTTCGGTCAACACAGTTTCACATTCGATGCTTTTGCCGTGACTACAATCGTTGACACGCGAGCATTTCGCGCGAAATGAGGTATCGAGACGTATCGATCAAACGAAAGGAGACATCGATGCAAGTTCAGCCCTATCTGTTTTTCAATGGCCGTTGTGAGGAAGCGCTGACGTTCTACGGCGAAAAGATCGGCGCGCAGGTGCTGTTCCAGATGCGCTTCAAGGATGCACCGCCGAACCCGCAACAACCCATTCGCCCCGGCACCGAAGACAAGATCATGCATGCGAGCGTGCGCATTGGCGCGACGGAACTGATGGCGTCCGACGGCAACTGCGATACGACGCCCGGCACGCACACGGGCTATGGGCTGTCGATCACCGTCGACGATCCGTCGCAAGGCGAGAAGACTTTCAACGCGATTTCGGAAGGCGGCAATGTCGTGATGCCCTGGCAGGCGACGTTCTGGAGCACGGGTTTCGGCATGGTCGTCGACAAATTCGGCGTGCTGTGGATGGTGACCAATCCGCACGAAGGCGACAAGCACCCGAGCTGATTCGTCACCCGCTTTTCGCCAACTCGCGCGCACCGCCTTCAATGTTCCAGTTCCGCTCGCTCGCCGCGAGCAGTACGCGCATACGCTCCACCTGCTCCGCGAAGCGTTGCGAAAGCCAGACCGGCCCCTGTAAATCAGGGGTCATTTCTTTGCAGGGCGTCGGCGCGCCCTGCTCCGCCTGCTGCGTCGCTGCATCCGGCATCCTGAACTGCGTCGTGCCCGCGAAGCGCAACGCCCGCGCCGCGCCGAGCAGCGTCATGCGCACCGCGTTCGCGTCCTCGCCGCACTGCTGTGCGAAATCGTCGCGCAGTTCGGGATGCGCAAGCGTGCCTGTCGACAGCATTTCGAGCGCGCTCAGCATCGAACGATGCAGACGCTGGATCTCGTCGAGCTTCGCAATGGGCACATCGATCTCTTTCGCCACCGACGGCATCAGCGAGCGCAACTGCACGAGCCGCTTGCCCATGCGAATGAATGTGGCAACCTGTTCGTCGGAACCGATCGGCACGCCCGACGTCATTCGCGTATAGACGCGCGCGCATTCGCGCAGGTTGTCGGCGAGCAGATAGCGCCACGAATACGTTGCATGCAACGGCAGCGCGAACGAAAAAGCCAGTGCGATCACGATACCGATCAGCACATTCAGCGTGCGCCAGAGACCGGTGTCGATCATGTTGTCGCCGTGACCCGCGACGATGCACATCGTGATCGCCGTCAGCAGCGCGACGTAACCCGCGGCGCCGATCGCGAACCACGCGCAGATGGCCGCAATCACCGACATCAGCACGTACGTGAGCGCGAGCGAATCGAACAGGTTCTGTTGCAGGATCAGCGCAAGCCCGAGCGCCGCGCCGAGCAGCGTGCCCGCCGCGCGTTCGGCCGCTTTCTTGCGGATATTGCCGTGATGCTGCAAGCCGCCGATCACCACCACCAGCGTCACCGACGCCCAGATGCCATGCGGAATGTCGATACCCGTGGTCGCGAGAATCGACACGAGCATCGCGAGGCCGACGCGCAGGCTGTGGAAGAACTTCGCGTGGCGATAGCGGTAGTACGGCGACGTGACCGCGCGCACGAGCCGGCCGATACGCGTGCGGCGCGGTGCGAGACGCGCGGCGACGGCGTCGTTCGTGCCGTTGCTCGGCGGATTCGGTTGCGGGTCGTCGAGAGCCATCGGTTATCCCCGGTTGGGTCGGCGCGAGTTGCGAGCGCGCTTGCAGAGACAGCCACCACACGAGCATAAACGATCTCGCTACAGGAACGCAGCGTGCCCGTCCCGTCAGGACCTCAGCGCCGACAGCAGACCACCGCGCCAACAAAAAAGCCCGCAGCTGTCAATGCGGGCTTTCGTGTCAGGCACAAACCGTCGAACGCAATCAGGCTTCGTGCACGTCCAGATAATCTTCCGGACGCGTGCGGTCTTCGGCGTGCTTCATACCGACTGCGCGGACCACGAGGCTCGCGACAACCGACACGATCAGGTTGACGATCAGCGACCACACGGCGGCGTAACCCGGAATCGCCAGGCCGCCGATATGGATCGTGTAGATCGAACCGGCCAGCTTCAGCGAAATCGCCATCCACGTGCCGACGGCAATACCCACCGCCCAGCCGAGCAGCAGACCGCGATAGTCGAGCACGCGCGTGTAGAGACCGAGCACGATGGCAGGCAGCGTCTGGATGATCCAGATACCGCCGAGCAGTTGCAGCTGGATCGCGTACGTCAACGGCAGGCCGAGAATGAACGCGACGGCGCCGACCTTCACGATCAGCGACACCAGCTTGGCGATGTTCGTCTCCTGCTCGTGCGACATGTTGCGGTTCACGAACTCCTTGTGGATGTTGCGCGTGTACAGATTCGCTGCTGCAATCGACATGATCGCGGCGGGCACCAGCGCGCCGATGCCGATCGCCGCGAACGCGACGCCGACGAACCACGACGGGAAGAAGTGCAGGAACAGCGCGGGCACCGCGAAGTTCGGACCGAACGCCTTGAAGTACGGCGCGAATTCCGGCATGTCCTTCACGCCAGCCGCCAGCGCCATGAAGCCGAGCAGCGCGAGCAGACCGAGCACCAGCGAGTACGCGGGCAGCATCGCCATGTTGCGACGGATCGTGTTGCCCGACGACGACGACAGAACCGCCGTGATCGAGTGCGGATACAGGAACAGCGCGAGCGCCGATCCCATCGCCAGCGTCGCGTACGCGCTATAGCCGTTCAGACTCGATACGTCGGGTGCCTTGAGCAGCAGCTTGGCAGGCGGCACCGCGCTGAAGATATGGCCGAAGCCGCCCAGTTGCGGCGGAATCACGATGATCGCGGCGGCGATCGTGATGTAGATCAGCACATCCTTGACGACCGCGATCATCGCCGGCGCGCGCAGACCCGACGTGTACGTGTAGGCGGCGAGAATCGCGAACGCGATGATCAGCGGCAGATCGCCGACGAAACCCTTCGTGTCGAACCCGAGCGCACCGATCACCACTTCGATACCGACCAGTTGCAGCGCGATGTACGGCATCGTCGCGACGATGCCCGTCACGGCGACGGCAAGCGCGAGCATGCGGCTGCCGTAGCGCGCGCTGACGAAGTCGGCGGACGTGACGTAGCCTTGACGCTTCGAGATGCTCCACAGCTTCGGGAACACGACGAACGCGAACGGATAGATCAGGATCGTATAGGGCAGCGCGAAGAAACCCGTTGCGCCTGCACCGAATACGAGCGCGGGGACGGCGATGAACGTGTACGCGGTGTAGAGGTCGCCACCCAGCAGGAACCACGTGACGATCGTGCCAAAGCGGCGGCCGCCGAGGCCCCACTCTTCGAGATGGGCGAGATCGCCTTTACGCCAGTGCGCAGCAATGAAGCCGAGAATCGTGACGCCGATGAAGAACAGAACAAAAACGAAGGTTGCAGTTGCATTCATCGTGCGCCCCCTTTCGAGCGGGTCTTGGTCTTGAAGTACACGAGCGCCGTGATCACCGCGCTGATCAGCACCCACAGGAGCTGATACCAGTAGAAGAACGGGAAGTCGAACAGCACGGGTTCGATCTTGTTGTAGGACGGCACCCAGATCATCGCGATCCAGGGTAACAGCAACAGCCACAGCCAGTGCTTGCTGGCCTTGTTGGCGTCGGCGTCGTGAGCCATGACGTCTCCTCTTACCTTTTATTGAATTGTGTCCCCGCGTCTGGCGGGCAGATGGACCCGGCTGCGGATAGCAGGCTGGGCGCCCCGAAAGCATCGAAAGAGTATCGGAGCGGCGAACGACCGGTCAAGCAGGGCTGACCCTAGACGCAACAGTGTTGTCAATAGGCGAAACGTCGCAGAGTGTGAGATCGGGCACGAAAGCAGAGAGGTCCGCTGCTTCGTTGAGATGCGCGGCGCGATGCCGGCTGAATGGAGGGTTGACTGCCGTTCCGCAAGGCCGCCATGCCGGCTGGGGCATGGCGGTTGCGCGGACGCGCGGGCGTTGCACCAGCGCGGGGCTTATTGCTTGTGGATCAGTCTTATGATCCGATGCGCGTCAGATCGCGAACGTGTCCTTCTGGCCGGTCGTTTCCTGCAAGCCTTTGACCCATTTGCGCGCGGGCAGCGCGAGCTTGGCTTCGATCAGCTTCGCGCGTTCCAGCAACTGCGCGAACGGCACGTCGATTGCCGGACCCGAGAACGCAATCGCGATGCGGTTGCCGTCATGCACTTCGGGCAGCGCGACCACGCGGCCATCGAACGCTTCGTTCAGGCGCTTCATGTTGCGCACGAAGCTCGGATGATCGCCGAACAGATTGACCGTGACGATGCCCGCTTGCGTCAGGCACGCGCGCGCGGCGCGGTAGAACGCGACGCTGTCGAGCACCGGACCGCGCGCCGTCGCGTCGTACAGATCGATCTGCAATGCGCCGATCGTGCCGTGGTTCGCGGCGTCGTTGACGAATTCCCAGGCGTCGGTTTCGCGAATGGTGAGGCGCGCGTCGTCGGCGGGCAGGCTGAACATGGTGCGCGCCGCGATCACGACAGCCGGATTCAGTTCGACCGCTTCGACGTGCGCGCGCTTCAGGAAGCGATGCGCGAACTTGGTGAGCGAGCCGGTGCCGAGGCCGAGCTGCACGAGGCGATCCGGTGTTTCGAGGAACAGCAGCCACGCCATCATCTGCTGCGCGTATTCGAGTTCGATGTGATCGGGCTTCGACAGACGCATCGCGCCTTGCACCCACTCCGTGCCGAAATGCAGATAGCGCACGCCGCCTTCTTCCGAGAACGTCACGGGCGCGAAGCGCGGCTTGCGCGGCGCTTCGATCAGCGATGCTTTCGCGACGTCGCTGAAGTCGTCTTCGTCACGCGACGCACGCGTCTTTGCGCGCGAGATGGAGTGCTTCGGTGCAGCGGACTGCCTGTTGCGGAAAGCACGCGCCTCGGCCGAAGCGCGCTTGATCAGTTTCGTCATGTGAGGATGTCGTTCCAGAGAAGCAATTTTTGGTCGAACGAGAGCATAGCATTGGCGGGACTGGAGGACGGCAGCACCAGCGTTTCGTAGCCCGCTTCGGCAATCACGGGGGCAAAGCGCCCTGCCGTCTTGCCGTTGAAGCACACCTTTTTCAGCTTCGGTGCGTACTCGCGGAACGACGCGAAGTCGTTTGGGGTTGCATTGCGGATCGCTACGTCGAGACTGCCCTCGCGCGTGCACGCGGCCAGCACGTCCCACACGCCGATGCCATGTTTCAGCACGCGTTCGAGCCGCGTCGGGTAATCGAGCTCCGGCAACGGCTCGCCGATCACCGCGCCAAGCAGACGCCAGAACTGGTTGCGCGGATGCGCGTAGTACTGCGTCGCCTGCAACGATGCTTCGCCGGGAAAGCTCCCGAGTATCAGCGTGTGCGTGCTCTCGGCGACGACGGGTGGAAAGCCGCGCAACATCAACGTGCCTCGCTGTGTTTGCCGGCGCGTTTCGCGTTGCTATCGGCACGCGATGCCGTGTGATCGAGCGCCTGACCATGATCGCGCGGTACGGCATGCGCGACCGCGTGCGTGTGATCGCGCATCGCGAGATGCGTCCACAGCGCGGGCAACATGACTTCCGTGACCATCAGCGGCGCGCCGTATCGCTCGAAGACTGAGCGTCGTGCAGCCAGAGTGTGCTCGCCTGCTTCTTTCGACGCCATTCGATAGAGCGGATGCCGCGCCGTCACGCGCCGGCTCACGAGAGACGAACGCGACACGCTGCTGTCGCTGTACAGCAGTTCGGCAAGCGGCCGCGTGCGCAGACGCCGCATTGCCTGCCACACGCCTGTGCTCGCCGCGAGCGGCACGATGCTGTGTGCGGCGACGAACGGCACGTTGTCGACCGACAGCACCACTTCACGCACCCACACGGGCGTGCGCGGCGCGATGGCGAGCGCCGCGTATTCGTCGTCGAAGGGCAAATCGACGGACTCGCGCGTAACCCGCACCGCGACCGCGCCGAGCGTGCGCAAATGCGCAGTCAGCGAACCGCCGCGCGTGAGCCAGTCTTTTTGGTCAGGCGAGAAAGCCGGAAGGGACGCGACGCGCCAGTGCGCGTCGGCAGCATCGAAACGGATAGGCATGAGGCGCATTATAGGGCGCGCCGAAAACGCGGGCCTTCAGGCGGACATGTCGTATCGATTTGCGGATTGATCGGCTGCGCGTTTCAGTGCTTTCCACGTTCAATGTGCAGCCAGAACGAAGAAGATGACCTGCGAGTGTCGCGATTCATCGCGCTCGACCATCATCCATTCACACGGGAGTTGAAATTGACAGTGCACGACAAATCGACATCGGACCGCATCGCGCATCTCGCCGCGATCGTGCTCAGACGAGCCAACGCATCGGCGGTGGAAAAGGAACTCGCCGGCTCCGCGCTCGCGCAACATCACACGAGCAAACATACGAGCGCCCAGATCGGCAAGGTCGCAGCTCACGTGCTGGGTGATCGACACGCGTGCGACGAGGCGAAGGAGCTGGCGGGTTCAGTGCTGGCTCAGGTGCGGCAGCACGAGCGTGCTTCGATGGAGCGTTGAGCTTTCACCCTTTCCACTCAGTAGTCGAAAAAAAATGCGCTGCCAAAGCAGCGCATTTTTCGCGATCACAATCCGGCTATATAGCCGCGCACATCACCGCGCCAGCAACAACGCATTCGTGCGCTTCACGAAACTCGCCGGATCTTCCAGCGAACCGCCTTCCGCCAGCAACGCCTGATCGAACAACAGATGACACCAGTCATCGAAATTCGCGTTATCCGTGCTGAGGTTCTTCAGCAGTGCGTGTTCCGGATTCACTTCGAGAATCGGATGGAACGTCGGCGCATTCTGCCCCGCAGCCTTCAGCATGCGCTGCAGATAGCCGCTCATGTCACCTTCATCCGCGACGAGACACGACGGCGAATCCGTCAGGCGGAAAGTCAGACGCACATCCTTCGCCTTGTCCTTGAGCGCTTCCTTCATGCGTTCGACGAGCGGCTTGAACTCTTCGCCAACCTTCTCCTGCGCCTGCTTCTCTTCATCGTTCAACTGACCGAGATCGAGGTCGCCGCGCGCAACGCTCTGCAACGGCTTGCCGTCGAATTCATTCAGGAACGACAGCATCCATTCATCGACACGATCCGTCAGTAGCAGCACTTCGACGCCCTTCTTGCGGAACACTTCGAGATGCGGGCTGTTCTTCGCAGCCTGATACGTATCGGCCGTGACGTAATAGATCTTCGACTGCTCCGGCTTCATGCGCGCAACGTAGTCCGCCAGCGCAACCGTCTGCTCCGACGAGTCGTTCTGCGTCGATGCAAAACGCGCGAGCTTCGCAATACGCTCCTTGTTCGAGAAGTCTTCGCCGATGCCTTCCTTCAGCACCTGACCGAATTCCTTCCAGAACGTCGTGTACTTTTCCTTCTCAGCGGCGTCGTCCGAGTTCGCCAGTTCTTCGAGCATCGACAGCGCGCGCTTGGTCACGCCTTCGCGGATCGCCTTCACGTCGCGGCTTTCCTGCAGCAGTTCGCGCGACACATTCAGCGGCAGATCGGCGGAATCGACTACGCCCTTCACGAAACGCAGATACGTGGGCAGCAATTGCTCGGCGTCGTCCATGATGAACACGCGCTTCACGTACAGCTTCAGGCCGCCGCGATGATCGCGATTCCACATGTCGAATGGCGCATGCGCCGGCACGTACAGCAGTTGCGTGTACTCGCTGCGGCCTTCGACGCGGTTGTGCGTCCACGTCAGCGGATCCTGATGGTCGTGCGACAGATGCTGATAGAACTGCTTGTACTGCTCATCCGTGATGTCGCTCTTCGCGCGCGTCCACAGCGCGCTTGCCTGATTGACGGTCTCGTCTTCGTCCTTCGCGACCATCTCGCTCTTTTCGGCGTCCCACTCTTCCTTTTGCATCAGGATGGGCAGCGCGACGTGATCCGAATACTTCTGGATGATCGACTTCAGCTTGTAGGTGGACAGCAGTTCGTCTTCCTCGGCGCGCAGATGCAGCGTGATCGTGGTGCCGCGTTGCGCGCGCTCGATGGTCTCGACCGAGAAATCGCCCTCACCGCCGCTCACCCAGCGCACGCCTTCCGATGCCGGCACACCGGCACGGCGCGTTTCGACCGTGATCTTGTCCGCGACGATGAAGCCCGAGTAAAAGCCGACGCCGAACTGGCCGATCAGCGCCGCGTCCTTCTGCTGGTCGCCCGAGAGCTTGCCGAAGAATTCCTTCGTGCCCGAACGCGCGATCGTGCCGAGGTTCGCGATCGCCTCGTCGCGGCTCATGCCGATGCCGTTATCGTCGATGCTGACGGTGCGCGCTTCCTTGTCGTACGACACGCGGATGCGCAGGTTCGGATCGCTTTCGTACAGCGCGCTGTTTTCGATCGCTTCGAAGCGCAGCTTGTCGGCCGCATCCGATGCGTTCGAGATCAGCTCGCGCAGGAAGATTTCCTTGTTGCTGTACAGCGAATGGATCATCAGATGCAGAAGCTGTTTCACTTCTGCCTGAAAGCTCATGGTTTCTTGTGCCATGGTCAGTTTTCCTCTTCTATTGCAGGTTGATTCGTGGATTCGAAGCCGGGCGCCCTTGTTGCAAGGCGCGCCTTCCGGACGTTGCCGGTGCAAATGGGGACGTTTGCCGGCAGTTCAAGAGGCGTTACGACGCCCGCCGCGCGACACCGTCCAGATAACGGCACAGAAAGGCTGGCAGCGCCGGATCGCCGCAATTCGCGACGTTAAAGCGCATCCATGTGGTCGGCGACTGCTGCGGCGAGAACAGGCTGCCCGGCGTCAGTAAAAACCCTTCCTCGTGACCGGCAGCCGCCAGCGCATCGGCATCGACGCCCGTATCGGCCCACACGAACATGCCCGCGGCGGGCGTCTGGAACATGCGCAGGCCCGTCTTTTCGAGCATCCGCACGGATTTGTCGCGCACGGTGTCGAGGCGCGCGCGCAGCCGTTCGACGTGCCGCCGGTAATGCCCTTCCGTCAGGATCTTGTACAGCACGCGCTCGTTCAGTTCGGGCGTCGTCATGCCGACCAGCATTTTCTGGTCCGTGACGGCCTTCGCGACATCCGGCGACGATGCGATGAATCCGACCCGCAGGTTCGCCGCCAGCGTCTTCGAAAAGCTGCCCAGATAGATCACGCGCTTCAGCTGGTCGAGGCTTGCCAGACGCGTCGCGGGAAAGCCCGGCGGGCAAAGATCGCCGTAGATATCGTCTTCGACGACGATAAAGTCGTACTCTTCCGCGAGCCGCAGGATGCGAAACGCCTGCGCCGCCGTCAGCGACGTGCCCGTCGGGTTCTGCAGCACCGAGTTGATCACGAGCATTTTCGGACGCCACGTCTGCACGAGTGTTTCGAGCGCGTCGAGATCCGGGCCATCCGGCGTGTACGGCATGCCCACCAGCCGCGCGCCCTGGGACGCAAAGCGCCCGAACATCTGGAACCACGCTGGATCGCCGACGATCACCGAGTCGCCCGGTTGCACGTAGAGCCGCGCGATCAGATCGATCGCCTGCGTGATGCCCGACACCAGCACGATCTGCTCCGGCGACGCGCCGATTTCCAGTTCTTCGAGCCGCGTCTGCAATTGCTGGCGCAGCGGCAAAAAGCCTTGCGGCGTGCCGAAACCGAGCATTTGCGCGCCGCTTTGCCGGCCCAGCGTGCGCAGCGCGCCCGTGATCAGCTCGCCGTCGAGCCAGCGCGACGGCAGATAGCCGAGGCCCGGACCGCGTTCGGGCCGCGTCGATGTGTGCAGCATGTTGCGCAGCAGCCAGACCACGTCGATCGTGCTCGGGGCGGGCGCCGCGTCGGCCACGGCTGCCCGGCGCTCGACAGGCAACGGACCGGAAGCGAACCGCTCGCGCACGTAAAAACCCGAGCCGCGCCGCGAATCCAGATAACCCTGCGCGACGAGCCGCTCGTACGCCTCGACCACCGTGAAGCGCGACACGCCTTTATCGAGCGCGAGCTTGCGGATCGACGGCATGCGCATGCCGGGCCGGAACACGCGTTCCTCGATGCGGCGGCGCGCCCACTGGACGAGCTGATCGACGAGCGTCAGCGCCGAAGCGTCGTGCGGGGCGGGAATCAGGTCGAGCGGGACGGACATGGCGAACTCCAGCTGGGTGCTGCAAGGGCAACGTCGGAAAGACGCACTGTCGATAGCGCGGCCGTACAGGCTGCGCGGACAAAAGTCCATCAGACGGGCGGACAACTGTACCGAACAGTATCGCAGCGATTGTACCGTTACTGTGCCGGTGACTGTCGGTACATTTAAATCGACGTTCAGCCATTTTCAACCCCGTTTCTGACCCTTTGCGCGCTCCATCCGATGCCGCGCGAACGCCCGCTGATACCGGCCCTGCCGCACTGCGCATGGTCCGGCCGCAAGTCGAACGGTTATTCTTACGGATTAGCCCGGTCGCCCGGCAGGCTGAATCACATCGCCTGCCGTAGCGCCCGCCAGAACGACCGTCCACTTGCCGCCATGACCGCACACACGCTACGCATCGACCATCTCGTTGTTTCCGCCCGCACCCTCGACGAGGGCACGCAGTACGTGGCCGACACGCTCGGCATCGCGCCCGTGGGCGGCGGGTCGCATCCGTCGATGCGCACGCACAACCGGCTGCTGAACCTGTGGGGCGGCACGTATCTGGAAGTGATCGCGATCGATCCGGCTGCCGCGGAACCCGCGGATGCCCGCGCGCGCCTTTTCGCGCTCGACGATCCCGCCGTGCACGCGCGCCTCGAAAAGGGCCCGTATCTGTCGCACTGGGTCGCGAGCGTCGGGCGACCGAAGAATCTGGCGCTCTGGCAACAGCAGTATCCGGAGCGCATTTCGACCGTCGTGCCGATGACGCGCGGCGATTTGACCTGGAGCCTGACGGTCGCCAACGACGGCGCGTTTCCGTCATGGCAAGGCGCGGGCGACGGCGTCGTGCCCTCGCTGATCCAGTGGGACACGCCGCGCCATCCGCCAGACTTGCTGCCGGAAACGGGCCTCGCGCTGAAAGCACTGAAAGGCTGGCATCCGCAAGCCGACGTCGTTGCGCAGCAGTTGCATTGGCTCGGCGCCGCGTCGCTGATCGTGCTGGAAAGCACGGACGGCGCGCCCGCCCTCGCCGCTGAAATCGAAACCCCGAGCGGGCTGCGCACGCTCAAATAACCCCAATATGGAGAGACAGAAGCAATGAAGCGCGAAACCCAGGGCATGTTGCTCGGCCTGATCGGCGTGATGATTTTCAGCCTGACGCTGCCGATGACCCGCATCGTCGTCGCCGAATTCAGCCCGCTGCTGAACGGCCTTGGGCGCGCGCTCGCTGCCGCTGTTCCCGCCGCCATCCTGCTCGCCGCGCGCCGCGAAAAGCTGCCGACATGGCCGCAACTGAAAAGCCTTGCTGTCGTATCGCTGGGCGTGATCGTCGCGTTTCCGGTGTTTTCCGCGTGGGCGATGAAAAGCGTGCCGGCTTCGCACGGCGCCGTCGTCAATGGCTTGCAGCCGCTGTGCGTCGCCATTTATGCGGCGCTGCTGTCGCACGAGCGTCCGTCGAAAGCCTTCTGGGCCAGCGCCATCGCGGGCAGCGCGATTGTCGTCGCGTTCGCCTTGCAGGCAGGCGGCGGCGCTTTCCAGGCGGGCGATCTGCTGATGCTCGTCGCCGTCGGCATCGGCGCGCTCGGCTATGCGGAAGGCGCGCGCCTTGCGCGGCAGATCGGCGGCTGGCAGGTGATCTGCTGGGCACTCGTCGTATCCGCGCCGTTCCTCGCGATTCCCGTCGCGTGGCTCGGCTGGCAGCAGCACATCACGCATCCCGACCCCGTCGCGCTGAAAACGTGGCTCGCGTTCGGCTACGTCACCGTGTTCTCGCAGTTCATCGGCTTTTTCGCGTGGTACGCGGGGCTCGCGATGGGCGGCACGGCGCGCGTCGGCCAGGTCCAGCTGCTGCAGATTTTCTTCACGATGGCGTTCTCGGCGCTCTTTTTCGGCGAGAACGTCTCGCCTGTCACGTGGCTTTTCGCGGCCGCCGTGATCGCCACCGTGATGCTGGGCCGCAAGGCCACCGTACACACGGCCGTACGGCCGGTTCGCGCCGCCTGACCAGTTCGCGCGATAATCTCTCTTTTGACCGACCACCTGTTCCCGCTATACGCCGAGGAGACCATGAATCAAAGCGACCTCAATGCCCCGACCTGGCAATTGTCCGAACGTGCTCGCAAGCTGACCAGCTCGGCGATTCGCGAAATCCTGAAGGTCACCGAGCGGCCCGAGGTCATTTCGTTCGCAGGCGGTCTGCCCTCGCCCGCCACGTTCCCGGCCGAGGAAATGCGCGCCGCCAGCGACCGCATCCTGCGCGACTCGCCCGCCGCCGCGCTCCAGTACAGTGCGACGGAAGGCTATCTGCCGCTGCGCGAATGGGTTGCGCAGCGCTATTCGGTGAACGGCGCGCAAATCCGTGCATCGCAAGTGCTGATCACGACGGGCTCGCAACAGGCGCTCGATCTGCTCGGCAAGGTGCTGGTCTGCCCCGAAAGCCCCGTGCTGGTCGAAACGCCCACCTACCTCGGCGCGCTGCAATCGTTCTCGATGTACGAGCCGCGCTATGTGCAGGTGCCGACCGACGACAACGGCCTGATCCCCGAAGGTCTCACGCCCGAACTGACGAAGGGCGCGCGCCTGCTGTACGCGCAGCCGAACTTCCAGAACCCGACGGGACGCCGTCTGCCCGTCGAGCGCCGCCGCGCGCTCGCCGAACTCGCGAAGTCGGCGCCCTTCCCCGTGATCGAAGACGATCCGTACGGTGCGCTCGACTATCGCGGCGAACCGCTGCCGACCATGCTGTCGATGGCGCCCGATCACATCGTGCATCTCGGCTCGTTCTCGAAGGTGCTCGCACCGGGTCTGCGCGTCGGCTACATCATTGCGCCCGAAGAACTGCACTTCAAACTCGTGCAAGCGAAGCAGGCCACCGATCTCCACACGCCAAGCTTCACGCAGCGCATCGTGCACGAAGTGGTGAAAGACGGCTTCCTCGACACACACGTGCCGAAGATTCGCGAACTCTATCGCGACCAGTGTGAAGCGATGCTCGGCTCGCTCGAGCGCTACATGCCCGAAGGCGTGACGTGGAACCGTCCGGAAGGCGGCATGTTCATCTGGGTGTCGCTGCCGAAGCAGATCGACTCGATGAAGCTGCTCGAAGAAGCCGTCGCGCAAAACGTCGCGTTCGTGCCGGGCGGTCCGTTCTTCGCGAACGAAGCGCAGCACAACACGCTGCGTCTGTCGTTCGTCACGGTGCCGCCGGCGAAGATCGACGAAGGCGTCGCGCGCCTCGCGGAACTCATCCGCGCGCGTGTCTGAACACCCGCTGTATGATGCGCCATCGCGCGTCGCACGGCGCCAGTGCCCGGCCGGCATCGTAGTGAAGCCGGCCGCGCGCACGCTTAACGCTACTTTCCATTCATCGACGAGGACACGTCATGGCTCAATCGAATGTGTATGACAAGCTGAAGGAACTGGGCATCGAGCTGCCCGTCGCGGGCGCGCCCGCTGCCGCGTATGTGATGAGCGCGCAGAGCGGCAACACCGTGTACCTGTCGGGCCACATTGCGAAGAAGGACGGCAAGGTGTGGGCCGGCAAGCTCGGCGACAACATCAGCACGGAAGAAGGCAAGGCAGCCGCGCGTGCCGTTGCAATCGACCTGCTCGCGACACTGCATGCGCATGTCGGCGACCTGAACCGCGTCACGCGCATCGTCAAGGTGATGAGCCTCGTGAACTCGACGCTCGACTTCACCGAACAGCATCTCGTGACGAACGGCGCATCGGAACTGATCGCCGACGTGTTCGGCGAGAGCGGCAAGCATGCGCGTTCGGCGTTCGGCGTCGCGCAGATTCCGCTGGGCGCATGCGTCGAGATCGAACTGATCGCTGAAGTGCAATAAGCAGCGCGGCATCAACGGGACGTTCGCTGTGAGCGTCTCCGTCGCGAGCGAGCACCGACGCTAATACGCCGTCGATGATGTGAAAGCGTCATCGGCGGCGTTTTTTTGTGCCTTGACTTCGTGTGTTGAGCGCACCGACGTTGTGCCATCACAACACCGCGCACGCACAGCAGACTGCGCAGAAACCCCAGGTCGAACATCGGACAGGAAACAGACAATGCAAGAGCAAACCGTTCGCTTCAAACAGGTCGATGTGTTCACGTCGGTGCCGTTCAAAGGCAATCCGCTTGCCGTGGTCTTCGACGCCGACGGACTCGACACGGCGCAGATGCAGGCCATCGCGCAATGGACGAACCTGTCCGAAACGACGTTCCTGTTAAAGCCGACCGACCCGTCGGCCGATTATCGCGTGCGCATCTTCACGACGCAGGGCGAATTGCCGTTCGCCGGCCATCCGACGCTCGGCACCGCGCACGCGTGGCGCGAAGCGGGCAACCAGCCGAAGCAATCAGGCCGCCTCGTCCAGCAATGCGCGGCGGGTCTGATCGAACTGACGCAAGAAGATAGCGCGCGCAACGTGTGGGCCTTCGCCGCGCCGCCCGCGCGCGTCACGCCGCTCGCGCAAAGCGAATACGGCGCGCTCGCCGAAGCCATGCGCAGCGATGCGATCGATTACACAGCACAACCCTGCGCCATCGACAATGGTCCGCAATGGCTCGTGGTCCGTATGAAATCGGCGGCGGCCGTGCTCGCACTCGATCCCGATGCGGCAGCGCTGCGGCGTGTCGGGCAAACCGTGGGCGCGCTCGGCCTCGCCGCTTACGGGCCACATGACGCAAGCGGCCCCGCGACCTTCGAGCTGCGCTGCCTGATGATGGGCGGCGGCCTCGGCCTAGGGGAAGACCCTGTCACGGGCAGCGCGAACGCCGCGGTCGCGGGCTTGCTTACCGAACAGAACGCACGGCCCGGCGTGCAATACACAGTACGCCAGGGCACCGCGCTTGGCCGCACAGGCGACGTGTACGTGCGTTACGACGATGCAACAGGCAAGACGTGGATTGGCGGTGCGTCAGTGACGATTATCGACGGCACATTCCGCCTGCCGTAATCCGCAAAACGTAATAAGCCGAAGTGAAGATTGAGTGAATTGACATTTGCGCGTCACCTGGATGTTCTAAAAGTCCATTGAATGCGCACATGTAAAACGCCCCAATCCCATATGAATGCGGCCATTCATGCACACTGCATGAATGGCCGCATTGCCATGATGGCTGTCGAACTACCATTGCGGCGACTGGCCGCTCTTGCCCGGTTTTCGACACATTCTTTCAAACGCACGGCTGGCGCGCCTGTCGGGGCAGCACACGCGATCGGCGGGAAGCTTGCCCGCATGCCCGTCAAGGACAGCGTATACCCGATGCGCGGGCCCTTCCTTAATTATTGCCCATTCAGTAATATCAAATCGTAACCGATGACCAACGGGTGGTCTGGCTCGCCACCACACCCCGCTTCCATGACGCAGTTGCCGCCTGGTCGCCTTTTAACCATTCGTCGAAGCAGCCGGTTGCCTTACATTCGCGCAGTCAATCGAAACGCAAACACAGCAGCACAAGTACAGCCGCAAGGCACAGGGTCACGGTCCAGCCGATGAATCAGTTCCGCCTCTCTTCCGCGCGCGACGCCCGGCACCGCCTCGATCCGGCGGGCACCCGCCGACGCGCGCTGCTCGCGATTCCCGCGCTCGGCGTGCTGGTGCTCGTGTTGCTGTGGACGGTGATCTTCGCGCGGCTCTCGGTCGAGAAGGACACGACGTATCGCGAGGCGATGGCTTCGGCGGCGATCCTGTCGGCTGCACTCGAACAGCATACGGTGAAGGCCATTCACCAGGTCGACCAGATCACGCGTTTCGTCAAGTTCGAATTCGAAAAGACGCCGGGACGTTTCGATCTGGCAAGCACGGTTGAAAAAGGCGTCGTGCAGAGCGAAACGCTTGTGCAGGTTTCGCTGATCGACGAGCACGGCAAGCTGATCGCCAACACAGCCGACCCCAACCCGAAACCGATCGACCTGTCGGACCGCGAGCACTTCAAGGTGCACGAGCACGAGAACGACGATCAGCTGTTCATCAGCAAGCCCGTCCTCGGCCGCGTGTCGGGCCACTGGACCTTGCAGATGACGCGCCGCCTGAATCATCCAGATGGCTCGTTCGCGGGCGTCGTGGTGGTGTCGGAAGACCCGAGCTATTTCACCAGCGACTTCTACAACAACGCGGCCATCGGGCGCGACGGCGTGATCGCCGTGATCTCCGACAGCGGCGCGGTGCTCGCGCGGCGCACGGGCAATTCCGATCACGCGCAAGGCGTGTTCACGGCCACGGGCGTGTATCCGACCTCGGAACATGTGTCGGGCACCTATGTCGACTCCATCGACAACGTGACGCGCATCGTGTCGTACCGGCATATCGACGGCTATCCGCTCGGTGTGCTGGTCGGTCTGTCGCAGGCCGAAGAATTCGCCGACTACAACCACACACGCAACGTCTATCTGCTGATGGCGAGCTTCATCTCGCTCGCGATGCTCGGTTTCTTCGCCGTCGCCACCGGGCTGATCGGCAAGCTGCTCGGGCGCGAACGCGAGATGACGCATCTCGTCGAATTCGATCTGCTCACGGGGCTGCGTAACCGCTATTCGACCTTGCAGACCCTGCGTCACGACGTTGCGCAACCGGCCCATCTCGGCCATCTCGCAATCCTCTTCATCGACCTCGACAACTTCAAGACCGTCAACGACACGCTCGGCCACAATGCCGGCGACATCGTGCTGCAGATGACGGCCGCGCGTCTCGCCGACGCCGTCGGCGACGCGGGTGCGCTGTCGCGCATCGGTGGCGACGAGTTTGTCGTCGTGATCAAAGGCGACGATGTCGAGAAGCGCTCGGTGACACTCGCGGAAGCGATCGTCGAGATGTTCGCGAAGCCGTTCGAAGTGCGCGGCAGTTCGTTCGTACTGCATGCGAGCATCGGTATCGCGCTCTACTCCGTTGCAAACGAAAGCGAAATCGACCTGCTGAAAAAAGCCGACCTCGCGATGTACAGCGCAAAGGACGCAGGCAAGAACTGCTATCAGTTCTACTCGCCGCATCTGTCGCATCGCGCGGACCATCTGATGAAGTGGGAACAGCAGTTGCGCGTGGCGCTTGCCGACCAGCAACTGTTCCTCGCCTATCAGCCGAAGATCGATCTCGCCCGCCGCTGCATCACGGGCTTCGAAGCGCTGGTGCGCTGGAACCATCCGCAGCACGGGCTGATTCCCGCGAACGAGTTCATTCCCGTGGCGGAATCGACGGGTCTGATCGTGCCGATCGGCGACTTCGTGATCCGTACTGCTTGCCGGCAGCTCGCGCAATGGCAGCAACAGGGTTACGACACGCTGTCACTCGCCGTGAATATTTCGGCCGTACAGTTCTGGCGCGGCGACATCTACGAGACGATCTCGCAGGCGATCGAAGAAACGGGCATCGCGGCGCGCCGCCTCGAACTCGAGATCACCGAGACGGCGATGATGGAATATCCCGATCTCGTCTCCGAAAAGATCTTCGCGTTGAAGCGGCTCGGCGTGCGTATCGCGCTCGACGATTTCGGCACCGGCTATTCGTCGCTGTCGTATCTGAACCGCTTCTCGGTCGATACGCTGAAGGTCGACCGCTCGTTCGTGCAGGCCATTCCCGGCGATCGCAGCGTCTGCGTGATGGTGACGGCTATCGTGAACCTCGCGCGCTCGCTGGGGCTGACCGTGGTCGTCGAAGGCACGGAGACCGAAGAGCAGATTGCGTGGCTTGCGGCGCTCGGGCATATCGAGGCGCAGGGTTTCCTGTTCTCGCGGCCCGTCCCAGCCGAGGGCATCCCGGCGCTGCTCGAACGCTTCGGCGTGTGCGGCACGCACGGTGCCGTGCGTCTTTCGCACGCGAGAGATCTGGATCACACGAGCGACGCTGCGAGCACGAGTACCAGCACGAGCAACGAATCGGCCTGAGCGACATTCGCCGCAGCGACGCGGCTTCGCTGCCGCCAGTCATCCGGCGCGCTCCAGGCAAGCTCGAGGCATGCACCAGGCGCGTATCAGGCGCCTGATAGAACACGAAGGGTATCAGCGCAATTCGGGCGGATTCGCCTGACCTCGCATGACCTCAGCGCGCGTTGTCATGGCCATCGACGGCGCGGGCTTGATAAGAAACCAGCCCAACAGGTGTTCTCATGCGCCCAGCCAGGGAGATGACGGCGCTTCACGCGCCCACAGAAAACGAAACCACGCGATGCCACGAGCGCGAGCCGCTCTGGACGCTGTTTCGCGTCGTGTTCGGCTTGTCCGCGCTGTCGTGGGGCGGGCTCGCGCTGATGGCGCAACTGGAGAATCACTACGTCGAGCGTGAGGAGCGCCTCACGCGCCTCGCGTTCTCCGACATCGTGGCGCTTGCGTGGATGGTGCCGGGCCCTGTCGGCTGCAATGTCGCCGTGCAGCTCGGCCATGTGTTGCGCGGACGTGCGGGCGCATGGGTCGCGGGCATCGCGAGCGTGCTGCCCTTCTTCATGCTGATGACTGCCTTCGCGATCTTTTACCAGACACCGCTGGTGCGCGAAGTCGCGTCGCAGACGCTGCTCAACCATTTCAGCGTCGTGCTGGCGACGCTGATCGGCGTGACCTGGTACAAGCAGACACGTGCGCTCGTGCGTGGGCGGCTCGAATGGACGGCGGCCGTGCTGGGCAGTATTGCGCTGGTTGGCGCGCATACGCCGGCTGCGTATATCGGCATGCTCGGCGCGGCATTCATGTCGGGCTGGGTGCGCAGCGATGCGCGCGACGCCCGTCTCTCGACGACGCTCAGCCCAGGCGACTGGCGGTTGTTGATTGGTTTGTGCGTGCTGCTGGTGATTTTCGCGCTGCCTTTGCCGCATCGATATGAACTCGCGCTGCTGTGGCCGCGGCTTGCGGGTGCGGGATTGACGCTGTTCGGCGGCGGTTTTTCGGCGCTGCCGGTGTTGAAGACGCTGTTCGTCACGCCGGTTGTCGGTGTGACCGATAACGAGTTCACGCTGGCGTTTTCGCTATCGCCCTTGTCGCCTGGACCGTTGCTGAATGTCGTGCCGTTCTTTGGTTATCTGATCGAGGGATGGCGTGGGGCGGTCATTGCAACGATCGCCCTCTTCGTGCCTTCGGGCTGTCTCGTTGTGCTTGCGCAGCGTCACTTGCATCAGTTGAAGACGAACCCGCGGTTCGAGCACGGCATGCGCGTGCTGCGGGCAGTCACGACGGCGTTTCTGGCTATTGCCGTGCTGCGCATCGTGCGGAATGTGCCGTTCGAGCCGGCGTATCTCGTGACTGCGCTGTTTTCCGGATTTTGCTTTGCGAAGCTGAAGATGCCGGTTTATGCGGTGTATGGGACTGTTGCTGTTGTGTGTGGTGTGTGGCTTTACTTTGTGCCTGTTGGCTGAAATGTTGCTTCTGCTTCTGCTTCTGTTTTTGTTTTTGCTGGCATCCGCGCTATGCCTTCGTGATTCATGCGTTGCCCCTGTGCGGGGCGGCACTTACTTTCTTTGCCGCCGCAAAGAAAGTAAGCAAAGAAAGCGGGCTAACACCGCCCGCTCTTGACCACCGCCTGAGGGCCCCCAACGGGTCCTCTCCTTCACACGACAACTTCTCAGTACCCGCGCGTTGCTAGCGCTTCGGCTCGGCGCCTCACCCACTTCGATCACCCGTAACACAGCCAGCGGCAGCGAATAGTTGCGGCCGCCCAGGTGGCAAACTGTGTGTAGATCGTAGTGCTTCACACCTCGGCGCTCCTACGACACCGATCGTGTTTTCGAGCCGTGACCCTGGTTTCCCGTCTGGAGTGGAGCGCATACGTCGCGAAAGCCGACACACAGTTTGCCGCTATAGAACGTGGGAGATTTGATCGCGCTTGTGGCGACGCGAGAGTGTGGAGCGGGTGATGAGCTTAGCCGAAGCGTTGGCAGCCGGCGTCGAGAAGGATGCTGTCGCGCACAGGACGGGGCCGTTGGGGGCCCGTGGGCAGCGAGAATAGCTGGCGGTGTTGAGCGGCTTTCTTTTGCCCACTTTTCTTTGCCGCGGCAAAGAAAAGTAGGTGCCGCCCCGCACAGGGGCGACGCGTGAATCACGAAGGCAAATCGCGGATGCCAGCGAAAGCAAAAGCAAAAAGCAAAAAACAAAAATCAACAAAACTCAAAAACCCGCCGCAGAAGCGGCATTTGACTGCGCTGCGAACCGCGCTCAAAACCCGCGCGACAACACCGCAACCCCAATCGTCACGATCCCCAACACCAGATTAACAACAACCAGCCGCCGCACGGTGGCCACAGCACGCGCACCATCAGGCCACTTCTGCGCCTGCACAGCACGCCGGATCCGCGGAAAAACCGCAAAACGGATATGCCCGAAAATCAGCATCATCACGATACCGATACCTGCCATCGCATGAAGCTGCCAGGTCGCATGGCCACCTCCGAACTGCATCAGCAGGAAACCACCCGTCAGCAGAATAACGAGCACCGACACACCGACCCAGTTGAAAAACCGGCCGAACACCGACTCCCACAGCGGCAGCCGCAATTGCGGCGAAAGATCTTCGAGTGCCGGACGCAGGCAGAAATGCGCGAATATCATGCCGCCAATCCACACGGCGACACCCAGCAGATGCAGAAAGAGCGCGATTTCAATCGCCTTGTTCATTTTGTTTTCCTTTCCCGATATAGCGCGCTGCCGTTTTGTGCAGCCAGAAAACGCGGCACTGACATGCGTCAATGACCGCGTTCGACTCGCGACACGATGCGCAGTTCATTTGCTGCGCTAATTTCTTTTCCATGTTACGCCGTGAGACACCCCGCTCACGGCGCACATCATCGTTAAGTGCCCAGCACCGGACGAAGCGACGTCACCTCTTTGAGCTTCGTATCCGGCGCGCGGCCCTTGCGAGCGCGCTTGCCGACACACGACGCCAGCGACGCACCCGACAACTGCTCTTCCGTCGGCTTGTTGCGATACACGCCTTCCAGCACGACGCCCGCCTTGTTGATCGCCAGCGCCTGTGTCAACGCTTCGTTCGAATCGAGCGCCATCAGGATCACGCCGCGCCCACCGCCCGACAACGTCTTCATCTCGTCGAGACCGAACACCAGCAGACGCCCGCCGCCCGACAGACACGCGACCTGCGTCGCGTCAGGCAACATCGGCATCGGCGCGAGCGGTGTCGCGCCTTCGTCGATCGTCATGAACGCCTTGCCCGCCTTCACGCGGCTCACCATATCGCCCACCTTCGCGATAAAGCCAAAGCCGTTCGACGACGCCAGCAACAGCGCCTGATCCGCCGACGCCGCGAAGTAATGCATCAGATGCGTGCCCGATTCGAGCTCGATCAGCGACGTGACAGGAACGCCATCGCCGCGTCCGCCCGGCAACTGCGCGACGGAAACGGAATACACGCGGCCCTTGCTGCCCCACGCGATCAGCATATCGGGCGTGCGGCACTGGAACGCCGCGTACAGACCGTCGCCCGCCTTGAACGTGAAGCCTGCGGGATCGAGCCCGTGGCCCTTCAGTGCCCGCACCCAGCCCTTCTGCGACACGACGACGGTGACAGGTTCATCGACGACACGTGCTTCGAATGTCGCGCGCTTTTCCTGCTGGATCAGCGTGCGGCGATCGTCGCCGTATTGCTTGGCGTCAGCTTCGATTTCCTTGATGAGCAGGCGCTTCATCGCCGATTCGCTGCCAAGCAGTTCTTCGAGCTTCGCCTTCTCGTCGCGCAGTTCGGACAGTTCCTTCTCAATCTTGATCTTTTCCAGGCGCGCCAACTGACGCAGTCGGATTTCAAGAATGTCTTCGGCTTGTCGATCGGACAGACCAAAGGCTTCGATCAGCGCAGTCTTAGGCTCTTCCGATTCGCGAATGATGCGGATGACTTCGTCGATATTCAAAAAGACGATCATCCGACCTTCGAGGATGTGAATCCGGTCGTTGACCTTGCCCAGACGATGCTGCGTACGGCGCGTTACCGTCGTGAAACGGAAGCCGACCCATTCGCGCAGGATCTCACCAAGGCCCTTCTGGCGCGGACGGCCATCGGCGCCGACCATCACCAGATTCAGCGCCGCGTTCGACTCGAGGCTCGTATGCGCGAGCAGCGTAGTGACGAATTCGGTCTGATCGATGGTGCGCGACTTCGGCTCGAACACGAGACGCACGGGTGCGTCCTTGCCAGACTCGTCGCGAACGGCGTCGAGCAGACCGAGCAATGTCTGTTTCGTCTGCAACTGTTCCGGCGTCAGCGACTTCTTGCCGAGCTTGATTTTCGGATTCGTCTGTTCTTCGATCTCTTCGAGCACCTTCTGACCAGACGTATTCGGCGGCAATTCGGTGATAACGAGTTGCCACTGGCCGCGCGCGAGATCTTCGATCTTGTAGCGCGCACGCACCTTGAGACTTCCGCGGCCCGTCTCATATGCCTGCGCGATTTCCGCTTCGCTCGAAATGATCTGACCGCCGCCCGGGAAGTCCGGTCCGGGCACGAGTTGCATCAGTTCAGCGTGCGTGATGTTCGGATGACGGATCATCGTGACGGCTGCCGCTGCGACTTCGCGCAGGTTGTGCGACGGAATTTCCGTCGCCAGACCCACCGCGATACCCGATGCACCGTTCAGCAGCACGAACGGCAGACGCGCAGGCAGCAGCTTCGGTTCCTGGAACGAGCCGTCGTAGTTCGGCATGAAATCGACGGTGCCCTGGTCGATCTCGTCGAGCAGCAGTTTTGCGATCGGCGTGAGACGCGCTTCCGTGTATCGCATGGCCGCTGCGCCGTCGCCGTCGCGCGAGCCGAAGTTGCCCTGGCCGTCGATCAGCGGATAGCGCATCGAGAAGTCCTGCGCGAGACGCACGAGTGCGTCGTACGCCGACTGGTCGCCGTGCGGGTGATATTTACCCAGCACGTCGCCGACCACGCGCGCCGACTTCACCGGCTTCGCGTTGTCGCCGAGACCCATCTCGTTCATCGCGTACAGGATGCGTCGCTGCACCGGCTTCTGGCCGTCGCAGACGTCGGGCAGCGCGCGGCCTTTCACGACGCTCACCGCGTATTCGAGGTACGCGCTTTCCGCGTAGTTGCCAAGCGTCAGCACATCGCCTTCGGGCGCGGCCGGCTCGGCGAAAAGATCGGTAGTGTTGTCGTCCATCTAGATTCCGTGTCCTTGTTGGGCGGCGTGCGCTTCGTGCGTCACATGCATGGCATGGTTCGCGGGCACGAAGCGCGGCGGCGCTCAGATATCCGCTTCGACCTGGTTGCCCTTCTCTTCGAGCCAGCTACGGCGCGACGACGCTTCGCCCTTGCCCATCAGCATCGTCATGCGTGCGACGGTTGCGTCGAAGTCGAGTTCGCCCAGCGCGACGGGCGACAGGCGCCGCGTGTCCGGGTTCATCGTCGTGTCCCACAACTGCTCGGCGCTCATTTCACCAAGGCCCTTGAAGCGGCTGATCGACCATTGCGATTCACGCACGCCGTCCTTGCGCAGCTTGTCGAGGATCGCTTCGAGTTCGCCTTCGTCGAGCGCGTACAGCTTCTGCGCGGGCTTCTTGCCGCGCGCGGGCGCATCGACGCGAAACAGCGGCGGACGCGCGACATGCACGTGACCGCGTTCGATCAGTTGCGGGAAATGCTTGAAGAACAGCGTGAGCAGCAACACCTGAATGTGCGAGCCGTCGACGTCAGCATCGGACAAGATACAGATCTTGCCGTAGCGCAGATTGGACAGATCGACGGTGTCGTCCGGGTTATGCGGATCGACGCCGATCGCCACGGAAATGTCGTGCACTTCGTTGTTCGCAAACAGACGATCGCGCTCGGTTTCCCATGTATTCAGCACCTTGCCGCGCAGCGGCAGGATGGCCTGATATTCCTTGTCGCGGCCCATCTTCGCGGAACCGCCCGCCGAATCGCCCTCGACGAGGAACAGCTCGTTACGGCCAATTTCCGTCGATTCGCAATCCGTCAGCTTGCCGGGCAGCACGGCGACGCCCGAACTCTTGCGCTTCTCGACCTTCTGGCCGGCACGCGTGCGCGCCTGCGCCTGCTTGATGACGAGATCGGCGAGCTTCTTGCCGTGCTCGACGTGCTGGTTGAGCCACAGTTCGAGCGCCGGACGCGCAAACGACGACACCAGCTTCACGGCGTCGCGGCTATTCAGGCGCTCCTTGATTTGCCCCTGGAACTGCGGATCGAGCACCTTCGCCGACAGCACGAACGACACGCGCGCGAACACGTCTTCCGCGAGCAGCTTCACGCCCTTTGGCTGCAGGTTGTGCAATTCGACGAAGCTCTTCACGGCCTGGAACAGACCGTCGCGCAGACCCGCTTCGTGCGTGCCGCCTGCGGGCGTCGGAATCAGATTGACGTAGGACTCGCGCGTGAGCGGCCCTTCTTCGCTCCACGCGACGACCCACGCCGCGCCTTCGCCTTCGGCAAACGTCTCTTCGTTCGAACGCGAGCTTTCCGCGTAGCGCTCGCCTTCGAACAGCGGGATCAGCAGATCACTGCCCGCCATGCCTTCCATCAGATAGCCGCGCAGGCCGTCTTCGTATTTCCAGCTTTGGCGCTCGCCCGTCTTTTCGTTGACGAGCACGACCTCGACGCCCGGCAGCAGCACGGCTTTCGAGCGCAACAGGCGTTGCAGTTCGCCGAGCGGCAGGTTGGGTGAATCGAAGTATTTCGGATCGGCCCAGGCGGTAACGCGCGTGCCGGATTTCTTGTCGGCCCGAGCCGCGGCGCGAACCTGCAGTGGCTTGACGACGTCGCCATGTGAGAAGCTCAGCTCGGCGACCTTGTTGTCGCGCCACACGGTGACGTCGAGGCGCGTGGACAGCGCGTTCGTGACCGACACGCCGACGCCGTGCAGACCGCCCGAGAACGTGTAGGCGCCGCCGGCCGCCTTGTCGAACTTGCCGCCCGCGTGCAGACGCGTGAAGACGATTTCGACGACGGGCACGCCCTCTTCGGGGTGCATGCCGAACGGAATACCGCGGCCGTCGTCTTCGACGGACACGGAATGGTCGGCGTGCAATGTGACGGTGATCTGACGGCCATAGCCGCCGAGCGCTTCGTCGGATGCGTTGTCGATGACTTCCTGGATGATGTGCAGCGGATTTTCGGTGCGCGTGTACATGCCGGGCCGCTGTTTGACCGGCTCCAGGCCCTTGAGCACCTTGATCGATGCTTCGCTATAGGCGGCGTTAGGCTTTTTCGTTGACATGGCTTGCTCGGGTCCGTCGGTTCATCGTTGTCCACAAGTCCTGTGGACAGGTGCGTGGACAATGCGTTGAGTTTTCAAAAAAAGCGAAACGAAACAACGGAGTGTGTGCGCTGCGCGACTTGCGTGCAGCGCTTATCGGTTTGCCTTGCCTGCTTTCCGCGGTTTTCCTTCGACACGCTTTGCGGGCGATTCGCTGGAAGGACCGTGGGAAGCAGGTTCGCGGGTATTTTACTGATTTCGATGCGCGGGGCAATTTAGATGATGGGTGTAGGACGGTTGGCGGGGAAAGTGCCCTGCACCCGAGGGGCATACTACTTCTTCTTGCTCTCCAGCTCATCCCACCGTTCGATCGCCACGAGCAGCTCCTCGTCGATCGCCGCGTAGCGCTCGGTCAGCCGCGCGCCTTCCTGCGCGTCCTTGACGAAGATTGAACCTTCCTCGATCTGCGCGCCGATCGCCTTCTGCTCGGCTTCGAGCGCGGCGATCTGCCCGGGCAACGCTTCCAGTTCGCGCTGTTCCTTGAATGAAAGCTTCACCGTGCGCTGCGCGTTGCGGCCCGCTGCGCTTTCCTTCGGCGCGGCTTCTTTCGGCGCCTCTTTCGGTGCGTCCTGTTGCGTAATCTGCTCGGAACGATCGCGCTGGATCTGCCAGTCTGTAAATCCGCCGACATACTCGCGCCACTTCCCCGCGCCCTCCGACGCGATCACCGACGTCGCCACGTTATCCAGAAACGCGCGGTCGTGGCTCACCAGCAAGACCGTACCGTCGTAGTCGGTCAGCAGTTCTTCGAGCAGTTCGAGCGTCGGGATGTCGAGGTCGTTGGTCGGCTCGTCGAGCACCAGCACGTTGGCCGGGCGCGCGAACAGACGCGCGAGCAGCAGCCGGTTGCGTTCGCCGCCCGACAGCGATTTGACAGGCGAGCGCGCGCGCTCCGGCGCGAACAGGAAGTCGCCCAGATAACTCATCACGTGCTTTTTCTGGCCGTTGATCTCGACCCAGTCACTGCCTGGGCTGATGGTGTCGGCGAGACTCTTTTCCAGATCGAGCTGAGCCCGCATCTGGTCGAAGTAAGCAACCTGAAGGTTAGTACCGACGCGCACCTTGCCTTCATCCGGCTGCAGTTCGCCGAGAATCAGCTTGAGCAGCGTGGTCTTGCCTGCGCCGTTCGGACCGACAAAACCGATCTTGTCACCGCGCATGACCGTCGTCGAAAAACGGTCGACCACCGTGCGCTCGCCGTAGCGCTTGGTCACGTCCGTGAGTTCGGCGACGATCTTGCCCGACTTCTCGCCCTGCCCGACGTCGAGCTTCACGTTGCCCTGCACGTTGCGGCGTTCCGCGCGTTCGTTGCGCATTTGCACGAGCCGTGCAATCCGTCCGACGCTGCGCGTGCGCCGCGCCTCGACGCCCTTGCGGATCCACACTTCCTCTTGGGCGAGCAGCTTGTCGAATTTCTCGTTCTCGACGCGCTCCACTTCCAGTTGTTGCGCCTTGCGTGTCTGATAAGCAGAGAAATTGCCAGGATATGACAGCAGGCGCCCGCGATCCAGTTCAACGATGCGCGTCGCGACGCGGTCGAGAAACGCACGATCGTGGGTGATGAACAGCAGGCCGGCGCGCTGAGACACCAGCAACTCTTCCAGCCAGCGAATGCCGTCGAAATCCAGATGGTTGGTCGGCTCGTCCAGCAGCAGGACATCCGGCTGCACGACCAGCGCCCGTGCCAGCGCGACGCGCTTTTGCATGCCGCCCGACAACGAACCCACCCGCGCGTCGCCGTCCAGTCCGATCTGCGCGAGCGTCGTGGCGACGCGTGTGCGCCAGTTCCAGGCATCGGTTGCGTCGAGCGACGACTGCAGCGTGTTCATGCGCGCGAGCAACGCGTCGTGCTGCGCGCCTTCGGGCGTCTCCGCCAGTTCGTGCGCAACCGTGTTGTATTCGTCGAGCAGCGCGCTCGCGTGCGTGAGGCCCGCTGCGACCGTGTCGAATACCGACACGTCGCCGTCGAACTCGGGCTCCTGCGGCACGTACACGGTGACGAGGTCCTGCTGACGCGTAATCAGACCGTCGTCCGGTTTTGCAAGCTCGGCGACGATCTTCAGCAGCGAGGACTTGCCCGCGCCGTTGCGGCCGATCAACCCGACGCGCTCGCCGGCTTCAAGTGAGAAATCCGCGTGATCGAGCAGCGCGACGTGGCCGAACGCCAGTTGCGCGCCCGTAATGGTGTAAAGCGACATGGAAAGGAAGAAACCAGCGATGAGTCGGAAGCGCTCATTGTACCGGTCGGCAGCGCGCAGACTGACGGGATATGGCCCGGCAGGATGGCATAGGACGAATGACGCGCTGGTTCTGGTCCGCGATCGCGATCTTTCGGTCCGAAGTCCGAACGACGACGCGGCGGGCGAACGCCCTGGAGCGGGCGTCCGCTGTGTCAAAGGCGCGGCAGACTCGCCCGCATCACTTCACGTGAATCGTGATCGTCCTGCTCATGTCAGGTCCATACGAACGATGCGCGCCATCGCCGAAATCGAGCGTCAGCGTGTGATCGCCGGGCGGCAGCGTGATCTCCGTTTCCGTCTGGCCTTTGCCGAAGTGCAGCGACTTGTCGTTGGCGGGAATGACTTCGCCCTTCGGCAGCGGCTGTCCGTCGATGATCAGGTGATGATGTCCCGTGCCTTCCGTCATCGTGCCGGCGGGCACGATCTTCATGCCTTCGACGGCAAATTTCACGTGGATCGGGTTGCTGACGGTCGCGCCGTCCTTCGGTTCGACGAACGAGACGCCCGCGGCATGCGCCACGCCCGACATCACCAGCATGCCCGCGCACGCTGCGCCGGCCAACCATCTGTTATTCCGCATCTTTTTTCTCCTTGGCAAAAGCGGCTCGAGGGGCGCGACGCATGGCCACACCGCACAGAAAGGATACACGCTGGGAACGGCCCCGCCGGGCGTCGCATCGCCCTTATGCATGCCGCTTCGCGTTGATTTGAAACGGTAAAAAATCGCGATCCGTGGGCAGTTCGTCAAATTCCGGTAATATTGCGGGTCGCCGCCGTATGCACAATAAAGGGGCAGATTGGCGGATTTTGCATTGAATCAATGAAGAGCGTGTGTCGTGAGTGAAGTGATCGTCGAATACAAAAGCTGGGTCTGCCTGATTTGCGGCTGGATCTTTAACGAAGAAGAAGGTTTGCCCGAAGAAGGCATCGCGCCAGGTACGCGCTTCGCCGATATCCCGGACGACTGGCGCTGTCCGCTGTGCGACGTGGGCAAGGCAGAATTTGCTGTAGTGGAGTTCTGATAGACGGGTTCTGCTACAGAAACGTCTTATCTATGAAGCGGTCCGCGGGTCGATGCCTGCGGACCGCTTTTGTTTTTGGTGCGCGGGGGTGTGGCGGTCAGTCGCGTGTGGCGACGGCGATCAGTTCGCGGCTCGCCGGGTCGACGGGATGACCGGACCAGTCGCCGCACCATCGCGTCGTGCTGAAGCCGGCTTTGCGCAGTGCGTCGTCCAGTTCGGTTTGCGTGCGAAAGCGCAGTTCGCTGGTTGAGACGATTGCGTCGCCGTCGCTGTCGCGAAGAAAGCGATGATGGGTATCGAACTGCACGATGCCGTCCGTCGCTTCGATAAGTTGCTGCCAGATTTCGACCGGGCCGACGCGCGTGTCGTCGATCACGCGGCGCGACTGTTGTGGCGTCCACGCCCTCCATGGCGACAAGGCCGGATTGCGGCTCTCGAACGCGAGCCGGCCGCCCGGACGCAGCGCCGCGTACGCCGCGGCAAGCGTGGCGTCGAAGCTGGCATCGTCGAGAAAAACCTGCGCGACGTGGCCAGTCATCAGGGCGAGATCGGCATTCAGCGCGCCCAGCTGTGTGGCGTCGCCTTCGATCCACTCCACCCGTTCGCCACCCGGACGTTGACGCGCAATCTCAAGCATCGCTGACGAAGGATCGACGCCCGTCACCGCGTGGCCGCGCCGGGCCAGTTCGGCGGCCAGCAACCCGGTGCCGCAGCCGATATCGACGATACGCACCGATTTCGTGCGCTCAGCGAGATCGATATAGAAGCGCGTGTCGGCGGCGAAGGGATTGAGCGTGTCGTAGAGCGCGACAAGACCCGCGTCGGTGTAGTGGGTGTCGGGCGTGTGGACCATCGGCCGATATTAACGGCGCGGTGTGTGTGCCGCCAATGCGTTGAAAGCCGCTTTGGCAAACGGGCGATTTGCTATACTCTGCGCTCGTCGGCGGCCCCTCCCCGTAGTTCAATGGATAGAACGAGTGCCTCCTAAGCGCTAGATACAGGTTCGATTCCTGTCGGGGGGACCACATCGGCGACGGACGACGCCATAAAAAAACCCGCAACAGCTCACGCTTTGCGGGTTTTTTGTTTGCTACAGCCTCGTTGTTGGTAACCCAGCAACGCGGCAAAACCGTTCAACGATGCCGACGGCACACCACCTGAACCTTGGCCAGTTGCTGGTCGCGCTGATCGAAGAAACGGACGAGCGCAAACAGCGATGCAGCGGCAAACGGCCAGAGCACAAAGAAGGTGGCAAGCATGATCGACTCCAGAGCGATAACAGTTGTAACCAGTGTACCGCTACGCTCATCGCGGAAAACTATCGGAATCGCCAAAACACAGTTCCCATTTTTGTGCGTGAAGTGCGAGTCGACCGCCTGACGCAGCTTCAGAGCGGCTCCGCAGGCTACCGGAGTCCAATCGACCTCGCCCGCCCGTGACAAAATCACGCATTTTGCGCAACACCTGCCAGCACAACGAAGGACATCTCATGGACATTAACAAGCAACTCGCCGCCCTCACCACTTCCGAACTGCAAACGGCGGGCGCCAGCCAGGCGACGGCCATCGCCGTCAGCGTGCTGATGCGTCACCTGAATTCCCCCGAACTGTCGAAGCTGCTCAGCTCCGCGTTCGTCAATCATCAGGCCGTCATGCAGCAGACGCCGTGGCCGGACCAGATGCTGCAATCGTTCGAAGCGACGCGCCGCTTCCTCGAAGGCGCGGCCCAGCCGGTCAGCCCGAGCCCCGACCAGCCGGCCTGACGCAACACGCCGGCAACGCTCGCCGCGCACGCCACACGAGGCGAAAAAGCCACACTCACGGACACCCCGGCATGCGCGGCAAGCCCGCCCGGCGGGGCTCGTGCGCCGGCGCCGCAGACCAGTGTGCGCTCTCCCACCTAACGCGCCATTTGCCTGCGGACGGGTACGCGACATCCTCATATCATCTCGTCACTCCTCGGATACGTCAGGTTGACAGATGCCCTACCCGTACAACCTCGCAGTCGCCGCTGGCCTGATGATCATCGTGCTCACCTGCAGCCTGGCGCTCGCACTGACATGAGCTGACATGCCCACGGGCCGCCATTCGACGGCCATCCGCCCGCTGCCCGCGCCGACGGTCCGTCGGACCGCCAAAGCACGCGACTAAAAATATTTCCGAACCGACCCTAAAGTTTCCTAAACCCCTGCCGTAGAGCGGGGCATGGACCATTACCTCACTTCGTCGGCGGGATCGTTTAAATCGACTCTGATCGATCAGGACATCGCGCACATTGCCCGCGTCATGCGGCCTTCGATGCATGGCGACCTGGGTGGGGCCATCCTCCCGGCCGACTACTGGCGCAAACGGCTCTTCGAGCTGCTCGACGCCGACCACCTGACCAACGCCCAGCTTTGTGCCATCGACGACCTGCTGCTCCAGCTCGACGATCTGTGCACCATGGAACTGGCGCCGCTGCCCGTGACGACCTCGCGGCCCGCGGCGTCGCGCGACGGCAATCGCCATCGCGTTCGCCGCAAGCGCTGACGCTGGGCAAGCTGGCAGATGCCGCCGCCGCGGCAACGCTGCAACAGGTTGAACGCGCGCCACGCATTTAACATTCATTGACCCGCCGCGCGTCCTTCCACGATGCTGCTGCCAGCAGCGCGAACACCCGGCGACACAGCGACAGGATGATCTGGCGCGTCGCCGGGGCTGCCTCTCCCCTCCCTCCGCACACTCCCGCCGCCTTTCCGCAGGAAAATTTGTCTGCGCAACCGCCATCGCACGCAAATTAGGGACATTCATAGGTCATAATGTCCGCAAAAATACCCAGCAAGGACTCCTGTGACTCAGGCTTCACCGCTTGAACTGCTGAAGCAGGCGCGCACCCGCTTCACACAAAAAGAAATCGCCGCGCATGTCGGCAAGGACATCAAGACGGTGCGCCGCTGGGAAAAAGGCGAAACGCCTTGCCCGGCGATGCTCGAGCCGGCGCTGCAAGCGCTGCTCTATCGGGCGAACGCGCGCCGCGCCGACAAACATGCGAACAACGGCACGCGCTTCATCGATCTGTTCGCGGGCATCGGCGGGATTCGCATGGGGTTTGAATCGCACGGCGGCGAGTGCGTGTTCACGAGCGAGTGGAACGCCTTCTCGCAGAAGACGTATCAGGAGAATTTCCGTGACGGCGCCGCGCAGCACACGCTGATCGGCGACATCGTCACGTATCCCGCTGAGGACGTGCCCGAGCACGACATCCTGCTCGGCGGCTTTCCCTGCCAGCCGTTCTCGATCGCAGGCGTCAGCAAGAAGAACGCGCTCGGCCGGCCACACGGCTTCGAATGCGCGACACAGGGCACGCTTTTCTTCGATGTCGCGCGCATCATCGCCACGCGCCGTCCCGCCGCGTTCCTGCTCGAAAACGTGAAAAACCTGCTGTCGCACGACAAGGGCCGCACCTTCGACGTGATCCTGCAGACGCTGCGCGACGAACTCGGCTACGAAGTGCATTACCGTGTGATCGACGGCGCGCATTTCACGCCGCAGCATCGCGAGCGGATCATCATCGTCGGCTTTCGCGGCAAGACGTCGTTCTCCTGGGACGATCTGCGCCTGCCCGAAGAAGGCCCGCGCCTCGCGTCGATCCTGCATCGCACCGATGGCAGTGAGCCCGTATTGCCGTGGGACGCCGACCGTTTCTTCGATCACACCGCGCGCCGCGTGCAACCGAAATACACGCTCACGCCCAAGCTCTGGACTTATCTGCAGAACTACGCGGAGAAACATCGCGCGGCAGGCAACGGCTTCGGCTATGGAATGGCCTATCCGCAAAGCGTGACGCGCACGCTGTCGGCGCGCTATCACAAGGACGGCTCGGAAATTCTCGTCTATCAGGGCGAGAAGCAGCGCCCGCGCCGCCTGACACCACGCGAATGCGCGCGCCTGATGGGCTTTCCTGACACCTACCGGATTCCCGTCAGCGATACGCAGGCGTATCGCCAGTTCGGCAACAGCGTCGTCGTCCCGGTGATGCGCGAAGTCGCGCGCATCATGCTGCCGCATGTGCAGGCGCTCACGCGCGCATCGCACGAGGAAAGCGCGGCGGAGCTCGCGCACTGATGGTGGCGCTGTAATGGTCGATATCGTCGATGCGGCCACGCGCAGCCGGATGATGTCCGGCATTCGCGGCCGCAACACGAAACCCGAAATCCTGATCCGCAGTCTGCTGCATCGCCGCGGCTTCCGCTTCCGGCTCGACGCGCGCGATCTGGCCGGCCGTCCCGACATCGTCTTGCCGCGTTACCACGCCGTGATCTTCGTGCACGGCTGCTTCTGGCACGGCCACGACTGTCATCTCTTCAAATGGCCGCAGACACGCCCCGAGTTCTGGCGCGACAAGATCGGCCGCAACCGCGCAAACGACGCGAAGGCGCAAGCCGCGCTGCTCGACGCCGGCTGGCGCGTGGCGACGGTATGGGAATGCGCCTTGCGCGGAGCGAACCGGGACATCGACGGCGTGTTGCAACGGCTGATCGACTGGCTGCACGGCGACTCTCCACTGCACGAAGAGCGTGCCTGACGTTACCGCTTCAGTTGCCTCTTCGGGCAGCGTCTCACCGATACCTGCACGCCAGCTACTGCAAGATGCCGGTGCTACACTCGATTGGCTCACTGGGAATCTCCGTTCCTGTCTCTGAAGCGGGTTCCCAGCGGCTCCTGCCCATCCTGGAACCATCCACCGAAGGAGGCACATGATGGCTGATTTCCGAATCTGGTCGGACGACTTCCCTGCCAACGGCTTCATGCCCAAAGCACAGGAGATGAACGACAAATCGTTCGGCGTCTCGGGCGAAGGCGAGAACCTGTCGCCCGCGCTGCAATGGGACGCGCCGCCCGCCGACACGCAAAGTCTCGCGCTCACCGTCTACGATCCCGACGCGCCCACGGGCAGCGGCTTCTGGCATTGGGTCGTCGTCAACCTTCCCGCCGACACCCGCTCGTTGCCGCGCAACGCAGGCAAGGCCGATGGCAGCCTGCTGCCGCCGGGCGCGCTGCAGTTCCGCAACGACTATGGCACGGTGGGTTTCGGCGGCGCGGCGCCCACGCGTGGCGACAAGCCGCATCGCTTCATCTTCCGCATTCACGCGCTGAAGGTGGCGAACCTGCCGCTCACGGCCGATTCGACCAATGCCGTCGCGCGCTACATGACGCATCTGAATGAAGTCGATTCGGCCACGTACACGGGCCTGTACGAACTGAAGTAACGCGGAAGACCGGATCTGCACGGCCCGGCATGGCCGACGCGCGATGTGCGCTGCATGCCGGGACGGTCGCGCGTTAACTGCCTCGCCGCTCACCACAACAACACAATGCAAGCCACTTCGTCGACCGACCACCGCGATCCCTCGGGCACTGCCCGCAACGCCGCTCCCTCTCCCGCCAGCACGCCGGAACCCGAACTCGGCCTTCCCATTCCTCAGCGCTACTGGGCGATTCTCGTCCTCGCGCTGGGCGTCACGCTCGCCGTGCTCGACAGCGCGATCGCCAACGTCGCGCTGCCGACCATCGCTCGCAATCTGAACTCGAGCGCGGCGAACTCGATCTGGATCGTCAACGCGTATCAGCTGTCGGTGACGATCTCGCTGCTGCCGCTGTCGTCGCTCGGCGATCGCATCGGTTACCGGCGTGTCTATCTTGGTGGGCTGATCCTGTTCACGGTCGCGTCGCTCGGTTGCGCGCTCGCCACGTCGCTGCCGACGCTCGCGCTCGCCCGCGTCATTCAGGGCTTCGGCGCGGCAGGGATCATGAGCGTGAACACCGCGCTCGTGCGCATGATCTATCCGCCCGCGAGCCTCGGGCGCGGCGTCGCGATCAACGCGATGGTGGTCGCGATTTCGTCCGCGGTCGGGCCGACGGTTGCATCGGCCGTGCTGGCAGTCGCGTCGTGGCCGTGGCTCTTCGCGATCAACGTGCCGATCGGTGTCGCGGCTATCGCAGTCGGCCTGCGGGCGCTGCCGCGCAACGTCGGTCATCCGTCGCCGTATGACTACACGAGCGCGGTGATGAACGCGTTCGTATTCGGCCTCGTGATCTTCGCCGTCGACGGCTTCGGGCACGGCGAGCGCTACGGCTATGTCGCCATCGAACTGATCGCCGCCATCGTGATTGGCTATTTCTTTGTGCGACGGCAGCTGACGCAAGCCGCGCCTCTGCTGCCCGTCGATCTGCTGCGTATTCCCATCTTCGCGCTGTCGGTGGGCACTTCCGTGTGCTCGTTCTGCGCGCAGATGCTCGCGTTCGTGTCGCTGCCGTTCCTGCTGCAAATCAATCTCGGGCTGTCCCAGGTCGAAACCGGGCTGCTGATGACGCCGTGGCCGCTCGTGATCGTCGGCGCGGCGCCGCTGTCGGGCGTGCTGTCGGACAAGATTTCGGCGGGCTGGCTCGGCGGCCTTGGGCTCGCGACGCTGGCGCTCGGTCTGCTGCTGCTCGCGACGCTCGGCGCGCATCCCACGGCGTTCGATATCGTGTGGCGCATGGCGCTGTGCGGCGCGGGTTTCGGCATCTTCCAGTCGCCGAACAACCGGACGATGCTGTCGGCCGCGCCGCGCCATCGCAGCGGCGGCGCGAGCGGCATGCTCGGCACGGCGCGTCTGACGGGACAAACGCTCGGCTCGGCGCTGGTCGCGCTGATTTTCGGTATCGCGCCGCAGCATGGCCCCGTGATCACGCTGTACGTCGCGGCCTGCTTCGCAGGCGTGGGCGCGCTCGTCAGTACGATGCGCGTGCGGCATCACGCGGCAACGACTGCGTAGTACCCACATTCGACGCACACTCTCTCCGCTGCGCCGCTTTCCGCCTATCCTTAAAGACGAAACCTGCGACTGCCGATGTCCGCCGAGACCTCCTGCGCAGGTTTCGCTCTGGCCTATGAACCGCTGGCTTTTAAACGATAGGGGGCGCCATGTCACTCATCGTCGCTGGACGTTTCACCACCTTCCCGGCCGCTGAAGACGCCGCGCAGACGCTCTTCGATCACGGCTTTCCCGGCGAAGACGTCACGCTGTTCTTCGTCAATCCGCGCGGCCAGCACGCGCGCCATCCGCTCGACGAACACGCAGCCACTGCACCGTCGATCTCGCCCGCTCCATCGCCGACGCTCAATCGCCATCAGCACCCGATGACGATCGGCGCCGTCGCGGGCGCCGTGATCGGCGTCGCGGTGTTCATGGCGTTCTCGGCGTCGGTACCCGTCGTCGTGATCGCTGCGGGCGTCGGCGCGTATCTCGGCTCGCTGGTCGGCAAGATGGCGAGTTCTCGCAGCGGACCGCGCGAGCATCACGATGTCGTGCATCACGAGATGCGCAATTCGGGCGTGCTCGTCGCCGTGCATGTGAGCCCGGAAAATCAGACGGAAGCGGCACAACTGCTGCGCGACGCGGGCGGCTCCGATATCGAGCGCGCGACGGGTCACTGGCAGCGCGGCAGATGGGCGGACTTCGATCCGCGTCAAACGCCCGTGCCGTTTGCCGAGATGAGCCAGCAGCAGGCCTGAAGCTTCTGATCGGGCCTCGCTGGAAACGAAAACGGCAGCCTGCAAAGGCTGCCGTCTGTAGTACCGTGCGCCCGCGACTCAGCGCTCACGCGGTTCATTTCAAACCGTCACGTCCGCGCGCTTGACCGCCTTCTCCGTCACCGACGAAGCCGTCGCGACATGCCGCAAATCCGCGAGGAACGTATCGCGCCACACGGAGAGATTGTTCTCGCGCAGCGGCGCCATCATGTCAGCGTGACGCGCCTGACGCTCGGCGAGCGGCATCGACAGCGCGCGCTCCAGCGCCTCTGCCATCTGCGACAGATCGAACGGATTGACGACCAGCGCGCCCGGCAACTGCTCGGCGGCGCCCGCGAACTGCGACAGCACGAGCACGCCAGGATCGGCGGGGTCCTGCGACGCAACGTACTCCTTCGCGACGAGGTTCATCCCGTCACGCAGCGGCGTCACGTAGCCGACCTGCGACTGACGGAATAGCGCCATCAGCAGATTGCGTTCGTACTTGCGGTTCAGGTACTGGATCGGCGTCCAGTCGAGCTGGGCGAAGCGGCCGTTGATCCGTCCCGCCTCGCCTTCGAGGGTCTGCCGGATGCGCTGATACGTCTGCACGTCGGCGCGCGTCGGCGGCGCGATCTGCACGAGCGACACGCGGCCGTGCCAGCCCGGCGCGTTCAGCAGCAGACGCTCGAACGCCTGGAAGCGCTCCACCAGCCCCTTCGAATAATCGAGCCGGTCGACGCTCATGATCAGCTTGCGGCCGCGCATCGCATCGCGCAGGCTGCGCACCTGCTTGCGGTCGCTGAACTGATCGGCGGCCTTGGCAATCGCGTCGGGATAGATACCGATCGGGTACGCCGCCACCTTCAGGAAGCGTCCGTACGCGTGAATCATGTTCTCGTCGCTCGACGTGCCGTGATTGCCGCGCTCGATGTAATCGACAAACGACTGCCGGTCCGCGTCCGTCTGAAAACCGACCACGTCGTAGCTGCACATGCACTTCACGAGCTCTTCATGCGGCGGCACCGTGCGCATCACTTCCGGCACAGGAAACGGAATGTGCAGGAAAAAGCCGATCGGGTTCTTCACGCCCAGATCGCGCAGGCAGCGCGCGAACGGCAGCAGGTGGTAGTCGTGAACCCAGATGATGTCATCGGGCTTGAGCAACTCCTTAAGCTGCTTCGCGAGTGTCACGTTCACCCGCAGATACCCGGCATATTCCTGCCGGTCGTAGCGCGACAGATCGTTGCGATAGTGGAAGGTCGGCCACAGCGTCGCATTCGAAAAGCCGCGGTAGTATTGGTCGTAGTCGCGCTTGGTCAGGCCCACGGTGGCGTAGGTCACGTTGCCCTGTTTCTCGATGACGGGTGCCGTCTGCTCGGTGACGATCTCGCCACTCCAGCCAAACCACACACCTCCCGTTTCCTTCAGGGCGTCCAGTACGCCGATTGCGAGACCGCCCGCTGCGGGGCGTCCTTCCTGAGTCGGCGCGACGCGGTTTGAAACGACGATCAATCTGCTCATTGCGGCTCCACCTCATTCAGTTGACTGTACATGCGGTGATACTCCGACTGACGGCACGCAAGTCCTATGCCGCAAACCGCAAAAACACGGAATAAAAATGTATGCAAATTTGACTGGCGAGCAAAAACCCGCTGTGCACGGGCATGCGCGCAGCAGATTTTTCGCTCGATGATCCACAGGGAAAACGGCTTCAGGCGTCCTGTTCGGAGCCGAGGTCGCGCTGGTACTCCAGCCCTTCCTGACGTGTCCCGCCCTGGTTGTGATCCCCGTCCGGCGGGGCGCCGGGTGCGGCGCGGTTCTGCTGGGCCGGGTCCGGTCCGATGGGTGGATTGCCCGTGCCGCCGGCTGGGCGCTGGTCGCGCTTCGAATGGCGCGCGGAGCGCCGCAATGCGGGATGTCTCATGATGGACGCCTCCAGGGGAAGGCCAGTGCCCGGACAGGGTTTGCCCGGGGCGCATCACATTAGTCTAGGCCGGTGAACGTAATTTGCCGGTAAAAAGTTCGGCGGTTTTGTAACGGGTACCGGTTGCAGGCGCGTGATTTGCGGACACGCGCCCGTCGCTCATGACGGAGTTCGCGTCAGAACTCCGGCAGCAGCGTCATGCGCGCATTCGTATGAGGTGTCTGCGCTGGCTGCGGCGGCGGATCGCCGATAGCGGGCGTGTCGGGATCGACAGGTTCGCGCGTGGGATCGGGCACCGTATCGGGCTGATTCGGCTCGGGCGGCGCGTCGGGCGGTGTGGGTGTAACGGGTTCGGGGCGATGTGCGTAGATGTCGCGGACAGCGTCATGATCCGGCATGTTGGGCTCCCTGTTTTCGTTCGACGCCGACAGCGCTTCGCGCGCCGTCAGCCAATGAACAGAAACCAGCAAGGGATGTGCCGCCATGACACCGTCCGCGCAGGCGGACGGGACATCATCGTCTATACAAAAGCAGCTTCAGGCGTCGGCCTTGCCGAGCGCCTGCGGTTCGTCGCTGACGTCGTCACCGTCGCCGCGGCCCGTGTCGTTGCCGTACTCGACCAGCCGGTTGTAGAGCGTCTTCAGGCTGATGCCGAGAATCTCGGCGGCGCGCGTTTTCACGCCGCCGCACTGCTCGAGCGTCGCCAGAATCAACTGTCGGTCCGCTTCGGCGAGCGACGTGCCGAACGGAATCGTGATCGCCGTACCCGCCGCCGGCTTCGACAGCGAAATCTGCAGCGGCACGGTCGCCGTGCTGTCCGAATCCGTGCCCGACATGATGTGCGCGCGCTGCACGTAGTTCTTCAGTTCGCGCACATTGCCCGGCCATGGATACGACAGGAGCATTTCTTTCACGGCAGCCGGGAAGTGCTTCTTGGTGCCGTGCTGATCGTTGAGTTCATCGAGGAACGACTGCGCGAGCAGTTCGACGTCCTTGCCGCGCTCGCGCAGCGGCGGCAGGCTGATCGGAAACACATTCAACCTGTGATACAGGTCCAGACGCAGCTTGCCTTCCAGCACTGCCTGCTCGGGATCGCGGTTGGTTGCGGCGATCAGGCGCACGTCGGTTTCGATTTCCTTGGTCGTGCCGACGCGCATGAACATGCCCGTCTCCAGCACGCGCAGCAGCTTCACCTGCAGCTCGATCGGCATTTCGGTGATTTCGTCGAGGAACAGCGTGCCGCCGTTCGCGCGCTCGAAATACCCCTTGTGCTGACGATCCGCGCCCGTGAACGCGCCGCGCTCATGGCCGAACATCTCGGATTCGATCAGGTTCGGCGAGATCGCGCCGCAGTTGACGGCCAGAAACGCGTGCTTGCGACGCAAGCTCAACTGATGCAGCGTCTGCGCGGCGACTTCCTTGCCGGTGCCCGATTCGCCCACCAGCATCACGGAAGCAGCCGTCGGTGCGACGCGGCTGATCTGGTCGTACACCTGCTGCATACAGGACGAATTGCCGAGCATCAGCCCGAAGCGGCCCATGCGCCGCAGTTCGCCGCGCAGTGTGCCGATTTCCGCCTTCAGGTCGCCTGCGCGCGGCAGGCGGGCGAGAATCGCCTTCACGCGCTGCATGTTGATCGGCTTCACGAGGTAATCGGCGGCACCCATCTTGAGCGCGCTCACGGCCGATTCGACGGTCGCATGCCCCGTGATCACGACGAACTCGACGCCCGAACGCGGATCGAGATCCTCGAACAGGTCGACGCCCGTGCCATCGGGCAGCTTGAGATCGGTGAAGACGACATCGGGCATCTGTCGCACGAGCTGGATGCGCGCTTCGCGCAGGTCGCCCGCTGTGGCGGTTGTCAGCCCGTCTTCCGCGATGATGGCCGCCAGTGCCTCGCGGGTACTCGGATCGTCATCGACAATCAATACATGTGGCATCGCGTATGGAAAGCTCGTCAGTGCTGGTCATGGATACGCGCAGCCTGCGCTTCGCCGGAAAGTTGCGAACGAAGAAAGCGCCCGCGCGCCGCGATCTCAAGCATACGCTTGCACCGCGGCATCGGACGCTTCAACCGGAAAAACTTCCCGAATCAACGCATCTACGCAACAATTGCCGTAAATTTTGCTATTAAATGCACGTATTGTTGTGCTTTTTGGTCATTATACGGCCTTGCGTCGAAAAAACATCAAGCCGCATATGCGGCAGCGCACGTTCGCCGCAACGTGCATTCGCCGCAACCGGCCTAGCTGCGCGGAAATGGCCACGGTTCGCTATGGTCCGCGCCGTTGCCGTTGTGCAGATGGGCCGCGGGCGCCAGTTGCGCGCCTGGCGCGCCCTGCGCGGGTTGCACGGGCTCAGTGACCGTGCCGCCCTCGCCTTCCCAACGCGTCAGATCGCGCGCGAGCGGCTGCTGCGCGGCGCGCTGCTTCTGCACCCAACGCCATGCCAGTACGCTGCCCACGGCGAACAGCGCGCCGAATACGCCGATTCTGGGTCGTGCCATCTTGAACTCCTTGCAGGTCGTGAATGGGGACTGAGATGCAAGCGGCGTGAACGCGTGGCGTTCGATGCCGCTCAACGTGCGGCAAGCATGCCCAGCACGAAGCCGACGCCGGCCGCGATGCCCAGCGACTGCCACGGGTTCTGCCGCACGTAGCGCTCCGTCTGCACCGTCGCGCTGCGGTAGCGGCGCTGGGCCGACGTCTGCGCGTCGGTGAGCGCATGCTGAACGGAATCGACATGCGTGCGCAGCCGCTCGCGCAGCGCGTCGAGCCCCTCGCCCGGCACCGCAGCCGCGAGCCGCAGCATTTCTTCCGAATCGGTCAACAGCACGTTGAGATCCTGGACAATTTTCCGTCGACCCAATGCGAGCTGTTCAGTGGTTTCTGTCATTGCTATCTCCTGTTTCGGCGTGGGGACCGGAGTCGTCTAAACGCGTCCGGTGTCGTGCGCCCTCCCTCGTAGGCTTGCAACGGTCGTTCCCGGCATCGTCGTGCGATCCATCTGCATCGGTCGAGTTCCGCAAGCGCATCGCAAGGTGACAAGCGACGCACCATGCGGACAAAGTTGCCGATGAGCGAACGCGCATGCGCAACTTTTGCCGGCATCGCGTGTCGATCGTACGCCAACGTTTGCGAACTGCCAGCGAACGGCAAACTAGCACGCGTCTTGCCGGATATGCCGCGCGAGTGGTTAAATTGCCTTTTGTGAGATAGTGGACCACTCTTACAAGGCAATCCACGCACTCGATACTGGCCTGCGCCATTCACGACACTTACCCGAAATTGCACAGGACACCCTTGGCTATGTCGTCAACCGATCTGGACTCGCCCGCCACGGAAGCCGATGGCGGCCGATCGTCCCAGGCGAAGCAACGCGCGGCGGAAAACGTCCCGGGACTGAAGTCTTACGGCACGTTGTTCGGTTCATCACCCGTCATGCTGGATCTCTACGATCAGATTGACCGCGTCGCGGCGACGGACGCGACCGCGCTCATCATCGGCGAATCGGGCACGGGCAAGGAGCTGATCGCCCGCACGATTCACGAGCACAGTGCGCGCAAGGGCGGCGCGTTCGTGGCGGTCAACTGCGGCGCGATTCCCGACGAACTGATCGAAGCCGAACTGTTCGGCCATGAAAAAGGCAGCTTCACCGGCGCGGTCCAGGGCCGCATCGGCTACTTCGAGCACGCGAACGGCGGCACGCTCTTTCTCGACGAAGTCACCGAAATGGCGCCCGTGCGCCAGGTGAAACTGCTGCGCGCGCTCGAAACCGGCACGTTCTATCGCGTCGGCGGTACCGAACTGATTCGCGGCGACGTCCGCGTGATCGCCGCGACCAATCGCGACCCGGCTGTCGCCGTGAAGGAAAACGGCCTGCGCGAAGACCTGATGTACCGGCTCGCCGTGTTTCCGCTGCGCGCGCCGCCGCTGCGCGAGCGCGAAGGCGACCGCGAACTGCTCGCGCTGCATTTCCTCGACGAACTCAACCGTCAGGAAAGCACGAACAAGGTGTTTAGCAAGCGGTCGATGGAAACGCTGCGCACGTGGTCGTGGCCCGGCAATGTGCGCGAGTTGAAGAACGCCGTGTATCGCGCGTTCATTCTGGCCGAGAAAGCGGTGGAACTGCCGCATCCGCATCTGATGTCGCGCGTGAAGAAACCCGTCACGGTCGGCGATTCGATGAGCGTGTGGATCGGCACGCCGCTCGCGGACGCGCAGAAGCAGATCATCCTCGGCACGCTCAAATACTGCGGCGGCGACAAGCGGCGCGCAGCGAAAGCGCTCGGCGTGAGCCTGAAGACGCTGTACAACCGGCTCAGCACCTACGGCGACGAAGAGTCGAATCCCGACGACAACTGACGCCCATCGACACGCGCCGCACATCGCGCGCGTGTCGATTTTTCACGCCCTTCCTCGCCTCATTTTCCCCACCCATGCGCGCGGTTTCCGATGAAGCCGCGCGCCGTCCATCGCGACAACGCGGGCCCGTTTTGCAGCCCGCTCAGGCATGCGAACTGCTCCTCTGGCCAAACAGAAAGGCCCCGGCAGCGCAGCATCTTTTGCAATTGCTTGCATTTTCCCTATGCCAATTACAAAACCTATCCTGCACAATGCCGCTGCGAAAAAATCAGATGTAACCTGCCTTCGCGCTGGCGCGCTCCACGCGCCGAAGGCACGAGCAGGAGCGACGACGAAGAAATGCAAAAAGCAATGCACCGTGACACCTACGCCGCGCCGGCCAGCGCCATGCGGCGATCGATCTTCCCGAGCGCAACGCTGATCGTCTCGCTAGCCGTCGCTGTCACGACGGCCTTGAGCGGATGCAGCTCGCTCTACTCGGAAGGCGCAACGGCGGGCGCCGGTATCGCCGGCGCGGCCCTCGCCGCGAAAGTGACGAACAACGCCGCCGTCGCAACGGGTATCGGCCTCGGCGCCGTCGCCGCAGCGCGCGCGGGCGTGCAGTATTCGGAACGCGTGATCCATACCAACACCCAGGACAGCATCGCCGTGGCCGCCGGGCCGCTCGCGGTGGGCGCCGTCGCGCCGTGGAGCATCACCCACTCGGTGCCGCTCGAAGAAGACGAGCACGGACGCGTAACGGTAAGCCGCACGATCAGCGCGGGCGAACTCGACTGCAAGGAGATCGTGTTCTCCGTCGACAAGGTGGCGACGAAGAACGTGCCGGCATCGAGCGCGTTCTATGTCGCGTCGATCTGCCGCGACGGCAATGCGTGGAAGTGGGCATCTGCGGAACCTGCGACCGAGCGCTGGGGCTCGCTGCAATGAACATGCAGTCATTCATCCGAAGCCTGAGTGCGTCAGCGGCGGCACGGCTCGCGCTCGTTGGCGCGCTGTGCATCGGCTCGGGTGCGCTCGTCGGCGGCTGTACTTCGGCTTCTGTGGGCGCGGCAGCAGGCGCCGGTGCCGGCGTGGCGACGGGCATCGTCTCGGCGAATCCCGCCGTGGGGATCGGCGTCGGCATTGCCGTGCAGGCCGTCACCGATGAAGCCGTCGCCACGTATCTGCGCAACATGCATGCGGATCAGCAGAACATGATCTCCGCACTTGCAGGCGCGATGCCCGTCGGCGAGACGCGCGACTGGAGCGTCAAGCACACGCTGCCCATCGAAAACGGCCACGGCCAGGTGCGCGTGACGCGCGCATTCGCGTCGGCGCTCGCGATCTGCAAGGAGTTCGTGTTCTCCGTTGTCGACGGCGACAAGCCCGATTCGAAGGTCTACTGGTACACGGCGAGCGCCTGCCAGCAGGACAACAAAGGCTACTGGAAGTGGGCGTCGGCGGAACCGGCTGTCCCGCGCTGGGGCAATCTGCAGTAACGCGGCAGCCGCGTTAAACGTCTCGACAAAAACAAAGGGGAGTCACGTTGCGTGACTCCCCTTCTTTCATTGCGTGTGCAACTACGCCAATCAGGATTCGACGTCCTCGAGACTGAAGATTTCCGTCTGGTCGTTATACGAGAATATCTCGGCATAACGGCCCCAGTTGATGACGGCGTCGAGCGTCTCTTCCGCAGCGCTGTCCGACAGAAAGTCTTCGAGTTCCTGCTCGAAGCGCACGCGCGGCGCGCGGTGTCCCGGCCGCTCGTTCAGGACCTTCTTGATTCGCGCTGCCAGCGGCACATGCTTGAGCAGGTGATCGGCGAACATCAGCTTGCGTTCCTGCGTGCCGAATTCGGCGAACACCCGCGCGGGCGGCGTCAGGAAAATATCGCCTTCGCGCACGTCGGCGAAACCCAGATGCTGCAGCACTTCGGCGATCGGGAACAGATCGTCCACTTCCAGATGCAGCGAGCGCGCGATTTCCGGCATGTCCGCGCGGCCGTGATACGGCGCCGCCGCCAGCGTTTCGATCAGACCCGCCATCAGGTTGGTCGACACGTGCGGCAGCCAGCTGTGCAGTTCAAGCCCCTTCTTCGTGGCCTCGCCCGTCTGACGCGCCGTCATCTTCGCGTAGATGTCGTCCACCAGCCGCCGGAACGCCGGATCCAGACGGTTGCGCGGATGCTTGAACGGCACCTTGATCTCGGCGATCACGCGGCCCGGATTCGACGACAACACCAGAATCCGGTCGCACATGAACACCGCTTCCTCGATGTTGTGCGTGACGATCAGCACCGACTTGATCGGCATGCGGCCTTGCGTCCACAGATCGAGCAGGTCGGTACGCAGCGTTTCGGCCGTCAGCACGTCGAGCGCGGAAAACGGTTCGTCCATCAGCAGCAGTGTCGGGTCGACCACCAGCGCGCGCGCAAAGCCGACGCGCTGGCGCATGCCGCCCGACAGCTCGCGCGGATACGCGTTCTCGAAGCCGTCCAGACCGATCAGGTCAATGGCAGCCAGCGCGCGCTCACGACGCTCACGCGCGCCGACGCCGAGCGCTTCCAGCCCGGCTTCCACGTTCTGCAGCACGGTCAGCCACGGGAACAGCGCGAAAGTCTGGAACACCATTGCGACGCCTTCGGCGGGCCCCTTGAGCGGCTTGCCCATGTAGGTCACTTCGCCGTCCGTCGGCTCGATCAGCCCGGCGATGATGCGCAACAGCGTCGACTTGCCCGAGCCCGAGCGGCCCAGCAGCCCGACGATCTCGCCTTCACGCAGCGACAGGTTGGCGTCGTCGAGGACGAGCAGTTCGCCCTGCGTCTTGTTGAACCCGCGGCACACGTCCTTGACGCGCAGGATTTCTTCGCCGAGGCGCGGCGGCGTCGGCGGCGTCTGGATCGGCGCAGCGGTTACGGTTTTCGGATTTTGCATCGCGTTTTGCCTTCAATGAATCTCAATCGAGCCGCAGGCGGCTTTCGGCGTAGGCGTACAGCGGACGCCACAACACGCGATTGAAGAGGGACACGAACAGGGACATCACCGCGATGCCCAGGATGATCTTCGGATAGTCGCCCGCGGCCGTGTATTGCGCGATATACGCGCCGAGCCCGTGCGCGGCGAGTCTGGTATCGCCCCACTGCACGGCTTCCGCGACGATGCTCGCATTCCACGCGCCGCCCGAGGCCGTGATCGCGCCCGTCACGTAGTACGGGAACACGCCCGGCAGCATGGCCTGGCGCCACCACTGCCAGCCGCGGATGCGGAAATTCTTCGCGGCTTCCTTGTAGTCGTTCGGATAGGCGCTGGCGCCCGCAATCACGTTGAACAGGATATACCACTGCGTGCCGAGCACGATCAGCGGCGACAGCCAGATATCCGGGTTCAGGTTGAACTTGACGATCACGATCACGAACACCGGGAACAGCAGGTTCGCCGGGAACGCCGCGAGGAACTGCGCGACCGGCTGGACCTTCTCGGCGAGCGCCGGACGCAGTCCGATCAGCACACCGACAGGCAGCCACACGACGGAAGCCAGCGCGATCAGCAGCGTCACGCGCAGCAGCGTGATGAGGCCGAGCACGAACACATGGCCGACTTCATCGAGCGTCACGCCCGTGCGAACGTAGGCGACCACGCGGTACACGACGAACGCCGTTACCAGCACGACGATCACCGCCCATACTATGTCCCCCGCCCTGGACTGCTTCAGCACCGCCGGCTTCGAGAATTTCACCGGCCCGACGCTCGGCCAGCGGATCGGCACGCGCGCAGCCTTCGCGAACATCCAGCCGATCGGCACGAGCAGCCGGTGAATCAGCCGCGTGCGGCGAATCAGGTCGAGCAGCCACGATTCCGGCGCATCGCCGGAACTCGTGTTTTCCATGCGGAACTTGTCGGACCACGCGACGAGCGGCCGGAACAGGAACTGGTCGTACGCGAGAATCACGACCGTCATGGTCAGGATCACCCAGCCGATCGCGTGCAGGTTGCGCTCGTTGATGGCCTGCGACAGATACGAGCCCACGCCCGGCAACGTGATGGTGTGATTGCCGACGGTGATCGCCTCGGAGGCGACTACGAAGAACCAGCCGCCCGACATCGACATCATCATGTTCCAGATGAGGCCGGGCATCGAGAACGGCACTTCGAGCTTCCAGAAGCGCTGCCACGAGGTCAGATGGAAGCCCTTCGACACTTCATCCAGATCGCGCGGCACGGTGCGCAGCGACTGATAGAAGCTGAAGGTCATGTTCCACGCCTGGCTCGTGAAGATCGCGAAGATCGCGGCCAGCTCGGCGCCCAGCACGCGCGACGGAAACAGCGCGAGGAAGAACGTCACCGTGAACGAGATGTAGCCGAGCACGGGCACCGACTGCAGGATGTCGAGAATCGGCACCAGCACCTGGCCCGCGCGGCGGCTCTTGGCAGCGAGCGTGCCGTAGACCAGCGTGAACGCCAGCGACGCGACCATCGCAGCGAGCATGCGCAAGGTGGTACGCAGCGCATATTCGGGCAGCTTGCCGGGGTCGAGCGAGATCGGCTCGCTCTGCAGCGTCGAGATGGGCGCCATCGTCTCGTGGAAACCGACCACGGCCATCGCGATCAGGCAGATGATCAGCGGGAACGCGACGAAATCCCAACGATTGGGCAGCACCCGCCACGCCGACGCGTTGGCAGTGCGATTGAGGGTAAAGCTGAACAGATCCATCAGGCGGCCCTCCCTGTGCGGTGGGACGCGAACATGCCGCATGCCACGATGGCTACGCGCGCGCCGGCATGGCTTGCGACGGCGCGACGGTCCGAGGATCGATCCGGAAAGCGGAAATCAGGCATGGCAAAACGCGAATGCGCGGTAAATCGTTGGCGTTGAGTACGCATTGGCCGGCGACGGATACATCGCGCGGCGCCCCGTGCGGGCCTGCACTTACGGCCGGCGCAATCGTGTTGCGCGGGCCGCCGCCGGCAGGCCAGCGAGCTTTCCTCATTTTGGACGGCACGACACTACTACAACCTGTGTGACAGAAACAACCGTTGACATTCATTTGTCACGCTGAATGGTTCCCGGAATGGATCTGTAAGCGGCAGGCCACATGCATCAACGGGCGGACTCTTGCGCCCGCTTCCGACGAACCGTCGCGTGCGAGCCACATCAGGCTGGCGAGCGAGCTATTCAGAAACTCTTGCCAGAGGCCGTTAATACCCCACACGGGAGTTCGGCACGCGCAAATCCTGACTGGCGTCGGGCCGTGCGGCGGTTAAAATCGGGATGCGGCAAACCTGCTGGCCGCCGGCGACGAGGACGGCGGCGCGGCGCACTATCCTGGCTCCGTGCGGCGCACGGAAATTATCGGCAGGAACGGCCCAGCGCCGGCGCGTTGCAACGAGAGACGTTGTTGCATGAATCAGTCAGACGGATCAGAGGGTCGATGAAAAGGACAACCTTGCGCCAGGCATTGGGACCGGCCAGTTTCGTACTGGTCGTGCTCGCATGCTGGTTCGCGTCCGGCCTGGTTGCGGACCGGATGGTACAGCAAGAACTGGATGCCGCGCTGCGCCAGCAGCGGCAAATGTCCGCCTCGATCGTCTACAACATGGCCGAGGTGATCGCGAGCGACCTCGCGATGTCGCGGGCGATTCCCGCCACCATGGCCGAACTCGGCGTGATCCAGCAGGCGCTGACGCACTCGCAGAATTATGCCGCGTCGGGCGTCGACCTGGAACCCGCGCACCGCGACGAACTCCTGAAGTCGCCCGAACTGGCGGGCATCAACGCCTTCCTGCGCGACGCCCAGGGCTTCTCCGGTCTCGACATCATCTGGCTCGTCAATGCGAACGGGCTGTGCGTCGCGGCCAGCAACGCGCAGAACGCGCATTCGTTCGTCGGCCTCGACATGCGCTCGCGCAGCTATCTGACCAACGCCCTGCTCGGCGCGTTCGGCGAGGCGTACGGTGTGGGCCGCATGAGCGGCGAGCCGGGCATTTTCATCTCTGCGCCCGTGTATGACGACGGGCTGCTGGTCGGCGCGATCGTCGCCAAGGTGGGGATCGCGCGGCTGCGCCACTGGGTCGCGCACGCCGGCACCTTCGTCACCGACGACAACGGTGTGGTCATCATGGCGCACAACGCAGCGCTCGAAGGCCAGGCGATGCCGAACTCGCGCGTCACGCAGATGAGCCTAGCCGAGCGCATGGGCACGTATCATCGCGAGCAGTTCCCGACCATCCAGATCCGGCCCGTCAAGAGCCAGGTGGGCAGCGACGCGCCGTGGGTGTCGGCGGCGATCGCCGAGCAGCTGTTCGACATGCCCGGCCAGCCGATCCCGACGCTCTACCAGTCGCGCGGCGGCTTGAACTCCGGGCTGTCCGCGCATCTCGTCGACCCGCTCGTCGCGTGGCCCGAGCTGATGCGCAATCACAAGCGTGACCATCTGCTGGTGTTCCTGACGCTGGCGGGCACGGTGGCGCTCGCGTGGGTCATCACGGTGTCGTATCTGCGCGAACGGCGTCATCACCGCGCCACCCGTGTGCTGGCCGAGCAGTTGCAGTCGGCCAATACGCTGCTGTCGGCGGAGGCCCGCCACGACGCGCTGACGGGCGCGCTGTCGCGCCGCTACTTCCTCGATCTGCTGCGGCATGAGATCGACCGGGCGCGCGCGACAGGCGAGCCGCTGTGCATGGCGATCGCCGACCTCGACCACTTCAAGCAGATCAACGACCGCTTCGGCCACGCCGCCGGCGACCGCGCGCTCGAGCACTTCGTCGACACCTGCCGCGCCGAACTGCGCGGTAGCGATGCGATCGGCCGGCTGGGCGGCGAGGAGTTCGGCATTCTGCTGCCCGCCACGCCGCTCGGCACCGGTCTTGAAGTGGTCGAACGGCTGCGCGTGCGGCTGAAGGCAACGCCTTCGGCAAAGCTGCCGCAATCGGTCGGACTGAGCGTGAGTATCGGCATTACCGAACTGTCGCCGGAAGATCTGCCGGAGCGCATCATCAGCCGCGCCGACCAGGCGCTCTATGCCGCGAAACAGGGCGGCCGCGACCGCAGCGAAGCGGTGCCGCCCGACGACACCGCGCCGCCCACGCGCGCACCCGCCAACGCCTGGTAAGCCAGCGCAAGCTTAGTTTGGGAATCCGCGATGCGCACCGCATCGCGCGTGTCGACGCTGCCGGGCGATTCGAGCTTAAGCAGGTATGATCGACTTTCATCGGAAAGTTGTGATCACCGCTTTACGCTCCCCCGGAGGTTCGCATGAAGGGAAATCTGGTCATCGTCTGCCGCGATCAGGACGCTGACGCTTTCGATCATCTGCTCGCAGAGTACGGCGCGTTTCAGACGCGTCTGTCGTCGACCGCGTGGTATCTGAAGCTGGACGTAGCGCCCGAAGTCATACAGGAAGAAATTCTCACGCGCCTTGGCAAGTACACGACGCATTACATCTTCGAGGCAGACACGGTGACGTGGAATACCGTGGACAGCGAAGCCGCCGCCGCGCTCAATACGCTCTTTACCGAATAGGCTTGTTACCTGTCTGACCGGACAGGACGGCCGGGGCGATTGCGATATCGCTAGCCCCATTCATGCATGCCGCGCAGCCGAAGCGCGCGGCACATCACTCTCACCAGACACTTTCCGACGCAGCCGTTGCCCGCGACACCGCTTCCAGCGGGAACGTCATCTGCACGCGCAAGCCGCGCCCGCCGCTCTCCCCGTCGTTATTGCCGATCTGCCATTCGCCGCCCGCGCGCCGCACGAGCCGCTCGACGATCGCGAGACCGAGACCGCTATGGCCATTGCCGCCGCGCGCCGGATCGAGCCGTACGAACGGACGGCTTGCGTTGATCAGATCCTGCGCGGCGATACCGCTGCCGTTGTCCGTGACCGTCAGCGTGTAGCCTTGCGGCGTGCGCGCCGTCGCCACCGTGATGGGCGGCGCACCATACGCATGCGCGTTGTCGAGCAGATTCGACAGGATACGGTCGAGCGTCGCCGCGGGAAGCTTGAAGCCGGCACCCGCGCGCAGATCCGTCTGCACTGTCGGCGCACCGCCCGACACCGCCCGATAGCTGCGTACGACACGCTCGCACTGGCCATCGACGTCGACGGGTTCGCTGCGGTCCGCGCCGTCGTGCGCGAACACCAGAAACTGCTCGACGATATGCGTCATGGAGTCGACGTCGCGCACGACGCCGTCGCGCATCTTCGCCTCGTCCATCATTTCCGCGCGCAGCCGCAGCCGCGCAAGCGGCGTCTTCAGGTCGTGCGCAACGCCCGCCAGCATCACCGCGCGATCGTGTTCGGTGCGCGCGACTTCCTGCACCATCTGGTTAAAACCATGTGTGAGCTGCCGCAACTCGCGCGGACCGCGCTCGCGCACGGGCGGCACGGGCAGACCGCGCCCGAAGCGCGTCACCGCCTGGGCGAGCGAGCGCAACGGCTGCTGCAGTTGCCACGCGGCAAAGAGCGCCGCCATCACGCCCGCCGAGAAAATGATGCCGAGCCACAACACCATCCGGTCTAGCGAACGCGGCGGCCGCAGCGGCTGCACGGGCACGACGATCCAGCTGGCGTCGCTCGCGGAACGCACCCACAGCGTGGGCGGCTTGCCGGGCGTGCCGACACGCACCTGAGTAGAAGTGGGCAGACGGTCGCGCACGTCGTCGACGAAACGGTCGAGCGGCGCGGGCAGATTGGGCACTTCGGGCGGAACATCCGCGCTCGCCGGATCGACCAGACGCACGCGCGAAGGCAGCGGCTGATCCGGCTCGCGCCGGACGTGATCGCGCACGGCATCGACGAGGAATACCGCCTCTTCTACGGCGTAGCGCGTTTGCGACTGGTTGCGCTCGAAGCGCACCAGCAGGTACCACGCGAAATGCGACACCAGCAATACACAAACGACGAGCAGCGCGAGCCGCCCGAACAACGAATCAATTGGACGCCGCATGTTGCTCGCCATCGGGCACGAACACGTATCCGCGCCCGCGCACCGTCTGAATGAAGCGCGGCACCGACGGATCGGTTTCGAGAATGCGGCGCAGGCGCCACACCTGCACGTCGATACCGCGATCGGTGCCGTCGTATTCGGGACCGTGCAGCAGTTCGAGCAGGCGCTCGCGCGTGAGCGTGCGCATGGGGTTATTGACGAAGATCTTCAGGAGCGCGAATTCGCTGCCGGACAGCGTGAGCGGCTTGCCTTCCTGATGCAGCGTGCGCGACTGGAAGTCGAGCGTGAAGCGGCCGAACGAGAACGGCTCGCGCTGCTCGGGTGCCGCCGCCGACGGCACTGTCTTGCGGCGGCGCAGCACTGCCTGCACGCGCGCGAGCAGCTCGCGCGGATTGAACGGCTTGCCGAGGTAATCGTCCGCGCCAAGCTCCAGCCCGACGATGCGGTCCACGTCGTCCGCGCGTGCCGTCAGCATGATGACGGGGATATCGTCGCCCGACGCGCGCAGCTTGCGCAGCGCCGTGAGGCCGTCGACACCCGGCATCATCAGGTCGAGCACGATCAGGTCGGGACGTTCGCGTTCGATGCGGCGTTCGAGCGAACTGGCGTCGTGCAGCACCGAGACTTCGATGCCTTGACGGGCCAGATAGTCGCGCAGCAGATCGCGCAGTTCGACGTCGTCATCGACGACAAGTATTTGAGTAGCCATGGTTTGAAGTGTAACGCGCGCCCCTATGCGTTTCCGCCCCATGCGTCCCCGAAAGGGTTACGGGGTGTTACCGCGAAAGGCGCACGTAATGTCACGTAACTTCCGCAAGGATACGCGTAACACGGCCCGCATTCGATCCCTCTACGCTGTGCCTTACCGAATGCGCGCTGGTCCACCTTCGAGACTCGCGGCATCGTCGGCTAGTTGATCAAGGAGCACAGTAATGTCCAAAAAAACATCACGCTTTCTCGCCGTTGCCGCAGCATCGCTCGCACTGAGTCTCGGAGCCGCCTTCGCCGCGCAGCCGCAAGGCGGTCCCGGCATGGGTCATGGCGGCCCGGGCTGGCACCATGGCGGCTTCATGAAGGAACTGAACCAGTTGCATGGGCAACTGAAATTGAACGCGGACCAGGAAAAGGCATGGCAGGCCGCGCTCGACACGATGAAGCAAAGCCATGACGCCGAGCGCGCGAACCACGAGCAGATGCGCCAGCAGTTCAAGCAGATGCAGCAGCAACCTATTCTCGACCTGAACGCGATGCACGCCGCGCATCAGCAGATCGAGCAGAAGGACGCGCAGCTGCGCGAGCAGACCTCGACGGCGTGGCTGAACTTCTACAACGGCCTGAACGACCAGCAGAAGACCACCGTCAGCACCGCGCTCAAGCAGCACTTCGCGAAGATGGAGCAGCGCCACCAGAAGATGCGCGAGCGCTGGGAAAAGCATAATAACGATGCAGCGGCTTCCGCTGTAAAGCCGTAAGGACGGCAGTCAGTCATAGCCGGAAAGAAAACAACGCCACGGAAGTTGCCTTCCGTGGCGTTGTTTCATGGGTCGTCCAGCTCGTGCAGGGACGATGGACAGCGCGTCTTCGTTAGCGCAACTGGCCGAGGTCGAATAGCAGCACTTCAGCGCCCTCGCCCTTTTCCACAGTGACGTTCGAAGCATCGGTGATCATCGCGGCATCGCCTGCTTTCAGCGGTTCGCCGTTGACCACGACCGCGCCCCGCGCAACGTGCACATACGCCTGGCGTCCCGCCGCGAGCGTGTGCTCGGCGCGCTCCGCACCATCGAACAGACCTGCGTAGATCGACGCGTCGGCGTGGATCGTCACCGAGCCGTCGCGCCCTTCCGGCGACGCGACCACGCGCAACTGTCCGCGCTTGTCGTCATCGCTGAAACGCTTTTCTTCGTAGCCCGGCTGGTCGCCGGCGCGCTTCGGGATGATCCAGATCTGCAGCAGATGCAGCGGATCGTCCTGCGAGCCGTTGAACTCGCTGTGCATCACGCCCGTGCCGGCACTCATGCGCTGCACGTCGCCGGGACGGATCGTCGAGCCGTTGCCCAGGCTGTCGCGATGCGACAACGCGCCTTCGAGCACATAGGTGACGATTTCCATGTCGCGATGCCCGTGCGTGCCGAAACCCTGCCCCGCGGCAATCCGGTCCTCGTTGATCACGCGCAGCGGACCGAAGTGCATGTTGTCGGGATCGTGGTAATCGGCAAACGAAAAGCTGTGCTTTGCGTTCAGCCAGCCATGGTTGGCGTGGCCGCGTTCCTCGGAACGGCGAATCCTGATCATGTGAATCTCCCGGTGAAATGTGGCGATACGGGAATGTATGGGCTGCGCTCCCGGCAAACAATCCGCGCCGCCGCACTGGATCGTTTCATAAATGATGGCAATGCGGGCCTCGACGCGATGCAGGCCGCATCAGCCGGCGCGGCGCGACGAAATCGCGCACTGACATCCTCCAACCCTGCGCCCTTCGCGCATGTCTATGGCGGCAAAGGGCTTTTTCCATGCCGCGAGACTGGTTTCGCTGGCGGGTTCGGGTAAAATACCGCGCTTTTTGGTACGGGTCGACGCGCGTACCGCGTCCGGACGGCCGCCCCGCAAGGCAGGCGCCCGTCGACGGTCGATTGTCGCCAGCCGCAAAACAATCCGCACCGGGTTCGGGCAGCCTAATTTTGTCCGCCTAGAATGGCGACGGCCGGCCGCAAGCGCGCTGTGGTCGCTGCGGGACAACGCGCGGCGGCCGGGAAGTCAGGAGAAACATGAAGAAGTACGCAGTGGGCGTGGTGCTCGCGGTCATGGCATCGGGCGCCATGGCAAAAGAATGGAAAACCGTGCGTATCGGGGTCGACGCCAGCTATCCGCCGTTCGAATCGATCGCGCCGGGCGGTCAGGTGGTCGGTTTCGACGCCGATCTCACCCGTGCACTGTGCGCGAAGATGAACGTGAAGTGCGTGTGGATTCCACAGGATCTCGACGGCATCATCCCGGCGCTCAAGGCGCGGAAGTTCGACATCATCGTGTCGTCGCTGACGGTGACCGACCAGCGCCGCGAGCAGATCGACTTCTCCGACAAGCTGTTCGACGCACCCGCGCGCATGATCGCGAAGAAGGGTTCGACGCTGCTGCCGACGGCGCAGTCGCTCAAGGGCAAGCGGATCGGCGTCGAGCAGGGCTCGACTCAGGAAGCGTTTGCGAAGGCGTACTGGGAGCCGAAGGGCGTGACGATCGTGCCTTACCAGAATCAGGATCAGGTCTACGCCGATCTGGCGACGGGGCGTCTCGACGCCGCGCTGCAAGACGAGTTGCAGGCCGACGCCGGCTTCCTGAAGACACCGCGCGGCAAGGATTTCGCGTGGGCGGGCCCGGAAGTGAAGGATCCGAAGACGATCGGCGAAGGCACCGCCATCGGCGTGCGCAAGGAAGACGGCGAGCTGAAGGCGATGCTGAACAAGGCGCTTGCCCAGGTTCACCAGGACGGCACGTTCACGAAGCTCGAGAAGCAGTATTTCGACGTCGACATTTACGAAAGCCGCTGACGCGTCGCAAACGCGTAGGGCAAAAGCTGGGGCTCGCCCCGATGGGCCGGTTCGCAAGCTTCGTAATACAGTCGCATCGACGGTAGCACCGCAGTAGAAGATCAAAGCAGTAAAGCGCGCTGCCGGCCTGAGAGAGACACGAAGGCCAGGCAGTCATGATTCGCACAGCGGCACGCTGTGCGCCGCACGGGAGACATCGAGGGCACCCGCCTTCGGACCAACCGCCGCAGCGTACGGATTGCCGCGTCTTTCGCGGCGCACGTGAGCGTCGTCAAGGACTCACTATGTTCTTTCAAGGCTACGGCCCGCTGATCTTTGCCGGCACGGTACAAACCGTGAAGCTGGCGATCCTGTCGCTCGCGTTCGCTTTCGTGCTGGGCCTGCTCGGCGCGGCGGCGAAACTGTCGAAGAACCGGGTGACCAACGGCATCGGCACGGTCTATACGACGCTGATTCGCGGCGTCCCCGACCTCGTGCTGATGCTGCTGCTCTTCTACAGCATCCAGATCTGGCTGAACGATCTCACCGACATGCTCGGCTGGGATCAGATCGACATCGATCCATTCGTCGCGGGCGTCGCCGTGCTCGGCTTCATCTACGGCGCGTACTTCACGGAAACCTTCCGCGGCGCGTTTCTCGCCGTGCCGCGCGGCCAGCTCGAAGCGGGCGCCGCTTACGGCATGACGGGCTGGCAGGTGTTCACGCGGATCATGTTCCCGCAGATGATGCGCTTCGCGCTGCCCGGCATCGGCAATAACTGGCAGGTGATGGTCAAGGCAACCGCGCTCGTGTCGATCATCGGCCTCGCGGATGTCGTGAAGGCCGCGCAGGACGCCGGCAAGGGCACGCTGCGGTTCTTCTTCTTCACGCTGATGGCGGGCGCCATCTATCTGCTCATCACGACGGCGTCGAACTTCGTGCTGATGTACCTCGAAAAACGCTACTCGACTGGCGTGCGCAAGGCGGAACTATGATCGAGCTGATCCAGGAATACTGGCGCAACTATCTGTATACGGACGGCTACCGCTTCACCGGCGTCGCCATCACGTTGTGGCTGCTGGTCATATCGATCGGCCTTGGCTTCTGTCTTTCCGTGCCGCTCGCGGTCGCGCGCGTGTCGAAGAAGAAGTGGCTGTCGTCGCTGGTCTGGCTGTATACGTATATCTTCCGTGGCACACCGTTGTACGTGCAACTGTTGCTCTGCTACACGGGTCTGTACAGCCTCGAGATCATCCGCTCGAATGCACTCACCAACGCGTTCTTCCGCGACGGCATGCACTGCACGCTGCTCGCCTTCACGCTGAACACCTGCGCGTACACCACCGAGATTTTCGCCGGCGCGATCAAGGCGACGCCTTATGGCGAGATCGAAGCGGCGCGCGCGTATGGCATGTCGCAGTTCACGCTGTATCGCCGCGTGATCCTGCCGTCGGCACTGCGCCGCGCGCTGCCGTACTACAGCAATGAAGTGATCCTCATGCTGCACGCCACCACGGTCGCGTTCACCGCCACGGTGCCGGACATCCTGAAGATCGCACGCGACGTGAACTCGGCAACGTATCGTTCGTTCGACGCGTTCGGTATCGCCGCCCTGCTCTATCTGATCATCTCTTTTGCGCTCGTCTGGCTGTTCCGCCGCGCCGAGCGCCGCTGGCTCGCTTATCTGCGCCCGCAAGGCAAGTAAGGCGTCGACCAAAGCAAGTCAAGGAACCCGATGAACACTCCAGCTACACCGCAAATGCTTTTCGTCGACAACCTGCACAAGCAGTACGGCGATAACGAAGTTCTCAAAGGCGTCACGTTGCGCGCGAACCGCGGCGACGTGATCAGCGTGATCGGCTCGTCCGGTTCGGGCAAGAGCACGATGCTTCGCTGCATCAACTTTCTCGAGCAGCCGAACTCGGGCCGTATCTTTGTCGAAGGTCAGGAGATCCGCACGCTGAAGGACAAGCACGGCGCGCTGCGCGTGTCTGACGCGAAGCAGTTGCAGAAGATGCGCACGAAACTCTCGATGGTGTTCCAGCACTTCAACCTGTGGACGCACATGACGGTGCTCGAGAACATCATCGAGGCGCCGCTGCACGTGCTCGGTATTCCGCGCAAGGAAGCCGAAGACCGCGCCCGCATGTATCTGGAGAAAGTGGGCCTCGCGCCGCGCGTCGAGAAACAGTATCCGTCGCATCTGTCGGGCGGTCAGCAGCAGCGCGTGGCGATCGCCCGCGCACTGACGATGAACCCCGATGTGATGCTGTTCGATGAACCGACTTCAGCGCTCGACCCCGAGCTGGTCGGCGAAGTGCTGAAGGTCATGCAAACGCTCGCCGAAGAAGGCCGCACGATGATCGTCGTCACGCACGAAATGGCCTTCGCGCGCAACGTGTCGAACCACGTGATGTTCCTGCATCAGGGACGCGTCGAAGAAGAAGGTCACCCGGACGAAGTGTTCAGGAACACGAAGAGTGAGCGCCTGAAGCAGTTTCTCTCTGGCAGCCTGAAATAAGGCTGCAATGTAGTTTATGTAGTATTACAGGGCGCTTACCGGGCGCCCTTTTTTATCTCTGCGCAGCACCGCTCTCTCCCTCCTGCGGGCCCAAAAGCTTCGGCATCCCAACATCTGCGCGAACGACAGTTCGAAACGCCTCTACTCCCGACGATTCCTTCCGTCAATAGTGGCAATCCTTGACACAAGTCATTAACAACGGTGTGTCCCTTGCAGAGCAAGGCGGATTGGGCCGTTTGACGCCCTTTGGCCATCACTTGTCCCACAGTGGTATTGCAATTTAGAGACATCTTTACCGAGCATCACTAATTTATTCGCCAACCGGGGGGTATTTTGCTAAATTAGTAACGAAAGTAGCAAAACAAAGTTCAAGAAAAGTAGTTTCACTTCAAAACGAACAAAACAGGAGATACCGGTCGCGAGGGATCGGAACGACGATCAGACAGCTTTCGAAGCTGCGCGTCGACATCAAAACCGGTCACTGCGCATCTCCCTGGACAGAGATTCCTGCTCGGCGCTGCTGGCGTCCGGGCACCACTCGCAGTACTGGCTTTACTTTTTGACAGGGTATGGAGGAGAAGATGAAGAAAGCTTTAGCTGCCGCAGCGCTGCTGACTTTTGGCGTTGCAGCACATGCGCAGAGCAGCGTGACGCTGTACGGGCGTCTGGACGCTGGTCTGGAGTACATGTCGGGCGTGCCGTCGAACCAGAACGCAGCTGGTCAGGCTACCAACAGCACGCACCGCTTCCGCGCAGAAAGCGGCGACTGGGGTACCAGCCTGTGGGGCTTGAAGGGTGCTGAAGATCTGGGCGCCGGCACGAAGGCCGTGTTCCAGTTGGAAGGCTCGTTCAACACGATGACGGGCGCAGGCCCTGGCGGCGGCGGTCTCTTCAATCGTTGGGCAACGGTCGGTTTCGCGAATGACCAGTACGGTACGTTCACGATGGGCCGCATGCTCTTCATCTCGAACGGCGTGTGGGACTTCGATCCGTTCGGTCAGTCGAACTGGTCGTCGGCATCGCTGGTGCGTGGCCGCAACTGGCCGCAATCGAGCAACAACGTAGCGTACCAGTCGCCGAAGATCGCAGGCTTTGACTTCTACGGTCAATACGCGCTGTCGAACGCAACGAACTGGAACGGTAACGGCACGACGGCGCAAGGCCGCGAAGCTGGCGCGCAAGTGACGTACACCTCGTCGCTGTTCCAGATCCGCGGTCTCTATGACGAAATCCGCAATCCGGCAAACGGCGGTCTGTATGGCCCGGCGGGTACTGCCACGAACACGGCCAACATCGCAACGGGCGTATTCGCAGCATCGCGTGAATACTCGGCTCTCGTGAACGTGTTCCTCGGCCAGTTCAAGGTTCAGGCTGCCTACCAGGCAATCCGCACGTCGGGCGCAACGGCAGTTCTGCCGGGTCAGCCGACGACGCTCGATCACGAGTGGGGCGGTGTTACGTGGCAAGCTACGCCGGCTGCAGCTCTGATCGCAGCGGTGTACCACGTGAACGGCAACAACGGCGCGGGCAATGCGACGATCTACACGATCGGCGGTTCGTACAACCTGTCGAAGCGTACGCTGCTGGACCTGCAAGTCGCAACGGTGCAGAACAGCAAGGGTGCTAACTACGGCCTGAACGCGAACAACTCGGGCACGTCGGTCGCAACGGACAACCCGCTGCCCGGCCACAGCCAGACGGGCGTGTACGCAGGTATCCAGCACTCGTTCTAATCGAACGGTGCTAACAGAACAGCTTTAACAGAAACGGTTTTCACGCTGCTGCGAGAGGCGCGTATCGGTGCGATGTCCGAAAGGGTGTCGCACCTTTTTTTATTTCTGCGCAAAATCCATCAGCACTGCACACGCGCAAAAAAAGCACCGGCTCGGTGCAACGCCGGCGCTTCCTGTTTGCCCTGCTTCGAGCAACACGCAGTAAGCGGAATCACACGGCCGCTTCGTTCTCCTCACCCGTGCGAATGCGGATCACGCGTTCGACATCCGCGACGAAAATCTTACCGTCGCCGATCTTGCCAGTGCGCGCTGCGCCGATGATCGCGTCGATCACCTGATCGGTCTGGTCGTTCGCGACCACGACTTCGATCTTCACTTTCGGCAGGAAATCGACGACGTATTCCGCGCCGCGATACAGCTCGGTGTGGCCCTTCTGGCGGCCAAAGCCTTTGACTTCAGTGACGGTCAGCCCCGTCAGGCCGACTTCGGCGAGCGCTTCGCGCACTTCGTCGAGCTTGAACGGTTTGATGATGGCGGTGATGCGTTTCATGGCGGGCCTCGTCTCGGTTCGGAAAAAGGAAAGTTCGGATGCGTTGATTCTACGCCGCAGCGCACACGTTGCCAGCAATCGGCACGACAACGCGTGCGCTCACGCGCGCAAAACGGCAGATAGAAGCTGATTTCAGGCGGCTTTGTCCGGAACCGTTGCAAGATCATCGGTCCAGACGACAGCTTCCGAATCGCTCGGCGCGCGCCAGTCGCCGCGCGGCGACAGCGAACCGCCCGAGCCGACCTTCGGCGCATTCGGCACGCAACTGCGCTTGAACTGGCTCGTCTTGAAGAAGCGCCACAGGAAGATGCCGAGATTGCGCTTGATCGCCGCGAGATCGTATTCGTTGCGCGCAACGTGCGCGCCTTCGGGCCAGCCGCCCTGCTCCTTGTCGCGCCACGCATGCAACGCGAGGAACGCGACCTTCGACGGCGCGAAGCCGTAGCGCAGGATGTAGAACAGATTGAAGTCCTGCAACTCGTACGGGCCGATGAACGATTCCGTCTTCTGTTCGATCGCGCCGGCGGCTTTCGCCGGCACCAGTTCGGGGCTGATTTCGGTGGCGAGCACGTTGAGCAGCGTATCCGAGCCGCTCTTGCCGACGGCGCCCGTCTCCGCGACCCAACGCACCAGATGGGTGATCAGCGTCTTCGGCACGCTCGCGTTCACGCTGTAATGCGACATGTGATCGCCGACACCGTACGTGCACCAGCCGAGTGCCAGTTCGCTCAGATCGCCCGTGCCGATCACGATGCCGTTATGGAAGTTCGCGAGACGGAACAGGTGATTCGTGCGCTCACCCGCCTGCACGTTTTCGAACGTGATGTCGTACTTCGCCTCGCCCGCCGAATACGGATGGCCGAGATCCTTCAGCATCTGTTCGCAGCTCGGCCGGATATCGATTTCCATCGACGTGCAGCCCACCACTTCCATCAACTCGCGCGCCTGCTTGAGCGTGCGGTCGCTCGTGGCGAAGCCCGGCATCGTCACGCCGATGATGTTGGTGCGCGGCAGTTGCAGTCGGTCCATCGCCTTCGCGCACACCAGCAGCGCGTGCGTCGAGTCGAGCCCGCCCGACACGCCGATCACGACCTTCTGGATATTCGACGCCGACAGGCGCTGCACGAGCGCCTGCACCTGAATGTTGTAGACCTCGTTGCAGCGCTCGTCGCGGCGGCGCGAATCGGCTGGTACGTACGGGAAACGTTCGACCTTGCGTGCAAGCGGCAGCGTCTGCGACGCATCGTGGCCGATCGCGAAACGCACGATCTGGAACTTCGCCGCCTCTTCCTTGTGACGTTGCACCGACATGCCGAACGTAGTCTGCCGCATGCGTTCGTGCGAGAGCCGTTCGAGATCGATGTCCGCGAAGATCATGTGCGAGTCGTCGAGAAAGCGCTCGGACTCGGCAAGCATCTCGCCGTTTTCGCAGATCAGCGCCTGACCGTCCCACGCCATGTCCGTCGACGATTCGCCGCGTCCCGCCGACGTGTACAGATACGCCGCGAGACAACGCGCCGACTGCTGGCCGACCAGTTGATGCCGGTAGCCCGACTTGCCGACCACGACATTCGATGCCGACAGATTCACGAGCACCGTCGCGCCCGCGAGCGCGGCGAACGACGACGGCGGGATCGGTACCCACACGTCCTCGCAGATCTCGACGTGGAAGCGGAAATCGGGCACGTCGTTCAGTTCGAACAGCAGCGACGCGCCGAACGGCACGGGCTGGCCGAGCAGTTCAATATCGCGCGCGACGGCGCAATCGGCGGGCGCGTACTGGCGCGCCTCGTAGAACTCGCCGTAGTTCGGCAGATAGGTCTTCGGCACCGCGCCCAGAATGGCGCCGCGCGCGACGACGATCGCGCAGTTGTACAGGCTGTGGTCCACCTGCAACGGCATGCCGACGATCATCGCGATGGGCAGCGTCTTCGACGCTTCGACGATCTTTGCCAGCGCTGTCTTGCATGCGTCGAGCAGCGCGCGCTGGTGGAACAGGTCGTCGCAGGTGTAAGCGGGCAAACCGAGTTCAGGGAACGCGACGAGCGCTGCGCCTTTGGCAGCCGCGTCGCGTGCGAGTGCGAGCGTCTCGTCAGCGTTGAACGCCGGGTCCGCGACGCGGCAGCGCGGCACGCCCACCGCGACACGCGCGAAGCGATGCGAATACAGATTGAAGAAGTTGCCTTTCATGTCGGAGATTCCTAATGCGCGAGAATGAAAATGCCGTCACGCGCGAAACAGCTGCTATCGATCAGCGTAGATGATAAGCCGTAAGCGCATTCAAGGTCTCGATCGCGTGGTCTCGCCGGCCACGCCGCGCACTCGTCGCGCGCATTTGCTTTAACATTGCCGTGCGCCGCGGCGGCCGCGCTCACGCCAGCGAGCCGAAGCGCACGTTATCCGTCTATCAGCCTCATCAGGTCCTGCCGCCGCGAAACGATGCGAGCAAGCAGCGCGGCACGAAGGATCGTCAACGGTCGAACAGATTGAACCAGGAACGTTTTGATTACCGCGCGGGCATTCTCGCTTCGCCGCTCGAAGTCGATGCCGCCGAATGGAACGCGCTGCTCAGCCAGCAGGCGCAACCTACGCCATTCCTCCGCCATGAATTCCTGAGCGCGCTGCACGCGACAAGATGCGCCGTCGCGGACACCGGCTGGGCGCCGCAATTCGTCACGCTGACCGATCCGCGTACGGGAAAGCTCGCCGCGGCCGCGCCCGTCTATGCAAAGGGCCACTCGTACGGCGAATATGTGTTCGACTGGGCTTGGGCTGACGCATACAAACGCAACGGCCTGCCCTACTATCCGAAGCTGCTGTGCGCGGTGCCGTTCACGCCCGTGCAAGGCACCCGCCTCATGGCCGCCGATGCCAACGCGTTACGCCATCTCGCCGCCACGCTCGTCGCGTTCGCGGAACAGGCGGACGTCTCATCGCTGCACGTGCTGTTTCCAACCGAACCCGAAGCACAAGCGCTCACCGAACTCGGCATGATGCTGCGCGAAGGCGTGCAGTTTCACTGGCTCAACGACGGCTACCGCGACTTCGACGATTTCCTCTCGACGCTCGAACAGAAGAAACGCAAGAACATCCGCGCCGAACGCCGCAAGGTGCGCGATGCCGGCGTCACCTTCCGGCGCATGCTGGGCGAAGACATCAGCGACGCCGACTGGCGCTTCTTCAGCAAGTGCTACCGGCAGACGTACCGCGAGCACTTTTCGAGTCCTTACCTCAATCTCGACTTCTTCCGGATGATCGGCGAATCGATGCCCGAGAATCTGATGATGGTGATCGCCGAGTACGAGGGCAAGCCGATCGCGAGTTCGCTCGTCGTCTATCAGCGCGATGGTGCGAATGCGGGCGGCACGCTCTACGGGCGCTACTGGGGCGCGCTCGAACACGTGCCCTGCCTGCACTTCGAGACCGCGTACTATCAGCCGCTGGAGTTCTGCATCGAGCAGAAGCTCGGCGTGTTCGAAGGCGGCGCGCAGGGCGAGCACAAGATGGCGCGCGGCTTCATGCCGACGGTCACGCGCTCGACGCACTGGCTCGCGCACCCGGCCTTTTCGGACGCCGTCGCGCATTTTCTCGACAACGAGAAGAATCACATCCACGCGTACGTCGACGAACTGCGCGAACACAATCCGTTCAAGGAATAACGAGGAACAAACGCGCGCCATGCCGTGGTTTCTGTATCTGATCGAATGCTCGGACGGCAGCGTCTACACGGGCATCGCCACCGACGTCCAGGCCCGCTTCGACAAGCATTGCAGCGGCATGGGCGCGCGCTATACGCGCTCGCGCAAGCCGGTCCGGCTATTGGCGTCGTTCGAACTGACCGACCGTTCGAGCGCGTCGCGCGCCGAATACCGCGTCAAGCAGCTGACGGCCGCGCAGAAATGGGAACTGGTGTCGGGCGCGCGGACGCTCGAGTCCGTGCTGCCCGTCGTGCTGGAAGCAGAGGCCGAGGGCGAAGAAGAAACCTGAAAAGCGCCACAGTTTGCCGTTAGCAGCAACAGTGTTTTCAAGATACGCATCTCGACGCCGCCTTCCGCCGATCAGATACTTCGATCACAGCAATTGCATCGCCGGCCCGAACGTGGGCCAAAGCGCGGGTTTGACAGCAACCCTCCGGCGACGCAACACCCGACTTGAATAATCTATCCGGCATCCGCCGTTAAATGGTGAAGCAAATGGACGAGCGTAAGCGTGACAGCATGATTGCGTATCTCCGCCGCCGCATGGCGCAGGTTGGCATCAAGGCAGTGGATCTGGCAGCGGCACTCGCGGAAGACCGCCGTCGCGCAAAATCGGTGCGCTTTCGCAGCGCCGTAGGCGAAACGTGGGACGGCAATGGCGCAATGCCGCAATGGCTCGCCAACGCTGTCAGCGCCGGCCAGTCGATGGAACACTTCGCTATCGGCAAGCCGGCTAAAGCGGTCAAGCAGGAACGTCCGAAGGTCGACTGGAACAACGATCCGTTCGCCGGTAGCCGCCTCGCGACCGTGCCTGCGCATTGAGCCGATGCGCCGCAGTTAGCATCACCATACGCACCGCCCAAAAACAAAGACGCTCCCGAGGGAGCGTCTTTTAGTCAATCCAGCGACTGGCTGCGCGAATTACTTCTTGAAGTTCGCTGCGCCTTCCGTGATTTCCTTGTGCGCGGCTTCAATGCCCGCCCAGCCTTCCACCTTGACCCACTTGCCCTTCTCGAGCGCCTTGTATTGCTCGAAGAAGTGCTTGATCTGGTCCTTCAGGTACTGCGGCACGTCGTCGACCGACTTCAGGTCTGCCGTCATCGGGCAGATCTTGTCGTGCGGCACGGCGATCAGCTTCGCGTCGACGCCCGACTCGTCCGTCATCTGCAGCATGCCCAGCGCGCGTGCGCGCACCACCGAGCCAGCCAGCAGCGGGAACGGCGTGATCACCAGCACGTCGACGGGATCGCCGTCGCCCGACAGCGTCTGCGGAATGAAGCCGTAGTTCGCCGGATAACGCATGCCCGTGCCGATGAAACGATCGACGACGAGCAGGCCCAGATCCTTGTCGGCCTCGTACTTCACCGGATCGCTTTGCGCCGGGATTTCGATGATGACGTTGAAGTCTTGCGGGAGGTCTTTGCCAGCGGGAACGTGATTGAAGCTCATGGCGCTCTCTGATCAGGATGAAATGGGAATAAGGCACACGGCGCGCGCTGCGCCTCTACGAGACGCGGCGCCGCAACCCTGACACTGCGGAATGCGCCATTATAGCCAATCGGCCGATGACACCCGCGTGGCGATCGGCGCGATAATCGTCTGACGCGCACAGTGCATGTGCTTTGCGTGGGTTTTCGTGGTCTCTTTCGTCGTCTGCCTGATCGCCCGGTATGGGCAAGGAGCATGTGTGGAAGAAGCGAAACACTTCATCGGCGGTGAATGGGCCGCGTCGTCGAACGGGGAAACGATCCCCGTCATCGATCCCTCCGACGGCCAGCCATTCGCCGCTCTCGCCCGCGGCACCGCCGCCGACATCGATACTGCCGTCCAGAGCGCGCGGCGCGCCTACGAAGGAGCATGGGGCGCCGTCAGCGCCGCCGAGCGCGGGCGCCTGCTGTATCGGCTGTCGATGCTCGTCGCCGCCTGTCACGAGGAATTGGCGCAACTCGAAGCGCGCGACACAGGCAAACCGCTCAAGCAGGCGCGCGGCGACGCGGCGGCGCTAGCCCGCTACTTCGAGTTCTACGCAGGCGCCGCCGACAAGCTGCACGGCGAAACCCTGCCCTACCAGAACGGCTACACCGTCTTCACGATCCGCGAGCCGCATGGTGTAACAGGCCACATCGTGCCGTGGAACTATCCGATGCAGATCTTCGGGCGCAGCGTCGGCGCGGCGCTCGCCACGGGCAATGCGTGCGTCGTGAAGCCCGCCGAAGACGCGTGCCTGTCCGTGCTCCGCGTGGCCGAACTGGCGGCCGAAGCGGGCTTTCCCGCAGGCGCGCTGAACATCGTCACCGGCTTCGGACACGAAGCCGGCGCGGCGCTCGCGCGCCATCCCGGCATCGATCACATCTCGTTCACCGGCTCGCCCGAAACAGGCAAGCTCGTCACGCAGATGGCCGCCGAGAACCACGTGCCCGTCACGCTCGAACTGGGCGGCAAGTCGCCGCAAATCGTCTTCGCCGATGCCGACCTCGACGCGGCGCTGCCAACGCTCGTCAACGCGATCGTGCAGAACGCCGGGCAAACCTGTTCGGCGGGCAGCCGCGTGCTGATCGAGCGCAGCATCTACGAGCCGCTGCTCGATCGCCTCGCCACCGCGTTCAATGCGCTGCGCGTCGGCCCCGCCCATGCTGACCTCGACTGCGGGCCGCTGATCAACGCGAAGCAGCAGCGCCGCGTATGGGATTTCCTCTCCGATGCACAGCACGACGGCATTCCGATGGCGGCGCACGGGGAAGTGATCGCGGAAGCACCGGAAGCGGGTTTCTATCAGGCGCCGACCCTGCTGCGCGACGTGCCGTCTGCGCATCGGCTGGCGCGTGAAGAAGTGTTTGGCCCCGTGCTCGCCGCCATGCCGTTCAGCGACGAAGACGAAGCGCTCACCCTCGCCAACGGCACGCTGTACGGACTCGTTGCGGGCGTCTGGACACGCGATGGAGGACGGCAGATGCGCATTGCCCGCCGTGTGCGCTCAGGCCAGGTGTTCATCAATAACTACGGCGCGGGCGGTGGTGTCGAGTTGCCATTCGGCGGCGTCAGGCATTCGGGACACGGCCGTGAAAAAGGCTTCGAAGCGCTGTATGGCTTCACGGTGTTGAAGACGGTCGCGATCAGGCACGGCTGATATCCAGGCGCTTCAAGGCATTTTTGCGTTCACAACAACAGGAGACATCATGCGGTTGACCGGCAAAACGGCCATCGTCACGGGCGGCGGCTCGGGCTTCGGCGAAGGCATCGCGAAGACGTATGCGCGCGAAGGCGCGAACGTCGTCGTCAACGATCTGAACGGCGCGGCGGCGGAACGCGTCGCGAGCGAGATTGCGCTGGCGGGCGGCAAGGCGATCGCGGTCGCGGGCGACGTGACGCGCGCGGACGACTGGAGCGCATTGCGCGCCGCTGCGATCGAGGACTTCGGCAGCGTGCAGATCGTCGTCAACAATGCGGGCACGACGCATCGCAACAAGCCCGTGCTCAACGTGACGGAAGACGAATTCGACCGCGTGTACGCCGTCAACGTGAAGAGCATCTACTGGAGCGTGCATGAGTTCGTGCCGTACTTTCGCGAGCAAGGCGGCGGCGTGTTCGTCAATATCGCGTCGACGGCGGGCGTGCGGCCGCGACCGGGGCTTGTCTGGTACAACGGCAGCAAGGGCGCGGTGATCGTCGCGAGCAAGGCGCTGGCCGTCGAACTCGGGCCGGACCGCATCCGCGTGAACTGCGTGAACCCGGTGATCGGCGAGACCGGGTTGCTGACCGAGTTCATGGGTGTCGAAGACACGCCGGAGAACCGTCAGAAGTTTCTGGCCGGCATTCCACTCGGGCGTTTTTCGACCCCACAGGACATCGCGAACGCCGCGCTCTATCTCGCATCCGACGAAGCCGAGTTCATCACGGGTGTGTGTCTCGAAGTGGACGGTGGACGCTGCGTGTGACGTAACAGGCGGCGCATTTGCGCGCCGCCCCTAAAAAACACGCGTTAATCCTTGAAAACTCAGTGTTTTCCCCGATCTCGGGTGGCTTTTCAGCGCGCGTTGAAAGTTTAGAATCGCGAACGGCGGTACGACATTTCCACAAAAACAAGCCGTGCTTACGACTGGCAACAGGCGCTAAAAGCACCGACGCCGGTCAATAGGAGACAAGCGTGTCCAGTCCTGCGAATCCGCTCCACCATCCCGGCGCAGGGGCGCCGCCTTCCACCTTCGAAGAGGCGACCTACAGAAAAGTCGCATGGCGGCTGACGCCGCTCTTGATGCTCAGCTATGTCGTCGCGTATCTGGACCGTGTGAATGTCGGCTTTGCGAAGCTTGGCATGAGCGCTGACCTGGGACTTTCCGATGCCGTCTACGGTTTCGGCGCGGGGATTTTCTTCATCGGCTATTTCATCTTTGAAGTGCCGAGCAATGTGATCCTGCATCGTGTCGGCGCGCGGGTCTGGATTGCGCGGATCATGGTGACGTGGGGCATCGTCTCGATGCTGACGATGTTCGTCACCACGCCGACAATGTTCTACGTGATGCGCTTTCTGCTCGGCCTGGCGGAAGCGGGCTTCTTCCCGGGCATCATCCTGTACCTGACCTACTGGTACCCGGCGCACCGGCGCGGGCGCATGACGACGTGGTTCATGACGGCGATCGCGATATCGGGCGTGGTGGGCGGCCCGATTTCAGGCTACATCCTGAAGGCCTTCGATGGCGCGAATGGCTGGCACGGCTGGCAGTGGCTGTTCCTGCTCGAAGGGATACCATCGATCGTCGTTGGCATTCTGGTGTTCATCGTGCTGGACGACCGTATTTCGAAGGCCACATGGCTGACGAAGGAAGAACGCGAGCTGCTCGAACGCAACATCGCCGCTGAAGACGCGACGAAGGAAGATCATGCCATCGGCAAGGTGATGTTGAGTCCGCGCGTGCTGATGATGAGCCTGATCTATTTTTCGTTCGTGATGGGGTTGTATGGCGTGAGTTTCTGGCTGCCTACGATCATCAAATCGACGGGTGTCACGGACGCGTTCATGATCGGTCTGCTTTCTGCGATTCCGTTTGCGGCTGCTGTTGTGGCGATGGTGTTTGTGGCACGTAGCGCGGACCGGACGCGGGAGCGGCGCTGGCATGTGGCGATTCCCGGTTTTGTGGGTGCGCTTGGGCTCGTGCTTTCAGTTAGCTGGGCAAACAACACAACGCTCGCGATGATCGGGCTCACGCTGGCCACGATGGGGATTCTTACCACGCTGCCGCTGTTCTGGAGTCTGCCTACGTCGTTTCTTGCTGGGACCGGCGCGGCGGCCGGGATTGCGCTGATTAACTCCATCGGGAATCTGGCTGGGTTTTTGAGTCCCTATGCCGTTGGCTGGCTCAAGCAGGCTACCGCCGGGAATGCGGCTGGGATGTATATGCTTGCCGCGTTTCTGGTTCTTGGAGGGGTGCTTGCGATTAGCGTGCCGGCGAGGTTAGTTAATCGGTGAGTTTTTTTGTCTGCGACGCGGGTGGTGGGGTTTTGGGTCTTCCCCAGGGTTGTGCTGGCATCCGCGTTGTGACTTCTTGTTTCATGTGTTGCCCCTGTGCGGGGCGGCATTTGCTTTGGCTTGTCTTCTGACGTTGGGGTGGTTTGTTTGAGCTTTGCGCTGGCATCCGCGTTATGCCTTCGTGCTTCATGCGTCGCCCCTGTGCGGGGCGGCACTTACTTTCTTTGCCGCCGCAAAGAAAGTAAGCAAAGAAAGCGGGCTAACACCGCCCGTGCTTGACCTCCGCCTGAGGGCCCCCAACGGGTCCTCTCCTTCACACGGCAACTTCTCAGTCAGCGCCCGTTGCCAGCGCCTTGAATCGGCGCCTCACCCACTTCAATCACCCGTAGCGCAGCCAGCGGCAGCGACTGGTTACGGCCGCCCAAGTGGCAAACTGTGTGTAGGTCGTAGTGCTTCACACCTCAGCGCTCTTACGACACCGATCGTGTTTTTCAGTCCGGAGTGATGCGTGTGCGGCGCGACAGCCAACACACAGTTTGCCGCTATAGAACGGGAGCGATTTGATCGCGTATGTGGCGACGCGGGAGTGTGAAGCGGGTGAGGCGCTCAATAAGAGCGTTGGCAACGGGCAGTGATTGAGAGGTTGCCGTGTGAAGCGGAGGTACTGCTGGGGGCCCTCAGGCGGGAACAAGAATTGGCGGTGTTAAGCGGCTTTCTTTTGCCTACTTTTCTTTGCCGCGGCAAAGAAAAGTAGGTGCCGCCCCGCACAGGGGCGACGCGTGAAGGGGTAAGTCAAATCGCGGATGCCAGCGAAAACACAAGCAAACCAAACAAAGCATCGCGAGACAACCAGCAACCTCAAACCACATTCATAGCAAGCGCACTTTCCCGATAATGCGCACTAGCCTTGGACGCGTCTCCGAGCTGCTCATGCAGCCGCGCCAACGCCCGGTGAGAACGAATCTTCAACGTCTCGTTGTCAGCAAGCTTGAGTGCCTGCTCCAAAAACGACTGCGCCTTGCCCCACAACTGCTGATGCAGACACAACCGTCCAAGCGCAAACATCAGATCCGCGTCCTCAGGACGCTCCTTGCGCCAGGCCTCGGCCTTCTGGATCAAAGGCAAAGCATCACCGCCCGTGGTATCGGGATAACGCCTCAACAACCGCGCATCCCAATTCTGCGCAAGCGCTTCCTCAACAATCCGACGCGCCTCCTGCGGACGATTCAGCGCAACCAGCAACTCAGCCGCCAGATCCGCCAGCCGCGGCGAATGCCGCTCAACAGGCGTCAGCGAATGCCACAACTCGAGCAACGCATCCGCATTGTGCCGGCGATCGCGCAGCAGATTCTCAGCCGCCAACTGCCGCAACCGCACAGCAACAGCAGGATGAATCGCCTCGCGCTTCTCCAGCGTCTTCACGAGCTTCAGCACCTCGCCCCAGTTCTTCAACTGCTGCTGCGCGCGCAGCGCAATCTGCTGTGCGTGAATCCGACGACCACCCTGCGACTGCATTTCCGTCAATGCAAGCAGCGCACCGTCAGCATCACGGCCATCGGCACGCATGTCGGCTGTCGCCATCAGACGTGCATCCTGCCAGTCGGCCGAGTCGATCTGCGAGAGATATTCGTCGCGGCGCGCGTACTCGTGCATCCGGTGCGCAGCGTTCGCAGCAATCAGCCCCGCCGCGCCCTTGTTGTCGGGATTGGCAAGCGAATCGCGCGCGGCCTTCTCGGCGCGCGAGAAACGGCCTGCGTACAGATTGCCGATCGCATCACGCAACGCCGCATGTGCCTTCGCGACACGCTGGCGCGCGCGGTAAGCGGCAACGCGCTGCGGCATGCGCCAGATATTGCGCACGATGCGCAGCAGCGCATACATCACGATGAACACGACGATGAGGCCGACGATAAACAGGTTCAGCGAAATATCGATGCGATACGGCGGATAGACCAGCAACACCTGACCGGTGTCAAAGCGCCCGACGATCGCGAGCACCACGGCAATCGCAAACAGGAATGCGAGCCAGAGAAGTCCACGCAGCGCCATGATTAACCCCGGTTCCGGTATTGATGCACGGCCTGCAGGCTCGTATCCAGGTTCGGCACGTCGACGGCGCCCGAGCCGTCCTCGACCTGCTTCACCAGATCGCGCACCGTCTGCACCTGCTTCGACGACGCGTCGAAATAGCGTGCAAGCGCGTTATCAGCGGCTTGCAGATCAGACTTCAGCGTCGTCTGGTTGCGCGAGAGCAACGCCAGACGCGCCGACAACAGGCGCATCTTCAGGTTCTCACGCACGAAATAGCCCTGGTCCGGCGCAACGAGCATCGCGTCGGCGTTGTCGATGCGGCGCACCTGCACGAGACTCGTCAATTGCTGGCCGATGCCGGCGATGAACTGGTTCCACCACGCTTTCCACTTCGGCTCGCCCGTCGCGGCAGCGACACGGTCGATGTCCTTCGGCGTCGATGCATGCGGGCTCGCGTGCGCGATGGGCGCCTCGCCCGACAGCGGCAACTGGTCGATCTGGTCGATAGCGTTGTCGAGCTTGATCGCGAGGCCCGTGAGGTCGGTCGACGGCGCGGACTTCAGCTTGTCGATGTCCTGCGCGATCGCCTTGCGCACCGCCACCACCTGCGCGCCGTCCGATGCCGCAAGACGCGTATCCGCGCTTTGCAGCGCGAAGAGCGCCAGCTGCGTGTTGCCCGTCAGCTGCAACTGCTCGCTTGCCGCCGACAGCATCTGGCCGACTTCGGCCATGGTCCAGTCGTCGCGGTTGCGCGCGAGATCTGCGTATTGCTGCTGCAGCGCCTGCTGCGAACTCTGCGCGTCGGCGAGTTTGCCTTCGAGCTGCGCGATCTGCGCATCGGCCTGGCGCACAGTAGCGACGGCCTGCTCGGTCTTCACGCGCAACTCGGCGGTCTGGGCGTCGTTGGTCTGTTGACGGTGCGACAGTTGCTGATCGAGCTTGATGATCCTGCGGTTCAGCGCAATGCCGCCTGCGACGGCCGCGAACAACACCAGCGCGATGACAACCCACAGCAGGCCGTTGCCCTTGGGTTTGGGCTGCTGCATTTCGTACGGCGTAAACGGTTGATTCGGCGGCAGCGTGTTGGCAGGCCGCGGCGCGGGGTTGGGCGTGGGAGTCGTGGATGCGTTGGTATCAGACATGCGTTCTTGTGCCGGGTTGGACTGGACCGGTTGAACTTCAGGAGGTGCCGCGAGCGACAGCAGCGTACGGGCAATGCGTTCATCGCCCGCACCGGACACCGTAATGCTATCAAAACCCAATGCCCGCGCGGTTTCCGCGATGCGTGGGTGGGGCGCGACGAAGCTCGCGTGCTTCAGTTGCGCCTGCTCGGTCGCGGTGAGGTGATCCTGCGCGAGTTCGGCGAGATTGCGCACGCCTTCGGAACTGGTCACGAGCCAGGCGTGCGGCGTCTTCGATTCGTCCGACAGCAGCGCGTGAATGCGCGACCATGCGCCGATCGACGGATCGGGCACGAGCCGCCGGTAGGCTGCGACGGTTTCGACTTCGGCGCCCGCTTCGCGCAGGCGGTCGGCGAGCCACTCGCGGCCACCGTCGCCGCGTACGATCAGCACGCGCTTGCCTTCGAACGCGTTGTCGCCGAGCAACGTTTCGAGCGCCGCATACAGCGCTTCGGAATCGAAGCGCGCGCCGTCGCTATCGTTGTTGTCAGCCGATGTAGCCGATGCAACCGGACTGATCACCCGGTGGGCAGGCGCTTCGACGCCATGCTTCGCGAGTGCCGCGACGCTGCCCGGACCGACCACGCCGACAGGCAGCGCATGCGGCCAGATCGCGTCATGGCTCGCGAACGCGTAATCGACGGCGTTCGGCGACACGAATACGACCAGCGCGTACCGGTCCAGCGACGCGAGCGCCGCACGCAGCGGAGCTTCATCGTCCGCTTTGGCGATGTCGATCAGCGGGAATTCAATGGTCGCGACACCTTCGCCGTGCAGCATCTGCGCGAGCGCGTCGGACTGTCCCGCCGGGCGGGTCAGCACGACCGTCAGACGCGGGGCCGCCGCGTGCGACGCGCGTGCGCCGTCCGTGGACGGGAAGGCCTCGGGTGTCGGGTTCGAGCCGGCCGCCATCACGCGGAAGCGGCCGGGCCGCTCGCCGTGGAGAGCGCGCGCACGATGTCGAGCGCGCCTTGCGCTTCGAGCTGGCTCGCCACTTCGCGGCCCAGATCGAGCGCGGCGCCCACGGTCGGTGCGGGCGACGACGCCTGTGCGCTCAGCACACGCTGGCCGTCGGGCGTCGCGACCACGCCACGCAGATGCAGCGCGCCGTCGTGCCATGTTGCGTAAGCCGCGAGCGGCACCTCGCAACTGCCGCCGAGCGAGCGCGACACCATGCGCTCGGCTTCGACAGCCGCCGCCGTGTGCTCGTGATGCAACGGTGCAAGCCAGGCGGCAAGGTCGGCGCGGTCCGCGCGGATCTCGATGCCCAGCGCGCCCTGCCCGGCTGCGGGCAGGCTGTCGGCGGGATCGAGCAGCGAACGGATGCGATCGCCAAGACCCAGACGCTTCAGGCCGGCCGCCGCCAGAATGATGGCCGCGTAGTCGCCGCGGTCGAGCTTGCCCAGGCGCGTGTCGAGATTGCCGCGCAGCGGCTTCACGACGAGTTCGGGATAACGCGCGCGCAGCATCGCTTCGCGGCGCAGGCTCGAGGTGCCGACCACGCTGCCCGGCGGCAACGCGGCGAGCGAGTCGTACTGGCTGGACACGAACGCGTCGCGCGGGTCTTCGCGCTCCATGATGGTGGAGAGCGCGAAGCCATCGGGCAGTTCCATCGGCACGTCTTTCAACGAATGAACGGCGAGATCGGCGCGGCCGTCGGCGAGCGCGTTCTCCAGTTCCTTCACGAACAGCCCCTTGCCGCCGACCTTCGACAGCGTGCGATCGAGAATCTGATCGCCCCGTGTCGTCATTCCGAGGATTTTTACGTCACAAGATGGATATAATTTGTGCAGCGCACACCGCACGTGCTCGGCCTGCCACATCGCGAGCCGGCTTTCCCGCGACGCGATGACAAGCGTAGTGGGCGGCGTGGGCGCAAGCGTCTCGGAATTCATTGTTTGAGTCATTGAACGACGGGATGTGATAACAAACAATGTTAGCACGCGCTTTGGCAACCTCTCGCTGGCCATACGGCCATGCCAAAGCTGTTCTTCGATGGAGACAGATCTGTCCGTGTTTTCACGCACAGGTTCGTTCATATGCCGTATCGACCGTGTCCCGCAGGGCCGCCAGAAGCCCCCGCACGGTCGTGCGCGCGTCGATGCGCCGCATGCGCGATGATTTAATGCGGCGCAGCACGCGCAAGCGGCCCTTCCTCGACGCGCGTGCCGCATGGTTCTCCGCAGTACCCGCAGTTGCAGTTCACCATTCTTTAGACCCTGGCTTCTCTGAGGAAACATCGTGACGTCTTCCGGATCGGCGCGCCCTGCCCGCCGCACTACTGCCTCGCCCGATGCTGCCAAGACAGCATCGGCCGCTCCCGCCGCTTCCGTCGTCAAGGCCGCCAAGGCCCTGAAAGCAACGCAAGCCCTCGACTCCGGCAAAACCGGCAAATCCTCGAAGACCAAGGCGCCCGCCAACGGCGCCGCGAAACGAATGAAAAGCGCCGGCAAGCAGGAGACCGCGCGCGCGTCGAAAGAACCGAAGAATGGCGTGGCGCCGCAGGTGAAGGACAACGCCCGCACCCGTGAAGACAAGGACCAGCCGCTGTTCGAAGACATCCGCTATCTGGGCCGGCTGCTCGGCGACGTGGTGCGCGAGCAGGAAGGCGATGCCGTGTTCGACGTCGTCGAGGCGATTCGTCAGACGGCTGTGCGTTTTCGTCGCGAGGACGACAGTGTCGCCGCGCAGGCGCTCGACAAGAAGCTGCGCGCGCTGTCGCCCGAACAGACGGTGAGCGTGGTGCGCGCGTTCAGCTACTTCTCGCACCTCGCCAACATTGCTGAAGACCGCCATCGCAACCGCCGCCACCGCATTCACGATCTGGCTGGTTCGACCTCGCAACCGGGCACGATCGCGCACGCGCTCGACCGCCTCGTCGAAGCGAACGCCGCCGCGACGCCCGTGCTGCAGCAGTTCTTCAACGACGCGCTGATCGTCCCCGTGCTGACGGCGCACCCGACGGAAGTGCAACGCAAGAGCATTCTCGACGCGCAGCACGACATCGCGCGACTGCTGGCCGAACGCGACCAGCCGCTGACGGCGCGCGAGCGTCTGCAGAACGAGTCGCTGTTGCGCGCGCGCGTGACGTCGCTGTGGCAGACGCGCATGCTGCGCGACTCGCGCCTGACCGTCGCCGATGAAATCGAGAACGCGCTGTCGTATTACCGCGCGACCTTCCTCGAAGAGATTCCGCAGCTTTACGCCGATATCGAGGAAGCGCTCGTCGAGCATGGTCTCGATGCACGCCTGCCGCCCTTCTTCCAGATGGGCAGCTGGATCGGCGGCGATCGCGACGGCAATCCGAACGTGACGGGCGCGACGCTCGAAAACGCGATCACGCGCCAGGCCGCGGTGATCTTCGAACACTATCTGGAGCAGGTGCACAAGCTGGGCGCCGAGCTATCGGTGTCGAACCTGCTGGCGGGCGCAAGCGATGAACTGAAGGCGCTCGCCGAAGCGTCGCCCGATCACTCGCCGCACCGCACGGACGAGCCGTACCGGCGCGCGCTGATCGGCATCTACACGCGGCTTGGCGCGAGCGCGCGCGTGCGGCTCGGCGAAGGCGTGGTGCCGCTGCGTAGCGCCGGCCCCGGCGCGCCGAAAATTCGCGCCACGCCCTACGACGATTCGTCCGAGTTCGTGCGTGACCTGCATGTGCTGATTGATTCGCTGGCCGAGCATCATGGTGCGTCGCTGGCGACGCCGCGTCTGTCGCCGCTCACGCGCGCGGCCGAAGTATTCGGTTTCCACCTCGCGAGCATCGACCTGCGCCAGAGTTCGGATATTCACGAAGCGGTGATTGCGGAGCTGCTGCGCCGCGCGGGCGTCGAAAACGATTACGCGGCGCTCTCCGAAGCCGACAAGCTGCGCGTGCTGCTCGCGGAACTCGCGCAGCCGCGCCTGTTGCGCTCGCCGTATGTCGAGTACTCGGATCTCGTGAAGAGCGAGCTTGGCGTACTCGAGCAGGCACGCGTGACGCGCGAGAAGTTCGGCGCGCGCGCGGTGCGCAACTACATCATTTCGCACACGGAGACGGTGAGCGATCTGGTCGAAGTGATGCTGCTGCAAAAGGAAACGGGCCTGCTGCAAGGCTCGCTGGGCAGTCCCGTCGATCCGGCGCGCGCCGGCCTGATGGTGATTCCGCTGTTCGAAACGATTCCCGACTTGCGCAACGCGCCGCACATCATGCGCGACCTGATGGCGCTGCCGGGGATCGATGCGATCATCGAGAACCAGGGCAACGAGCAGGAAGTGATGCTCGGCTATTCGGACAGCAACAAGGACGGCGGTTTCCTGACGTCGAACTGGGAGCTGTACCGCGCGGAACTGGCACTGGTGTCGCTCTTCAACGAGCGCGGCATCACGATGCGCCTGTTCCACGGCCGGGGCGGCACGGTGGGACGCGGCGGCGGCCCGACCTATCAGGCTATTCTTTCGCAGCCGCCGGGTACCGTCGATGGCCAGATCCGTCTGACGGAACAGGGCGAGGTGATCGCAAGCAAGTTCGGCAATCCGGAGATCGGCCTGCGTAATCTGGAGACGGTCGTGGCCGCGACGCTCGAAGCGTCGTTGCTGCCGCACGGCAATGCGCCGTCGCAGTTGCCCGAGTTCGAAGAGGTGATGCAGACGCTGTCGGATGCGGCGATGGCGTCGTACCGTGCACTCGTCTACGAGACGCCGGGCTTCACAGACTACTTCTTCTCCTCGACGCCGATTGCGGAAATTGCCGAGTTGAACATCGGCAGCCGTCCGGCTTCGCGCAAGCTGCAGGATCCGAAGCAACGCAAGATCGAAGATTTGCGCGCGATTCCATGGGGTTTTTCATGGGGGCAATGCCGCTTGCTGCTGACGGGGTGGTATGGGTTTGGCAGCGCGGTCGCTGGCTGGCTTGAGGATGCTGGGTCGCTGGCCGAGCGTGAGCGTCGGTTGAATTTGCTGCGCAAGATGCATAAGGCGTGGCCGTTCTTCTCGAATCTTCTGTCCAATATGGACATGGTGCTTGCCAAGACTGATCTTGCTGTGGCTTCGCGTTATGCCGCGCTTGTTTCTGATAAGAAGCTGCGCAAGCATGTGTTTGAACGCATTGTTGCCGAGTGGGAGCGGACTTCTAACGTGCTCACCGAGGTTACCGGCCGGAAAGAGCGTCTTGCCGATAATCCTTTGCTCGCGCGGTCGATCAAGAACCGCTTTCCTTATCTCGATCCTTTGAATCACCTTCAAGTTGAATTGCTCAAGCGCCATCGCGCTGGGGACGACAACGTCCGCGTGCGGCGCGGGATTCATTTGACTATCAATGGGATTGCGGCTGGGTTGAGGAATACTGGCTGATATCGGGGTTTTTCTTGTCCTGCGGACGGCGGTTCTCTTGTTTGAGGCCGCCGTTTTTCTTTGGTTTGGTTTGGTTTGGTTTCGCTGTTCGCTGTTCGCTGGCATCCGCGATATGCCTTCGTACTTCAGGCGTTGCCCCTGTGCGGGGCGGCACTTACTTTCTTTGCCGCCGCAAAGAAAGTAAGCAAAGAAAGCGGGCTAACACCGCCCGTTCTTGACCTCCGCCTGAGGGCCCCCAACAGTTCCTCCACTTCACACGGCGTTCTGCCATTCAATGCCCGTTGCCAGCGCCTTGAATGGGCGCCTCACCCGCTTCAATCACCCGTAACGCAGCCAGCGGCAGCGACTGGTCACCGCCGCCCAGGTGGCAAACTGTGTGCAGGTCGTAGTAGCGCACGCGTCGGCGCTCTTACGACACCGATCGTGTTTTTCAGTCCGGAGTGATGCGTGTACGCCGCGACAGCCTACACACAGTTTGCCGCTATAGAACGTGGACAATCTGATCGCGCGGGCCGCGACGCGGGAGCATGAAGCGGGTGATGAGCCAGTTCGAAGCGCTGGCAGCGGGCATCGAGAAGAGCGATGCCGCGAACAGGATGGGGCAGTTGGGGGCCCGTGGGCAACTACAAGAACGGGCGGTGTTCAGCGGCTTTCTTTTGCCTACTTTTCTTTGCCGCGGCAAAGAAAAGTAGGTGCCGCCCCGCACAGGGGCAACGCGTGAAGCACCGATACCAAACCGCGGATGCCAGCGACCAAGAAAGCAAAAAGCAAAACCTAATACAGAACCCCAGCGCAAGCCGCTAAAATACCCCACTCTGTACCAGTACAAACCAACCAATTATTCTGGTATTGAAACAACCAGCCACACGCAGTGTCACCTACACCCATGCCCGCCGATTCCGCCCCGCCGCCGCTCGAAGCATCGCCTGCCCGCGCGCTCGGCGACTTCATCCGCGCTCATCGCGAACGCCTGTCGCCACAGGCCGTCGGTCTGCCGCCCGGTCCGCGCCGCCGCACGCCCGGCCTGCGCCGCGAAGAAGTCGCGCAGCTGTGCGGCGTCAGCCCCACCTGGTACACGTGGATCGAACAGGGCCGCCCCGTGTCCGCGTCGGCGGATGCTTTGGCACGTATCGCCGTCGCGTTGCAGCTCTCACGCGCCGAACGCGCCTATCTGTTCGAACTCGCCGCGCAGCGCGACCCCGCCGAACCCGACCTCGACGCCACCGATACCCCCGCGCTGCTGCTCAAAACCGTGCAGCTCGTGAACGCGCCCGCCTACGTGCTCGATCGCCAGTTCACCGCGCTCGCGTGGAACGAACCAGCGGCAGACCTGTTCGTCGGCTGGCTGGACGGCGATCACGACCGCAATCTGCTGCGCTACACGTTCCTGTCGCCGGAGGCGCGCAATCTGATCGTCGACTGGGAAATCCGCGCGCGGCGCCTCGCCGCCGAATATCGCGCCGATTCGATCCGCCATCAGAACGATGCGCCCACGCGCTCGCTGATCGACGCCCTCTCCGCCGCCAGCGACGCGTTCGCCCGCTTCTGGGCGTCGCAGGACGTCAACGAGCGCGAAGGCGGCCAGCGCCGCTTCAATCATCCGCGCGACGGCCACGTCGTCTTCAACCAGATCACCTTCAAGCCCGCGCACCGCGAAGACCTGAAACTCGTCGTGCTGGTGCGCGAATGATCCCGCTGCATCGCGCAAAAAGCCGGCCGCGCGGCGGATGTTAAAATCGTTGTCTCCTTCGAGACGTCGCAGCATCGGGCTCGCATTTGCCATCCATGCCGCGCCGTCCGCGTCTTCACTCGCACACTGCCCATCACCATGACGTCCCAACTGCATAAAAAAGGCGAAGCCTGGTCGGCTCGCTTCTCCGAGCCGATGTCGGAACTCGTCAAGCGCTACACGTCGTCGGTCTTCTTCGACAAGCGCCTCGCGTTCGTCGATATCGAAGGCTCGCTCGCGCACGCGTCGATGCTGGCCGCGCAAAAGATCATCAGCGCCGACGACCTCGCGGCCATTGAACGCGGCATGGCGCAGATCAAGGGTGAAATCGAACGCGGCGAGTTCGAATGGCAACTCGACCTCGAAGACGTGCACCTGAACATCGAAGCGCGCCTGACCGCGCTGATCGGCGACGCCGGCAAGCGCCTGCACACGGGCCGCTCGCGCAACGACCAGGTCGCGACCGACATCCGCCTGTGGCTGCGCGGCGAGATCGACCGCATCGGCGGTCTGCTGAAAGATCTGCGCGTGGCGCTGCTCGATCTGGCTGACAAGAACGCCGGCACGATCATGCCGGGCTTCACGCACCTGCAGGTCGCGCAGCCCGTCACGTTCGGCCATCATCTGCTCGCCTACGTCGAAATGTTCTCGCGCGACGCCGAGCGCATGCTCGACACCCGCAAGCGTGTGAACCGCCTGCCGCTCGGCGCAGCGGCGCTCGCGGGCACCAGCTATCCGATCGATCGCCACGCGGTGGCGAAGACGCTCGGCTTCGACGGCATCTGCGCGAATTCGCTCGACGCCGTGTCCGACCGCGACTTCGCGATCGAATTCACAGCAGCTTCGGCACTGGTGATGACGCACGTGTCGCGCTTCTCCGAAGAACTCGTACTGTGGATGAGCCCGCGCGTCGGCTTCATCGATATCGCCGACCGCTTCTGCACCGGCTCGTCGATCATGCCGCAGAAGAAGAACCCGGACGTGCCCGAACTCGCGCGCGGCAAGACGGGCCGCGTGAACGGCCATCTGATGGCGCTGCTGACGCTGATGAAAGGCCAGCCGCTCGCGTACAACAAGGACAACCAGGAAGACAAGGAACCGCTGTTCGATACCGTCGATACCGTCGCCGATACGCTGCGCATCTTTGCCGAAATGGTCGCGGGCATCACGGTGAAGGCCGAGAACATGCGCGCGGCTGCGCTCCAAGGCTTCTCGACGGCAACCGATCTCGCCGATTACCTCGTCAAGCGCGGCCTGCCGTTCCGCGACGCGCACGAAGCGGTCGCACACGCGGTGCGCTTCTGCGAACAGCGCGGCTGCGATCTGGCCGATCTCTCGCTCGACGAAATGAAAGCTGAGTTGCCGAACGTCGCTTCGCTGCTCGGCGAAGATGTGTTCGGTTATCTGACGCTCGAGGGCTCGGTGGCAAGCCGCAATCATCCGGGCGGCACGGCGCCGGATCAGGTGCGCGCCGCCATCGCTGCAGCACGCGTTGCCCTTAGCTAAGCCGCTTCGGTCGGACTTCTGAAAGGCGAACTCTCTGACGAGAGTTCGCCTTTTTCTTTTCGCACGAATTGCCTGCAACGCCGGCCTCACGGCGCTGCGCTGCCATGCAGGGACAATTAGCCGCCCCACTCTCTTTCTGCCGCGACGCCTCGTCGGCTACTATCTCGGCAACCGTCCGCTTTATCCGCTCTCCGTCATGATCATCCGTCCGCAACTCCACTGGTTCCGCATGCTGCTCGCGTGGCGCGGTTCCGTGCTGCCCGAACTGCTGCCGCGCCTGTGCCTCATTCTGTTGATCTCGCTGGTCGCGCTCGGCGTGCACGAGCATCTGCTGAAGATCACCGTCAACATGACCACGACGCCGTTCTCGCTGATCGGCATCGCGCTGGCGATCTTTCTCGGCTTTCGCAACAGCGCAAGCTACGACCGCTACTGGGAAGCGCGCAAGCTATGGGGACGGCTGCTGAATGAAACGCGCTCGCTCACGCGCCAGGTGCTGACGATGTCGACGAGCCAGATCGACGTCCACGAAACGCACGCGTTCGTGCAGGCGCTGGCCGCGTTCGGGCACGCGTTGCGGCATCAGTTGCGCGGCACCGATCCGTCGCAGGATCTGTCGAGCCGGCTCGATCCAGCACTCTTCGAACGCGTGATGCACTCGCGCTACCGGCCCGCCACGATCATGCTCTGGCTCGGCGAATGGGTGCAGCGTCAGGCGCGCGACGGCAAGCTCGACGCATGGACCGTGCAGGCCATCGACCGGAATCTGAATGGATTGTCGGATGTGCTCGGCGGCTGCGAGCGCATCGTCTCGACGCCGCTGCCCTTCGCGTATTCGGTGATGATTCACCGCACCGTCTATTTCTTCTGCGCGGCGCTGCCGTTTGGGTTGGTCGAAAGCGTCGGTGTGTTCACGCCGCTGTTTTCGGTGTTCGTCGCGTACACGTTCATGGCGCTCGATGCGATCGCATCGCAGATCGAAGAGCCGTTCGGCACCGACGACAACGACCTCGCGCTGGATGCCCTGTCCGCTTTCATCGAAGACGCGGCGCGCGATCTGCTTGGACAGCCTTCGCTGCAAAAGATGGGCGTGAGAGAAGGACACGTGCTCACCTGATACATGAGCACATCGTGCGCGGTTCACGGGTGCGTCTGCACGACGTGAACCGCACCGTTCACCTGAAGCTTAGTCCGTGCCGTACCTCGGCGAACGCGGACCGTACAACCAGCCATTCGGGCCGCCGCTCGACAGCAGCTTCCTGCTCGTCAGACCGGCCACGTCGTGTGCTTCGTCGGTGAGCGAATGCGCAACCTGCTTGACGGCCGCCTGCACCAGCGCGCCGATCAGCCCAGCATTCACATTGACGTTGCCGCCGAGTTCCTTGCCCGTCGCGCTCGCCGCACCTGACCAGAGCGTATTGCCCGAGCGCAGGTCGACGAGCTTCGCGCTGGCCGTCACCACCGTCGTGCTGTCGATCACCATGTACTTCGAACCGTACTGCGAGATCTTCGTGTACACCGCGGCGTCTGCGCCGAAGATGCTGCGCAGCTTGTCGGGCGCGACGTTCTGGATATCGTTCGCGTTGGTCAGCCCGTTGTGTTTGAACGTCTCTTCCATCTCGACGACAGGCACCACGTAGTAGCCGCCTTCCGCGAGCGGCATCGTCATCTGCGACAACATGCTGTAGCCGGCGCCTATGTCGGTCGTATCGTTGACGGGCGGCAGCACGAGAATCGTGCTCGGCTTGCTGTTGCGAAACGCGGTGTAGTCCATCTGACGCGCGGGTTTCGATACGCACGCCGTGAGCGCCACCAGCACGGACATTGCAGCGATCAGCTTGAGTGAGAGATAGCGTTTCATCATTATTGGAATTTGCTCAACAGGAAGTCCATGTACACGGTCGACTCAGGAAACGACTGCTTCTCGGCGAGCAGCTCCTGTTTTGCCCGCTGATCGTTGCCGACGCTCGCGTACAGCATGCCCAGGTGCGCATGGAAACCCGGCGGCACCGCGGCGCCCTTCGAGGCGATCTGCTGACCGGCCTTTTCGAGTGCATCGATCTGCTGCTGCGGGCTGTTCTTGCCCTTGAAGTACTCGTAGACCTGCGGCTGGTAGCCGTCCCATTGATAGAGCGCCACGCTCTTCGTCGTATTCGCGCACCCCGTGAGCAGCGCGCACGCCGCCGCGACGGGCAAGGCGAGGCCCGTCAGCCATTTTTCTTTTTTCATTGTGGTTCCTCGGAAATCTCTCGTATCGGTATTACTTCGACGCCTGCAACGCGCCCGCGTCGACCTGCTGCACCAGGTGATTGACGGCTTCCTTGATGGCCAGATCGAGCACCTTGCCGTTGAGCGTCGAGTCGTATGACGCCGTGCCGCCAAAGCCGATCACTTCACGATTCGACAGGCTGTATTCGCCCGCGCCCTGGCTCGATGCGACCACTTCTGACGTCGTCGTATCGACGATATTCAGGCTGACCTTCGCATAGGCAATCTGGCTCTTGCCCGAACCAAGAATGCCGAACAGCTGGTGATCGCCGACTTCCTTGCGGCCGAACTCGGTGACGTCGCCGGTAATCACATAGCTTGCGCCCTTGAGCTTCTGGGTCTTCTTTGCTAGCGACGCTTCCTGCGCGATCTCAGCCATGTTGTCGCGCTCGAGCACCGAGAAGCGCCGGCTTTGCTGCAAGGTCGTGACGAGAATGGTCTTCGCCTGGCTGCCGACGACGTCGATGCCGTTGGAGAAGATGCCGCGCATGTAGCTCGACCGGTTGTCGAACTTGCCGACGGAAACGGCGACCGGCTTGCCCGCATACGGGACTTGTGCGCTGCTGACTTCCGGCGTCGGCAGCGCGCGCGACGCTTCCGTCGCGCATCCGCTCAGTGCCGCGCTAACGACCGCGGCGACGAGCAGTGTGATGGTTGTAGTTGGTTTCAAAGTACTGATCCCGCTCAAAGTATGACTTGGATTCCCAGTGCCTGCGGGACGGGCATGCAGCAATCGCACGTCACGCGCGCGCTCTGGTAATACCTTGTAACGGCAATCACCGATGCAACTTGAGGACTATGTGGGATCGGGCGGCGACGGCTTGCGCGTTGTCAACGCGCGCAAGCAAACACGCATGCATTGCGCATACGCGTAAAAAGATAAGTTATCCGGAGTAACCAGTACGTAGCGAAGCGCGTGAAGGCACCGCTATCGGCAAGCGGCGCGCTTAATCGTTGCCGGCCGTATCGCCCATGCGTTTGAGTTGCGCGACACGCGCGCCGATGATATCGATCTGCGAGCGCGCGTCCATCAGCGGTACGGTCGCATCGCGGTAAGCCGTCCACGCGCGTTGCGCGCGCGAGAGCAGCGGACGCGCGTGCGAAGGCAGCTTCGCATGCAGACGCCGGTAATAGCGATTGAGGTCGAACGTCGCGTGTTCGCATTGCGCGTCGAACGAGCAGGCACGCGGGCGTTTCTTCGGATCCTGCTTGCCCGATTCGGCTGCTGCCGTACGCAGCGCGAGCGCGCGATCGCGCACCGGCTGCAATAGCATGTCCGCGCCCGCGAGCTGATACGACGTGCCACGCGTCGTTGCCAGTATGGCGCCGAGCAGCTTGCCGTCGGCCTCCCGCCAGACCTTCCAGCGTTTCTGGCTCTCTTCCCACTTCTTGCGCTGCGCGTCGGGGGCTTTCGACAACAACTGCTGCAACGACTGATCCATCGACGTCTGCCACGCGAGCCGCGCGGCGTCCATGCACTGCACCTGCCCGACCGTCGACGACATGTCCGCGCGCGCGAGACACGTGCGCATCGATGCGTCGATGGGATCGGCCGCCGCGACTTCGGCGTGTGCCGCGCCAGGCGCGGCCAGCCACACGGCGAGCAACGCCGCGCCCGCGACAGCGCGGGCACGACGCCACGACGGCAAGCGCAATACCGTCTTCATGATCAGGAATCGCGCACGCAATCGACGAAATACTCGATGCGTCCGTTGATGGTTTCGCCGACCAGCCCGTGGATATCCGTATGGAAGCCCGGGAAGCGTTCGTTGAACTCACGCGCGAAACGCAGATAGTTGACGATGGTGCGGTTAAAGCGCTCGCCCGGAATCAGCAGCGGAATGCCCGGCGGATACGGCGTCAGCAGGATCGACGTGACGCGGCCTTCCAGTTCGTCGATAGGCACGCGGTCGATCTCGCGATGCGCGAGCTTCGCGAACGCGTCGGACGGCTTCATCGCCGGTTCCATGCTCGACAGGTACATCTCCGTCGTCAGGCGCGCGATGTCGTTTGCACGGTAGACGCTGTGGATCTGTTCGCACAGATCGCGCAGGCCGATGCGTTCGTACGCCGGATGCTGCGCGACGAACTCGGGCAGCACGCGCCACAGCGGCTGGTTGTTGTCGTAGTCGTCCTTGAACTGCTGGAGTTCGGTGACCATCGAGTTCCAGCGGCCCTTCGTGATGCCGATCGTGAACATGATGAAGAACGAGTACAGCCCCGTCTTCTCGACGATGATGCCGTGCTCCGCCAGATACTTCGTGACGATGGCAGCGGGAATGCCCGTCTCGCCGAATTCGCCGTCCACGTCGAGCCCCGGCGTGATGATCGTCGCCTTGATCGGGTCGAGCATGTTGAAGCCGTCCGCGAGCGGGCCGAAGCCGTGCCAGCGGTCGTTCGGACGCAGCATCCAGTCGTCGCGCGAGCCGATGCCCTCTTCCGCCAGTTCTTCCGGGCCCCAGACCTTGAAGAACCAGTCGTCGCCGTATTCGGCGTCGACCTTGCGCATCGCGCGGCGGAAATCCAGCGCTTCGGCAATCGATTCCTCGACGAGCGCCGTGCCGCCCGGCGGCTCCATCATCGCCGCGGCCACGTCGCACGATGCGATGATCGCGTATTGCGGCGACGTCGACGTGTGCATCAGATACGCCTCGTTGAAACGATGGCGGTCGAACGTGCTGTTCTCGCTGTCCTGCACGAGAATCTGCGATGCCTGCGAGATGCCCGCGAGCAGCTTGTGCGTCGAGTGCGTCGCGAACACCAGCGCGCCCGTGCGCGGACGGCCCGCGCCGATCGCGTGCATGTCCTGATAGAAGTCGTGGAACTCGGCGTGCGGCAGCCACGCTTCGTCGAAGTGCAGCGTGTCGAGCAGATCGCCGAGCAGATCCTTGATCATTTCGACGTTGTAGATCACGCCGTCGTACGTGCTCTGCGTGATGGTCAGAATGCGCGGCTTGACCTTCGGGTTCTTTGCCAGCGCTTCACGCGCGAACGGATTCGCTTCGATCTTCTTGCGGATGTTTTCCGGCTTGAATTCATCACGCGGAATCGGGCCGATGATGCCGAAGTGATTGCGCGTCGGCGTGAGGAACACGGGGATCGCGTGCGTCATCGTGATCGCGTGCAGGATCGACTTGTGGCAGTTGCGGTCCACCAGCACGATGTCGCCCGGTGCAACCGTCGCGTGCCAGACGATCTTGTTCGACGTCGACGTGCCGTTGGTCACGAAGAACAGGTGATCCGCGCTGAAGATGCGCGCCGCGTTGCGCTCGGAAGCGGCAACGGGGCCGGTGTGATCGAGCAGCTGGCCGAGTTCGTCGACGGCGTTGCAGACGTCCGCGCGCAGCATGTTCTCGCCGAAGAACTGGTGGAACATCTGACCAAGCGGGTTCTTCAGGAACGCGACGCCGCCCGAGTGGCCCGGGCAGTGCCACGAGTACGAGCCTTCGTCCGCGTACTGCACCAGTTCCTTGAAGAACGGCGGCGCGAGCGAATCCAGGTACACCTTCGCCTCGCGGATGATGTGGCGCGCGACGAACTCCGGCGTGTCCTCGAACATGTGGATGAAGCCGTGCAGTTCGCGCAGGATGTCGTTGGGCAGGTGGCGCGAGGTGCGTGTTTCGCCGTACAGGAAAATCGGGATGTCCGCGTTGCGCTTGCGCACGGCTTCGACGAACGCACGCAGATCGAGGATCGCGGGCGCGACGTCGGGCGTTTCGCCGTCGCCGTTCTCGACGTAGGGCAGCAGTTCGTCGTCGTCGATCGACAGGATGAAGCACGACGCGCGGCTCGACTGCTGCGCGAACGAGGTCAGATCGCCATAGCTCGTGAGACCCAGCACTTCCGCGCCTTCTTTCTCGATGGCCTCGGCAAGCGCCCGGATGCCGGAACCTGAAATGTTCTCGGAGCGGAAATCTTCGTCAATGATGACGACGGGGAAACGAAACTTCATGGGGCGATTCTCCAAAAAGAACGACCGCTGCTCAATGTTGCGCAGCGGTCACCCGGATACCTGGTGATTCAATGCGCGCTTAACGTTACGTCTTCGGCAACGTCACGCCATGCTGTCCTTGATATTTGCCGCCGCGATCCGCGTACGACACGTCGCAAATCTCGTCGCTTTCAAAGAACAGCACCTGCGCAACGCCTTCGTTCGCGTAGATTTTCGCAGGCAAAGGTGTCGTATTTGAGAATTCGAGCGTAACGTGCCCTTCCCATTCCGGCTCGAACGGCGTCACGTTGACGATGATGCCGCAGCGCGCATACGTCGATTTGCCCAGACACACCGTCAGCACGCTGCGCGGAATGCGGAAGTATTCGACCGTGCGCGCGAGCGCGAACGAGTTCGGCGGGATGATGCAGACGTCGCCCTTGAAATCGACAAACGATTTCTCGTCAAAGTTCTTCGGATCGACGATCGTCGAATTGATGTTCGTGAAGATCTTGAATTCGTCGGCGCAGCGGATGTCGTAACCGTAGCTCGACGTGCCGTAGCTGACGATCTTGCGACCGTCTTCCGTCGCGCGCACCTGGCCTGGCGCGAACGGCTCGATCATCTTGTGCTCTGCGGCCATACGCCGGATCCACTTGTCGGATTTGATGCTCATAGGTGAACGCTGCTGACGGGGGTGAAATCGGGCCGGCTGACGCTTGCGCGCGGCTTGTGCGACGCATGCCGCCGGACGAAAGGCGCTTATTTTACGCGAACCGGGCCCGCGTGCCCGATGCGGGATGAATCGCCTGTGCAGATACGCAAATGACACGGCGCATACCGGCCTTCACGGCTCGCGGTAATGCAAAACAGATGAATGCGGGAGTGAAGCGGAAACGGGCTGTTGGCGCACGGCGCAAACGATTGGCAAACGGGAAAGAAGCAGGACTGCGGACAGCAGGAAAGCCGGCTTACTGGCGGATCAGTCCGCAAGCGAGCGCGGGACCGGCGCCATGTTGCGGATAGGCGTAGGGATCGGAGGCTTCGCGATGCAGCAGCACGGCGCGCTGCAACACGGAGCGCACGCCGTCGAGCGACACATCCGGCGCGACGATGAAACCCGCCGCCACGCCCGCCGCATCCGCGTGAATATTGCCGAGATCGCCTTCGACGCGCGTGCCCGACTTCAGGCGCTCCGCAGCAGGCGCGAACACGGCGCCCGCACCCGAGCCGTCAGCGGAATTGCAGTCGCCGCGCTCGTGAACCTGCAGTGCGTGATCGCTGTTGGGCGGCAAGCCCGTCAGGTTGTACGTGACCTGCACGCCATCCGAACGCTCGATGAACGTCACCATGCCGCGCGCCTGGTTGCCCAGTGTCGGCAGCAGTTGCGCGTCAGCGCGCTTCTCCTGTGGCTTCAGAAAGCCCATGCACCCCGACAGCAGGGCGCTGGCCGCAGCCAGGACGACGATGGTCTTGATCGCCTCGCCGCCGATTCGTTTTCTCATGCGATCCTCTTGTCGAGCCGGCCGTCCCCGCGACCGCGTTGCCGGACCTGATGAAGCCGACATGATACCGCGAGCGGGGCCGCATTCGGCCCCCTTTCTCCCCGCTCCTGAAGCGTTGTTCGGTTCCGCGCAGCCCTTATGTGTTCTGGACGACGATGGTCGGAAATTTCGAGCTCATGTCGCGCGAGCGCTCGGCGATGTGGATCGCCACCTTGCGCGCAATCGAACGATAGATCTCGGCGATCCGGCCGTCCGGATCCGCGACGACCGTCGGCGTGCCGGAATCGGCCTGCTCCCGGATCGCGATATCCAGCGGCAGGCTGCCGAGCACCTCGACGCCATACTCCTTCGACATCCGCTCTGCCCCGCCCGTGCCGAAGATATGCTCTTCGTGGCCGCAGTTCGAGCAGATATGCAGGCCCATGTTCTCGACGATGCCGAGAATCGGAATGCCCACTTTTTCGAACATTTTCAGGCCCTTCTTCGCGTCGAGCAGCGCGATGTCCTGCGGCGTCGTCACGATCACGGCGCCCGTCACAGGCACGCGCTGCGACAGCGTCAGCTGGATGTCGCCCGTTCCCGGCGGCATGTCGACGATCAGATAGTCGAGATCTTTCCAGTTCGTCTGCCGCAGCAGCTGTTCGAGCGCCGACGTGGCCATCGGGCCGCGCCACACCATCGGGTTGTCCTGCTCGATCAGAAAACCGATCGAGTTCGCCTGCACGCCGTGGCCTGTCATGGGGTGCATCGACTGGCCGTCGGGCGACTCGGGACGGCCTTCGATGCCGAGCATCATCGGCAACGACGGGCCGTAGATGTCGGCGTCCAGAATGCCGACGGAAGCGCCCTCGCTCGCGAGTGCCAGCGCCAGGTTCACCGCCGTCGTGCTCTTGCCGACGCCGCCCTTGCCCGACGCCACAGCGACGATATTCTTCACGTTCGGCAACAGTTTGACGCCGCGTTGAACGGTGTGCGCGGCGATGTCCTGCGACACCTGCACGCGGACTTCGCCGACACCGGGGACCTCCCGCAACGCCTGCTCGACCAGCGCGCGGATCGCGTCGAACTGACGCCTGGCCGGATAGCCGAGTACCGCGTCGACGCCGACCGTGGCACCATCGACGCTGACGTTCCTGAAGTTCTTCGCTGCCGCGAAGGGCTTTTGGGTGTTAGGGTCGGTGAGGGCCGCGAGGGCCGCGTCTACCATAGCCCGATCGATGCTCATTGAGTCTCCGTGGGAACGCTCGGCGCGGTGCGCGATCGAAGTCAGCGCCACGCGTCTGAAATATTGAAAGAAATTGTTAGGCGGCATTGCCTAAAACCCATCTCATAGGCACGCTTGCCGCGCAAGTTTTGCAATAGGGCCGAATCGCCGCCTGCCTAGTCGTCATTGTAGTGGCTGACGCCGGGGCCTGCCGGAAGACCCTTTCCGGCTGTCGGCGCGCTACGCGAGCCCATGCATCTGTCGACCGTTTATTTGAAGAGAGGATCCAGGAATGAATGCAAAAATCATGACCCGTCTGTCGGCATTGGCTGTCGTCGGTGCGCTGCTCGGCGGCTGCGCGACCCAGCAAGGCACGGACACGGCCGTCGGCACCGGCGTCGGTGCGGGCACGGGCGCCGCCCTCGGCGCGATCTTCGGCGGCGGCAAGGG